>NZ_AP028955.1:0-1476172 GCF_040369795.1 Spiroplasma ixodetis
AAGGAGAATCGAATAACGATGCTTATCAAGCAGCATTTTCAATTACCATAGAACTTGGTAGGTATTGAAATCCCTTATTTATCTATGGTAATTCTGGATTAGGAAAAACACATTTACTTCATGCTATTGAAAATGAAATATTAACAAAATATAATAATCAAAAAAAAGTACTTTACTTATCTTCTGAAGAATTTGGCCGTATGGTACCAGAAATTATTAAACAAAATATTAATGATATTGAAAAATTTAAAGATTCATTTAATCAATACGATGTTCTTCTCGTTGATGATATTCAATTTTTAGCTAATCGTAGTAAAACAAATGAAATATTTTTTCATATATTTAATAGCTTTGTTAACAAACAAAAACAAATTGTTATTACATCAGATAAACATCCTGATGATTTATATGGTTTTGAAGAAAGAAATGTTTCAAGATTTCAAAGTGGTTTAAGTGTTGGTATTGATTCACCAGATTTTGAAACTTCATTAACTATTTTAAAAGAAAAAATTAAGTCTTTAAATTATGATCCAAGCATTTTTACTGAAGAATCTTTAAGTTTTATTGCTTTAAATTTTAATAGTGATGTTAGAAAATTAGAAGGAGCATTAAATAGATTAATTTTTTACAGCATTTTATATATAAAGCCTAATCATTTAATAGTGCTTGAAGACGTTATGAAAGCTTTTAAAACATCAAATACTTCATTAAAAGAAAAACTAACTATTAAAAAAATTAAAACAATTGTATCTGAATATTATAATATTCCAACCAAATTATTGATTAGTACTTCTAGAGTTAAAACAATAACAATAGCACGCCATGTAGCAATGTATTTAATAAAAACACTTTTAAATGAATCATATACAAAAATTGGTTCTGAATTTGGAGGTAAAGATCATACAACAGTAATGAATGCTTATAACAAAATTAAAAAAAATATTGAAACTAATTATGAATTTAAAAAAAATATCGAAAGATTATCACGTGAATGTTTAAAACACAATTAATCTAATATTTTAATCATAAATTATTAACATATAAGATTGTTATTTTTTCTTTATTTTATAAGTTAAAATTAGTTATTCACATTAACCCACATCATAATATTATTAATAATTAAATAAATAATAATTAATATATATAATATATAATTAATTATTAATGTTTAAAAATGGGAGATATTTATGAAAATTGAAATCAAAAGTTCTGTATTATTAAAAATAATAAAAAAAATAATAAAAATAACAATTTCTAATAATAATTATGAAGAATTATCTTGTTTTTTATTAGAAGTTCAAAAAGAAAAAATAATTTTAACTGCATCTAATGGTAATTTATCATTAAAATATGAACTAAATAATAATGAAAAATATTTAAAAATATTAAACATCGGTTCAGTATTAATTAATACTAAAATTATCTATGATATTTTTAGTAAACTAGAAGATGAATGAATTTTATTTGAACTTAAAATTAATAATTTAATCATTAGTAATTTTAAAAATGATAATAATGATTTTATCTTTAAATTAAGTACAATGACAATTGAAAAATTTCCAAAAATCAACTTTAACAAAAATATTAAAAATAAAGTATCTTTTAATAAAAGTTTGTTACAAAATATAAATGAACAAATTGCTTTTGCAACAAATACAAACAATAATAAACCAGCATTAAGTGGAATTAATTTTAAATTTAATGATCAAAAGTTATTTGTTACAGCAACTGATGGATATTGTTTAGCGAAAAAGTGATTTTCTTTTGAAGAAAAATTAGAATTTAATAATAAAGAGTTTAATATTCCAGTTCATTTATTAAATGAAATTGATAAAATTACTAGTGATTTAAATTCAAATATAAATTTTTATTTTGAAAATGATTATAATTTAATTATTGAAATTGAAATTTTTTTATTTCAAACACGAATGATTGAAGGTACTTATCCAAATACTGATGATATTATTAAAAATATTATAGAAAAAGAAAAAAATATTATTGAAATTAATAACGTTAGAGAATTTTTAAAAATTATTGAATTATCAATAATTTTAGCAAAAAAAGATACTTCACCTATGATTCAATTTTGAATCAATGTAGAAAAAAATGATTTTAAAATTAATTGTTTATCTAATAATGATAGTATAGGTGAAGTAATTGAACAATTTAAAAAATTTCATATTGTAAAATCTAAAAGTTTAAAAGAAGAAATAAAAGTAGTTTTTAATTCAAAATTAATTATTAATGCTTTAAAATCGTTTAATAAATGTAAAAAAGTAAATTTAAAAATTTCTTGACCAAAAAATTATACAATTATTGATAGCGAAGAAGAAACTGGGTTATTACAACTAGTTTTACCAATTGGAGAAAAATAATATGATATAACTAAATAAAATAGTTATTTTTAATTAATAAACTAAGAAAAGGTAAAAAATTACAATTGTTAAGTATGTTTACTATTTTAATTTTTACTAATTTAAATATAATTGCTTGTAAAAATAAGCAAGATACTATTAGCGAATTTTATGTTTTAGGGGATAGTTTATCAGATACTGGTACAGAAACATTTGCATAAAATCAATATTTAGAAAATATTAATAGTAAATTTAAACTTTTTCAATTAGATAAACCATATTATAATAATTGTTGAAGTAGTAATAAAGTATTTTCACAATTAATTGCTGAAAAATTAAATATTAATTTTAAACCTGGGTGATTATTTAACATCAATTGTAAAACATTTCAAAGTTTGGGCAATAATTATGCTTATGGAGGAGAAGTTGCTGATAGCAGTGATAATAATTTAGATATTATTAAAACTTTTGATTTGTCTCATCAAGCACAAATGTTGTTATCACAACATTCTTTACAAAAAAAAAAGATGTTATTTGAATAGAAATGGGAACTAATGATATTGGTAATTTAATGAATAAAACAGATCCTATTATTATTAACAGTAAAATTAATAATGTAATAAATGAAGAAAAAAAGCAATAAAATTATTAATTAAAAATGGTGCAAATAAAATTATTATTAGTGATGTTCCTGACTTAACATTCACACCAAAAATTAAAAAGATGTTACATAATAATCAACAAAAAATACAAATAGCACGTAAAACATGTATTGAATATCAAAAACAATGAAAGAAAATGATATTAGAAATGAAAATAATTTATAAAAATATTATTACAACTTTTTTTATTTCAAGAGAATTAGCAACTGATATGAATAATTTTAAAAATAAAAGGCAATGTTTAGTAATCTGTGTAACTTACAAAAATAACTATGTTTAATTAATTATAGTAAATAAAATTAAATAACTAGAAAGAGTGAGTTACGTATGTCTAAAAAACAAAATATTAATAATAATGATCCAATATCAAAAGCAGTAGATTTATTATTAGAAAATACTGAATATTTAACAACAGTTTTTAAAGAGGGAGGTTTATATAAATAATTAACAAAAAGATTAGTTGAAAAAATGTTGAATTCTGAAATGCAAAATTATTTAGGATATGAAAAAAATCAACATAATAATAGTGATAATGCTCGCAATGGTATAAATTCAAAAAAATTAATAACCCAACAAGGTAAAATTGAGATTAATGTACCACGAGATCGTAATAGTAATTTTGAGACAGTAATATTTGCAAAAAGACAAAGAAGATTTGATGATTTTGATCAACAATTTCTTTCATTATATGCCAAAGACATGACTTTATCAGATATTAGAATGCAGTTACAAGAGTTATATCATGGTGCTGATATTAGTGAAAGTGTTATTAGTCAAATTACTGATGATGTTATTGATGATGTTAAAGCATGACAAAATCGGCCATTAGAAATTGTTTATCCGATTGTTTATTTTGATTGTATAGTAGTTAAAGTACGATAAGATAAACGCATTATTAACAAATCAGTTTATATAGCACTAGGAGTTGATTTAGAAGGCAAAAAAGATGTTTTAGGTTTATGAATTAGTGAAAATGAAGGTTCTAAGTTTTGATTATCTAATTTCACAGAAATGAAAAATCGAGGCTTAAATGATATTCTTATCGCTTGTAGTGACAATTTAACAGGAATGTCAGAAGCGATACAATCAGTTTATCCTAAAACCGAACATCAATTATTCATAAGACATATTCCGTAAATAAATTTTTTAAAAGTCAATTAATAATTTAAAATTTATTTTATAATTTCTTTATTAATAAATTAATAAGGTGTTGATAAAAATGAATTTTGAAAATTTAAAAAAATTAAAAAATGAACAATTTTATAGATATTTTGGTATAAAACGTTTTCATTTTGATGAAATGTTAACAAAATTAATTGAAATAGAAAATTTAAAAAAAACTAAAGGTAGAAAATATAAACTTTCAGTTGAAGAAAGATTGATGATGACTTTAGTATACTGAAAAGAATATTATACTTTTTTCCAAATGAGTATTAAATATAAAATGAGTGCATCAAGTTGTTTTCGAAATATTACTTGAGTAGAAAATAAACTTAGTGATGACAAAGATTATCAGTTTTTAAAAACAAAATATAAATCAAAAATTGAGAAAAAACAAGAAGATTTAAATGAATTTCAATTTTATTTAATTGATTCAACTGAAATTGAAATTGAAAGACCAACTAAAAAAAACTACAGTTAGAATATTTTTCTGGTAAAAGTTGAATGTTTTCTATAAAATTTCAAATTATATATGACTTTTTAATAAAAAAATTGTTGATATTTTTGCTGATAATGGAAAAGTACATGATTTTCAAATATTAAAAAATTCAAATCTTGAATTTTCAGAAAAAACAATAATTATTGGTGATTTGGGATATCAAGGAATACAAAATATTTATAAAAATACTATATTACCAATTAAAAAAACTAAAAATAAAAAATTAACTAAACAAGAAAAAATCTACAATAAAATTATTTCAAAAATTAGAATTAAAGTTGAACATGTTTTTGCTTGATTAAAAAGATTCAAAATTTTAATAAATAAATGTAGAAAAAGTATATTTAGACTTATGTACTTAAGATTTAACTTACTTTGTGAAATTTTTAATAAAACAAAACCATTAAAATAAAAAAATATTTTTAATATTTTTTTAAAAATTTAAATTTTTATCAAGTTAATATAAAAATAATATTAACAATTTTTGTGTTTGAAATATAAATTTATTTTTAAAGTATTTTTTTAAAAATATTAACTTCTATAATTATTAACACTAAAAAATTTATAAATATTATTATTGACAATTGATTAAATTTATTTACGGAATATGTCTATAGTTCATCAAATTAGAAATAGTTTAAAATATGTTTCATACAAACATAGAAAATCACTAGTTACAGATTTAAAACCAATTTATAGTGCATGTAGTGAAGAACAAGCAATGCAAGCTTTAGAATCTTTTGAAAGTAAATGAAATAAACAATATCCTCAAATTGCTAAATCATGATATAAAAATTGAGATAATTTAATGGTTTTTATTAGTTATCCTGCATAAATCAAAAGAGTGATTTATACAACAAATGCTATTTAATCTGTTATTAGTCAATTACGAAAAGTTATTAGAAATAAAAAAGTTTTTCCAAATGATATGGCAGTTTTTAAAATATTTTACTTAGCAATTGAAAATATAACAAAAAAATGAACACTGCCCATTCAAAATTGAAATACAGCAATTGCTCATTTTATGATAAAATTTGAAGATAGAATTAATCTAAACTAGTAACTTTTTAAAAAGATACACAGATTTTTAAAAAGCCTCAAATAAAATTCCAGATGGAATTGTTGAAACTAGTGCTACAATTTGTAAAATGATCTCTAAAGAAACAAAATATTCTTATAAACCAGTTTTTAATTCTGGAGTTAATGAAAGTAATTTAAATAAATATTTTTATCTTGATGAATTTCATCCAGGTATGTGATTCCATCAACAAATGGCAAATAGTATGGTATACCATCAACAGATGTTGCAAAATTATTGGGTGTTACATATAAAACATTTTGAAGAATGGGTCATGAAATCAGAACTAGAATTTGGAATCAAGATGCAGGGTTCATTGATGATGGCACAGCACAGATGGATGAAATGTATCTTTCACATGTAGGTTTTATTCAACAAGGAAGATCCTTGTTGAATAAAACCTTGATTGTTGGAGTTTATGAGAAAACCAGCAACAAACTAATTGTGAAAGTATTGAAAAAAGCAGATGAGAAAAACCTTTTATGATTTGCATTGAAACACATTTCTACTGGGTGTTGTCTATTTACGGATTCTTGGAAGGGATATGGAAGTTTTAAAAACTTCTATCACAAACATGAAATCGTAAATCATGAAGTTGGGTATGTGTCATCAACAGGTGTAAACACAAACCAGATTGAATCTGCATGAAAACACATCCGACGAACTTTCCGAACACACATAAAAGTTTCAAAACACAATATTCATTTATAGCTAACTAAAGTAATGTTTACTCATATATTGAAAAAAATCAATAGCTTTTTTAATATTTGGTCAATAATTTGGTAATATTTTTCTTATATTATGTTTTATAGCGAATCAAAAATGTTCAATTGGATTTAAATTAGGAGAATATGGCGGAATAAATAATAGTTTGCATCCAGCATTTTCAATTAATTGTTTTGTTAATTTAGATTTATGAAACGTTGCATTATCTAAAACTATAATTTGTCCACTCTTTAATACTCGAATTAGTATATTTTTTACATATGATTCAAAAATTTTACTGTTGCAATGTCCTTCAAATGCTCATAGGGCTTTTAATTTGCCTTTATTTAGTGAACTAATTATACTCATTATTTTTATTTTATATGCGGGTTTATTATCAAATAATCTTTTACCTTTTTCAGATCAACCATATTTATAAAATTCATTATCATCAATTCCAGATTCATCAATATATAATACTAAATCTTCATTCATTATTTTAGCTATTTCTTTTAAAAAATCTTCTTGTTTATTTTTATCTCTTTGTTCATATAAAAAAGTTTTTTTATATGTATAATTTAGTTTTTTGAAATAGTTATAAACTGTTTCTTTAGTCATATCACCAAATTTTTCAATTACTTTTTGAACTGTAACATCTTTATTTTACGCTAAATAATTTTTTTATTCATCTAAATCATTTATTTTGTGGCTATGTCCTTTTTGATAATTCAAAATTGGTTTTATATGCCCAGTTTCTTTTTTTCTTTTTCTTCATAAGAATAAAGTCTTTCTAGTAATATTGAACACTTTACAAATTTCTTGAATTTTCATGTTTTTACTTTCATAGGCTTCTACTACTTTTCTTCGTAAGTCTTAACTGTATGGTTTTGGCATAATTTAATCTTCCTAATCTATTTTAAATATCGCTGAATTGTACTTTTAAATTCAAAAACTGTTTAAATTACATATTATTATTTTACATTATTTATGAGTAAAAATTAATTTAGTTAGCCATACATGTGGGGAAAATTTCCTAGATAGGCTTTTATCTCCATTTATGTGATAAAATTTAAAAATAGTACATAAAGGGATAAAAGCCTTTATTATTTTTTGAATAAAGATTTTTTAATTTTTCTTTTAAAAAAATTATGTTGTTTTAAATCAAAAAAAATGTATAATCTATACATAAAATGTAAAATAATATGCTTATTTTAAAGAATAAAAAGTCTTTTTTTGAATTTATTTTTGAAATTTTAAATGTTTTCATTAATTTAATAATGAAAACATTTAATGATGAAAGAGAGTGAAAATAGTGAGCACAAGGACTCCAAATGATTATAATGCTAACTCAATTCAAGTTTTAGAAGGACTAGAAGCAGTTAGAAAAAGACCTGGAATGTATATTGGTTCCACCGCAGAAAGAGGATTACATCACTTAGTTTGAGAAATAGTTGATAATGCTGTTGATGAAGTTATTGCTGGTTTTTGTACAAAAATTTCTGTAACTATTACTAAAAATAATGAAATATTAGTAAAAGATAATGGTCGAGGTATTCCTACTGATATACATCCAAAGACTAATATTTCAACAGTAGAAACGGTTTTTACTACATTACATGCTGGTGGAAAATTTGATAATGGTTCTTATAAAGTATCAGGTGGTTTACATGGTGTTGGTGCTTCAGTAGTAAACGCTTTAAGTAAGTATTTGGAAGTTACTATTTACCGTGATGGTAATATTTTTTTTCAAAAATATATTGAAGGTGGTAAACCAGAATTACCATTGGCAATTATTGGACAAAGTGATAAAAAAGGAACAACTGTTTTATTTAAACCTGATGAAAGTATTTTTACTGAAACTGTAAATTTTAGTTTTATAATAATTAAAACAAGGTTAAGACAACTTGCTTTTTTAAATAAAGGTTTAACTATTCAATTTATTGATGAACGTGAAAATAAAGAAGAAACTTTTTGTTATGAAGGGGGAATTAAAGAATATGTTGCCTTTTTAAATAATAAATTTGAACCTTTAAAACATGAAATTATTTATGGAGAGTTTGAAATAAATGGTATAAACACAGAAATAGCTTTTCAATATAATGAAAGTGAAGAATATCAAATATTTTCATTTTGTAATAATATTAATACACCTGAAGGTGGAACACATGAAGATGGTTTTCGTTTAGCATTAACAAGAGAATTGAATTCTTATGTGAAAAAAAATAATCTTTTTAAAAATAATGATGAAACATTTACTGCTGATGATGTTAAAGAAGGAATTTTAGCAATTATTTCAGTTCAACATCCTAATCCACAATATGAAGGGCAAACTAAAACAAAACTTGGTAATTCTGAAGTTAGAAAAATTGTTTCTAATGTAACTGGAAAAATAATTAATAAATTTTTATTGGAAAATCCTTCTGAAGCAAAAATTATTATTAACAAAGTTATTTTATCAGTAAGTGCACGTTTAGCATCTAAAAAAGCACGTGAGAATATTATGACTTCGAGAAAAAATCCTTTACAATTTTCTAATTTACCAGGTAAATTAGCAGATTGTTCTTCTAAAGTTCCAACTAAAACAGAAGTTTTTATTGTCGAAGGTGAGTCAGCTGGCGGAACTGCAAAGTTGGGAAGAAGTAGAGAAATTCAAGCAATTTTACCATTAAGAGGAAAAATAATTAATGTTGAAAAAGCACGACTTTTAAAAGTTTTTTCTGACGAAGAAATAAATAATCTTATTATTTCCTTTGGTTGTGGTGTTGGTAAAGAATTTAATATTACTAAATTACGTTATCATAAAATTATTATTATGACTGATGCTGATGTTGATGGTTCACATATTAAAACATTATTATTAACATTTTTTTATCGTTACATGCGTCCCTTAATTGATGCTGGTTATATATATATAGCTCAGCCTCCTTTATACAAATTTTATAGTGGTAAATTTGTTAAATATGCATATAACGATCAAGAATTGCAAGAAATTAAAGATAATTTTAATGGAACTAATTTTAACATTCAACGTTATAAAGGTTTAGGAGAAATGAACGCCACACAACTATGAGAAACAACTATGGATCCACAACATAGAATTTTATTACAAGTAAGTATTGATGATGCTTCAGAAGCAGATGAAACTTTTTCAATATTGATGGGGAAAGATGTATTTCCACGAAAAGAATTTATTCAAGAAAATGCTAAATATGTAAAAAACATTGATGCTTAAAAGTTAATAAAATAAAATTAGGAGTTTATATATGAGTGAAATAACTAAAAAAAATGAAACATTTATTTCTAATAAATATGTTCGTAATATATCTGATGAAATGAGAACTAGTTTTTTAGAATATTCAATGTCAGTTATTGTTTCAAGAGCTTTGCCAGATGCAAGAGATGGATTGAAACCAGTACATCGTCGAATTTTATATTCTTTAGCAATTTTAGGTATGACATATGATAAACCTTATAAAAAAGCAGCACGTATTGTTGGAGAATGTATTGGAAAATTTCATCCTCATGGTGATATTGCAGTTTATGAAACAATGGTAAGAATGGCACAAGAATTTAATTATCGTTATCCTTTAGCTGATGGCCAAGGTAATTTTGGTTCAATTGATGGTGATAGTGCTGCTGCTATGAGATATACTGAAGTTAGAATGAGTAAAATGGCAGGAGAGTTGGTTAAAGATTTAAATAAAAATACAGTTACTTTTGTTGAAAATTATGATGGCGCTGAAAAAGAACCTAGTGTTTTACCAGCTTATTTTCCTAATTTATTAGTTAATGGAACAACAGGTATTGCTGTTGGAATGGCAACAAGTATTCCACCACATAACTTAAGAGAAATAGTTGATGCAATTATTTTTGTAGCTCAAAATCCTGATTGTGATATTATGGAAATATTAGATATCGTTAAAGGACCTGACTTTCCTACAGGTGCAATGATTTTAGGTGTAAATTCATTTAAAAATGCTTATTTAAACGGAAGATCAACAATAACAGTTCGTAGTAAAACTAAAGTTGAAAAATTATCAAATGGTAAACCTGCAATTATTGTCGAAGAAATACCTTATCAAACTAATAAAACTAATTTAATAAATAATATAGTTAAAGCAGTTCAAGAAAAAAAAGTAAATTATATAACTGATTTGCGAGATGAATCTAATCGTGAAGGAATAAGATTAGTATTAGAAATTAAAAATATTGATTATGCTGAACTTATTTTAAATCAACTATATAAATTTACTTCATTACAAACAACATTCACAATAAATTTATTAGCATTACATAATAAACAACCTAAAGTAATGAATTTAAAAGAAATGATTGAAATTTATATTGAACATCAAATTGAAATTATTCTTAATAAGTCTAATTTTGAATTAAAAAAATATGAACATCAGTATCATATTATTTTTGGTCTTGTTAAAGCATTACAAAATATTGATGAAATTATTAAAATAATTAAGGAATCAAAGAAAACAGAAGAAGCATTAACTAATTTACAGAATAAATTTGAATTTTCTGAAAAACAAGCTAAAGCAATTTTAGAAATGAAACTGCAACGTTTAACAGATTTAGAACAAGAAAAATTAAATAATGAATTATCATTTATTAATGAAGAAATTATTCGATTAAGAACTTTAATTAATGAACCTTCTAAGCAAATAGAATTAATGATTTCTCAGTTAACAACAATTAAAGAAAATTATGGTGATGATAGAAGAACTGAAATTATTGAAAATTATGAAGGTGAAATTATTGATGAAGCTTTAATTAAAGAAGAACAGGTGGTTATAACTCTTTCAAAAAGTGGTTATATTAAACGTTTACCTTTAGACACATATAGAACTCAACATCGTGGTGGAGTTGGTGTTAAAGGTGCTGGTGGCGCTGATATTAATACTGATGATATTGATAAAGTTTTAATTACTTCAACTCATTCTGATTTGTTAATATTTAGTAATAAAGGGAAAGTTTATCGAATTCGTGCTCATAAGGTACCAAATTATTCAAGAACGGCTAAAGGAACACCAATTGTTAATTTAATAGCAACAGAAAAAAATGAGACTATTAAAACAATAATTGCTATATCAGAAAATTATGATATAAATGCTAATTTATTTTTTGTTACTAAAAAAGGAATTATTAAACGTTCAACTTTAGATCAATTTAAATCTATTTACCAAAATGGTAAAATAGTTATTAAATTGCGTTCAAATGATCAATTAGTAGATGTGCTGAAAACTACAGGTAATAATGAAATAATTATTGCTGGGGCTAATGGACGAGCAGTTAGAATCAATGAAAATCAAGTTAGAGTAATGTCAAGAATAGCTAGCGGAGTAAAAGGAATAGATACAAAAGGTACTCATGTAATTGGGATGTGCTCTAATAAAGATGGTGATTTAGTTGTCTCTATTAGTGAGAAAGGTTATGGAAAAATATCACGATTTGAAGAATATCGTTTAGCAAATCGTGGTGGTAAGGGTGTAATTTCAATGAAATTAGCTCAAAAAACAGGAAAATTAATTGGTATAAATTCAATAAATAACACTAATAATAGCAATGATTTATTAATTATGACTTTAAAAGGTACAGTTATTAGATTTTCTTTAGAAGATATAAGAACTACAAGTAGAAATACTATAGGTGTTAAATTAATTAGATTTAAAACAGAAGAAGATGCAATTTCTTCAATTGTAACAATCCCAATCACTAAAGAAAAAACTATTTTTATTGATTAATTTAAGAGGTGCTAAAATGATTGATATAGAAAAAATACGTAATAATTCGGCAAAAACTATTAATAAAATAGAAACAAGGGGCCAAAGTTATAAAAATGAAATAAATAAAATTTTTAATTTAGATTTAGAAATAAGAACTTTAAAAACAAAAAATCAAAAATTAGAAGAAACAAGAAATAAGCAATCTAAACAAATTGGTGAATTATTAAAAAATAAAAAAAATGATCAAATAAAAAAAATTAAAGATGATATGATTATTTTAAAAGAAAAAATTATAAAAAATAATTTAAAAATTGTAGATTTAGAAGATAAAATATATGAATTACAATTAGTAATTCCTAATATACCACATTTTTCAGTTCCACAAGGAAACGATGAAACTAATAATCAAGAAGTTAGAAAATGAGGGAAAATTATTAAAAAAAATAGTAAACCACACTGAGAAATTGCTGAAAAATTAAATATAATTGATTTTTCAAAAGCAACTAAATTAAGTGGTACTAGATTTATTATATATAAGAATAAAGGCGCTTTATTAGTTAGAGCATTAATGAATTTTATGATTGATTCTCATTTAAAAAATGGTTATTCTGAATTTTTACCACCATTAATTATTAATAAAGAAAACTTATTTGGTACAGGGCAACTTCCTAAATTTAAAGATGATTTATTTCAATTAAATAATGAACAGTATTTAATTCCAACAGCAGAAGTTCCTTTAACAAATATTTATCGCAATGAAATTATTAATTTTTCTAAATTACCAATAAAAATGTGTGCTTATACACCATGTTTTCGTTCAGAAGTTGGTTCTGCTGGCAGAGATACAAGAGGAATAATTAGGTTACATCAATTTAATAAAGTAGAATTAGTTCAAATTGTTGATCCTGAAAAATCTTATGATGCCCTTGAAGAGTTAACTAAAAATGCTGAATTAATTTTACAAAAATTAGATATTCCTTATAGAGTTATTAATTTATGTAGTGGTGATATTGGTTTTAGTGCTGCTAAAACTTATGATTTAGAATTATGATTACCTTCTCAAATGTGTTATCGCGAGGTTTCTTCATGTAGTAATTGTGAAGATTTTCAAGCAAGAAGATTGGAAACTAGAGTTAGTCAAGATAATAAGAAAGTAGTTCCACATACACTAAATGGATCAGGATTAGCTATTGATCGAGTTGTTGCAGCGATTTTAGAAAATTTTTATGTTGAAGAAGATAATGTTGTAAATATACCTATTGTTTTACAACCTTATATGAATAATTTAAAAACTATTTAATTTATAATGTTTCACGTGAAACATTATAAATTAAAAAAAATGTATTTTTTATAAAAAAATGTTATAATTAATAATGCCACCGCAACAATTACATTCGAACCGGGTCAGGACCGAAAGGTAGCAGCCATAAGGATTAGGATTGTGTGCGGTGGTTTTATTTTGAAAAATAAAAAAAGAGGTTTCTTTAAATGAAAAAACAAAATTACATGGAAATTGCCTTAAAGCTTGCTAAAAAAGCTGCTATTAATGGTGATGTTCCAATTGGTGCAATTATTGTCGATGAAAATGATAATATTATTGGTAGAGGATTTAACAAAAAGGAAAAAGACAAAGATCCAACTCAACATGCGGAAATTATTGCAATAAAAAAAGCATGTAAAAAAATTAATAATTGACGTTTGTTAAATTGTACTATTTATACAACATTAGAACCATGTTTAATGTGTGTAGGTGCTTTGTTACAAACAAGAATAAAACATATTGTTTTTGCTTTAAAAGATAGTAAGTTTGGATGTGTTGAATCACTCTATAATTTAACATTAGATAAAAGATTTAATCATCGTAGTGAATATACTTATTCTTTAAACTTAGATAGTAAAGAAATGTTACAAAGTTTTTTTTGGAGAAATTCGTAATTTATAATAATTGTTTTTATAACAAATTTTATAAAAAATTGTTAGGATAAATATAGGTGATTTAAATGAAACATAAATCTTTTTATAGAAAGTACCGACCAAATTCTTTTTCAGAAATAATTAGTCAGGATAATATTGTGACAATATTAAAAAATTCTATTTTAAATAATAGTTTTAATCATGCTTATTTATTTTCAGGCTCAAAAGGCACAGGAAAAACATCAACGGCTAAAATATTCGCTAAAGCAATTAATTGTCAAAATAACATTGACGGAGATGCATGTAATACTTGTGAAAATTGTATAAACATTAGTTCAAATAATTGTATTGATATTTTAGAAATTGATGGTGCTTCCAATAATGGTGTTGATGAAATAAGAAGTATTAGGGATAATATTAACTTATTACCGATGAATTTTAAATATAAAGTTTATATTATTGATGAAGTTCACATGTTAACAACTTCTGCTTTTAACGCATTATTAAAAACCTTAGAAGAACCACCGCAACATATTATTTTTATTTTAGCAACAACAGAACCATATAAAGTAATTCCAACTATAATTTCTCGTTGTTTATGATTTGAATTTAAAAAAATTAATATAAATGAAACTAAAAAACATTTTATTGATGTTTTAACAAAAGAAAAAATTAATTTTGAGGTTGAAGCAGTAGAGGAATTAGCAATATTGAGCGAAGGTTCTTTGCGTGATGGTTTAAATTATTTAGAAAAAACATTTAATTATGGTAATAATATAACACTTAAAAATGTTGAAAAAATATTTTTTGTTTTATCAACAAAAAATAAAATATTATTTTTAATTAATATATTTAATTGTAATATTGAGCAAGTAATAAAACAATTAATATTATTTGATGAATATACTATTCAATATAAAAAAAATATTATTGATTTTATTTACATTCTTGAAGAAATATTAATTTATGCTATTACTAAAAAAACAGAATTACTTAAAATGATAAATATTCAACAAGTAAATATTTTTTCTGAAGTAGTAAAATCTGATTTACTTTTAATTTTGAATTCATTTAATGAAATTTTAATTCAAGAAGATGTTGATGATTTAAAACCAATATTAATACTAAAAATATTAAATTTAATTAAAAATTTTGATAATAAATATTCATTAAATTATTTAGAAAAAGCAAAAATATATATTATGAATATAGAAAATAAAAGTATAAATTTAAATAGTAAAGATGAAATAACAAAAAATTTAAAAAAAAGCGAAATAGATAAAAATAATGAAGAATTAACTTCAATTTTAGTAAAAGAAGAAAATACTAATATTAAAGAAAAAGAAATTTTTGATGTACCAACTGTGAAAAATTTAAAAAATGATGAGATAATTGATAAAGCCATTAATTTAATTTTACAAGCTGATAAAAATATTAGAAAAGAAGTTAGTGAAAAGTGAAAAAATATTTCTAAATTTATTAATGATAATAAATTTAGAAACATAACTAAAGTTTATATAAATACTATTATTGCGGCAGCATCTACTAATGGCATTATTATTATTACCAAAAACATTATTCAATCTGATTTAATAAATCAAAGTTTTTTAAGTAAAGAACATAGAGAATTTTTAAATATTTTATTAGAAAATGAATATATGATTTATGCCCTTGATAAAAATCAATGACAGGAAACAAGAAAAAAATATCAAGAGTTACTAACAAAAAAAATATTACCAAAACCAGTAGATATTGTAATATCAAAACCTGTAATTGAGTCATTTACCAACGTAGATAGAGATCCGACTTTAAATTTTATTAAAAAAATATTTACTGAAATTGAAGAAATATAAAAATATGAGGTGAAAAAAATATGGATATGAAAAGAATGTTAGCACAAGCACAAGTAATTCAAGGAAAGTTAACAAAATTTAAAAAAGAAGAATTTACTTTTTCTGATATTGATGGTTTGGTTAAAATTATTATAACAGGTGGACGTAAACTAGTTTCAATTAATATTGAAGGGTTATTAAAAGAAGCGGAGAATGATTATTCAAGTATTAATGATATGTTACAAACAGAACTAAATAAAGCATTAAAAAAAATAGATGAAAAAGAAAAAAATATTGCTGGTAATTTTTAGAAGAGTTTAGTAATTTTAGCATAGAAAGAGGTAGAAAAATGTTATTTATTACCTTTGAAGGGCCAGAAGGTGCAGGTAAAACTACAGTTTTAAAAATGATTAAAGAACAATTAAAACAAGATGGTTTTGATGTTATTATTACGAGAGAACCAGGTGGTAGCGAAATTTCTGAACAGATAAGACAAGTTATTTTAAATAAAGAAAATACATTAATGGACCCATGAACAGAAGTTTCGCTTTATATTGCAGCTAGAAGACAACATTTAATTGAAAAAATTCTGCCAAATAAAAACAGTAATAAAATCATTATTTCTGATCGTTTTTCTGACTCAACTTTAGCATATCAGGGTTATGCTAGAAATTTAGATATTGATAAAATAAATCTTATTCAAAAACTTATTTTTGAAGATCATCAACCTGATTTGACAGTTTTATTTGATATTAAACCAGAAACAGGTTTACAACGAATTTTATTAAGAAAAGGTGAAAAATTAAATAGATTAGATGAAGAAACATTAGAATTTCATCAAAAAGTATATAATGGTTATAAAAAAATTGCTATTAGTAATCCAAATCGCGTTCATACAATAAATGCTAATTTATCAGAAAAAAAAGTTTTTAATAGTGTTTATGAACTAATCATAAATTTAGTTGAAGAAAAAGGTTTTAAAGAAAAAAAAATTAAAATTAGAGGATCTAATGAAGGAAAATAATGTAATTTTATTTGAAAATGAAGAATCAGAAAATTTTTCTATTTTTGCAATGGAAAATATTCCACAGGTAATTTTACTGTATTCGAAAAATAAAATATTAAATATAAATGTTAGTAATAAGTTAATAAAAAAAATTATTTGTAAAAATAATAATCAATTAAAAAAATGTACTGAAGAAAATATGTGTCAAAATTGTTTTAAAATTAAAACTAATAGTTATTTTGATTTTAAAAAATTTGATTTTAGTAAAAATAATATTATGAATAAAAATATTGTTTTAGAAATTATTAATGATTTTTCTAAAACTAATTTAGAAAAAGATACTAATAAAATTTATTTAATAAATCAAATTGAATTTTCTTCAATTTCAGCTTTAAATGTTATGCTTAAAACTTTAGAAGAATTATCTAAAAATATTTATGTAATTTTTACTACCACTAATATTAATCAAATACTCCCTACTATTAAATCTCGTTGTCAATTGATAAATTGTTCAAAAGAAAATGATATATTTGTTAGTAACAATTATGATGATGAACAATTATTAATATTAAAAATATTTTCAAATACTATTTTTTTGACAAATGAAAGTAGTAAACTTAAATTAAAAAAATATATCGAAATTATTAAACAATTTATTATTAATGATATTGATAAAAAAGTTAATAATCAACTTTTGAATAAAAAAATAGTTAGTTTAAAAGAAGAAATTATTTATTTTTTTAGATTTTTTAATTTAGTAGTTTTTAATAAATTAACTTTTCTTTTATTTAAAAAGTATGATTTTAATAATTTTTTTATTGAAAGTTTAGTTAATTTATGAAAAAATAGTAATTTAAAAAATATAGCCTATATTTTAGAACAAATTTCATTTACAATTGCCAAATTAAAATTTAATGTTAACTTAAATTTATTAATAAATTCTTTTCTTATTAATGTAAGTGATAATTAAATTATGGGAAGTACAAAAAAAATTTTAATTTTAAATCAAGATGATAAAAAAATTAAACTTATTCAAAGAAAAGATATGTTTTGTGTTTCTTTAGATACTATTTTATTAAGTAATTTTATTAAAATAAAACCTAGTACTAAAACAATAATTGATTTTGGAACTAATAATGCTGTTATTCCAATAATTTTATCGGCAAAATTTCAAGGAAAAGTAATTGGTATTGAAATTCAAGAGCCGGCTGTTGAACTTGCTTTAGAAAATATAAAACTTAATGATTTAGAAAAAAGAATTGTCATTGTTCATGAAGACATAAAAATTTATGCTCAAAGAGAAAAAGAAAAATTTGATTTAATTGTATGCAATCCACCTTTTTTTCCTTTATGAGATAAAAGCAAAGTAAAAGCACAACCTTTAAAAATTCCAGCAAGACATGAAGTGTATATTAATTTAGAGGAGATTATTGCTAGTGCAAGTAAATTATTAAAAGGCAAAGGGCGATTGGTTATGATAAATAGTGTAGAAAGAATAAATGAAACATTAGTTTTATTAAAAAAATATCAAATTACACCTAAAAAATTACAAATAGTTTATCCTAAAATTAATCAGGCTGCCAATGTTTTTTTAATTGAAGCAGGATTTTTAGCGAAAGAAGGAATGATTGTTTTGCCACCATTGATTTGTCATAATGAAAATAATACTTATATTGATGAAATAGCAAAGTGATATAAATAATCTTAATATAAGTGTAAGGTTAGGTGTTTAAAATGAATATTAATTGATTAAATAAACTTAATAAAAAAATAACTTACTTATTAGCTGTATCAGGTGGTCCAGATAGTATGTTTTTATTAGATAATTTAGTACGTAATGAGTTTAAAATTATTGTTTGTCATGTTAATTATCATAAACGTTGAAGTAGTAATGTTGATGAGCAAATTGTTCGAGAATATTGTACAAATAATAAAATAACTTTAGAAGTAAAAAATATTAAAGAAGAGGAATACAATAAAAAACAAAATTTTCAAAGTCAAGCACGTGTACTTAGATATGATTTTTTTAATGAAATTGCTCAAAAATATCAAGTTTATAATCTTGTTGTAGCACATCATATTTACGATTTACTTGAAACATATATTATTCAAAAACAACGCAAGGCAATAGTTTCTTATTATGGATTAAAATTTAAAACAACATATAAATCTTTATCGGTTTATCGTCCAATGTTAGAATTAAAAAAAGAAGATATTATTGACTATTTAACTTTGTATCATATTAAATATGGATTTGATGAAACAAATGAATTAATTATTTATGAAAGAAATCGAATTAGACAACAACAAATTAATAAACTTACTGATTTTGATATTAATTTAATGTTAAGTGAAATTAAAGAATTAAATAGTGAACAAGAATTACTGAAAGATGAACTTGAAGTAATTTATAATACTATTATTAATGATGATGTGCTTGCTATTAATGAGTTTAAAAAATATGAATTTAAATTACAACAAATGATTATCTATGAATTTTTAAGCCAATATGACGAAGAATTAGTTTTATCTTTAAAAAAGGCTAAAATTAAAGAAATAGTTAGAGTTTTAACTAAATCTAGTAAACCAAATATTACTATTTGTATTTCTGAAAATACTTGAGTTATTAAAGAATATAATTTTGCATATATTAGTGAAAAAAATGAACCAAAACAATTTAGTTATAAAATTTCTAAAATAAATAACTATAATTTTAAGGAAATTACTATTTCTAAAACTGAACCAACAGGTGGTGAATTTCAAGTTTTATATATTAATAAATCAGATTTTCCATTAACAATTAGAACTAATAATGGTGAAGAAGAAATTGAGACACCATTTGGTACAAAAAAAATTAATCGTTTATTTATTGATAATAAAATTCCATATCGTGAACGTCTTATATGACCAGTAATCATAAATTCAAGTGGAAAAGTAGTGGCAATTCCAAAATTATCAGTAAATAAAAACAATATTAGTGAGAAACCTAATTTGTATGTGCTAAAATATTATGGTATTATTTAAGAAAATAAATTAGAAATTAAAAGTAGGTGAAAAAATAATGAAAACGCGAATTAAAATTAATTGAATGATTGTTGCGCTATTCGTTGCTTTTTTAGTATTTGTCGGAATTTTATTGTGATATTTTTTAAGAGGTAATGCTTTAATTTTAGATCAATTTCAATTAGAAACACTACTTAGAGATGGCAAACTCCCTGGCAATAGTAGTGACACTGTTAGTAAAATTGATGGAGTACAAGTTCATTTTTTTGATCATACTACTTATATTACAGGTTTTTTAGGAATTAATGGTAAGGTAAAACGATTTGAAGCGACAGTTTCTGGAACTGCTACAGGCGGTTTTTATCATGATGTTATTGAAAAATTATTCAGAAAAGATAAAGATGGTAAAGGCTTTGATATTAATTCCAAAATTATTAGTGAATTAGTTCCCTTTTGAAAAACATTTTTAATTAGTATGTTTCCAATATTAGTATTAGTTGGTGGTTCATTTTGATTATTTTCTAAAATGAATAAAATAGGTGCCGGTGGTGGCATGAGTCCTTTTTCAATGGGAAAAAGTCGTGCTAAGATTAGAACATCAGATACTAGATTTACTGATGTTGCTGGTATTAAAGAAGAAAAATTTGAATTAGAAGAAGTTGTTCATTTTTTAAAGTTTCCACAAAAATATGCACAAATGGGAGCAAGAGTGCCAAAAGGAGTTCTTCTTGTAGGACCGCCTGGTACTGGTAAGACTTTATTAGCAAAAGCAGTTGCTGGTGAAGCAGGTGTTCCTTTCTTTTCAATTTCTGGTTCTGAATTTGAAGAAGTTTTTGTTGGAGTTGGAGCTTCAAGAATTAGAGAAATGTTTACTACTGCTAAAAAAAGTGCTCCTTGTATTATTTTTATTGATGAAATTGATGCAGTAGGAAGAAAACGTGCCTCAGCTTCAACTGCAAATAATGAACAAACTTTAAACCAATTATTAGTTGAAATGGATGGATTTGAAACTAACTTGGGAGTTATTATTATGGCTGCTACTAACCGTGCTGATGTACTTGATGAAGCGTTATTACGTCCAGGTAGATTTGATCGTCAAATTTCTTTAAGTTGACCTGATATTAAAGAACGTGAAGCAATTTTACGATTACATGCTCGTAATAAAAATATTTCGCCAAAAGTTAATTTTCAAAGAATAGCAGAGAGAACGCCAGGATTTAGTGGTGCACAATTAGAAAATGTATTAAATGAAGCAACGTTGTTAGCTGTTCGTCATAATAAAACAGTTATTGGTTTAGTAGAAATTGATGAAGCTATTGATAGAGTTGTTGGTGGACCTGCTAAAACTTCAAGAGTAATTACTGATATGGATAAAAAAATAGTATCATATCACGAAGCTGGACATGCTCTTATTGGTTTAAAACTAGAATATGCTTCTAAAGTTCAAAAAGTTACAATAATACCACGTGGACAAGCAGGTGGATATACTATTATGACTCCTAAAGAAGATACTATGTTTTATTCAAAAGTACATTTAAGAGCAACTATTACTGGTTATTTAGGTGGTCGCGCTTCAGAAGAAATTATGTTTGGTAATGCAAATATTACTACTGGTGCTCATGATGATTTAGAAAAAGCAACAAATATTGCCAGAAAAATGATAACTGAATATGGAATGTCATCTGAATTAGGATTAGTTCAATTTGAAAATCCACGTAACGAGTATTCACCTTTTGCAGCAAATAAGTTTTCTGATGATATTGCATCTAAAATTGATGGAGAAATTAAAAAATTATTAGATGTTTGTTATATTGAAGCAGTAGCGACAATTAAAAAACATAAAGATACATTAGAATTAATTGCTAAGTCATTAATGACTTTAGAAACAATTACTGCTGAACAAATAGAATATATTGATAAATATAATAAATTACCAATCGAAGTAATAGAAATGCAAAAAGAAATGCAAAAAAATAGTAAAAATCCTTCCAAAGAGGATAATGAATCAAATGATAAAAAGGAAGATAATAATTCAGGGACTGATGATGAAACAATATCAGTTGTTCCTAAGAAGAAATAATTAAATTATTATAATAAAAAAACAAAACTTACTATTTTAATATTTTCGATAATGTGTAAGTTTTGTTTTATTTTCTTTTTTTATTTGGTAAATATAATATCAAAAGTAATAAGGAGAAAAAAATGTTGGAAAAACATGAATTAGTAGAAAAAATATTATTAAGTACTGATGTAATTAATAATAAAATTATTGAACTTGCAAAATCAGTTAATAGTTATTATAAAGATAATAAAGAGCCCATTATTTTAGTAGGGATATTAAGAGGATGTTTACCTTTTTTATCACAATTTATGTTAAACCTTAAGATTGATTGTTTGGTTGATTTTATGTATGTAGAGTCATATTTAGGAAAAACAAAGGCGGTAAATAAACCAAAAATAAGAATGGATGTTATTAATAATGTTAAGGGTCGTGATTTATTAATTGTTGAAGATATTATTGATTCAGGTAATTCGTTATTTAAAATTCGTGATCATTTACAAGAACTTGGAGCAAAATCGGTAAAAATAATTACTCTATTAGATAAGAAATCTAAAAGAGTTGCTAAAATTGAAGCTGATTGATATGGCTTTGAAGTTTCTGATCATTTTTTAGTGGGATATGGTCTTGATTATGATGAAAAATTGAGAAACTTACCTTATGTCGGGATTGCTAATCTTAATAAAATTGCAATTTTAGAAAAACGTAAAAAAAGTAGTTAAGTAAATAAGTTTATAATTTAATAATAATATTAAAATTTTTATTTTTTAATATAGTTCAAATATAATTAGCATTATTTTATTATGATAAAATTATAATATTAGCAGTTTTTAAGTTGTATAAGAATATTGGAGTTATAATGAGCAATCTTTTTGTTAATGTTTTAAGACGAATCAAGAAAAGATTATTACAATATTTAGGTATTATAATACTATTAGTTATTGTAATTTCTACTCTTTCTGCACTTTATAGTACAGCATCAAGAGTTGAATCAGGTTTTTATACAGTATTAAACAATAGTGGTAAATATGACTATCGTATTAATTTACAATTATTAAATAATTATAAAGATACTGCTACTGCAACATCAAGAATCCAAACAATTATCAAAAAACAATTTAAAGATCATCCACAAGAATGAGAAATTGATAAACAGATAGATGAAATTAAAGAAAATAATCTTAGAAATAATAGTTTTCCTATCCTTCCTTCGGGAACAGATATTAATAAAGATTTTGAAAATTATTTGTTAAATTGAGGATTAAGTTATCAATGAATATTATTTAATGATATTTTAGAAAACGAAGTTAAAAATGATGAAATTTATAATTTACAACATTATGAACTTGCTAAATCATTTTTTAAAAATTTTGATTATGAAAACGTTAGTTCTCTTAAAAAAAATTATTATTCATTAGAAAATGGATTTTATACTTCAGAAAAAAGCGAATCTTTTGATTTTGCTCCAAAAAAAAATAATATTAATGAAGTTTATATTTCCGAAGGTATTAAGCCTATTAATCCATTAGAAATAGTAATCAATCCTGAATTTGCACGTATTAATAATATTAAATTAAATGATTATATAACAGTTATTGATAAAGTTGAAAAGTTAAAAGTTGTTGGCTTTGGTTATGCTTATTGGGGAATTACTGGTAGTCGTACTGCAATAAATCCTAATCCGAAATCTAAAAATACAAGTCCTGTTTATATTTCAAATCAATGGTTTAATAATTTAATAAAATATTCTACATTTAGAACTAATTTAAATAATATATTTTTATTAAAAGTTAACAATAACGATAACTATTTTATTAGTAAGTTAGAAGAACTTTTAATTAAAACTTTTAGTTTTAGTTTTGGTTCAATTATTAGTAGTGATAGCGAGGATATTCGATCAGGACAAATTCTAGAGAGTTTTAAAATGAAAAATATAATATTTACAACAATTACTCTTGTAGTATTATTAGTTATTATTTTTATCATTATGTCATATGTTAGAAAAGAAATTGATTTACAAAAACCACAGATAGGATTATTAAAAGCCCTTGGTTATAGTAATTTTCAAATTGCTATTAGTTTTGTAATTTTAATATTTTTGATAACATTAACTTCTAGTATTATTGGTTTAGGTATTGGTATAGGGTTACAAATATGATTTAATTCGTTAAATAACATTGTTTTTTTTATGCCATTACCAATACTATTTTTTAGTTGGATAGTGTTTATTGTAAGTTTAATAATTATTCCTATTATTTTTATAGTAATTAGTTATATGCAATCGGAAACAAAATTACGCGTTAGTCCATCATTATTAATTTATGATAGACCAAGTAATTCAAGTTCTAAACTAATTTCAGTTTTAAAATATCCCTTTCACTATTGACCATTTAAACAACGTTTGCCAATTGCTTTCACTCTAAAATCGGTTGGAAAACTATTTTTAGTATTTTTTACTTTTATTTTTGTTAGTTTTTTATTACTATTTCAAAGTTCAGCTACTGATTTATTTGATAATAAAATAAATAATTTATATCGATATTACAATAAAGATGTTAAATGAAATATATCAACTTCATCAATGTATACATATAGTAATGATTCTGATTTAAAAATTGATAAGCATGTTTTTGATTGATTTTCAGAAAAAGATATTGCGAAAGATAAAGAAACTGGTACTAATAAATATCATCAATTAATAGCTGATGATTTTCATATTGATAATGATAATAAAGCTAAAAAAATTGAAAGTATTATTAATAATAACTTTAAAAATTATTTTATGAATAGTGAAGAAATTAATATCCTTTATCAAAAAACTAAGACCAAATCTGATTGTGAAGATTTTATTAATCCAAAAAAGATAATACCTGAACCATTAATGGAAATTATTTGTCAAAATATTCATCAAATATTTAATTATATTTCAACAAATACAAGTGTTAATCCAGAAATAAACCCGTTGCCTGGTATTAGTTTAGGTTTAAATATTTATAATAATAATTATTATCCAACTGTTGAAATAAATTTAAGACCTCCTAATGAATGAAAAGAACATAATCAAGTTCGCATGCTCGCAAAAAAAAATAAAGCAACAGGACTTTATAATGATCCATTTCAAGATTTAGTTTGAAAAAATTGATTTAACTTGAAAGAAGCAAAAAATCGTGATATTAATCCTATTTTTAATAATTCTCATAATTTACAAGCACAAAAAGTTACTTATACTGATAATCAAAGACAAAATATAACAACTACAGCTTATATTTTACGAGCAGTTATTTTAAAAACATTATCAATTTTAAATGATTATAAAATTGATGATCACTTTTTAATGTTAACAAGTTGATATAATTATACAATTCCAGTAATTTATCAAGTTAAAGGAATTATTGAAAATAATTTAGACAATTCGAATGTTTATATTAATCTTGATGATTTGCGAACATCTATTGGATTAATAAAACCTTCCCCGTCAGAAGATCCAAAACCAATATCAGATTCTTTTAATCATTGATTATCTAAAGAGAGCAATATTTTTCCATTAAATTATATAAATATTTTGCAGCCATCTGCAGAATATACTAAAGAACAAATATTAGCAAAAAATTTAGAACCTATTAATAAAATACCTTTTATTAATGATTTAGTTAAAAGATTATTAGTTGAAATATTTGATGGAATTAGAACAATTATAAATATTACAAAAATTTTAATATTATTTGCTGTAGCTTTTGTATTGGTAATTATCGTTAATATGATTTTAGATAATAATTTATTAATTATTGCAATGATGAAATCTTTGGATTATCGTGTAAATGAAATTAACAGATTGATTATTGGCTCCTATATTATTACTTTATTCGTTGCTTTTATTTTAGGTACTATTATTTCTTATGCTGTGTGGAATATTATTACTTTAATTATTGCAACTAAAGCAGGCGTTTTTTTTAATGTGGCTGCTAATCTAGTTACAATTTTATCTTGCTTTGGAACGGTATTTTTAATAATGGTTATTGGCTATGCTGTTGGGTTATATTTAATTAAATACAAACCAGTAACAACTTTATTACAAGAAAGTTAAAATATTTTTTAAGCATTTCTATATAAATAAGGTAAAGTAATTGATAAAATGAGTGTGTTATTTATAAAAGCATGGAATTAAAAAGGAGAAATGATTATGAAAAAAGATAATAAGAAAATTAAAAAAGATGATAAAAACATCGGAAGTAAACAAGTAACTAAAACTAAGTTAGAATCTAGTTTTACAAAGAAGTCAGTATCTAAAAATGAAGGTGCAATACCACCAGTAACCCATAAATCTCATGATAAACCAGAATCAAAGGAAGAAATAGAAGTTAATAAAGCCAAATTGCAAGCTTTTAAAGATAATCAAAAAGCAATTAAAAAATTAACAAAAACTCATTCAAAAGAAATTTTAGCAGGTAAAATTATATCAATGACTAATAATACTCCTGATACTCAAACTAATGTTATTGAATTATTTGATGTTAAAAAATCTTACTTAACTGGAGACTTAGAATATGAAGTATTAAAAGAAGTTAATTTAAAAATTAAATTAGGTGATTTTGTTGTTATCTTAGGACCATCGGGAAGTGGTAAGACAACATTATTAAATATTATTTCGGGATTGGATAAAGCTAATACTGGTGATGTTTTTGTGGTGGGATACAATTTATCTTTATTAAAAGATAGTCATTTAACTAAATTTAGACGAGATAATGTTGGTTTTATTTTTCAACAATACAATTTATTAACTAACTTAACTGCTCGTGAAAATGCTGAAGTTGGCGAAAACCTTGCTAAAAGTAAAAATATGAGTATTGATGATATTTTTCAAGTTATTGAAATGGATGAACATATGAATAAATTTCCAAGTCAATTATCAGGTGGACAACAACAAAGAGTATCGATTGGTAGAGCACTAGCAAAAAATCCGACAATTTTATTTTGTGATGAGCCAACAGGAGCACTTGATGAGGAAATGGGGCGTAAGGTATTAGAGATTTTATTGGATGTTAATCGAGAATATAAAACATCAATTATTATGGTTACTCATAATCCTAACTTCCAATATGTTGCAAATACTGTTATTAATGTTAAAAATGGTAAAATTATTAGTGTAAATAATAATGAAAAACCAATGAAACCAAGTGAAATAAATTGAAGTTAATATTATTAATTAAATAAACTAACAAATTGTTAATAGAAAAAATATCATAATAAAGGAGTAAAAAAATGATATTTTTTGAAAACCCTAGATTAAAAATTAGATATTGAGAAGATAATGATTTAGATGAACTTGTTTTATTAAATTCTGATAAATATGTCATGAAATATTTTCCTAGTACATTATCAAAAGATGATACATAAAAATATTTTTCGAAAATTAAAAATAATTTAAATAATAATGGATTTGATTTTTATGCTGTTGAATTTAAAAAAGACAATAAATTTATTGGCTTTATTGGCTTTAGCGAAGTTGATTTTATTGATGATTTTAGACCATGCATTGAAATTGGTTGGTGTTTTAAAAAAAGTGTTTGAGGTCAAGGAATAGCAACATAAGCAGCTAAAGAATGTTTAAAATATGCAAAAAAAATTTAAAATTGACTGAAATTTATAGTTTTACTAGTATATTAAATATTAAATCAGAAAATGTAATGAAACGAATAGGTATGAAAAAAATAAAAGAATTTTATCATCCAAAAATAAATAAAAGTAATATTTTAGCAAAACATGTTTTATACAAAATTAATATTTAGAAGGTAAATTGTCTCTAATTTTTATAGATATCTATTAGTAGAAATATTTAAATTGAATTTTAACCCTTATTATAAATATAAGGGCTTTATTATAAAATTTAAAATTAATTGTTGACAGTAGAATTTGGTATTGAAAATTGATATCATTATGTATAAACCTAAACAATCTTATTTAATTTAATTTTTTTATTTTAAATACTTATTTTAAATACAAAGGATGAAAAAAATGAAAGAAACTAAAATTGAAATTAATGGACGTATTTTGACAGAGCAAGAAGCATTAAGATATCAAAAAATACAAGATTTATATAAACAAAATTATGATATTTATGCGCGTAATTGAGAAAGAAATTATAATTGTGAAACTTTAAATATTGAATTTAGAAATAAAAATAAAGAAGAGTTAGCAAAATTTGTTGCTAATTTACCTAATGATCAAATTAAAATGGCGGGTAGATTAATGACAAAAAGAGAAATGGGAAAGGGTTCAATTTTTGCTCATTTGCAAGATCAAACAGGTAAATTTCAAATTTATTTAAAACCAGAATATATTAATCAAAAAAAATTTGAATGATTTGCAGAATATGCAGATTTAGGAGATTTTTTTGGTATTAAAGGTAAGGCTATGAAAACCAATAAAGGAGAACTAACAGTTCAAATCTATGATATTGTAATGTTATCAAAAGCACTTAGACCTTTACCAGATAAATTTCATGGTTTAACAGATATTGAAGAACGTTATCGACGAAGATATGTAGATTTAATTATGAATCAAGAAACTAAAAAGACATTTTTACAACGTACACAAATTATTAATGAATTAAGAAGTTTTTTAAATAATAAAGGTTATTTAGAAGTTGAAACACCTATTTTACAAGAAGTATATGGCGGTGCCGCTGCTAAACCTTTTATCACTCATCATAATACATTAAAAACAGATTTATATTTACGTATTGCTACTGAATTACATTTAAAAAGATTAATAGTTGGTGGTTTTGAAAAAGTTTATGAAATTGGTAGATTATTTCGTAATGAAGGTATGAGTAAAAAACATAATCCAGAATTTACAACTATTGAAATTTATGTTGCCTATCAAGATATGAAATATATGATGGATTTAACAGAGTCTTGTATAAAAAATTTAATTAATACAGTGCATAATAAATTAATATTAGAATATGATGAAAATATATTAAATTTTGAAAAATCATGAACAAAAATTAGTATGATTGATTCAATTAAAAAAGCTATGATTAAAGATGAAGGGTTTACTAAAATTTTCCAAGAAATTAGTGATATGATTTTAAAATATCATAATATTGAAGATGATAATATTAGAAATATTGAAAAAAATAAAACATTTAAACTTATATTAAAACTTGCAAAAAGTTATAAACTTCATATTCCAGATCATTATAATAGTAATGGTCATATTATTAATTTATTTTTTGAATCTTTTGTTGAAGAAACTTTAATTCAACCTACTTTTATTTTTGATTATCCAATTGAAATTTCACCACTTGCTAAATTAAATAAAAATAGTAAAGAGTTTACTGATCGTTTTGAATTATTTATTGCTGGTAGAGAATATGCAAATGCTTATTCGGAACTAAATGATTCTTTGCAACAATATAATCGTTTTGAAGAGCAAGTAAAAGAAAAAAATAGCGGTAATGATGAAGCAGCAACTATGGATTTAGACTTTGTTGAAGCATTGGAGTATGGTATGCCACCAACAGGTGGATTGGGAATTGGTATTGATCGTTTGGTCATGTTAATAACTGGCAAAAATAGTATTAAAGATGTATTATTATTTCCGCATATGAAACCTAGAACTGAAAAATAATTTTTGTGATAAATTTTTATTATATAAACATATAATAGTAATTTATCTTTTTTCAAAAAAAAGATAAATTAATTAGTTATAATCAAGATAGTTCTTTAGAATAAGGAGCTTTTTATTGTTATTAACACAAAAGATTGAAAAATATAAGTTTTCAAACCCATTGTTTTATTTAAAAACAATTGGTTTTTTTATTTTATAAATAAAATTCAGGAGAATAATATTTATGCCTTGATTTAATGAATTAATAAAAAAATTTAGAAATTATCCTTTAACTGATGAAAATTTAGACAAAGTTGTTGAAACTTTTAATGATTTTTTTAAAGAATACAATGAAAAAGATAACTTTTTTTCTAATTCAGAAGATACTGATTTTGAAAACCCAAGTACATCAGCACCATTAACTCAATTAAAAGAAAATAAAAAAACTGATTTAGATAAATTAATTAGACAATTAGATTATTTTTTAATAGAACTTGATAGTAAAATTAAATAACAAAATGAAGAATTATTATTCTTGGAGAAAAATAAAACATTAATTGAACAAAATAAAATTAATAAGGGTAGTAAAAATAGTACTGAGTTTACTGAAATTACAGATTATTTTAATCTTTTTATTTTTTTAAGTGAAACAATAATTAATGATATTATTTTTTTAAAAACAATAAATTTAAATATTTTTGAAAATAAAAAATAGTTTTTAAAAAAAACACGAGAATTAAAAATAAAAATTGATAAAGAAATTCGTACGCTATATCAAAAAAATGAGGAATTAGAAAATAAAAAAGAGAAAATTTTTGAAAATCTTTTTAAAGAAGAAGTTATGACTCAATTAATTTTATCTTTTTGAGCATTTAGAATGAAAAGTGGAGATGAATATAAATTAATTTTAAATGAAGATAAAGATTTAAAAAGTAAATTTGATAAAAATTTTGTATTTTTCTTTGAATTAATAGATGACATATTTAACCGATATATTAAAAAAATTATTAAAAATGAGGAAAGAATATACAATGATATATTTGAAAAATATAATGATCGAGAAAAATAATTAATAGACTTCTTGCGTAATTGATTTAAAATTTATATTAGATAATATTTTAAAAAAAAGGTGATTTTTAAATGAAATATCAAAAAAATATTGAAATAAATGATAAAAAATTTTTAAGATTAACTGCTATTGAAAGAGTAACTTTTAATAAAATATTAAAAATTTTAAAAGAATTTGAAATAGAAAAAATAAATCATGCTGGAAGAAAAAATAAATTATCATTAGAAGATCGTATTTTAATGACATTAGAATACTGAAGATAATATAGAACTTATTTTCATATTGCTGACAGTTATGGAATTAGTGAAAGTAGTTGTTTTAGAAATATCAAATGAATTGAAGATAATTTATTAAAACATCCTGATTTTCAACAATTTGATGGTAAAAAACGGTTATTAAACGATAACTTTAAAAATAAAACAATTATCATTGATGTAACTGAATCTCCTGTTCAACGCCCAAAAAAAGACAAAAGAAATATTATTCAGGAAAAAAGAAAAAACACACAATAAAAACACAAATTATAATTGAAAAAGATAGTAAAAAAATTTTAACAACATATTTTTAATTTGGTAAAAATCATGATTTTAAAATTTTAAAAGATTCAAAAATTAAATTTTTATCTCAAACAACTGTTTTAGTTGATTTAGGATATCAAAGAATACAAAATATACACTCTAATGTTTTAATTGCAAAAAGAAAATCAAATAAAAATAAATTAACTAAAAAAGAAAAGAAAAATAATAAACTAATTTCAAAAATGAGAGTTGTTATTGAAAATGTTTTTGCTTGATTAAAAAGATTCAAAATTATTAGTGAAAAATATCGAAATAGAAGAAAAAGATTTGGTTTAAGATTCAATTTAATAGTTTCAATTTATAATTTACAAATTTTAAATTAAAAAGATTCAAAAATTTAAGAGTATAAAATTTATTATTTTAAATAATAATTTTTATTATGTTTTGATAATAAAAATATAAAAATTATCTTTAAAAAAGATTAAACAATTAATTTAATAAAAATTTTATATTAAAAGTGTTAAATATTTTTTTAATTATGCAAGAAGTCTAATAAGTGAACAAGAAGAAATTATTAAAACTAAAGATAAAGTTAAAGAAAGTATAGAATTATTTAAAAAAGAATTAGAATAAAAAAAAGAACAAATTAGAATGCATCAGAAAGAGATAGCAGAAAAAGAAAGCAAATTGAAAATTTAGAAAAACGAAAGAAAAATATAAAAATTAAAAAAGTACTTACTTGCAAGATTTAGAAGAAAATAAAAATAATACTGAAAATCAAATATTTATTCCAAATATTTCAGATGATAAAAAGGGAAAAAAACAATATTTAAAAGAAATAGATGTAGTGATTAAAAAAAAGAATAGTGATATTAAGAAAAATAATGATTATATTGTGGAGTTACAAGATAATATTACAAGACATGATACTGAGTTAATTATTAATGATAAAAAAATAAAAAAAATTGAGGATAAAATTAATAAAATTGAGGATTTTTTTAAGCAAAATAAACATACGATGATGTTTGAAATTAAAAAAATAAAAGAAAAATGAATTAAAAATATTAGTAAAGATCAAAAAATATTTATTAATTTCTTAAAATAAGTTAATAAATTAGAAAATATAGAATTTATTAAGATTATTGAAAATTATTGAGAAGAAAATGCTGACAGTATTAAAAAATTTAATGAAAATTTTAACATTAAAAATAATTTAGAAAACATAAGAGAAGAAAAAGAAATAATAGAAAATGAATTTAAAGATGATTTCACAACTTTAGAAATTAATTTTAAATTAAAAGAAAAAGAAATAATAGAAAATGCAATTAGAGAAAAAAAGGAAAAAATTCAGGAGTCTTTAAGAACAATTAATCAATCAAAACTAGTAAGTATTGAAATCCAAACCGAAATAAATCAAGAAAATGAGAAACCTAGTTGACAAGATCAAAAAATTGAAGAACAAAATAAAACCATTGAAAAACTATAATTTCAAATAAATTATTTAGAAAAAAAATTAATTTCAATAAAGGAATTACATGAAGATGAAGTAAAAGATTTATCTACAACATTGGAAAATATTAGAGATTTTTTTGCAATGGAAATTAAAAAAACTACTGAAAATTGAGATAATTTAAAAAATATTTTAAATAAAAAAAATTTAAAAAAAGAAGAACAAAAAATTAAAAATAAATTAAATGAAGAAGAAATAAAATTAACATCTTTAAATGAAGTACGAAAATTAATAAGTACTGAAATTCCAGAGTTACAGCAACCTTTATCAGAAGAATCAAAAAATGCAAGCAAACAAAAATGAGAGAATATGGACTTAATAGAATCTCAATTACCTTTGGAAACAAAAGCAGAAATATTAAATACAATTTAAACTAATAAGATTAAATTTATTATTGTATCAAGTTTAATTTACAGAAAGAGAAAAAAATAAATTAGGCAAAAAGAGTATTTATTAATAAGAAAAATGAAAAAAATAATACAAGCCATTATGAATAATAACTTAGAAAAAGTTAAATTATTAGTTAGGAATGGTGTTAGTATAAATTATGTAATTAAAGATGGTTTCACTATTTTGATGTTAACTATCAAAAATAATGATTTAGAGATAGTCAAGCATTTAATAGATAATAATGAAATCTTTATCAAGTAAATGAATATGGATATAATGCTTTAATGTTAGTTGTTTGAAATAATTATTTGGAAGTCTTTAATTTTTTTAATGAAAAATACTAATAATATTTTAGATGAAGAAATTTTAGAATAAAATAAAGACAAATTACCAACATATGAAGAAGCAATTAAATTTCAACAAAAAATTAATAAATCTGATTTTTTAAAGATGAAATAGATTTGCAAAAGCAATTATCAACGATAAAAATTTAATTCCTTTTATGATAATAATAATTTTATTAGATGCTTTTTAAAAATCTGTGTATCTTTTTACAAAGTTACTAGTTTAGATTAATTCTATCTTCAAATTTTATCATAAAATGAGCAATTGCTGTATTTCAATTTTGAATTGGCATTGTTCATTTTTTTGTTATATTTTCAATTGCTAAGTAAAATATTTTAAAAAATGCCATATCATTTGGAAAAACTTTTTTATTTCTAATAACTTTTCGTAATTGACTATTAACAGATTCAATAGCATTTGTTGTATAAATCACTCTTTTGATTTCTGCAGGATAACTAATAAAAACCATTAAATTATCTCAATTTTTATATCATGATTTAGCAATTTGAGGATATTGTTTATTCCATTTACGTTCAAAAGATTCTAAAGCTTGCATCGCTTGTTCTTCGCTACATGCACTATAAATTGGTTTTAAATCTGTAACTAGTGGTTTTCTATGTTTGTATGAAGCACATTTTAAACTATTTCTAATTTGATGAACTATGCATAATTGATGTTCGGTTTTAGGATAAACTAATTGTATTGCTTCTGACATTCCTGTTAAATTGTCACTACAAGCAATAAGAATATCATTTAAGCCTCGATTTTTCATTTCTGTGAAATTAGATAATCAAAACTTAGAACCTTCATTTTCGCTAATTCATAAACCTAAAATATCTTTTTTACCTTCTAAATCAACTACTAGTGCTATATAAACTGATTTGTTAATAATGCGTTTATCTTGTCGCACTTTAACTACTATACAATCAAAATAAACAATCGGATAAACACTTTCTAATGGCCGATTTTGTCATGCTTTAACATCATCAATAACATCATCAGTAATTTGACTAATAACACTTTCACTAAAATCAGCACCATGATATAACTATTGTAACCGCATTCTAATATCTGATAAAGTCATGCCTTTGGCATATAATGAAAGAACTTGTTGATCAAAACCATCAAATCTTCTTTGTCTTTTTGCAACTATTACTGGCTTAAAATTACTATTACGATCTCGTGGTACATTAATCTCAATTTTACCTTGTTGGGTTATTAATTTTTTTGAACTTATACCATTGCGAGCATTTTCACTAGTATTATGTTGATTTTTTTCATATCCTAAATAATTTTGCATTTCAGAATTCAACATTTTTTCAACTAATCTTTTTGTTAATTCTTTAGACATATTCCGTAAATAAATTTAATCAATTGTCAATAATAATATTTATAAATTTTTTAGTGTTAATAATTATAGAAGTTAATATTTTTAAAAAAATACTTTAAAAATAAATTTATATTTCAAACACAAAAATTGTTAATATTGTTTTTATATTAACTTGATAAAAATTTAAATTTTTAAAAAAATATTTTTAATATTTTTTTATTTTAATGGTTTTGTTTTATTAAAAATTTCACAAAGTAAGTTAAATCTTAAGTACATAAGTCTAAATATACTTTTTCTACATTTATTTATTAAAATTTTGAATCTTTTTAATCAAGCAAAAAAATGTTCAACTTTAATTCTAATTTTTGAAATAATTTTATTGTAGATTTTTTCTTGTTTAGTTAATTTTTTATTTTTAGTTTTTTTAATTGGTAATATAGTATTTTTATAAATATTTTGTATTCCTTGATATCCCAAATCACCAATAATTATTGTTTTTTCTGAAAATTAAAGATTTGAATTTTTTAATATTTGAAAATCATGTACTTTTCCATTATCAGCAAAAATATCAACAATTTTTTTATTAAAAAAGTCATATATAATTTGAAATTTTATAGAAAAAATTCAACTTTTACCAGAAAAATATTCTAACTGTAGTTTTTTTTAGTTGGTCTTTCAATTTCAATTTCAGTTGAATCAATTAAATAAAATTGAAATTCATTTAAATCTTCTTGTTTTTTCTCAATTTTTGATTTATATTTTGTTTTTAAAAACTGATAATCTTTGTCATCACTAAGTTTATTTTCTACTCAAGTAATATTTCGAAAACAACTTGATGCACTCATTTTATATTTAATACTCATTTGGAAAAAGTATAATATTCTTTTCAGTATACTAAAGTCATCATCAATCTTTCTTCAACTGAAAGTTTATATTTTCTACCTTTAGTTTTTTTTAAATTTTCTATTTCAATTAATTTTGTTAACATTTCATCAAAATGAAAACGTTTTATACCAAAATATCTATAAAATTGTTCATTTTTTAATTTTTTTAAATTTTCAAAATTCATTTTTATCAACACCTTATTAATTTATTAATAAAGAAATTATAAAATAAATTTTAAATTATTAATTGATTTTTAAAAAATTTATTTACGGAATATGTCTAATATATACTAAATCTTCGTTCATTATTTTAGCTATTTCTTTTAAAAAATCTTCTTGTTTATTTTTATCTCTTTGTTCATATAAAAAAGTTTTTTTATATGTATAATTTAGTTTTTTGAAATAGTTATAAACTGTTTCTTTAGTCATATCACCAAATTTTTCAATTACTTTTTGAACTGTAACATCTTTATTTTGCGCTAAATAATTTTTTAATTCATCTAAATCCTTTATTTTGTGGCTATGTCCTTTTTGATAATTCAAAATTGGTTTTATATGCCCAGTTTCTTTTTTTCTTTTTCTTCATAAGAATAAAGTCTTTCTAGTAATATTGAACACTTTACAAATTTCTTTAATTTTCATGTTTTTACTTTCATAGGCTTCTATTACTTTTCTTCGTAAGTCTTCACTGTATGGTTTTGGCATAATTTAATCTTCCTAATCTATTTTAAATATTGCTGAATTGTACTTTTAAATTCAAAAACTGTTTAAATTACATATTATTATTTTACATTATTTATAAGTAAACATTACTTTAGTTAGCTATATATGAAAACTAAAAATGGTCAAAGAATTAAAAGACAAGAATTAATTGATAAAATTTATGAATTTCTTGATTTACAATAGACATATTCCGTAAATAAATTTAATCAATTGTCAATAATAATATTTATAAATTTTTTAGTGTTAATAATTATAGAAGTTAATATTTTTTTATTTTAATGGTTTTGTTTTATTAAAAATTTCACAAAGCAAGTTAAATCTTAAGTACATAAGTCTAAATATACTTTTTCTAGATTTATTTATTAAAATTTTGAATATTTTTAATCAAGCAAAAACATGTTCAACTTTAATTCTAATTTTTGAAATAATTTTATTGTAGTTTTTTTCTTGTTTAGTTAATTTTTTATTTTTAGTTTTTTTAATTGGTAATATAGTATTTTTATAAATATTTTGTATTCCTTGATATCCCAAATCACCAATAATTATTGTTTTTTCTGAAAATTCAAGATTTGAATTTTTTAATATTTGAAAATCATGTAATTTTCCATTATCAGCAAAAATATCAACAATTTTTTTATTAAAAAAGTCATATATAATTTGAAATTTTATAGAAAACATTCAACTTTTACCAGAAAAATATTCTAACTGTAGTTTTTTTAGTTGGTCTTTCAATTTCAATTTCAGTTGAATCAATTAAATAAAATTGAAATTCATTTAAATCTTCTTGTTTTTTCTCAATTTTTGATTTATATTTTGTTTTTAAAAACTGATAATCTTTGTCATCACTAAGTTTATTTTCTGCTCAAGTAATATTTCGAAAACAACTTGATGCACTCATTTTATATTTAATACTCATTTGGAAAAAAGTATAATATTCTTTTCAGTATACTAAAGTCATCATCAATCTTTCTTCAACTGAAAGTTTATATTTTCTACCTTTAGTTTTTTTTAAATTTTCTATTTCAATTAATTTTGTTAACATTTCATCAAAATGAAAACGTTTTATACCAAAATATCTATAAAATTGTTCATTTTTTAATTTTTTTAAATTTTAAAAATTCATTTTTATCAACACCTTATTAATTTATTAATAAAGAAATTATAAAATAAATTTTAAATTATTAATTGACTTTTAAAAAATTTATTTACTGAATATGTCTTTTATATAAACCTCCCTCTTTAAAAACTTTTGTTAAATCTTCAGTATTTTCTAGTAATAAATCTACTGCTTTTGATATTGGATCATTATTATTAATATTTTTTTTAGACATACGTAACTCACTCTTTCTATTTATTTAATTTTATTTACTATAATTAATTAAACATAGTTATTTTTGTAAGTTACACAGATTACTAAACATTACCTTTTATTAAAATATTAAAATAAACATTAATATTTTAATTTTAAAAAATTTATTTTTACCTATATGAATTTCCTTTTGCTTTTTATAAAAAAATAAGTTACAATTCTTAGTGAATATTTAATTATTATTTAGTTTAAGGAGAATAACAATCAAATGCGTAAATTAATCACTTTATTTTCAACACTTAGTTTACTTTCTTCTTCTGTGAGCACTATTGTGGCTTGTGGTACTGGAGATGGTTCAAACATTGAAACAAATTTTAAAAACGAGCCATCAAACAAAGATGGTGATCCGTTAGTTGATTATGTTTATAATAAATACTATCAATATGATACTAAACTTTTATATAAACCACTTACTGCATTTATGCAACTAGCAGCAGACAAAATTAGAATTGATCGTAATGCATTAGAAGTTACAGATGCTGCTAGGGATTTTTATAATAGTGATCAATATAAATCAGGTAATTATGAGAGTATTAATTATAATGTTAATAATGATCCAAATAAAGTAATGAATGAACCATTTAGTTGTAAAGATGCAAATGGAAGCCTTTTAGTTTTTGGTTTAACTGATAATGATATATCTAAACAGCAATATTATGGTTATTGATATGTTACATATGAAACAGCAACAGAAGCAGAAAATCCTTCAAAAGTTGCTAAAAATAGTATTGTTTCACCAAAAATTACTGACTTTAAAGATGATAAAAATAAAACCATTATTAAAAAAGGTTGAATTCACTTATTCTTTATAATGAAAGATTCAAAAATGAATAAGAATTTTAAAATTAATTTTAATATTCAAATTGATGTAATTTTTAGTTTATGAGTTGATAAAAATAAAAAAGAAATAGTTGTTATTAATCCAAATACTATTGATAAAGCTTTGGGTGATGTTGATTTTCGTAACCCAGATAAAGTGGTTAATGAAAGAATAAATAACATGACTTTTTCAGAATCATAATGATAAATATTAAAATTGTTTGTATTGGTCAGTTGTCACAAACATATTGAAAATCAGCTGCCAAAGATTATTTAGAACGAATTAAAAAACGAACTAATATTGAAACAAAAAATATTATCGAGTCTAAATTAAATTCAATTCCTAGTAATATTAAAATTGAAACTAATAAAATTACTGAATACATATCAAAGAATAATGATTATCAATGATTTTTATTAGATTTATCAGGGCAATTAATAAGTAGCGAACAATTATCACAGATGATTAATAAAAATAAAATTTATCAACAAGGTAAAATTGGTTTTATTATTGGTGGTAGTAATGGTGTCGCACAAATATTAAAAGACAATATTAATTTAATTAAAATTTCCTTTGGTAAAATAACATTACCTCATCAATTATGTTGTGTTGTTTTATTAGAGCAAATATATCGTTCATTACAAATACTTAATAATCAAAGTTATCATAAGTAGTAGGCGAAAGAAATGTATAATAAAACTTTATTTGTTGATTCCTCATGATTAGAATTTTTTCAACAAGAATATAAAGAAACATATTTTACTAAATTATTAGAAGATATTAAAAAAGAATATCAGATTTATCTTTGTTATCCTCAATGAGAAGAAATATTTCAAACTTTTAAAATAACTCCTTTATCAAAGGTTAAAGTAATAATATTAGGTCAAGATCCTTATCATCAGCCAAATCAAGCTCATGGCTTAGCATTTAGTGTTAAAACAAATACTCCATTACCACCAAGTTTAAAAAACATTTTTCAAGAACTAAAAAATGATTTAAATATTGAAAAAGATAATGATGGTAATTTAACAACTTGAGCTAAACAGGGAGTTTTGCTTTTAAATACAACTTTAACTGTTAGACAAAGTCAACCTAATAGTCATTTACAATATCAATGAGCAACTTTTACTGATCATGTTTTATCATTTTTAAATTTAAACTGCACTAATCTTGTTTTTATTTTATGAGGTAAAAATGCAAGAAATAAAAAAATGTTAATTGACACAGAAAAACATTTTATTATTGAGAGTGCACATCCTTCACCTTTAAGTGCTTATAATGGTTTTTTTAATTCAAGACCATTTAGCAAAACTAATAATTGATTGATTTCAAAAAATAAAACTCCCATTAAGTGATAAAAATAAAAAAATACTAATTTTATTATATGTATTTAAGCAAACAATGTTATGATATATTTGTTAAAATTAATATAGTTTTAAAGAATATTTCGGGAATGGTGGTTATTTAAATGCCCAATAATTTAATATTTAATCACATATTTTCTCAACGATATGATTTAAATACCTTAAATTTATTTAGTAGATTTACAGCTATTTATTTAATTATTACTTTAAGTAGCATAATGTTAGCATATATTTTAATGAATAGTTTTTGAAAATGATTTCGTAAAGATAAATATAAAGGTGTTCGTTTTACTACTAAAAATATTGCTTATATAACAATGTTATCTTCGGTATCAGTTGTGGCAACTATTATTGTTTCTATTACGATACCCATTACAGTATTACCACCAATTAGAATTGTTTTTGAGGGTTTAATGATTAAAATAACCGGTTATATGTTTGGTCCAATTATAGGTATTATTTGTGCTGCAGTAACGGATATTTTAGTAATGTTATTTGTTCCTTCATATATTAGCATTTATTATATTTTTTGTATTATTTTCACTGGTTTTTTGGCAGGAATTGCTGGAATATTTAAAGTAAAACTAAAAGATTATCCATGAGTTATTTTTGCTTTAATTAATTTTTTTATTATTTTCTTTGCTGGTGGTGGCATGTATATTGTTATTTCAGGTAAGCAATCATCATATTCTATGTCAGGAATTATTGTTAATAAATATGTTCTGGCTAGTATTATGGGTAGTGGCGGCATTATTGGCCTATTAAGTATTTATAGTGTTTTATTTTATTATTTATTGAAAAAAGAAATTTATAGAATTAAAGAAATTTTACCAATTATTTTATTAGCGGTAGTAGCCGAGTATGTAACAACAGTACTTATAGCCTCCTATGCTGATATGACTTTATTTGATCCTAATGCCAATGATTATGGAGTAACAGCAATTATGAGAATTGTGCAAGCGCCTCTTAAAATTATAATTAATTCAATTATAATTTATGTGACTTGAAGAACTGTTAATCCTTTAATTAATATTGATAATAATAATTATTAAATAAAGGATTTTAAAAATATGAATGAAGAATTTTTTAAAAAAATATCTAAATATTCAAATAAAGATTGTTTAAAAAAATTAAAAATTATTACTCCAAAGTATTTAAACAATAATATTAAGTATATTCATGTAACTGGAACAAACGGTAAAGGTTCAGTATCGCGTTTAATTTTTGCTATATTATCACAAACCTTAAAACAAAAAATTGGTATGTTTACTTCTCCCCATATTGAGTTTGTTAATGAACGAATTATTGTTAATGATAGAATGATTAGTAATCAAGATTTAGTTCGTATTAGAGACTTGATTTTTGATGATATTGAATATTATCAATTAGGTTTTCTTGGTATTTTAACTTTAATTGCATTAATTTATTTTCAAGAAAAAAATGTGCAATGAGCAATAATTGAAGTTGGGATTGGTGGAAAAATTGATCCTACAAATATCATTGATTCAACATATGCTATTATCACTTCAATTGGTAAAGATCATCAAGATAGACTTGGTAAAACTACATCTGAAATATTACATCAAAAATTGGGAATAGTAAAACCAACGACAAAAAATCTTTTTATTTCAGGTAATTTAAATAATAAATTAAAAAAGCAAATCGATATGGAAGGTTATAAACCTATATATTCTCCAAGATTAATCAATCAACCATACTATCAAGAAAATAAAGAATTAGTTTTAACAGTAATTTCAAAAACATTTTTAGAAATTAATATTAAACAAGCTTTAAAAATCATTAATGATACTAATATTAGATTACGATTTGAGAAATATAAAATTAATGATAAAACTATTTATTTTGATGCTGCTCATAATATTGATGGTATTAAAGCATTAATTAAAACGCTAAAAATTAATAAAATTATTCCTCAACAAATTATATTTTCTTGTTTAAAAAATAAATATCCACAAAAATTAATTAGTTGTTTAAAAAAAGTATCAGATAATATTATTATTTGTAGTAATAGTAATTTAAATAGTATTACTGGTGAATTTTTTGATTATCAAAAAATGATTAAATGTAGCCCTCATAAAATAATTTTAATTACGGGTTCTTGTTATTTTTTAGCAGATGTTTATAATTATTTAAGAACAAAGAAAATAATTATGATAAAAAAGGGTGGTAATTAAATGAATGTATTGTTATTGAATATAATTGGCGGAGTGTTAATTTTAATTATTTTTTTATTGATCACAGTTTTTGATTATAAAGATAATAAAAAAAAGATAAAGCAAATAAAATTTATTTGCTTAAGTGGAATAATGTTAGCATTAGCTGTTTCTTTAAATACAACAGGTGCTTTAATGTTAAAAAGTTTATCATTTTCTAAATATTTTGAAATTAAATTGGGTAATTTTATATTAGTTTTAATAGGTTTCTTTTGTGGCGGAATATTAGGTTTTCTTAGTGGTATTGCCAGTGATTTTTTAGGTTTATTATTTAGTACTGGTGGTGCATCACCATGTTTATTTTTTACTTTTACTAGTATTTTATTATGTATATTACCTTACTATTTAGTATTAAATTTTAGTAAAATTTATTATAGTAAAAAGACATTTTATTGATATTTTCCAATTGCTTATGCTATTACTTCATTAATTATTACTGGGACTGATCCTATTGCATTAAAAATATTATTTCCTGGATTACCACCTTTATGATTAATGTATTTTCCATTAAGAGTTATAAAATATCCTATTGATTTAACGGTTAATGTTTTTTTAATTGTTACTTGTTATTCTGCATTAAAGAAAACTTGAAATTTAGAAAATCAATTTAAAAAATATTATTTTGCTACAGATCCGCAATCTTTACAATATAATAGAGTACCTGAAGAATAAACCAAAAAATAATTATTTAATTAAAATTTCTGATATTTTTTGTAACATTTTTAAATTTATCTCTTTATTGAGAACATATTAAATTAATAGCATGTTTATTTTTATTGATATAGAAATCATGTAAAATGAGTATATTAAAATATTAAAGATTAGGTGGTAAAGATATATGAAGAAATTACTAAGTAGCCTAGCAATAGTGAATTTAATTGGAGCAACAAGTATAAGTGTCGTCACTTGTGGCGGAGAAAGGATTGCACCGGTTAGAAAAACTGATTTAAATAGTTTAACTACAACAGCTAATGTTAGTATAAAAATTGATTCTATTGATAAAGTTAATGATTTTAAAATAGTATTGATTTCTCAATTAAAGTTACAATCAGGATTTAGCAATTTAGAAATAAGTGATGTTGATATTACTAAATATGATGGCAGCTCTTTACAAGAAAGTGATATTGTACAAGGGATATTAAATAATAAAGTAATTGCTAAAGAAAACTAACAAAACTTTACTGGTGAAAAAACTATAAATGTAAATATAGAAATTACAGATACAAGAACTGATTTAAATATGATTAGGTAATGTTGAGTAATCTGTGTAACTTACAAAAATAACTATGTTTAATTAATTCTAGTAAATAAAATTAAATAACTAGAAAGAGTGAGTTACTTATGTCTAAAAAACAAAATATTAATAATAATAATAATGATCCAATATCAAAAGCAGTAGATTTATTATTAAAAAATACTGAAGATTTAACAACAGTTTTTAAAGAGGGAGGTTTATATAAAGAATTAACAAAAAGATTAGTTGAAAAAATGTTGAATTCTGAAATGCAAAATTATTTAGGATATGAAAAAAATAAACATAATACTAGTGAAAATGATCGTAATGGTATAAGCTCAAAAAAATTAATAACTCAACAAGGTAAAATTGAGATTAATGTACCACGAGATCGTAATAGTAATTTTGAGCCAGTAATAGTTGCAAAAAGACAAAGAAGATTTGATGGTTTTGATCAACAAGTTCTTTTATTATATGCCAAAGGCATGACTTTATAATATATTAGAATGCAGTTACAAGAGTTATAACTAACTAAAGTAATTTTTACTCATAAATAATGTAAAATAATAATATGTAATTTAAACAGTTTTTGAATTTAAAAGTACAATTCAGCAATATTTAAAATAGATTAGGAAGATTAAATTATGCCAAAACCATACAGTTAAGACTTACGAAGAAAAGTAATAGAAGCCTATGAAAGTAAAAACATGAAAATTAAACAAATTTGTAAAGTGTTCAATATTACTAGAAAGAATTTATTCTTATGAAGAAAAAGAAAAAAAGAAACTGGGCATATAAAACCAATTTTGAATTATCAAAAAGGACATAGCCACAAAATAAAGGATTTAAATTAATTAAAAAATTATTTAGCGCAAAATAAAGATGTTACAGTTCAAAAAGTAATTGAAAAATTTGGTGATATGACTAAAGAAACAGTTTATAACTGTTTGAAAAAACTAAATTATACATATAAAAAAACTTTTCTATATGAACAAAGAGATAAAAATAAACAAGAAGATTTTTTAAAAGAAATAGCTAAAATAATGAATGAAGATTTAGTATATATTGATGAATCTGGAATTGATGATAATGAATTTTATAAATATGGTTGATCTGAAAAAGGTAAAAGATTATTTGATAATAAACCCGCATATAAAATAAAAAGAATGAGTATAATTGGTTCACTAAATAAAGGTAAATTAAAAGCCCTATGAGCATTTGAAGGACATTGCAACAGTAAAATTTTTGAATCATATGTAAAAAATATACTAATTACAGTATTAAAGCGTGGACAAATTATAGTTTTAGATAATGCAACGTTTCATAATTCTAAATTAACACAACAATTAATGGTAATGTTTAGTAATCTGTGTAACTTACAAAAATAACTATGTTTAATTAATTATAGTAAATAAAATTAAATAACTAGAAAGAGTGAGTTACTTATGTCTAAAAAACAAAATATTAATAATAATTATCCAATATCAAAAGCAGTAGATTTATTATTAGAAAATACTGAAGATTTAAAAACCGTATTTAAAGAGGGAGATTTATATAAAGAATTAACAAAAAGATTAGTTGAAAAAATGTTGAATTCTGAAATGCACAATTATTTAGGATATGAAAAAAATCAACATAATACTAGTGAAAATGCTCGCAATGGTATAAATTCAAAAAAATTAATAACTCAACAAGGTAAAATTGAGATTAATGTACCACGAGATCGTAATAGTAATTTTGAGCCAGTAATAGTTGCAAAAAGACAAAGAAGATTTGATGGTTTTGATCAACAAGTTCTTTCATTATATGCCAAAGGCATGACTTTATCAGATATTAGAATGCAGTTACAAGAGTTATATCATGGTGCTGATATTAGTGAAAGTGTTATTAGTCAAATTACTGATTATGTTATTGATGATGTTAAAGCATGACAAAATCGGCCATTATAAAGTGTTTATCCGATTGTTGATTTTGATTGTATAGTAGTTAAAGTACGACAAGATAAAAGCGTTATTAACAAATCAGTTTATATAGCACTAGGATTTGATTTAGAAGGTAAAAAAGATGTTTTAGGTTTATGAATTAGTGAAAATGAAGGTTCTAAGTTTTGATTATCTAATTTCACAGAAATGAAAAATCGAGGCTTAAATGATATTCTTATTGCTTGTAGTGACAATTTAACAGGAATGTCAGAAGCAATACAATCATTTTACCCTAAAACCGAACATCAATTATGCACAGTTCATCAAATTAGAAATAGTTTAAAATATGTTTCATACAAACATAGAAAATCACTAGTTACAGATTTAAAACCAATTTATAGTGCATGTAGTGAAGAACAAGCAATGCAAGCTTTAGAATCTTTTGAAAGTAAATGAAATAAACAATATCCTCAAATTGCTAAATCATGATATAAAAATTGAGATAATTTAATGGTTTTTATTAGTTATCCTGCAGAAATCAAAAGAGTGATTTATACAAAAAATGGGTAATGTTTAGTAATCTGTGTAACTTAGTGATTTTACAACTAAAATTTATTTAAAAAACACAGTTTTTAGGAAAGTCCCAAAAAATGCTATCGAATCTGTTAATAGTCAATTACGAAAAGTTATTAGAAATAAAAAAGTTTTTCCAAATGATATGGCAGTTTTTAAAATATTTTACTTAGCAATTGAAAATATAACAAAAAAATGAACACTGCCCATTCAAAATTGAAATACAGCAATTGCTCATTTTATGATAAAATTTGAAGATAGAATTAATCTAAACTAGTAACTTTGTAAAAAGATACACAGATTTTTAAAAAGCCTCCAATTCGAGGATATTGTTTATTTCATTTACTTTCAAAAGATTCTAAAGCTTGCATTGCTTGTTCTTCACTACATGCATTATAAATTGGTTTTAAATCTGTAACTAGTGATTTTCTATGTTTGTATGAAACATATTTTAAACTATTTCTAATTTGATGAACTATGCATAATTGATGTTCGGTTTTAGGATAAACTGATTGTATTGCTTCTGACATTCCTGTTAAATTGTCACTACAAGCAATAAGAATATCATTTAAGCCTCGATTTTTCATTTCTGTGAAATTAGATAATCAAAACTTAGAACCTTCATTTTCACTAATTCATAAACCTAAAATATCTTTTTTACCTTCTAAATCAACTCCTAGTGCTATATAAACTGATTTGTTAATAATGCGTTTATCTTGTCGTACTTTAACTACTATACAATCAAAATAAACAATCGGATAAACACTTTCTAATGGCCGATTTTGTCATGCTTCAACATCATCAATAACATCATCAGTAATTTGACTAATAACACTTTCACTAATATCAGCACCATGATATAACTATTGTAACTGCATTCTAATATCTGATAAAGTCATGCCTTTGGCATATAATAGACATATTCCGTAAATAAATTTTTTAAAAGTCAATTAATAATTTAAAATTTATTTTATAATTTCTTTATTAATAAATTAATAAGGTGTTGATAAAAATGAATTTTGAAAATTTAAAAAAATTAAAAAATGAACAATTTTATAGATATTTTGGTATAAAACGTTTTCATTTTGATGAAATGTTAACAAAATTAATTGAAATAGAAAATTTAAAAAAAACTAAAGGTAGAAAATATAAACTTTCAGTTGAAGAAAGATTGATGATGACTTTAGTATACTGAAAAGAATATTATACTTTTTTCCAAATGAGTATTAAATATAAAATGAGTGCATCAAGTTGTTTTCGAAATATTACTTGAGTAGAAAATAAACTTAGTGATGACAAAGATTATCAGTTTTTAAAAACAAAATATAAATCAAAAATTGAGAAAAAACAAGAAGATTTAAATGAATTTCAATTTTATTTAATTGATTCAACTGAAATTGAAATTGAAAGACCAACTAAAAAAAACTACAGTTAGAATATTTTTCTGGTAAAAGTCGAATTTTTTCTATAAAATTTCAAATTATATATGACTTTTTTAATAAAAAAATTGTTGATATTTTTGCTGATAATGGAAAAGTACATGATTTTCAAATATTAAAAAATTCAAATCTTGAATTTTCAGAAAAAACAATAATTATTGGTGATTTGGGATATCAAGGAATACAAAATATTTATAAAAATACTATATTACCAATTAAAAAAACTAAAAATAAAAAATTAACTAAACAAGAAAAAATCTACAATAAAATTATTTCAAAAATTAGAATTAAAGTTGAACATGTTTTTGCTTGATTAAAAAGATTCAAAATTTTAATAAATAAATGTAGAAAAAGTATATTTAGACTTATGTACTTAAGATTTAACTTACTTTGTGAAATTTTTAATAAAAAAACCATTAAAATAAAAAAATATTAAAAATATTTTTTTAAAAATTTAAATTTTTATCAAGTTAATATAAAAATAATATTAACAATTTTTGTGTTTGAAATATAAATTTATTTTTAAAGTATTTTTTTAAAAATATTAACTTCTATAATTATTAACACTAAAAAATTTATAAATATTATTATTGACAATTGATTAAATTTATTTACGGAATATGTCTAATAATTATTGGTGATTTGGGATATCAAGGAATACAAAATATTTATAAAAATACTATATTACCAATTAAAAAAACTAAAAATAAAAAATTAACTAAACAAGAAAAAATCTACAATAAAATTATTTCAAAAATTAGAATTAAAGTTGAACATGTTTTTGCTTGATTAAAAAGATTCAAAATTTTAATAAATAAATGTAGAAAAATTATATTTAGACTTATGTACTTAAGATTTAACTTACTTTGTGAAATTTTTAATAAAACAAAACCATTAAAATAAAAAAATATTTTTAATATTTTTTTAAAAATTTAAATTTTTATCAAGTTAATATAAAAATAATATTAACAATTTTTGTGTTTGAAATATAAATTTATTTTTAAAGTATTTTTTTAAAAATATTAACTTCTATAATTATTAACACTAAAAAATTTATAAATATTATTATTGACAATTGATTAAATTTATTTACGGAATATGTCTAATGAAAGAAATTGTTGATCAAAACCATCAAATCTTCTTTGTCTTTTTGCAACTATTACTGGCTCAAAATTACTATTACGATCTCGTGGTACATTAATCTCAATTTTACCTTGTTGAGTTATTAATTTTTTTGAATTTATACCATTGCGAGCATTTTCACTAGTATTATGTTGATTTTTTTCATATCCTAAATAATTGTGCATTTCAGAATTCAACATTTTTTCAACTAATCTTTTTGTTAATTCTTTATATAAACCTCCCTCTTTAAAAACTGTTGTTAAATCTTCAGTATTTTCTAGTAATAAATCTACTGCTTTTGATATTGGATCATTATTATTAATATTTTGTTTTTTAGACATAAGTAACTCACTCTTTCTAGTTATTTAATTTTATTTACTATAATTAATTAAACATAGTTATTTTTGTAAGTTACACAGATTACTAAACATTACCGAAAATGCTGGATGCAAACTATTATTTCTTCCAACATATTCTCTTAATTTAAATCCAATTGAACATTTTTGATTTGCTATAAAACATAATATAAGAAAAATATTACCAAATTATTGACCAAATATTAAAAAAGCGATTGATTTTTTTCAAGATATGAGTAAACATTACTTTAGTCAGCTATATATCATGGTACTGATATTAGTGAAAGTGTTATTAGTCAAATTACTGATGATGTTATTGATGATGTTAAAGCATGACAAAATCGGCCATTAGAAAGTGTTTATCCGATTGTTTATTTGTAGTTAAAGTACGACAAGATAAACGCATTATTAACAAATCAGTTTATATAGCACTAGGAGTTGATTTAGAAGGTAAAAAAGATGTTTTAGGCTTATGAATTAGTGAAAATGAAGGTTCTAAGTTTCGATTATCTAATTCCACAGAAATGAAAAATCGAGGCTTAAATGATATTCTTATTGCTTGTAGTGACAATTTAACAGGAATGTCAGAAGCAATACAATCAGTTTATCCTAAAACCGAACATCAATTATGCATAGTTCATCAAATTAGAAATAGTTTAAAATTTGTTTCATACAAACATAGAAAATCACTAGTTACAGATTTAAAACCAATTTATAGTGCATGTAGTTAAGAACAAGCAATGCAAGTTTTAGAATCTTTTGAAAGTAAATGAAATAAACAATATCCTCAAATTGCTAAATCATGATATAAAAATTGAGATAATTTAATGGTTTTTATTAGTTATCATGCAGAAATCAAAAGAGTGATTTATACAACAAATGCTATTGAATCTGTTAATAGTCAATTAAGAAAAGTTATTAGAAATAAAAAAGTTTTTCCAAATGATATGGCAGTTTTTAAAATATTTTACTTAGCAATTGAAAATATAACAAAAAAATGAACACTGCCCATTCAAAATTGAAATACAGCAATTGCTCATTTTATGATAAAATTTGAAGATAGAATTAATCTAAACTAGTAACTTTGTAAAAAGATACACAGATTTTTAAAAAGCCTCTTCAAAATTGAAATACAGCAATTGCTTATTTTATGATAAAATTTGAAGATAGAATTAATCTAAACTAGTAACTTTGTAAAAAGATACACAGATTTTTAAAAAGCCTCTAAATTTTAGGTTTTTTATTATTTTTATCCTGTATAATTTTCAAACTTACCTCATTTTGGAATAAAAACAGTCACTACTTTTCCTGTCGGACCGTTTCGATGTTTAGAAATAAGAATTTCAGCAAGATTACTTTCTTGTGAACTTGTTGTTTCTTCGCTATTTTTTTCCTTATAATAATCATCACGATATAAAAACATAATTACATCAGCATCTTGTTCAATAGCCCCTGACTCACGTAAATCAGACATTAAAGGACGTTTTTCTTCACGTCTCTCTACCATTCTTGATAATTGTGATAAACAAACAATTGGTACTCTTAATTCTCTTGCCAAAATTTTTAAACTACGAGAAATATTCGAAACTTCTTGTTGACGTGATTCACTATCTCTACCAGTTAATAACTGTAAATAATCAATAATTACTAACTTAATGCTATTTTCACGACTTAATTTTCTTAATTTAGTTTGCAACTCTAAAACTCTTAAACCAGGTGTATCATCAATAATAATTCTTTTTTGTTTCAATTGCTCAGCAGTAGCACTAATACGATTTCAATCAGCCTGTGTAAATTTAGACTTATTACGTAAACGATTAGCATCAAAATGTCCTTGACAAGAAATCATTCTTGTAATTAATTGATCTTTTGGCATTTCTAATGAAAAAATAACAACAACATCGTTTTTATTATCTTGTTCATTAGCAGCATTTAAAGCAAAATTAAGTGCTAAGGCGGTTTTACCCATTGAAGGTCTAGCTGCTAAAATAATTAAGTCACCTCGTTGAAAACCACTAGTAATCATATCCAAATTGTTAATACCTGAACTTGTACCAGTAATATTAACTGTTGATTTTTGTAGTTGTTCAATTTTAGTTACCACATCATCAATGTGTTCACTAATTGGCAACATCTCTTCATGATTACGTTCACTACTTACTTGTACAATTTGAGCTTCAGCAGCAATTAAAACTTCATTAATTGACTTTTCACTTTGTAACTCTTTACCAATATTTTTTAAAGCATTTTCTAATTGTCGTTTAGTAGTTCTTTCAATCAAAATATCAATGTGTTCTTTTAAATTAGCATCAGTAATATATTGAGCCACTAAAGAAGATAAATATTCAATTCCACCAATTTTATCCAAATTATTTTGCTTAACTAATTCTTCGGCAATAGTTGTTACATCAATACCAGAATTATTTTTATAAAGATTGGTAATTGTTTTAAAAATAATTTGATTAGAATTAATTGTAAAGTCATGTGGTGCCAATAAATTTAATGCACTTTCACATGCTGGTGATGATTGAATCATCGCACTTAAAACATTAACTTCTGCATTATTTATATATTGACCATTGTTAGACATAATTATTCTCCTAAAACTTCAACCTTTAATTGTGCAATAATTGTAACATCTAATTTAATATTAATGTTAGTTATACCTAATTCATTAATAGGATTAAATTTAACAAATTTATGTTTATCAATTTTAATGTTATATTTTTGCACTAGTTGTTCACAAATTTGTTTTGAAGAAATAGCACCAGAAACTTTACCATTATTACTTTTTAATTTAAATTGTAAAGTAATTAAAGCTAATTGTTCTTTAATTTTTTGTAAATCTTCTAATTCCATTTCTCGTTGTATTTTTTTATTTTCAATTACTTTTTGATTAATTTTTAATGCTTCTGATGTAGCAATTACAGCTAATTTTCTAGGTAATAAATAATTTTTTCCATAACCATCACTAACATTAACAACTTCACCTTTTTTACCATAATTTTTAACATCCGTTAAAAGTACAACTTTCATTGTAAACATCTCACTTTCTATTTTAATAATTTTTAATACCTTTCAGTAGTAGCGCTTTCACTTTGATATACGCCACTTTCAATTAGTTTCACCAATTCATCATACAATGCTCTGATTCCCAATTTACTACTTTGGACAGCAGCAGCACTAAAGTGACCACCACCACCTAAGTTTTCACAAATAATTTGAACATTTATTTCACCGTTGCTTCGTGCTGATAAACAGGCACGTCCTTGACGATCATAAGCGATAGTAAATGATGCTTTACAATCACGTAAGTCTAACAACATTTCTGAAATTTGGGCTAAATATGAAGTATGTACTTCTAAGTTTTCATCACCAACAGCAACTAAAAATCCTTTTTTAATTTCTTGGGCGTGACTAATTAAAGCAAATTTATCAATTAGTTCATTTAAACTATTTTTCAATAATCCTTTAACTTTAGAAGGATAAGCGCCTCAATCAGTTAATAATCCACAGGCTTCAAAAGTTCTTCTTGTTGTTCTTACTTGGAAATTATTAGTATCAATTAAAATACCCGCAAACATTATATTTCATAAAAATTCTGATTCAATATTATTAAAATCATTATAATAAATAATTTCTGTCATTGCTTCAGCTGTTGAAGAGGTTCCTGCATCAATATAAGAAGTAATGGTGCTACTAATTGATTCATCAGAAACACGATGATGATCAATAACAATAATTTTTACAGCTTTACTTAATAAATCAGGACTATCAACGCGTTGCGGATTATGAGTATCAACAACAATTAATAAAGTGTTTGCATGAAGAAATTTAAGTGCTTGTTTACCTGTAATAAAATTACGACTAATATAACTTTCAGGAACAAGTTCATGAAGAATTTTTAATGTTTTTTCATCAACTTCATTTTGATTAATAACATAATGAGCACTTTTATTTAAACTTTTAGCAATTTCAATAATAGCTGTTCCTGAAGAAATACTATCAAAATCAGCAGCCGCATGTCCCATAACTAAAATGTTTTCTGCTAATTTTATTTCATTATATAATGATTGTGCAAACATTCTAATATTAATTTTAGATTCTGATTGTTTTGCTTCAATAGTACCTCCAATAAAAACTGTATTACCACCGAATTCACGAATAACTACTTGATCACCACCACGATAAACTGCTAACTCTTTACTTTCAATAGCCAAATCATATAGATCTTTACTAATAGCATTACCATAAGAGAAACCAGCAGATAACGTAATATCTGCTTTAAATTTTTTAACACCTTCTCGAATATTTTTAATAAGTGGAAAGTTATCATTTCTTGCTTTATTAAATTCATTTTGATAAAGCAAGATATTGTAACCATCTTCAATATTACCTAATAATAAACCTGAATAATTATTAGCAAAATCATTTAATTCAGTTTTAATAAATGCTTCAACACGAATTTGATTCTCAACTCTTAATTTTTGTAAAGAATTATAAAAATTATCAATACTAATTACACCAAAAACTAATTTTTCTTGCTGTAATTTATTATATAAGAAATGATATTTAGTTGTTTCTTGTAACAAAATTGTTCTAGTTTGTACTAAATAAATAGCATCATAAAGCATATCTTCAATTTTAAGTGTAATTTGAGTAATATTATTACTAATTAATTGTTCTAAATCTCTTGATAGTTTAACAATTGATTTTCCAATTAATCTACCTAAACCTTTATCTTCTAAAAATTCACTTACTCACATAATTGATAAATCACTATCTAAAACAATCATACCCACACTACCAAAAGTTAAAGCTTGTGCATTATTTAATTTTATGATTTCAGCTGTGTTAATATAACGATGACGAATTCATAAACTAAATAAAAAAATATAAAGACAAACAATAATAAAATTACCTAAAACTAAACTTAAAATTACAGTAATAGTGACCACTTGTTCTGCTGTCTCAATATTAACAATAAAATAAGTCAAGCCAATTAAAATTTCAATTACTAATCAAACAATCATTATTAAATGATAATTTCTTAACGATTTGAACACTTTGTCACTTCCTTCTAATATTATTAATTATACTATAACACTAATATTAAAAACAGCCATTATCTTTTATGTAATATAATACTATTAAGGTCTTTTTATTTTAATTTTAAACTATTATTTAAAATAAAATATTTTTAAGATAAAAAAATAAATAAAAATTGAGTAAGATTTGTAAACTTACTCAATTTTTATTATCTTGAATATCTTAATAATCCCATGATTTGGGCACGTTTTATATTTTTAGCAATTAAACGTTGATACTTTGGATTAGTACCTGTTGTTCTTGCTGGCAAAATTTTGTTATTATTACCCATAAATTTACTTAGTAATTCAATATCTTTATAATCAATATAAGTAATATTATTTTTAGTAATAAAACAAGATTTTCTTCTTGTAAAATTTCTTGGTTTACCAGTGTTCATAATTATCCTCCTTTAATTATTTAAATCTCAAATGATATCTTCTTCATCAAATTCTATATTTTGAATAGCCGCTTCTTTTTCTTGAAACTGATTAGTATTAGTAAAGGCAATATCAGCACTATAATTAGGACTTTTAAAAGCATCATCTAAATGAATTTTATTCTCATCTCTTGGTTTTGAATAATTAATATTAGTATTATTACCACTACTATCTTTTTTACGATTATCTAAAAAAGTAACAGTTTGTGCAACCACTTCAGTAATATATAGTTCTTTTCCATTTTGATCGGTTGATTTTCTTACTGACAGTCTTCCTGAAACTGAAATTAAAGAACCTTTAACTAAATAATTAGTCATATTTTCAGCAACTTTATTTCAAGCCACACACGAAATATAATCAGCTTGATTTTGAATATTATTAACTGCAAGTGTAAAAAAAGTAAAAGGTTTTCCTGTTGAAGTTTGATGTAACTTTAAATCACGAGTGATTCTACCAATTAATGTAACAATATTCATTTTTTATCCTCACTTTTAACTTAGATTTTATTAATCTTTTTGTTCAGTATTCGATTAATTATTATTAGTATTTGTTTTTGAATTTTGGTAATTATTTTTTGTACGATAAGATGATTCAGTACCAGCGATTGGTCTTGGTTTTCTTTCACCATTTTCATCACGATTATAAGAAGGACGATTTCCTGGTCTTGTTGGTCGAGAGAAAGAACTAGATTCTACTTGACGTTTTGGTTTAAACTTATTAATTTTTTCACTATCTAAATTAATAACCAAAAAACGCATTACGTCTAATTGTCTTTGTTTATTTAAAGCTACACGATTAAAGTTAGCAATGTTTTCTGGTGAAGTTAGCACTTCAATAATAAAATAATGACCCTTAACTTTTTTGTTAATAGGATAAGCAAATTGACCAATAGAATCTTGTTCTTTATTAATTTTCCCAGTATTTTTAGTTAAAATTTCACAAAATTCTTTTTTAATTAATTGTGCTTTTTCTTGATTTTGAACATCAACGATGTACATAATTTCATAATTATGCTTTTGTTTTAAATCTTCCAATGTTCGAAGACCTCCTTTTGGGCATATGGCTCTGATGAGCAAGGAGTAAATATATTAAGTTTGATTTTTAAATATTTGACTCATACAATATTATAACGTAATTACCTTTAAAGTAAAGGAAAAATAACAATAATGTCATTATTTAGTGATAATTTCCTATTAGTTATCGAGTGAAAATTTCCCAAAAAGTGAAGTTAAATATACTTGGTGATAAATATGGAAAGAAGCATGACTATGAAAGAAAAATATAAGTATAAAATTATAAATGACGTTAATATTAAAAAATTATCTAAACATCAAGCCAAAAATAAACTTAACCTAACTATTAGAATAATTAATCAATTAATCCAAATTTTTAATAGAGAAGGTAAAACTGGTTTTATTCATAAATCTCGCAATACAATTTCTAATAAAGCAACAAAGATTAAAATTAAAAATGAAATTATAAATTTGTATAAAACAAAATATTATAATTTTAATTTTCAACATTTTCATGAAAAATTAATTAATGAAGAAAAAATTAAAATTTTATATAGCACCCTTTATACTATAGACATATTCCGTAAATAAATTTTTTAAAAGTCAATTAATAATTTAAAATTTATTTTATAATTTCTTTATTAATAAATTAATAAGGTGTTGATAAAAATGAATTTTGAAAATTTAAAAAAATTAAAAAATGAACAATTTTATAGATATTTTGGTATAAAACGTTTTCATTTTGATGAAATGTTAACAAAATTAATTGAAATAGAAAATTTAAAAAAAAACTAAAGGTAGAAAATATAAAATTTCAGTTGAAGAAAGATTGATGATGACTTTAGTATACTGAAAAGAATATTATACTTTTTTCCAAATGAGTATTAAATATAAAATGAGCGCATCAAGTTGTTTTCGAAATATTACTTGAGTAGAAAATAAACTTAGTGATTACAAAGATTATCATTTTTTAAAAACAAAATATAAATCAAAAATTGAGAAAAAACAAGAAGATTTAAATTGATTTCAATTTTATTTAATTGATTCAACTGAAATTGAAATTGAAAGACCAACTAAAAAAAACTACAGTTATAATATTTTTCTGGTAAAAGTTCAATGTTTTCTATAAAATTTCAAATTATATATGACTTTTTTAATAAAAAAATTGTTGATATTTTTGCTGATAATGGAAAAGTACATGATTTTCAGAAAAAACAATAATTATTGGTGATTTGGGATATCAAGGAATACAAAATATTTATAAAAATACTATATTACCAATTAAAAAAACTAAAAATAAAAAATTAACTAAACAAGAAAAAATCTACAATAAAATTATTTCAAAAATTAGAATTAAAGTTGAACATGTTTTTGCTTGATTAAAAAGATTCAAAATTTTAATAAATAAATGTAGAAAAAGTATATTTAGACTTATGTACTTAAGATTTAACTTACTTTGTGAAATTTTTAATAAAACAAAACCATTAAAATAAAAAAATATTTTTAATATTTTTTTAAAAATTTAAATTTTTATCAAGTTAATATAAAAATAATATTAACAATTTTTGTGTTTGAAATATAAATTTATTTTTAAAGTATTTTTTTAAAAATATTAACTTCTATAATTATTAACACTAAAAAATTTATAAATATTATTATTAACAATTGATTAAATTTATTTACGGAATATGTCTTATATTAATCAAAGAAAAAATAATTTCACCAAAAAGACATAAGAATAAAAAAAATAACTTACATCCTATAATAAATCGTAGAACAAATTTTGGTGAATTAATTCAAATTGATGCAAGTAATCATCATTGATTTGGTAACGATAAACCAAAAGCATTTTTACATGCTGTAATTGATGATGCTACAGGAAGTATTGTCGTACTATGATTTGATAATCAAGAAACATTAGATGGTTATTATAATGTTTTCTATCAAATTTTAACTAAATATGGCATACCAAAAACATTTTATACTGATAATAGAACAGTTTTTGGATATAAGAAAAAAATTGATTCAGGTAAAATAAACACAGAAAATGATACTTATACTCAATTCCAAAAATGCTGTAATGATTTGGGTGTTGAAATAATTAGAACTTCAATTCCACAAGTTAAAGTCAGAATTGAACGCTTATTTGGAACACTTCAAAGTCGCTTAATTAGTTAATTACGACTTAATAACATTAAAAATTTAAAAGAAGCTAACAAATTTCTTAAGACATACATAAGTATTTTTAATAAACAATTTGCATTTTCTATTGATGATAATAAATCTTCTATTGTTAAAGTTCCAAACCAAGAAGAAATAAATATTTATCTTTCAAGATTTTCTAAAAGAAAATGGATGGGTTACACTTTATTGGACACTAATTACGTAGACAAGTGAACAAATTAGTTAAAAGAAAGGAATTATAATTATGGCCAATATCAACTCATATTCAGATGAATTTAAAAAACAAATAGTAGCTTTATATCAAAGTGGTAAGTGAGTGTCTTGTCTTGCTAAAGAGTACAATAGACATATTCCGTAAATAAATTTAATCAATTGTTAATAATAATATTTATAAATTTTTTAGTGTTAATAATTATAGAAGTTAATATTTTTAAAAAAATACTTTAAAAATAAATTTATATTTCAAACACAAAAATTGTTAATATTATTTTTATATTAACTTGATAAAAATTTAAATTTTTAAAAAAATATTAAAAATATTTTTTTATTTTAATGGTTTTGTTTTATTAAAAATTTCACAAAGTAAGTTAAATCTTAAGTACATAAGTCTAAATATACTTTTTCTACATTTATTTATTAAAATTTTGAATCTTTTTAATCAAGCAAAAACATGTTCAACTTTAATTCTAATTTTTGAAATAATTTTATTGTAGATTTTTTCTTGTTTAGTTAATTTTTTATTTTTAGTTTTTTTAATTGGTAATATAGTATTTTTATAAATATTTTGTATTCCTTGATATCCCAAATCACCAATAATTATTGTTTTTTCTGAAAATCATGTACTTTTCCATTATCAGCAAAAATATCAACAATTTTTTTATTAAAAAAGTCATATATAATTTGAAATTTTATAGAAAAAATTGAACTTTTACCAGAAAAATATTATAACTGTAGTTTTTTTTAGTTGGTCTTTCAATTTCAATTTCAGTTGAATCAATTAAATAAAATTGAAATTAATTTAAATCTTCTTGTTTTTTCTCAATTTTTGATTTATATTTTGTTTTTAAAAAATGATAATCTTTGTAATCACTAAGTTTATTTTCTACTCAAGTAATATTTCGAAAACAACTTGATGCGCTCATTTTATATTTAATACTCATTTGGAAAAAAGTATAATATTCTTTTCAGTATACTAAAGTCATCATCAATCTTTCTTCAACTGAAATTTTATATTTTCTACCTTTAGTTTTTTTTTAAATTTTCTATTTCAATTAATTTTGTTAACATTTCATCAAAATGAAAACCTTTTATACCAAAATATCTATAAAATTGTTCATTTTTTAATTTTTTTAAATTTTCAAAATTCATTTTTATCAACACCTTATTAATTTATTAATAAAGAAATTATAAAATAAATTTTAAATTATTAATTGACTTTTAAAAAATTTATTTACGGAATATGTCTAATGTTACAAGAGCAGCTACTTATATAGCTAACTAAAGTAATGTTTAATCATAAATAATGTAAAATAATAATATGTAATTTAAACAGTTTTTGAATTTAAAAGTACAATTCATAAATATTTAAAATAGATTAGGAAGATTAAATTATACCAAAACCATACAGTGAAGACTTACGAAGAAAAGTAATAGAAGCCTATGAAAATAAAAACATGAAAATTAAAGAAATTTGTAAAGTGTTCAATATTACTAGAAAGACTTTATTCTTATGAAGAAAAAGAAAAAAAGAAACTGGGTATATAAAACCAATTTTGAATTATCAAAAAGGACATATCCACAAAATAAAGGATTTAGATGAATTAAAAAATTATTTAGCGCAACATAAAGATGTTACAGTTCAAAAAGTGATTGAAAAATTTGGTGATATGACTAAAGAAATAGTTTATAACTATTTCAAAAAACTAAATTATACATATAAAAAAACTTTTCTATATGAACAAAGAGATAAAAATAAACAAGAAGATTTTTTAAAAGAAATAGCTAAAATAATGAATGAATATTTAGTATATATTGATGAATCTGGAATTGATGATAATGAATTTTATAAATATGGTTGATCTGAAAAAGGTAAAAGATTATTTGATAATAAATCCGCATATAAAATAAAAAGAATGAGTATAATTGGTTCACGAAATAAAGGTAAATTAAAAGCCCTATGAGCATTTGAAGGACATTGCAACAGTAAAATTTTTGAATCATATGTAAAAAATATACTAATTCCAGTATTAAAGTGTGGACAAATTATAGTTTTAGATAATGCAACGTTTCATAATTCTAAATTAACACAACAATTAATTGAAAATGCTGGATGCAAACTATTATTTCTTCCACCATATTCTCGTAATTTAAATCCAATTGAACATTTTTGATTTGCTATAAAACATAATATAAGAAAAATATTACCAAATTATTGACCAAATATTAAAAAAGCGATTGATTTTGTTTTTCAAGATATGAGTAAGCATTACTTTAGTTAGCTATAGATTAATTCTATCTTCAAATTTTATCATAAAATGAGCAATTGCTGTATTTCAATTTTGAATTGGCATTGTTCATTTTTTTGTTATATTTTCAATTGCTAAGTAAAATATTTTAAAAAATGCCATATCATTTGGAAAAACTTTTTTATTTCTAATAACTTTTCGTAATTGACTATTAACAGATTCAATAGCATTTGTTGTATAAATCACTCTTTTGATTTCTGCAGGATAACTAATAAAAACCATTAAATTATCTCAATTTTTATATCATGATTTAGCAATTTGAGGATATTGTTTATTTCATTTACTTTCAAAAGATTCTAAAGCTTGCATCGCTTGTTCTTCACTACATGCACTATAAATTGGTTTTAAATCTGTAACTAGTGATTTTCTATGTTTGTATGAAACATATTTTAAACTATTTCTAATTTGATGAATTATGCATAATTGATGTTCGGTTTTAGGATAAACTGATTGTATCGCTTCTGACATTCCTGTTAAATTGTCACTACAAGCAATAAGAATATCATTTAAGCCTCGATTTTTCATTTCTGTGAAATTAGATAATCAAAACTTAGAACCTTCATTTTCACTAATTCATAAACCTAAAATATCTTTTTTTACCTTCTAAATCAACTCCTAGTGCTATATAAACTGATTTGTTAATAATTCGTTTATCTTGTCGTACTTTAACTACTATACAATCAAAATAAACAATCGGATAAACGCTTTCTAATGGCCGATTTTGTCATGCTTTAACATCATCAATAACATCATCAGTAATTTGACTAATAACGCTTTCACTAATATCAGCACCATGATATAACTCTTGTAACTGCATTCTAATATCTGATAAAGTCATGCCTTTGGCATATAATGAAAGAACTTGTTGATCAAAACCATCAAATCTTATTTGTCTTTTTGCAACTATTACTGGCTCAAAATTACTATTACGATCTTGTGGTACATTAATCTCAATTTTGCCTTGTTGGGTTATTAATTTTTTTGAGCTTATACCATTACGAGCATTATCACTATTATTATGTTGATTTTTTTCATATCCTAAATAATTTTGCATTTCAGAATTCAACATTTTTTCAACTAATCTTTTTGTTAATTCTTTATATATAGCTAACTAAAGTAATGTTTACTTATAAATAATGTAAAATAATAATATGTAATTTAAACAGTTTTTGAATTTAAAAGTACAATTCAGCAATATTTAAAATAGATTAGGAAGAATAAATTATGCCAAAACCATACAGTGAAGACTTACGAAGAAAAGTAATAGAAACCTATGAAAGTAAAAACATGAAAATTAAAGAAATTTGTAAAGTGTTCAATATTACTAGAAAGACTTTATTCTTATGAAGAAAAAGAAAAAAAGAAACTGGGCATATAAAACCAATTTTGAATTATCAAAAAGGACATAGCCACAAAATAAAGGATTTAGATGAATTAAAAAAATATTTAGCGCAAAATAAAGATGTTACAGTTCAAAAAGTAATTGAAAAATTTGGTGATATGACTAAAGAAACAGTTTATAACTATTTCAAAAAACTAAATTATACATATAAAAAAACTTTTCTATAGCTAACTAAAGTAATGTTTACTCATAAATAATGTAAAATAATAATATGTAATTTAAACAGTTTTTGAATTTAAAAGTACAATTCAGCAATATTTAAAATAGATTAGGAAGATTAAATTATGCCAAAACCATACAGTGAAGACTTACGAAGAAAAGTAATATAAGCCTATTAAAGTAAAAACATGAAAATTAAAGAAATTTGTAAAGTGTTCAATATTACTAGAAAGACTTTTTTCTTATGAAGAAAAAGAAAAAAAGAAACTGGGCATATAAAACCAATTTTGAATTATCAAAAAGGACATAGCCACAAAATAAAGGATTTAGATGAATTAAAAAATTATTTAGAGCAAAATAAAGATGTTACAGTTCAAAAAGTAATTGAAAAATTTGGTGATATGACTAAAGAAACAGTTTATAACTATTTCAAAAAACTAAATTATACATATAAAAACACTTTTCTATATGAACAAAGAGATAAAAATAAACAAGAAGATTTTTTAAAATAAATAGCTAAAATAATGAATGAAGATTTAGTATATATTGATGAATCCGGAATTGATGATAATGAATTTTATAAATATGGTTGATCTGAAAAAGGTAAAAAATTATTTGATAATAAATCCGCATATAAAATAAAAAGAATGAGTATAATTGGTTCACTAAATAAAGGTAAATTAAAATCCCTATGAGCATTTGAAGGACATTGCAATAGTAAAATTTTTGAATCATATGTAAAAAATATACTAATTCCAGTATTAAAGCGTGGACAAATTATAGTTTTAGATAATCCAACGTTTCATAAATCTAAATTAACACAACAATTAATTGAAAATGCTGGATGCAAACTATTATTTCTTCCACCATATTCTCCTAATTTAAATCCAATTGAACATTTTTGATTTGCTATAAAACATAATATAAGAAAAATATTACCAAATTATTGACCAAATATTAAAAAAGAGATTGATTTTGTTTTTCAAGATATGAGTAAACATTACTTTAGTTAGCTATATATGAACAAAGAGATAAAAATAAACAAGAATATTTTTTAAAATAAATAGCTAAAAGAATGAATGAAGATTTAGTATATATTGATGAATCCGGAATTGATGATAATGAATTTTATAAACATGGTTGATCTGAAAAAGGTAAAAGATTATTTGATAATAAACCAGCATATAAAATAAAAAGAATGATTATAATCGGTTCACTAAATAAAAGTAAATTAAAATCCCTATGAGCATTTGAAGGACATTGCAACAGTAAAATTTTTGAATCATATGTAAAAAATATACTAATTCCAGTATTAAAGCGTGGACAAATTATAGTTTTAGATAATGCAACGTTTCATAAATCTAAATTAACACAACAATTAATTGAAAATGCTGGATGCAAACTATTATTTCTTCCGCCATATTATCCTAATTTAAATCCAATTGAACATTTTTGATTTTCTATAAAACATAATATAAGAAAAATATTACCAAATTATTGACCAAATATTAAAAAAGTTATTGATTTTGTTTTTCAATATATAAGTAAACATTACTTTAGTTAGCTATAAACCTCCCTCTTTAAAAACTGTTGTTAAATCTTCAGTATTTTCTAGTAATAAATCTACTGCTTTTGATATTGGACCATTATTATTAATATTTTTTTTAGACATAAGTAACTCACTCTTTCTATTTATTTAATTTTATTTACTAGAATTAATTAAACATAGTTATTTTTGTAAGTTACACATATTACTAAACATTACCAGTAATAAATCTACTGCTTTTGATATTGGATCATTATTATTAATATTTTGTTTTTTAGACATACGCAACTCACTATTTCTAGTTATTTAATTTTATTTACTAGAATTAATTAAACATAGTTATTTTTGTAAGTTACACAGATTACTAAACATTACCTCATTTGAGGCTTTTTAAAAATCTGTGTATCTTTTTACAAAGTTACTAGTTTAGATTAATTCTATCTTCAAATTTTATCATAAAATGAGCAATTGCTGTATTTCAATTTTGAATTGGCATTGTTCATTTTTTTGTTATATTTTCAATTGCTAAGTAAAATATTTTAAAAAATGCCATATCATTTGGAAAAACTTTTTTATTTCTAATAACTTTTCGTAATTGACTATTAACAGATTCAATAGCATTTGTTGTATAAATCACTCTTTTGATTTCTGCAGGATAACTAATAAAAACCATTAAATTATCTCAATTTTTATATCATGATTTAGCAATTTGAGGATATTGTTTATTTCATTTACTTTCAAAAGATTCTAAAGCTTGCATTGCTTATTCTTCACTACATGCACTATAAATTGGTTTTAAATCTGTAACTAGTGATTTTCTATGTTTGTATGAAACATATTTTAAACTATTTCTAATTTGATGAACTATGCATAATTGATGTTCGGTTTTAGGATAAACTAATTGTATTGCTTATTCTTCACTACATGCACTATAAATTGGTTTTAAATCTGTAACTAGTGATTTTCTATGTTTGTATGAAACATATTTTAAACTATTTCTAATTTGATGAACTATGCATAATTGATGTTCGGTTTTAGGATAAACTAATTGTATTGCTTCTGACATTCCTGTTAAATTGTCACTGCAAGCAATAAGAATATCATTTAAGCCTCGATTTTTCATTTCTGTGAAATTAGATAATCAAAACTTAGAACCTTCATTTTCACTAATTCATAAACCTAAAACATCTTTTTTACCTTCTAAATCAACTCCTAGTGCTATATAAACTGATTTGTTAATAATGCGTTTATCTTGTCGTACTTTAACTACTATACAATCAAAATAAACAATCGGATAAACACTTTCTAATGGCTGATTTTGTCATGCTTTAACATCATCAATAAAATCATCAGTAATTTGACTAATAAAACTTTCACTAATATCAGCACCACGATATAACTCTTGTAACTGCATTCTAATATCTGATAAAGTCATGCCTTTGGCATATAATGAAAGAACTTGTTGATCAAAACCATCAAATCTTCTTTGTCTTTTTGCAACTATTACTGGCTCAAAATTACTATTACGATCTCGTGGTACATTAATCTCAATTTTGCCTTGTTGGGTTATTAATTTTTTTGAACTTATACCATTACGAGCATTTTCACTAGTATTATGTTGATTTTTTTCATATCCTAAATAATTTTGCATTTCAGAATTCAACATTTTTTCAACTAATCTTTTTGTTAATTCTTTATATAAACCTCCCTCTTTAAAAACTGTTGTTAAATCTTCAGTATTTTCTAATAATAAATCTACTGCTTTTGATATCGGATCATTATTATTAATATTTTTTTTAGACATACGTAACTCACTCTTTCTAGTTATTTAATTTTATTTACTATAATTAATTAAACATAGTTATTTTTGTAAGTTACACAGATTACTAAACATTACCAATAATTTGGTTTCTTGAATTGATTTTAATTGTTCAATTTGTAAATCAATTAAATAATTATTTTCATCATTATTTTTCTTTTCTTTTTGATTTTTTAAATTATTAATTTGTTCTTCAAAATCATAATTTTGATTTGTTTTTATAATTTTACATGACATTGTGATTGTTCTTAATAAATCAGCAAAGTCTTCAAGTACTGTTGCTCGTTGACTTTCATTTAACAATGTTAAATTTACTGTTTGTAATTCAACACCGCAAATAAAAAGATTATTTTTTAAGTATTTAAACAGAACAATGTTTTTGTCATTTAATAATTCAAAATTATGATTTAAATTTACAGTTGAACTTTTACCAATCATTGTTAAATATTTAATTGAACGAACAATTAATTCATAAGTTCTTGTTTCATTTTTTATTTTTTGAATACAAATAAAACCAAACGCAATGATTATCAAACTTAAAGAAAATTTTAAATAAACATTGATCGGTAATAAGAATGCTATTGAAATAGATATACTTATAAAAATCAATAATACTAATAAATCAGTCAATTTTATACCTCTAAAAATTTGATAATGAATTTTTTTAGTACTTTTTGGTAAATTTACTTTTTCCATTACTTTTCTCCTTTATTTTCTTTTTTCATACCAATTAAAAAATTATTTTTTGTTTTTCTCATAGGTTTTTTACCTAAGTTTTTGTTAGCAAATCAATCACTTGTTGATTTTTCAAATTTGTTTTTAGATTGATTTTCATATCAATTTGGTTGACCATTTTCAAAATTTATTTATACACAGTTTTTTTGTCAAATTCATTACTGGGTTTATTTTTATATCTTTGCTTTGTACCATGAATAACATTTTTATTAGTTGCACTACCGATGATTGAATTATCAATTTCTTCTTTCTTTAAAGGTTTGGTTTTTAATTGTTTTTTCTCAATTTTTGATTTAAATTATGTGATTCATGTTTTGATGTACCTTTTGCATATTGTTGTGAACTTTTTGTTTTAACAATACTTGCTAGTTTTTTAGTTGGATTTACAATTGCATTTTTCCCTACTCTTTTTAAACTACCTTTTGCTCTAAATGTTTTATATGTAGTTAGAGAGCCACCAATAAATCCGGCTTTAGCTAAGACCGAACCAACAGTTGCTTTGGTACTAAAATTGGCGAATTTTGCAAGTCCACCACTTTGCAATCTATTTAAAACCCCATTACTTTCTCCATCTTGGTTTTTACCTAGCATTTTTCTTTTTCCTATAAGCAGACTTTTAACAAGACCAAACATACCAATGGCTCCGGCTTTTAAACCACTACTTGCAGCTTTCATTGTCTTTAACATACGCATTACTTCCATAATACCGACTGTTTGACCAACCATGGAAGAAAATAACATTTGCGAATTATATGTAGCAACAGCTCCACCAGTAATAAATAACAATTTAAATGTTGACTGACCTATTCAATTATTACTTACATCATTTCCGGCTTTTAACATTAAAGGTTCTAAATTTATAAATAAAGTTAAACTCAAAACAATGCCAAGCGAAGAAATAAATCTACCAATTACTAAATCCTTTCACAGATTTATTTTTTGCCATTTAACACCACTTGTAGCAGTTGAAAAAAAATTGGTGAAGTTATATACAATAAAAACAAATCAAAAATTCTTTGAATTAAACTTAAACCTAAATAGAAAAATATAATCATACAAAAGAAGCTACCAAGTGTAGCCAAAAACAAATTGTATTTTTCCATATCAGGATATCCTGCATCATAATGTCAATCTTGATGATTTAATCCATCAGTAAATCCTAATGCAGCAACCATATTAGCTAATTTTTCTCCATGAACAAACTCAGGCATAATAATGTGAATTATTGAAATAACGGTAAAATTAATTACTCAAAAAAATAAAGGAATTAAAAGTAATAATAAAATAACAATTATGCTACGATTTGCAATACCAGCAACTTCACTACGTATATTTTGATGAACCATATCATGCAATATAAATCCACCAGCAAACAACACAATCAACATAATTGCTATTACTAAAAAAATCAAAAATTGTGGAGGCATATTTAAAAAATGACCATTTGTTCCAAAAATTTTATCAACAATTTTTTGACCAGATAAATAAGTTATTGCATTACCTAAACCATGAACAATAGACATATTCCGTAAATAAATTTTTTAAAAGTCAATTAATAATTTAAAATTTATTTTATAATTTCTTTATTAATAAATTAATAAGGTGTTGATAAAAATGAATTTTGAAAATTTAAAAAAATTAAAAAATGAACAATTTTATAAATATTTTGGTATAAAACGTTTTCATTTTGATGAAATGTTAACAAAATTAATTGAAATAGAAAATTTAAAAAAAACTAAAGGTAGAAAATATAAACTTTCAGTTGAAGAAAGATTGATGATGACTTTAGTATACTGAAAAGAATATTATACTTTTTTCCAAATGAGTATTAAATTTAAAATGAGTGCATCAAGTTGTTTTCGAAATATTACTTGAGTAGAAAATAAACTTAGTGATGACAAAGATTATCAGTTTTTAAAAACAAAATATAAATCAAAAATTGAGAAAAAACAAGAAGATTTAAATGAATTTCAATTTTATTTAATTGATTCAACTGAAATTGAAATTGAAAGACCAACTACAAAAAACTACAGTTAGAATATTTTTCTGGTAAAAGTTGAATTTTTTCTATAAAATTTCAAATTATATATGACTTTTTTAATAAAAAAATTGTTGATATTTTTGCTGATAATGGAAAAGTACATGATTTTCAAATATTAAAAAATTCAAATCTTGAATTTTCAGAAAAAACAATAATTATTGGTGATTTGGGATATCAAGGAATACAAAATATTTATAAAAATACTATATTACCAATTAAAAAAACTAAAAATAAAAAATTAACTAAACAAGAAAAAATCTACAATAAAATTATTTCAAAAATTAGAATTAAAGTTGAACATGTTTTTGCTTGATTAAAAAGATTCAAAATTTTAATAAATAAATGTAGAAAAAGTATATTTAGACTTATGTACTTAAGATTTAACTTACTTTGTGAAATTTTTAATAAAACAAAACCATTAAAATAAAAAAATATTTTTAATATTTTTTAAAAATTTAAATTTTTATCAAGTTAATATAAAAATAATATTAACAATTTTTGTGTTTGAAATATAAATTTATTTTTAAAGTATTTTTTTAAAAATATTAACTTCTATAATTATTAACACTAAAAAATTTATAAATATTATTATTGACAATTGATTAAATTTATTTACGGAATATGTCTAATGTATAAAGGGCCTTTCACAAAAACGTTATAAAGTATTTGAAAAAAAGTAGTTTTAATTCCTAAAAAATAACTTATTAAAAGCATTATTTAATACCTGCTTTGCTTTGTAATTTACTATTTAAATAAACAATTTCTCTTTGACTATGAATGTTGCATAAGTACATATCAAAAATGATTTTTTCGTGTTTTGTTTTAATTAAAATGCTTGGTTTTTTATGACAATAATTGCACTTCATAATTACAATAAACCAAGCATTCTTGCAAAAATAATATGAGCAATACCCGAAGACATTAAAATCATTGAACATCCTAAAACACTTCAAACCATATGTCTTAAATATCCTCCTTTGTTTTCAGGGCCGCTATGAATTTTAAAAGCATACTTGATAGTACTAAATGCTAAACCACACCCACCAATTGCATACAAAATGGGTAATAATACTTCCATTAAATTGTTTAATAATTGTTGAGTTTGTGAGTCAAAATTTGATAGTAAATTAAATATAGAAAACATCATATCTATCATTCCTTTCATTATTTGTTTTATTTTCATTTGTGATAATATATATTTGATAATGTATATATAGCTAACTAAAGTAATGTTTACTCATATATTGAAAAACAAAATCAATCGCTTTTTTAATATTTGGTCAATAATTTGGTAATATTTTTCTTATATTATGTTTTATAGCAAATCAAAAATGTTCAATTGGATTTAAATTAGGAGAATACGGTGGAAGAAATAATAGTTTGCATCCAGCATTTTCAATTAATTGTTGTGTTAATTTAGATTTATGAAACTTTGCATTATCTAAAACTATAATTTGTCCACACTTTAATACTGGAATTAGTATATTTTTTACATATAATTCAAAAATTTTACTGTTGCAATGTCCTTCAAATGCTCATAGGGCTTTTAATTTACCTTTATTTAGTGAACCAATTATACTCATTCTTTTTATTTTATATGCGGGTTTATTATCGAATAATCTTTTACCTTTTTCAGATCAACCATATTTATAAAATTCATTATCATCAATTCCAGATTCATCAATATATAATACTAAATATTCATTCATTATTTTAGCTATTTCTTTTAAAAAATCTTCTTGTTTGTTTTTATCTCTTTGTTCATATAGAAAAGTTTTTTTTATATGTATAATTTAGTTTTTTGAAATAGTTATAAACTGTTTCTTTAGTCATATCATCAAATTTTTCAATTACTTTTTGAACTGTAACATCTTTATTTTGCACTAAATAATTTTTTAATTCATCTAAATCCTTTGTTTTGTGGCTATGTCCTTTTTGATAATTCAAAATTGGTTTTATATGCCCAGTTTCTTTTTTTCTTTTTCTTCATAAGAATAAAGTCTTTCTAGTAATATTGAACACTTTACAAATTTCTTTAATTTTCATGTTTTTACTTTCATAGGTTTCTATTACTTTTCTTCGTAAGTCTTCACTGTATGGTTTTGGCATAATTTAATCTTTCTAATCTATTTTAAATATTGCTGAATTGTACTTTTAAATTCAAAAACTGTTTAAATTACATATTATTATTTTACATTATTTATAAGTAAACATTACTTTAGTTAGCTATATGTTATACATAACCTCCTTTGGTGCAACTATTTAAAAACAGAAAATAAAACGGGGTTTGTGGTTATTACATAATCTTGAAAAAATCATTTACTAACTCAACATGAGACTTCAATTAACAGACAAATACATGTAACAACAATTCTATTAATATTTTTAAATAACTATTTTATCCTGATATAGAAGTATTTACATTTAGTACTCACCATTTGACTTCTACGAAAGTTTATTGAGTTTTACAAACTCAATAAATAAAAAAAAGAACCTAACAAGGTTCTTTATATAAAACGTAACTTTAATTGCAAATAATTATTTAAAAATATATAATTTATATGCAGGTTAAGCGATTTCTATACGGAACCTGTCAGTAACGGGATATTGTCAGTATCGCCGTTACACTTTATATTATTTGAATTTTATAAATGAATTATAAACTTTTTTTATTTAAAATCAAATTTATAACAATTATGAAATTAAATAGTTCACAATATAATTCTCGACTTTTAATTTGGTAATGTTTAGTAATCTGTGTAACTTACAAAAATAACTATAGACATATTCCGTAAATAAATTTTTTAAAAGTCAATTAATAATTTAAAATTTATTTTATAATTTCTTTATTAATAAATTAATAAGGTGTTGATAAAAATGAATTTTGAAAATTTAAAAAAATTAAAAAATGAACAATTTTATAGATATTTTGGTATAAAACGTTTTCATTTTGATGAAATGTTAACAAAATTAATTGAAATAGAAAATTTAAAAAAAGTAAAGGTAGAAAATATAAACTTTCAGTTGAAGAAAGATTGATGATGACTTTAGTATACTGAAAAGAATATTATACTTTTTTCCAAATGATTATTAAATATAAAATGAGTGCATCAAGTTGTTTTCGAAATATTACTTGAGTAGAAAATAAACTTAGTGATGACAAAGATTATCAGTTTTTAAAAACAAAATATAAATCAAAAATTGAGAAAAAACAAGAAGATTTAAATGAATTTCAGAGGCTTTTTAAAAATCTGTGTATCTTTTTACAAAGTTACTAGCTTAGATTAATTCTATCTTCAAATTTTATCATAAAATGAGCAATTGCTGTATTTCAATTTTGAATGGGCAGTGTTCATTTTTTTGTTATATTTTCAATTGCTAAGTAAAATATTTTAAAAACTGCCATATCATTTGGAAAAACTTTTTTATTTCTAATAACTTTTCGTAATTGACTATTAACAGATTCAATAGCATTTGTTGTATAAATCACTCTTTTGATTTCTGCAGGATAACTAATAAAAACCATTAAATTATCTCAATTTTTATATCATGATTTAGCAATTTGAGGATATTGTTTATTTCATTTACTTTCAAAAGATTCTAAAGCTTGCATCGCTTGTTCTTCACTACATGCACTATAAATTGGTTTTAAATCTGTAACTAGTGATTTTCTATGTTTGTATGAAACATATTTTAAACTATTTCTAATTTGATGAACTATGCATAATTGATGTTCGGTTTTAGGATAAACTGATTGTATCGCTTCTGACATTTCTGTTAAATTGTCACTACAAGCAATAAGAATATCATTTAAGCCTCGATTTTTCATTTCTGTGAAATTAGATAATCAAAACTTAGAACCTTCATTTTCACTAATTCATAAACCTAAAACATCTTTTTTACCTTCTAAATCAACTCCTATTGCTATATAAACTGATTTGTTAATAATTCGTTTATCTTGTCGTACTTTAACTACTATACAATCAAAATAAACAATCGGATAAACACTTTCTAATGGCCGATTTTGTCATGCTTTAACATCATCAATAAAATCATCAGTAATTTGACTAATAAAAATTTCACTAATATCAGCACCACGATATAACTCTTGTAACTGCATTCTAATATCTGATAAAGTCATGCCTTTGGCATATAACGAAAGAACTTGTTGATCAAAACCACCAAATCTTCTTTGTCTTTTTGCAACTATTACTGGCTCAAAATTACTATTACGAACTCGTGGTACATTAATCTCAATTTTGCCTTGTTGGGTTATTAATTTTTTTGAACTTATACCATTACGAGCATTTTCACTAGTATTATGTTGATTTTTTTCATATCCTAAATAATTTTGCATTTCAGAATTCAACATTTTTTCAACTAATCTTTTTGTTAATTCTTTATATAAACCTACCTCTTTAAAAACTGTTGTTAAATCTTCAGTATTTTCTAATAATAAATCTACTGCTTTTGATATCGGATCATTATTATTAATATTTTTTTTAGACATACGTAACTCACTCTTTCTAGTTATTTAATTTTATTTACTATAATTAATTAAACATAGTTATTTTTGTAAGTTACACAGATTACTAAACATTACCAATAATTTGGTTTCTTGAATTGATTTTAATTGTTCAATTTGTAAATCAATTAAATAATTATTTTCATCATTATTTTTCTTTTCTTTTTGATTTTTTAAATTATTAATTTGTTCTTCAAAATCATAATTTTGATTTGTTTTTATAATTTTACATGACATTGTGATTGTTCTTAATAAATCAGCAAAGTCTTCAAGTACTGTTGCTCGTTGACTTTCATTTAACAATGTTAAATTTACTGTTTGTAATTCAACACCGCAAATAAAAAGATTATTTTTTAAGTATTTAAACAGAACAATGTTTTTGTCATTTAATAATTCAAAATTATGATTTAAATTTACAGTTGAACTTTTACCAATCATTGTTAAATATTTAATTGAACGAACAATTAATTCATAATTTCTTGTTTCATTTTTTATTTTTTGAATACAAATAAAACCAAACGCAATGATTATCAAACTTAAAGAAAATTTTAAATAAACATTGATCGGTAATAAGAATGCTATTGAAATAGATATACTTATAAAAATCAATAATACTAATAAATCAGTCAATTTTATACCTCTAAAAATTTGATAATGAATTTTTTTAGTACTTTTTGGTAAATTTACTTTTTCCATTACTTTTCTCCTTTATTTTCTTTTTTCATACCAATTAAAAAATTATTTTTTGTTTTTCTCATAGGTTTTTTACCTAAGTTTTTGTTAGCAAATCAATCACTTGTTGATTTTTCAAATTTGTTTTTAGATTGATTTTCATATCAATTTGGTTGACCATTTTCAAAATATTTATCCACAATTTTTTTGTCAAATTCATTACTGGGTTTATTTTTATATCTTTGCTTTGTACCATGAATAACATTTTTATTAGTTGCACTATCGATGATTGAATTATCAATTTCTTCTTTCTTTAAAGGTTTGGTTTTTAATTGTTTTTTCTCAATTTTTGATTTAAATTATGTGATTCATGTTTTGATGTACCTTTTTCATATTGTTGTGAACTTTTTGTTTTAACAATACTTGCTAGTTTTTTAGTTGGATTTACAATTGCATTTTTCCCTACTCTTTTTAAACTACCTTTTGCTCCAAATGTTTTATATGTAGTTAGAGAGCCACCAATAAATCCGGCTTTAGCTAAGACCGAACCAACAGTTGCTTTGGTACTAAAATTGGCGAATTTTGCAAGTCCACCACTTTGCAATCTATTTAAAACCCCATTACTTTCTCCATCTTGGTTTTTACCTAGCATTTTTCTTTTTCCTATAAGCAGACTTTTACCAAGACCAAACATACCAATGGCTCCGGCTTTTAAACCACTACTTGCAGCTTTCATTGTCGTTAACATACGCATTACTTCCATAATACCGACTGTTTGACCAACCATGGAAGAAAATAACATTTGCGAATTATATGTAGCAACAGCTCCACCAGTAATAAATAACAATTTAAATGTTGACTGACCTATTCAATTATTACTTACATCATTTCCGGCTTTTAACATTAAAGGTTCTAAATTTATAAATAAAGTTAAACTCAAAACAATGCCAAGCGAAGAAATAAATCTACCAATTACTAAATCCTTTCACAGATTTATTTTTTGCCATTTAACACCACTTGTAGCAGTTGAAAAAAAATTGGTGAAGTTATATACAATAAAAACAAATCAAAAATTCTTTGAATTAAACTTAAACCTAAATAGAAAAATATAATCATACAAAAGAAGCTACCAAGTGTAGCTAAAAACAAATTGTATTTTTCCATATCAGGATATCCTGCATCATAATGTCAATCTTGATGATTTAATCCATCAGTAAATCCTAATGCAGCAACCATATTAGCTAATTTTTCTCCATGAACAAACTCAGGCATAATAATGTGAATTATTGAAATAACGGTAAAATTAATTACTCAAAAAAATAAAGGAATTAAAAGTAATAATAAAATAACAATTATGCTACGATTTGCAATACCAGCAACTTCACTACGTATATTTTGATGAACCATATCATGCAATATAAATCCACCAGCAAACAACACAATCAACATAATTGCTATTACTAAAAAAATCAAAAATTGTGGAGGCATATTTAAAAATGACCATTTGTTCCAAAAATTTTATCAACAATTTTTTGACCAGATAAATAAGTTATTGCATTACCTAAACCATGAACAATAGACATATTCCGTAAATAAATTTTTTAAAAGTCAATTAATAATTTAAAATTTATTTTATAATTTCTTTATTAATAAATTAATAAGGTGTTGATAAAAATGAATTTTGAAAATTTAAAAAAATTAAAAAATGAACAATTTTATAGATATTTTGGTATAAAACGTTTTCATTTTGATGAAATGTTAACAAAATTAATTGAAATAGAAAATTTAAAAAAAACTAAAGGTAGAAAATATAAACTTTCAGTTGAAGAAAGATTGATGATGACTTTAGTATACTGAAAAGAATATTATACTTTTTTCCAAATGAGTATTAAATTTAAAATGAGTGCATCAAGTTGTTTTCGAAATATTACTTGAGTAGAAAATAAACTTAGTGATGACAAAGATTATCAGTTTTTAAAAACAAAATATAAATCAAAAATTGAGAAAAACAAGAAGATTTAAATGAATTTCAATTTTATTTAATTGATTCAACTGAAATTGAAATTGAAAGACCAACTACAAAAAACTACAGTTAGAATATTTTTCTGGTAAAAGTTGAATTTTTTCTATAAAATTTCAAATTATATATGACTTTTTTAATAAAAAAATTGTTGATATTTTTGCTGATAATGGAAAAGTACATGATTTTCAAATATTAAAAAATTCAAATCTTGAATTTTCAGAAAAAACAATAATTATTGGTGATTTGGGATATCAAGGAATACAAAATATTTATAAAAATACTATATTACCAATTAAAAAAACTAAAAATAAAAAATTAACTAAACAAGAAAAAATCTACAATAAAATTATTTCAAAAATTAGAATTAAAGTTGAACATGTTTTTGCTTGATTAAAAAGATTCAAAATTTTAATAAATAAATGTAGAAAAAGTATATTTAGACTTATGTACTTAAGATTTAACTTACTTTGTGAAATTTTTAATAAAACAAAACCATTAAAATAAAAAAATATTTTTAATATTTTTTTAAAAATTTAAATTTTTATCAAGTTAATATAAAAATAATATTAACAATTTTTGTGTTTGAAATATAAATTTATTTTTAAAGTATTTTTTTAAAAATATTAACTTCTATAATTATTAACACTAAAAAATTTATAAATATTATTATTGACAATTGATTAAATTTATTTACGGAATATGTCTAATGTATAAAGGGCCTTTCACAAAAACGTTATAAAGTATTTGAAAAAAAGTAGTTTTAATTCCTAAAAAATAACTTATTAAAAGCATTATTTAATACCTGCTTTGCTTTGTAATTTACTATTTAAATAAACAATTTCTCTTTGACTATGAATGTTGCATAAGTACATATCAAAAATGATTTTTTCGTGTTTTGTTTTAATTAAAATGCTTGGTTTTTTATGACAATAATTGCACTTCATAATTACAATAAACCAAGCATTCTTGCAAAAATAATATGAGCAATACCCGAAGACATTAAAATCATTGAACATCCTAAAACACTTCAAACCATATGTCTTAAATATCCTCCTTTGTTTTCAGGGTCGCTATGAATTTTAAAAGCATACTTGATAGTACTAAATGCTAAACCACACCCACCAATTGCATACAAAATTGGTAATAATACTTCCGTTAAATTGTTTAATAATTGTTGAGTTTGTGAGTCAACATTTGATAGTAAATTAAATATAGAAAACATCATATCTATCATTCCTTTCATTATTTGTTTTATTTTCATTTGTGATAATATATATTTGATAATGTATATATAGCTAACTAAAGTAATGTTTACTCATATCTTGAAAAACAAAATCAATAGCTTTTTTAATATTTGGTCAATAATTTGGCAATATTTTTCTTATATTATGTTTTATAACAAATCAAAAATTTTCAATTGGATTTAAATTAGGAGAATATGGTGGAAGAAATAATAGTTTGCATCCAGCATTTTCAATTAATTGTTGTGTTAATTTAGATTTATGAAACTTTGCATTATCTAAAACTATAATTTGTCCACACTTTAATACTGGAATTAGTATATTTTTTACATATAATTCAAAAATTTTACTGTTGCAATGTCCTTCAAATGCTCATAGGGCTTTTAATTTACCTTTATTTAGTGAACCAATTATACTCATTCTTTTTATTTTATATGCGGGTTTATTATCGAATAATCTTTTACCTTTTTCAGATCAACCATATTTATAAAATTCATTATCATCAATTCCAGATTCATCAATATATAATACTAAATATTCATTCATTATTTTAGCTATTTCTTTTAAAAAATCTTCTTGTTTGTTTTTATCTCTTTGTTCATATAGAAAAGTTTTTTTATATGTATAATTTAGTTTTTTGAAATAGTTATAAACTGTTTCTTTAGTCATATCATCAAATTTTTCAATTACTTTTTGAACTGTAACATCTTTATTTTGCGCTAAATAATTTTTTAATTCATCTAAATCCTTTATTTTGTGGCTATGTCTTTTTTGATAATTCAAAATTGGTTTTATATGCCCAGTTTCTTTTTTTCTTTTTCTTCATAAGAATAAAGTCTTTCTAGTAATATTGAACACTTTACAAATTTCTTTAATTTTCATATTTTTATTTTCATAGGCTTCTATTACTTTTCTTCGTAAGTCTTCACTGTATGGTTTTGGCATAATTTAATCTTTCTAATCTATTTTAAATATTGTTGAATTGTACTTTTAAATTCAAAAACTGTTTAAATTACATATTATTATTTTACATTATTTATAAGTAAACATTACTTTAGTTAGCTATATGTTATACATAACCTCCTTTGGTGCAACTATTTAAAAACAGAAAATAAAACGGGGTTTGTGGTTATTACATAATCTTGAAAAAATCATTTACTAACTCAACATGAGACTTCAATTAACAGACAAATACATGTAACAACAATTCTATTAATATTTTTAAATAACTCTTTTATCCTGATATAGAAGTATTTACATTTAGTACTCACCATTTGACTTCTACGAAAGTTTATTGAGTTTTACAAACTCAATAAATAAAAAAAAGAACCTAACAAGGTTCTTTATATAAAACGTAACTTTAATTGCAAATAATTATTTAAAAATATATAATTTATATGCAGGTTAAGCGATTTCTATACGGAACCTGTCAGTAACGGGATATTGTCAGTATCGCCGTTACACTTTATATTATTTGAAGTTTATAAATGAATTATAAACTTTTTTTATTTAAAATCAAATTTATAACAATTATGAAATTAAATAGTTCACAATATAATTCTCAACTTTTAATTTGGTAATGTTTAGTAATCTGTGTAACTTACAAAAATAACTATAGACATATTCCGTAAATAAATTTTTTAAAAGTCAATTAATAATTTAAAATTTATTTTATAATTTCTTTATTAATAAATTAATAAGGTGTTGATAAAAATGAATTTTGAAAATTTAAAAAAATTAAAAAATGAACAATTTTATAGATATTTTGGTATAAAACGTTTTCATTTTGATGAAATGTTAACAAAATTAATTGAAATAGAAAATTTAAAAAAAACTAAGGGTATAAAATATAAACTTTCAGTTGAAGAAAGATTGATGATGACTTTAGTATACTGAAAAGAATATTATACTTTTTTCCAAATGAGTATTAAATATAAAATGAGTGCATCAAGTTGTTTTCGAAATATTACTTGAGTAGAAAATAAACTTAGTGATGACAAAGATTATCAGTTTTTAAAAACAAAATATAAATCAAAAATTGAGAAAAAACAAGAAGATTTAAATGAATTTCAGAGGCTTTTTAAAAATCTGTGTATCTTTTTACAAAGTTACTAGTTTAGATTAATTCTATCTTCAAATTTTATCATAAAATGAGCAATTGCTGTATTTCAATTTTGAATAGGCAGTGTTCATTTTTTTGTTATATTTTCAATTGCTAAGTAAAATATTTTAAAAACTGCCATATCATTTGGAAAAACTTTTTTATTTCTAATAACTTTTCGTAATTAACTATTAACAGATTCAATAGCATTTGTTGTATAAATAACTCTTTTGATTTCTGCAGGATAACTAATAAAAACCATTAAATTATCTCAATTTTTATATCATGATTTAGTAATTTGAGGATATTGTTTATTTCATTTACTTTCAAAAGATTCTAAAGCTTGCATTGCTTGTTCTTCACTACATGCACTATAAATTGGTTTTAAATCTGTAACTAGTGATTTTCTATGTTTGTATGAAACATATTTTAAACTATTTCTAATTTGATGAACTATGCATAATTGATGTTCGGTTTTAGGATAAACTGATTGTATTGCTTCTGACATTCCTGTTAAATTGTCACTACAAGCAATAAGAATATCATTTAAGCCTCGATTTTTCATTTCTGTGAAATTAGATAATCAAAACTTAGAACCTTCATTTTCACTAATTCATAAACCTAAAACATCTTTTTTACCTTCTAAATCAACTCCTATTGCTATATAAACTGATTTGTTAATAATGCGCTTATCTTGTCGTACTTTAACTACTATACAATCAAAATAAACAATCGGATAAACACTTTCTAATGGCTGATTTTGTCATGCTTTAACATCATCAATAACATCATCAGTAATTTGACTAATAACACTTTCACTAATATCAGCACCATGATATAACTCTTGTAACTGCATTCTAATATCTGATAAAGTCATGCCTTTGGCATATAATGAAAGAACTTGTTGATCAAAACCATCAAATCTTCTTTGTCTTTTTGCAACTATTACTGGCTCAAAATTACTATTACGATCTCGTGGTACATTAATCTCAATTTTACCTTGTTGGGTTATTAATTTTTTTGAACTTATACCATTGCGAGCATTTTCACTAGTATTATGTTGATTTTTTTCATATCCTAAATAATTTTGCATTTCAGAATTCAACATTTTTTCAACTAATCTTTTTGTTAATTATTTATATAAACCTCCCTCTTTAAAAACTGTTGTTAAATCTTCAGTATTTTCTAGTAATAAATCTACTCCTTTTGATATTGGATCATTATTATTAATATTTTGTTTTTTAGACATAAGTAACTCACTCTTTCTAGTTATTTAATTTTATTTACTAGAATTAATTAAACATAGTTATTTTTGTAAGTTACAAAGATTACTAAACATTACCTGACGGTTTTTAAAATATTTTACTTAGCAATTGAAAATATAACAAAAAAATGAACAATGCCCATTCAAAATTGAAATACAGCAATTGCTCATTTTATGATAAAATTTGAAGATAGAATTAATCTAAACTAGTAACTTTGTAAAAAGATACACAGATTTTTAAAAAGCCTCCTAATTGTTTATTTACAACAATTTGTGTTTCTTCTTTTTCATTAACTTTTTTCTTTACATCTATTAAACTTTTTGAATGAATTTCTTGTAATTTTTGCAATTCATTTTGTTTAATAATTTCTAATTGTTCAAGTTGTTTTAAAGTTTCTTGATATTTTTGTTCAACTAATGATTTCTCATCAATTACTACTTCATCAGCATGTTTTTTAGGATGATATTTTCCACTAGAACCTTTAACTCCACCTTTATTTAATTTTGAAGTAGAAACAGTAGATGTTGTACTTTGTGTAGAAAAATTTTGTAAAGATTGAAAATCACTTGTACCATCTTGATCTGATTCATCATCTTTTTTCTTTTTATTTTCTTGATAAGGTTTACATCCACTTTCAATTTGACTTGAAACTATTTTACTTCCTTTGGGAATTGCTCCCATTTTTTTAGATTGCTCTTCATTTATTTCTTCAATAGACATATTCCGTAAATAAATTTTTTAAAAGTCAATTAATAATTTAAAATTTATTTTATAATTTCTTTATTAATAAATTAATAAGGTGTTGATAAAAATGAATTTTGAAAATTTAAAAAAATTAAAAAATGAACAATTTTATAGATATTTTGGTATAAAACGTTTTCATTTTGATGAAATGTTAACAAAATTAATTGAAATAGAAAATTTAAAAAAAACTAAAGGTAGAAAATATAAACTTTCAGTTGAAGAAAGATTGATGATGACTTTAGTATACTGAAAAGAATATTATACTTTTTCCAAATGAGTATTAAATATAAAATGAGTGCATCAAGTTGTTTTCGAAATATTACTTGAGTAGAAAATAAACTTAGTGATGACAAAGATTATCAGTTTTTAAAAACAAAATATAAATCAAAAATTGAGAAAAAACAAGAAGATTTAAATTAATTTCAATTTTATTTAATTGATTCAACTGAAATTGAAATTGAAAGACCAACTAAAAAAAACTACAGTTATAATATTTTTCTGGTAAAAGTTGAATGTTTTCTATAAAATTTCAAATTATATATGACTTTTTTAATAAAAAAATTGTTGATATTTTTGCTGATAATGGAAAAGTACATGATTTTCAGAAAAAACAATAATTATTGGTGATTTGGGATATCAAGGAATACAAAATATTTATAAAAATACTATATTACCAATTAAAAAAACTAAAAATAAAAAATTAACTAAACAAGAAAAAATCTACAATAAAATTATTTCAAAAATTAGAATTAAAGTTGAACATGTTTTTGCTTGATTAAAAAGATTCAAAATTTTAATAAATAAATGTAGAAAAAGTATATTTAGACTTATGTACTTAAGATTTAACTTACTTTGTGAAATTTTTAATAAAACAAAACCATTAAAATAAAAAAATATTAAAAATATTTTTTTAAAAATTTAAATTTTTATCAAGTTAATATAAAAATAATATTAACAATTTTTGTGTTTGAAATATAAATTTATTTTTAAAGTATTTTTTTAAAAATATTAACTTCTATAATTATTAACACTAAAAAATTTATAAATATTATTATTGACAATTGATTAAATTTATTTACGGAATATGTCTAATTTTTAAAGAAGAAATTTTTTCTTGTAATGAACTTAATGGTTCATTAGTTGTTTCATTTTCTTGTTTAGAAAAAATTGTTGAAGAAATCAATTTATTTTCAAATTCTTTTTTATAAAAATTCAATTTATTATTTAAATCTAAAATTTGTTTTTGAATTAATTTTGATTTATCTTCTAATAACTTTTCAGTTATTTGAATTTTGCTTTTTAATTCTAAAATATTTTTAATGTCTTCGTTTTTACATTTGCTACAGCAAAAAAGATTAATTGGTTTTTCTCCTTTTTTGTTTGTTTTTTGATAATCAATATTTTTATGTTTAATTAATTCTTGAACAATCTCTAAATTATTTTTGAATAATGCAAAATGTAAAGGTGTATTGCCATCATTATCTTGAATGTTAAGATCAATTTCTGGATGATTTAATAGTTCTTTAACAATCTCTAAATTTTCATTAAAAATTGCTTTATGTAAAATGCTACTTATACCTTTATTATCTTGAATATTTACATCAGCACCATTTTCAATTAATAATTTGAATATATCTTTTTTGTATAAGTTGAAATTATTAACCTTATTTATTATTTGATTTTTTATATATTGTCAGATATTTTCATTTTCTAAGTCTTGCAAATTTTGTTCGTCTTCAAAAAAAAGATGTAAAGGTGTATTGCCGTCATTATCTTGAATGTTAAGATCAATTTCTGGATGATTTAATAGTTCTTTAACAATCTCTAAATTACCTTCTTTAGTTGCTACATGTAAGGGTGTATAATCATATTCATTTTTAATATTTACATCAATTTTATTTTTTGAATTAGGATTATTTAATAATTCTTTAACTATAATTTGTTGATTATAAGAAATTGCAAAATGTAAAGGTGTATTACCATAATAATAAATTATTTTATTTTTTATTTTTTCTTCTGATTTATTATTTACGTGTTTATCAACACCTTTATAATATTCTGATTCTCTAAAATCTTTATCTTTCGCATTTACATCAGAATCATTATTAAGTAACAACTTAACTATTTCTAGATATCCATTTCTACTTGCATAATGCAAAGGTGATCTATATCATTTGTCAAGATAATTTATACTAGAATTATCTTTTTCAAGTAATAATTTTACTATTTCTAAATTTCCTTTACTTGCAGCTTTACTTAAAGGTGTACTAAAAAATAAATTATCTCTTTTATTAATTTCGATTTTTGAATGATTTAATAATTCTTTAACAATCTCTAAATTATTTTGAAATATTGCAAAATGTAAAGGAGATAAACCATGAAAAATAAAATTTACATCAATATTTTGTATTTTTAATAATTTTTGCACCATGTCTAAATCATTATTTATAATTGCAAAATGTAAAGCCTTTAAACATTTTTTTCTTTTTTATCATTTTTATTTAATTCTAATTTAATTAATAAATTAAATAAATCTTTATTTTTTTGTAAAACAACTAAATCAATAATAGAAAAGTTTCAATCGTTTAAAAAATAAATGGAATTCTCCAATCTAGTAGAAAAATCTTTATCTTCTGTTTCTTGATCGAAAATATCTATTTTCATCTTTAAAATATTTGTCCCTAATAGTATTATGTTTTGTAAAACTAATTCTTGTTGTTCATTTTCTAAATTATTGAAAGATTTGATTTCTTCTAAATTTATATTTAAATATTTTTCGATTTTTTGTATTAATTCATAATCATTTTCTAAATTTACATTATCATCATTACTTAAAATTTCTAGAAAATATTTTTTATAATTTACCAATATCTTTAAAATTTCATTTTTTTCTTTATAAAAAAATCATTAACTTTTTTTATAGTTAATAGTTGATTATAAATTTGATTTCTAAAATCAAAGCATTTTTTAGAAACTTTTGATCAATTATTTAATTGCTCTTTACACTCCTTTCATTTAATTGTTTTTTGATCATCATTAATTACTTCTTGTACACAACTTAAAATATTTTTAATTAATTTTAAATCATTAATTTCATTTGAATAATTTTCATTATCTGTAAAATCTTCAATATTCATTTTAAATCTCATCGCTTTGCTTATAGCGAAAACTAGTGCTATTAAATCTTTTTTAATTTCTGTATTAAACTCATTTTTTTCTTGCAGTTTTATATTTTTTAAATTATCAATTGCCTTATTTAAATATTCTTTTGACATTTTTATATTTAAATTATCATCATAAGTTACTTTTAGATTCAATGGAAAACAATTTTTAATACCAATTTTTCTAATTTCTGGAATTATTATGTCAATATTTTTATTTTCATCATAATAAAAATAAGTTTTATCTTTATTTATAAAACCTTGTACATAAAAGTTTTCTAAATCAATTATTAGTCTTAAATCATTGAATTGATTTTCTTTTTTTTCTATATTTCAATCAATTTTATTTATAACTTGTTCTTTAATTTCTTTTAATAAAAACTTATTTTCAGGATCTACAATTTTTTGTTTAATTTCATTAAAAATATCAAATTTTTGATTTTTAATAATTTTTATAAATTGATCATAACCTTTATTTTTAATTAATTCTTGATAAATTTTCAATTCTTCTATTAATAACTTATCAAAGCCTAAATTACTATTTTCATTTTTTTTAACTTTTAACACTAAAATATTTTGGTTTTTTATATTATTACTATTAATTCATTTGGCAATTTTAGGTTCTATGTTATTTAATACAGAAATAATTAAATCACGATTAAAATTGGTTTCTTTTTACTTTTTACTTTCATTAACAGAAAAATTTGTTGATAATAATCTACCTAAATTTAATGTTCTTAAAGGGTCAATATATCCTTCATCAACAAGTTCATCTTCTATTTTTTTAAGATTTGTTGAATATTTTTCATCTAATGTAATTTCTTTTTCAATAAATTCAATTTTTGGTAATTCTAAATCTGTAGATACTTTTGTTTGCTCAAGTTGCTTTTCTTTTTTCTTTTTAGATGGCATAATTTGATGTTTCCTCTCTTAAAATTTTACTTTTACTTTTAACTTAAAATAATAAATTAAAAATAAAATATATAGTTTATACTTATTTTTTAACAAATTTTATAAATTAAACAATCTTTTTTAAAAAAACAAAAAAAGTTCCTATTTAAAATAAGGGACTAAAGTTTTTAGGAGTTTATTTGAAATTTGTTTTTATATTTAAAACTGTAACTTTCTAAAATAATTTATTTTTTGTAAAAATTTCCCATTAGTTATCGAGTAATAATTTCCCAAAAGCGAAGTTATATAAACAACTTATAATTAATAATAATTCGATTTAAAAAAGCCTTTTTTAGGGTTGTTTATTAAATCATATAAATTTTTAAATTGTTTGTCTATGAGCAAATTTGGTTACTTAAAATTGATTTTAAAGATAATAATAAAAATATAAAAATAAAATACATTTAATCATGTTGGTTTTAATATAAATTAAAACTAAAAAACTGTATTAATAATTTTTAAAAAGATCCTAAACAGGTCCTAAGATTTAAAATTTTTTTGTCTAATTGTTTTAATCTTTCATTAATTTGCTTATTTTCAATTATAAGATTGTTCTTTTTTTTATTTAAATAATTTACTTTTGATTTATATTTTCTATAAATAAAATGTCATTTCTTTTTTTTGATTTATTAATTTCATCTTTAAAATATCATTTTCCATTCTTAATTGTTTTAATTCTTTTCTTAATTTAATTAATTCATTTTCTTTTTCATAATAACTTCAGTCCTTAAAAATTTAAATTTTTACTGAGTTTGATTTAGCACTACTTGTTGAAAGTTGATTTTGCAAATCTATAGAATTTATTTAATTTTTACAATTCAATGAAAAAGTTTCGTTTGAATTTAGAAACTTAGGATTAAAAATGTTTCCTGTTATTAAACAAGTTTTATTTGATAATAAATTCATTTGATTTAGTATTTCACTTTTATTAATTAAAAATTTTCTTTCTTGTTTTTTATTTTGAAAAATAGTTGATTGATTAATATAATTTGCACCTAAATTAACAAATTTTTGTTTTTCATCACTTAATCTATCTTTTCACATAAGACCAAATAACTCTTTAAGAGCTTCTTTATCAAGACCATCAAATTCTGGTCCTCCCTTATCGTTACACTTAAATTTAGACTTTTCTATAAAATCAATCATTTTTTTAGTTTTTATTAGTTCTTTAAATATTACTTTATAAGTATTTTTCTACATTTGTCGAAATATAATTTTATTCATAAAATTTTTCTCTCAAATAAAAAAAATCATTTATTTTAAAATAAAATAATGAGTTAAAAACTTATATTAAGTTTAATTAAATTATACAAAAAAAGTTCCTATATGAAAACAAGGAACTAAAGTTTTTAGGCGTTATTTGGAATTTGTGTTTATTTAACAGTGTAACTTTCTAAAATAATTTAATTTTTTGATAAATATTTTTGGGAAATTTTCACTCGATATTGACAGGAAAAATAACAATAATTATTAATATAACATGAGAAAAAATGACTAAATAAAAATTTGATTTCAATAAGAAATTTTATTTTATATAATATACATATTCCGTAAATAAATTTAATCAATTGTCAATAATAATATTTATAAATTTTTTAGTGTTAATAATTATAGAAGTTAATATTTTTAAAAAAATACTTTAAAAATAAATTTATATTTCAAACACAAAAATTGTTAATATTGTTTTTATATTAACTTGATAAAAATTTAAATTTTTAAAAAAATATTAAAAATATTTTTTTATTTTAATGGTTTTGTTTTATTAAAAATTTCACAAAGTAAGTTAAATCTTAAGTACATAAGTCTAAATATACTTTTTCTACATTTATTTATTAAAATTTTGAATCTTTTTAATCAAGCAAAAACATGTTCAACTTTAATTCTAATTTTTGAAATAATTTTATTGTAGATTTTTTCTTGTTTAGTTAATTTTTTATTTTTAGTTTTTTTAATTTGTAATATAGTATTTTTATAAATATTTTGTATTCCTTGATATCCCAAATCACCAATAATTATTGTTTTTTCTGAAAATTCAAGATTTGAATTTTTTAATATTTGAAAATCATGTACTTTTCCATTATCAGCAAAAATATCAACAATTTTTTTATTAAAAAAGTCATATATAATTTTAAATTTTATAGAAAACATTCAACTTTTACCAGAAAAATATTCTAACTGTAGTTTTTTTTAGTTGGTCTTTCAATTTCAATTTCAGTTGAATCAATTAAATAAAATTGAAATTCATTTAAATCTTCTTGTTTTTTATCAATTTTTGATTTATATTTTGTTTTTAAAAACTGATAATCTTTGTCATCACTAAGTTTATTTTCTACTCAAGTAATATTTCGAAAACAACTTGATGCACTCATTTTATATTTAATACTCATTTGGAAAAAGTATAATATTCTTTTCAGTATACTAAAGTCATCATCAATCTTTCTTCAACTGAAAGTTTATATTTTCTACCTTTAGTTTTTTTAAATTTTCTATTTCAATTAATTTTGTTAACATTTCATCAAAATGAAAACGTTTTATACCAAAATATCTATAAAATTGTTCATTTTTTAATTTTTTAAATTTTCAAAATTCATTTTTATCAACACCTTATTAATTTATTAATAAAGAAATTATAAAATAAATTTTAAATTATTAATTGAATTTTAAAAAATTTATTTACGGAATATGTCTAATCAATTATTTTTTGCACTATTTACTTAGGAGTTAAATCATTAGTGTCAATTACTAAAAAATTAAAGTTATTTTTTTCTTTTTCATATCACTGTTCATATTTTTTATTTAATAAACTTCAGTATTCATGAGGTATAGCTAACTAAAGTAATGTTTACTCATATCTTGAAAAAAAACAATCGCTTTTTTAATATTTGGTCAATAATTTGGTAATATTTTTCTTATATTATGTTTTATAGCGAATCAAAAATGTTCAATTGGATTTAAATTAGGACAATATGGCGGAAGAAATAATAGTTTGCATCCAGCATTTTCAATTAATTGTTTTGTTAATTTAGATTTATGAAACTTTGCATTATCTAAAACTATAATTTGTCCACGCTTTAATACTGGAATTAGTATATTTTTTACATATGATTCAAAAATTTTACTGTTGCAATGCCCTTCAAATGCTCATAGGGCTTTTAATTTACCTTTATTTAGTGAACCAATTATACTCATTCTTTTTATTTTATATGCGGGTTTATTATCAAATAATCTTTTACCTTTTTCAGATCAACCATATTTATAAAATTCATTATCATCAATTCCAGATTCATCAATAGACATATTCCGTAAATAATTTTTTTAAAAGTCAATTAATAATTTAAAATTTATTTTATAATTTCTTTATTAATAAATTAATAAGGTGTTGATAAAAATGAATTTTGAAAATTTAAAAAAATTAAAAAATGAACAATTTTATAGATATTTTGGTATAAAACGTTTTCATTTTGATGAAATGTTAACAAAATTAATTGAAATAGAAAATTTAAAAAAAACTAAAGGTAGAAAATATAAACTTTCAGTTGAAGAAAGATTGATGATGACTTTAGTATACTGAAAAGAATATTATACTTTTTTCCAAATGAGTATTAAATATAAAATGAGTGCATCAAGTTGTTTTCGAAATATTACTTGAGTAGAAAATAAACTTAGTGATGACAAAGATTATCAGTTTTTAAAAAAAATATAAATCAAAAATTGAGAAAAAACAAGAAGATTTAAATGAATTTCAATTTTATTTAATTGATTCAACTGAAATTAAAATTGAAAGACCAACTAAAAAAAACTACAGTTAGAATATTTTTCTGCTAAAAGTTGAATGTTTTCTATAAAATTTCAAATTATATATGACTTTTTTAATAAAAAAATTATTGATATTTTTGCTGATAATGGAAAAGTACATGATTTTCAAATATTAAAAAATTCAAATCTTTAATTTTCAGAAAAAACAATAATTATTGGTGATTTGGGATATCAAGGAATACAAAATATTTATAAAAATACTATATTACCAATTAAAAAAACTAAAAATAAAAAATTAACTAAACAAGAAAAAATCTACAATAAAATTATTTCAAAAATTAGAATTAAAGTTGAACATGTTTTTGCTTGATTAAAAAGATTCAAAATTTTAATAAATAAATGTAGAAAAAGTATATTTAGACTTATGTACTTAAGATTTAACTTACTTTGTGAAATTTTTAATAAAACAAAACCATTAAAATAAAAAAATATTTTTAATATTTTTTTAAAAATTTAAATTTTTATCAAGTTAATATAAAAATAATATTAACAATTTTTGTGTTTGAAATATAAATTTATTTTTAAAGTATTTTTTTAAAAACATTAACTTCTATAATTATTAACACTAAAAAATTTATAAATATTATTATTGACAATTGATTAAATTTATTTACGGAATATGTCTAATGAATATAATAACAAATGAAATGATAAAATTACTGAATTAATGAAAAATAATTATGATATTAATATCAGACCGTTTGACTTAGAAACTAATTTTAGTGATTTATTATCTGAATCACAAGAAATAGGAAAAAATATTACTAACGAATCAATAAAATGATCAATTCCCGGTTTAACTTTAAATTTAAATCCAAGATATATTGATGGAACAATTCCAGAAACTATTAATAATAATTTTTTCTTTGATTATGTTCATCCAAATAAATGAGCACATGATCAAATTGGTCTTGAACTATTAACTGAACTTACTTCATAAAAAATGTAACAAAAACAATAAATTAACAATATTTTTATTCTTAATTTATTTTAATATATATAGTATTAAAGTAGTATAATACATATAAAGCCAAGAAAGAAGGTGTATTTAATGATTAAAAAAATTAACAATGAACTAAATGATTATATTAGCGAACATCTAAAATATCAAATGCTTAGTTTTAAATTAAGTAATGATGCAAATCAAAAAGGATATCCTGGGTTTGCACGCTTCTTCCAAGTAGAAGCGACTGATGCTGTTGTTCATATTCGTAAAATTTGTAACTATTTAATGGATCAAGATGCTCAAGTTGAAATTAAAGACATTAAAGTTCCAACTTTTACTACAAAAAACATTGAAGAAGCATTAAAAAAATTAAAATCTACTAAAGAAGAATTACTTGATTTTACCAATAAACTTGTTAAAAGTGCTCGTGAAAATAATGATAATTTAACTGCAAAATTTTATGACTGATTCTTAATTGATTTCTATGAAGAAATTGCTTATGAAAAAGACTTATTGGATTGAATTGCAATGTCTAATAGCAACCTTTATAAAATTGATAAACGTTTACTAAAAACTGAAGAGCCAGATACTTTAAAAGTTATTATTCCATTTTATGAACCCGAATAAATTTCATATTTAACGGTAATGTTTAGTAATCTGTGTAACTTACAAAAAATAACTATGTTTAATTAATTCTAGTAAATAAAATTAAATAACTAGAAAGAGTGAGTTACTTATGTCTAAAAAACAAAATATTAATAATAATGATCCAATATCAAAAGCAGTAGATTTATTATTAGAAAATACTGAAGATTTAACAACAGTTTTTAAAGAGGGAGGTTTATATAAATAATTAACAAAAAGATTAGTTGAAAAAATGTTGAATTATGAAATGCAAAATTATTTAGGATATGAAAAAAATCAACATAATAATAGTGAAAATGCTCGTAATGGTATAAATTCAAAAAAATTAATAACTCAACAAGGTAAAATTTAGATTAATGTACCACGAGATCGTAATAGTAATTTTGAGACAGTAATAGTTGCGAAAAGACAAAGAAGATTTGATGGTTTTGATCAACAAGTTCTTTCATTATATGCCAAAGGCATGACTTTATCAGATATTAGAATGCGGTTACAATAGTTATATCATGGTGCTGATGTTAGTGAAAGTGTTATTAGTCAAATTACTGATGATGTTATTGATGATGTTAAAGCATGACAAAATCGGCCATTAGAAAGTGTTTATCCGATTGTTTATTTTGATTGTATAGTAGTTAAAGTACGACAAGATAAACGCATTATTAACAAATCAGTTTATATAGCACTAGGAGTTGATTTAGAAGGTAAAAAAGATGTTTTAGGTTTATGAATTAGCGAAAATGAAGGTTCTAATTTTTGATTATCTAATTTCACAGAAATGAAAAATCGAGGCTTAAATGATATTCTTATTGCTTGTAGCGACAATTTAACAGGAATGTCAGAAGCAATACAATTAGTTTATCCTAAAACCGAACATCAATTATGCATAGTTCATCAAATTAGAAATAGTTTAAAATATGTTTCATACAAACATAGAAAATCACTAGTTACAGATTTAAAACCAATTTATAGTGCATGTAGTGAAGAACAAGCAATGCAAGCCTTAGAATCTTTTGAAAGTAAATGAAATAAACAATATCCTCAAATTGCTAAATCATGATATAAAAATTGAGATAATTTAATGGTTTTTATTAGTTATCCTGCAGAAATCAAAAGAGTGATTTATACAACAAATGCTATTGAATCTTTTAATATTCAATTACGAAAAGTTATTAGAAATAAAAAATTTTTTCCAAATGATATGGCGGTTTTTAAAATATTTTACTTAGCAATTGAAAATATAACAAAAAATGAACAACGCCCATTCAAAATTGAAATACAGCAATTGCTCATTTTATGATAAAATTTGAAGATAGAATTAATCTAAACTAGTAACTTTGTAAAAAGATACACAGATTTTTAAAAAGCCTCGATCAAAACCATCAAATCTTCTTTGTCTTTTTGCAACTATTACTGTCTCAAAATTACTATTACGATCTCGTGGTACATTAATCTCAATTTTACCTTGTTGAGTTATTAATTTTTTTTAATTTATACCATTGCGAGCATTTTCACTAGTATTATGTTGATTTTGTTCATATCCTAAATAATTTTGCATTTCAGAATTCAACATTTTTTCAACTAATCTTTTTGTTAATTCTTTATATAAACCTCCCTCTTTAAAAACTGTTGTTAAATCTTCAGTGTTTTCTAGTGATAAATCTACTGCTTTTGATATTGGATCATTATTATTAATATTTTGTTTTTTAGACATAAGTAACTCACTCTTTCTATTTATTTAATTTTATTTACTAGAATTAATTAAATATAGTTATTTTTGTAAGTTACACAGATTACTAAACATTACCATTTATGAAACGTTGCATTATCTAAAACTATAATTTGTCCACGCTTTAATACTGGAATTAGTATATTTTTTACATATGATTCAAAAATTTTACTTTTGCAATGCCCTTCAAATGCTCATAGGGCTTTTAATTTACCTTTATTTAGTGAACCAATTATACTCATTCTTTTTATTTTATATGCGGGTTTATTATCAAATAATCTTTTACCTTTTTCAGATCAACCATATTTATAAAATTAATTATCATCAATTCCAGATTCATCAATATATACTAAATCTTCATTAATTATTTTAGCTATTTCTTTTAAAAAATCTTCTTTTTTATTTTTATCTTTTTGTTCATATAAAAAAGTTTTTTTATATGTATAATTTAGTTTTTTGAAATAGTTATAAACTGTTTCTTTAGTCATATCACCAAATTTTTCAATTACTTTTTGAACTGTAACATCTTTATTTTGCGCTAAATAATTTTTTAATTCATCTAAATCCTTTATTTTGTGGCTATGTCCTTTTTGATAATTCAAAATTGGTTTTATATGCCCAGTTTCTTTTTTTCTTTTTCTTCATAAGAATAAAGTCTTTCTAGTAATATTGAACACTTTACAAATTTCTTTAATTTTCATGTTTTTACTTCCATAGGCTTCTATTACTTTTCTTCGTAAGTATTAACTGTATGGTTTTGGCATAATTTAATCTTCCTAATCTATTTTAAATATTGCTGAATTGTACTTTTAAATTCCAAAACTGTTTAAATTACATATTATTATTTTACATTATTTATGAGTAAACATTACTTTAGTTAGTTATATGTTAACAACTTTAGTTTTTACTTATTGTATTGGTACGTTAATTATTAAATTTATTACTTTAGATATTTGATTTAATTTAAATTAATACTTAAAATTAAAAAAATAAAAATAGTAAGTGTTTTAAAATATTTACTATTTTTTTAATTACAACATACTATTAAAATTTATAGTAGTTATTAATAATATCTATATATAGCTAACTAAAGTAATGTTTACTCATATCTTGAAAAAAAATAAATCGCTTTTTTAATATTTAGTTAATAATTTGGTAATATTTTTCTTATATTATGTTTTATAGCAAATCAAAAATGTTCAATTGGATTTAAATTAGGAGAATATGGTGGAATAAATAATAGTTTGCATCCAGCATTTTCAATTAATTGTTGTGTTAATTTAGATTTATGAAACGTTGCATTATCTAAAACTATAATTTGTCCACGCTTTAATACTACAATTAGTATATTTTTTACATATGATTCAAAAATTTTACTGTTGCAATGTCCTTCAAATGCTCATAGGGCTTTTAATTTACCTTTATTTAGTGAACGAATTATACTCATTCTTTTTATTTTATATGCGGGTTTATTATCAAATAATCTTTTACCTTTTTCAGATCAACCATATTTATAAAATTCATTATCATCAATTCCAGATTCATCAATATATACTAAATATTCATTCATTATTTTAGCTATTTATTTTAAAAAATCTTCTTGTTTATTTTTATCTCTTTGTTCATATAGAAAAGTTTTTTTATATGTATAATTTAGTTTTTTGAAATAGTTATAAACTGTTTCTTTAGTCGTATCACCAAATTTTTCAATTACTTTTTGAACTGTAACATCTTTATTTTGCGCTAAATAATTTTTTTATTCATCTAAATCCTTTATTTTGTGGCTATGTCCTTTTTGATAATTCAAAATTGGTTTTATATGCCCAGTTTCTTTTTTTATTTTTCTTCATAAGAATAAAGTCTTTCTAGTAATATTGAACACTTTACAAATTTCTTTAATTTTCATGTTTTTACTTTCATAGGCTTCTATTGCTTTTCTTCGTAAGTCTTCACTTTATGGTTTTGGCATAATTTAATATTCCTAATCTATTTTAAATATTGCTGAATTGTACTTTTAAATTAAAAAACTGTTTAAATTACATATTATTATTTTACATTATTTATAAGTAAACATTACTTTAGTTAGCTATAGATTATAAATTTTCTCCGAAATTACTATTATAGTAGTAAAAAAATCGTTTTTATTTATTTTATTGTTGTTTTTACTATTATATATATATATAATATTTTTATCTGTATAGAATAAAATTCTCATCTGTATAGAACAATATAGAAAGGAGCTGAGAAAATGAGTAAATTTTTTCATAGTAAACAAACATCTCCTGAGGATAAGAAAAATCCTAGTTTTACTTTTAAAGGAACTTTCAATAAATTAGGTGGCAAAATGTTTGGTAAAATGCAAAACTTATCAAGAGCCATTGTTTTACCAATAGCTACATTACCAATAGCTGGTTTATTGTTAGGAATTGGTGGTGGATTTGCTAGTGCTTTAAAGCAATTACCTAATCATGATAGTCTTGTTGCTATTATTAATATTTTTTCAATTATGCAATCAGCCGGAAACGTTGTTTTTGCTAATTTAGGATTGATTTTTGCTATTTCTATTGCTTTTGGTTTTGCAAAAGCTAGTAAAGGTGTAGCTGCTCTTTCTGGATTTATTACTTTTATTGTTATGACTTCAGTTATTAGTGGCATGTTTTTTTGAAATCCTAAAACAGGAATGTTGGGGTTTGATCCATGAGGTTTAGGTGAAGGTGCAAAGATTACTCCAGAAAGCGGCAAATCTTCTGGTTTATTTTCTTCTGTCTTAGGATTATTTCCTACGTTTGACACTTCGGTTTTAGGTGGCATTCTTGTTGGTTGATTAGTATCAATTGTTCATAATCATTCATACAATATTCGTATGCCAAGAGTATTATCTTTTTTTGGTGGTGAACGTTTTGTGCCAATTTTAGCTGTTTTTGTTGGAATAGGAATGGGTTTAGCTTTTTTCTTTATTTGACCAATGTTATTAATTGCTTTTAGAGAAATTGGTAATGGCTTAGCAGCTGGTATGAATACAGGTCAACTTACTGATGGACAGTTAACTGGTGATAATTTTCATCCGACAGTTGGTGGAGCATTTATTGCAATGTTTTTTGGAATTACTGAGCGTTTATTAATACCAACAGGATTGCATCACGTTCAATATGCGCCTTTCTGATATACTGGAATTGGTGGAAATTGAATTAATGAATCTGGTGATCATTTTGTTGGAGCGTACAATATTTTCTTTGGACAATTTGCTTCTAATGCAGTAGGACACATGAATCAAACACCGGGAACAATGTTTATGAGTGGGCGATTTGCATATATGCAATATGGCTATCCATTTGCAGCTCTTGCTATGTGAATGTTAGCACGACCAGAAAATAAAAAAATGGTTGGTGGTATTTTAGGTTCTGCTGCTCTAACTTCTTTCTTAACAGGAGTTACAGAACCATTATTGTTTTCATTCTTATTTGTAGCACCATTATGTTTTGTTTTCCATGCATTTATGTCAGGAATTAGTTTTATGATGGCGTATTTATTAAATATAGTTGTTGGTCAAGGCTTTGCTGCTGGATTTATTGACTTTTCTTTCTTTGGAATATTACCAAGTATTCTTGGTAAAGAAACAGGATTCTATTGAGTATTTGTTACTGGATTAATTATGGCACCTGCTTATTTCTTTGGTTTCTATTACATTATTAAGTGAAGAAATTACAAAACTTTAGGTCGTGAAGAAGGAGAATTAGCAACCAACTTAGCTTTACAAAGTGTTGAAAGTTCTTTAGATAAGTCTTCAAAAAAAGGTAGAACAAAAGTAGAAAATTTATTACTTGGACTTGGTGGAGCGTTAAATATCATTGATGTTAACGCTAAAGATAAAGTATTAGTTGCAACTTTAAAAGATGCAAATATTTATTCAAAAGCTTTATTAAGATTAAGTGGAACTAAAAATATTAAAGTAATTGCAAATAAAGTTGAAATTACCTATATTGATGGTGCAGAGTCTATTCATAAAACTTTACAAGCAGAAATGACAAAGAAACAAACATTAACACCTGACACTAATAAAGATAAAAATAATGATATGTTAGAAAATATTTTTAAAGGTCTTGGTGGACGAAGTAATGTTAAATTATTAGACAATTGCGCTACAAGATTGCGTGTTACAGTTTTTGATGAAACTAAAGTTGATGATAATATTTTAAAATCAACTGGTGCGGTTGGTATCTTTAAAAAAGGTACAGCTATTCAGGTAATTTATGGGCCACAAGTAGGTAATATTAAAAATGATTTATTAAAAACTTGAACTCCAAAATAAACTATTACTAAAATATAAAAATGAGCAACTTTTTGATTTGTTCATTTTTTTAGTTTTAGTTACGGATAATGTTAAAATTATAATATAGGACGAAGGGAAAACTATAGACATATTCCGTAAATAAATTTAATCAATTGTCAATAATAATATTTATAAATTTTTTAGTGTTAATAATTATAGAAGTTAATATTTTTAAAAAAATACTTTAAAAATAAATTTATATTTCAAACACAAAAATTGTTAATATTATTTTTATATTAACTTGATAAAAATTTAAATTTTTAAAAAAATATTAAAAATATTTTTTTATTTTAATGGTTTTGTTTTATTAAAAATTTCACAAAGTAAGTTAAATCTTAAGTACATAAGTCTAAATATACTTTTTCTACATTTATTTATTAAAATTTTGAATCTTTTTAATCCAGCAAAAACATGTTCAACTTTAATTCTAATTTTTGAAATAATTTTATTGTAGATTTTTTCTTGTTTAGTTAATTTTTTATTTTTAGTTTTTTTAATTGGTAATATAGTATTTTTATAAATATTTTGTATTCCTTGATATCCCAAATCACCAATAATTATTGTTTTTTCTGAAAATTCAAGATTTGAATTTTTTAATATTTGAAAATCATGTACTTTTCCATTATCAGCAAAAATATCAACAATTTTTTTATTAAAAAAGTCATATATAATTTGAAATTTTATAGAAAACATTCAACTTTTACCAGAAAAATATTCTAACTGTAGTTTTTTTTAGTTGGTCTTTCAATTTCAATTTCAGTTGAATCAATTAAATAAAATTGAAATTAATTTAAATCTTCTTGTTTTTTCTCAATTTTTGATTTATATTTTGTTTTTAAAAACTGATAATCTTTGTCATCACTAAGTTTATTTTCTACTCAAGTAATATTTCGAAAACAACTTGATGCACTCATTTTATATTTAATACTCATTTGGAAAAAAGTATAATATTCTTTTCAATATACTAAAGTCATCATCAATCTTTCTTCAACTGAAAGTTTATATTTTCTACCTTTAGTTTTTTTTAAATTTTCTATTTCAATTAATTTTGTTAACATTTCATCAAAATGAAAACGTTTTATACCAAAATATCTATAAAATTGTTCATTTTTTAATTTTTTTAAATTTTCAAAATTCATTTTTATCAACACTTTATTAATTTATTAATAAAGAAATTATAAAATAAATTTTAAATTATTAATTGACTTTTAAAAAATTTATTTACGGAATATGTCTTATGTTTTTTGATGATAATGAAGAAAAGTTAGAAGAAGCTAGGTATGAAGAAATACAAACAAATATACAAAATTTAACATTAACAATTGATGTTAATATTGTTGTTAAAGATTTATTTAAATATATTAAATTAAAATGTACACAAAAAATTATAATTATGGATATATTAGCATTGTTTTTATCAATATTTTCAATAATTATTTCAATATTATTAACTGTTATAGTTTTGAACTTCGAAAATTATTTTATGCGGTAAATATATTTAAAGATTTAACAGTGGTAGTGGTATTAGTAATTGCATTTGGATGGGTTACACTTTGTTGGGTACTAATTACGTAGACAAGTGAACAAATTAGTTAAAAGAAAGGAATTATAATTATGGCCAATATTAACTCATATTCAGATGAATTTAAAAAACAAATAGTAGCTTTATATCAAAGCGGTAAGTCGGTGTCTTGTCTTGCTAAAGAGTACAATGTTACAAGAGCAGCTACTTATAATTGAATTAAGCAATTTACTAATTCAGGCAGTTTTAAAACCAAAGATAACCGTTCTGTTGAAGAAAACGTATTAATTAAATTAAGAAAGAAATTAAAACAGTTACGAATGGAAAATGATATTTTAAAGCAAGCAGCACTAATAATAGGCAGAAAATAGAAATTATTACTAAAAATAAAGTTAAATATAAAATTCGTACAATGTGTCGTTTTTTAAAAATCTCTAAATCAACATATTATTTTAATTTTAAGAAAAAAGAAGATAAAATTCAAAATAATATAGCTAACTAAAGTAATGTTTGCTCATATCTTGAAAAACAAAATCAATCGCTTTTTTAATATTTGGTCAATAATTTGGTAATATTTTTCTTATATTATGTTTTATAGCAAATCAAAAATGTTCAATTGGATTTAAATTAGGAGAATATGGTGGAAGAAATAATAGTTTGCATCCAGCATTTTCAATTAATGGTTGTGTTAATTTAGATTTATGAAACGTTGCATTATCTAAAACTATAATTTGTCCACGCTTTAATATTGGAATTAGTATATTTTTTACATATGATTCAAAAATTTTACTGTTGCAATGTCCTTCAAATGCTCATAGGGCTTTTAATTTACCTTTATTTAGTGAACTAATTATACTCATTCTTTTTATTTTATATGCGGGTTTATTATCAAAAGACATATTCCGTAAATAAATTTTTTAAAAGTCAATTAATAATTTAAAATTTATTTTATAATTTCTTTATTAATAAATTAATAAGGTGTTGATAAAAATGAATTTTGAAAATTTAAAAAAATTAAAAAATGAACAATTTTATAGATATTTTGGTATAAAACGTTTTCATTTTGATGAAATGTTAACAAAATTAATTGAAATAGAAAATTTAAAAAAAACTAAAGTTAGAAAATATAAACTTTCAGTTGAAGAAAGATTGGTCATGACTTTAGTATACTGAAAAGAATATTATACTTTTTCCAAATGAGTATTAAATATAAAATGAGTGCATCAAGTTGTTTTCGAAATATTACTTGAGTAGAAAATAAACTTAGTGATGACAAAGATTATCAGTTTTTAAAAACAAAATATAAATCAAAAATTGAGAAAAAACAAGAAGATTTAAATGAATTTCAATTTTATTTAATTTATTCAACTGAAATTGAAATTGAAAGACCAACTAAAAAAAATACAGTTAGAATATTTTTCTGGTAAAAGTTGAATGTTTTCTATAAAATTTCAAATTATATATGACTTTTTTAATAAAAAAATTGTTGATATTTTTGCTGATAATGGAAAAGTACATGATTTTCAAATATTAAAAAATTCAAATCTTGAATTTTCAGAAAAAACAATAATTATTGGTGATTTGGGATATCAAGGAATACAAAATATTTATAAAAATACTATATTACCAATTAAAAAAACTAAAAATAAAAAATTAACTAAACAAGAAAAAATCTACAATAAAATTATTTCAAAAATTAGAATTAAAGTTGAACATGTTTTTGCTTGATTAAAAAGATTCAAAATTTTAATAAATAAATGTAGAAAAAGTATATTTAGACTTATGTACTTAAGATTTAACTTACTTTGTGAAATTTTTAATAAAACAAAACCATTAAAATAAAAAAATATTTTTAATATTTTCGGTAATGTTTAGTAATCTTTGTAACTTACAAAAATAACTATGTTTAATTAATTCTAGTAAATAAAATTAAATAAATAGAAAGAGTGAGTTACTTATGTCTAAAAAACAAAATATTAATAATAATGTTCCAATATCAAAAGCAGTAGATTGATTATTAGAAAATACCGAAGATTTAACAACAGTTTTTAAAGAGGGAGGTTTATATAAATAATTAACAAAAAGATTAGTTGAAAAAATGTTGAATTCTGAAATGCAAAATTATTTAGGATATGAAAAAAATCAACATAATACTAGTGAAAATGCTCGTAATGGTATAAGTTCAAAAAAATTAATAACTCAACAAGGTAAAATTGAGATTAATGTACCACGAGATCGTAATAGTAATTTTGAGCCAGTAATAGTTGCAAAAAGACAAAGAAGATTTGATGGTTTTGATCAACAATTTCTTTCATTATATGCCAAAGGCATGACTTTATCAGATATTAGAATGCAGTTACAAGAGTTATATCATGGCGCTGATATTAGTGAAAGTGTTATTAGTCAAATTACTGATGATGTTATTGATGATGTTAAAGCATGACAAAATCGGCCATTAGAAAGTGTTTATCCGATTGTTTATTTTGATTGTATAGTAGTTAAAGTACGACAAGATAAACGCATTATTAACAAATCAGTTTATATAGCACTAGGAGTTGATTTAGAAGGTAAAAAAGATATTTTAGGTTTATGAATTAGTGAAAATGAATGTTCTAAGTTTTGATTATCTAATTTCACAGAAATGAAAAATCAAGGCTTAAATGATATTCTTATTGCTTGTAGTGACAATTTAACAGGAATGTCAGAAGTAATACAATTAGTTTATCCTAAAACCGAACATCAATTATGCATAGTTCATCAAATTAGAAATAGTTTAAAATATGTTTCATACAAACATAGAAAATAACTAGTTACAGATTTAAAACCAATTTATAGTGCATGTAGTGAAGAACAAGCAATGCAAGCTTTAGAATATTTTGAAAGTAAATGAAATAAACAATATCCTCAAATTGCTAAATCATGATATAAAAATTGAGGTAATTTAATGGTTTTTATTAGTTATCCTGCAGAAATCAAAAGAGTGATTTATACAACAAATGCTATTGAATCTGTTAATAGTCAATTACGAAAAGTTAGGTAATGTTTAGTAATCTGTGTAACTTACAAAAATAACTATGTTTAATTAATTCTAGTAAATAAAATTAAATAACTAGAAAGAGTGAGTTACGTATGTCTAAAAAAAATATTAATAATAATGATCCGATATCAAAAGCAGTAGATTTATTACTAGAAAATACTGAAGATTTAACAACAGTTTTTAAAGAGGGAGGTTTATATAAATAATTAACAAAAAGATTAGTTGAAAAAATGTTGAATTCTGAAATGCAAAATTATTTAGGATATGAAAAAAATCAACATAATAATAGTGAAAATACTCGCAATGGTATAAATTCAAAAAAATTAATAACTCAACAAGGTAAAATTGAGATTAATTTAAATCTTCTTGTTTTTTTCTCAATTTTTGATTTATATTTTGTTTTTAAAAACTGATAATCTTTGTCATCACTAAGTTTATTTTCTACTCAAGTAATATTTCGAAAACAACTTGATGCACTCATTTTATATTTAATACTCATTTGGAAAAAAGTATAATATTCTTTTCAGTATACTAAAGTCATCATCAATCTTTCTTCAACTGAAAGTTTATATTTTCTACCTTTAGTTTTTTTAAATTTTCTATTTCAATTAATTTTGTTAACATTTCATCAAAATGAAAACGTTTTATACCAAAATATCTATAAAATTGTTCATTTTTTAATTTTTTTAAATTTTAAAAATTCATTTTTATCAACACCTTATTAATTTATTAATAAAGAAATTATAAAATAAATTTTAAATTATTAATTGACTTTTAAAAAATTTATTTACGGAATATTTCTATTATTTTAAATAGTGCAATAGATTTAGTTAATAAGTTATTAGTATACAATTTTATGACAAAAGTGTTAAAAAATAATCAAAAGTATGTAAAATATATTTATCTTCTTAAACTTAAGAAGTTATTGGTAAAAATTGAGGGGGATTAATTTATGAAAATTGGATGGGTTACACTTTATTGGACACTAATTACGTAGACAATTGAACAAATTAGTTAAAAGAAAGGAATTATAATTATGGCCAATATTAACTCATATTCAGATGAATTTAAAAAATAAATAGCAGCTTTATATCAAACTGGTAAGTCAGTGTCTTGTCTTGCTAAAGAGTACAATGTTACAAGAGCAGCTACTTATAATTGAATTAAGCAATTTACTAATTCAGGCAGTTTTAAAACCAAAGATAACCGTTCTATCGAAGAAAATGAATTAATTAAATTAAGAAAATAATTAAAACAGTTGCGAATGGAAAATGATATTTTAAAGCAAGCAGCACTAATAATAGGCAGAAAATAGAAATTATTACTAAAAATAAAGTTAAATATAAAATTCGCACAATGTGTCGTTTTTTAAAAATCTCTAAATCAACATATTATTTTAATTTCAAGAAAAAAGAAGATAAAATTCAAAATAATATGTATGACGAAACTGTTATTAGTGCTTTTAAAGAAAATAAAGAAGCTTATGGAACAAGAAGGTTAAAAGTTGTTATAAAAGAAAATAAAATTAATTTATCAAGACGAAAAATTAAAAAAATTATGAATAAACATAATTTAATATAAAAATACACTAAATTATCATACAAAAATTATCATAATAAAGTCAATGATAGTCAAATTACTAATCTTGTTAATAGAGACTTTAATAATAGGCTTAAAAATGAAGTTATTGTTAGTGATTTAACTTATGTTCAAGTTAATGGTAAATGAAACTATATTTGCTTATTAATCGACCTGTACAATCGCGAAATTATTGGACATAGTGTAGGTACTAAAAAAGATGCATCATTATTATATCAAGCATTTATGTGCTCAAATCGTTGTTTAAAAAATATTCAAATATTTCATAGCGATCGCGGTAATGAATTTAATAATAAAACTATTGATAAACTTTTATTAGCTTTCAATATTACCCGCTCTTTAAGCAAAAAAAGGTTGTCCTTATGATAACGCTGTTGCTGAAGCAACTTTCAAAACTTTCAAAACAGAATTTATTAATGATAAAAATTTTACATCATTAATCCCATTAAAATTAGAATTATTTGATTATATCAATTGATACAACAACATAAGAATCCACAGCACTCTAAACTACTTAACCACCATAAAATACATAAGCACAAATGTCTACCAAAAAACAGTCCTAAAAAAGATTGCCATTCCAATTTAATATTATTGTAAAATTAAAATAAACAATAGAGGAGTCATAATTATGGCAAGTAAATTTTATGCAGTAAAAAAAGGTAGAGTCATTGGAATATTTGAAAACTGGAATGAATGTGAAACACAAATGAGAGGTTTTGCTGGTGCTCAGTATAAAAAATTTGCAACCAAAAAAGAAGCTCAAGATTATTTAGATGATAAAATTCAAATAAAATCTGAAAATCACTATAAATATGAAGTAATAGCATATACTGATGGTAGTTTTAAAGAAGAAATTAATCAATTTTCTTATGGACTTGTTTTCTTAAATAATGGCAAAAAAGATATATTTTATGAAAAATTTGATGATGAAAATTGAGCAAAATTAAGAAATGTTGCTGGAGAAATAATGGGTGCACAAAAGGCAATGCAGTTAGCTTTGGAAAATAATATAAAATCAATTTTAATTTGTCATGATTATGTTGGAATTAGTAAATGATGTACGGGTGAATGAAAAACTACTAAAGCAGAAACAAAGGCATATAAAGCGTTTTATGATAAAATAGCAAAAGATGTTAATATTTATTTTAAATGAGTTAAAGGTCATAGTGGTAATATATATAATGATGAAGCAGATGCTCTTGCTTGAAAAGCATTTAATTTAAAAAAAATATCTAAACCAATAATTTAAATATTAAAAAGGTGGTAAATAACATGATTAATAAAAAAATAATATTAGCAAGCTGTTTAGGAAACATTATTGGAGGTAGTTTGTTTGCTCTTTCTGATTTATATAAAAAAAGAGAACAAAATATTTTTGAATTTGATATTATTTCAGCTGTAACAGTGTTTTGCTGGTGCTCTTTTTGGCTTTATTTCAGGTCTTTTTTTGTTTAAATGATGGAGAAGATAATGGTGATTATAGAGAATTTTTTGAAAGTCAACAAATCATTGATAACACTCATTATTTTCAATCTTCAAACGAATTTGCGCCTTTATTGCAAGAATATATTCTTGAAATTAATGATGAACAATTCATTCCTAATAATAATGCAGATCTTGTTTTTAATCATCGTTTAGTTTATTAAATATAATAAAAATTATTCAAAAAATTTAATACCTTGATCATTAATAACTTTATTAATATCAATTTTATTATTAAGGATGTCTCTAATTTTTAAATCAATAGTATTAGCGCAATATAAATTAATAATTTCTCTAGTTTTATTATCGTTTAATTGAGTTGGAAAAAAGCGACTTTCAGCTTGCTCATTTTCGGTTGGGTTTAACTTCACGATCTAGAAAAATCATAACATCACCTTGATCTAATGTGATACCAACATTAGTAGATTTAATATTACATAAAATAATTTTAACTTTTTTACTTTGAAAATCACTAATAGCTTTAAGTCTTTGTTCATGATTTACTTTACCAGTAATTAATTGATGATTTAATTTATGTTTATCTAAAATGTTACTTAAAATGTTAATTATTTTATCACTAAAACTACTATAAATAATAATTGAATCATTTTCATTATCATGTAAGTAGTCTAGTAGTCAATTAAATTCTGCTTGTTTAATTCTTTCATTCCCTCATTAATAGGTGTTGAACAAATAGTTCTTAATTTGATAAATATTTGTAAAAAAGTTATTTTAGATTTTTTATTATAAAATAATTTCTTGTTTCATAGTTTCAAGATTATTATAATAAATTGCAGTTTGTGCTTTGGGCATAGTTAAAATTAAATCATTTTTAATAATTTTTGGCATTTCATTACGTACATCAATTTGTTTACGCATAATTGATATTTTTTTAACTAAATAATCAAATTCTGCTGCTAGTTGTGGTTTAACATTTGGTTTTGGTATATTAATAGTTACAAAATTGGTAATACGTTTTCTAATTATTCCAAAGTAACGAGCAACAAAATCTCAATAATCAATATTTTTATATAGTTTATTATCAATAATTTTTAATATACCAAAAATAACACTAGGATGATTATTAGCAGGAGTACCAGTTAAACAATAAACTGATGATACTTTATTTGCAACTTCCAAAATTGTTGAACTTTGTGCAGTTTTGTATTTTCTTAAAAAATGTGCTTCATCAATAACTAATGTAAAATCAAATTTAGTTAATAATTTATTTTTTATATCATTTTTAAAAGTGTTTTTAGAAACTACTAAAATACAATTATTACTATTTTTAAATTGATTATATTTTTCTGTTCGCGCTTTAGTAATATCATCTTTAATAGTAATAGAATTATAGGTAGTTCATTTTTTAATTTCGGGAACCCATGTTAATAAAATAGTTGACTTAGGAACAACAAATAATATTTTATTAGTTTTCATTTCTGATAATGCTGTTAAAATAGTGGGTGTTTTATAGCTAACTAAAGTAATGTTTACTCATGTCTTGAAAAAAATCAATAGCTTTTTTAATATTTGGTCAATAATTTGGTAATATTTTTCTTATATTATGTTTTATAGCAAATCAAAAATGTTCAATTGGATTTAAATTAGGAGAATATGGCGGAAGAAATAATAGTTTGCATACAGCATTTTCAATTAATTGTTGTGTTAATTTAGATTTATGAAACGTTGCAGTATCTAAAACTATAATTTGTCCACGCTTTAATACTGGAATTAGTATATTTTTTACATATGATTCAAAAATTTTACTGTTGCAATGCCCTTCAAATGCTCATAGGGCTTTTAATTTACCTTTATTTAGTGAACGAATTATACTCATTCTTTTTATTTTATATGCGGATTTATTATCAAATAATCTTTTACCTTTTTCAGATCAACCATATTTATAAAATTCATTATCATCAATTCCAGATTCATAAATATATACTAAATCTTCATTCATTATTTTAGCTATTTCTTTTAAAAAAATATTCTTGTTTATTTTTATCTCTTTATTCATATAAAAAAGTTTTTTTATATGTATAATTTAGTTTTTTGAAATAGTTATAAACTGTTTCTTTAGTCATATCATCAAATTTTTCAATTACTTTTTGAACTGTAACATCTTTATTTTGCGCTAAATAATTTTTTAATTCATCTAAATCCTTTATTTTGTGGCTATGTCTTTTTTGATAATTCAAAATTGGTTTTATATGCCCAGTTTCTTTTTTTCTTTTTCTTCATAAGAATAAAGTCTTTCTAGTAATATTGAACACTTTACAAATTTCTTTAATTTTCATGTTTTTACTTTGATAGGCTTCTATTACTTTTATTCGTAAGTCTTTACTGTATGGTTTTGGCATAATTTAATCTTCCTAATCTATTTTAAATATTGCTGAATTGTACTTTTAAATTCAAAAACTGTTTAAATTACATATTATTATTTTACAGTATTTATGAGTAAACATTACTTGATTTAGATATACCAGTACGCATTTCATTAAATAAGCCAAATCTTTTATTTGCTTTTAAAATTGCAACATCAACACGTTGATAATGTCTTAGTTTAGGATTACCTGGATAATCATTTAAGTTTTTTTCTTGTTGGATTTTTTTCATGATATTAGTGAGTGCTCATATATTTGTTTTAATTTATCATTATTATTTGTATATTTAAGTAGTATTTCAAGAGCAAACGGAGTATTAAATATTTTAAATGCACTAGGTATTATTGATATCAATAATACCTAGTGCATTTAAAATTTATTTTTTATTTTTTTTCACTTTAATTGTAATATGTTTATTATTAAGACTTATGATTTCTAACATTATTAACCTACTTTAGTGTTTGTATATGATATTAAATATTATAATAAAATTAATATAAATGAAAAAAAATTTATTTTTGTTAGTAAATATTAGATTATTAATAAGGAAATTATCCCCACATGTACTAGTGTGGAGGAAAAAATGAATTGAAATGAATTCAATAGCATATTTCAAAATGAAAACGATTGTTTGAAATATATAGCGAAGTTGAAATTAATGAAATGTATCAGGTGTGCTTCTTCTAGTTTGAATGTTTCTGATTTGAGAAGAATAAGATGTTTAAAATGTCATCAAACATTTAGTATTGGAATGGCAACTTTTTTTAGGACTGTTTTTTGGTAGACATTTGTGCTTGGTTTTTTATGGGGGTTAAGTAGTTTAGAGTGCTGTGGATTCTTATGTTGTTGTATCAATTGATATAATCAAATAATTCTAATTTTAATTGGATTAATGATGTAAAATTTTTATCATTAATAAATTCTGTTTTGAAAGTTTTGAAAGTTGCTTTAGCGACAGCGTTATCATAAGGACAACCTTTTTTGCTTAAAGAGCGGGTAATATTGAAGGCTAATAAAAGTTTATCAATAGTTTTATTATTAAATTCATTACCGCGATCGCTATGAAATATTTGAATATTTTTTAAACAACTATTTGAGCACATAAATGCTTGATATACTAATGATGCATCTTTTTTAGTACCTACACTATAGCTAACTAAAGTAATGTTTACTCATATCTTGAAAAAAATCAATAGCTTTTTTAATATTTGGTCAATAATTTGGTAATATTTTTCTTATATTATGTTTTATAGCAAATCAAAAATGTTCAATTGGATTTAAATTAGGAGAATATGGTGGAAGAAATAATAGTTTGCATCCAGCATTTTCAATTAATTGTTGTGTTAATTTAGATTTATGAAACGTTGCATTATCTAAAACTATAATTTGTCCACGCTTTAATACTGGAATTAGTATATTTTTTACATATGATTCAAAAATTTTACTGTTGCAATGTCCTTAAAATGCTCATAGGGCTTTTAATTTACCTTTATTTAGCGAACCAATTATACTCATTCTTTTTATTTTATATGCGGATTTATTATCAAATAATCTTTTACCTTTTTCAGATCAACCATATTTATAAAATTCATTATCATCAATTCCAGATTCATCAATATATACTAAATCTTCATTCATTATTTTAGCTATTTCTTTTAAAAAATCTTCTTGTTTATTTTTATCTCTTTGTTCATATAGAAAAGTTTTTTTATATGTATAATTTAGTTTTTTGAAATAGTTATAAACTGTTTTTTTATTCATATCACCAAATTTTTCAATTACTTTTTGAACTGTAACATCTTTATTTTGCGCTAAATAATTTTTTAATTCATCTAAATCCTTTATTTTGTGGCTATGTCTTTTTTGATAATTCAAAATTGGTTTTATATGCCCATTTTCTTTTTTTCTTTTTCTTCATAAGAATAAAGTCTTTCTAGTAATATTGAACACTTTACAAATTTCTTTAATTTTCATGTTTTTACTTTGATAGGCTTCTATTACTTTTATTCGTAAGTCTTCACTGTATGGTTTTGGCATAATTTAATCTTCCTAATCTATTTTAAATATTGCTGAATTGTACTTTTAAATTCAAAAACTGTTTAAATTACATATTATTATTTTACATTATTTATGAGTAAACATTACTTTAGTTAGCTATATATAGGAACAATAACTTCTGCTAATAAAGGAAATTTATATAACTGAAAAAAAATAAAAAAATAAAAATGATATCTATCAAAAATTATGAAATTTCAAATAATTAATAGTTTTTTAATGATTAATGATTCTCTTTGTTAAAGAGAATTTTAAATTTAAAAAATTATTTTGTTACAGATCGATATTCTTTACAGTATAATAGAGTATATGAAAACTAAAATTTATTAAGAAGGGTTAATTAAATGATTAAAATTTATGATAGTTTTTCACAAAGATTGCAATTGCTTGCTCCTAATAAAAAGCAAGTTAATATGTATTTATGTGGTCCTACTGTTTATAACTATATTCATGTCGGCAATATTCGTGGTGTACTTGTTTTTGATGTTTTACATCGTTTATTAATTGATCAAAATTATAAAATAAATTATGTTCATAATATTACTGATATTGATGATAAAATTATTAAGAAAGCTGCGGATTTAAAAATAACAGAACAACAAGTTACTGAAAAATATACGTTAGCATATTATGAAGACTTAGAAAAATTAAATATTATTTCTCCTACAAAATTGCCAAAAGTAAGTGAATATATTTCAAAGATTATTGAATTTATTAATAAATTAATTATTAAAGATTATGCATATGTTACTGCTGGTGATGTTTATTTTAAAGTTAATAAGTTAAAAGATTATGGAAGTTTGGCACATAAAAATATTGATGATTTAATTCCAAATTTTAGAATTAAAAATTTAGTTGCTAAAGAAAATAATCTAGATTTTGCTTTGTGAAAATCAACAACAATAGGTATTAGTTGAAATAGTCCGTGAGGGAAAGGAAGACCTGGTTGACATACTGATTGTGCTTGTTTTGTTGAGGATTTATTTAATGGTCAAACTATTGATTTACATGGTGGTGGTGTTGATTTAAAATTTCCTCATCACGAAAATGAACGAGCTCAATTTGTTGCGGCTAATAATAAAAAAATGTCAAATATTTGATGACATAATGGTCATGTTAATATTGCTAATGAAAAAATGTCAAAATCTTTAAATAATTTTATTTTGGTTAAAGAATTTTGTCAGCAATATCATCCAAATGTATTGCGATATTTAATATTAAATCGTGATCATCAACAACCAATTGATTTTAATAAGGAAACAATTGAAAATGGATTAGCGTCAACAAAAAAATATGAAAATGTTTTAAAACAATGAACATATCAAATATTTATTAACAATATAATATGTAATAATAATCATCATTCAATTTATTATCAACAAATTATTAAAAATTTATCAAATAATATTGACACAACTAATACTATTACTTTAATTGAAAATATGATTAAAAAATTAAATGAAGCACTTATTAAAAAAAATTTTAATGAAGAATTTCAAGAATTTTTTTATACTTTTACCTTTGCTTTAAAAATATTAGGATTTGATTTTAAAGTTGGTAATTATTCTGAAAAAATTAAAAATAAAATTAAAATATGAGAACAACTAAAAAAGGAAAAACAATACCAAGAAGCTGATAAAATTCGTCAAGAATTAAAAGATTTGAATATTATTTAAAGGAGCGAAATTATGGCATTACAATATATTTATGGTTATCACCCTATTATTGCTGCATTATCAACATCATCATTAATAAAAATTCAAAAAGTTTTTTTAGTTCAAGATAAGTACCAAGAATTGAAAAAAGATTTAAAAAGTGTAAATATTCCTTATGAAATTATTAGTTTACAAGCAATGAATAATTTATTAGGTACTACTAAACATCAAAATATTGCTGCTAATGTTAAAGACTATCAATATTTTTCTTTTGATAAATTAATTAATATTGATTCAACATCTAAATTTTTAAGAATTTTAATTTTAGATCGTATTTCTGATCCACATAATTTTGGTTCAATGTTAAGAATTGCAGCGGGTAATGACTTTGATGGTGTAATTGTTTTAAATCGTAATCAATCTGAAATAAATGGTGCAGTTGCAAAGGCTGCAGCCGGTGCTCTAAGTATTATTCCAGTTTGTCAAGTTAATAATTTAACTTCCACAATTAATAATTTACAAGAAAAATATAAATTTTGAATTTTGGCTGCTGCTAAAACAGCAAAAGCAATTGATTATTTTACTATTGATTGTAGTAGCGACTTAGCATTAATTATTGGTAATGAAGGTGAAGGGATAAGTTCAAAGTTATTAAAACATACCGATTATATTGTTCAAATACCAATAAGTCCAAAAATAGAATCATTTAATGCTAGCGTTGCTTGTGGTATTATTGCAAACTATATTTACGTTGAAACGTTAAAATTATCGTAAATTTTAAGGGTGAGTAAAGTTAATAGTTATAATTTAATTTTCTTTAAATAAAAGACAACTTTAAATTATTAATTTTTGGTTAAATTATATACCTTTTTATAGATTTATTCAAGTATTTTAGACTCTTATTTTAAAATTATCTAAACTAAAAATTCCTAACTATTTAGGTTAAGATTTATTAAGTTTTAACAATTTAAAGTAAAAGTTTTAATTTATTAATTCTTGCTGAATTAATTAAAAGTAAATTATCAAGTACTTTATCATTATAAATTTTAGCACCATATCCTTTTAAAGATTTAACAAGATGTGATACATCACTTTCAGCACAAACTCCTTGATTTCAATTTGCTTTTTGATTTATAGCTAACTAAATTAATGTTTACTCATATCTTGAAAAACAAAATCAATCGCTTTTTTAATATTTGGTCAATAATTTGGTAATATTTTTCTTATATTATGTTTTATAGCAAATCAAAAATGTTCAATTGGATTTAAATTAGGAGAATATGGTGGAATAAATAATAGTTTGCATCCAGCATTTTCAATTAATTGTTGTGTTAATTTAGATTTATGAAACGTTGCATTATCTAAAACTATAATTTGTCCACGCTTTAATAATGGAATTAGTATATTTTTTACATATGATTCAAAAATTTTACTGTTGCAATGTCCTTCAAATGCTCATAGGGCTTTTAATTTACCTTTATTTAGCGAACCAATTATACTCATTATTTTTATTTTATATGCGGGTTTATTGGTAATGTTTAGTAATCTGTGTAAATTGCAAAAATAACTATGTTTAATTAATTATAGTAAATAAAATTAAATAACTAGAAAGAGTGAGTTACTTATGTCTAAAAAACAAAATATTAATAATAATTATCCAATATCAAAAGCAGTAGATTTATTACTAGAAAATACTGAAGATTTAACAACATTTTTTAAAGAGGGATGCTTATATAAAGAATTAACAAAAAGATTAGTTGAAAAAATGTTGAATTCTGAAACGCAAAATTATTTAGGATATGAAAAAAATCAACATAATAATAGTGATAATGCTCGCAATGGTATAAATTCAAAAAAATTAATAACTCAACAAGGTAAAATTGAGATTAATGTACCACGAGATCGTAATAGTAATTTTGGGCCAGTAATAGTTGCAAAAAGACAAAGAAGATTTGATGGTTTTGATCAAAAAGTTCTTTTATTATAACTAACTAAAGTAATGTTTACTCATATCTTGAAAAACAAAATCAATAGCTTTTTTAATATTTGGTCAATAATTTGGTAATATTTTTCTTATATTATAGATAACTAAAGTAATGTTTACTCATATCTTGAAAAACAAAATCAATCGCTTTTTTAATATTTGGTCAATAATTTGGTAATATTTTTCTTATATTATGTTTTATAGCAAATCAAAAATGTTCAATTGGATTTAAATTAAGAGAATATGGCGGAAGAAATAATAGTTTGCATCCAGCATTTTCAATTAATTGTTGTGTTAATTTAGATTTATGAAACGTTGCATTATCTAAAACTATAATTTGTCCACGCTTTAATACTGCAATTAGTATATTTTTTACATATGATTCAAAAATTTTACTGTTGCAATGTCCTTCAAATGCTCATAGGGCTTTTAATTTACCTTTATTTAGTGAACTAATTATACTCATTCTTTTTATTTTATATGCGGGTTTATTATCAAATAATCTTTTACCTTTTTCAGATCAACCATATTTATAAAATTCATTATCATCAATTCCGGATTCATCAATAGACATATTCCGTAAATAAATTTAATCAATTGTCAATAATAATATTTATAAATTTTTTAGTGTTAATAATTATAGAAGTTAATATTTTTAAAAAAATACTTTAAAAATAAATTTATATTTCAAACACAAAAATTGTTAATATTATTTTTATATTAACTTGATAAAAATTTAAATTTTTAAAAAAATATTAAAAATATTTTTTTATTTTAATGGTTTTGTTTTATTAAAAATTTCACAAAGTAAGTTAAATCTTAAGTACATAAGTCTAAATATACTTTTTCTACATTTATTTATTAAAATTTTGAATCTTTTTAATCAAGCAAAAACATGTTCAACTTTAATTCTAATTTTTGAAATAATTTTATTGTAGATTTTTTCTTGTTTAGTTAATTTTTTATTTTTAGTTTTTTTAATTGGTAATATAGTATTTTTATAAATATTTTGTATTCCTTGATATCCCAAATCACCAATAATTATTGTTTTTTCTGAAAATTCAAGATTTGAATTTTTTAATATTTGAAAATCATGTACTTTTCCATTATCAGCAAAAATATCAACAATTTTTTTATTAAAAAAGTCATATATAATTTGAAATTTTATAGAAAACATTCAACTTTTACCAGAAAAATATTCTAACTGTAGTTTTTTTAGTTGGTCTTTCAATTTCAATTTCAGTTGAATCAATTAAATAAAATTGAAATTCATTTAAATCTTCTTGTTTTTTCTCAATTTTTGATTTATATTTTGTTTTTAAAAACTGATAATCTTTGTCATCACTAAGTTTATTTTCTACTCAAGTAATATTTCGAAAACAACTTGATGCACTCATTTTATATTTAATACTCATTTGGAAAAAAGTATAATATTCTTTTCAGTATACTAAAGTCATCATCAATCTTTCTTCAACTGAAAGTTTATATTTTCTACCTTTAGTTTTTTTTAAATTTTCTATTTCAATTAATTTTGTTAACATTTCATCAAAATGAAAACGTTTTATACCAAAATATCTATAAAATTGTTCATTTTTTAATTTTTTTAAATTTTCAAAATTCATTTTTATCAACACCTTATTAATTTATTAATAAAGAAATTATAAAATAAATTTTAAATTATTAATTGACTTTTAAAAAATTTATTTACGGAATATGTCTAATATATAATACTAAATATTCATTCATTATTTTAGCTATTTCTTTTAAAAAATCTTCTTGTTTGTTTTTATCTCTTTGTTCATATAGAAAAGTTTTTTTTATATGTATAATTTAGTTTTTTGAAATAGTTATAAACTGTTTCTTTAGTCATATCATCAAATTTTTCAATTACTTTTTGAACTGTAACATCTTTATTTTGCACTAAATAATTTTTTAATTCATCTAAATCCTTTGTTTTGTGGCTATGTCCTTTTTGATAATTCAAAATTGGTTTTATATGCCCAGTTTCTTTTTTTCTTTTTCTTCATAAGAATAAAGTCTTTCTAGTAATATTGAACACTTTACAAATTTCTTTAATTTTCATGTTTTTACTTTCATAGGCTTCTATTACTTTTCTTCGTAAGTCTTCACTGTATGGTTTCGGCATAATTTAATCTTCCTAATCTATTTTAAATATTGCTGAATTGTACTTTTAAATTCAAAAACTGTTTAAATTACATATTATTATTTTACATTATTTATAAGTAAACATTACTTTAGTTAGCTATATATGCCAAAGGCATGACTTTATCAGATATTAGAATGCAGTTACAAGAGTTATATCATGGTGCTGATATTAGCGAAAGTGTTATTAGTCAAATTACTGATGATGTTATTGATGATGTTAAAGCATGACAAAATCGGCCATTAGAAAGTGTTTATCCGATTGTTTATTTTGATTGTATAGTAGTTAAAGTACGACAAGATAAAGGCATTATTAACAAATCAGTTTATATAGCACTAGGAGTTGATTTAGAAGGTAAAAAAGATGTTTTAGGTTTATGAATTAGTGAAAATGAAGGTTCTAAGTTTTGATTATCTAATTTCACAGAAATGAAAAATCGAGGCTTAAATGATATTCTTATTGCTTTTAGTGACAATTTAACAGGGATGTCAGAAGCAATACAATCAGTTTATCCTAAAACCGAACATCAATTATGCATAGTTCATAAAATTAGAAATAGTTTAAAATATGTTTCATACAAACATAGAAAATCACTAGTTACAGATTTAAAACCAATTTATAGTGCATGTAGTGAAGAACGAGCAATGCAAGCTTTAGAATCTTTTGAAAGTAAATGAAATAAACAATATCCTCAAATTGCTAAATCATGATATAAAAATTGAGATAATTTAATGGTTTTTATTAGTTATCCTGCAGAAATCAAAAGAGTGATTTATACAACAAATGCTATTGAATCTGTTAATAGCCAATTACGAAAAGTTATTAGAAATAAAAAATTTTTTCCAAATGATATTGCAGTTTTTAAAATATTTTACTTAGCAATTGAAAATATAACAAAAAAATGAACAATGCCGATTCAAAATTGAAATACAGCAATTGCTCATTTTATGATAAAATTTGAAGATGGAATTAATCTAAACTAGTAACTTTGTAAAAAGATACACAGATTTTTAAAAAGCCTCAAGCCTTACTTATTTATAATTATATACTATTGTAAAAGTTTTTATCATTATATTTGATGTTATAATGCTATTTATTAAGTATCAATTAAGTATCATTTTTGTTTTGTGTTTGCTTTATTAAATTAAGTATCATTTTTGTTTTGTGTTTGCTTTTATAATTTTTTATGTTAAGATTTGTTTGTTATTAAAATATAAAATTTGCTATTTTTATAATAGTGTTGCTAAGGATTTTTTATATGGATACTCAACAAGATTTTTATATCAAAAATGTTTCTTATGCTTCTTATGTTAAAAACGTTGTTTTGCCTATTTCTTTTTTAAATAATTTTGGAAATATTGGGGGTAAATATTATGTTGGCAATAAACAGAAATTAAGAAATAATACTTCTCGTAATAAAACTAATTTGATACAAAAAGCACTACATAATTTTTATGATAGTCAAATGTTAAGTTTTCTTACTTTAACTTATAAAGATAATATGCAAGATATTAGAAAAACAAAAAAAGATATTCGCTTATTTTTTCTTAAATTAAAGAAATGATGAAATGACCCTAAACGTTCTAAATATTTAGGTTAATTGAAACATTTTTATGTTTATGAATATCAAACTCGTGGAGCAGTTCATTTTCATATATTAGACATATTCCGTAAATAAATTTTTTAAAAGTCAATTAATAATTTAAAATTTATTTTATAATTTCTTTATTAATAAATTAATAAGGTGTTGATAAAAATGAATTTTGAAAATTTAAAAAAATTAAAAAATGAACAATTTTATAGATATTTTGGTATAAAACGTTTTCATTTTGATGAAATGTTAACAAAATTAATTGAAATAGAAAATTTAAAAAAAACTAAAGGTAGAAAATATAAACTTTCAGTTGAAGAAAGATTGATGATGACTTTAGTATACTGAAAAGAATATTATACTTTTTCCAAATGAGTATTAAATATAAAATGAGTGCATCAAGTTGTTTTCGAAATATTACTTGAGTAGAAAATAAACTTAGTGATGACAAAGATTATCAGTTTTTAAAAACAAAATATAAATCAAAAATTGAGAAAAAACAAGAATATTTAAATGAATTTCAATTTTATTTAATTGATTCAACTGAAATTGAAATTGAAAGACCAACTAAAAAAAACTACAGTTAGAATATTTTTCTGGTAAAAGTTGAATGTTTTCTATAAAATTTCAAATTATATATGACTTTTTAATAAAAAAATTGTTGATATTTTTGCTGATAATGGAAAAGTACATGATTTTCAAATATTAAAAAATTCAAATCTTGAATTTTCAGAAAAAACAATAATTATTGGTGATTTGGGATATCAAGGAATACAAAATATTTATAAAAATACTATATTACCAATTAAAAAACTAAAAATAAAAAATTAACTAAACAAGAAAAAATCTACAATAAAATTATTTCAAAAATTATAATTAAAGTTGAACATGTTTTTGCTTGATTAAAAGATTCAAAATTTTAATAAATAAATGTAGAAAAAGTATATTTAGACTTATGTACTTAAGATTTAACTTACTTTGTGAAATTTTTAATAAAACAAAACCATTAAAATAAAAAAATATTAAAAATATTTTTTTAAAAATTTAAATTTTTATCAAGTTAATATAAAAATAATATTAACAATTTTTGTGTTTGAAATATAAATTTATTTTTAAAGTATTTTTTTAAAAATATTAACTTCTATAATTATTAACACTAAAAAATTTATAAATATTATTATTGACAATTGATTAAATTTATTTACGGAATATGTCTATTGATTAGATATTAATAATACTGCTAAATTAATATTTAATGGTTCTGGTTATGATTATGATGAACATAGTAGTGATGTTTATACTAATAAAACTCAAAGTATGTTTAATAATAAATATGATATGGAAACTACAGAAACAAAAATTGCACATTATAATCCTTATATTTATAGAATGCTTGATATTTTAGTTACTTATTCAAAAAAAAGAAAGTGGTCAAAATTATTGAAATGGAATTGGAGAAAGACCTTATAGTTTTAAATTTATTCCAATTGCTATGACTGACCAAATTGTACAAGACCAAATTATTAATTCAAGATTAAATAATGGTACAATGTCACAATAAGAAGCAATTGGTGAATATGATAATATTGACCATTTAATGGCTGAAAATAAATTAAAACATATTATTAAAGAAACTAAAAAAATAAATAATGAAATTGGAGAAAACACAAATGATAATGAGCAACGCAATGAAAATTAAATAGACATATTCCGTAAATAAATTTTTTAAAAGTCAATTAATAATTTAAAATTTATTTTATAATTTCTTTATTAATAAATTAATAAGGTGTTGATAAAAATGAATTTTGAAAATTTAAAAAAATTAAAAAATGAACAATTTTATAGATATTTTGGTATAAAACGTTTTCATTTTGATGAAATGTTAACAAAATTAATTGAAATATAAAATTTTAAAAAAACTAAAGGTAGAAAATATAAACTTTCAGTTGAATAAAGATTGATGATGACTTTAGTATACTGAAAAGAATATTATACTTTTTTCCAAAGGAGTATTAAATATAAAATGAGTGCATCAAGTTGTTTTCGAAATATTACTTGAGTAGAAAATAAACTTAGTGATGACAAAGATTATCAGTTTTTAAAAACAAAATATAAATCAAAAATTGAGAAAAAACAAGAAGATTTAAATTAATTTCAATTTTATTTAATTGATTCAACTGAAATTGAAATTGAAAGACCAACTAAAAAAAACTACAGTTAGAATATTTTTCTGGGAAAAGTTGAATGTTTTCTATAAAATTTCAAATTATATATGACTTTTTTAATAAAAAAATTGTTGATATTTTTGCTGATAATGGAAAAGTACATGATTTTCAAATATTAAAAAATTCAAATCTTGAATTTTCAGAAAAAACAATAATTATTGGTGATTTGGGATATCAATGAATACAAAATATTTATAAAAATACTATATTACCAATTAAAAAAACTAAAAATAAAAAATTAACTAAACAAGAAAAAATCTACAATAAAATTATTTCAAAAATTAGAATTAAAGTTGAACATGTTTTTGCTTGATTAAAAAGATTCAAAATTTTAATAAATAAATGTAGAAAAAGTATATTTAGACTTATGTACTTAAGATTTAACTTACTTTGTGAAATTTTTAATAAAACAAAACCATTAAAATAAAAAAATATTAAAAATATTTTTTTAAAAATTTAAATTTTTATCAAGTTAATATAAAAATAATAGGTAATGTTTAGTAATCTGTGTAACTTACAAAAATAACTATGTTTAATTAATTCTAGTAAATAAAATTAAATAACTAGAAAGAGTGAGTTACGTATGTCTAAAAAACAAAATATTAATAATAATGATCCAATATCAAAAGCAGTAGATTTATTATTAGAAAATACTGAAGATTTAACAACAGTTTTTAAAGAGGGATGTTTATATAAAGAATTAACAAAAAGATTAGTTGAAAAAATGTTGAATTCTAAAATTCAAAATTATTTAGGATATGAAAAAAATCAACATAATAATAGTGATAATGCTCGCAATGGTATAAATTCAAAAAAATTAATAACTCAACAAGGTAAAATTGAGATTAATGTACCACGAGATCGTAATAGTAATTTTGAGCCAGTAATAGTTGCAAAAAGACAAAGAAGATTTGATGGTTTTGATCAACAAGTTCTTTCATTATATGCCAAAGGCATGACTTTATCAGATATTAGAATGCAGTTACAAGAGTTATATCATGGTGCTGATATTAGTGAAAGTGTTATTAGTCAAATTACTGATGATGTTATTGATGATGTTAAAGCATGACAAAATCGGCCATTAGAAATTGTTTATCCGATTGTTTATTTTGATTGTATAGTAGTTAAAGTACGACAAGATAAACGCATTATTAACAAATCAGTTTATATAGCACTAGGAGTTGATTTAGAAGGTAAAAAAGATGTTTTAGGTTTATGAATTAGTGAAAATGAAGGTTCTAAGTTTTGATTATCTAATTTCACAGAAATGAAAAATCGAGGCTTAAATGATATTCTTATTGCTTGTAGTGACAATTTAACAGGAATGTCAGAAGCAATACAATCAGTTTATCCTAAAACCGAACATCAATTATGCATAGTTCATCAAATTAGAAATAGTTTAAAATATGTTTCATACAAACATAGAAAATCACTATTTACAGATTTAAAACCGATTTATAGTGCATGTAGTGAAGAACAAGCAATGCAAACTTTAGAATCTTTTGAAAGTAAATAAAATTAATTAAACATAGTTATTTTTGTAAGTTACACAGATTACTAAACATTACCTTTAAAACATTTATACTCATTTTAAATTTATATTGATTTTAAAAATTCTAAAATTCGATTTAATTCTTTGTGATTACTATAATTGATGATTAGTTGTTTTTTATTGATTTTTACTTTAGTATCTAAAGTTATTGATAAAGTATTTTCTAATGCTACTAAATGAAGATCTGACTTTTTATTAACATTTTGTTTTTGATTTAAACTTAATTGTTGCATCTTAATAACATCTTCAACCTTACGAACACTTCATTGTTCGCTATATGCCCTTTTAGCGATAGTTACCATTAAATTAAGATTAGTACCTAAACTTAATAATGGTTTAACATGACCCATTGTTAATTCATTGCGTTGAAGCATTTGTAAAATATCTACTGGCAATTGCAAAATTCGTAAAGTATTAGCGATGTGACTACGTGATTTATTAACTTTTTGTGAGAGTTGTTCTTGAGTTCATTTCATTTTACTAATTAAAGTTTGATATGCCTGTGCTTCTTCAAAAGCATTCAAATCAACACGTTGAATATTTTCAATCAAAGCAAATTCCATTAATTGTTGATCTGTTACTTCAATAGTTACTGCAGAGATCTCTGTTAAACCTGCTAATTTTGCAGCTTTAGTTCTACGTTCACCAGCAACTAATTGAAAAACACCATCTGTTATCGTTTTTTTAACAATAATTGGTTGAATTAAACCATGAATTTTAATTGAATCACTTAGTTCTTTAATTTCTTGTTCATTAAATACTACACGTGGTTGATATGGATTAGGAATAATTTTAGCAAGAGAAATAGTTTGTGAAAAAGTTTTAGCAATTTCTGGTGAACTTTCAATGTTAGTTATCAAATCATTTAAACCTTCACCAAAAATTGATGCTAAGCCTTTAGCAGAAATACGATTTTTTTTATCATTAGACATTATTTAACACCTCATTCACTAAACTTTGATAAGCAATAGCACCACTGCAACGTGGCCGATAACTAAAAATATTTTTACCATGACTTGGTGCTTCACTTAGGGTTACATTTCTTGGAATATAATTTTTATAAACTTTTTCTCTAAAATTTTTTTGAATTTCTTTGATAACTTCAACAGAAGAAGTTGTTCTAATATTAACCATAGTTAATAAAATGCCTTCAATTTCTAAATTGGGATTAAATAATTGTTGTACTAAACGAATAGTAGATAATAATTGTGCCAAACCACCTAATGCATAAAACTCAGCTTGTAACGGAATAATAACTGAATTAGCTGAACCTAAAGCATTACGATTAACTAATCCTAAACTAGGCGGACAGTCAATAATAATAAAATCATATACTTCCTTTACGGGTTCTAATTTTTCTAATAAAATATTTCTTTTATTACGAGATTGCTCTAATAAAAATATTTCGGCTCCCGCCAAAGAAATGGTCGATGGTAATAAATCTACTCCTTGACAAACTTCAGTTTTAATGACTTTTTCCAATGGAACATCATGTACTAAAACATCATATATATCTTGTTCAACTTTATCAGCAGCAAAACCCATTGAAATAGTAGCACTACCTTGTGGATCCAAATCAATAAGTAACACTTTTTTATTTTTTATACCTAAACCTGCAGCAAGATTAGTAGCAGTAGTTGTTTTTCCAACTCCACCTTTTTGATTAGCAATTGCAATAATTTTGCCCATAATAATTACCTTTCTAAATTAATAGACTAATATTTTATCCTACTAATTAAGTTTAACACTAATTTTAATTAATATTATTTACAAAGGTTTACTTTTAATTTGTTGATAAGGTCTTGGATATTTTAAAGCACATAATTTATATTTTTGAAAATGAAGGATTGTTCTTTGACCATAGTTGTTTGGTAATTGAACAGTAAATTGATTAATTAACTTTGCACCCATTGTGTTAATACTATTTTGTGCCAACGCAAGTTCTTCTTCAACTTTAAGCCCCTTATAGGCAATAAATAATCCTTCAACTTTTACTAATCCTAAACATAATTCACTTAAAATATTTAGCGGTGCTAATGCTCTTGCTGTTACAATATCAAATGTTTCACGATATTGATGAGCAAACACTTCTGCTCTTTGATTAATTATATAAACGTTTTCTAAGTTTAATTCAGTAATTAGTTTTTTTAGAAATTGACATTTCTTTGTATTTGATTCAATAATAGTTAATTGTAATTTGGGAAAACAAATTTTTAAAATTATTCCTGGTATACCAGCACCAATACCGACATCACAAATATTTTGATCATCCAAAGTGATGTTATTACTAATTAAAAGAGCGTCATAGAAATGTTTATAATAAACTTCTACTTCTTCAATAATTGTTGTTAAGTTATATTTTTTATTTTCAGCAATTAAAATTTTATAATACCGACTTAATTGTTGTTCCATTATTGTTGTTAAAGTTAAATTAGTTAAACCTATAGTTCAATCTTTATTCATTGCTTACTCCTAAATCAATCTTTTAATAAAATACTTTATTTAAAGTAGACTATAAATATAATGCTTTAAATAATTAAATATAATTTAATTATAATTTTATATTTAATTATAATGTTTTTTTAGTATATGCTTGAAATTTTATCACATAACTACTATCCTTCAAAATTTAATGTTATTTTTAATTAATAATTAATTAAATAATTTAAAATGCTTAAAATATCATTTTCGTTGTATTTTCTTTAAACTCAAATATAATTAACACATATAATAATTATTATTAAAAAAATTATAAAAGTTTTTTAACTCATTGCTTAATTTAAAGTAAATGAGTTTTTATGTTTTAATTGATACCATTGAAAGGAAAAAGAAAAAAATGAAAATTTTACTTAATTTTTCAAACGAACTAACAAAATCTATTAATAATAGTTCATTAAATACCATTATAGAAATTAACAATTGAACAAATCCTATCAAATAATATAAAAATAAACTTGACCAAATATAACTAACTAAAGTAATGTTTGCTTATATATTGAAAAACAAAATCAATAGTTTTTTTAATATTTGGTCAATAATTTGGTAATATTTTTCTTATATTATGTTTTATAGCAAATCAAAAATGTTCAATTGGATTTAAATTAGGAGAATATGGTGGAAGAAATAATAGTTTGCATCCAGAATTTTCAATTAATTGTTGTGTTAATTTAGATTTATGAAAAGTTGCATTATCTAAAACTATAATTTGTCCACCCTTTAATACTGGAATTAGTATATTTTTTACATATGATTCAAAAATTTTACTGTTGCAATGTCCTTCAAATGCTCATAGGGCTTTTAATTTACCTTTATTCAGTGAACCAATTATACTAATTCTTTTTATTTTATAGCTAACTAAAGTAATGTTTACTCATATCTTGAAAAACAAAATCAATCGCTTTTTTAATATTTGGTCAATAATTTGGTAATATTTTTCTTATATTATGTTTTATAGCAAATCAAAAATGTTCAATTGGATTTAAATTAAGAGAATATGTTGGAAGAAATAATAGTTTGCATCCAGCATTTTCAATTAATTGTTGTGTTAATTTAGATTTATGAAACGTTGCATTATCTAAAACTATAATTTGTCCACGCTTTAATACTGGAATTAGTATATTTTTTACATATGATTCAAAAATTTTACTGTTGCAATGTCCTTCAAATGCTCATAGGGCTTTTAATTTACCTTTATTTAGTGAACCAATTATACTCATTCTTTTTATTTTATATGCGGGTTTATTATCAAATAATCTTTTACCTTTTTCAGATCAACCATATTTATAAAATTCATTATCATCAATTCCAGACTCATCAATATATACTAAATCTTCATTAGACATATTCCGTAAATAAATTTTTTAAAAGTCAATTAATAATTTAAAATTTATTTTATAATTTCTTTATTAATAAATTAATAAGGTGTTGATAAAAATGAATTTTGAAAATTTAAAAAAGTTAAAAAATGAACAATTTTATATATATTTTGGTATAAAACGTTTTCATTTTGATGAAATGTTAACAAAATTAATTGAAATAGAAAATTTAAAAAAAACTAAAGGTAGAAAATATAAACTTTCAGTTGAAGAAAGATTAATGATGACTTTAGTATACTGAAAAGAATATTATACTTTTTTCCAAATGAGTATTAAATATAAAATGAGTGCATCAATTTGTTTTCGAAATATTACTTGAGTAGAAAATAAACTTAGTGATGACAAAGATTATCAGTTTTTAAAAACAAAATATAAATCAAAAATTGAGAAAAAACAAGAAGATTTAAATGAATTTCAATTTTATTTAATTGATTCAACTGAAATTGAAATTGAAAGACCAACTAAAAAAAACTACAGTTAGAATATTTTTCTGGTAAAAGTTGAATGTTTTCTATAAAATTTCAAATTATATATGACTTTTTTAATAAAAAAATTGTTGATATTTTTGCTGATAATGGAAAAGTACATGATTTTCAAATATTAAAAAATTCAAATCTTGAATTTTCAGAAAAAACAATAATTATTGGTGATTTGGGATATCAAGGAATACAAAATATTTATAAAAATACTATATTACCAATTAAAAAAACTAAAAATAAAAAATTAACTAAACAAGAAAAAATCTACAATAAAATTATTTCAAAAATTAGAATTAAAGTTGAACATGTTTTTGCTTGATTAAAAAGATTCAAAATTTTAATAAATAAATGTAGAAAAAGTATATTTAGACTTATGTAATTAAGATTTAACTTACTTTGTGAAATTTTTAATAAAACAAAACCATTAAAATAAAAAAATATTTTTAATATTTTTTTAAAAATTTAAATTTTTATCAAGTTAATATAAAAATAATATTAACAATTTTTGTGTTTGAAATATCAATTTATTTTTAAAGTATTTTTTTAAAAATATTAACTTCTATAATTATTAACACTAAAAAATTTATAAATATTATTATTGACAATTGATTAAATTTATTTACGGAATATGTCTATTATTATTTTACATTATTTATAAGTAAACATTAATTTAGTTAGATATATATAAAATTACAATGGTTAATAAGTATTTGAACGTTAAATTTAGTTATTAAGAAGTTAATATATTTTCATTATCATTAAATTAATTTTTATTTTAAAAAATGATAATCTTTTTATATAAAATAGGAGATAATTTATTGAAATATGTAATTATTATTATGAAAATTGTATTTGCAATTTTTGCAAAAAATAAGATTACGATTAAAAACGCAAAAATGCCTAAAATTTATATAGTAAATTTTTGAAGTATAGTTTAATTATTAATTATACTTTTGTTTAGATAGTATTTTATATATTTTAAATTTTATTATTTTCTATTATATAATGTTTAAGTATAAAAATAAGACAGTTAAAAATAAGTAATTATTTAATTATTATTGTATTAATATTAGTAAAGTAATATTAATATTAATTTTTAAAATTATAGATAGTATTTTATATTTAATAATTAGGTAGTTTAGTTTTTCTTAATTATGTTTTTATATAGAAAAAACCATTATCAATATATAATATCTTTATCTTTAAGATTATTATTGTCTTGATTATTATATTAGGTATAATGTAAGAGACTATAAAAATTATAAGATATTTTATTTTATATAAATTTAATTTATTATTAATATAATAGGGGTGATTATGTGGAAAAAGATAAAGATATTACGAACATTATTAAAAAAGCATTATCAGAAAGTATTTTATCTGTACCAGGTGTTGCCAATATTTATGAAAAAGATAATAATTATGGAATTAAAGTTAACAAGTCTGATTTAGGTTGAATTATTGATATTAATATAGTTTGTTTTTTTAATAATAATATTTGAAATATTATGAATCAAACTCAGAAAAATTTAAAATATATTGTTGAAAAGATTATTAAACATCAAGAATATATAGTAATTAACATTTTTGTTCATGATTTAATTGAATAATAAAAGAAAACATAAGGTGAAATTAAATGAAAAAAATTGATATTAAAACCTTAAAAGTTATGCTTATTAGCGGTGCTAATAATCTTTATAATCATCATTTTGAAGTTGATAAATTAAATGTTTTCCCCGTACCTGATGGTGATACTGGAACAAATATGAATTTAACAATGATGAATGGCATAAAAGAATTAAATGGCAAAGAATATGATAGTTTAAAAACATTTGCTACTACTTTTTCTCGTGGTTTAATGATGGGTGCGCGTGGTAATTCTGGAGTTATTTTATCTCAAATTTTTCGTGGTTTTTTTCAAACTATAAAAACAAAAGATTTAAAAAATGATTTCATTAGTAATGAAGATTTATTAAAATCTTGAAAAAGTGCACAAGATTATGCATATCGTGCAGTTATGAAACCAGTAGAAGGTACTATTCTTACTATTGTTAAAGATGGTGCTAGTTATATTAATGAATTAGAAATAACAGGCAAAGATTCGCTTTATATTTTTGAAAAATTACTAGAAGGAATGAATGAATCGTTAAAAAGAACACCTGATTTATTGCCAATTTTAAAAAAAGTAGGAGTTGTTGATTCGGGTGGTGCTGGTTTAGTTTATATTGTTGAAGGTATGGTGTATGGTTTAAAGCATGGTAAAACTATTTCACCAAAGAAAAAATTAGAACAACAAGATACAGCAAAATTAGAAATGGTTTTAAATCAAGAAAACTTTGGTTATTGTTCAGAAGTTATTGTAAAACTAAATAAAGTTAGTAAGTTAGATTTTAATTTAAGCAAAACACGAACTGATTTAGAAACAATGGATGGTCAATCAATAGTTTTAGTAGATGATGAAGATTTAATTAAAGTTCATGTTCATACTTTAAAACCGGGTCAAATTTTAAATTATTTTCAGAAATTTGGTGAAATTTTAAAAGTAAAAATTGAAAATATGACCGAACAGGCAAAAGCACATACACAAACTACTAAACCAATTCGTAAATTAAATAATAAATTTGCTTTAATTGCTGCTGTTCCCGGTAGAGGAATTGAAACCTTTTTTAGAGATTCATTAAAGGTTAACAATATTATTATGTATTCAAAAAGAATTAATCCATCAACAGATGACTTTTTAAAGGCAATTGAAATTGTCGACGCAAAAAATGTTTTTATTTTACCAAATGATAGTAATTTATTTTTAGTAGCAGAACAAGCAAGAAAATTAGAAAAAAAATCAAAAGTTTTTGTATTACCTGCTAAAAATATTGCTCAAGGTATGCGCGCTGCTTTAAATTTTAATCCTGAATTAAGTGCAAAAGAAAATAATAAAAATATGTGAAGTGATATTAAATCTGCTGCTTTTGGTTATATAACAGTTGCTGATCGTGATGTTGAAATAGATGGTATTAAAATTGGAAAAAAACAATTTTTTTCTGCTGTTAGTTTTCGTAATAAAGATGGTAAAGAAAAAATTATTGCTTCAAATGAAAATTTATTTAATGTAATTAAAGTATTGTTTACTAAATTAATTTGAGATGGCGCAGAAATAATTACTATTTTTAAAGGTAAAGGTTATTCAAAAGATCAAATTAATTTTATGAAAAAAATTTTAGATGAAGATTATGATATTGAATATGAAATTGTTGATGGTGATCAAGAAGTTTATAACTTTCTTTTCGTGGTTGAATAATACTATGTTATAATATTGTAGACTCTATTCAAATAGTTAGAAAGGAGAAGATTATGACTAATTTATTATTATCCTCAGTTAATCCAAATGATCCAAAGACTTGATCAACTAGTTTAATTGTTTTAGCAAGCTTAGTGGCTATTGTTGGTATAATTTTGTTTGTTGTTACTATGATTTGATTTTTCACTTGAATTAAGTATTCTTGATTCCATCGTGAAAATAGTGCTAATTTAACTGGTGGCGAGTTATCTCAAAAATATTTAAAAACATACGGTATTAATGCAAAAAGAATAAAATTTAAAGGATTTGGTAATATTAATAGTATTACTGTTCAACCTAGTTTTTTTTATTTAAGGCCATATTTATTTAATAATGGTAATTTTACTTTAAGATTATTACCATGAACTTATCACCGTCGTTCTATTTATACTTTAGCAATGGCAATGGAAAGTACTTGGGCAGTAAGTAGTTCAAATAGTAGTCGTTTTAATACTTTTTGATGAGATTTTTCTCGTAAAATAACATTATTTTTTGTTTTAATTCCTTTTGCACTTTCCATTCTATTTGCTCTTTCACCTGCTAATTATTGAATTACTTTATCAGCAGCGAGCTCCAATATATTTTCAATTGTTTTATCAATTTTAGGTAGTGTTTTATTAATTATTTTTTCTTCAATGCAAATGATTTTTTATGCTAAATCAAGAAAAGAAATTTGTCAAAATCTTGTTGGTATTTTAAATGAAAAAGAAATACGTGCTATTAGTTGAATTTTTCAAATTAAGTTTATTTATTACTTGATTCGTATGATTTATGAAATATTACAACTTATTTTACGTATTGTGATGTATACACAGCAAAATGAGAAATAATTAAAATTATATTAATTTTTATTGATAAAACATTATTTTTAAAACTTACTAAAATAGAATATTTTAGTAAGTTTTAAAGTTTTTTTTAATTTTACATTTAATTACTAAACCAATATTTTTCATTTTCATTTATTATTGTATATTTAAAATTTTATTTTGATAGTTTTAAATTTTAAATATACAATAAAATACGCTTATTAATTTAATATATATAGCTAACTAAAGTAATGTTTACTCATATCTTGAAAAACAAAATCAATCGCTTTTTTAATATTTGGTAAATAATTTGGTAATATTTTTCTTATATTATGTTTTATAGCAAATCAAAAATGTTCAATTGGATTTAAATTAGGAGAATATGGTGGAATAAATAATAGTTTGCATCCAGCATTTTCAATTAATTGTTGTGTTAATTTAGATTTATGAAACGTTGCATTATCTAAAACTATAATTTGTCCACGCTTTAATACTGCAATTAGTATATTTTTTACATATGATTCAAAAATTTTACTGTTGCAATGTCCTTCAAATGCTCGTAGGGATTTTAATTTACCTTTATTTAGTGAACCAATTATACTCATTCTTTTTATTTTATATGTGGATTTATTATCAAATAATCTTTTACCTTTTTCGGATCAACCATATTTATAAAATTAATTGCATTTTGATAGTATAATTTAGTTTTTTGAAATAGTTATAAACTGTTTCTTTAGTCATATCACCAAATTTTTCAATTACTTTTTGAACTGTAACATCTTTATTTTGCGCTAAATAATTTTTTAATTCATCTAAATCCTTTATTTTGTGGCTATGTCCTTTTTGATAATTCAAAATTGGTTTTATATGCCCAGTTTCTTTTTTTATTTTTCTTCATAAGAATAAAGTCTTTCTAGTAATATTGAACACTTTACAAATTTCTTTAATTTTCATGTTTTTACTTTCATAGGCTTCTATTAATTTTCTTCGTAAGTCTTCACTGTATGGTTTTGGCATAATTTAATCTCCCTAATCTATTTTAAATATTGCTGAATTGTACTTTTAAATTCAAAAACTGTTTAAATTACATATTATTATTTTACATTATTTATGAGTAAACATTACTTTAGTTAGCTATATATTCATTAGTAATTTTTTGTATATGTATTGCAAAAATATAAAAAAGGTTTTAAATGTTAACTATGAGATAGAAAAAAGAATATTTTAAGTTAAGGAAAATACTGAATGCAAAGTAAGTCCGCTATTAATATATATTCAAAAATTAATAAATTAAAAATAGTTTTATTACTTGCTAAAATTTTTATCAGAAATGATATTGGAGTATTTTATATTAAAAAGTTTGTTGTAACGAGTATTATCCAAGATAAAAAAATATGTTCTTACTTAATCAATCAAATTTTGAAAGAATGGAATTCTAAAAAAGAATATATTATTTCACTAGAAAAATATTTAAAACAACTTTTAGTTCAACAATTTATTAACAGCAAGTAATTATTTTGTTAATAAATTTGAGTTAAAAATTAAATATAATAATACATATCCATGTTTATGAAATTACTAATTATGAATTGTCATGTGGCCAGAGTGTTGACCATATTGTATATCAATGTTAAATTAAATAAAGATATTAGGAAATGAAAGGAAGAAAACATATCATGGCTATTAATTTAAAAGGCAGAATTTTGGGACTTTCCTAAAAACTGTGTTTTTTAAATAAATTTTAGTTGTAAAATCACTAAGTTACACAGATTACTAAACATTACCTAAAAACGTAATGTTTAGTAATCTGTGTAACTTACAAAAATAACTATGTTTAATTAATTCTAGTAAATAAAATTAAATAACTATAAAGAGTGAGTTACTTATGTCTAAAAAACAAAATATTAATAATAATGATCCAATATCAAAAGCAGTAGATTTATTATTAGAAAATACTGAAGATTTAACAACAGTTTTTAAAGAGGGATGTTTATATAAAGAATTAACAAAAAGATTAGTTGAAAAAATGTTGAATTATGAAATGCAAAATTATTTAGGATATTAAAAACATCAACATAATAATAGTGATAATGCTCGTAATGGTATAAGTTCAAAAAAATTAATAACTCAACAAGGTAAAATCGAGATTAATGTACCACGAGATCGTAATAGTAATTTTCAGCCAGTAATAGTTGCAAAAAGACAAAGAAGATTTGATGGTTTTGATCAACAAGTTCTTTCATTATATGCCAAAGGCATGACTTTATCAGATATTAGAATGCAGTTACAAGAGTTATATCATGGTTCTGATATTAGCGAAATTGTTATTAGTCAAATTACTGATGATGTTATTGATGATGTTAAAGCATGACAAAATCGGCCATTAGAAAGTTTTTATCCGATTGTTTATTTTGATTGTATAGTAGTTAAAGTACGACAAGATAAACGCATTATTAACAAATCAGTTTATATAGCACTAGGAGTTGATTTAGAAGGTAAAAAAGATGTTTTAGGTTTATGAATTAGTGAAAATGAAGGTTCTAAGTTTTGATTATCTAATTTCACAGAAATGAAAAATCGAGGCTTAAATGATATTCTTATTGCTTGTAGTGACAATTTAACAGGAATGTCAGAAGCAATACAATCAGTTTATCCTAAAACCGAACATCAATTATGCATAGTTCATCAAATTAGAAATAGTTTAAAATATGTTTCATACAAACATAGAAAATCACTAGTTACAGATTTAAAACCAATTTATAGTGCATGTAGTGAAGAACGAGCAATTCAAGCTTTAGAATCTTTTGAAAGTAAATGAAATAAACAATATCCTCAAATTGCTAAATCATGATATAAAAATTGAGATAATTTAATGGTTTTTATTAGTTATCCTGCAGAAATCAAAAGAGTGATTTATACAACAAATGCTATTGAATCTGTTAATAGCCAATTACGAAAAGTTATTAGAAATAAAAAATTTTTTCCAAATGATATTGCATTTTTTAAAATATTTTACTTAGCAATTGAAAATATAACAAAAAAATGAACAATGCCGATTCAAAATTGAAATACAGCAATTGCTCATTTTATGATAAAATTTGAAGATGGAATTAATCTAAACTAGTAACTTTGTAAAAAGATACACAGATTTTTAAAAATCCTCAAAATTAATTATCATCAATTCCAGATTCATCAATAGACATATTCCGTAAATAAATTTAATCAATTGTCAATAACAATATTTATAAATTTTTTAGTGTTAATAATTATAGAAGTTAATATTTTTAAAAAAATACTTTAAAAATAAATTTATATTTCAAACACAAAAATTGTTAATATTATTTTTATATTAACTTGATAAAAATTTAAATTTTTAAAAAAATATTAAAAATATTTTTTTATTTTAATGTTTTTGTTTTATTAAAAATTTCACAAAGTAAGTTAAATCTTAAGTACATAAGTATAAATATACTTTTTCTACATTTATTTATTAAAATTTTGAATCTTTTTAATAAAACAAAAACATGTTCAACTTTAATTCTAATTTTTGAAATAATTTTATTGTAGATTTTTTCTTGTTTAGTTAATTTTTTATTTTTAGTTTTTTTAATTGGTGATATAGTATTTTTATAAATATTTTGTATTCCTTGATATCCCAAATCACCAATAATTATTGTTTTTTCTGAAAATTCAAGATTTGAATTTTTTAATATTTGAAAATCATGTACTTTTCCATTATCAGCAAAAATATCAACAATTTTTTTATTAAAAAAGTCATATATAATTTCAAATTTTATAGAAAACATTCAACTTTTAACAGAAAAATATTCTAACTGTAGTTTTTTTTAGTTGGTCTTTCAATTTCAATTTAAGTTGAATCAATTAAATAAAATTGAAATTCATTTAAATCTTCTTGTTTTTTCTCAATTTTTGATTTATATTTTGTTTTTAAAAACTGATAATCTTTGTCATCACTAAGTTTATTTTCTACTCAAGTAATATTTCGAAAACAACTTGATGCACTCATTTTATATTTAATACTCATTTGGAAAAAAGTATAATATTCTTTTCAGTATACTAAAGTCATCATCAATCTTTCTTCAACTGAAAGTTTATATTTTCTACCTTTAGTTTTTTTAAATTTTCTATTTCAATTAATTTTGTTAACATTTCATCAAAATGAAAACGTTTTATACCAAAATATCTATAAAATTGTTCATTTTTTAATTTTTTTAAATTTTCAAAATTCATTTTTATCAACACCTTATTAATTTATTAATAAAGAAATTATAAAATAAATTTTAAATTATTAATTGACTTTTAAAAAATTTATTTACGGAATATGTCTAATATATACTAAATCTTCATTCATTATTTTAGCTATTTCTTTTAAAAAATCTTCTTGTTTATTTTTATCTCTTTGTTCATATAAAAAAGTTTTTTTATATGTATAATTTAGTTTTTTGAAATAGTTATAAACTGTTTCTTTAGTCATATCACCAAATTTTTCAATTACTTTTTGAACTGTAACATCTTTATTTTGCGCTAAATAATTTTTTAATTCATCTAAATCCTTTATTTTGTGGCTATGTCCTTTTTGATAATTAAAAATTGGTTTTATATGCCCAGTTTCTTTTTTTCTTTTTCTTCATAAGAATAAAGTCTTTCTAGTAATATTGAACACTTTACAAATTTCTTTAATTTTCATGTTTTTACTTTCATAGGCTTCTATTACTTTTCTTCGTAAGTCTTCACTGTATAGTTTTGGCATAATTTAATCTTCCTAATCTATTTTAAATATTGCTGAATTGTACTTTTAAATTCAAAAACTGTTTAAATTACATATTATTATTTTACATTATTTATGATTAAACATTACTTTAGTTAGCTATATGTTCAAGTTAATGGTAAATTAAACTATATTTGCTTATTAATCGACCTGTACAATCGCGAAATTATTCGACATAGTGTAGGTACTAAAAAAGATGCATCATTAGTATATCAAGCATTTATGTTCTCAAATCGTTGTTTAAAAAATATTAAAATATTTCATAGCGATCGCGGTAATTAATTTAATAATAAAACTATTGATAAACTTGTATTAGTCTTCAATATTACCCGCTCTTTAAGCAAAAAAGGTTGTCCTTATGATAACGCTGTTGCTGAAGCAACTTTCAAAACTTTCAAAACAGAATTTATTAATGATAAAAATTTTACATCATTAATCCAATTAAAATTAGAATTATTTGATTATATCAATTGATACAACAACATAAGAATCCACAGCACTCTAAACTACTTAACCACCATAAAACACCAAGCACAAATGTCTACCAAAAAACAGTCCTAAAAAAGGTTGCCATTCCAGGTTGCCATTCCAGACTATGAACAGTCACAAGCATTAGATTTTATTGTTGATGATATTAGAGCAGTAGGATTAGATAAGTTGGATAATATATTACAAACCGAAAAGAAAGAAACTGAAAATATTGTATGCCGTACTTGTTATTATAGAAATAAACATTCTAAGAAAAATAAGAAAAATGTTAAAATAGAATAAACCTATATTATTCGTCGGAGCCAACCAGAACCTTGGTTAGTTGGCCGCGGGTTTTAGCCCCGCTGGGGTGAGTTGCCAAGCAACGAGGGGCAAAGCCCCTATTACTTGATTATATAAAAGTTTTATTATTATTTTATTTAAAATAATATGGTATTGTATATAGAAGTTTTAAAGGAATATAAAGTTATGTTTAAATTAAAAGCGCCTTATAAAGCAACAGGTGATCAACCCGAAGCAATTAGAAAATTAGTAGTAGCTATTAAAAATAATATTAAATATCAAGTATTATTGGGAGCCACTGGTACGGGTAAAACTTTTACAATGGCCAATGTTATTGCGCAAGTGCAAAAACGAACTTTAATTTTAGTACATAATAAAACATTAGCTATGCAATTATATGGAGAATTGAAAACTTTTTTTCCTGAAAATCGCGTTGAATATTTTGTCTCATATTTTGATTTTTATCAACCTGAGGCATATTTACCAAAAACCGATACTTATATTGATAAAAATTATAAACAAAATCAAGAAATCGAAATGTTAAGATTAAGTGCTTTAAATGGTTTATCTATTAGTAAAGATGTTATTGTTGTGGCATCAGTAGCAGCAATTTATGGTGAACAAGAACCAACAGCATATAAAGATAACTTTTTTGAATTGAGAAAAGGACAAAAAATTAATAGAAAAGATTTATTATTAAGACTAATTAAAAATGGATATGTACGTAATGATATTACATTAGAACCGGGTAGTTTTAGTGCAAAAGGTGATTTAATAAAGTTAGCTCCATCTTGAAATGATCAATTTTATTTAAGAATTAGTTTATTTGGTGATGAAATTGAAGAAATAGCACGTATTGATACATTAGGCGCTAATGTTTTAGAGCGTTTTCCCTTTATTACAATTTTTCCTGCGCAAAATTATATTACTAGTAAAAATCGTGTTGATCAGGCAATTATTAAAATTACTGAAGAGTTAAAAATAACATTAGCGCAACTAAGAAAAAATAATATGTTAGTAGAAGCGCAAAGATTAGAACAAAGAACAGAACATGATCTAGAATCCTTAAAAGAATTTGGTATTTGTAGTGGTATTGAAAACTATTCTCGTCATTTAGAAAATAGAGAAGTGGGTTCAGCACCATATACTTTAATTGATTTTTTTTCAGATGATTTTTTAACAATTATTGATGAATCTCATATGACATTACCGCAAATTAGAGGAATGTATAATACTGATCGTAGCAGAAAAGAAACATTAGTAAAATATGGCTTTCGTTTACCTAGTGCTTTGGATAATCGTCCTTTAAATTTTAATGAATTTTCTAATAAGTTAAAGCAAGTTATTTATACTTCAGCAACTCCTGCTGATTATGAATTAGCATTAATTAAAAATGAAGTTGAGCCCTTTAATGTACCAGTTCAACAAATTATTCGTCCCACAGGTTTATTAGATCCAACAATTGAAATTAAACCAACTAAAAATCAAATGGAAGATATTATTAATCAAATAAAATTACGAACAAAAAATAATGAAAGAGTATTTATTACTACTTTAACAATTAGAATGGCAGAAGAATTATCAATTTTTTTACAAGAACAAAAAATTAAAGTCGCTTATATTCATAATGAATTAAAAACATTAGAACGTACTAAAGTTTTGTTAGATTTAAGAAAAGGTGTTTTTGATGTTATTGTTGGTATTAATTTATTACGTGAAGGATTAGACGTACCAGAAGTGTCATTAATCTGTATTTTGGATGCTGATAAATCTGGTTTTTTACGTAATACTAAATCATTAATCCAAACTATTGGTCGCGCAGCACGAAATGTTAATGGTCATGTTATACTATATGGAGATATTAAGACAGAGGCAATGACACAAGCAATTGAAGAAACGCAAAAAAGAAGAGAAATTCAACTTGATTATAATAAAAGACATAATATATTACCAGTTACTGTTAAAAAACCGTTGAGTGAAATCATAATTACTAGAGAATTAGATGTTGATTTAAAAATTTTAAATTCAAGTAAAGGTAAAACAAAAATAGCTGCTAAAACAAAGATAATTGCTGATTTAAGAGTTGAAATGTTACAAGCAGCTAAAGATTTAAATTTTGAAAAGGCAGCTTCACTTCGTGATTTAATTTTGAGTATTGAAAGTGAAAAATAAAGGAGTAAAATAAGTTGACCGATAAAGCACAAAAAGGTATTTTGATAAGTCCAAATACTAAAATTAATTATCATATACCAACAATATTTTTAATAAAAAATTATATTACTAAACCTAAAATTTTTATTGGTGATTATAATTATTATCATGATTTTAATGGTGAGCAAGCAGTTATTGATTTTGAAAATAAAAATATAATTTATCATTTTCCAAATATGATAAATGATGAATTAATTATTGGTAAATTTTGTTCAATTGCACAAGGTGTTTTATTTATAATGAATGGTGGCAATCATAATTATTGTGCAGTTTCAACATTTCCTTTACCATTATTTTATAAATCATTAAATTTATCAGAAGTTACAGAAAAAGATAAATTAGATAAATTTCCAATTAAATCACCAACAGTGATAGAAAATGATGTTTGAATTGGTCATGATGTGACAATCTTAATAGGGGTAACTATTGGTAATGGGGCAGTAATTGCAGCTAAAAGTGTAGTTACAAAAAATGTGCCTCCTTATGCTATTGTTGGTGGTAATCCTGCTAAAATTATAAAATATCGTTTTTCTAAAAAAATAGTTCAAAAATTACAAAATATAAAGTGATGAGATTGATGTATTGAAAAGATTATTGAAAATTCAGATTTGTTAAAACAAAATTCTGATAATAAAATATTACAAAAACTTGTAAAAGAAAGTAATAGTTTAAATAAAATAAAGGGGTAATAAAAAATATGAAAAAATATGGTTATTTAACTACTAAAATAGGTTTAATTGAAATCATAGTAGTTGCAGAACAAGTAGTAAAAGTTAGTTTCGTTAATACTCGTCAAGTTGCTAAGGATAGTAGTAATATAGCGGTAGTTAATTGTTTAAAACAACTAGCAATATATTTTGATAAAAAATTAAGTGATTTTAACTTACCAATAGCTTTAAAATGAACTCCTTTTCAAGAATTAGTATGGAGTAAAACTTGTACTATTCAATTTGGGACAAATTTAAATTATCAAGAATTAGCACAAAAAATAGGTTATCCAAAAGCAAGTATGGCAGTGGGTTCGGCTTTAAGTAAAAATCCATTAGCAATTATTAGACATATTCCGTAAATAAATTTTTTAAAAGTTAATTAATAATTTAAAATTTATTTTATAATTTCTTTATTAATAAATTAATAAGGTGTTGATAAAAATGAATTTTGAAAATTTAAAAAAATTAAAAAATGAACAATTTTATAGATATTTTGGTATAAAACGTTTTCATTTTGATGAAATGTTAACAAAATTAATTGAAATAGAAAATTTAAAAAAAACTAAAGGTAGAAAATATAAACTTTCAGTTGAAGAAAGATTGATGATGACTTTAGTATACTGAAAAGAATATTATACTTTTTTCCAAATGAGTATTAAATATAAAATGAGTGCATCAAGTTGTTTTCGAAATATTACTTGAGTAGAAAATAAACTTAGTGATGACAAAGATTATCAGTTTTTAAAAACAAAATATAAATCAAAAATTGAGAAAAAACAAGAAGATTTAAATGAATTTCAATTTTATTTAATTGATTCAACTGAAATTGAAATTGAAAGATCAACTAAAAAAAACTACAGTTAGAATATTTTTCTGGTAAAAGTTGAATGTTTTCTATAAAATTTCAAATTATATATGACTTTTTTAATAAAAAAATTGTTGATATTTTTGCTGATAATGGAAAAGTACATGATTTTCAAATATTAAAAAATTCAAATCTTGAATTTTCAGAAAAAACAATAATTATTGGTGATTTGGGATATCAAGGAATACAAAATATTTATAAAAATACTATATTACCAATTAAAAAACTAAAAATAAAAAATTAACTAAACAAGAAAAAATCTACAACAAAATTATTTCAAAAATTAGAATTAAAGTTGAACATGTTTTTGCTTGATTAAAAAGATTCAAAATTTTAATAAATAAATGTAGAAAAAGTATATTTAGACTTATGTACTTAATATTTAACTTACTTTGTGAAATTTTTAATAAAACAAAACCATTAAAATAAAAAAATATTTTTAATATTTTTTTAAAAATTTAAATTTTTATCAAGTTAATATAAAAATAATATTAACAATTTTTGTGTTTGAAATATAAATTTATTTTTAAAGTATTTTTTTAAAAATATTAACTTCTATAATTATTAACACTAAAAAATTTATAAATATTATTATTGACAATTGATTAAATTTATTTACGGAATATGGAGGCTTTTTAAAAATCTGTGTATCTTTTTACAAAGTTACTAGTTTAGATTAATTCTATCTTCAAATTTTATCATAAAATGAGCAATTGCTGTATTTCAATTTTGAATGGGCAGTGTTCATTTTTTTGTTATATTTTCAATTGCTAAGTAAAATATTTTAAAAACTTCCATATCATTTGGAAAAACTTTTTTATTTCTAATAACTTTTCGTAATTGACTATTAACAGATTCAATAGCATTTGTTGTATAAATCACTCTTTTGATTTCTGCAGGATAACTAATAAAAACCATTAAATTATCTCAATTTTTATATCATGATTTAGCAATTTGAGGATATTGTTTATTTCATTTACTTTCAAAATATTCTAAAGCTTGCATTTCTTGTTCTTCACTAAATGCACTATAAATTGGTTTTAAATCTGTAACTAGTGATTTTCTATGTTTGTATGAAACATATTTTAAACTATTTCTAATTTGATGAACTATGCATAATTGATGTCCGGTTTTAGGATAAACTGATTGTATTGCTTCTGACATTCCTGTTAAATTGTCACTACAAGCAATAAGAATATCATTTAAGCCTTGATTTTTCATTTCTGTGAAATTAGATAATCAAAACTTAGAACCTTCATTTTCACTAATTCATAAACCTAAAATATCTTTTTTACCTTCTAAATCAACTCCTAGTGCTATATAAACTGATTTGTTAATAATGCTTTTATCTTGTCGTACTTTAACTACTATACAATCAAAATAAACAATCGGATAAACAATTTCTAATGGCCGATTTTGTCATGCTTTAACATCATCAATAACATCATCAGTAATTCGACTAATAACACTTTCACTAATATCAGCACCATGATATAACTCTTGTAACTGCATTCTAATATCTGATAAAGTCATGCCTTTGGCATATAATGAAAGAACTTGTTGATCAAAACCATCAAATCTTCTTTGTCTTTTTGCAACTATTACTGGCTCAAAATTACTATTACGATCTCGTGGTACATTAATCTCAATTTTACCTTGTTGAGTTATTAATTTTTTTGAACTTATACCATTGCGAGCATTATCACTATTATTATGTTGATTTTTTTCATATCCTAAATAATTTTGCATTTCAGAATTCAACATTTTTTCAACTAATCTTTTTGTTAATTCTTTATATAAGCCTCCCTCTTTAAAAAATGTTGTTAAATCTTCAGTATTTTCTAATAATAAATCTACTGCTTTTGATATCGGATCATTATTATTAATATTTTGTTTTTTAGACATAAGTAACTCACTCTTTCTAGTTATTTAATTTTATTTACTAGAATTAATTAAACATAGTTATTTTTGTAAGTTACACAGATTACTAAACATTACCGGAATATGTCTATTGTTCCTTGTCATCGTGTTGTTAATAAAAATAAGAATATTGTTAATTATCTTTATGGTGCCCATATTAAAAATTTTTTATTAGCACAAGAAATTAAATAAGGTATAAGATTATTTTTTATGATTGATTATCTTTTTTTGATTTTTAAAATTGTTAACAATTTTAACTACATAATTTTTAATATAGTAAACAGGATATCCTGCTAACATAACAGCAATTAAAATTAGTGAATTTCATAATGCTCACATATTATTATTTTGTGTACCATAATAATACATTGCTAAAAATGTTCCAACAATAGCAATTATTGCTCCTAAATAACCAATAATAATGAAAAAATAAAATCAAAAATTATTAAAAATCTTTTGGTAGTCTGGATGTTTGCGCCTTAAAAAGATAATGACTGAATTAACAATTAATTTTAAAAAACTAATAGCAATAATAAAGTAATTAGTTAATTCATACAATTGATTTCATAAAATATAAATTAAAGCAGCAAATATTAATAGTAGCATAGCAGCTCATGGCATATTAGTTCTTTTAGTTGTTTTTTGAAAAAATTTAAACAAATCTTTTTCTTCACTCATTTTAAAAATTAAACGTGATTGATAAAGTAGAAATGCATTTAGTGAACCAACAAATAATAAAATTGCTAGTCCTGAAAAAATATAAGCTAAAACATGAGGAATATTAGGGTTATTGATAATAGCATAATATCAAACGTTACTAAATCCATCATTTTTATCTAATCATGAAAATGGTTCATTAATAGTTAACAAAGCAATTAATAGTATTAAATATAAAAAAATAATTAGTCCAGTTGCAACAATTAAAGTTCAAAGTACATTTTTTCTTGGATTTTCTACTTCTTCAGTAACATAAGTTATTGCTTCAATTCCTGAATAGGCAAATAGCGTCATTGTTGTAGCTGGTAATAAAACATAAGTTGCAAGAAAAATTTTTGATAAATCTTTTTGAACTATTTCACTATTAAAACTATCTGTATTGCCATAAATCATAGCAATAAATAAAACAAAAGTAATTGGTAATCCTTTTAAAATTGTAAAAATAATTTGTGTTTTTCCAGAACTATTTTTAATAAATATTTGGACTATAGCTAATGCAAATAAAATTAAAATTCCAAATAATTTTATCAACCATTGGTTAGTAATATGAGCTAAAGTGCCGATAATATTGCCTAATGCTAAAGTAGCAGAAGCAAGGGCAGTAGCACTAACCATTAAAACTAAAATCCATCCCAATCAAAACGAACAAGCCATTCAATTTGCTTTTTTTAATCAATAATAAGCACTTCCATTTCCCGGAAAAGAAATAGCAGTTTCTGCTAGCAATAACATTTCTGGCAAAATTAAAATACCGCCTAAAATTCAGGCACATATCATTAAAATCGGATTAAATCCACTTTGAAACGCTACTTGTCCAAATGAAATTAGTACTGATGAACCAACTGTGGCAGAAATTGCCATCATTAATATTACTCAAAACGAATACTTCTTTTTTAATTTCATGTCTTTTTCCTATCTCTATTTTTTTATTTCGTATGTATTGATAAAACTTTTTATTTTATTAATGTAAGTTTGATAAGCATTTGGTAAGGTTTCAATATGACCAATATTTTCCAAAAATAAATAATCATAATTTTTATAATGGAGTTTAACTTGATAATTATGAATGACATTTGCCATGAAAAATGGGACAAAATTATCTTTTTTACCGTGAATTAATAAAGTAGGAACTTGAAAACCTGTTTTGCTTTTTTTTAATAAATCATATTCTAAAATATTTGTATTTGTAAATTTTTGATATCTTTTTGTTAAACCATTACTAATTAATCATCAAGGTTTTTTATAGCGATATTGCATGACATAACGAAATTGAACAAGTAGATTAGAGAATCCACAATCAGTAATTGCCCAGTTAATTAAATTGGTTACTTTATAATTAAATAAATAATAATTAATTGTTGATGCGCCCATACTATTACCAATTAAACCAATACTTCTAACTTGATAATTATCTTTTATTCAATTAATTAAACAGTTAATATTTTCAGCACAAGTAAGACCAATGTCACTATATTGGCCATCAGTTTTACCGTGAGCAACACTATCAAAAGTTAAAATATTGTATCCTTCTTCATAAAATCATGAGACTAATCTTAATGCTAAATATTTATTTTCTGTTCAACCATGAAAACCAATAACTCATTTATCACTTTTCTTTTTTTGAATGACAGTTAGACAACTAATGTTTTGATTATTATCATTTTTAATGGTAAATTCTTGATAATTTTCTTTTTTTCAATCAATTGGATAGCCATATTTATTAAGATTTTTAATTTGACAATCATATTGATGATAATTAAAACTATTAATATCAACTGTTTGTTCGTTATTTATTTTAAATTTTCCTTCTTTTTGATAAGAAAAGCAAAATTCTAAAAATTGTTTTTGATATTTTTTTGAATAAAAATAAACAAAAGGAAATAATAGAATAACTAATAAAATTTTGCTAAAAGAATAACAAAATATTTTATAACCAGTTAATAAATTTTTTTGATTCATAGATGTTTTGATTACTGTCATTTTTTAAGCCTTTTCTAAACTACTAAACTACTAATTATTTTACACTATCTTATCAAATGTTTAAAATATTAATGTATGTTAATTTAATTATTTTAAAATAATTAAATTAACAATTTTTTATAACTTAATTGTTTTTCAATTTTAATAATAATTTTTAATATTTAATTTTATTAATAATTGCTTTCTAGGAAGTTTGGTAATGTTTAGTAATTTTTTCATTTGTAAACTTTAAGTGATATTTATTTAAAATTGAAACAAAATAATATTTTCAATAATTTTAATTATGAATAAAAATAGTATACGAGAATTTTAATAAAAAGGAGGATACTTAAAAATGATAAATGAAAAAAATAAGACAGTAGAAGAAGATAGTTGAGAAAGCGTTACTACTGTTAATGTTGATGATAGCGACTGTCAAGCAAAAATGGAAAAATTAAATAAAAAATTACAAGAAACAGCTAATGAATTAGAAGAAATAAGTAGTCTTTATGCAAAATCAGTAAAAGAATCATTAGATAAATCAAAAAAAATAAAGAACTAGAAGATAAAATTGATGAATTAGAAGAACAATTAAAAGCATGTAGAGAAAAAAATAAACAATTAGAAGGTTTTGAAGATAAAGTTAAAAAATTAGAAGAAGATTTAAAAGAATGTAAAGAAAAAAGAGAAGAAATAGAAGCACAGTTAAAAGAATGTAAAGCAAAAAGAGAAGAATTGGAATAACAATTAAAAGATTGTCAAGAAAAAAATAAAAAATCAGATGAAAGTAAAGGACAATGAATTCCTGGTGAATATAAATGAATGCCTGTTGGATCAAAAATGCCAGAAGGTTGAGTAAAAGTAGATCTTGCTAAAGGTTTAACAATAGTTCAGAGCGATAAAGAAGGACAAACATCAGGAAGTGTTGGAAAGCATAATCATACATTTTTAAATAATAGTCAGGTATTAACCACTCCTGCTTCAGCAAAACTAGCTTTTATTAATGAAAGAACTTCAGGAACATTAGGTTCTAAATATGTACCATTCTTAGGTAGTTATAATGTTCTTTTGCGAACTAAAACAGCTGCTGATACTGGAAAAGGCATCTCTAATACCGAGAATAATTTAGCTGCTGGAATATTTGCTGAACTTTGAAAATATCAAGGAGAAAACAGTAGTAGCTAAAGTTAATAAAAAAGAAAGAAAAAAATATCGGAATATAACATTTTTTAGTAATAATTAATTATATTTTTTAAATTTTAGGTAATGTTTAGTAATCTGTGTAACTTACAAAAATAACTATAGCTAACTAAAGTAATGTTTACTCATAAATAATGTAAAATAATAATATGTAATTTAAACAGTTTTTGAATTTAAAAGTACAATTCAGCAATATTTAAAATAGATTAGGAAGATTAAATTATGCCAAAACCATACAGTGAAGACTTACGAAGAAAAGTAATAGAAGCCTATGAAAGTAAAAACATTAAAATTAAAGAAATTTGTAAAGTGTTCAATATTACTAGAAAGACTTTATTCTTATGAAGAAAAAGAAAAAAAGAAACTGGGCATATAAAACCAATTTTGAATTATCAAAAAGGACATAGCCACAAAATAAATGATTTAGTTGAATTAAAAAATTATTTAGCGCAAAATAAAGATGTTACGGTTCAAAAAGTAATTGAAAAATTTGGTGATATGACTAAAGAAACGGTTTATAACTATTTCAAAAAACAAAATTATACATATAAAAAAACTTTTCTATATTAACAAAGAGATAAAAATAAACAAGAAGATTTTTTAAAAGAAATAGCTAAAATAATGAATGAAGATTTAGTATTATATATTGATGAATCTGGAATTGATGATAATGAATTTTATAAATATGGTTGATCTGAAAAAGGTAAAATATTATTTGATAATAAACCCGCATATAAAATAAAAAGAATTAGTATAATTGGTTCACTAAATAAATGTAAATTAAAAGCCCTATGAGCATTTGAAGGACATTGCAACAGTAAAATTTTTGAATAATATGTAAAAAATATACTAATTCCAGTATTAAAGCGTGGACAAATTATAGTTTTAGATAATGCAACGTTTCATAAATCTAAATTAACACAACAATTAATTGAAAATGCTGGATGCAAACTATTATTTCTTCCACCATATTCTCCTAATTTAAATCCAATTGAACATTTTTTATTTGCTATAAAACATAATATAAGAAAAATATTACCAAATTATTAACCAAATATTAAAAAAGCTATTGATTTTGTTTTTCAAGATATGAGTAAGCATTACTTTAGTTAGTTATAAATCTAAATGAACATTTGAAATTAAAGAAAATACTATTACAGATAGATTAAAATCACTTGAAATTGATGAAGCAGAATTAAGATTAGGAATTACTAATATTAAAAGAATTATTGTTAAGCGTTATGTTGTTAGCGAAGAAGAAGCACAACAAATTATTGATGAAAATAGAAAATATCAAAAAGAATAAATTGAATTTAATAATACTTTTTTAGGATAAACTAAAAATGATACCGAAAATAAATCATCAATTAATTAAAACAGTTTGAAAATCAACTGGGGAAATTGAAAAAGATTTTACACAAAATAAAGATTTACAATTTCGTGTATGTCCTTTTACTATTATTTTAGGTGCTATAAATTCAACAGAAACTGGCTATAAACAACCAACTAGTATTCCTAATGATTATACTTCATTTAGTAAAATCTTTACTGGAAGAAAAGCAATACAAGCAGTATGAGACCATTCTTATTATCCTATTCAAAATAAAGATAATCCAGATGAAGCATATAAACAATTACAAATTGGTGATGTATTTTATGGAAATATTTTAAGTGACCAATTAGGTATTACTTATTCAGCAACTCCCAATGATAATAGTTTCATTCAAGAACAAGCAATTAAAAATGTAGTTATTAATATTCCAAATGAAAAAAAGAATTTTAGTTTTATTAATAATATTGTTTCAAATTTATATAAGTTATATATGATTCCAGAAATTAATAAAGTTATAAATACTGATAAATCAATTAAAGTTGATAGACAATGATATATTCTTGAAGTTGCTAGTAAAACTTATAATAATGAAAATAAAGAATTAGCATATATTCAATGTACTTTTAGTTCATTAAATGATAAATTAGCACATAGTGGATTAGCAATTAATCAATATGTACAATTGGGCGCCCCTGCTGACCCAGTTGCATTACCAGCATTAGATGAAAATAATAATATTATTTTAGATAGTAATTATTTAACACCATTACCAGTTACTCATTGTCAAGTATAGCTAACTGGTAATGTTTACTCATAAATAATGTAAAATAAGTGATTTTGGACAATATGAATTAATTTTAACTGGTAATAATCCAGTTGTTTGTATTTGAAAAAATAATACAAAAATATATCAAAAAAATAGAGGAATTATTGACCCTACAACTCATAAACCTAGTGGACAATATGAATTTTATACAAAACAATATAAAATAGGTGATTATTGAAATGCTTATTTAATTGAGGATACAAGTGGTGTTGATTTTAGTAATTTACCAAATAATCAAATATTTAAAACACTACAAACTAAAAGACAATATACTTTAGTAATGTTTGAAGAACATATTACAATTGATGATTATTTACAATTTTTTGTTTTATTTAATGATGAAAATGAAAATATTGGTGGTAATAGTGGAAAAAATCAAGATAGACAATTATTATATATTTCAAATGTAACAAATTATTATAGTCCTTATAATGGTGCATTTAGTATGCAAGTTTTAACTTTTAGTAGTTTAAATGATAGAGTAATTAGTAGTGGTCAAAATACACTTGATTTTGTACAATATGCAAGCCCGGGTAGTGGTTATGCTTTTCTTACTATTCAACAAGGAAAAGCAACTTTAAATCGTACTTTAATGCGTGATATTGGTGTACGTTATAGTCATAGGCAAAGTTATGGATTAGAATTATTATCAAGTTGTTATTATTATGGAAGACCTATTCTTCAATGTCAAGAACCTATTCAACAAGGAACAGAAGAAATATTCGAAAGTAAAGTATTTGCTTCAAGAAGATTATTTATTGCTGGTAATAATGATTTATTTACAACTGATATTAAAAATAATGGTGGTTTGCTTGCCGGTATAAATGATAAAATAACAACAAGTAGTCATCCAGAAACAACATTTTATAATATTATGGATGCAAAACCTACTGGATTTACTAATTTTAAAGAATGATTAAAAACTTCATTAAATTTTCAAGATAATTTATATCTAACTAAAGTAATGTTTACTCATAAATAATGTAAAATAATAATATGTAATTTAAACAGTTTTTGAATTTAAAATTACAATTCAGCAATATTTAAAATATATTAGGAAGATTAAATTATGCCAAAACCATACAGTGAATACTTACGAAGAAAAGTAATAGAAGCATATGAAAGTAAAAACATAAAAATTAAAGAAATTTGTAAAGTGTTCAATATTACTAGAAAGACTTTTTTCTTATGAAGAAAAATAAAAAAAGAAACTGGGCATATAAAACCAATTTTGAATTATCAAAAAAGACATAGCCACAAAATAAAGGATTTAGATGAATTAAAAAATTATTTAGCGTAAAATAAAGATGTTACAGTTCAAAAAGTAATTGAAAAATTTGGTGATATGACCAAAGAAACAGTTTATAACTATTTCAAAAAACTAAATTATACATATAAAAAAAATTTTCTATATGAACAAAGAGATAAAAATAAACAAGAATATTTTTTAAAATAAATAGCTAAAATAATGAATGAAGATTTAGTATATATTGATGAATCCGGAATTGATGATAATGAATTTTATAAATATGGTTGATCTGAAAAAAGGTAAAAGATTATTTGATAATAAACCAGCATATAAAATAAAAAGAATGATTATAATAGGTTCACTAAATAAAGGTAAATTAAAAGCCCTATGAGCATTTGAAGGGCATTGCAACAGTAAAATTTTTGAATCATATGTAAAAAATATACTAATTCCAGTATTAAAGCGTGGACAAATTATAGTTTTAGATAATGCAACGTTTCATAAATCTAAATTAACACAACAATTAATTGAAAATGCTGTATGCAAACTATTATTTCTTCCGCCATATTCTCCTAATTTAAATCCAATTGAACATTTTTGATTTGCTATAAAACATAATATAAGAAAAATAGGGACTTTCCTAAAAACTGTGTTTTTTAAATAAATTTAGTTGTAAAATCACTAAGTGACACAGATTACTAAACATTACCGAAAAATATTACCAAATTATTGACAAAATATTAAAAAAGCGATTGATTTTGTTTTTCAAGATATGAGTAAACATTACTTTAGTTAGCTATATATTATTTTTAGGTATAAAAAAATTATAAATATCTTTTGCAATATTTAACTGATTAAATGTTTTTACTTGATTATTATTTTGTTTTACTTGCATAATTATATGCTCCTGTCTGTGAAATAAATAATAATAAAAGGTAATATGTTTTGTAATTTTTAAATATAAATAAAAAAGTGAATAAGAAGTAATTATTTTACTAAACCTATTCACACAAACACCTTTTATTGTGTTTACATAATTATTAACCCTTTGTAAATGTTTGGTCACATTTATTTAGGTACATAGGTTTAGTAGATATGAGCTACTAAATCTTTTTTTATTGTTATTATTATATCATAAATAATTTATGTTTATTATTTAGATAGTTATTCATTATTTATGATTTTAATTTTTTTAATAAACGTTTCTCCGATTGGAAGAGTGGTTTTAAAATAGCATTCACCAATTTTAAGGGTTTTAAGGTTGCTTGGGTGAACGATAAATTCATCAACTGAACGTAAAGAGGTAATGTTTAGTAATCTGTGTAACTTACAAAAATAACTATGTTTAATTAATTCTAGTAAATAAAATTAAATAACCAGAAAGAGTGAGTTACTTATGTCTAAAAAACAAAATATTAATAATAATGATCCAATATCAAAAGCAGTAGATTTATTACTAGAAAATACTGAAGATTTAACAACAGTTTTTAAAGAGGGAGGTTTATATAAATAATTAACAAAAAGATTAGTTGAAAAAATGTTGAATTCTGAAATGCAAAATTATTTAGGATATGAAAAAAATCAACATAATACTAGTGAAAATGCTCGCAATGGTATAAGTTCAAAAAAATTAATAACCCAACAAGGTAAAATTGAGATTAATGTACCACGAGATCGTAATAGTAATTTTAAGCCAGTAATAGTTGCAAAAAGACAAAGAAGATTTGATGGTTTTGATCAACAAGTTCTTTCATTATATGCCAAAGTCATGACTTTATCAGATATTAGAATGCAGTTACAAGAGTTATATCATGGTGCTGATATTAGCGAAAGTGTTATTAGTCAAATTACTGATGATGTTATTGATGATGTTAAAGCATGACAAAATCGGCCATTAGAAAGTGTTTATCCGATTGTTTATTTTGATTGTATAGTAGTTAAAGTACGACAAGATAAACGCATTATTAACAAATCAGTTTATATAGCACTAGGAGTTGATTTAGAAGGTAAAAAGATGTTTTAGGTTTATGAATTAGTGAAAATGAAGGTTCTAAGTTTTGATTATCTAATTTCACAGAAATGAAAAATCGAGGCTTAAATGATATTCTTATTGCTTGTAGTGACAATTTAACAGGAATGTCAGAAGCAATACAATCAGTTTATCCTAAAACCGAACATCAATTATGCATAGTTCATCAAATTAGAAATAGTTTAAAATATGTTTCATACAAACATAGAAAATCACTAGTTACAGATTTAAAACCGATTTATAGTGCATGTAGCGAAGAACAAGCAATGCAAACTTTAGAATCTTTTGAAAGTAAATGAAATAAACAATATCCTCAAATTGCTAAATCATGATATAAAAATTGAGATAATTTAATGGTTTTTATTAGTTATCCTGCAGAAATCAAAAGAGTGATTTATACAACAAATGCTATTGAATCTGTTAATAGTCAATTACGAAAAGTTATTAGAAATAAAAAAGTTTTTCCAAATGATATGGCAGTTTTTAAAATATTTTACTTAGCAATTGAAAATATAACAAAAAAATGAACAACGCCCATTCAAAATTGAAATACAGCAATTGCTCATTTTATGATAAAATTCGAAGATAGAATTAATCTAAACTAGTAACTTTGTAAAAAGATACACAGATTTTTAAAAAGCCTCGCTAAACTGATTAAAATTGGCATTCCTATTGTAATAATTTTGTTTCCAACATCTTGTAAATTACTATTTGTTGCTAACATCATCATGTATATCATCTACTTTCCTGTCTTTTTTAAATTTCTTGTTTTTTAAATCAAGCAATCCTTTGCAAAAACCAAATATACAACCCAAAAGAAACATTATTTTTCTTAATAACCATAGTATTGGTTTGAAAAAAATAAATAAAAGAATAATAATTGCAAAAAATATTGTTCAGTTCATTTTATTTTTTTCCTTTTCTTTTTGTTTCTTCTTCGGCTTCATCAGCTTTCATTTGGGCAATGTCTTTTTTAGTTTGACGTTGGAAAGCTTCAGATTTTTTCTTACGCATTGGTTCTAAAATAAATGGTGTAATTACAAATTTTTTTAATAATCAACCAAGAAATAGTAATCCTAATAAACTGCCAACAACAATACCAATAATAGCTAAGAACGTTAATCCTTTTTTGTCATTGTTTGGTGGGTTATTATTTTGAATTTGTAATATAAAACTATTTGATTTTTCAGAACCATATTTAATAACAATTTCAAATTTCTCATTTGTTTGAAATTGTATGCCTTTAATTTCAAAAGCAACTTTATTTAAATCATAATTGCTTGTATCAAATTTATCAATTGTGATAGTCTTTGGTATTTGTTGTTTTAATTGTTCAACAATTTGTTCTTTTGAAATTATTTGTTTTGAAGCCACTTTACCTTTGGTTTTAAATCAATCAGCAACAGCATTAACTAGTTGATTATCATTTGCTTGTTTAATTCATGATTTGCTTTCTTCAAACAATATATTTAGTTGGCGAACAGAATATCCATGAATATTATCGTGTCCATTTGCTTTTGCTCACTTTTCAAATTGTTTGCCATTATCTGTATCAAAATAATTTGCAATTTCTTGTTTTGGAGCAATTTGTAAATAAATATTGTTATGATTTCCTAAATTATCTTGCAATTCAATAACATATTTTCCGTTGTTTGTTGATAATTGTGAACCATCTAAAACAATGCCATTGGTTGGGTCGATTGTTATGTTTTGTGATGTTTTATTTCATTGATTATCAGCACCATATACAAATCCAGTTATGACACTACTTGCAGTTGGTTTTTTCATTGCGATTTTACTTTCACTATTTGCATAGTAGAATGAATTAACTGGGTTTGTAATAATGGTTTTATCAATTTGTCCAACATAATCAATATCAACTTGTGTTGATGGTGATTATGTTGGTTTTAAATCAATTTTTAAATCAACAACTGTTGCTGGTACAACATTATATTTAACCACAACTGAACCTTGATAACTTTTACTATCTTTTTTGGCAGTTAATGTTGCAGAATGCATATCTTTTTTCTCAATTTCAATTTGTGAAAAATCAATAATGCGAGAATTTTTTTGAGTAATTGCTGAAATGATAGTTTCATTATTGTTATCTAAAATATTTCCTAATTTGTTATCGATATCAAATTTAATTACATCACTTAAATTTTCTTGTTTTGGAGGAATTGGTGGGTCAATTTTGGCTTGCATAGAGACAATAATTTGACTAGTATATTGTTTTCCGTCCAAAATAAAAATTACTTGTAAATTATGGTCTTTTTCGCTAGTTTTGGGTTTGACATTGATGTTTCATTGTTTAGCTGTTTGTGTTTGCAAGACATTATCAAATAAGACCTTATCAATGTTGTTATTTTTTATTTCAATATTTAATTCCCCATCAACAGTAAGTAAATCATTTCGTGTTCAAATTTTCTTCTTAGTGCTATCAATTAAATTAAACTGACTTTTTTCTTTGGTTCACGACAAAGCAGTTTGTAAAATATTTAAAATATTGGTATATGTTTCAAAATAAACATTGTCAAGTTTGTCAAATGTAATTGAAGAGACTGCGTCATTTATTCCATCAATTTTCGTTGGAGTATCTGAACCAGCAGAAAAATTATATAAACTATCATCCATACCAAAATAAATGGTATTTGTTTTGTCAATATCAATTGCTAATATATTTCGATCATTAAGTTTTGTTGGGGTATCTATACCAGCAGAAAACACATATAATCCTTTATTTGTTCCTACTCAAATTGTTCCGTTATTTTGTATATTCATAGTTTTAATTTGATTTAAAAATTGAAAAGAATAAAATTTTTCAAAGTTTTTTCCATTGTCAATATACTTATAAATATAATCTTGTTTACTAGCATAAATATCACCATTTTGAGAAACTGCAATTTTATCTATTTGAGAACTAGGAAATCCTTTTATTTTGATTTGTTGAAAGGTTTTTCCGTTATCTGTTGATTTATATAGCCCTTCATAATTTGTAGTTGCAACTCAAATTGTTCCGTTTATATCAATTGTTAAAGAATTTACACTACTTGTATATGTGCCAATTGGAAAACCATTAATTACCTTATTGAAGGTTTTTCCATTATCAGTACTTTTGTTAACTTTTGAATCAATTATTGCTCATATAGTTCCATCACCATCAATTGCAAGTGAAAAAATAGTTTTTTTTAGTCTAGTTATTGCTCTTAATGGCACATATTCATTATTTGAATTAGTTTTTCCAACATCTTGTTTTACCTTTTCTATCAGTAATATGTTAGAAAGCAAAGGAGTTGGAAAAACTGTAGTTAACGTTGAAAGTGTTATTAAATTTAATATTTTTTGCATAACGTTCTCCCTAATATCATTTTCATTGAATACCACACAAGCAAGTTAATTATACCTTGTTAAATGGTGTTTACAAATCGTACCTTTTTTTAAAAGTTTTAATTACAAATTTTTTCTCAATTTCTATAACTTCACTTAATAAAAATAATTTATTTATTTTTTCACTTAAATTTTTAATATAAAACTGTCATTTTTCATTATCAGTTTTTAATCAAATAGTTTCGCTAATCATTTCTTGTAAATTTCATGTTTGAAAAACTAGTATAGAATTTTCTTCAATAAAATAAACATTACATTTATCACTTAAATTATTTTCTTTTAATCAATTTTGATAAGTCAATAGAATCTCTTGCTCATTATTTGATAACTGCATTATTTTCATCTAATTTACTTTTATATTTGCTATTTAAATAAACAATTTCTTCTTTGCTATGAGCATTACATAAGTACATATCAAAATTTACTGCTTCATGAGCTGTTTTTACTACAATAGTTGGTCTTCTATGACAATAATTACATTTCATAAAAAATCTTCCTTTCAAATAAAATTTTCAAAAATAAAAATTACAACCAAAGTAATAGGTTGCAACATGTTTATTTTTTAAATTTACTAACTAAAAGAAAGATGTAAATAAAAAAACTAGATAGGTCTTAATTTTGGCGATGTACCTAATACTTAGTATTTAATTTTTATACCTTTAATTTATCACATTTAATTAAAATTGCAAATATAATATTAAACTTTAATTAAATATAATCGTTACTAGTGCCATCGCCAGACCACACCAGTAACTAGATAATTGTATCGTAAATTAGTATTTAAATGAATTAAAATATTTAAAAAAAACTAAATATTTAATTATGTTCAGTTTCGTTTTTATTTTCAAATTCTGACTTTGCAACTGGTTTATTTTTATTTTCACACGAACCATTTTTACACTTTCTATTTTTAAATTTTTCTTTTAATTTATTAAACATTCGTTTTTACCTCAGTTTCTTTTTGAATGATTGCTGTTTTAATAGTTTGTTTATAAATAGATTTGGGTTGAAATTTTGGCGAGTAATGTTCACTCATTTGTAAAGTTTGACCATTTTTAGGATTTCTAACAGTTCTTGCATTCTTTTTAACAATCATGAATTTTCCAAGATTTGAAATATCAACAAATTAACCAATTGAATTTTTAGCGATAATTATTTCTGAAAGTTTATCAATGCACTTTTCAACATCTTTTTGATTCAAACTAATTTCATTACTTATTGCTTTTACTAATTCTTTTTTGTTCATAATATCCCTCCTAAAATTTTCTTACTATAATCTTTCACTTATAAAAAGTGATGGTTTTTCATCAGCTCTTCCAGCTGCATAAACATTGCCATTATTACTATCTACTGCTAAACTTCAAATTGAACCACTTGTTCCTGTTAATGCTGTAAATGTAGAACCATCAGTTGATTTATAAACATTACCATTATCACTCCCAGCATAAACATTGCCATTATTACTATCTACTGCTAAACTTCAAATTGAACCACTTGTTCCTGTTAATGCTGTAAATGTAGAACCATCAGTTGATTTATAAACATTACCATTATCACTCCCAGCATAAACATTATTATTACTATCTACTGCTAAACTTCTAATTGAACCACTTGTTCCTGTTAATGCTTTAAATGTAGAACCATCAGTTGATTTATAAACATTACCATTATAACTTCCAGCATAAACATTATTATTACTATCTACTGCTAAACTTCTAATTGAACCACTTGTTCCTGCTAATGCTGTAAATGTAGAACCATCAGTTGATTTATAAACATTACCATTATAACTTCCAGCATAAACATTGCCATTATTACTATCTACTGCTAAACTTCAAATTGAACCACTTGTTCCTGTTAATGCTGTAAATGCATAACCATCAGTTGATTTATAAACATTACCATTATAACTTCCGGCATAAACATTATTATTACTATCTACTGCTAAACTTCAAATTGAACCACTTGTTCCTGCTAATGCTGTAAATGTAGAACCATCAGTTGATTTATAAACATTTTTATTATCTCTATAATTTGTTGAAACATAAATTAGATTGTTGATTTTTAAAATTCTTTCAATTGTGATATGTTGAGGTATACCACTATTATTAATATTTTTAAACATACTAATAGTAAAATTGAAAGAAACTTTTCCTTCATAATTATTTTTACCAATTATTGTAGCAGTTGTTGCAGTTGGACTATATTCAAAATCAAAATCATCTTCGGTTAGATCAATTGCTTCTTTATTTTTATCTTTAATAGCTTTTAAAATTTCAGTTTTATTTGTTTTGTCCAATTGACCAATGTAAATAATACCTAATTCATTTTTAATAATAACTGTATTTAAATCAGTTCTTGTATCTGACGTTGGTGATGGTTCGTTTCTTCCACCACAAGCAATAACACTTGTACTTGTTGTTCCGATTAAAGTTATTGCCCCTAGTATACTTAATAATTTCTTCATAGATTTTTGCCTCCTTAAATTTAAATGTATACTATTATTTTATAATATTTCTTCAATAAGTTCTTCATATGCTTGTTTTTTTGAAATCATGGTTATTTAGTTTTATTTCATTTTTGATAAATTTCCATTACAGCATTTCTGTAGATAGTACTTCTTGTTACTTTTAATCCTTGTTTTTGCGTTTCAGCAAGCATATTTTCTATAGGCTGATAACTAGATAAATGAATTGTTAGTCTTTTTTCTTTTTCTTGAATAAGTTTTTGACTTAAAAATTTTTCAAAAATTTTCGATTCATCTTTACTCTCTTTATTTACTTTTAATGAATTTGGGGACTTTCATCAAAAGTAATATTTTCTAAAAAATGATTTTTTATTTTTTTGGCCATATTTTCTCCTTTTTTAAAATGTTTACATTTAGTATACATTATTATTTAAAATTTATCAAAATATACAAAATAAATGATATTATGTTTACTTTTTGTAAACATAAATTAAAAAATATTTTTTTGTATTAATTATTTTGTAAGAAGTCAAAATGGACTTTTATCAGTAATAGTTGGACTTGAAATCATAGTATGTTTTTCTAAAGCAATAGATGAGGGAATTTTAGTTTTTAGTATTATATTTCTTAAATTATAATTTTCTAATTTTTCCACAAAAACAGCGTGAGTTTTATTTTTATGAACATTATTTAAAACAATTGCATTCATATTATTATTTAATGTTAAACCTATTTTTTTCATTTATCCAAATATCAGTTATAATCACTAAAAAATCTTTCAATACCATTGAAACTAAATTTATGAGGTGATACGGTTACTATAATTTCATCTACAGATAAAAAACATTAGTAGTAATAATTGTTGTTGTTGGATTAATATCAAAAAAAACATAGTCATAATTAGTGTTTAAATGTTTTTCGATTTTTTTTATATTGTTTTTAAGTACAAAATCACTTGCAACATCATTTGTTAATGATTTAATAGTCTGTGTCATTAATTTTGTATAACAAGGTACTATATCAATATTTTTATAATTTGTTTTTTCTATTGTAGTCTTTAGTTGATTTTCAGTAATTTCTGAATTAAATCAATAAGACAAAAAATCTTTTGTTAAAAAATCTTTGTTAAGAAACACAGAACTTAAATTGCCCTGTGCGTCAATATCAAATAATAAAATTTTTTTACTAATTATGCTAACGTGGGCGCTACACCAACTGTTAAAGTTGTTTTTCCCACTCCACCTTTTGAGTTTGCAAAAGTAATCATTTTCATTTATAATTCTCCTTTTTTAAAATGTTTACATTTAGTATACATTATTATTTATAATTTCATAGTTGTGTTGTTTAGGATATGTTTCAATGGTGTTGATTTGGTTTTCGATTCAATTGGCAATTGTTTGTGAATTTGTAATTCAGTGAATTTTACCACCATCAACAAGTCATTGTCGACTATTAATTAATTTTGTTTTAAAGCGTTCTGGTGATTTTCTAGTTAATTCAAGTTCTACATAAATTTCAGTATTATCATTTTTAGTAATAAGTAAATCAGGGTAAGCATTAAGATTTCCATTTTCCATTTTTAGTTCACGTTCAGTTTTATAAGAAAGTATGTCATTTTGTTTGCAAAGTCATTTAATAAGTAAATTTTGGTGAACTAGTTCATAATAATTGACTTGAATGCTTTTTTTGTGTTCTCTTCCTAAATGGCTTTGTGCTTTACTTGTTAAAGTAAAATAATTTTTCTTTGGTAATGTATCTACATTAAGCATTTTTAATTTTAATAATTGTTCTTTTTGTAGTTGAATAGTTTTGATATTTTTATTTAATAACAAAGCAATTTGTTCTAAATTTAAATATCCCCAACGATTTATAATAAATAGTATTTTTTCTAATTCACCCATTGTTTTGTACTCCTTTTTTGGTATATGCCTTTATTTGGCTCATATTTGCTGATTTTATCGATGTTTTGATTTTGAATATAAAAATATTCATCAAACATTAGTTATGAACCATTTTTTATGAAATTTTAACAACTTTCACTTTATAATATTTTTTAAGATTTTAAAATTTTTGGTAAATCAATTCTAAAAAATTTATCTAATTTTTCTCATGCAATATTACGCTGATTTTCAGGTGTTTCAATTCATTGTGCAAATCCTTCTGCAAACAGTTCATTAATTGATGTTCTTCCATAATTACTTCTTACAATAGCATAAGAAAATAATTTTTGATAAATTGGGTCATTTATTTTGGTACCATTTGCTAGTGATGAAATCATATATTTTTCTGGGCTGTTTAATTGCTGACTATAATTATTTTGTGAAATTTGTAATGATTTATAAAAATAAGTATCTTGATTATCAACAAAATAATTAATATTTTGTCTTCCTTTTAAATCTAATGATAAAAAATTACTTAAAGCATGACCATATTCATGAACTAATGAATGAACAATATTTTTACTTGATCAAAAACCAAAAATGTAATTTTTAATTGCAGTTTCATTAGAAAAAACTACATTACTAAGACTTATCATTTGAATGCAATTTAAATAATAACCATAATTAGGTTCAAATTTTCAAAATTTTAAACCTTTGGTTTGTGCTGCTATGTGATTTTTATCTAATAATTTGTCATAATCAATTTTGTAAACTAATTTTAATACATTATTTTTTCCATATAATTTTGAAAAGACATTATAAAATTTAAGAATTTCATTTTTAATTTCATTTTTATATTTTGTTAAAATATTTATTTTTTGAAATAAATCTTCAAAATTTATATTTACTTTTTGAGTTGTATTAAGATAAGTATCATTTATTTGTGTTTGTAAATCATTAAAATCATTAAAACTATCTTTATTGTTTTCCAAATCATTAAATTCATGAATTGACTTTTCATTTGCTTTATATTTAATTTTTTCTTCTAAATTATTAATGAATTCTCATTTTTTATTACTTTTATTAAATCAGTTTTCTGAACTTGTTAAATATCAATTTTTCACATTACTAGTATCTATCCCAAAAAAATTTAAACGATCACTTATTATTTTACTGGCTCTGTTATTTATGTCAGGAACAATATAATCACCAGAAATATCTTGTTCAGTTTCATCAGATCAATCATAATTATCATTAGTACATCCTCATCTACAAGCAGAAACATTGATTATCGTTGCACTAACTAAAATATAATTTAAAAAAAATCTAATTTTTTTCTTCATAACAGTTTCTCCTTAATTTTATTTTCTTTAAATTAGGTATAGCGGTTTCTTTTCTTTTTGTTTGGTTCTTTATTTTGCTTTATCTTTACCGCTAGAAAGAAAAGAAAAATAAAGAATATATTACCAACAAGCATTAAGCCGAAAACCCGCACTCCCAACGATGTTGACAGCACGAGTTTTCGGCTTAATGCTTGTTGGTAATATATTAATTCGTAATTTTTATTAAGTTTTAATACTTATTAAAAACTTAATAATATTATATGATATTATCAGAAAAAAAATACAAAAAAAGAAATTTATTTTTTTGTGAATAGTATTGTTAAATACATTGTGAATAGCATTGTTAGGAAAATCGAAAAATAAAAATAAAAACATCGTGAAAAATATTTTTATTTAAAACTGTGTTATTATTTAGTTGAAGACACTTTTGCTTTCCTATGCGTTGTGTCTTTGAGCAAAATGGTAGTTTTTAACTGAAAATTGGTTTGTCCAATTCTTCAGTTATTTTTTTTATGTCGAGCTTTCGTTGCTGATAATTAGTAGATTGATATGTGTTTGATATGTTATTACTATTTTTTAAATTGTTTTCAGATACTTTGCTATCTTTATTTTTTTGTAAAGATAGCAAATATTTTTTGAATTGTTCTTTTTCTTTTGCAACTTGTTTTTTATGTCATTACATGCTTTCTTGTGCATTTTTAAATTGCATTAAAAATGGATTTGATTGTTGCATGTTTTTAAATCGTTGATTTTCAACAGTTAAAAAATGTAAACCTTTTAGGTTATATTTTTTAATTAAATCTTTGCCACTGATTTTTTCTTTTCAGTTTTTTTGTGCGTCATAGCAATTATAAATGTAATTTGGTTTAATACCAATTAAGTAGTTTTTTTTATTTTTGTCTAAAAAACAAAATTTTTTAGGTATTGAAATGTATTTTTCAAAAATTCTAATTTGGTAACTATCATCAGTAAATTTTTTATTTATAGCTAACTAAAGTAATGTTTACTCATATCTTGAAAAACAAAATCAATCTCTTTTTTAATATTTGGTCAATAATTTGGTAATATTTTTCTTATATTATGTTTTATAGCAAATCAAAAATGTTCAATTGGATTTAAATTAGGAGAATATGGCGGAAGAAATAATAGTTTGCATGGTAATGTTTATTAATCTGTGTAACTTACAAAAATAACTATGTTTAATTAATTCTAGTAAATAAAATTAAATAAATAGAAAGAGTGAGTTACTTATGTCTAAAAAAAATATTAATAATAATGGTCCAATATCAAAAGCAGTAGATTTATTACTAGAAAATACTGAAGATTTAACAACAGTTTTTAAAGAGGGAGGTTTATATAAAGAATTAACAAAAAGATTAGTTGAAAAAATGTTGAATTCTGAAATGCAAAATTATTTAGGATATGAAAAAAATCAACATAATAATAGTGATAATGCTCGTAATGGTATAAATTCAAAAAAATTAATAACCCAACAAGGCAAAATTGAGATTAATGTACCACAAGATCGTAATAGTAATTTTGAGCCAGTAATAGTTGCAAAAAGACAAAGAAGATTTGGTGGTTTTGATCAACAAGTTCTTTCATTAGACATATTCCGTAAATAAATTTAATCAATTGTCAATAATAATATTTATAAATTTTTTAGCGTTAATAATTATAGAAGTTAATATTTTTAAAAAAATAGGTAATGTTTAGTAATCTGTGTAACTTACAAAAATAACTATGTTTAATTAATTCTAGTAAATAAAATTAAATAACTAGAAAGAGTGAGTTACGTATGTCTAAAAAACAAAATATTAATAATAATGTTCCAATATCAAAAGCAGTAGATTTATTAATAGAAAATACTGAAGATTTAACAACAGTTTTTAAAGAGGGAGGTTTATATAAAGAATTAACAAAAAGATTAGTTGAAAAAATGTTGAATTCTGAAATGCAAAATTATTTAGGATATGAAAAAAAGAGACTTTTTAAAAATCTGTGTATCTTTTTACAAAGTTACTAGTTTATATTAATTCTATATTCAAATTTTATCATAAAATGAGCAATTGCTGTATTTCAATTTTGAATGGGCGTTGTTCATTTTTTTGTTATATTTTCAATTGCTAAGTAAAATATTTTAAAAACTGCCATATCATTTGGAAAAACTTTTTTATTTCTAATAACTTTTCATAATTGACTATTAACAGATTCAATAGCATTTGTTGTATAAATCACTCTTTTGATTTCTGCAGGATAACTAATAAAAACCATTAAATTATCTCAATTTTTATATCATGATTTAGCAATTTGAGGATATTGTTTATTTCATTTACTTTCAAAAGATTCTAAAACTTGCATTGCTTGTTCTTAACTACATGCACTATAAATTGGTTTTAAATCTGTAACTAGTGATTTTCTATGTTTGTATGAAACATATTTTAAGCTATTTCTAATTTGATGAACTATGCATAATTGATGTTCGGTTTTAGGATAAACTGATTGTATTGCTTCTGACATTCCTGCTAAATTGTCACTACAAACAATAAGAATATCATTTAAGCCTCGATTTTTCATTTCTGTGAAATTAGATAATCAAAACTTAGAACCTTCATTTTCACTAATTAATAAACCTAAAATATCTTTTTTACCTTCTAAATCAACTCCTAGTGCTATATAAACTGATTTGTTAATAATGCTTTTATCTTGTCGTACTTTAACTACTATACAATCAAAATAAACAATCGGATAAACACTTTCTAATGGCCGATTTTGTCATGCTTTAACATCATCAATAACATCATCAGTAATTTGGCTAATAACACTTTCGCTAATATCAGCACCATGATATAACTCTTGTAACTGCATTCTAATATCTGATAAAGTCATGCCTTTGGCATATAACGAAAGAACTTGTTGATCAAAACCATCAAATATTCTTTGTCTTTTTGCAACTATTACTGGCTCAAAATTACTATTACGATCTCGTGGTACATTAATCTCAATTTTACCTTGTTGAGTTATTAATTTTTTTGAACTTATACCATTGCGAGCATTATCACTATTATTATGTTGATTTTTTTCATATCCTAAATAATTTTGCATTTCAGAATTCAACATTTTTTCAACTAATCTTTTTGTTAATTCTTTATATAAGCCTCCCTCTTTAAAAAATGTTGTTAAATCTTCATTATTTTTTAGTAATAAATCTACTACTTTTGATATTGGATCATTATTATTAATATTTTGTTTTTTAGACATACGTAACTCACTCTTTCTATTTATTTAATTTTATTTACTAGAATTAATTAAACATAGTTATTTTTGTAAGTTACACAGATTACTAAACATTACCTTAATTTTTTAACTTTATTTAGTGAACCGATTATACTCATTCTTTTTATTTTATATGCGGGTTTATTATCAAATAATCTTTTACCTTTTTCAGATCAACCATATTTATAAAATTCATTATCAGCAATTCCAGATTCATCAATATATACTGAATCTTCATTCATTATTTTAGCTATTTCTTTTAAAAAATCTTCTTGTTTATTTTTATCTCTTTGTTCATATAGAAAAGTTTTTTTATATGTATAATTTAGTTTTTTGAAATAGTTATAAACTGTTTCTTTAGTCACATCATCAAATTTTTCAATTACTTTTTGAACTGTAACATCTTTATTTTGCGCTAAATAATTTTTTAATTCATCTAAATCCTTTATTTTGTGGCTATGTTTTTTTTGATAATTCAAAATTGGTTTTATATGCCCAGTTTCTTTTTTTCTTTTTCTTCATAAGAATAAAGTCTTTCTAGTAATATTGAACACTTTACAAATTTCTTTAATTTTCATGTTTTTTACTTTCATAGGCTTCTATTACTTTTCTTCGTAAGTCTTCACTGTATGGTTTTGGCATAATTTAATCTTCCTAATCTATTTTAAATATTGCTGAATTGTACTTTTAAATTCAAAAACTGTTTAAATTACATATTATTATTTTACATTATTTATAAGTAAACATTAGACATATTCCGTAAATAAATTTTTTAAAAGTCAATTAATAATTTAAAATTTATTTTATAATTTCTTTATTAATAAATTAATAAGGTGTTGATAAAAATGAATTTTGAAAATTTAAAAAAATTAAAAAATGAACAATTTTATAGATATTTTGGTATAAAACGTTTTCATTTTGATGAAATGTTAACAAAATTAATTGAAATAGAAAATTTAAAAAAACTAAAGGTAGAAAATATAAACTTTCAGTTGAAGAAAGATTGATGATGACTTTAGTATACTGAAAAGAATATTATACTTTTTCCAAATGAGTATTAAATATAAAATGAGTGCATCAAGTTGTTTTCGAAATATTACTTGAGTAGAAAATAAACTTAGTGATGACAAAGATTATCAGTTTTTAAAAACAAAATATAAATCAAAAATTGAGAAAAAACAAGAAGATTTAAATGAATTTCAATTTTATTTAATTGATTCAACTGAAATTGAAATTGAAAGATCAACTAAAAAAACTACAGTTAGAATATTTTTCTGGTAAAAGTTGAATGTTTTCTATAAAATTTCAAATTATATATGACTTTTTAATAAAAAAATTGTTGATATTTTTGCTGATAATGGAAAAGTACATGATTTTCAAATATTAAAAAATTCAAATCTTGAATTTTCAGAAAAAACAATAATTATTGGTGATTTGGGATATCAAGGAATACAAAATATTTATAAAAATACTATATTACCAATTAAAAAAACTAAAAATAAAAAATTAACTAAACAAGAAAAAATCTACAATAAAATTATTTCAAAAATTAGAATTAAATTTGAACATGTTTTTGCTTGATTAAAAAGATTCAAAATTTTAATAAATAAATGTAGAAAAAGTATATTTAGACTTATGTACTTAAGATTTAACTTACTTTGTGAAATTTTTAATAAAACAAAACCATTAAAATAAAAAAATATTTTTAATATTTTTTTAAAAATTTAAATTTTTATCAAGTTAATATAAAAATAATATTAACAATTTTTGTGTTTGAAATATAAATTTATTTTTAAAGTTTTTTTTTAAAAATATTAACTTCTATAATTATTAACACTAAAAAATTTATAAATATTATTATTGACAATTGATTAAATTTATTTACGGAATATGTCTAAAGATGATTATGAAAGTATCACATTTAATTTTAATTTTAATATGAATGCAATATATTCAAATAAATATTTAGGATTAAATTATACTAATTCTAAAAACTGATTTACACCTATTATTATTAAATTAAATGATATTGGTAATATTGCTGATAGTGAAGGTTTAAATGCAATTTTTCAAGATTATAACTCCATTACTTGTAGGATTTCATTGAAAATCTTTATCTTCATTTGTAAATGGTGAAGCAATATCTAAAAATTCAGTATCTTCTGCTAAAATATAAACTTTGGATGGGTTACACTTTATTATTTTTCTTTTGTGATAAATCAACTGTACTTATTTGTTCTTTTATAGTTAATTTCTGACCAGTAGTAGGGTCTCATCGATAAACACTTACTCTATAGTCATAGCAGTAGCACCTAATAATTTACCAATAGTAAAATCATTATCATTTGTAAAAGCATTTAAGGGAATTAAACCACCATTACCAATAATACTTTCTAAATTACTTGTAAAAAATGCTGACATAAAACCATTAAAATATAACATTTTTTTATATTGGAATGACAACCTTTTTTAGGACTGTTTTTTGGTAGACATTTGTGCTGGGTGTTTTATGGGAGTTAAGTAGTTTAGAGTGCTGTGGATTCTTATGTTGTTGTATCAATTGATATAATCAAATAATTATAATTTTAATTTGATTAATGATGTAAAATTTTTATCATTAATAAATTCTGTTTTGAAAGTTGCTTCAGCAACAGCGTTATAATAAGGACAACCTTTTTTGCTTAAAGAGCGGGTAAAATTGAAGGCTAATAAAAGTTTATCAATAGTTTTATTATTAAATTCATTACCGCGATCGCTATGAAATATTTGAATATTTTTTAAACAACGATTTGAGCACATAAATGCTTGATATACTAATGATGCATCTTTTTTAGTACCTACACTATGTCAAATAATTTCGCGATTGTACAGGTCGATTAATAAGCAAATATAGTTTCATTTACCATTAACTTGAACATAAGTTAAATCACTAACAATAACTTTATTTTTAAGCCTATTATTAAAGCCTCTATTAACAAGATTAGTAATTTGACTATCATTGACTTTATTATGATAATTTTTGTATGATAATTTAGTGTATTTTGATATTAAATTATGTTTATTCATAATTTTTTTAATTTTTCGTCTTGATAAATTAATTTTCTTTTCTTTTAGAACAACTTTTAATCTTCTGGTTCCATAAGCTTCTTTATTTTCTTTAAAAGCACTAATAACAACTTCATCATACATATTATTTTGAATTTTATCTTCTTTTTTCTTGAAATTAAAATAATATGTTGATTTAGAGATTTTTAAAAAACGACACATTGTACGAATTTTATATTTAACTTTATTTTTAGTAATAATTTATATTTTCTGCCTATTATTAGTGCTGCTTGCTTTAAAATATCATTTTCCATTCTTAATTGTTTTAATTCTTTTCTTAATTTATCCAATTAATACGTTTTCTTCAGCAGAACGGTTATCTTTGGTTTTAAAACTGCCTGAATTAGTAAATTGCTTAATTCAATTATAAGTAGCTGCTCTTGTAACATTGTACTCTTTAGCAAGACAAGACACTGACTTACCACTTTGATATAAAGCTACTATTTGTTTTTTAAATTCATCTGAATATGAGTTAATATTGGCCATAATTATAATTTCTTTCTTTTAACTAATTTGTTCACTTGTCTACGTAATTAGTGTCCAATAAAGTGTAACCCATCCATCAACAGGTGTAAATACAAACCAGATTGAATCTGCATGAAAACACATCCGACTAACTTTCCGAACACACATAAAAGTTTCAAGACACAATATTCATTTATAGTTAACTAAAGTAATGTTTACTCATATATTGAAAAACAAAATCAATCGCTTTTTTAATATTTGGTCAATAATTTGGTAATATTTTTCTTATATTATGTTTTATAGCAAATCAAAAATGTTCAATTGGATTTAAATTAGGAGAATATGGTGGAATAAATAATAGTTTGCATCCAGCATTTTCAATTAATTGTTGTGTTAATTTAGATTTATGAAACGTTGCATTATCTAAAACTATAATTTGTCCACGCTTTAATACTACAATTAGTATATTTTTTACATATGATTCAAAAATTTTACTGTTGCAATGTCCTTCAAATGCTCATAGGGCTTTTAATTTACCTTTATTTAGTGAACTAATTATACTCATTCTTTTTATTTTATATGCGGGTTTATTATCAAATAATCTTTTACCTTTTTCAGATCAACCATATTTATAAAATTCATTATCATCAATTCCAGATTCATCAATATATACTAAATCTTCATTCATTATTTTAGTTATTTCTTTTAAAAAATCTTCTTGTTTATTCTTATCTCTTTGTTCATATAGAAAAGTTTTTTTTATATGTATAATTTAGTTTTTTGAAACAGTTATAAACTGTTTCTTTAGTCATATCATCAAATTTTTCAATTACTTTTTGAACTGTAACATCTTTATTTTGCGCTAAATAATTTTTTAATTCATCTAAATCCTTTATTTTGTGGCTATGTCCTTTTTGATAATTCAAAATTGGTTTTATATGCCCAGTTTTTTTTCTTTTTCTTCATAAGAATAAAGTCTTTCTAGTAATATTGAACACTTTACAAATTTCTTTAATTTTCATGTTTTTACTTTCATAGGCTTCTATTACTTTTCTTCGTAAGTCTTCACTGTATGGTTTTGACATCATTTAATCTTCCTAATCTATTTTAAATATTGCTGAATTGCGCTTTTAAATTCAAAAACTGTTTAAATTACATATTATTATTTTACATTATTTATGAGTAAACATTAATTTAGTTAGCTATATACGCAAAAGAAGCTGCATATAAATTCAATAAGATACCTAGTTTTGAAACTATAATTTTGTGTTTGATTTAGATACATGTGGGGATAATTTCCTAGATAGGCTTTTATCTCCATTTATGTGATAAAATTTAAAAATAGTACATAAAGGGATAAAAGCCATTATTTTTTTGTTCAAAAACTTTATACCTACAAGGATTTACTTTTGAAATAACTTATTATTATTTTGAAGATAGCACATTAATAAATCCTAATATAGAAAATATTATTTGCCAATCTTTACCTTTTGTAGGAAGTTATGTAGCAAGTAATGGACTCCAGGCACATAATAATTATTCTTGACAAACAATACATAATCATTTTTTATCGTTAACAAATTCTAACTTAAATGAAAATCAAATTAAATGCTCATTAATAGGAGCAATTCTAGCTACATCAGAAAGTATTATTTTCAGAAGTGTTAAATGTTTTATTCTTCAAAGTCAAAGACCTATAAATCCAATAATACAAAGTTGAGTTTTTTTCAACAAATTATAAAAAATTGAGATCGCGGAACACATAATGCTATTAATTATCGTTTAAATAATAAAGGTAGCTTAAATAAATATTTTCACCAAGAATTAAGTAATAATGGATTAAGAATAATGGTTTTTAACACAAGCATGTATCATGCAATTAACAATTATCAAAATCCACCATTAATAACTTCAAATCAAAAATGAAAAAGAAAAAAATTACAAAATTGAATAGATACCAGTATTAAAATCTGTGAAAAACAAAAATACACTATTGCTAAAGAGGCCAATAAATTTCAAAACTTAAATAATCTTATTGAAATACTGAAAAATTTTAAAAATGATATTATTACAAATAAAAAATTACAAGAGGAAATAAAAACAGCAAACGATTTTGCTGATAATATTATTGAAATAAATAAGGTTTTTGATATAAAGACAAACCCAGAAAGTATAAAAAGTTGTTATATTTAGGTAATGTTTAGTAATCTGTGTAACTTACAAAAATAACTATGTTTAATTAATTCTAGTAAATAAAATTAAATAAATAGAAAGAGTGAGTTACGTATGTCTAAAAAACAAAATATTAATAATAATGATCCAATATCAAAAGCAGTAGATTTATTATTAGAAAATACTGAAGATTTAACAACAGTTTTTAAAGGGGGAGGTTTATATAAAGAATTAACAAAAAGATTAGTTGAAAAAATGTTGAATTATGAAATGCAAAATTATTTAGGATATGAAAAAAATCAACATAATAATAGTGATAATGCTCGCAATGGTATAAATTCAAAAAAATTAATAACTCAACAAGGTAAAATTGAGATTAATGTACCACGAGATCTTAATAGTAATTTTGAGCCAGTAATAGTCGCAAAAGGACAAAGAAGATTTGATGGTTTTGATCAACAAGTTCTTTCATTATATGCCAAAGGCATGACTTTATCAGATATTAGAATGCAGTTACAAGAGTTATATCATGGTGCTGATATTAGTGAAAGTGTTATTAGTCAAATTACTGATGATGTTATTGATGATGTTAAAGAATGACAAAATCGGCCATTAGAAAGTGTTTATCCGATTGTTTATTTTGATTGTATAGTAGTTAAAGCACGACAAGATAAACGCATTATTAACAAATCAGTTTATATAGTACTAGGAGTTGATTTAGAAGGTAAAAAAGATGTTTTAGGCTTATGAATTAGTAAAAATGAAGGTTCTAAGTTTTGATTATCTAATTTCACAGAAATGAAAAATCGAGGCTTAAATGATATTCTTATTGCTTGTAGTGACAATTTAACAGGAATGTCAGAAGCAATACAATCAGTTTATCCTAAAACCGAACATCAATTATGCATAGTTCATCAAATTAGAAATAGTTTAAAATATGTTTCATACAAACATAGAAAATCACTAGTTACAGATTTAAAACCAATTTATAGTGCATGTAGTGAAGAACGAGCAATGCAAGCTTTAGAATCTTTTGAAAGTAAATGAAATAAACAATATCCTCAAATTGCTAAATCATGATATAAAAATTGAGATAATTTAATGGTTTTTATTAGTTATCCTGCAGAAATCAAAAGAGTGATTTATACAACAAATGCTATTGAATCTGTTAATAGCAAATTACGAAAAGTTATTAGAAATAAAAAAGTTTTTCCAAATGATATTGCAGTTTTTAAAATATTTTACTTAGCAATTGAAAATATAACAAAAAAATGAACACTGCCAATTCAAAATTGAAATACAGCAATTGCTCATTTTATGATAAAATTTGAAGATAGAATTAATTTAAACTAGTAACTTTGTAAAAAGATACACAGATTTTTAAAAAGCCTCTATATTTAAAAAATAAATTATTATTTTATTTTAACTCTTTTGACTCAATTTCATCAATTTTGTTACTTCTTCTTCTGTCAAATAACGATATTCACCCATTGTTAAACCTTTTAAAGTAATATTAGCAACTTGTAAACGTTTTAAAGTAATTACTCTACTTCCTGCTGCTTTAATCATACGTTTAACTTGTTGATTTTGTCCCTCATGAATGGTTAGATGTAGTAAAGTATTTTCTTTTTTTATATTTTTATAAATTATTTTAACAATAGTAGGAGAAGTTGTAAATGAAGTTGATAAAATAATACCGTCTTGTAGTTTTTTAATAGCATTTGATGACAAAATACCACTTGCCAATACTTCATATACCTTATCTATTTTATAACGAGGATGAATAATAGCATTAGTAAATTCACCATCATTAGTCATTAACAACAAACCTGAAGTATCAAAATCTAAACGACCGACTGGGTAAATTCTACTATTAATATTAGTAAAATAATTCATTACCGTTGGTCGATTTTTAGGATCACTGACTGTTGTTAAACAATTAGGTGGTTTATAAAATGCTAAATAAATATGATTAGATTGCTTAATAATTTGATTATTAACTTTAATAACATCACTACTTGTAACTTTAAAACCTAACGTTGTAATAATTTGCCCATTAACTGTTACTTGCCCATTAATAATTAGTAATTCTGCTTTTCGTCGTGAACATACTCCAGAATTAGCAATAGCTTTTTGCAAGCGTCCTAAATCATTATTCATTAGTAAAGTTGTAGATTTCTTGTTCATCATTTTGGTTATTAAATTGAGGCAAAGTTGGTAATTGAGTTAAAGATTCGATATTAAAATGATCCATAAATTCATCAGTTAAATCATATAAAATTGGTTTTCCTGGTAATTCACTACGACCAATCTCAGTAATTAAATTTAAACTTTTTAGTTTAAAAATAATAGAATCACAATTTACACCACGAATATCTTCGATTTGTGGTTTAGTAACTGGATGATTATAAGCAATAATAGCTAGTGTTTCTAAAGCTGCTTGTGATAAATGTATTAAAGGTTGTTGTTTTAATACTTGATAGCGATTATAATGAATAGGTTTTGTTGTTAATTTATAAATATTACCAACTTTAATTAAACTTAAACCACTGGTATCATCATCATTTAATTTCATTTGTAAAGACGCAATTAAATTTTCAACAGTCTTTGGTTTTTTTGTTAATTCTAAATATTCAGCAAGTGTTAATAAATCAAGGCCTTCATTGCCAACAATAAATAATAAACCTTGTAAAACTGCTAATCTTTCGTTTGTTTTTCAATTGCTATTATTCATTTTTCTCACCTCGATAAATTACTGTAATTTCAGTAAAAGTATTAGTCTGTATAATATGTAAAATTTGATGATTTGCAAGATCTAAAATTGCAATAAAAGTAATAATAAAATAATGTAAAGTTAATGCTTTAGTAAAAAATAATTGTTCTAAAGTAAAGTGCTGCTTGGTGTTTTTTTTCAGTAACTGTTTAATTTCTTTAGCTCGATCTTCAGCTGAAATTAAGTTTAATGCTAAATTAACTGGTAATTTATTTTCATTTTGTAGTCTATTAAATAAGTTTAACATTGCTTGTGTTAATTTATTAATATTATTTTTTACCAAAATTGGTGTAATTTCATCAACTAAATATGTTTTTAAATCACTAGGTTTTTTTGTTAATAATTGGGTTCTATATAGAGCCTGTTCTTTAAAATAATTACTTATTTCTTTAAATTTTTTATATTCTAATAAACGAGCAATTAATTTTTGACGATTAACTTCATTTTCATAAGCACTATCTACCACTAGTTCTTGTTTTGGTAATAATTGTTTGGATTGCAATTCTAATAAATAAGCAGAAATCGGTAAATATTCACTTACTAAATCAATGTTTTTAATTAATTCTTCATTAATAAAATGAACATATTGGTTAGTAACATCATTTAGATTTAAATCTAAAATATCAATATTTTTTTCTTTAATTAAATGCAAAAGCAAATCCATTGGTCCTTGAAAAGATTGAATTGTAATTACTGGTTGTAACATTATTCTCGTTCCCTCAATATCATTTTATACTTATTAATATTAATTATAACTTAATTTAATAGTACTTGATTAATCTTTAATAAATAAAAAAACTTATTATTAATTTTTTAATGATTAAAATAAGTTTTAAAAGTTATTATATATTTAAATATTATTATTTAACTTCACGTAACGTAATATGAATATTTTCAACATTTATTTCAAATTTTGATGATGTATCTGGTAATATTCCCGTTAGGTCATATTCTAATTTAAAGTTTAAATTAAAATAACCATTTTTTTCGTTAGGATTAATATTAAATCCACTTTCGGGATTAGTAATAGTTATTACACTATCATTTCATTCGGGAACAAGAATACTATAAATTTTATTAATATTAGCAAAATAACCATTTGTTATAACTTGTTTTTTTATTTTTCCATCTTTGTCATAATCTGAATACTTGTCTGAAGCTTTTGGTAATTCCTGTACTGTATCAACTGTTCACTCAGAAAATATTTTTGAAATTTGTGTTGTTGCATCAACAAAATTTTGGCTAATCTTAATAGTATTTTTACTTTCAATATCACCAGTATTAAAAGTAGATTTACCATCATTACCAATTAAGAAATCAATATTAATATTACTAACATTACCATTGAATACAATTGATTTATCATCATTATTAGTAATCGTTGGGTTTGTCATTTTAAATAAAGTTGATTTAGCATCATTTGAAAAATCACCTGAAAATAAAAAACCTAAACCTAAATCAGAATATTGAACTTTATCTTTAATAGCGACATTTAAATTTTGTTTGATATATGATAACTGAGTTCTAGCAATATCTTCTTTTGAATGTGCATCAATTTTTCCAGTTATTGGTAAATTTTCAACATTAATATTTAGATTACCTTTAGTAATTTCTTCTTTAATAAAGTCTCTAATCGCATCTGCTTTTTTTTGATCACTAGTATGACTTGTATCATTATTAATTGTAATTTTAATATCTTTAGTAACTGATGGTAAAGTTAAATAAGAGATTTCCGTTTTTACTCATAAATAACCATTGACTAATTCACTACCGGTTGGTAAAACAAAATTAGCTTTTTCCTTTTTATCATTATCATTATCTTTTTTGGGAACATAGTCCATAATTTTGACATGTGCATCAGGATGATATCAATTTGTTGGATGTTCATTGGTACTTTCTTTAAGTTTATTAGAAAAAAAGTTACCAATGGCGGTTTGCACAGAAGTATCTAATTCGCTAAAAATTTTACCTTTCATTTCTCCTATATTGGTATCATCTGATAAATTAAGATCATCTTTAATTTTCAGACTACTATCAGTAACAAAAGAGGCAGCAAAATTAAGAATATCCCTTGGAATCATTTGATTATTTTCACTATCACAAGCAACAACTGTTACAACTGGTGTTGTTGCTAAAGCAAGTGTGCCCAGTAATTTTAATAAAGATTTCACAAAAACGCTCCTTATCATTTCATTTAATTAATATTTTTAAAATACTGTAACATTATAAACAATTTTAAACTAAATTACATTATTATTTCTAAAATTATTGGTTTAATATCGTATTTTTTATTAGTAATCTGAAATGTAGAAATTGCCAAATCTAAAAATTGTTGATGGAAATGTTGATCTTTATTAGTATGGAGTTCCATAATTACAATATTTTTTTCAACTTTTTGACCATGAATTTGTTTTAAATAAATTCCTGCCACTGGATCAATGATATCATTTTTCGTAGTTCTTCCTGCTCCTAATATTACTGATAATTCACCTAAAGCATAATTATTAGTAAAATCTAAATAGCCCGATAATTGCGCCTTAACTTTAATAATATATTTAACTGGTGGTAATTTATCAATATTATCAAGATATTTAGTGTCTCCACCTTGACTTTTAACAAAATCATAAAAAATTTGTAGTGGTTTTTCACTAGTAAACATAGCATTAACTTTATCAATACCCTCTTTTAAGGTTTTTACCTTTTTAGCTCCTAATAAGGCTAAAGCTACTAAATTACTAACAAGAATTTTCAAATCTTCTGGTCCTTTATTTTTTAAACTTAAAATAACTTCTTGTAATTCTAGTGCATTACCAATTGTTCGTCCTAAAGGCTTAGTCATATCACTAATAATAGCATAAATTTTTTTATTAAAAGTTTTACCAATATGTACCATTAATTTTGCTAACTCTCTTGCAGTTATTATATCCTGAACAAAGGCACCTTTTCCGCATTTAATGTCTAGTAAAATTAAATCAGCGCCCATTGCTATTTTTTTAGACATAACACTAGCGGCAATTAATGGTAATGAATCAACTGTTCCTGAAACATCACGTAATGCATATAATTTTTTATCAGCAGGCACTAAATTACTAGTTTGACTAATAATACTCATACCAACTTTATTAACAACTTTAATAAAATCTGATATTGCTAAATCACATTTAAAATTTGGAATTATTTCCAGTTTATCAATAGTACCACCAGTAATGCCCAATCCTCTTCCAGAAATTTTTGCAATCTTTAATCCACAAGCAGCAGCTATTGGACCAAATACTAAACTAGTTTTATCACCAACTCCACCAGTTGAATGTTTATCAATACTAAAACCAGTAATTTGTGATAAATCCATGGTTTCACCACTATTAATAATAGCTTTTGTATATTCTACTAATTCATCATTAGTCATTCCCTGAAAATAAACAGCCATTGCTCAAGCACTAATTTGATAGTCTGGTATTGTTTCATTGGCAATACCTTCTGTTAAAAATTTTAGTTCTTCTTTATTTAAACTTTGTCCTAATTTCTTTTTAGAAATTAAATCGATCATATACATTTTAATAAAACACCTTACTTTCTTTTTATGAAATAACAATTGCAATTGCAATTGCATTAGTTTCATTATGTGATAAAGATAAAAGTAATTGATAGTTCTTAACGATAGTTATTGGTTGATTATATTGATTATAGCTAATATCAATATTTTTAAATGTTAACTTTTCTTGTGGTAATGCCTTAAAAATTGCTTCTTTTAATGCTCATCTTCCTGCCAAAAATTCCTGTTGACGTTGTAAAGAATATTGATTAAAAAGTATAATTTCTTTTTTACTTAAAATTCTTTTAGCAAGTTCTTCAATATTTTCTATTCGATTTACTTCAATAATATCTATACCTACACTACGCATTGTTAACTCCTTATATAAAATAAAAGGTTAAAACACTAAAATCCTTGTTTTTATTATATAATTAATATGAAAGAAAGTGTGATATTAATTTCAATAAATCAAATAAATTTTGAAAAGATGGTGGTATATTAATGACATTTTACTTAAATCAAAAACAAAAATCATTAATTAAAGAACACTACCAAAACTATAAAGTTGATAATAAAAATAGTAGTTATGAATTATTTCAATATCATAATATAACAATTGAAATTTATCAAGAAAAAGTTATTTTTAAAGGTACTAAAGAGGATATTATTGCAGAATATCGCAGTATTTGAAATCAACTTGATGAAAATCAATCGCCAGTCATTGGCAATGCTGAATTTGGTATTAATAATTTTTTTGGTCCACTTGTTATTATTAGTTCTTATATTGGTTCGGGTAATTTAGAAAAATTACGTTTACTTAATATTCGCGATTATAAAGACTTATCACAAAGTAAATTTATTGAATTAGCACAAGATATTATGAAAACAATTATTTTTGAGTCAGTAATCATTAACAATCGTAAATATAATCAATGAATTGATGCGGGTTATAGCCCCAATATTATTAAAACATGAGGAGAAAATCAAGCATTAGTTCGTATGTTACAACATAGAATTCAATATGATACTATAGTTATTGATCAATATATTAATGAAGATACATATTATAAATACATTGAAAATATGAAAGATAATCGTAATAAAATTATTAAAGATAAAGTTCAATTTGTTACTAATGCAGAAAGTAAGTATTTAGCTATCGCTTGTAGTACTATTATTAGTCGTTATTTATTTTTAGAAGAAATTAAAAAAATAAAAGGTATTGACACTAATACAATTCCATTAGGTACTGGAAAAGAAGTTAATATATTTTTAGAAAAAATTAAAAACGAAAAAACAATTGAATTTAATAAATTTCTTGAACGTCATAGCAAAAAATCATTTACTGAATTTTTTAAATAAATAATTAAAACTTAATTTTTATTAACTATATATAAAAAGATATTTTTTATTTAAAAACTATTAAATAAATGATATAATCCAAATCAGATATATTTTTAATTCCTATTTTGTTTTTATAAACAAAATAGGAATTTTATACTTAAAGGAGAAAATAAAATGCCAAATGAAGAAAAAAAGCTTTATTAGAAAAAAATCAACATAGTAATTATGGAGTTGCTCATCAACAACCTTCTATAAATAATAGTAATTCAAGTAGTACTGAAAGTCTTAATAATTCAAGTACAATTATCAAAATAGAAGATAGTGAAGAAAATAATTGAATAAATTGTAGTAGTCTTTATGGAGGGACAACACAAAAAATTCTTGATAATAATGGAAATTGAAAATATGAAACCCAAATTAGAAATAACTTTGATAGTTTAACTTTTTTTTAACGAAAGCACTATTACCATTAATAACAATCAATACTGACAAAAACTAACATTTGTTGAAAAAAACGGAACGGTAATTATAGTGATTTTAGAATTATTAAAAATAAACTTTAATAGAAATACAATAGAAATATATAAAAAAGAATACAATGATATTGATAAATATATTGATGATAATTTAGATTTAAAAATTTTTCAAAAAAAAGAAAGAAAATTATCACTCGAAGATCAATTCTTAGAAGGTATTACTATAAAAACTATTAATAATCTTAATAAATTTATAACAAATACCAACGCACTTAATGAACAATTAAAATTATTTAAAGAATATTCTAATAATAGAGATTTAAATATTTTATTAAAATTATATAAATATTTAACAATAATACAAAATTTTATTGATCAAACAAAACCAGGAATAATAAGAAATATTGCATATAAATTTTTAGGATTATTAGAAATTTATATTGGACTTACTGGTAAAAATTTATAAAGAGTAGTTTCTAATTTTCCCATTGATGGTAAAGAACATACATCCCAAGATTATATTGATGCTATATTTTGAAACTGACAAAATTATGTTATGGTATTATAGCTAACTAAAGTAATGTTTATTCATATCTTGAAAAACAAAATCAATAGCTTTTTTAATATTTGGTCAATAATTTGGTAATATTTTTCTTATATTATGTTTTATAGCAAATCAAAAATGTTCAATTGGATTTAAATTAGGAGAATATGGTGGAAGAAATAATAGTTTGCATCCAGCATTTTCAATTAATTGTTGTGTTAATTTAGATTTATGAAACGTTGCATTATCTAAAACTATAATTTGTCCAGGCTTTAATACTGGAATTAGTATATTTTTTACATATGATTAAAAAATTTTACTGTTGCAATGTCCTTCAAATGCTCATAGGGCTTTTAATTTGCCTTTATTTAGTGAACTAATTATACTCATTCTTTTTATTTTATATGCTGATTTATTATCAAATAATCTTTTACTTTTTTCAGATCAACCATATTTATAAAATTCATTATCATCAATTCCAGATTCATCAATATATACTAAATCTTCGAGGCTTTTTAAAAATCTGTGTATCTTTTTACAAAGTTACTAGTTTAGATTAATTCTATCTTCAAATTTTATCATAAAATGATCGATTGCTGTATTTCAATTTTGAATGGGCGTTGTTCATTTTTTTGTTATATTTTCAATTGCTAAGTAAAATATTTTAAAAACTGCCATATCATTTGGAAAAACTTTTTTATTTCTAATAACTTTTCGTAATTGACTATTAACAGATTCAATAGCATTTGTTGTATAAATCACTCTTTTGATTTCTGCAGGATAACTAATAAAAACCATTAAATTATCTCAATTTTTATATCATGATTTAGCAATTTGAGGATATTGTTTATTTCATTTACTTTCAAAATATTCTAAAGCTTGCATTGCTTGTTCTTCGCTACATGCACTATAAATTGGTTTTAAATCTGTAACTAGTGATTTTCTATGTTTGTATGAAACATATTTTAAACTATTTCTAATTTGATGAACTATGCATAATTGATGTTTGGTTTTAGGATAAACTAATTGTATTGCTTCTGACATTCCTGTTAAATTTTCACTACAAGCAATAAGAATATCATTTAAGCCTCGATTTTTCATTTCTGTGAAATTAGATAATCAAAACTTAGAACATTCATTTTCACTAATTCATAAACCTAAAACATCTTTTTTACCTTCTAAATCAACTCCTAGTGCTATATGAACTGATTTGTTAATAATGCGTTTATCTTGTCGTACTTTAACTACTATACAATCAAAATAAACAATCGGATAAACACTTTCTAATGGCCGATTTTGTCATGCTTTAACATCATCCATAACATCATCAGTAATTTGACTAATAACACTTTCACTAATATCAGTACCATGATATAACTTTTGCAACTGCATTCTAATATCTGATAAAGTCATGCCTTTGGCATATAATGAAATAACTTGTTGATCAAAACCATCAAATCGAGGCTTTTTAAAACTCTGTGTATCTTTTTACAAAGTTACTAGTTTAGATTAATTATATCTTCAAATTTTATCATAAAATGAGCAATTGCTGTATTTCAATTTTGAATGGGAAGTGTTCATTTTTTTGTTATATTTTCAATTGCTAAGTAAAATATTTTAAAAACTGCCATATCATTTGGAAAAAATTTTTTATTTCTAATAACTTTTCGTAATTGACTATTAACAGATTCAATAGCATTTGTTGTATAAATCACTCTTTTGATTTCTGCAGGATAACTAATAAAAACCATTAAATTATCTCAATTTTTATATCATGATTTAGCAATTTGAGGATATTGTTTATTTCATTTACTTTCAAAATATTCTAAAGCTTGCATTGCTTGTTCTTCGCTACATGCACTATAAATTGGTTTTAAATCTGTAACTAGTGATTTTCTATGTTTGTATGAAACATATTTTAAACTATTTCTAATTTGATGAACTATGCATAATTGATGTTTGGTTTTAGGATAAACTGATTGTATTGCTTCTGACATTCCTGTTAAATTTTCACTACAAGCAATAAGAATATCATTTAAGCCTCGATTTTTCATTTCTGTGAAATTAGATAATCAAAACTTAGAACATTCATTTTCACTAATTCATAAACCTAAAACATCTTTTTTACCTTCTAAATCAACTCCTAGTGCTATATGAACTGATTTGTTAATAATGCGTTTATCTTGTCGTACTTTAACTACTATACAATCAAAATAAACAATCGGATAAACACTTTCTAATGGCCGATTTTGTCATGCTTTAACATCATCAATAACATCATCAGTAATTTGACTAATAACACTTTCACTAATATCAGTACCATGATATAAATATTGTAACTGCATTCTAATATCTGATAAAGTCATGCCTTTGGCATATAATTAAAGAACTTGTTGATCAAAACCATCAAATCGAGGCTTTTTAAAAATCTGTGTATCTTTTTACAAAGTTACTAGTTTAGATTAATTCCATCTTCAAATTTTATCATAAAATGAGCAATTGCTGTATTTCAATTTTGAATGGGCATTGTTCATTTTTTTGTTATATTTTCAATTGCTAAGTAAAATATTTTAAAAACTGCCATATCATTTGGAAAAACTTTTTTATTTCTAATAACTTTTCGTAATTGACTATTAACAGATTCAATAGCATTTGTTGTATAAATCACTCTTTTGATTTATGCAGGATAACTAATAAAAACCATTAAATTACCTCAATTTTTATATCATGATTTAGCAATTTGAGGATATTGTTTATTTCATTTACTTTCAAAATATTCTAAAGCTTGCATTGCTTGTTCTTCACTACATGCACTATAAATTGGTTTTAAATCTGTAACTAGTGATTTTCTATGTTTGTATGAAACATATTTTAAACTATTTCTAATTTGATGAACTATGCATAATTGATGTTCGGTTTTAGGATAAACTAATTGTATTACTTCTGACATTCCTGTTAAATTGTCACTACAAGCAATAAGAATATCATTTAAGCCTTGATTTTTCATTTCTGTGAAATTAGATAATCAAAACTTAGAACATTCATTTTCGCTAATTCATAAACCTAAAATATCTTTTTTACCTTCTAAATCAACTCCTAGTGCTATATAAACTGATTTGTTAATAATGCGTTTATCTTGTCGTACTTTAACTACTATACAATCAAAATAAACAATCGGATAAACACTTTCTAATGGCCGATTTTGTCATGCTTTAACATCATCAATAACATCATCAGTAATTTGACTAATAACACTTTCACTAATATCAGCGCCATGATATAACTCTTGTAACTGCATTCTGATATCTGATAAAGCCATGCCTTTGGCATATAATGAAAGAAATTGTTGATCAAAACCATCAAATCTTCTTTGTCTTTTTGCAACTATTACTGGCTCAAAATTACTATTACGATCTCGTGGTACATTAATCTCAATTTTACCTTGTTGAGTTATTAATTTTTTTGAACTTATACCATTACGAGCATTTTCACTATTATTATGTTGATTTTTTTTAATATCCTAAATAATTTTGCATTTCATAATTCAACATTTTTTCAACTAATCTTTTTGTTAATTCTTTATATAAACCTCCTTCTTTAAAAACCGTTGTTAAATCTTCAGTATTTTCTAATAATAAATCTACTGCTTTTGATATTGGATCATTATTGTTAATATTTTGTTTTTTAGACATACGTAACTCACTCTTTCTAGTTATTTAATTTTATTTACTAGAATTAATTAAACATAGTTATTTTTGTAAGTTACACATATTACTAAACATTACCTAAATTTTTTAAAAAAAATCTTTTTCTGCAATCTTTTCACCTAATTTAATTTCTCAATTTTTGTTACTTTTCTTTAACTGTCTACATTTTCAAATCTTATAAAATCATATGTTTTTTTATTTTTCATAATTTCATATTATTTTTTTCTATTTTATCTGTAATAACTTTTATTTTTAAATCAATTTCTTCTAAAACCAATTCTTGATTATCTTTTAGATTGTTATATTGTTCATTAACTAATTTATAACTGGCAAATGCTACTTGAAAACTTAATATTTCTTTACTATTAATTGTTTCATAAATAAATTTTTCCATTAAATTTTTTACTTCTATAACTTCCAATTCATGTTTGTTTTGAAAAGTTTCATTACGAAATACATCTAAAAATAAAGTTTGTACTGTATTAGTTATTATTTTAATATTTTCTAAATCAAATCTTTGTAATTAATTCATTTTTATATTAGCAAATTCAATAAATATATTTGCTCATTGTTCATATTCATAAAAATATAATCTTTTACCATTTAAAGAATTATCATCAAAATATAAGGATAATATTTTTCAATAAATATTATGTTCAGCAAATCGTAATTTTTTTGCTGCTAAACTTTTTTTGTTTTTAAAAATTGAATATTTTTTGACAAAAATCATTTTCTGATTTTATTTTTTAAATTTAATTCTCTATTATTGTTTGAATTTATAAAAGCATTATATCTATCTAAACAACTATAATATTGTTTTAAAATTTCATTTAAATCATTAAAAAAGATTTATTAAATTTTTTCATTTGTTCATCTTTTTTTTTGCTTCTTGAATAAATTGTTCTGCTTTTTCTTCATTAAATAAGAAATCTAACTCTGACACTTAAATCTCTCCTTAACATATTTAATTTGTTTTTAATTAATATTGTTTGCTAATGAATTATATAAAAATAATAAAAAGCCACACTAATAAATTTAATTTATTAACGGGCTTAATTTTACAAATATATAATTCCTAAAAATAATACACCTATTATAATTATTTGTAAAGGGAAAATTATTATTAAAATCATAATTTATTTCTATTTTATACAATATATTTTGTTAAAATAAAAAAATAAACTTTACATATTAAATGGTCTATTTTCTAAATTTTTTACTACACTAGAGGTATTATTCTTTTAAGAAGAAACAATTTATAATCAACCAGTATATCGTATTTTTTAATAATTGACATTTCTCTAATATATAGCTAACTAAAGTAATGTTTACTCATATCTTGAAAAACAAAATCAATCTCTTTTTTAATATTTGGTCAATAATTTGGTAATATTTTTCTTATATTATGTTTTATAGCAAATCAAAAATGTTCAATTGGATTTAAATTAGGAGAATATGGTGGAAGAAATAATAGTTTGCATCCAGCATTTTCAATTAATTGTTGTGTTAATTTAGATTTATGAAACGTTGGATTATCTAAAACTATAATTTGTCCACTCTTTAATACTGGAATTAGTATATTTTTTACATATGATTCAAAAATTTTACTGTTGCAATGTCCTTCAAATGCTCATAGGGATTTTAATTTACCTTTATTTAGTGAACCAATTATACTCATTCTTTTTATTTTATATGCGGGTTTATTATCAAATAATCTTTTACCTTTTTCAGATCAACCATATTTATAAAATTCATTATCATCAATTCCGGATTCATCAATATATACTAAATCTTCATTCATTATTTTAGCTATTTATTTTAAAAAATCTTCTTGTTTATTTTTATCTCTTTGTTCATATAGAAAAGTGTTTTTATATGTATAATTTAGTTTTTTGAAATAGTTATAAACTGTTTCTTTAGTCATATCACCAAATTTTTCAATTACTTTTTGAACTGTAACATCTTTATTTTGCTCTAAATAATTTTTTAATTCATCTAAATCCTTTATTTTGTGGCTATGTCCTTTTTGATAATTCAAAATTGGTTTTATATGCCCAGTTTCTTTTTTTCTTTTTCTTCATAAGAAAAAAGTCTTTCTAGTAATATTGAACACTTTACAAATTTCTTTAATTTTCATGTTTTTACTTTCATAGGCTTATATTACTTTTCTTCGTAAGTCTTCACTGTATGGTTTTGGCATAATTTAATCTTCCTAATCTATTTTAAATATTGCTGAATTGTACTTTTAAATTCAAAAACTGTTTAAATTACATATTATTATTTTACATTATTTATGAGTAAACATTACTTTAGTTAGCTATAGCATAATTTATATATTAATTGTTAATAAGTTATTTAAAATTTTTATAAAAAAGCATATATCCAAAAAAATATTGACTTTCGCGTTAAATTTATATATATTACAAAATAGTATTTGAATAAAGCTAATAAATTATATAAAGAGGAAGATATAAGATGCCATCAAAATTAGTAATCATGGAATCTCCAGTTAAAAGTAAAGCAGTACAATCATATTTAGGTAATGATTATTTAGTGTTATCTTCGGATGGACACATTCGTAATTTAGCAATTAAAAGTCAATATGGTTTGGGAATTGATTTAGAAACTTTTGAACCAATTTACAAAATTGATCACAAAAAAATGCCAAAGGTAAAAGAATTAAAAAGTAAATTAAAAAGTATTACTCATGTTTATCTAGCAACAGATCATGATCGCGAAGGAGAAGCAATTGCTTATCATTTAGATCAAGTATTAGCGACAAGTAATATATCATCACGAATAACTTTTAATGAAATTACTAAAGATGCAATTTTAACAGCATTTAAATCTCCACATAGTATTGATTTGCCATTAGTTCGTAGTCAAGAAGCGAGAAGAATGGTTGATCGTATCATTGGTTTTCGCTTAAGTAATCTATTACAAAAAAAGATTGGTTCACGTAGTGCAGGGAGAGTACAATCAGTAGCATTAAAATTAATAGCAACAAGAGAACGTGAAATTACTAATTTTATTAGTAAAGAATTTTGAACAATTAATAGTACTTATCAAAAAAAAATAATATTAAATTGTGAAAAATATAAAGAAGAACTGTTAGTTATTAATAATGAACAAGAAGCATTTGCTATTAAAAATGCATTAAGCGATAGTTATCAAGTAATTTCTGTTACTGAACAAAATCGTAAGCGTAATTCATTAAATCCATTTACTACTAGTAGTTTATTACAAGCAGCATCAACGCAATTAAATTTTAGTACTGCTAAAACAACGCTTATTGCTCAGCAATTGTATGAAGGAATTGATGTTAATGGAACACTTACCGGATTTATTAGTTATCCTCGTACTGATTCAATACGTTTAAATGATAAATTTATTGAAAATGCCAAAACATTAATTGTTAATGAATATGGTGACCAATATCTTGGGCAGAAGAAAGAACAGACTAATAAAAAAAATGTGCAAGATGCTCATGAAGCAATCAGACCAACTGATTTAACAATGAATAATAAACGTGCTATTGATTTTTTAAATAAAGATCAATTAAAACTTTATAATTTAATTTATTTTCGTGCCCTTAGTTCATTAATGGCACCAGCACAATCAATTAGTACTACTGTTTTATTTAAAAATAATGATTATCAATTTCGTTTAACAGGACAACAAATCAAGTTTAAAGGATTTTTAACGCTTGATGTAGAAAGTCTTGAAAATGAAGAAATTTTAGTTTTACCAAAATTTGAAAAAAATCAAATTATTAAAGTTGAGTCAGTAAATTTACAGCAACACTTTACTAAACCAAAACCAAGATACACAGAAGCTAAATTAATTAAAACATTAGAAGAACTAGGAATTGGTCGACCATCAACTTATAATCCAATTATGAACACTATTAAAGAACGCGGTTATGTTATTATTGAAAATAAGTCTTTTAAAGCTACTGAGAAAGGTCTTTTAACTAATGATAAACTTCAAGAATTTTTTTATGATATTATTAATGAGACATATACTTCACAAGTTGAAACTCAATTAGATAAAATTGCTCATGGTAATTTTGATATGCATCAAGTGGTAAAAGACTTTTGAGTTAAGTTTGAACCAAGGATTGATGATGCTTTTGATAAAATGACTGAGTTTAAAATTAAACCAGTTTTATTAGTTCAAGATTGTCCACTTTGTGGTGCCCCACTTGTGCAAAGAACAGGAAGATATGGTAAATTTAACGGTTGTTCATCATTTCCAAAATGTCGATATATTCAAAAAAAATTAGAAAAAATTAAACCTTGTTTAGTATGTAAAGATGGTTGAATGGTTGTTAAATCTTCAAAACAAAATCGAAAATTTTTAGGATGTACTAATTATCCAAATTGTAAACATGTTGAAAAGTATCAAGAAATAGTTTCTGATAAAGAAGTAAAGTAGGTGAAACGCATGTTAAAAGATTATATATTATTAATAGATAAACCTTCATTTATGACATCACAAGATTGTCTTGTTGTTATTAAAAAACGTTTGAAATTAAATAAAATTGGTCATACAGGTACGTTAGATCCTTTAGCAACAGGACTAATGGTAGTACTTGTGAATGAAGCAACCAAAATTAGTGATTTTATTTTAAAAAGTGATAAAGTTTACATTGCAAAAATGCAACTATTTTTAAAAACCGACACCGGCGATATTACTGGTAAAATTATTGAATCAAAACCACATCTTGATTTAAAAGAATCAGAAATTGTTAAAGCACTTGAATTTTATAATAATCGTCAATATGAGCAAATAATTCCTGCTTATGCAGCAGTTAAAATTAATGGTAAAAAACTTTATGAATATGCTCGCGAGAATATTCCTGTTGAATTACCAAAACGTAAGGTTTATATTAAATCTTTAAAATTAATTAGTTTTAATAATGATTTAGTTACTTTTGAAGTATTATGTTCAAAAGGAACTTATGTTCGAGCTTTGGTTACTGACATTGCTAGAATTTTACATACATCAGCAACTTTAACTTATTTGAGAAGAATTCATCAATCGGGTTTTGATTTAAGTAATGCCTTAAATTTAGATGTTATCAATGAAGAAACAGTTAGTAAAAATCATATTAGTATTTATGATGGTGTTAAAAATATTATGCCAGCGATTGTTGATAATAGTAAAAGTGTTATTGATGGTAAACCTTTAGTTATTGATAGTACTAATGAGCCATATGTTTTAGTTGTTAATTCTGAACATTTGCCATTAGCTATTTATCGTAATCAAAAAAATAATTTATACGTAAGCCAAAGAGGTTTTAAATGTAATGAAGATATTAAAATTGAAAAATCTAAATATTCAAAATCAAAAATTGATATCTAAACCAATTATTGCTTGTTGAGGATTTTTTGATGGTATTCATCAAGGTCATCAAGCCTTATTTAAACAATTATTAGTTAATTCAACAATAAATAATTATCAAACATGTATTATTAGTTTTGATAGAAAACCACAAAGTGTAATTAGTAATAAAAATAATGAGGTTTTATTAAGTAATGAAGATAAAATTAAAACAATTGCTAAATATAATTTTGATTATTATTGGGAAATTAAGTTTAGTAAAGAAATAGCAACACTTTCACCAGAGCAATTTATTTCGTGATTATTGGCAAATAATATTAAAGCAGTAGTTGTTAATCCAAATATTAGGTTTGGTTATCAAGGGCAAGGTAATATTAAAACATTACAACAATCTTTATTACAAGTTTATCTTTGTAATAATATTATTGTTAATAATAGCAAAGTTTCTTCAACTTATATTAAACAACTTTTACAAAATAAAGATATTAGTAGCGCTAATCTTTGTTTACAACAAGAGCCATATACAATTAGCGGTAAAGTAGTTCATGGTATTAAAGAGGCTAGAACGATTAATTTTCCAACTGCTAATTTATTGTTACTAACAAACTATGCATTACCAGGTCTTGCTACTTATATTACGCTTACTGAAGTAGATAATAAATGATATCAAAGTATGACAGTAATTATGTTACGTAATAATAAGCCGTTAGTTGAAACTTACTTATTAAACTTTAATCAAGATTTATATGGAAAAATCATTAAAGTTAGATTTTTAGATTTTCTTCGTGATAATTTAAAATTTACTAATTTAGATGATTTAAAAAAACAAGTGGATAAAGATTTAATAGAAACAATTAAATATTTTGCTAATTCTAGCAGTAAATTATTAAAGCCATAATAATTGTGATATTCTTTGTATTTACAATGATTATTAACATTATAAATACTATTTATTAAAAACTATTTCCAGTAAAATTTAATGGAAATTATCCCCACATGTACTAGTGTGGAGGAAAAAATGAATTGAAATGAATTCAATAGCATATTTCAAAATGAAAACGATTGTTTGAAATATATAGAGAAGTTGAAAGTAATGAAATGTATCAGGTGTGCTTCTTCTAGTTTGAATGTTTCTGATTTGAGAAGAATGAGATGTTTGAAATGTCATCAAACATTTAGTATTCTTCATGACACCATTTTTCACAAGTCACAAACACCTTTGACATCTTGGTTTTATCTCATCTTTAGATGAATAAACACAAAGCATGGTATACCATCAACAGATGTTGCAAGGGAATTGGGTGTGACATATAAAACAGCTTGAATAATGGGTCATGAAATCAGAACTAGAATTTGGAATCAAGATGCAGGGTTCATTGATTATGGCACAGCACAGATGGATGAAATGTATCTTTCACATGTAGGTTTTAAAAAACAAGGAAGATCCTTGTTGAATAAAACCTTGATTGTTGGAGTTTATGAGAAAATCAGCAACAAACTAATTGTGAAAGTATTGAAAAAAGCAGATGAGAAAAACCTTTTATGATTTGCATTGAAACACATTTCTACTGGGTGTTGTCTATTTACGGATTCTTGGAAGGGATATGGAATTTTCAAAAACTTCTATCACAAACATGAAATCGTAAATCATGAAGTTGGGTATGTGTCATCAACAGGTGTAAACACAAACCAGATTGAATCTGCATGAAAACACATCCGACGAACTTTCCGAACACACATAAAAGTTTCAAAACACAATATTCATTTATATGCAAAAGAAACTGCATATAAATTCAATAAGATACCTAGTTTTGAAACTATAATTTTGTGTTTGATTTAGATACATGTGGGGATAATTTCCTATATAGGCTTTTATCTCCATTTATGTGATAAAATTTAAAAATAGTACATAAAGGAATAAAAGCCAAATTTAATTTTATTGTATATGCTAATGAAAAATAAAAACAAAAAAAGGGAGTAAATAAATAATGAAATATTGAGTAAAATAATTTATAAATCAAATAAAAGATAATAATGAAATTTGTGCAAACTGTGATTATAAAGAAAATTTACATAAAAATATTACTTCAAATAATAATTGTCAAATTGTAAATGATGAAACAATAGACATATTCCGTAAATAAATTTTTTAAAAGTCAATTAATAATTTAAAATTTATTTTATAATTTCTTTATTAATAAATTAATAAGGTGTTGATAAAAATGAATTTTGAAAATTTAAAAAAATTAAAAAATGAACAATTTTATAGATATTTTGGTATAAAACGTTTTCATTTTGATGAAATGTTAACAAAATTAATTGAAATAGAAAATTTAAAAAAAAATAAAGGTAGAAAATATAAACTTTCAGTTGAAGAAAGATTGATGATGACTTTAGTATACTGAAAAGAATATTATACTTTTTTCCAAATGAGTATTAAATATAAAATGAGTGCATCAAGTTGTTTTCGAAATATTACTTGAGTAGAAAATAAACTTAGTGATGACAAAGATTATCAGTTTTTAAAAACAAAATATAAATCAAAAATTGAGAAAAAACAAGAAGATTTAAATGCATTTCAATTTTATTTAATTGATTCAACTGAAATTGAAATTGAAAGACCAACTAAAAAAAACTACAGTTAGAATATTTTTCTGGTAAAAGTTGAATGTTTTCTATAAAATTTCAAATTATATATGACTTTTTAATAAAAAAATTGTTGATATTTTTGCTGATAATGGAAAAGTACATGATTTTCAAATATTAAAAAATTCAAATCTTGAATTTTCAGAAAAAACAATAATTATTGGTGATTTGGGATATCAAGGAATACAAAATATTTATAAAAATACTATATTACCAATTAAAAAACTAAAAATAAAAAATTAACTAAACAAGAAAAAATCTACAATAAAATTATTTCAAAAATTAGAATTAAAGTTGAACATGTTTTTGCTTGATTAAAAAGATTCAAAATTTTAATAAATAAATGTAGAAAAAGTATATTTAGACTTATGTACTTAAGATTTAACTTACTTTGTGAAATTTTTAATAAAACAAAACCATTAAAATAAAAAAATATTTTTAATATTTTTTTAAAAATTTAAATTTTTATCAAGTTAATATAAAAATAATATTAACAATTTTTGTGTTTGAAATATAAATTTATTTTTAAAGTATTTTTTTAAAAATATTAACTTCTATAATTATTAACACTAAAAAATTTATAAATATTATTATTGACAATTGATTAAATTTATTTACGGAATATGTCTAATGCCATTTTTACAAGAACACACTTCAAATAATAAATGTATAGTTATTGAAATAGAATCAAATATTTCAGTTGTTAATAATATAGTAGAAATAAATTTACAAGAAAAACAAATTGAACAAAAAAAACAGACTACTAATAAATTACCTAATTATGGTTTAATTTGTTAAGAAATTAAAAAATTGGATGGGTTACACTTTATTGGACACTAATTACGTAGACAAGTGAACAAATTAGTTAAAAGAAAGGAATTATAATTATGGTCAATATTAACTCATATTCAGATGAATTTAAAAAACAAATAGTAGCTTTATATCAAAGTGGTAAGTCAGTTTCTTGTCTTGCTAAAGAGTACAATGTTACAAGAGCAGCTACTTATAATTGAATTAAGCAATTTACTAATTCAGGCAGTTTTAAAACCAAAGATAACCGTTCTGTTGAAGAAAATGAATTAATTAAATTAAGAAAAGAATTAAAACAATTAAGAATGGAAAATGATATTTTAAAGCAAGCAGCACTAATAATAGGCAGAAAATAGAAATTATTACTAAAAATAAAGTTAAATATAAAATTCGTAAAATGTGTCGTTTTTTAAAAATCTCTAAACCAACATATTATTTTAATTTCAAGAAAAAAGAAGATAAAATTAAAAATAATATGTATGATGAAGCTGTTATTAGTGCTTTTAAAGAAAATAAAGAAGCTTATGGAACAAGAAGATTAAAAGTTGTTCTAAAAGAAAAGAAAATTAATTTATCAAGACGAAAAATTAAAAAAATTATGAATAAACATAATTTAATATCAAAATACACTAAATTATCATACAAAAATTATCATAATAAAGTCAATGATATTCAAATTACTAATCTTGTTAATAGAGACTTTAATAATAGGCTTAAAAATGAAGTTATTGTTAGTGATTTAACTTATGTTCAAGTTAATGGTAAATGAAACTATATTTGCTTATTAATCGAGCTGTAAAATCTCGAAATTATTGGACATAGTGTAGGTACTAAAAAAGATGCATCATTAGTATATCAAGCATTTATGTGCTCAAATCGTTGTTTAAAAGATATTCAAATATTTCATAGCGATCGCGGTAATGCATTTAATAATAAAACTATTGATAAACTTTTATTAGCCTTCGATATTACCCGCTCTTTAAGCAAAAAAGGTTGTCCTTATGATAACGCTGTTGCTGAAGCAACTTTCAAAACTTTCAAAACAGAGTTTATTAATGATAAAAATTTTACATAATTAATCCAATTAAAATTAGAATTATTTGATTATATCAATTGATACAACAACATAAGAATCCACAGCACTCTAAACTACTTAACCCCCATAAAACACCAAGCACAAATGTCTACCAAAAAACAGTCCTAAAAAAATTTGCCATTCCAAATATAATTAAGTAAAATGAATGAATTATTTAAATAACTTATTTTAATAGATTAGTTAATTTACTTTCACTAATTTCTTTATATATGTTTAAATTAGTTTGTTCGTATAAATAACAAGCTCAATAGTATCAAATTAAATTTTGATAATTCATTCATTTTTTGACAATAATTGTTTGTTCATTATTTAAATTAAAACAATTAAATCAAGCATTAATTTGGGTTTCAGAAGTTAAACTTTCAGAAGCAAAAGAGGCAATATAAAATAATTCATCATTTCAACAAGCAAAATCTCAATCAATTAAATATCAACAATTATTTTTTTTAACAAAATTATTTAATGTTAAATCATTATGAGATAAAACAATTGTTGATGGTTGATAAGTAGCAATTCATTTGATTACCTCACTGGTTATTTTTTCTAAGCAAGGATTACTAGTAGTTAAATTACAGTATAAATTAAGTTGTTCTAAGCCTTTTCAAGTTTTAATTAATGATTTATTATCAAATTTAATATTATGTAGTTGTTTTACCAATGATGAAATTTGTTCTAATATTTGTTTATTAATTATTTGTTGGCTTAAATTAATTAAATTATGATAATATGGCATTAAGGTTAATAGTTTATTATTATTAATATTGACTTCATTAATAGGTAATGTAAATTTTTTTGATTTAATTAATTTAATAACATTAATTTGATTTTTAAAATTCAAAAAAGGTTGCAAAATATCTTTAGATTGTTTTAAAAAAATGTTTATTTACTAAAAATAATTCATTGGTTAAACCTTTTGTTTTTAATAGTTCTAATTGATATGGTGGTTTAATAGTTTTAAATTTCAAAATGGCACCTCTATTTTGCTTGTATTGTCCGTAATAAAATTATACAATTTATTAAATAAAAATTATTGAAAGTAAGTGATAGTATGTTAAAAAAAGGTTATATTCATATTTATAAAGGTGAAGAAAGAGGTAAAACCTCAATTCTTAATGGTATGGTAATTAGAGCATTGGGTAATAATCTTAATGTTAGTTACTTACATTTTTTAAAAAATCGTCCTTCTGGTGAAATTAATTTTTTAAAACAAAATACTAAACTTAAAATTGAAAGTTTTTATGAATCTTCGCAAAAATTTTTTTGAGAAATGGATGAAGAAGAAAAAAATAAATTAAAACAAGAAACTAATTATGGTCTTACTAGATTAAAACTGTTAAGTCAAAGTGATAATACTGATCTTATTGTTGTTGATGAAATTTTAGGGTGTATTCAAAATAATTTGATTAAAGAACAAGACTTAATTGAAATTTTAAAAAATAAAAAAAGACATATTGAAATTGCATTATCTGGTAGATATGCATCTTTTGCCTTAGAGCAATGTGCTAATTTAATTAGTGAAGTTAAATCAATTAAACATTATTTTGAACAAGCTAAAATTGCTCGTGAAGGGATTGATTATTAATGACTGCTAAAACCTTATGGTTTGCATCTAATAATATCGGTAAAATTAATGAATTAAAGAGTATATTACAAACAAAGGGATATAATGTCAAATCAATGTTAGAACTTAATTCTCCTCTTGAAATTAATGAAACAGGTACATCATTTATTGAAAATGCAATTTTAAAAGCAACAACACTTGCGAAATTAGTGAATGGTCCTGTTATTGCTGATGATTCAGGATTAGAAATATTGGCTTTAAATAATTTTCCTGGTATTAACTCAGCACGATGAAAGGGAGAAATGTCCTATCATGATGCAATGTTAGACATTTTAGAACAAATGGAAGGCGAAACTAATCGTGCAGCAGTATTTATTTCTGCTATCGCTTATGTTGATTTTGATCATAAGATTACTAAAGCGTTTATTGGTAAACTTGAAGGTGAAATTACTACTGAGATAAAAGGTAATGATGGTTTTGGTTACGATCAAATATTTTATGTTCCAGTAGTACATGCTACTTTAGGTGAATTGTCATTAGCAGATAAAAATAAAATTTCTCATCGTAATTCAGCAATTGAGCAATTATTAACATTTTTACAAGAACAAAATTAGATAGTTAAAATGAAAATAAAAAGGATGATTTAATTTTGTCATAATCATTAACAGATTCATAATTACCATTATTAACTGGTAATAACAATAATATTAAAACTACCACTACTCCTATTTGAAAATCACGAATAAAACCATTTAGTTTAATTAGTGGATGGGTTACACTTTATTGGACACTAATTACGTAGACAAGTGAACAAATTAGCTAAAAGAAAGGAATTATAATTATGGCCAATATTAACTCATATTCAGATGAATTTAAAAAACAAATAGTAGCTTTATATCAAAGTGGTAAGTCAGTTTCTTGTCTTGCTAAAGAGTACAATGTTACAAGAGCAGCTACTTATAATTGAATTAAGCAATTTACTAATTCAGGCAGTTTTAAAACCAAAGATAACCGTTCTGTTGAAGAAAATGAATTAATTAAATTAAGAAAAGAATTAAAACAATTAAGAATGGAAAATGATATTTTAAAGCAAGCAACACTAATAATAGTCAGAAAATAGAAATTATTACTAAAAATAAAGTTAAATATAAAATTCGCACAATGTGTCGTTTTTTAAAAATCTCTAAATCAACATATTATTTTAATTTCAAGAAAAAAGAAGATAAAATTCAAAATAATATGTATGATGAAGCTGTTATTAGTGCTTTTAAAGAAAATAAAGAAGCTTATGGAACAAGAAGATTAAAAGTTGTTCTAAAAGAAAAGAAGAGGCTTTTTAAAAATCTGTGTATCTTTTTACAAAGTTACTAGTTTAGATTAATTCTATCTTCAAATTTTATCATAAAATGAGCAATTCCTGTATTTCAATTTTGAATGGGCAGTGTTCATTTTTTTGTTATATTTTCAATTGCTAAGTAAAATATTTTAAAAACTGCCATATCATTTGGAAAAACTTTTTTATTTCTAATAACTTTTCGTAATTGACTATTAACATATTCAATAGCATTTGTTGTATAAATCACTCTTTTGATTTCTGCAGGATAACTAATAAAAACCATTAAATTATCTCAATTTTTATATCATGATTTAGCAATTTGTATTTTGGGAATTTCCTAAAAACTGTGTTTTTTAAATAAATTTTAGTTGTAAAATCACTAAGTTACACAGATTACTAAACATTACCGATATTTACTTTCAAAAGATTCTAAAGCTTGCATTGCTTGTTCTTCACTGCATGCACTATAAATTGGTTTTAAATCTGTAACTAGTGATTTTCTATGTTTGTATGAAACATATTTTAAGCTATTTCTAATTTGATGAACTATGCATAATTGATGTTCGGTTTTAGGATAAACTGATTGTATTGCTTCTGACATTCCTGTTAAATTGTCGCTACAAGCAATAAGAATATCATTTAAGCCTCTATTTTTCATTTCTGTGAAATTAGATAATCAAAACTTAGAACATTCATTTTCACTAATTCATAAACCTAAAACATCTTTTTTACCTTCTAAATCAACTCCTAGTGCTATATAAACTGATTTGTTAATAATGCGTTTATCTTGTCGTACTTTAACTACTATACAATCAAAATAAACAATCGGATAAAAACTTTCTAATGGCCGATTTTGTCATGCTTTAACATCATCAATAACATCATCAGTAATTTGACTAATAACACTTTCACTAATATCAGCGCCATGATATAACTCTTGTAACTGCATTCTAATATCTGATAAAGTCATGCCTTTGGCATATAATAGACATATTCCGTAAATAAATTTTTTAAAAGTCAATTAATAATTTAAAATTTATTTTATAATTTCTTTATTAATAAATTAATAAGGTGTTGATAAAAATGAATTTTGAAAATTTAAAAAAATTAAAAAATGAACAATTTTATAGATATTTTGGTATAAAACGTTTTCATTTTGATGAAATGTTAACAAAATTAATTGAAATAGAAAATTTAAAAAAAACTAAAGGTAGAAAATATAAACTTTCAGTTGAAGAAAGATTGATGATGACTTTAGTATACTGAAAAGAATATTATACTTTTTTCCAAATGAGTATTAAATATAAAATGAGTGCATCAAGTTGTTTTCGAAATATTACTTGAGTAGAAAATAAACTTAGTGATGACAAAGATTATCAGTTTTTAAAAACAAAATATAAATCAAAAATTGAGAAAAAACAAGAAGATTTAAATGAATTTCAATTTTATTTAATTGATTCAACTGAAATTGAAATTGAAAGACCAACTAAAAAAACTACAGTTAGAATATTTTTCTGGTAAAAGTTGAATGTTTTCTATAAAATTTCAAATTATATATGACTTTTTTAATAAAAAAATTGTTGATATTTTTGCTGATAATGGAAAAGTACATGATTTTCAAATATTAAAAAATTCAAATCTTGAATTTTCAGAAAAAACAATAATTATTGGTGATTTGGGATATCAAGGAATACAAAATATTTATAAAAATACTATATTACCAATTCAAAAAACTAAAAATAAAAAATTAACTAAACAAGAAAAAATCTACAATAAAATTATTTCAAAAATTAGAATTAAAGTCGAACATGTTTTTGCTTGATTAAAAAGATTCAAAATTTTAATAAATAAATGTATAAAAAGTATATTTAGACTTATGTACTTAAGATTTAACTTACTTTGTGAAATTTTTAATAAAACAAAACCATTAAAATAAAAAAATATTAACTTCTATAATTATTAACACTAAAAAATTTATAAATATTATTATTGACAATTGATTAAATTTATTTACGGAATATGTCTAATGAAAGAACTTGTTGATCAAAACCATCAAATCTTCTTTGTCTTTTTGCAACTATTACTGGCTCAAAATTACTATTACGATCTTGCGGTACATTAATCTCAATTTTACCTTGTTGGGTTATTAATTTTTTTGAACTTATACCATTACGAGCATTTTCACTAGTATTATGTTGATTTTTTTCATATCCTAAATAATTTTGCATTTCAGAATTCAACATTTTTTCAACTAATCTTTTTGTTAATTCTTTATATAAACCTCCCTCTTTAAAAACTGTTGTTAAATCTTCAGTATTTTCTAGTAATAAATCTACTGCTTTTGATATTGGATCATTATTATTAATATTTTGTTTTTTAGACATATAGCTAACTAAAGTAATGTTTACTCATAAATAATGTAAAATAATAATATGTAATTTAAACAGTTTTTTAATTTAAAAGTACAATTCAGCAATATTTAAAATAGATTAGGAAGATTAAATTATGCCAAAACCATACAGTGAAGACTTACGAAGAAAAGTAATAGAAGCCTATGAAAGTAAAAACATGAAAATTAAAGAAATTTGTAAAGTGTTCAATATTACTAGAAAGACTTTATTCTTATGAAGAAAAATAAAAAAAGAAACTGGGCATATAAAACCAATTTTGAATTATCAAAAAGGACATAGCCACAAAACAAAGGATTTAGATGAATAAAAAAATTATTTAGCGTAAAATAAAGATGTTACAGTTCAAAAAGTAATTGAAAAATTTGGTGATATGACTAAAGAAACAGTTTATAACTATTTCAAAAAACTAAATTATACATATAAAAAAACTTTTTTATATGAACAAAGAGATAAAAATAAACAAGAAGATTTTTTAAAAGAAATAGCTAAAATAATGAATGAAGATTTAGTATTATATATTGATGAATCTGGAATTGATGATAATGAATTTTATAAATATGGTTGATCTGAAAAAGGTAAAAGATTATTTGATAATAAACCCGCATATAAAATAAAAAGAATGAGTATAATTGGTTCACTAAATAAAGGTAAATTAAAAGCCCTATGAGCATTTGAAGGACATTGCAACAGTAAAATTTTTGAATCATATGTAAAAAATATACTAATTCCAGTATTAAATCGTGTACAAATTATAGTTTTAGATAATGCAACGTTTCATAAATCTAAATTAACACAACAATTAATTGAAAATGCTGGATGCAAACTATTATTTCTTCCACCATATTCTCCTAATTTAAATCAAATTGAACATTTTTGATTTGCTATAAAACATAATATAAGAAAAATATTACCAAATTATTGACCAAATATTAAAAAAGCGATTGATTTTGTTTTTCAAGATATGAGTAAACATTACTTTATTTAGCTATATGTCTACTATAAAAAACTTGATTATTATATGATTTAATATTACTTTTATTAAAAGATTCCTTGGAATGGCAACCTGGAATGGTAACCTTTTTTAGGAATGTTTTTTGGTAGACATTTGTGCTTGGTGTTTTATGGGGGTTAAGTAGTTTAGAGCGCTGTGGATTCTTATGTTGTTGTATCAATTGATATAATCAAATAATTCTAATTTTAATTGGATTAATGATGTAAAATTTTTATCATTAATAAACTCTTTTTTGAAAGTTTTGAAAGTTGCTTCAGCAACAGCGTTCTCATAAGGACAACCTTTTTTGCTTAAAGAGCGGGTAATGTCGAAGGCTAATAAAAGTTTATCAATAGTTTTATTATTAAATTCATTACCGCGATCGCTATGAAATATTTGAATATCTTTTAAACAACGATTTGAGCACATAAATGCTTGATATACTAATGATGCATCTTTTTTAGTATAGATAACTAAAGTAATGTTTACTCATAAATAATGTAAAATAATAATATGTAATTTAAACAGTTTTTGAATTTAAAAGTACAATTCAGCAATATTTAAAATAGATTAGGAAGATTAAATTATGCCAAAACCATACAGTGAAGACTTACGAAGAAAAGTAATATAAGCCTATGAAAGTAAAAACATGAAAATTAAAGAAATTTGTAAAGTGTTCAATATTACTAGAAAGACTTTATTCTTATGAAGAAAAAGAAAAAAAGAAACTGGGCATATAAAACCAATTTTGAATTATCAAAAAGGACATAGCCACAAAATAAAGGATTTAGATGAATAAAAAAATTATTTAGCGTAAAATAAAGATGTTACAGTTCAAAAAGTAATTGAAAAATTTGGTGATATGACTAAAGAAACAGTTTATAACTATTTCAAAAAACTAAATTATACATATAAAAAAACTTTTTTATATGAACAAAGAGATAAAAATAAACAAGAAGATTTTTTAAAAGAAATAGCTAAAATAATGAATGAAGATTTAGTATATATTGATGAATCTGGAATTGATGATAATGAATTTTATAAATATGGTTGATCTGAAAAAGGTAAAAGATTATTTGATAATAAATCAGCATATAAAATAAAAAGAATGAGTATAATTGGTTCACTAAATAAAGGTAAATTAAAAGCACTATGAGCATTTGAAGAACATTGCAACAGTAAAATTTTTTAATCATATGTAAAAAATATACTAATTCCAGTATTAAAGCGTGTACAAATTATATTTTTAGATAATGCAACGTTTCATAAATCTAAATTAACACAACAATTAATTGAAAATGCTGGATGCAAACTATTATTTCTTCCACCATATTCTCCTAATTTAAATCCAATTGAACATTTTTGATTTGCTATAAAACATAATATAAGAAAAATATTACCAAATTATTGACCAAATATTAAAAAAGCGATTGATTTTGTTTTTCAAGATATGAGTAAACATTACTTTATTTAGCTATATGTCTACTATAAAAAACTTGATTATTATATGATTTAATATTACTTTTATTAAAAGATTCCTTGGAATGGCAACCTGGAATGGCAACCTTTTTTAGGAATGTTTTTTGGTAGACATTTGTGCTTGGTGTTTTATGGGGGTTAAGTAGTTTAGAGTGCTGTGGATTCTTATGTTGTTGTATCAATTGATATAATCAAATAATTCTAATTTTAATTGGATTAATGATGTAAAATTTTTATCATTAATAAACTCTTTTTTGAAAGTTTTGAAAGTTGCTTCAGCAACAGCGTTCTCATAAGGACAACCTTTTTTGCTTAAAGAGCGGGTAATGTCGAAGGCTAATAAAAGTTTATCAATAGTTTTATTATTAAATTCATTACCGCGATCGCTATGAAATATTTGAATATCTTTTAAACAACGATTTGAGCACATAAATGCTTTATATACTAATGATGCATTTTTTTTAGTATAGATAACTAAAGTAATGTTTACTCATAAATAATGTAAAATAATAATATGTAATTTAAACAGTTTTTGAATTTAAAATTACAATTCAGCAATATTTAAAATAGATTAGGAAGATTAAATTATGCCAAAACCATACAGTGAAGACTTACGAAGAAAATTAATAGAAGCCTATGAAAGTAAAAACATTAAAATTCAAGAAATTTGTAAAGTGTTCAATATTACTAGAAAGACTTTATTCTTATGAAGAAAAAGAAAAAAAGAAACTGGGCATATAAAACCGATTTTGAATTATCAAAAAGGACATAGCCACAAAATAAAGGATTTAGATTAATTAAAAAATTATTTAGCGCAAAATAAATATGTTACAGTTCAAAAAGTAATTGAAAAATTTGGTGATATGACTAAAGAAACAGTTTATAACTATTTCAAAAAACTAAATTATACATATAAAAAAACTTTTCTATATGAACAAAGAGATAAAAATAAACAAGAAGATTTTTTAAAAGAAATAGCTAAAATAATGAATGAATATTTAGTATATATTGATGAATCTGGAATTGATGATAATGAATTTTATAAATATGGTTGATCTGAAAAATGTAAAAGATTATTTGATAATAAACCCGCATATAAAATAAAAAGAATGAGTATAATTGGTTCGCTAAATAAAGGTGAATTAAAAGTCCTATGAGCATTTGAAGGGCATTGCAACAGTAAAATTTTTGAATCATATGTAAAAAATATACTAATTCCAGTATTAAAGCGTGGACAAATTATAGTTTTAGATAATGCAACGTTTCATAATTCTAAATTAACACAACAATTAATTGAAAATGCTGGATGCAAACTATTATTTCTTCCACCATATTCTCCTGATTTAAATCCAATTGAACATTTTTGATTTTCTATAAAACATAATATAATAAAAATATTACCAAATTATTGACCAAATATTAAAAAAGTTATTGATTTTGTTTTTCAAGATATGAGTAAACATTACTTTAGTTAGATATATGTACTTAAGATTTAACTTACTTTGTGAAATTTTTAATAAAACAAAACCATTAAAATAAAAAAATATTTTTAATATTTTTTTAAAAATTTAAATTTTTATCAAGTTAATATAAAAATAATATTAACAATTTTTCTGTTTGAAATATAAATTTATTTTTAAAGTATTTTTTTAAAAATATTAACTTCTATAATTATTAACACTAAAAAATTTATAAATATTATTATTGACAATTGATTAAATTTATTTATGGAATATGTCTAGTAATTAAAATAATTATAGTAAATTATTTTTTCTAACTTCGAAGAGAAAGAAAAAAATATAATATAAATACAATTTTTTTTGGGTACTAAGTTTTCTAAGTTTTTTTATGTTAAAATAATAAAGATTTTATTACTTTACAAGTAATAATAAGTATAAGTAATAATAAAGAAAAAAATGGTGATTTACTTTATGTGAGATCGTAAAATTTTACGAAAAATTAATAAACAAGTTAAGGAAATAATTAGCCTTGATGAAACAATGAGAAAAATTAAAGATGAAGAATTAGCAATTAAAACAGTTGAATTCAGAACCAGATTGGCAGAAGGCGAGACTTTAGATGATATTTTAGTTGAAGCTTTTGCGACAATTAGAGAAGCAGCACGAAGAATTAGTGGATTACATCCATATCCTGTTCAATTAATTGGTGGTATTGTTCTTCATAATGGTGATGTTGCTGAAATGCGAACTGGTGAAGGAAAAACTTTAACTGCTGTGATGCCAATTTATTTAAATGCTTTAAGTAGTAAAGGTGTTCATGTTATTACTGTTAATGAATATTTAGCAGCAAGAGATGCTGAATTAAATCGACCAATTTTAGAATTTTTGGGAATTACTATTGGCGTTAGTCTTCGTAATCATTCTACTAATCAAAAACGTGAAGCGTATTTAAAAGATGTTACCTATACAATTAATTCAGAATTAGGCTTTGATTATTTGCGCGATAATATGGTTAAAGTTTATCCAGAAAAAGTTCAACGTCAGCTTAATTATGCTATCATTGATGAGGCGGACTCTGTTTTAATTGATGAATCAAGAACACCTTTAATTATTTCTGGTGGTTCAAAAAATCGTACTCCTTTATATCAAGCATCAGATGTTTTTGCAAAAACTTTAATACCTGAAGATTATAAAATTGATTGAGAATCACGTCAAATTGCATTAACAGTAACGGGTGTTAATAAAGCTCAAAAACAGTTTAATTTAAAAAATTTATTTGATATTGATAACTCGGAATTATTTCATCATATTCAAAATGCACTTCGTGCTAATCATGTTTTCAAATTAGATGTAGAGTATGTTGTTAAAGATGGTGAAATTGTGCTAGTTGATCAGTTTACTGGTAGATTAATGCCTGGTAGAGTATATAGTGATGGACTTCATCAAGCTTTACAGGCTAAAGAAAATGTTACAATTCAACAAGAAACAACAACAGTAGCTACTATTACTTATCAAAACTTTTTCCGTTTATATAATAAACTAAGTGGTATGACAGGAACTGCTAAAACCGAAGAAGAAGAGTTTGTAAAAATTTATAATATGAGAGTAATTAAGATTCCTACTAATAAACCAATTATTCGAGAAGATAAACCCGATCATGTTTTTGCTTCATTAAATGCTAAATTTAAATCTTTAATTGCAGAAGTTAAAGAACGACATACTAAAGGACAACCAATTTTGATTGGTACTGCTAATGTTGATGTATCAGAACGAATTGCTAATATGTTAACTTTGGAAGGAATTAAGCATGATATTTTAAATGCTAAAAATCATGCTCGTGAAGCTGATATTATTGCTAGAGCTGGTGAAAAAGGATCAATTACTTTAGCAACCAATATGGCAGGACGTGGAACAGATATTAAACTTGGTAAGGGTGTTATTGAACTTGGTGGCCTTGCTGTATTAGGTACTGAAAGAAACGAAGCACGAAGAATTGATAATCAATTACGTGGAAGAGCCGGAAGACAAGGTGATCCTGGATTTTCACGATTTTATGTTTCAATTGAAGATGATTTGATGTTACGTTTTGGTGGTGAAAAATTAAAAAAAGCTTTTGCAAGTTTAGGTGAAGACTATATTAGATCAAAAATGTTAACTAGATCAATTACTAGAGCACAACAAAAAATTGAAGGTATGAATTTTGATGCACGAAAAAACTTATTAGATTATGATAATGTTATTGCTCAGCATCGTGAAGCTACATATCATCAACGTGATAATATTTTACTTGCTGATGATTTATTAGATTTAATCAAAAATATGCACAGAACAGTAGCGCGTGATTTACTAAATATTTTTAATAAAGTTGTTGGTAGAGAACAGTTTATTGATTATGATGAATTAGTTAAAGGTATTAAAAATAAATTAATTAAACCTAATGATTTAATAGCAGAAAAGTTAAATCGATTAAGTACTGAAGAAAATATTGATTTAATTGTTGAAAAATCTTATAATTTTTATCTTGAAAAAAGAGAAAAATTAAATGATGTTATTATAAAACAAATTGAAAATAGTGTTATTTTACAAACTTTTGATCAATATTGAATTAATCACATTGATGCTTTAAGCAAACTGCGTGCAGGAATCCATTTGCGTGGTTATGCGCAGTTAAATCCCTTACAAGCTTATATTGAGGAAGCTTCAAAATTATTTAATCGTATGAAAATCAATGTTGCTCATCAAGTTATTATTATGTTACATAGCATTGATCCAGAACAACATCAGGTTCGTGGTGGTCAAGATGCATTGGATACAGTATTAGCAAGTAATGTTGAAACTAAAACTAAAATTGGATAATTAATCTTTATTTAAAAAACTAAGTATTAAAATACTTAGTTTTTTAAATATATTTTTTTTATTCTATTTGATTTTTTTCTTTATTTTTTCATGACTTTTTTTTAAATATGTTTGGCTTTTATCCCTTTATGTAATATTTTAAATTTTATCACATAAATGGAGATAAAAGCCTATCTAGGAAATTATCCCCACATGTATCTAAATCAAACAAAAAATTATAGTTTCAAAACTAGGTATCTTATTGAATTTATAGCTAACTAAAGTAATGTTTACTCATATCTTGAAAAACAAAATCAATAGTTTTTTTAATATTTGGTCAATAATTTGGTAATATTTTTCTTATATTATGTTTTATAGCAAATCAAAAATGTTCCATCGGATTTAAATTAGGAGAATATGGTGGAAGAAATAATATTTTGCATCCAGCATTTTCAATTAATTGTTGTGTTAATTTAGATTTATGAAACGTTGCATTATCTAAAACTATAATTTGTCCACGCTTTAATACTGGAATTAGTATATTGTTTACATATGATTCAAAAATTTTACTTTTGCAATGTCCTTCAAATGCTCATAGGGCTTTTAATTTACCTTTATTTAGTAGACATATTCCGTAAATAAATTTAATCAATTGTCAATAATAATATTTATAAATTTTTTAGTGTTAATAATTATAGAAGTTAATATTTTTAAAAAAATACTTTAAAAATAAATTTATATTTCAAACACAAAAATTGTTAATATTATTTTTATATTAACTTGATAAAAATTTAAATTTTTAAAAAAATATTTTTAATATTTTTTTATTTTAATGGTTTTGTTTTATTAAAAATTTCACAAAGTAAGTTAAATCTTAAGTGCATAAGTCTAAATATACTTTTTCTACATTTATTTATTAAAATTTTGAATCTTTTTAATCAAGCAAAAACATGTTCAACTTTAATTCTAATTTTTGAAATAATTTTATTGTAGATTTTTTCTTGTTTAGTTAATTTTTTATATAATTTTTAAAAGTTTTTTTAGAAAATACTAAAATACAATTATTACTATTTTTAAATTGATTATATTTTTCTGTTCGCACTTTAGTAATATCATCTTTAATAGTAATACAATTATAGGTAGTTCATTTTTTAATTTCGGGAACCCATGTTAATAAAATAGTTGACTTAGGAACAACAAATAATATTTTATTAGTTTTAATTTCTGATAATGCTGTTAAAATAGTGGGTGTTTTACCAGTACGCATTTCATTAAATAAGCCAAATCTTTTATTTGCTTTTAAAATTTCAACATCAAAACGTTGATAATGTCTTAGTTTAGGATTACCTGGATAATCATTTAAGTTTTTTTCTTGTTGGATTTTTTTCATGATATTAGTGAGTGCTCATATATTTGTTTTAATTTATCATTATTATTTGTATATTTAAGTAGTATTTCAAGAGCAAACGGAGTATTAAATATTTTAAATTCATTAGTATTATTGATATCAATAATACCTAGTGCATTTAAAATTTCTTTTTTATTTTTTTTCACTTTAATTGTAATATGTTTATTATTAAGACTTATGATTTCTAACGTTATTAACCTACTTTAGTGTTTGTATATGATATTAAATATTATAATAAAATTAATATAAATTAAAAAAAATTTATTTTTGTTAGTAAATATTAGATTATTAATAAGGAAATTATCCCCACATGTACTAGTGTGGAGGAAAAAATTAATTGAAATGAATTGAATAGCATATTTCAAAATGAAAACGATTGTTTGAAATATATAGCGAAGTTGAAAGTAATGAAATGTATCAGGTGTGCTTCTTCTAGTTTGAATGTTTCTGATTTGAGAAGAATAAGATGTTTGAAATGTCATCAAACATTTAGTATTGGAATGGCAATCTTTTTTAGGACTGTTTTTTGGTAGACATTTGTGCTTGGTATTTTATGGGGGTTAAGTAGTTTAGAGCGCTGTGGATTCTTATGCTGTTGTATCAATTGATATAATCAAATAATTCTAATTTTAATTGGATTAATGATGTAAAATTTTTATCATTAATAAACTCTGTTTTGAAAGTTTTGAAAGTTGCTTCAGCAACAGCGTTATCATAAGGACAACCTTTTTTGCTTAAAGAGCGGGTAATATTGAAGGCTAATAAAAGTTTATCAATAGTTTTATTATTAAATTCATTACCGCGATCGCTATGAAATATTTGAATATTTTTTAAAAAACGATTTGAGCACATAAATGCTTGATATACTAATGATGCATCTTTTTTAGTACCTACACTATAGCTAACTAAAGTAATGTTTACTCATATCTTGAAAAACAAAATCAATAGCTTTTTTAATATTTGGTCAATAATTTGGTAATATTTTTCTTATATTATGTTTTATAGCAAATCAAAAATGTTCAATTGGATTTAAATTAGGAGAATATGGTGGAAGAAATAATAGTTTGCATCCAGCATTTTCAATTAATTGTTGTGTTAATTTAGATTTATGAAACGTTGCATTATCTAAAACTATAATTTGTCCGCACTTTAATACTGGAATTAGTATATTTTTTACATATTATTCAAAAATTTTACTGTTGCAATGTCATTCAAATGCTCATAGGGCTTTTAATTTACCTTTATTTAGTGAACCGATTATAATCATTCTTTTTATTTTATATGCGGATTTATTATCAAATAATATTTTACCTTTTTCAGATCAACCATATTTATAAAATTCATTATCATCAATTCCAGATTCATTAATATATACTAAATCTTCATTCATTATTTTAGCTATTTCTTTTAAAAAATATTATTGTTTATTTTTATCTCTTTATTCATATAAAAAAGTTTTTTTATATGAATAATTTAGTTTTTTGAAATAGTTATAAACTGTTTTTTTATTCATATCACCAAATTTTTCAATTACTTTTTGAACTGTAACATCTTTATTTAGTGCAAAATAATTTTTTAATTCATCTAAATCCTTTATTTTGTGGCTATGTCCTTTTTGATAATTCAAAATTGGTTTTATATGCCCAGTTTCTTTTTTTCTTTTTCTTCATAAGAATAAAGTCTTTCTAGTAATATTGAACACTTTACAAATTTCTTTAATTTTCATGTTTTTACTTTCGTAGGCTTCTATTACTTTTCTTCGTAATTCTTCACTGTATGGTTTTGGCATAATTTAATCTTCCTAATCTATTTTAAATATTGCTGAATTGTACTTTTAAATTCAAAAACTGTTTAAATTACATATTATTATTTTACATTATTTATGAGTAAACATTACTTTAGTTAGCTATATAATTTAGTTTTTTGAAATAGTTATAAACTGTTTCTTTAGTCATATCACCAAATTTTTCAATTACTTTTTGAACTGTAACATCTTTATTTTGGGCTAAATAATTTTTTTAATTCATCTAAATCCTTTATTTTGCGGCTATGTCCTTTTTGATAATTCAAAATTGGTTTTATATGCCCAGTTTCTTTTTTTCTTTTTCTTTATAAGAATAAAGTCTTTCTAGTAATATTGAACACTTTACAAATTTCTTTAATTTTCATGTTTTTACTTTCATAGGCTTCTATTACTTTTCTTCGTAAGTCTTCACTGTATGGTTTTGGCATAATTTAATCTTCCTAATCTATTTTAAATATTGCTGAATTGTACTTTTAAATTCAAAAACTGTTTAAATTACATATTATTATTTTACATTATTTATGAGTAAACATTACTTTAGTTAGCTATACTAGCTTTTCTCATATCTCATCATTACTAAAATAAATTCTCGTCACCACACAAGGACCATTATCTTTATCTTTTATTTTCTCAAAAAAATATTCATAAATTATAATATCCTTATTAATTTCTGTTTTATATACAAAATCATTTTCTGATTTTATTTTAGGCTTTTATTAGTGTTTAAAAATTTCATAATATGTAAAAATTTTTACTAAAAATAAACACTCCATTAATGCACTAATATTTTTTATAAAATTAGGATAAGTAGGGTAAAATTATTGCAATTTTTCCAAAAATATTTATCAAAAAAATCAAAAAATTATATAGAGTATGAATATATTTTTGAAAAAAAACTGAAAATATAAATTATTTATAAAAATAATAACAAATTTCTTTGCAATTTAAATATTATTTGTTATTATTATTATAAGGATTTAGATATCCTAGGTCCTTTAAAATTAAGGTAATATATCAAAAAATTATTCAATTATAATATTTTTAAATATAAAAATTTAAAATTAATCTAAAATCCCTAATTTAAACTCTATAACCCCAATAACCTTAAGTTTTATTTATAAATAACTCCCCCTTTTTTTATAAATGACATATTACCTTAGCAATAATTCTTGTGTAGACAAGAGCTGAAAAGTTCTTTTTTTTTATATATAAAAAAGAAAAAATGAATTTAAAAATTAAAAATTGAATGTTATAATAAAACTTAAGGATCTATTTATAAATATCCTTAATATTTAAATAATTAAGTTACAGAACTCTAATCACTATAAATATAATAATTCTCTTAAAATTAACCCTAAAACCTTATATTTATAATGTTTTCTACACAATTAAATCTGTAACTTAATTATTGTTCGATAGCAAGAAAAAAATCTTGTTTTTTTATATGCTAATTTTTTAATTTTATATGAAGTTATACTTACTTATTGTTATAATAATTTTATGAAATTAGGTGAATAAATGAAAAAAGCATTAATTATTGATGGTAACAATTTATTATTTAAAGCATATTATGCTACTGCATACCAAGGAGTTAATCTACATTCGCTACATGGTATTCCAACTAATGCCGTCTATGCTTTTATTAGAATGCTGACTAAGTACTTAAAATCTAACAACTATGCTAGTGTTTTTGTTGCATTTGATGCTGGTCGTAAAACATTTCGTCATGAAACTTTAGCAACATATAAAGGAAAAAGAAGTGAAACTCCAGTTGAGTTAATTGAACAATTTAATTTAGTTAAAATATTTTTAGACTTAGCACAAATTCCTTGGGGACAAATAAATAATTATGAAGCTGATGATATTATTGGCAGCATTGTTAAAAATAAAGTTGCTAGTAATTATCAAATTGATATTATGAGTAGTGATAAAGATTTATTACAACTATTAGATAACAATATTAAAATTCTTAATCCACAAAAAGGGATGAGTGATTTAAAGGTTATTACTATTTCTACATTTCAATTAGAATATGAATTATTACCTTATCAAGTTACCGATTTAAAGGGATTAATGGGTGATAGTTCTGATAATTTACCTGGCATTAAAGGAATTGGTCAAAAAAATGCTATTAGTTTATTAAAAGAATATGACACATTAGAAAACATTATTGAAAATGTAGAACAATTAAAACCAAATGTTAGTAAAATAATTAAACTTAACTTTAATAATGGTATTATTTGTAAACAACTAGCACAACTTAATTTAAATACACCAATTACTGGTAATTTAGAAACGTTTAATTATAATGTTGAAAATTTAAATAATGAAAAGTTACAAGACTTTTACAAACAATATAATATGAACTCTTTATTAACACAAGACACTAATCCTAAAACTAATAAAAATAGTACATCTCACGTTCAAATTATAAATAAGTGAAGTCAAGAATGAAATTGTGATTCAAATTACTTATGATTAGAAATTTTTGGTGATAATTATAATCGTGATAATATTATTGGTTTTGGTATTAAAAATAAAAAAGGAACATTTTATATTAATAAAATCAATGCAATTAATTGTTCTAATTTTCAACATTTCTTACAAAATAAAAAACTACAAAAAATAACTTGAGATTTAAAAAAGGTTATTATCGCAGGACTACGTTTAAAATTAATAATAAATAATATTATTTTTGACCATATGTTAGCTGCCTACCTTCTTTATGCTAATGAAAAAATATTACCAGAAAACATTGCTGTTATGCTCAATGTCAATGTTAAAGATAATTTAAGCGCTGATGATTTCTATGGCAAAGGTATTAAAAAAAATATTCCCAATGATGAAAAAGAAATAGCTATTTTTTTAGAAAAAAAATTAAATTTTTTAACAGATTCTCATCTCATTCTTATAAAAAAATTAAAAGATACTAATAACTGAAATTTATATCAAGAGATTGAACTACCTGCTGCTTTTGTATTAGTAAATATGGAGTGTAATGGTGTTAACATTGATCAAAAAAAATTAAAACTACTAACTGATAAAACTTTACTAAAAATCCAAGATTTAGAATTACAAATTAAAAAAGAAAGTAATAGTAATTTAAATCCAAATTCACCAAAACAAATTAGTGAATACTTATTTAAAGAATTAAAATTACCTAATTATAAAAAAGGTAGTACTGCTTTTGAAGTTTTAATTAGTTTAAAAAATCAACATCCAATCATCGATATTCTTTTAGAATATCGTAAATTACAAAAATTATATTCCACTTACTTACTTGGTTTACAAAAATATATTTTTGATGATGGTAAAATTCATAGCATTTATAATCAAGTGCAAACCAGTACTGGCAGGTTATCTTCATTAGATCCTAATATGCAAAATATTAGTATTCGCGATAAAGAACAAAGAGAAGTTCGCAAAATCTTTATTCCAAGCAAACCACATACTAAAATACTATCCTGTGATTATTCGCAAATTGAATTAAGAATATTAGCTCATATTAGTGAAGATGAAAATTTAATTAAAGCTTTTCAGCAAAATCATGATATTCATCGCGAAACTGCAAGTAAAATATTAAATATACCTTTAGCAGAAGTTACTAACGAACAAAGACAAAATGCAAAAGCTATTAATTTTGGCATTGTTTATGGCATTTCTAGTTTTGGTTTATCACAACAAATAGGAATTAAAGTTGAAGATGCTAAAATATTTATTAATAAATATTTTTCGGTTTTTCCAAAAATTAAAAGTTATATTAATAATATAATTGATTTTTGTGAAAAAAATGGATACGTTCAAACAATTTTTAATCGTAGAAGAGAAGTAATGGAAATTACAAATAAAAATAAGGTGATTCAAAATTTTGGTAAACGAATAGCAATGAATATGCCGATTCAAGGTAGTGCTGCTGATATTTTAAAATTAGCAATGAATAAAATTTATGAAGAAATAAAAAATCAAAATATTGATGCAATATTAATTACACAAATTCATGATGAATTAATTTTTGAAGTTGAAGATAATAAAGTTAATGATGTTATTACTAAAATTACTAAAATTATGTCTAATGTTACTAAATTAAAAGTTCCCTTATTAATTAATACTAGTATTGGTGATAACTGATTTGAATTAAAATAAATTAGTTTATTATATTATTGGAAGGAAAATAAAAATGCCAGAATTACCCGAAGTTGAAACTGTTCGCAAAACTTTACAACCACTTTTAACTAATCATAAAATTATTGGTGTTAGAATTCTTTTAAATAAAATTATCAAAACACCAAGTATTGAACAATTCACAAAACAAATTATTGGACAAACAATAAATGATGTTCAAAGAGTTGGTAAATTATTAATATTTATATTAGATGATTATGTATTATTAAGTCATTTACGAATGGAAGGAAAATATTATTTTCAACAAAATAATCAATCAATAAATTGAAAACATGTCTTATTAATATTAGAATTAGACAATAAATACAAATTAAGATATCATGACACAAGACAGTTTGGAACTTTTCATTTACAAACTAAAAATGAATATCAAAAAATAAAACCTTATATTAATATTGGTCCAGAACCTTTTAATAAAAATGTTACTGCTGAATATTTAAAAAATAAATGAAAAAATAAAAGTCAAAGTATTAAAGCAACATTATTAGAACAAAATATTATGAGTGGTTTAGGAAATATTTATGCAGATGAAGTATTATTTTATGCTAGTATCCATCCGCAAAGTATTACTAAAAAATTAACACTTAAACAATTACAAGAAATCATTAATAAAGCAAGATTTGTGCTTAATGAATCAATAAAACTTGGTGGATCAACAATTAGTAGTTATACTTCAAGCCTTGGTGTAACAGGTTACTATCAACAAGAATTACAAGTTCATACTAGAGCAAAAATGCCTTGTTTTAAATGCCATACTATTATCAAAAAAATAAAAATAAACCTTCGCGGAACTTACTTTTGTAATCACTGTCAAATTAAATATTAACTGTGGAAAACTCAAAAGTATATATTAATAAAGAATATTTTTAATAAAAAAAAGTGGAATAAATGTGGATAAGTATGTGTTTTAATCATTTCACTTTATTTATATTCTTTATGTGCATATAATTATCATAGCATGAAAGAAATGGATAGTAAAAAGAAAGTTAGGGAATGAATATGAACAGAACAATAAATGATATTGATATTTTTAAGTTGAACCAATCAGAATATATTAGTAACGAAGATTACCAAATTTTATTTATGTTATATCAACCAATAATTGGTATTGAAGCAATAAATTTATATTTAACTTTAGTTCAAGAAAAGTTATTAACAAAACGTATTAATCTTGATTTCAATCACGGACGAATTAAATCTTTATTAAAAATAACTTCCACTCAATTACTTGTTGCTTTCCAGCAACTTGAATCTGTTAACCTTATTAATACTTACTACTATTCTTTAAAATCTACTTACATTTATCAATTGTGTTCTCCCTTATCTGCTGATGATTTTTTTGCTAATACCCATTTAAACTCAGAACTACTTAAACAATTAGGAACTTTAAATTACGAAAGACAAAAATTTTATTTTTTGAAAAATGATATTGAAATTACAGAAAATTATGTTAATATTAATCAACAGGAAAATACTATCCCTCAATCTTTAAAATTAAAAACAGCACTTAATAATATTTATGCTAAACAAGAACAAACATCAATCTCTAGGCCAATTTATTCATTTCAAAATAAACATCAAATTAACACTATGAAAGTTAATTTAAATTCTAATGGTAATAAAATTATATCTAAAGATAATTCTGATGTTATTAATACCAAATTAAATTTAATGCAACAAAAATTACCTGAAGAATATTTAAAAAATTTAACTGGTAAAATACCAACTGATAAATTAAAAACTACATTAGAAATATTAACTAATAACTTTCAATTAAATAATGCTGTAATTAACTGCTTAATTGAATATGTTTGATTTAAAAATAATAAACGTTTAGAACCAAACTATATTATTAAAATCGCTGAAACCTTTCAAAAAAATCAAATTAATAGTATTGATGATGCTTTATCTCATTTAAAACTTGCTTATGCTCGTAGCAAAAAAAATCCACAGCAACAATTTCAACAAGAATCATTATGATCTACTACAGAACAATCAACAACAAATAATTTCAAGAAAAAATTAATTAAAAAATATAAGGTTGATAATATTAATAAAAAAGATATAACATTAACTCAAGAAGAAATAAAGAATATTTTAAAGGAATTTGATGCCCATTAATTTAATTATTAAAAGACACTATTATTAAGTAAGGAAATGATTATCATGAAACTTAAAGCGACAGCTATCTTAAAAAAAAACATTAACAATGCTGAACTTCATGACTTTATTAAAAAAAACAACTTAACTAACAGCAAAATAGAACCATATGTTGAATTATTAAAAACTTATATTGATAGCTACAATTTATGTAAAAAACGAGAAAATCTTAGCAAATGTCTACAAAATGTTAAAGGATATCGTTATAAACTAGTAATGTTACCTAATCAAAAAATAAGTTTAGTACTAACGGATTGTCTTCATTCTATTAATAGATCTGTCCAACAACAAGTACATAATAATTTTTTAATTAAATACTATGATGATAAACTTTTATCACTTTCATGAAGTAAAAATTTTAATGCCTCAACTAATGCAAGAAAAGAAATCATCCAGTATTTACATCAATCTTTAAAACACAAAAGTTATCAAGGTTTATACTTATATGGTGACACAGGTAGTGGCAAAACTTTTATTTTTATCTTATTTGCAAATAAATTAATTCAAAAAAATCAAACTGTTTGTTTTATTGTATGACCTGAATTTGTTATGGACATTAAAAAAAGTTTTAAAAATGATACTGATACTAATCAGCAAATTGAACAATTAAAATCATGTGACTTATTATTTATTGATGATTTAGGCGGTGAAATCGTTAGCGCTTGAGAGCGTGATGAATTATTATTTAGTATTCTTAATGCACGAATTTTACCATTAAAAACTACATTTATTAATTCTAACTATAGCATTAGTGAACTGTATCAACATTATTATTTAAAAAATAGCAAATCAGAAGAAATTAAAGTTAAACGCTTATTAGAACGTATTCAAACTTTAACTATACCAATTGAATTAACTGTTGAAAAATCACAAACTACAATTGAAAATAATAATATTGACAATATTAATAATGAAATAGAGTATATACCAATATAAAATATAGTTTTTTTTATAAAAAAATAAAATAATGAAAATTATAATTAAAATAAAGGAAATAATTTACTAATAAAATAAATTTTTTATAAATAAATCCATATTTTATGACAAATATTAACAATATTTGTTTATAATATACCTAGTTATTAATCAATATAAAAAAACAAACACACAAAAGGAGTGACTTAATAATGGCAATTAAAATTGCAATTAATGGATTTGGGCGCATTGGTCGCCTTGCCTTCCGTCAATTATTTGACAAAAAAGAAATTGATATTGTCGCTATCAATGATTTAGGAAATGTAGAAGCCCTAGCATATCTATTACAATATGATTCAGCACATAGAAATTGAAAACACGGAAAAATCAAATCAGACAAATCAAAAAATACTATTAATGTTGATGGTAAAATAATTAAAGTTTGTCAAGAAAATAACCCAAAAGCATTACCATGAAAAGCCAATGCTGTTGATATCGTAATTGAAGCAACTGGACGTTTTACAACAAAAGAATTAGCACAAGCACATATTGATGCTGGAGCTAAAAAAGTTGTGATTTCAGCACCAGCTAAGGGAGACTTAAAAACTATTGTTTATAATGTTAACCATGATATTCTAAAAAGTACTGATAATATTATTTCTGGTGCTTCATGTACTACTAATTGTCTTGCTCCTGTTGTTCATGCTCTAGAATCAGAATTTGGAATTATTAAAGGATGAATGACAACAGTTCATGCTGCAACTAATGACCAACGTTTACTAGACTTAGAACATTCAGATTTCAGAAGAGGACGTAGTGCTATGTCTAATATTGTTCCTGCAGCTACAGGCGCTGCTGCAGCTATTGGTTTAGTTATCCCTTCTGTTAAAGGAAAACTAGATGGTTCAGCAATGCGCGTTCCAATCATTACTGGTTCAATTGTTGATTTAACAATTGAATTAAAGAAAAATGTTACTGTTGAACAAGTTAATGCAGCAATGAAAAAACATAGTAGCGAATCATTTACTTATAATGAAGTTCCAATTGTTTCAACTGATATTATTGGTTCAAGTTTTGGTTCAATTTTTGATGCAACATTAACAAAAGTTATTGAAGTTGAAGGCAAACAAATTGTTAAAGTTTTTGCTTGATATGATAATGAAATGTCATATGTATCACAATTAGTAAGAACAGTAATACATTTAGCAAAACTAAAATAATTTTTAAATAGTTTAATTAAAATATTAAACTACAAAAATGCATCTTACCAATTACAAGATGCATTTTTATTAATCTTTTTAAAAATATATTAAAATTATAATATGAAAAAAGGAGATGAAAATTATATGAATAAAAAAACATTAAAGGAACTTGATTTTAAAAATAAAAAAGTTATTGTTCGTTTTGACTTCAATGTACCATTAGAAAATAATAAAATTACCGATGATACAAGAATAAAAGCAAGCATCGAAACTATTAAGCATTTACAAAATAAAGATGCAAAAATAATCATGTTATCACATCTTGGAAGAATTAAATCTGAAGCTGATAAAGCGAATAATACTTTAGCGCCTGTTGCAAAAAGACTAAGTGAAATCTTAAAAGAAAATGTAATATTCATTAACGAAACTCGTGGTACAAATCTTGAAACAGCTATTAATAATCTTAAAAACAAAGAATTACTTTTAATAGAAAATACTCGTTTTGAAGATTTAAATGGTAACAAAGAATCTACTAATAATCCCGAATTAGGTAAATATTGAGCACATTTAGGTGATGTATTTGTTAATGATGCTTTTGGTACTGCACACCGTGCTCATGCATCTAATGTTGGTATTGCTACTAATATCAAAAATAGTTGTGTTGGTTTATTAATTGAAAAAGAATTAACAATGCTTAATAAAATCACAGTTAATCCAGAGCATCCTTTTATAGCAGTACTTGGTGGTGCTAAAGTATCAGATAAAATTGATGTTATCAAACAATTATTAACAAAAGCTGATAAAGTTCTTGTTGGTGGAGGTATGGCTTATACTTTTATGAAAGCATTGAATTATAAAATTGGTGATTCATTATTAGAAAAAGATAAAATTGATATTGCTAAAGAAATTATTAAATTAGGAAAAGAAAAATTAATACTACCTATTGACTTTGTAATTGTTCCGGAATTTAAGGATATCAAAGGTAAAATTACTACTAATGAAAATATTGATGATGGATATGAAGGAATGGATATTGGTCCAAAAACAATTAAATTATTTGAAAATAATTTAATTAATGCTAAAACTGTTTTTTGAAATGGACCATTAGGAGTTTTTGAAATGAGTAACTTTGTTAATGGAACAAAAAAAATTTGTAAAACTATTTCACAATTAAAAGGTGCATTTACACTAATTGGCGGTGGTGATAGTGCAGCAGCAGCAGTTAAATTTGGATATGAAAATAAATTTAGCCATATTTCAACTGGTGGAGGCGCTTCATTAGAATATCTAGAAGGTAAGGATTTACCTGGTATTAATGCTATAGAAAATAAATAGTGAAAGTATATGATTACTAAAGATCAAACAACAAGTGTTTTTATTCTTATTATTTTATTTTTAATTGCGATGGTTTTAATATTTCAATTATTCCAATTTATTTTTTGATTAATTATTATTTTAAAAAGTAAAAAAAATGATACTAAATTAAAACCTAGCTATCAACAAGCATTATCCAATGAAAATATTAATTGTCAAATATTTAAAAGTAAATTTACTTTTAAATATCTTAACTATAATTTTAAAAAAAATATTTTAAAATTAAAAAGTCGTGATTTTAATGAAACCACTACTTGCAATAAATATCAAACTTTAAGTAGTGTACTTGTTATTAAGTGAAAAAATAATTCTCAAAAATTAAGTAATTTAGATCTACCAATTATTAATTTATTTTTTATAAATGGTGTTATTAGTACTATTATTTGTGCTTTATTATATTATATTCCATAATATTAACAAGGAAATATTAGCAATTTTTAGTTTACTTAGTTTACTTATTATTACTATAAGTTGATTATTTTGGACAATGTTTTAATTTTGAAAAATTTCGTAAGCAATTAATGACATTAAATACATAATTAAATTATAATGAACAAAAAACTATTAAATATATTACCCTATTTAAATCTTGTTTTCCATTTTCTGATTTAATTTTTTAAATAAAATAAAATTATTTTATTTAAGTATCAATTTTTACCACAAGTGTAAATTTGATACTTTTTTTATTATTTTTAATTAAATTTAAACTTAAAATTTATTAGGAAATTAAACAAAGAAAAACTAAGAAAAAAATAAATAAAATAAAATAAAATTTAGTTTTTATTGATAGAATAAATTTACTTATAGAAAAAATTTAAAATTTAAAATTAATTTTATTGAAATTACAATATATGCACAAGATATAGACTTAACTTCTTACTATCTCTCACAGCATAATCTTGAAAATAATTATAATAAATATTATTTTAAAACAAAAAATGAAGCAATAATATTTTTGAAAAAATATAAGAAAATCTATGAGCAACGAATAACAAAAACTAAAGAAAAATATGGAAAATAAATACCATTATTAAATGGTTTGCAACTTAATCAAGAACAAGCACTATTAAAAGGAACAGACTTAATAAGCGCAGTATCTTTAAAAAAGAGGCTTTTTAAAAATCTGTGTATCTTTTTACAAAGTTACTAGTTTAGATTAATTCTATCTTCAAATTTTATCATAAAATGAGCAATTGCTGTATTTCAATTTTGAATTGGCATTGTTCATTTTTTTTGTTATATTTTCAATTGCTAAGTAAAATATTTTAAAAACTGCCATATCATTTGGAAAAACTTTTTTATTTCTAATAACTTTTCGTAATTGACTATTAACAGATTCAATAGCATTTGTTGTATAAATCACTCTTTTGATTTCTGCAGGATAACTAATAAAAACCATTAAATTATCTCAATTTTTATATCATGATTTAGCAATTTGAGGATATTGTTTATTTCATTTACTTTCAAAAGATTCTAAAGCTTGCATTGCTTGTTCTTCACTACATGCACTATAAATTGGTTTTAAATCCGTAACTAGTGATTTTCTATGTTTGTATGAAACATATTTTAAACTATTTCTAATTTGATGAACTATGCATAATTGATGTTAGGTTTTAGGATAAAATAATTGTATTACTTCTGACATTTCTGTTAAATTGTTACTACAAGCAATAATAATATCATTTAAGCCTCGATTTTTCATTTCTGTGAAATTAGATAATAAAAAATTAGAACCTTCATTTTCACTAATTCATAAACCTAAAACATCTTTTTTACCTTCTAAATCAACTCCTAGTACTATATAAACTGATTTTTTAATAATGCGTTTATCTTGTCGTGCTTTAACTACTATACAATCAAAATAAACAATCGGATAAACACTTTCTAATGGCCGATTTTGTCATGCTTTAACATCATCAATAACATCATCAGTAATTTGACTAATAACACTTTCACTAATATCAGCACCATGATATAACTCTTGTAACTGCATTCTAATATCTGATAAAGTCATGCCTTTGGCATATAATGAAAGAACTTGTTGATCAAAACCATCAAATCTTCTTTGTCTTTTTGCAACTATTACTGGCTCAAAATTACTATTACGATCTCGTGGTACATTAATCTCAATTTTACCTTGTTGGGTTATTAATTTTTTTGAATTTATACCATTACGAGCATTTTCACTAGTATTATGTTGATTTTTTTCATATCCTAAATAATTTTGCATTTCAGAATTCAACATTTTTTCAACTAATCTTTTTGTTAATTCTTTATATAAACCTCCCTCTTTAAAAACTGTTGTTAAATCTTCAGTATTTTCTAATAATAAATCTACTGCTTTTGATATTGGATCATTATTATTAATATTTTGTTTTTTAGACATAAGTAACTCACTCTTTCCAGTTATTTAATTTTATTTACTAGAATTAATTAAACATAGTTATTTTTGTAAGTTACACATATTACTAAACATTACCAATTTGTCCACGCTTTAATATTGGAATTATTATATTTTTTACATATGATTCAAAAATTGTACTGTTGCAATGTCCTTCAAATGCTCATAGGGATTTTAATTTACCTTTATTTAGTGAACCAATTATACTCATTATTTTTATTTTATATGCGGGTTTATTATCAAATAATCTTTTACCTTTTTCAGATCAACCATATTTATAAAATTCATTATCATAAATTCCAGATTCATCAATATATACTAAATCTTCATTCGTTATTTTAGCTATTTCTTTTAAAAAATCTTCTTGTTTATTTTTATCTCTTTGTTCATATAAAAAAGTTTTTTTATATGTATAATTTAGTTTTTTGAAATAGTTATAAACTGTTTCTTTAGTCATATCATCAAATTTTTCAATTACTTTTTGAACTGTAACATCTTTATTTTGCGCTAAATAATTTTTTTAATTCATCTAAATCCTTTATTTTGTGGCTATGTCCTTTTTGATAATTCAAAATTGGTTTTATATACCCAGTTTCTTTTTTTCTTTTTCTTCATAAGAATAAAGTCTTTCTAGTAATATTAAACACTTTACAAATTTCTTTAATTTTCATGTTTTTACTTTCATAGGCTTCTATTACTTTTCTTCGTAAGTCTTCACTGTATGGTTTTGGCATAATTTAATCTTCCTAATCTATTTTAAATATTAGACATATTCCGTAAATAAATTTTTTAAAAGTCAATTAATAATTTAAAATTTATTTTATAATTTCTTTATTAATAAATTAATAAGGTGTTGATAAAAATGAATTTTGAAAATTTAAAAAAATTAAAAAATGAACAATTTTATAGATATTTTGGTATAAAACGTTTTCATTTTGATGAAATGTTAACAAAATTAATTGAAATAGAAAATTTAAAAAAAACTAAAGGTAGAAAATATAAACTTTCAGTTGAAGAAAGATTGATGATGACTTTAGTATACTGAAAAGAATATTATACTTTTTTCCAAATGAGTATTAAATATAAAATGAGTGCATCAAGTTGTTTTCGAAATATTACTTGAGTAGAAAATAAACTTAGTGATGACAAAGATTATCAGTTTTTAAAAACAAAATATAAATCAAAAATTGAGAAAAAACAAGAAGATTTAAATGAATTTCAATTTTATTTAATTGATTCAACTGAAATTGAAATTGAAAGACCAACTAAAAAAACTACAGTTAGAATATTTTTCTGGTAAAAGTTGAATGTTTTCTATAAAATTTCAAATTATATATGACTTTTTTAATAAAAAAATTGTTGATATTTTTGCTGATAATGGAAAAGTACATGATTTTCAAATATTAAAAAATTCAAATCTTGAATTTTCAGAAAAAACAATAATTATTGGTGATTTGGGATATCAAGGAATACAAAATATTTATAAAAATACTATATTACCAATTAAAAAAAATAAAAATAAAAAATTAACTAAACAAGAAAAAATCTACAATAAAATTATTTCAAAAATTAGAATTAAAGTTGAACATGTTTTTGCTTGATTAAAAAGATTCAAAATTTTAATAAATAAATGTAGAAAAAGTATATTTAGACTTATGTGCTTAAGATTTAACTTACTTTTTGAAATTTTTAATAAAACAAAACCATTAAAATAAAAAAATATTAAAAATATTTTTTTAAAAATTTAAATTTTTATCAAGTTAATATAAAAATAATATTAACAATTTTTGTGTTTGAAATATAAATTTATTTTTAAAGCATTTTTTTAAAAATATTAACTTCTATAATTATTAACACTAAAAAATTTATAAATATTATTATTGACAATTGATTAAATTTATTTACGGAATATGTCTATTGCTGAATTGTACTTTTAAATTCAAAAACTGTTTAAATTACATATTATTATTTTACATTATTTATGAGTAAACATTACTTTAGTTAGCTATATAATAAAACATTTAGTATTTTTACACAGTATAAAACTGATGACTTATATTGATATCAAGTGTTTTAAATAATATTATTTAAATAATTATCTAGTTACTAATATTTTTTATTTTTAATATTAGTAACATTTTTTCATATAAGGAAGTTTAAAAATAATTCCTTTATTTAATTGAACTAACGATTTAATTATGCAATAATATTATATTGTATATAACTCAATTATTATTAAGGAGGCGCACAATGCGTGATGGATTAACTTTAAGATGTGAAGTTTGCAAAGAAGAAAATTATATTGCTGATCGTAATAAAAAAACTAAGCCTGAAAAATTAGAAACAAAAAAACATTGTTTTCGTTGTAATCAACATACACTACATAAAGAAAAGAAATAAGTTTTACTTATTTCTTTTCTTTAATTTGCAGTACAATATACTTAGTTATTAATTAATGATTTATTAAAAGGATTGAATTTAAAATGAAAAGTTTAAATAAAAAAGAAATTATTGAAACAATATTAACCAAAAATAAAATAGATGCTATGTTATTTTACTCTCCCGAAAATCGCTTTTGATATAGTGATTTTATTTCAACGTTAGGTTATTTATTGATTACCAAAAATGATGCAAATTTATTATTAGATGGAAGATATATTACCGAGGGAAAAGAAAATGCCAAAAATGTTAAATGCATTCAATTTAGTAATATTTTTTCTTCGTTGAAAGATTTATTAAAATCACAAAAAATTAAAAAATTTGGTTTTGAAGCAGAATATATTACTATTGCTCAATTAGAAAATTGAAAGCAAGAAATTAAAGATATTGAATTTGTTCCAATTTATGTTAGTTCATTAAGAATGATTAAAGATAAAATCGAAATTGCACGAATTGCAAAAGCTTGTGCTATTGGTGATTTGGCTTTTAATGAAGTTTTAAGTTTTATCCGACCTGGTGTTAGTGAAAAAGATGTTGAAGATATAATATTACGTTCATTTGTTAAAAATGGTGCAACAAAAGCATCATTTGATACTATTGTCGCTTCTGGAGAAAGAGGAGCAATGCCTCATGGTAAAGCTAGTAATAAAAAAATTGGCAATAATGAGTTAATTACTTGTGACTTTGGTTGTGTATATGAAGGTTTTTGTTCAGATATGACTAGAACTTTTGCGATTGGTAAAGTTAATCCAAAATTAATTGAAATTCATGAAATAGTTAAATCAGCACAAATAGCAGGAATTAAGGCTGTAAAACCAGGTATAGCTATTGGTGAAATTGATAAGATTTGTAGAAAATATATTAAAGAAAAGGGTTATGAACAATATTTTACTCATGGTACTGGTCATGGACTTGGTATTGAAATTCATGAATCACCTTGAGTTATTAAAAATGAATCTACTATTTTAGTTCCGGGAATGGTTATTACTGTTGAACCAGGTATTTATATTCCTAATTTAGGTGGTGTTAGAATTGAAGATGATATTTTAGTTACCAAAGATGGTTATCAAATTTTAACAAAATCATCTCGTGAAATTGATATTTGAAAGGAGAAAAAATAAAAATGATTAACGTTAATGATTTTAAACCAGGAATTACTTTTTTATATAATAAAACTGATATTTTAATAGTTATTGAATCAGCACATTCTAAAAGTGGACGTGGACAAGCGCATGTGAAGGTAAAAACAAAAAATTTAAGAACACAAGCTATTATTAGCATTACTTTTACCGGTGGTGATACAGTTTATCCAACTATTATTGATAAACGACCAGCAATTTATAGTTATGATGATGGTATGTATTCGGTTTTTATGGATAATGAAGATTATAATGAAATTAGGATTGATCAATCACGCTTATCATGAGAAAAAAAATTTTTAGTTCCTGGTAATGAAGTATCATTAAGGGTTTATAAAAATTTAGAAATATTAGGTATTGATTTATCTCCTTCGGTAGTATTAGCGGTTGTTGATGTTCCACCAGGAGTCAAGGGAAATAGTGTTTCTAATACGACAAAAACAGCTATTTTAGAAACTGGTTTACAATTACAAGTACCAATGTTTATTAATAGTGGTGATAAAATTGTAGTAAGTACAGATAAAGGAAAATACAAAACTCGCGCTTAAGAAAGGTGAATATTATGGAAATACTTATTGAAGAAAGTAAAGTTGGAACATTAAAATTATCTTCGTTAGTTATTAAAAAATTTATTTATATGTTATTAATTAATGATAACTATCAATTAACATTAGAAGATGTTGAAGTTCTAATGTTAGAAACAAATGATATTACTGCTATTAATAATAATATTGTTGTGCGAATAAAATTAATTGTTAATCAAAATGAAGATTTAGTAAATTTAAAAAATAAAATTAATAATTTAATTTTAAGACGTACTGAATCAGCTTTAAATTTATTTTTATTAAATATTCATATAATATTTATTGCTCAAACTAAGGAAGTAGAAACCAACAATGCAAGAACAAAATAAGATAACCCAGCATCATAAAAGAATTGGCATGATGGAAGTATTATATCAATATTTCCTTGAAGGGCAATCACAACAAGCATTTAAACAATTTCTTTTTGAAGAAGAAGGTAAGAGTTTAATTACTGAACAATGTGAGATATTAAATAAAATAATTGATTATGAATATGATTTAATAGATTTAATTAATAAAAATTTAAAACAAGGATGAGATTTTGAAAATTTAAAACCAATTGAACAAGCGATTTTAATTTTAGCAGTGTATGAAATTGTCCATACTAAAACAGATAAAAAAATCATTATTAATGAAACTATTATTATAACTAAAGATTATTGTCCAAATAATGCTTATAAATACATTAATGGTGTTTTAGATAAAATAAATAAGTAATTATAACTAGTATATGATTGAATTTAGTTAATAACTATATTTCTAATATAAATATATTATCTTATTTTAAAGATATTTTTTATGTTATAATGAAATATTTTTGTTCAATGTAACTATTTTTTTAAAATTAATAGTTAAAAAATAAAAAAATAAAGTATAATATACTTTAATAAACTTAATATAAGTTTTTACCCATTGTTTTTTTAAAGCAAATGGGTTCTTTTGTTTTTAAAAAGAAGAAGTATATATGCCATTAACTAAAGAAGAATCTTTTTTACTATTAGATAAAGAAATTAATAAATTAGACGAAAAAATATCTTATATTGATAAAAAAAATACAGAATTAAAATTAAATATTTCATTAATCGAAGAGGAGTAATTTTTTACATTAGATGAAGAAATCAATGAATTAACTGGACAAATACTTGATGAAGAAGATAAAAATATAAAATTAATAGGAGAAATTAAAGTATTAGAAAAAAATATTAAAGTTCTAGAAAAACAAAAAAACCAAAAAAATCGAAAACTAAGGTAATGTTTAGTAATCTGTGTAACTTACAAAAATAACTATGTTTAATTAATTCTAGTAAATAAAATTAAATAACTAGAAAGAGTGAGTTACGTATGTCTAAAAAACAAAATCTTAATAATAATGATCCAATATCAAAAGTAGTAGATTTATTACTAGAAAATACTGAAGATTTAACAACAGTTTTTAAAGAGGGAGATTTATATAAAGAATTAACAAAAAGATTAGTTGAAAAAATGTTGAATTCTGAAATGCAAAATTATTTAGGATATGAAAAAAATCAACATAATAATAGTGATAATGCTCGTAATGGTATAAGCTCAAAAAAATTAATAACCCAACAAGGTAAAATTGATTAATGTACCACGAGATCGTAATATTAATTTTGAGCCAGTAATAGTTGCAAAAAGACAAAGAAGATTTGATGGTTTTGATCAACAAGTTCTTTCATTATATGCCAAAGGCATGACTTTATCAGATATTAGAATGCGGTTACAATAGTTATATCATGGTGCTGATGTTAGTGAAAGTGTTATTAGTCAAATTACTGATGATGTTATTGATGATGTTAAAGCATGACAAAATCGGCCATTAGAAAGTGTTTATCCGATTGTTTATTTTGATTGTATAGTAGTTAAAGTACGACAAGATAAACGCATTATTAACAAATCAGTTTATATAGCACTAGGAGTTGATTTAGAAGGTAAAAAAGATGTTTTAGGTTTATTAATTAGTGAAAATGAAGGTTCTAAGTTTTGATTATCTAATTTCACAGAAATGAAAAATCGAGGCTTAAATGATATTCTTATTGCTTGTAGTGACAATTTAACAGGAATGTCAGAAGCAATACAATCATTTTATCCTAAAACCGAACATCAATTATGCATAGTTCATCAAATTAGAAATAGTTTAAAATATGTTTCATACAAACATAGAAAATCACTAGTTACAGATTTAAAACCAATTTATAGTGCATGTAGTGAAGAACAATCAATGCAAGCTTTAGAATCTTTTGAAAGTAAATGAAATAAACAATATCCTCAAATTGCTAAATCATGATATAAAAATTGAGATAATTTAATGGTTTTTATTAGTTATCCTGCAGAAATCAAAAGAGTGATTTATACAACAAATGCTATTGAATCTGTTAATAGTCAATTACGAAAAGTTATTAGAAATAAAAAAGTTTTTCCAAATGATATGGCAGTTTTTAAAATATTTTACTTAGCAATTGAAAATATAACAAAAAAATGAACACTGCCCATTCAAAATTGAAATACAGCAATTGCTCATTTTATGATAAAATTTAAAGATAGAATTAATCTAAACTAGTAACTTTGTAAAAATATACACATTTTTTTAAAAAGCCTCTTTTTTACTTTTTCATCATCATTTATAGCAGTTATGTTTTGTCCAATATAAATTTTACCTAAATTTCTTTTTCCTAAAGGAAAAATTATTTCTAAGTTTTTTTCTTTTCAATTTCAATTTCTTCTTCAATATTTTCTTCCGTTTCAGAATTATATAAAATACCAGTAGTTGAACGACTAATTAAAACCGCAGAACTAATTATTCCGGCAATAATTTTTGAATTTTTATTTTTTTTAGACATATAATACTCCTCCATATTTTGATTTCAGAAATAAGTTCTTTAGACATATTCCGTAAATAAATTTTTTAAAAGTCAATTAATAATTTAAAATTTATTTTATAATTTCTTTATTAATAAATTAATAAGGTGTTGATAAAAATGAATTTTTAAAATTTAAAAAAATTAAAAAATGAACAATTTTATAGATATTTTGGTATAAAACGTTTTCATTTTGATGAAATGTTAACAAAATTAATTGAAATAGAAAATTTAAAAAAAAGTAAAGGTAGAAAATATAAACTTTCAGTTGAAGAAAGATTGATGATGACTTTAGTATACTGAAAAGAATATTATACTTTTTTCCAAATGAGTATTAAATATAAAATGAGTGCATCAAGTTGTTTTCGAAATATTACTTGAGTAGAAAATAAAATTAGTGATGACAAAGATTATCAGTTTTTAAAAACAAAATGAAAATCAAAAATTGAGAAAAAAAGATTTAAATGAATTTCAATTTTATTTAATTGATTCAACTGAAATTGAAATTGAAAGACCAACTAAAAAAAACTACAGTTAGAATATTTTTTGGGACTTTCCTAAAAACTGTGTTTTCTATAAAATTTCAAATTATATATGACTTTTTTAATAAAAAAATTGTTGATATTTTTGCTGATAATGGAAAAGTACATGATTTTCAAATATTAAAAAATTAAAATCTTTAATTTTCAGAAAAAACAATAATTATTGGTGATTTGGGATATCAAGGAATACAAAATATTTATAAAAATACTATATTACCAATTAAAAAAACTAAAAATAAAAAATTAACTAAACAAGAAAAAATCTACAATAAAATTATTTCAAAAATTATAATTAAAGTTGAACATGTTTTTGCTTGATTAAAAAGATTCAAAATTTTAATAAATAAATGTAGAAAAAGTATATTTAGACTTATGTACTTAAGATTTAACTTACTTTGTGAAATTTTTAATAAAAAAAACCATTAAAATAAAAAAATATTTTTAATATTTTTTTAAAAATTTAAATTTTTATCAAGTTAATATAAAAATAATATTAACAATTTTTGTTTTTGAAATATAAATTTATTTTTAAAGTATTTTTTTAAAAATATTAACTTCTATAATTATTAACGCTAAAAAATTTATAAATATTATTATTGACAATTGATTAAATTTATTTACGGAATATGTCTTTTATATTCTTGCCTTTGATATCAATAGATATAGACTAGTATTGTTTTTATTTATAATTTGTTTTATTAACAATTAAGATGAAAATTGTTTTAGATTTCTAAAACAATCAGTAAAAATTTTTAAAATTAGTTGATAAGGGCTATTGATAATAATATAAAATTTATTAATAATCAAAAATTATTGATTAGCAAACTCTGGGCATTTCATAATTTTTCTTGCTGTTTTTGAGTTTGAAGCTAAATCATTACCATTAAGTTCTTTATTACAACTTGAACAATGTAATACTTTTCTTTTTTTCATATCTCAATCTCCTTTATCTTTTTTTATTAATGCTTAAAATTATAGCATCATTAATAAAAAAAGCTTTTTTGATGAAAGCAAAAAGATAGTTATGCCACTCATCAATTAATAATTTTTATAAAATTTGATAATAATAACTATTATAATATTTTTTTCTTATTATTTATGTTGAAAATAAAATCCAAAAATATTATTAATTATTTATTAAAAATTGGTTTAATACTATTTTCAACCAAAATTATAAGTTATTAATAATTATTTTATGACTTATAGCTAACTAAAGTAATGTTTACTCATATCTTGAAAAAAATCAATAGCTTTTTTAATATTTGGTCAATAATTTGGTAATATTTTTCTTATATTATGTTTTATAGCAAATCAAAAATGTTCAATTGGATTTAAATTAGGAGAATATGGTGGAAGAAATAATAGTTTGCATCCAGCATTTTCAATTAATTGTTGTGTTAATTTAGATTTATGAAACGTTGCATTATCTAAAACTATAATTTGTCCACGCTTTAATACTGGAATTAGTATATTTTTTACATATGATTCAAAAATTTTACTGTTGCAATGTCCTTCAAATGCTCATAGGGCTTTTAATTTAACTTTATTTAGTGAACCAATTATAATCATTCTTTTTATTTTATATGCTGGTTTATTATCAAATAATCTTTTACCTTTTTCAGATCAACCATATTTATAAAATTCATTATCAGCAATTCCAGATTCATCAATATATACTAAATCTTCATTCATTATTTTAGCTATTTCTTTTAAAAAATCTTCTTGTTTATTTTTATTTCTTTATTCATATAAAAAAGTTTTTTTATATGAATAAAGAAATAAAAAAGTTTTTTATATGAATAAAGAGATAAAAAAGTTTTTTTTATATGAATAATTTAGTTTTTTGAAATAGTTATAAACTGTTTCTTTAGTCATATCACCAAATTTTTCAATCACTTTTTGAACTGTAACATCTTTATTTTGCGCTAAATAATTTTTTAATTCATCTAAATCCTTTATTTTGTGGCTATGTCATTTTTGATAATTCAAAATTGGTTTTATATGACCAGTTTCTTTTTTTCTTTTTCTTCATAAGAATAAAGTCTTTCTAGTAATATTGAACACTTTACAAATTTCTTTAATTTTCATGTTTTTACTTTCATAGGCTTCTATTATTTTTTTTCGTAAGTCTTCACTGTATGGTTTTGGCATAATTTAATCTTCCTAATCTATTTTAAATATTGCTGAATTGTACTTTTAAATTCAAAAAATGTTTAAATTACATATTATTATTTTACATTATTTATAAGTAAACATTACTTTAGTTAGCTATATTTAATAGTAAATAAGTCATAAAATAGAGCCGAACGCCATGATAATATGTGGTAAAGCATTAATATAAGTTCATGTTGACTTATAATCTACATCTTTGCCAACAAATAAACCGATAACTATTATAACTGAAAGAAATGATATAAATAGTGCTCATAGTCTTGATCATAATCCAGGTTTAACTGAAAATGGTATTAGAATATAAATAATACCTATTACAACTAATGTAGTTCCATTTTCATTTCAGCCATAGAAACTATAAGTTATAACTCCCGCTGCATACAATAAACTAAAAACAATAATTCATACAGCGCCAATTAACATTAATATTTTAGGTAAAGTTAATAACTTAAGACTTTTCATTTTTTCCCTCCTTAAATATTTTTTACGTTAATTGTGATTTTAGTATTTTTTTAAGATTATTAATATCATCAATTGTAACATTTTCTTTTGTCCTATTAATTAAAAACCCTTTTTCACGAATATATTTTGGAATGATATGAACATGATAATGAAATACTTCTTGAAATGCTTCGCTACCATTATTAGTTAAAATATTAAATCCTTTAATTTCGGGAATAGTTTTTATTAGCAAATTAGCAATTTTATGATTTGTGATACTAACATCACTCACTATTTTAGGTGTAGTATCAATAAAAGTTTCAAAATGTTGCTTTGGAATTACTAGAATGTGTCCTTTAGTTACGGGATTGATATCCATGAATGCCGCTGTATTTGTATCTTCAAAAATTAAGTTATTTTTATCTTTAATAATTGTACAAAAAATGCATGCTTTATTTGTCATATATTTCACCTCAACTTACTTTATAAGTATAACTTAAAATATTAAGTATTATTATGGATAAAACTCTTTTACCTTATTTCAAAATCCTTCTTCATATATATTATTTTTTGGAATATATGTTGGAAATAAATTTTGAGCAGCGATTTTAAAGTTTTCAGCTACTGGTGAATCTTTAGTTGCGGAATCACTAGCAGATATAGAATATAACATTTGTCAAAATATATTTCACTTTGTTTCTTGGGTAATAGTGCTTTCGTTAGCATCACCCCTTATATACTTAGAGAAATCTGTCTCAAGACTAGCGTTACCACTATTGTTTCATGAATGAATTAAATTACTAATTTCTGGAACTCAGCCTTTGTTTTTATTATTTAAAAAACTAAAATCTAAATTTTGTAAAAGGTTTAGGAAATAAATAGGAGCAGAATAAGTAAATGTAGCAATATTATTATTCGTAGTGTAATGTAATCCGCCATTAGTTACTCAACTTGCAGCTTCTTGGGTAGTAGTAGCAGTGCTTAAGAAACCATTAGCGCCAAAATTAGGATCAATTTCACTAATAGTTGAGGCATTACCACTTGTTAATTGAGTAAAAAAATCAGAATTTAAAGTTTTTCCTTCGTTTTTTGTTGGATCACCATCTTTAACAATTGACTCTCACTTTGGAGGTTCAGAAGGACTACTATTTCATTTTTGATCAATGCTTTGCGCATTTGCTAAATCAGTAGTAAGGTTTCAATTTACATTATAGTTACTCTTTTGTCAACCAGTAGTATCTTGTAATTGACTTATGTAAAGGTTATTTGTTTGGGTTGAAATTATAGGTTTACCTGCTTCATTATCTTTAATATCAACAATATTATCTAAAATATAAGACATTGTAAATAAAGTTTGATTTAATGCTGGTAAAATTTCATATTGATAATATTGTTGATAACGAAAACGTAATCATCATTGGAAACGTTTTAAATATTTTGAATAAGTTGGAATATCAGCGCCAGAAAGACCTTTTTGTGTTTTATTAATGCCAGCACTACTATTTCATTTTTTAGCATCATTTGGTAATAATTTACCAATTTCATTACTATAATTGTCATCTGGATGTTTAGCAATGGCAGCTAATTGTTCATCAAAAGCAGCATCTTTATCACCATAATCTTTATATAAACTATCAGGAGTAAATATTTGATCAGGATCATTAACTTTATCAGTATCTTTATTTTTTTCTTTATAAAATTCTACATTTTGATAATTAAATTTACTTGTACCATCCTGATGTCAACTTTGATTTTGAAATAATAACTCATTATTATCTGCTGCTGATACTTTATCTAGTGAATTAGCTGTATTAATACCACTTAAGTACTTTTGAGTTAATAAACTTAATCCTAAATCATCTTTAAGTTTTATAAAAGCTTTATTGGCTTCTCCCATTGTAGTAGTACCATCTGCATTTTTTGTGTTTTCGCTATAATGAAGTTTCTTATGAAAAAATTCATAAAATTTTTGCTGAGCAATTGTTCCTTCAACATCTTTTAAAATAAAATCAAGACCTTGTGAATAAGTATTCTTAAACTGAGCAGAAATCGTTTCATTAAAGTTTACTCCTAAAAAATTAAATAATACACGATTTTTATAATCATCAGGAATTTTACCACTAGGTAAATTACTCATATCACGTTCATTATCACAAGCAACTAATAATAATACAGGGCCAGATAAAAGAGTAACTGAAGTTAATAATGGTAAAATCTTTTTTATGTTTTTCATTTTTTATACCTCCCGTCTAAGAACTAATGATACTTGGATCATATCATCATAATGTTCGTTTCCCAACAACATCTAGATAATTAGCAATATTAATATCCATACGAGCAACTGGTGCATCTTGTGTAAAGCCATCTCATGTATTATTAGTTTTTATAATATTATCCTTAAATGTTGCATTAATATTAATACCTTGTCTATTATTTCAACGATTTTCTTTAGTTTTATCAAATCAACTTTTCATTTTTTCAACAAAATCATTAATTTTATTATCAGTTGGATCAAGAGGACTTGAACCAAATATATCCTGTAAATTTCAATGAATTAAACTTGAGTTATTATTAAAGTATAAATTATAATCTCATCAAGTTGCATCACCAAGGCTACCAGTACCTCCAGTAAAGGCTGTTAATGTATCATTTAAATTAAAAGTAGGAGTTGTATTTGGAGTATATTTTTGTAGTAAAAAATCAGTTTGTAAATAATCAAGATAAGGAGAATCAGATAATCCATCTGGACGCTCAGATAATGGTGCTAAGTCTTTTCACTGATAAGTATCTTTTCTATGATTTTTAAATGTTTTAATTATATTATAAGTTAATTCATCGCTTTTAGGTTTATCTTGCTGTTGATATGTGATACCTGGCGTTTGAATAAAATGAATACCACCAGTATCAATAAAAATACCAACTCCAGGTCCATTATTAACTGCAGCATCAGGAAGTTGCGGTCCTTTTTTATCTTTCATATAAACTAAATCATTATATTGACTAGTACCATCTTTACCTTTATCTTTAATACTATCACGGTCTATATAAGGAATTAAGTCCTCTAAACCCTTTTCCTTGTCAGTTGGTGAAGTAAATTGTGTTAATTTATATGGTTGAATACCATCAACATTTTTACCAACACCTTCAGCACTAGTTACATAACGATATAAGTAATAATAAAAAGGACTATTCTCTTGTGAAGATTTAGTAATATCCATTAATCCCAAATCACCAGTTTTACTAACATCAGTAGTAGCGGCACCTTTTTCTTCAGTGAATGTTTGATCGAAACCATTGGTTCTAATATTGTTTAAAATTTCATTAATTTTAGTTTTATTTTGAGAAAACTGATAAGCATTAATCTTTTCTTGTAAAGGTTTAGCAGTAGAGTCAAAAGGAATAACAATTTGACGAGTTCAAATTAATTCTTGATTTCTTAACATTACTTTAGCTATTTTAGATTGATTATCACTTAATAAGCCATCAATAGTATTGTATGAATCTGTTTCATAATTACTATCATTCTTATCATCACTAGTTTTTACAACAGGAAGACTAATATTAACACCAGTTCATGTTTTAGCAATTTTGACATTATGGTTTAATTTTGCAATAGCATCTGATTCTGAATTATTAGCATTAGCAACAATTCAAATTTTGCTATAATATTTACCAGCAACGATACTACCTGTTTTACCATTAATGTATTCTTGTACATTATCATAAGTACCATTTGGATTGTTTTCACTCTTTACTTGTTCTCATAAATCCTTTAATCAAATATTAATTTCATTTTGATTGTAGTATTTATAATCCTTATAATTACTAGTAACATAACTACGTTGAATAATACCTAAAGCACTCTTTTTTAAAATATTATCAATGTAAGTATTAACATCATTATCGCCCAATACTTTCTTTCATTGTTTTTCTCATGAACGACCATATTTTGCTTGTAATGATTTTATTTTATTTTCCATTTCAGATTGAGCTGCTCTCAAAGCAGCAAGATAATCATATTTATATTTTGGAGTATTTTTTAAAATTGAAAGATTAATATATTGATTAATATCAGTATATAATGTTTTACCTCATCCACTATTGGGATTATTTAATAAGTAATTAAAAAAGGTGTCAGTCGTAGTACTTGTATCTATAAAAGAACTATTTCAGTCGAAAACATTAGTTGTGCCTCTTTCATTTGAATTATTACAAGCTATAATAGACATAGTTGATGTTGATGATAACGTGAAAGCTGCAACTAAGGCAAGAATATTGCGCACTTTATTCACTCCTTTTAATTAAATCTATAGCAAAAAAAGATTTTTTAATTTATTTTACTAAGATATCTTAACATAAAATTTATATTTAAGGGATAGTTTTTTCTAATTAATTTTAAAACGAAATAACTAATTACCAATTATTTATTTTAAAAAATTTAAAATATTAATTTTTTTAAATATTATTACTTTATAGTGCACAAATAATATTTTATTCATTTTTTAATTTTAAGAAAATTAGCATAAAATTAAGTGTATAATCATTAGTATAAGTATATTATATTTGGTGTAATGATATAGGAGTAAATATGAATAAAAAAATAAACATTAATGATAATACCTTTAAAACTGATTTCCCCTTTTTTAAAAATAATCCTGATTTAGTTTATTTAGATACAGCCGCTTCTTCACTAAAACCACAAATAGTTATTGACGCTGTTAGCGATTATTATAAAAAATATTGTATTAATCCACATAGTCAAGATTATAAACTTGCTGTTAAGGGAAATGATATATTTGAAGATACTAGAAAAACAATTAGTAAATTTATTAATAGTAACGAAAACGAAATAGTTTTTTATCCTTCAGCAACTTTTGCTTATAATCAAATTGCTTTTGGTTTAGAAAAATATTTACAAGAAAATGATGAAATTTTATTAACCACTTTAGAACATGGCTCATTACTCTTACCATTTTATCGTTTGATACAAACTAAAAAAATTAAAATAAAATTTATTGAAACAAATAAACAAGGAGTCATTACCGTTGAAAGTTTAAAAAAAGTTTTAACACCTAAAACTAGAATAGTTGCTTTTGCAAATATTAATAATTCTTTAGCAATAGAAAATGATACTGAAACATTAACTAATTTTATTAAAGAATATGGTAAAAAAAATGTTAAAAGTGATAATTGAATTTTTAAAAATATTTTAGTAATAATAGATGGTGCACAATCAATAGGACATATAAAAACTGATGTTAAAAATTGAAATATTGATTTTTTTGGATTTTCTGGTCATAAAGTTTTTGGTCCAACTGGAATCGGTGTCTTTTGAGGAAAAAACGAATGATTAAATATGCTAGATCCACTAATATTGGGCGGGGGCATGAATGGTGATATTTATGAAAATGGTAAATTTAACTTATTAGATAGTCCTTATCGTTTTGAAGGTGGAACACAAAATATTGCAGGTGTATTTGGACTGGGTGCAGCTATTAAGTATTTATTAAACATTGGTATTGAAAATATTAGAAATCATGAAATTTTACTAAAAAAATACGCAATTGAACAATTAACAGCGCATTTAGGAAATAATATTGAAATTTATAATATTGATGGCAATAGTAGTAACATAATATTTAATATTAAAAAAGTATTTGCACAAGATGTTGCTAATTTTTTAGGAACACAAAATATATGCGTACGCAGTGGAACTTATTGTGCTAAATTATTACCTAATATAATTAACAACGAAGTAACAATTCGTCTTAGTTTTTACATATATAATTGTAAAAAAGATATTGACTTATTATTAATAGCTTTAAAAAAAGGGATTAATGAAGGAGGAGATTTTTTAAATGAATTCTTTTAATAACAATCAAGACTATTATCGCAAACTAATTGTTGAACACTATAGTAATCCAAAAAATAAAGGTTTTAAAAATTTGCCAAATAGTTTGACATATCATCAAAACAATGAATCATGTGTTGATAATTTTCATGTTGAAATTTCTATTAAAAATAAAGTTATTAATAGCGTACGCTTTACTGGAATTGGGTGCGCTATTTCAACTGCAGCAACCGATCTTTTTTGTATTTTAATTGAAGGCAAAACAATATCACAAATAAAAGAAATTATTATTAATTATCAAGCAATGTTATCAGAAAAGCAATTTAATGATAAAATAATTGAAAATATGATTGCTTTTAAAAATGTACCAAGACAGCGTAATCGAATTAAATGTGCTCTTATTGGTATTAATGGTATTAATAAAATAATTGAGAAAGAATGTGAAAAAAATGGAAATGGAAATTAAGGATAAAATTAGTTTAAGAACCATTTATTTAAAAAAATTAAAAAATGTTTCTAAAACTAATTATCAAAAGTGAAATAAAATTATTTTCAATAAATTTAATGAATCACATTATTTTAAACAAAATAATGTATTTGCTCTTTATAATTACTTACCATATGAAGTAGAAACTAAAGAAATTATTGAATTATTATGAAAAAATCTAAAACAAGTTTGTTTACCAAGAATGAATGGCGAACATTTGGAATTTTACTTTATTAATAGTTGAAACGATATCGTATTTGATAATGATTTTAAAATTGGACAACCAAGTTTAAATTGTCAAAAAGTTATAGGAAGTCAAATTGATTGTATGCTAGTACCATTGATTGCCTTTGATAAAGATTATTACCGTATTGGTTATGGTAAAGGTTTTTACGACCGTTATTTATCTAAAAATAAATTGAACTTTAGTAAAATAGGACTTGGTTTTGCTATTCAAAAAATTCCTTATATAATTAATCACGATAATTGAGATATACAATTAGACTATATTTTTACTAATTAATATTTTAATCTAAAATTAAATACACTAATCAATAAATAAAAGATAGTTTAATTAATCAAATTATCTTTTTTTATTTTTATTGTATATTCATTTTTTCAATTATAGACTTAAATTAAGATTTACTTATAATAATTATTGGCTTTTATCCCTTTATGTACTATTTTTAAATTTTATCACATAAATGTAGATAAAAGCCTATCTAGGAAATTATCCCCACATGTATCTAAATCAAACACAAAATTATAGTTTCAAAACTAGGTATCTTATTGAATTTATATGCAGTTTCTTTTGCATATAAACGAATATTGTGTTTTGAAACTTTTATGTGTGTTCGGAAAGTTCGTCGGATGTGTTTTCATGCAGATTCAATCTGGTTTGTGTTTACACCTGTTGATGACACATACCCAACTTCATAATTTACGATTTCATGTTTGTGATATAAGTTTTTGAAACTTCCATATCCCTTCCAATAATCCGTAAATAGACAACAACCAGTAGAAATGTGTTTCAATGCAAATCATAAAAAATTTTTCTCATCTACTTTTTTCAATACTTTCACAATTAGTTTGTTGCTGGTTTTTTTAAAACCTACATGTGAAAGATATCTCTAACTAAAGTAATGTTTACTCATAAATAATGTAAAATAATAATATGTAATTTAAACAGTTTTTGAATTTAAAAGTACAATTCAGCAATATTTAAAATAGATTAGGAAGATTAAATTATGCCAAAACCATACAGTGAATAATTACGAAGAAAAGTAATAGAAGCCTACGAAAGTAAAAACATGAAAATTAAAGAAATTTGTAAAGTGTTCAATATTACTAGAAAGACTTTATTCTTATGAAGAAAAAGAAAAAAAGAAACTGGGCATATAAAACCAATTTTGAATTATCAAAAAGAACATAGCCACAAAATAAAGGATTTAGATGAATTAAAAAATTATTTTGCACTAAATAAAGATGTTACAGTTCAAAAAGTGATTGAAAAATTTGGTGATATGACTAAAGAAACAGTTTATAACTATTTCAAAAAACTAAATTATACATATAAAAAAACTTTTCTATATGAACAAAGAGATAAAAATAAACAAGAAGATTTTTTAAAAGAAATAGCTAAAATAATTAATGAAGATTTATTATATATTAGACATATTCCGTAAATAAATTGAGGCTTTTTAAAAATCTGTGTATCTTTTTACAAAGTTACTAGTTTAGATTAATTCTATCTTCAAATTTTATCGGTAATGTTTGGTAATCTGTGTAACTTACAAAAATAACTATGTTTAATTAATTCTAGTAAATAAAATTAAATAACTAGAAAGAGTGAGTTACTTATGTCTAAAAAACAAAATATTAATAATAATGATCCAATATCAAAAGCAGTAGATTTATTACTAGAAAATACTGAAGATTTAACAACAGTTTTTAAATAGGGAGGTTTATATAAAGAATTAACAAAAATATTAGTTGAAAAAATGTTGAATTCTGAAATGCAAAATTATTTAGGATATGAAAAAAATCAACATAATAATAGTGATAATGCTCGTAATGGTATAAGTTCAAAAAAATTAATAACTCAACAAGGTAAAATTGAGATTAATGTACCACAAGATCGTAATAGTAATTTTGAGCCAGTAATAGTTGCAAAAAGACAAAGAAGATTTGATGGTTTTGATCAACAAGTTCTTTCATTATATGCCAAAGACATGACTTTATCAGATATTAGAATGCGGTTACAATATTTATATCATGGTGCTGATGTTAGTGAAAGTGTTATTAGTCAAATTACTGATGATGTTATTGATGATGTTAAAGCATGACAAAATCGGCCATTAGAAAGTGTTTATCCGATTGTTTATTTTGATTGTATAGTAGTTAAAGTACGACAAGATAAACGAATTATTAACAAATCAGTTTATATAGCACTAGGAGTTGATTTAGAAGGTAAAAAAAGATATTTTAGGTTTATGAATTAGTGAAAATGAAGGTTCTAAGTTTTGATTATCTAATTTCACAGAAATGAAAAATCGAGGCTTAAATGATATTGCTTGTAGTGACAATTTAACAGGAATGTCAGAAGCAATACAATCAGTTTATCCTAAAAACGAACATCAATTATGCATAGTTCATCAAATTAGAAATAGTTTAAAATATGTTTCATACAAACATAGAAAATCACTAGTTACAGATTTAAAACCAATTTATAGTGCATGTAGTGAAGAACAAGCAATGCAAGCTTTAGAATCTTTTGAAAGTAAATGAAATAAACAATATCCTCAAATTGCTAAATCATGATATAAAAATTGAGATAATTTAATGTTTTTTATTAGTTATCCTGCAGAAATCAAAAGAGTGATTTATACAACAAATGCTATTGAATCTGTTAATAGTCAATTACGAAAAGTTATTAGAAATAAAAAAGTTTTTCCAAATGATATGACAGTTTTTAAAATATTTTACTTAGCAATTGAAAATATAACAAAAAAATGAACAATGCCCATTCAAAATTGAAATACAGCAATTGCTCATTTTATGATAAAATTTGAAGATAGAATTAATCTAAACTAGTAACTTTGTAAAAAGATAAACAGATTTTTAAAAAGCCTCATTTTTGATTTGCTATAAAACATAATATAAGAAAAATATTACCAAATTATTGACCAAATATTAAAAAAGCTATTGATTTTGTTTTTCAATATATGAGTAAACATTACTTTAGTTAGATATATTTAATAAAAATTTCAATAAATATAAACACAAAAAAAGTAAACAATGTGTTCCTTGAAACTAAAACACAATATTTACACAGTTAAAGTATAACAAAAACACAAAAAAATACAAATATTACAAAAAATAATAAAAATATAATTAATGCAAAATTCTTTTTTGTAAAAATATTTTTTCAATTTTACTTTTATTAAAAACTTTATAAAGAAAATCTAAAACATCATTTTTATTAAATTTATTTTTTAAATATGGATGGGTTATACTTTATTGGACACTAATTACGTAGACAAGTGAACAAATTAGTTAAAAGAAAGGAATTATAATTATGGCCAATATTAACTCATATTCAGATGAATTTAAAAAACAAATAGTAGCTTTATATCAAAGTGGTAAGTCAGTGTCTTGTCTTGCTAAAGAGTACAATGTTACAAGAGCAGCTACTTATAATTGAATTAAGCAATTTACTAATTTAGGTAGTTTTAAAACCAAAGATAACCGTTCTGTTGAAGAAAATGAATTAATTAAATTAAGAAAAGAATTAAAACAATTAAGAATGGAAAATGATATTTTAAAGCAATCAACACTAATAATATGCAGAAAATAGAAATTATTACTAAAAATAAAGTTAAATATAAAATTCGTACAATGTGTTGTTTTTTAAAAATCTCTAAATCAACATATTATTTTAATTTCAAGAAAAAAGAAGATAAAATTCAAAATAATATGTATGATGAAGCTTTTATTAGTGCTTTTAAAGAAAATAAAGAAGCTTATGGAACAAGAAGATTAAAAGTTGTTCTAAAAGAAAAGAAAATTAATTTATCAAGACGAAAAATTAAAAAAATTATGAATAAACATAATTTAATATGAGGCTTTTTAAAAATCTGTGTATCTTTTTACAAAGTTACTAGTTTAGATTAATTATATCTTCAAATTTTATCATAAAATGAGAAATTGCTGTATTTCAATTTTGAATGGGAAGTGTTCATTTTTTTGTTATATTTTCAATTGCTAAGTAAAATATTTTAAAAACTGCCATATCATTTGGAAAAACTTTTTTATTTCTAATAACTTTTCGTAATTGACTATTAACAGATTCGATAGCATTTTTTGTATAAATCACTCTTTTGATTTCTGCAGGATAACTAATAAAAACCATTAAATTATCTCAATTTTTATATCATGATTTAGCAATTTGAGTATATTGTTTATTTCATTTACTTTCAAAAGATTCTAAAGCTTGCATTGCTTGTTCTTCGCTACATGCACTATAAATTGGTTTTAAATCTGTAACTAGTGATTTTCTATGTTTGTATGAAACATATTTTAAACTATTTCTAATTTGATGAACTATGCATAATTGATGTTCGGTTTTAGGATAAACTAATTGTATTGCTTCTGACATTCCTGTTAAATTGTCACTACAAGCAATAAGAATATCATTTAAGCCTCGATTTTTCATTTCTGTGAAATTAGATAATCAAAACTTAGAACCTTCATTTTCGCTAATTCATAAACCTAAAATATCTTTTTTACCTTCTAAATCAACTCCTAGTTCTATATAAACTGATTTGTTAATAATGAGTTTATCTTGTCGTACTTTAACTACTATAAAATCAAAATAAACAATCGGATAAACACCTTATAATGGCTGATTTTGTCATGCTTTAACATCATCAATAACATCATCAGTAATTTGACTAATAACACTTTCACTAATATCAGCACCATGATATAACTCTTGTAACTGCATTTTAATATCTGATAAAGTCATGCCTTTGGCATATAACGAAAGAACTTGTTGATCAAAACCATCAAATCTTCTTTGTCTTTTTGCAACTATTACTGGCTTAAAATTACTATTACGATCTCGTGGTACATTAATCTCAATTTTACCTTGTTGGGTTATTAATTTTTTTGAACTTATACCATTACGAGAATTTTCACTAGTATTATGTTGATTTTTTTCATATCCTAAATAATTTTGCATTTCAGAATTCAACATTTTTTCAACTAATCTTTTTGTTAATTCTTTATATAAACCTCCCTCTTTAAAAACTGTTGTTAAATCTTCAGTATTTTCTAATAATAAATCTACTGCTTTTTATATTGTATCATTATTATTAATATTTTTTTAGACATAAGTAACTCACTCTTTCTATTTATTTAATTTTATTTACTAGAATTAATTAAAAATAGTTATTTTTGTAAGTTACACAGATTACTAAACATTACCAAAAATATTGATTTTGTTTTTCAAGATATGAGTAAACATTACTTTAGTTAGCTATATTTCTATATATAAATGCTCAATAGTAGTTTGTGTATTCAAAAATAAATGATACTATATTTATTTTAAATTACTATTATATTTATGTTCTTGCTTTTCAATGTTGTTCTTTTGCAATATTTTTATTTCCTTTTGAAGAAATTTTAGTTTTTCAATAAGGGTAATTTTCACCTTTGCTTTTTGCATTAACAATATTCATTGGATCTAGATTATATAATTCAGTTGTTCCTTGTTGACTAGTAGGACGATGTAGAACAATAGTTCAAGAGTAAGTTTCTAAGTTATCTGCTGCGCTATAATCAGTTGTAAATGAATCACGAAACATTCAAGCACCACCATAATCTTTACGATATAATTTATCACTAACACCATCAATTATTTCTGCTTTTTCTCAAACAGTTTCAATTTGTTCTAATGTTCAATGGTGAGTAGTAACTTTTTGCACTTCGATTGTTTCTTTTTTTCTTTTTGTGTTTGTTTTCTCTATTATTGGTTGTGTTTCTTCAACAGTTATTGTTGTTGCTTGTTCATTAAAATTAGATGTTTCAGATTCATAATAACTACTGTCTTTAACATCAAAACCACCTTGATTTTTTGGTTGGTAATTAGTTTCGGTATTAATATTACTTTCTGTTGTTGGTGATTTTGAATATATTGTTGTATCTTCTACACTTTTTTTTTCAACTGTTGGTTCTGAATATATTGTTGCATTTTCGATATTATCATTTATTTCTTCTTCATTTGTAATAGATTCGGATTTAAGATTAGTAAGAGTACCTGGTGTTGGTGAAACAGTTTCAGCATGATAAGCGCCTTGCGTTGGTGTTTGTGATAGTTCATGATTAGTATAATGGACAGTTGCTGTTGAAGGATTAGTAATTATTTTTTCTTGTGTTAGATCTTGTTTAATAACACTATTGTTAGTTTCTTGGTTTGCTATTTGTTGTTCTTCATTATTTTGAGATACTGGTATTGTTACGATGTTAGGAAGCGTTATCTTATCATCAACTTCTTGTTTTGCTATTACTGTTTCTTGTTTTGCTTTTGGTTTAGCAACAGGCATTAATAGTGTATTTGATTTATATTTAGAGGTAATATTAATAATTAATCAGAGACTGTGGATTAATAAAAGTATTGCAAATAGCTCAGCCAACATTAATGGTAAAAAAGCTATTAGAAAGTTACCAGTTGTATTTATTATTTCGCCGTCTTTTTTATTAGCTAAGAAAGTAAAAGTTTTAAATCTAAAAATAAAAAATACAATAAGAAAGATAACAAATATTGCTGAAAAAATAAAACTTATTAAACAAAAAAGTGCTGATACACTATTTTTAGTTTTTAAAAAAATAAAAGGTACGACTACTAATGTAAAAGATAAACCAGAAAATATGAAAACAATAATACTGATTATATTGAAACTGATTTGTAAATTAGAATTAGGCTGTTGTGGATTATTGAATCATTTAATATAGTTATCAACTGCATCTCGACCAATAGTTGCTCATAAAACCCAACCTATCATTAAACTTGTAGTAATTAGAAGGCCATTAATAAGAATTGTTAATTTGCTATATAGACGAATACGATAAATTTTTGGTTCTTTCATTGAACTAGAATTTATTTCCTCTATCATAAAAATACCCCAATCTATTTTTAATATACTTACTCTTTTTATAATTATATCAAATTAAAAATTAAGATAGTGTCGTGTAATTAATTGAACTGGAAAAATGAACAATATTAATATATTATTGTATTAATATTGGTTTTTTAAATAAAATGAAAGTCTTTTTATTAAATTAAAGTTTTAGAGAAAAGGAAGATAAAAAGATATGTTAAATAAAACAATAAAATAAATAAAAATAATAATTTTCGAATAACTATGCTATTTAAATAATGAATTTATTAATAGTTAAAATATTAATTATTAATGGAGAACTTGGTCATATAATAAAATTAAATAAGATTATTAATTTGAATGGAGAAAATTTATGAAAAAAGAAAAAAAGTCAAACAAAAATTAGTCATTTATATAGATTAAAGTTAAAAACGCCACCTAATAAAGCGTAACCCATCCACTGTTTGATACAAACTAGAGAAAAAAATGAATCAAAAACTTTTGAAATTTTAAAAAAAGAATTAAATCGAAAATTTAAAAGAAATAAATTTTCAAAAAAATATTGCCAATCAATCAATGAAACGAAAAATGACAAGAAAATATTGCATTTTCAAAATATTTAGAACCTAAACATATAAAAAAAATAAAAGATGTTTTTGCTGAAAATAAAAAAGAAAAGTATCGAATTGAATCCGAAGAAAAAACAAAAGAAATATGATCAGAATTTCAAGAATGAAAAAATAAACTAAAAGAGTTAGAAAAAGAAGTTAGTGAAACTAGAGTAAATGGATTTATTCCAAAAGAGGATAATAGAGAAAAATCACCAGCTAGAACTATAGACATATTCCGTAAATAAATTTTTTAAAAGTCAATTAATAATTTAAAATTTATTTTATAATTTCTTTATTAATAAATTAATAAGGTGTTGATAAAAATGAATTTTGAAAATTTAAAAAAATTAAAAAATGAACAATTTTATAGATATTTTGGTATAAAACGTTTTCATTTTGATGAAATGTTAACAAAATTAATTGAAATAGAAAATTTAAAAAAAACTAAAGGTAGAAAATATAAACTTTCAGTTGAAGAAAGATTGATGATGACTTTAGTATACTGAAAAGAATATTATACTTTTTTCCAAATGAGTATTAAATATAAAATGAGTGCATCAAGTTGTTTTCGAAATATTACTTGAGTAGAAAATAAACTTAGTGATGACAAAGATTATCAGTTTTTAAAAACAAAATATAAATCAAAAATTGAGAAAAAACAAGAATATTTAAATGAATTTCAATTTTATTTAATTGATTCAACTGAAATTGAAATTGAAAGACCAACTAAAAAAACTACAGTTAGAATATTTTTCTGGTAAAAGTTGAATGTTTTCTATAAAATTTCAAATTATATATGACTTTTTTAATAAAAAAATTGTTGATATTTTTGCTGATAATGGAAAAGTACATGATTTTCAAATATTAAAAAATTCAAATCTTGAATTTTCAGAAAAAACAATAATTATTGGTGATTTGGGATATCAAGGAATACAAAATATTTATAAAAATACTATATTACCAATTAAAAAACTAAAAATAAAAAATTAACTAAACAAGAAAAAATCTACAATAAAATTATTTCAAAAATTAGAATTAAAGTTGAACATGTTTTTGCTTGATTAAAAAGATTCAAAATTTTAATAAATAAATGTAGAAAAAGTATATTTAGACTTATGTACTTAAGATTTAACTTACTTTGTGAAATTTTTAATAAAACAAAACCATTAAAATAAAAAAATATTTTTAATATTTTTTTAAAAATTTAAATTTTTATCAAGTTAATATAAAAATAATATTAACAATTTTTGTGTTTGAAATATAAATTTATTTTTAAAGTATTTTTTTAAAAATATTAACTTCTATAATTATTAACACTAAAAAATTTATAAATATTATTATTGACAATTGATTAAATTTATTTACGGAATATGTCTTATGAAAAGAATGGGTCTATAACTTTAAAAAAATATTACAACTTTAATTTATCAAATTTATTATTCTATACACAATATTCAAAATTTGGTAAATTAGTTTTTTATTTATTTGAAAGTTATATAATAAAACATAAGTAGTTACAAAATACTTAGATTTTAGAGAAATGAGAAATTATTAAAGAAGGGAAAAATAGAAAGAAATATGCAATTTTATTTACAAGCTGATGTTGGTCAAGCTGTTATAAATATAGCTAACTAAAGTAATGTTTACTCATATCTTGAAAAATAAAATCAATAGCTTTTTTAATATTTGGTCAATAATTTGGTAATATTTTTCTTATATTATGTTTTATAGCAAATCAAAAATGTTCAATTGGATTTAAATTAGGAGAATATGGTGGAAGAAATAATAGTTTGCATCCAGCATTTTCAATTAATTGTTGTGTTAATTTAGATTTATGAAACGTTGCATTATCTAAAACTATAATTTGTCCATGCTTTAATACTGGAATTAGTATATTTTTTACATATGATTCAAAAATTTTACTGTTGCAATGTCCTTCAAATGCTCATAGGGCTTTTAATTTACCTTTATTTAGTGAAACAATTATACTCATTCTTTTTATTTTATATGCGGATTTATTATCAAATAATCTTTTACCTTTTTCAGATCAAGCATATTTATAAAATTCATTATCATCAATTCCAGATTCATCAATATATACTAAATCTTCATTAGACATATTCCGTAAATAAATTTAATCAATTGTCAATAATAATATTTATAAATTTTTTAGTGTTAATAATTATAGAAGTTAATATTTTTAAAAAAATACTTTAAAAATAAATTTATATTTCAAACACAAAAATTGTTAATATTATTTTTATATTAACTTGATAAAAATTTAAATTTTTAAAAAAATATTAAAAATATTTTTTTATTTTAATGGTTTTTTTTTATTAAAAATTTCACAAAGTAAGTTAAATCTTAAGTACATAAGTCTAAATATACTTTTTCTACATTTATTTATTAAAATTTTGAATCTTTTTAATCAAGCAAAAACATGTTCAACTTTAATTCTAATTTTTGAAATAATTTTATTGTAGATTTTTTCTTGTTTAGTTAATTTTTATTTTTAGTTTTTTAATTGGTAATATAGTATTTTTATAAATATTTTGTATTCCTTGATATCCCAAATCACCAATAATTATTGTTTTTCTGAAAATTCAAGATTTGAATTTTTTAATATTTGAAAATCATGTACTTTTCCATTATCAGCAAAAATATCAACATTTTTTTATTAAAAAGTCATATATAATTTGAAATTTTATAGAAAACATTCAACTTTTACCAGAAAAATATTCTAACTGTAGTTTTTTTTAGTTGGTCTTTCAATTTCAATTTCAGTTGAATCAATTAAATAAAATTGAAATTCATTTAAATCTTCTTGTTTTTTCTCAATTTTTGATTTATATTTTGTTTTTAAAAACTGATAATCTTTGTCATCACTAAGTTTATTTTCTACTCAAGTAATATTTCGAAAACAACTTGATGCACTCATTTTATATTTAATACTCATTTGGAAAAAAGTATAATATTCTTTTCAGTAGACATATTCCGTAAATAAATTTTTTAAAAGTCAATTAATAATTTAAAATTTATTTTATAATTTCTTTATTAATAAATTAATAAGGTGTTGATAAAAATGAATTTTGAAAATTTAAAAAAATTAAAAAATGAACAATTTTATAGATATTTTGGTATAAAACGTTTTCATTTTGATGAAATGTTAACAAAATTAATTGAAATAGAAAATTTAAAAAAAACTAAAGGTAGAAAATATAAACTTTCAGTTGAAGAAAGATTGATGATGACTTTAGTATACTGAAAAGAATATTATACTTTTTCCAAATGAGTATTAAATATAAAATGAGTGCATCAAGTTGTTTTCGAAATATTACTTGAGTAGAAAATAAACTTAGTGATGACAAAGATTATCAGTTTTTAAAAACAAAATATAAATCAAAAATTGAGAAAAAACAAGAAGATTTAAATGAATTTCAATTTTATTTAATTGATTCAACTGAAATTGAAATTGAAAGACCAACTAAAAAAACTACAGTTAGAATATTTTTCTGGTAAAAGTTGAATGTTTTCTATAAAATTTCAAATTATATATGACTTTTTTAATAAAAAAATTGTTGATATTTTTGCTGATAATGGAAAAGTACATGATTTTCAAATATTAAAAAATTCAAATCTTGAATTTTCAGAAAAAACAATAATTATTGGTGATTTGGGATATCAAGGAATACAAAATATTTATAAAAATACTATATTACCAATTAAAAAAACTAAAAATAAAAAATTAACTAAACAAGAAAAAATCTACAATAAAATTATTTCAAAAATTAGAATTAAAGTTGAACATGTTTTTGCTTGATTAAAAATATTCAAAATTTTAATAAATAAATGTAGAAAAAGTATATTTAGACTTATGTACTTAAGATTTAACTTACTTTGTGAAATTTTTAATAAAACAAAACCATTAAAATAAAAAAATATTAAAAATATTTTTTTAAAAATTTAAATTTTTATCAAGTTAATATAAAAATAATATTAACAATTTTTGTGTTTGAAATATAAATTTATTTTTAAAGTATTTTTTTAAAAATATTAACTTCTATAATTATTAACACTAAAAAATTTATAAATATTATTATTGACAATTGATTAAATTTATTTACGGAATATGTCTAGTATACTAAAGTCATCATCAATCTTTCTTCAACTGAAAGTTTATATTTTCTACCTTTAGTTTTTTTTAAATTTTCTATTTCAATTAATTTTGTTAACATTTCATCAAAATGAAAACGTTTTATACCAAAATATCTATAAAATTGTTCATTTTTTAATTTTTTTAAATTTTCAAAATTCATTTTTATCAACACCTTATTAATTTATTAATAAAGAAATTATAAAATAAATTTTAAATTATTAATTGACTTTTAAAAAATTTATTTACGGAATATGTCTTTTAAAATAAAGTAATAAATTTTATTTTAATTTTATAGTAGAAAAATGAAAAAATTATTTTTTTTATTACACATTTTTACAATAATAATTTTATATTTATTTTATTTTTAATAAATAAAATATATAATTGTTTTTTTTAAAAAATATTATATAATTTTGTTTGTATTATTTAACTTAAAGTTTAGTATAAATAAACAAAAGGAGAAAATAATCAATATGAAAATTGGAAGAAAGTTAAAAACTTTAAGATTGAAACACAATTTAACTATGGAAGAGTTAGGGAAACGTTGTGATTTATCAAAGGGATTTATTAGTCAGTTAGAGCATGATGTTTCTTCACCCAGTATTGAAACACTAAAAAGTATTTTAGATATTTTTGATTGTCCATTATCAACCTTTTTTGCTGGTGAAGTAAAAGAAAAAATAGTTTTTAAATCACAAGATGTTACTGTTAGTGACGAAGAAGATTATCAAATAAAATGAATTATTCCTAATGCTCAAAAATTAACATTAGAACCAGTAATTTTAACTTTAAAACCATTTGGTAATTCAAATAAAATTCCGCCATTTCAAGGTCAGATCTTTGGATATGTATTAAGTGGAACAGTATTTGTTCATTATGGTGCAACGAGATTAAAAGCAGTAGCTAATGAAGCATTTTATATTAAAGGTAATGAAAAACATTATTTAGAAAATCCCAATAATTCAATTGTAACTATTTTATGAGTTTCAAATCCACGAATTTTTTAAACCATTTAAAGGAGGAAATTATGAGTGTAAATATTTTAGAATTACGTAATATTACCAAAGAATATGATGGTAAAGTTGTTTTAAAAGGAATTAGTTTAAATATTCATGAAGGTGAATTTCTTACCATTCTTGGTCCTAGTGGTTGTGGTAAAACAACATTATTAAGGATTATTGCTGGTTTTGAACAACAAAACAATGGTCAATTATTGTTTAAAGGTAAGGATTTAACTAAAATTCCAATTCATAAAAGAGAAATAAATACTATTTTTCAAAATTATGCTTTATTTCCACATTTAAATGTTTTTGATAATATTGCTTATGGTTTAAAGTTAAGAAAAATTGATCGTGAAAAAATCAAAAAAGAAGTTAAAAAAGCTTTAGATTTGGTTAAATTAAATGGTATGGAAGATAAAGATGTTAATGATTTATCTGGTGGTCAAAAACAAAGAGTAGCAGTAGCTAGAGCATTAGTTCTTAATCCTAAAATTTTATTATTAGATGAACCTTTTGCTGCTTTGGATTTGAAATTACGTCAACAAATGCAAGTAGAATTAAAAAAAATTCAAGAAGAAATTAGTATTACTTTTATCTTTATTACTCATGATCAAGAAGAAGCATTTATTATGTCAGATCGGGTAGTTGTTTTAAATCAAGGTCAAATTCAACAAATTGGGACGCCACAAGATATTTACAATGAGCCCGAAAATAAATGAACATCACAGTTTGTTGGTAGCTCGAATGTTATTGAAAATGGTGTATTTGTTAATGATTATTGTGTTCGTTTTGACGGTAAAAAATTTGCATGTTCTGATACTGGTTTTGGTGAACAAGAACGTAATATTGATATTGTTATTCGACCAGAAGATATTGATTTAGTTAATGCAGGTAGTGGTTTTTTTGATGGAACTATTAAAACTATTGCTTTTAAAGGATTATTATGAGAAATTGAAATTATTGCTAATAAACACAAATGGATAGTTCATACTACTGATAATTTTGAAGTAGGTAACCGTGTTGGTTTAAAATGAAATGTTGAAGATATTCATGTTATGTGAAAAGAAATTGAAGAGTAAAATGAAAAATTTGTTTAAACGTAATATTAAAACACAAATTTTAAAATCACAAGATATGTTAGTTAATAATTCAAATCCAGAAAAAATTATTGATAATCAAAATAAAAAAAAGTATAGATTTAAAAAATGGTTTAAACTTAAAAAAAATAATGTTTCTTTACAAGAGGTAGCAAAAAATAAATCGAAAATGAAACGAGCAAAAAATAAAAAAGCATTGTTATGTTGAAAAAAAACAAACCAAAAAATAACTTTTATTAAAAATAAAATCAAAGATAAATCAGTAAATTTTGGTTTTAAATCATGAGTTACGCTTGCTTATCCATATTTATTGGTGATGCTAATTTTAATTGTATTGCCATTATTAATTGTAATTTTATATTCAATTATTAAAGCAACTAATAATGCTTGAATATTTCGTTTTACATTTAGTAATTTTAATGATTTTTTTAAAGAAAATAGCTATGTTATGGTTTTATTACGTTCAATTGGTTATTCATTTGTTGCCACTTTAATTGCTGTTATTTTCGGTTATCCCATTGCTTATATTATGGCTTTTATGTCCACAAAAATTGCTTCAAAAAATATTTGAGTTTTAGTTACTTTACCAATTTGAATTAACATTTTATTACGTACAATTGGATTACAAATTATTTTTAGTATTTTAGGTCCTAATGTTTTATTAGGAACTCCAATTGGTATTATTTTAGCAATTGTTTATATGTTTATGCCTTTCGTTATTTTACCGATTTATAATTCTTTAGAAAAAACAGATCGCAATTTATTAGAAGTAAGTCAAGATTTAGGAGCTTCTAAGATGAAAACATTTTGAAAAGTTACCTTTCTTTTTTCAGTGCCTGGTATTGTTTCTGGTTTTACTTTGATGATGTTAAGTGCTATGACTTCACTAGTAGTAGTTAAATATATTGGTGAAGGAAAAACTATTTTAATTGCAAATATTATTGAGTCATATTTTTATCGTGGTGCTAATTTTGCTTATGGTGCTGCTATTTCTGTTATTTTAGGTATTATTGTTTTAATTATTATTTTTTCTTTAAAAGCGATTGGTAGTTGAGCTACTGGTAAAAAAATAGGAGGTATTAATTAATGAGATCTTTTTTTAAAAATAGTTATTTAGCTATTATCTTTTTATTATTTTATACTCCAATTTTAGTTTTAATGATATTCTCTTTTAATGGTGGTGATTCAGTTCGCAGTTGAAATTCTTGATCATTGTGGCCTTATTACGATTTATTTCAACAAAGTGAACTTTGAGAATCGGTTAGTGTAACATTAATTGTTGCTTTTATTTCTACTTTTGTTGGTGTTGTTATTGGTACGTTTGCTGCTTTGGGTTTAAGTAAAACAAAAAAAATAACACGTAACATTACTTTAGGGATTACTAATATTCCTTTAGTTAATGCTGATATTGTTACTGCTGTTTCTTTAATGTTATTATTTATGGCATTTGGTTTTAGTTTTGGTCTTGGAACATTAATTTTTGCTCATATTTCTTTTAATATTCCTTATGTTATTATTACTGTTTTACCAAAAATTAAATCAATAAATATGTCACAATTAGAAGCAAGTCAAGATTTAGGAGCGACCCCTTGATATACGCTACGTAAAATTGTATTACCAACAATTAAACCAGCAATAATTGCCGGTGCAGCTATTGCGTTTGCTATGAGTTTTGATGATTTTTTAATTTCTTATTTTACTGGTGGTAATACTTCTAACGTTTCAACTTTTATTTATTCTTTAAAACGAATTAAGCCTTATATTAATGCTTTTTCAACAATTATTATTTTATTAATTGCAGTACTTATTATTTCTTGAAATACTTATGTTCTTTGCAAAAAACAAATTAAACAACGTAATGAAAAAATTGATAAAGGTATTTATCATGATAAAAAAATTATTAAAACTGAGAAGTTGTTAACTAAATATTATTTACAATTAAATAGTTTTAACTATAAAAAGGTTAAGAGTAAAGGTAGAAAGCGTAAATCATTATATAGTGATGGTAATTTTGAAATTGTAACTGAGCAAGATATTATTAAAATTCAAGATTATATTAAAAATCACCCGAAACTTATTAATCAAATTTCTAAACTTGAAGCAAAACTTGAGATAGAATCAATTTGAATTGAACATATAAAGAATAAGATTAAAAAAAAGAAAGAGTTGAAAGAAGAACGCTCAAAATCAAGAAGAGAGAAGTATCGTTTTTTACTATGACCGTGAAAATTAATTATGATTAGTATCATCTTATTATCAAGTTTTATTAGTTTGGGTGTTTTCTATATTTATACTAATGTTTATGATTTATCAATTGCTAATTGAGGCGAATATATGAATCCCAATATTTTAAAAGAATTTGAAAATAAATATCAAGTCAAAATAAAATACTCAACTTTTGATGATAATGAATCATTGTATGCTAAATTGTATACTACTAGTTATGATGTAATGGTTCCTAGTGATTATATGGTTGCTAAATTAGCAAGTGAAGATAAACTTTTTCCAATTGCAACAAAAAATTCTGCAGGTGATATTGAGTATGATAGTAGAATTGATTTTAATCCAAAAGAAGATATTAATCATGATTTATATGAATTAATGAATAAATATCAAGTTGAAAATAGTGATGTAATTTTAAATAAATTTGGTTTAAATAGTTATAGTATTCCTTATTTTTGAGGTGATGTTGTATTAGTAATTAATACTACTAATGAAAATATCCTTCGTGATCTTGGTATTAATGATGATGGTTCAAATGTTCAATGAAGTGTTTTAACAGATGCTGAAAAATTGGGTAAACGTATCGTTTTAAATGATGATATGTATAACTTATTTATGACTGCGCTTACTGATTTACACTATAAAAATAAATGAGGAGAAAATACTGGTTCAGATCAATATAATCAAGTAGGAAATGAATTTTCTGATAATATTAATGCTCATAGTCCAATTGAAATTAAAGATGCAACTGATTGGTTAGAACCAGTTATCAAAAATAAAAATACAAAATTATTAAATGATGATATTGTTGATGAAATTAGCGATAAAAATAAATGGGATGTAGCAATGATGTATAACGGTGATTTATTATCTGCAATTGCTGATAATCCTGATCTTTATAATGGTAAGTACCTTGTTGTTAGACCATATATGGGAACTAATGTTTGAAATGATGATATGGTAATTAGTAAAGATTCTCCTCATAAAGATTTAGCTTTTAAATTTATTAATTATATAATGCAAAAGCAAACACAAGTTGATTTAAGTAGTGAATTTGGTTATACCTCACCTTTACAAGCAACTATGGATGAAGTTAGTAATAATTTTTCAACAGAAATTTGAAAGCATGTATATATTCCAAAAGATGGCCAATTACCCGATCCATTAGATCCAAGTAAGCATCACGAAGGATATTTTAACGGTTTATATACTCGTAGTTTTGACCCGCAAATGCAAACTGCTTATAATAGATTATTAGCACGTTAATAAAATATTGGATGGGTTACACTTTATTGGACACTAATTACGTAGACAAGTGAACAAATTAGTTAAAAGAAAGGAATTATAATTATGGCCAATATTAACTCATATTCAGATGAATTTAAAAAACAAATAGTAGCTTTATATCAAAGTGGTAAGTCAGTGTCTTGTCTTGCTAAAGAGTACAATGTTACAAGAGCAGCTACTTATAATTGAATTAAGCAATTTACTAATTCAGGCAGTTTCAAAACCAAAGATAACCGTTCTGTTGAAGAAAATGAATTAATTAAATTAAGAAAAGAATTAAAACAATTAAGAATGGAAAATGATATTTTAAAGCAAGCAGCACTAATAATAGGCAGAAAATAGAAATTATTACTAAAAATAAAGTTAAATATAAAATTCGTACAATAGACATATTCCGTAAATAAATTTTTTAAAAGTCAATTAATAATTTAAAATTTATTTTATAATTTCTTTATTAATAAATTAATAAGGTGTTGATAAAAATGAATTTTGAAAATTTAAAAAAATTAAAAAATGAACAATTTTATAGATATTTTGGTATAAAACGTTTTCATTTTGATGAAATGTTAACAAAATTAATTGAAATAGAAAATTTAAAAAAAACTAAAGGTAGAAAATATAAACTTTCAGTTGAAGAAAGATTGATGATGACTTTAGTATACTGAAAAGAATATTATACTTTTTTCCAAATGAGTATTAAATATAAAATGAGTGCATCAAGTTGTTTTCGAAATATTACTTGAGTAGAAAATAAACTTAGTGATGACAAAGATTATCAGTTTTTAAAAACAAAATATAAATCAAAAATTGAGAAAAAACAAGAAGATTTAAATGAATTTCAATTTTATTTAATTGATTCAACTGAAATTGAAATTGAAAGACCAACTAAAAAAAACTACAGTTAGAATATTTTTCTGGTAAAAGTTGAATGTTTTCTATAAAATTTCAAATTATATATGACTTTTTTAATAAAAAAATTGTTGATATTTTTGCTTGATTAAAAAGATTCAAAATTTTAATAAATAAATGTAGAAAAAGTATATTTAGACTTATGTACTTAAGATTTAACTTACTTTGTGAAATTTTTAATAAAACAAAACCATTAAAATAAAAAAATATTTTTAATATTTTTTTAAAAATTTAAATTTTTATCAAGTTAATATAAAAATAATATTAACAATTTTTGTGTTTGAAATATAAATTTATTTTTAAAGTATTTTTTTAAAAATATTAACTTCTATAATTATTAACACTAAAAAATTTATAAATATTATTATTGACAATTGATTAAATTTATTTACGGAATATGTCTAATGTGTCGTTTTTTAAAAATCTCTAAATCAACATATTATTTTAATTTCAAGAAAAAAGAAGATAAAATTCAAAATAATATGTATGATGAAACTGTTATTAGCGCTTTTAAAGAAAATAAAGAAGCTTATGGAACAAGAAGATTAAAAGTTGTTCTAAAAGAAAAGAAAATTAATTTATCAAGACGAAAAATTAAAAAAATTATGAATAAACATAATTTAATATCAAAACACACTAAATTATCATAATAAAGTCAATGATAGTCAAATTACTAATCTTGTTAATAGAGACTTTAATAATAGGCTTAAAAATGAAGTTATTGTTAGTGATTTAACTTATGTTCAAGTTAATGGTAAATGAAACTATATTTGCTTATTAATCAACCTGTAAAATCGCGAAATTATTGGACATAGTGTAGGTACTAAAAAAGATGCATCATTAGTATATCAAGCATTTATGTGCTCAAATCATTGTTTAAAAAATATTAAAAATATTTCATAGCGATCGCGGTAATGAATTTAATAATAAAACTATTGATAAACTTTTATTAGCCTTAAATATTACCCGCTCTTTAAGCAAAAAAGGTTGTCCTTATGATAACGCTGTTCCTGAAGCAACTTTCAAAACTTTCAAAACAGAATTTATTAATGATAAAAATTTTACATCATTAATCCAATTAAAATTAGAATTATTTGATTATATCAATTGATACAGCAACATAAGAATCCACAGCACTCTAAACTACTTAACCCCCATAAAACACCAAGCACAAATGTCTGCCAAAAAACAGTCCTAAAAAAAGTTGCCATTCCATAAATTGTAATATTAAGTTTAAAAAAAGATAAAAAAATATTGTGACTTATAGTATAATTTAATACGAAAGGAGTTAATTCATTGTGACACGTCGTAAAAAGTGAGAAAAAAAAGACAAAGAAAAAATATGAAACTATTCTATTCAAAAAATGGAGAAATATTTTAAAGGATTATCTGAATTTTGAACATTGAATGTGCAAGCTCCTTGTCCGTGATGTTGTTTGCCAATGATAAAAGGCGCTTATCAAGGTGAACAACCAACTTCAGCATTTGCTTGAAATATTGATCACATTGATGGTGATCCAAATAATAATAGTTTAGAAAATTTACAACCAATGCATGTTGAATGTAATATTAAAAAAAATTAATCATAAATTAAAAATTCAATCACTATTTAATTTAATCATTGAATTTTTAATTTAATTTTTATCTTAATTAAGAAAGGAAATTATCCCCACATGTACTAGTGTCGAGGAAAAAATGAATTGAAATAATTTTTCAATAGCATATTTCAAAATGAAAACGATTGTTTGAAATATATAGCGAAGTTGAAAGTAATGAAATGTATCCGGTGTGCCTCTTCTAGTTTGAATGTTTCTGATTTTAGAAGAATAAGATTTTTGAAATGTAATCAAACATTTAGTATTCTTCATGACACCATTTTTCACAATTCACAAACACCTTTGACATCTTGGTTTTATCTCATCTTTAGATGAATAAAGACAAAGCATGGTATACCATCAACAGATGTTGCAAGGGAATTGGGTGTGACATATAAAACAACTTGAAGAATGGGTCATGAAATCAGAACTAGAATTTGGAATCAAGATGCAGGGTTCATTGATGATGGCACAGCACAGATGAATGAAATGTATCTTTCACATGTAGTTTTTAAAAAACAAGGATTTTCCTTGTTTTTTAAAAAATTGATTGTTGTAGTTTATGAGAAAACCAGCAACAAACTAATTGTGAAAGTATTGAAAAAAGCAGATGAGAAAAACCTTTTATGATTTGCATTGAAACGCATTTCTACTGGGTGTTGCCTATTTACGGATTCTTGGAAGGGATATGGAAGTTTCAAAAACTTCTATCACAAACATGAAATCGTAAATCATGAAGTTGGGTATGTGTCATCAACAGGTGTAAACACAAAGCAGATTGAATCTGCATGAAAACACATCCGACGAACTTTTCGAACACACATAAAAGTTTCAAAACACAATATTCATTTATATGCAAAAGAAGCTGCATATAAATTCAATAAGATACCTAGTTTTGAAACTATAATTTTGTGTTTGATTTAGATACATGTGGGGATAATTTCCTAGATAGGCTTTTATCTCCATTTATGTGATAAAATTTAAAAATAGTACATAAAGGGATAAAAACCTTAAGAAAAATTATTTTACTATTAGTGCTCTTTTTAATTAAAAATATTCAATAGACATATTCCGTAAATAAATTTAATCAATTGTCAATAATAATATTTATAAATTTTTTAGTGTTAATAATTATAGAAGTTAATATTTTTAAAAAAATACTTTAAAAATAAATTTATATTTCAAACACAAAAATTGTTAATATTATTTTTATATTAACTTGATAAAAATTTAAATTTTTAAAAAAATATTTTTAATATTTTTTTATTTTAATGGTTTTGTTTTATTAAAAATTTCACAAAGTAAGTTAAATCTTAAGTACATAAGTCTAAATATACTTTTTCTACATTTATTTATTAAAATTTTGAATATTTTTAATCAAGCAAAAACATGTTCAACTTTAATTCTAATTTTTGAAATAATTTTATTGTATATTTTTTCGGTAATGTTTAGTAATCTGTGTAACTTACAAAAATAACTATGTTTAATTAATTATAGTAAATAAAATTAAATAACTAGAAAGAGTGAGTTACGTATGTCTAAAAAACAAAATATTAATAATAATGATCCAATATCAAAAGCAGTAGATTTATTATTAGAAAATACTGAAGATTTAACAACAGTTTTTAAAGAGGGAGGTTTATATAAAAAATTAACAAAAAGATTAGTTGAAAAAATGTTGAATTCTGAAATGCAAAATTATTTAGGATATGAAAAAAATCAACATAATACTAGTGAAAATGCTCGTAATGGTATAAGTTCAAAAAAATTAATAACCCAACAAGGCAAAATTGAGATTAATGTACCACAAGATCGTAATAGTAATTTTGAGCCAGTAATAGTTGCAAAAAGACAAAGAAGATTTGGTGGTTTTGATCAACAAGTTCTTTCATTATATGCCAAAGGCATGACTTTATCAGATATTAGAATGCAGTTACAAGAGTTATATCATGGTGCTGATATTAGTGAAAGTGTTATTAGTAAAATTACTGATGATTTTATTGATGATGTTAAAGCATGACAAAATCGGCCATTAGAAAGTGTTTATCCGATTGTTTATTTTGATTGTATAGTAGTTAAAGTACGACAAGATAAACGCATTATTAACAAATCAGTTTATATAGCACTAGGAGTTGATTTAGAAGTTAAAAAAGATATTTTAGGTTTATGAATTAGCGAAAATGAAGGTTCTAAGTTTTGATTATCTAATTTCACATAAATGAAAAATCGAGGCTTAAATGATATTCTTATTGCTTGTAGTGACAATTTAACAGGAATGTCAGAAGCAATACAATCAGTTTATCCTAAAACCGAACATCAATTATGCATAGTTCATCAAATTAGAAATAGTTTAAAATATGTTTCATACAAACATAGAAAGTCACTAGTTACAGATTTAAAGGTAATGTTTAGTAATCTGTGTAACTTACAAAAATAACTATATTTAATTAATTCTAGTAAATAAAATTAAATAAATAGAAAGAGTGAGTTACTTATGTCTAAAAAACAAAATATTAATAATAATGACCCAATATCAAAAGCAGTAGATTTATTACTAGAAAATACTGAAGATTTAACAACAGTTTTTAAAGAGGGAGATTTATATAAAGAATTAACAAAAAGATTAGTTGAAAAAATGTTGAATTCTGAAATGCAAAATTATTTAGGATATGAAAAAAATAAACATAATAATAGTGATAATGCTCGTAATGGTATAAGTTCAAAAAAATTAATAACTCAACAAGGTAAAATTGAGATTAATGTACCACAAGAACGTAATATTAATTTTGAGCCAGTAATAGTTGCAAAAAGACAAATAAGATTTGATGGTTTTGATCAACAAGTTCTTTCATTATATGCCAAAGGCATGACTTTATCAGATATTAGAATGCAGTTACAAGAGTTATATCATGGTACTGATATTAGTGAAAGTGTTATTAGTCAAATTACTGATGATGTTATTGATGATGTTAAAGCATGACAAAATCGGCCATTAGAAATTGTTTATCCGATTGTTTATTTTGATTGTATAGTAGTTAAAGTACGACAAGATAAACGCATTATTAACAAATCAGTTTATATAGCACTAGGAGTTGATTTAGAAGGTAAAAAAGATGTTTTAGGCTTATTAATTAGCGAAAATGAAGGTTCTAAGTTTTGATTATCTAATTTCACAGAAATGAAAAATCGAGGCTTAAATGATATTCTTATGGCTTGTAGTGACAATTTAACAGGAATGTCAGAAGCAATACAATCAGTTTATAACCGAGGGACTTTCCTAAAAACTGTGTTTTTTAAATAAATTTTAGTTGTAAAATCACTAAGTTACACAGATTACTAAACATTACCACAGAAATTGCTAAGTCAATACTCCATATATTTATGTGGTTCTTTTTTATTTCAATCTAATTTTTGTAAAGAACTTAACATAGCAAAATTAAACAATCTTTGTGTCATAATTCCAGCACATTCACTAGTTATTGCACGAACAATCATATTAGACGTTTTAATAAATTTATTATCTTGTTTGTTTACTAAATCCTTTGACATAATTTAACCCCTTTTAAACCTATTTACTAATTTAAGATTATTATATCTCATTCATTAATTGAATTATTTATTGTACAATTATTAAGTTACTAGTGTGTGGCTTTGGAGAGTGGCACTGGTAACGATTATATTTAATTAAAGATTACACTTGAAATTTTAATTAAATATGATAAATTTAGAACATAAAAATTTAATATAACATTAGGTACAATCTCCAAATTATTATGCCTATCTAAAAAGATATTTTTTTCTTTATTTTAAATTAAGAAAATTTAAAAATATTTGAGTCGTAACCTATGTTGTTACGATTTTTATTTTTAAAACCACTTTTTGAAAGGAAGACTCTTTATGAAATGTAATTATTTTTATAAAAAACCAAACGTTGTAGTTAAAACAAAACATAAAACAGTTAATTTTGATATGTATTTGTGTAATGCTCATAGCAAAGAAGAAATAGTTTATTTAAATACTAAATGTAAAAATAAAGAAAGTGATAACCATGCAATTATCAAATAAAGAACAAGAATTGTTATCAGCTTTTCAAACTTGATTAAGAAAAACTAAACTAAATGATAAGTGTAGTGCATATTTTTTTAGAAAAAACTTGGTTTTACAAGTTTGAGATTCTCAACAAAATCATATTTGTGAAAGTGTCTGACATAAAGTTGATCAAGATAAATAAGAATATTGTAATAAAAATTCCAACATTACATTTACTATTGATTATTCTTTAACTGAAATTTTTCAAAGGCAAAAAGATTTTATTTTAGAAACTTTTAAGAAAAATTAAAATTTTTAAACCACTCAGAACAAATGTATAATATTCATGTTTATAGCTAACTAAAGTAATGTTTACTCATATCTTGAAAAATAAAATCAATATCTTTTTTAATATTTGGTCAATAATTTGGTAATATTTTTCTTATATTATGTTTTATAGCAAATCAAAGATGTTCAATTGGATTTAAATTAGGAGAATATGGCGGAAGAAATAATAGTTTGCATCCAGCATTTTCAATTAATTGTTGTGTTAATTTAGATTTATGAAACGTTGCATTATCTAAAACTATAATTTGTCCACGCTTTAATACTGGAATTAGTATATTTTTTACATATGATTCAAAAATTTTACTGTTGCAATGTCCTTCAAATGCTCATAGGGCTTTTAATTTACCTTTATTTAGTGAACCAATTATACTCATTCTTTTTATTTTATATGCGGGTTTATTATCAAATAATCTTTTACCTTTTTCAGATCAACCATATTTATAAAATTCATTATCATCAATTCCAGATTCATCAATATATACTAAATCTTCATTCATTATTTTAGCTATTTCTTTTAAAAAATATTCTTGTTTATTTTTATCTCTTTGTTCATATAGAAAAGTTTTTTTATATGTATAATTTAGTTTTTTCAAATAGTTATAAACTGTTTCTTTAGTCATATCACCAAATTTTTCAATTACTTTTTGAACTGTAACATCTTTATTTTGCGCTAAATAATTTTTTAATTAATCTAAATCCTTTATTTTGTGGCTATGTCCTTTTTGATAATTCAAAATTTGTTTTATATGCACAGTTTCTTTTTTTTCTTCATAATAATAAAGTCTTTCTAGTAATATTGAACACTTTACAAATTTCTTTAATTTTCATGTTTTTACTTTCATAGGCTTCTATTACTTTTCTTCGTAAGTCTTCACTGTATGGTTTTGGCATAATTTAATCTTCCTAATCTATTTTAAATATTGCTGAATTGTACTTTTAAATTCAAAAAATGTTTAAATTACATATTATTATTTTACATTATTTATGAGTAAACATTACTTTAGTTAGCTATATAAAGAACTTTTTGCCGAAATCATGTAAAATTATAATAAGAAAAATTAGGAGATAAAAATAAATTATGCCATGAGAACCAATTGATTTAAGCCAAGCAGATAAAAATAAATCAAAAAACAAAAATGAAGCCATAAGAATAAAAGAAAAAATTAATTTATCATCTTTAACAAAAAAACAAGAAAAAAAATTTACTAAAAAATATGGCAAGTATGATATATTTAATGATAATTCAATAAATTTAACTTCACGTATTATATTTTTTAGAAAAATGTTTGAAAGACAAAATCAAAAAAAACTGAAAAAAAAATATGCAAAAATTTACAATTTAATTAAAAAAATAAAAAATGAAACAAGATATGTATCAACTGAAACTAAAGAATATTTTCAATACAATTTATCTTCATTAAATTTAAAGATGCAAAAAGAAATAGATTTAATAAATAATTCAAAAGATTCAAAAAGAAGAAAACAAGTAAAGATTTCATTTATAAATAAAATGAAATCTGAAATTGATATAAAAACAATACAAAAAATAATAGAACCATTTAAAAATATCAAAAAATTAGAGAAAAAGGTTAATAATTATATTAATATATTCGGAATAACAAGCCTATGTGTTCCTTTAGTTGGAAAAGTAAAAAATATTACATCTTGTTTATCATCAGTAGATTCAATTTTTGGTGATAATGATTGATATAAAGAAAAAAAACAAAAACTTGAAGATAAATTGGAAAATCATAATACGAATTCAAAAGAATCATTAAAAGTAGATGAAATTAATAAAGAGGTACAAAAATTATTTTTAAAATCAGATGATAAAAATAATATATTATTAACTAAACCAGCAATTTTAAAATAAAACTATTATGATATAAAAGGATGATAAAAATGAACAATGAATATATAAATAAAACATTTTTCAATAGATATATTGAAAAATGTTTCGGTAATCATCAATTACTAAATCCTACACAAAATGAAACAATTGAAGATTTGGATATTTATAGACAAATTTTAATAGATTGAGAAAATACAATTGAAGAAGAATTAGGTTTTAAAATTATTTTTGAAAATGGTAAATTTAAAGAAAAATTAATAAATAAATATAAAGATGAAAAAAAAGAAGAAATTAGGACAAAATATTTTTTAAAAAGAAAAGAAGTTTTGAAATTTATATTCTCACCTATTATTATTAAAAAGATTAATAATAGTCAAACATGAGATTTAATATTAGAAGAAGATGATTTAAGAGATTTTTATCATTATATATTAAATATTAATGATAAACGTATGGTTTTAAATGAAGAAATTGAATTGATTAAAAGCATTAATTTTGAAAATAGTTTTGCTATATATGAAAGCATAATTAAAAATATTAAAAAACTAAAATATTTGATATTACCTTTAGATTTACAAACTGATGAAAATTTGAAATTTAATAGATTAAAAACTATAACAGATTGTAGTGGACCTTGATTTAATAGCTTTGAAGCAACAAAAAAAACATACGGAAAAAATAATAATCAAACATGAGCAGAACTTCTTACTGAAATGTCTGATGAAATAATTAATTATGAAAATAAATTATTCAAATCATTTGAAATATCTGTTGACGATTTAAATAATTCAAAAATGAATCAAAATCTCAAATTAAAGAATTTAAAAAATGTTCCAAAAGATGGGAATTGTTTATTTTGAGCAATTATTTTTGCTTATTTAGAACCAGTAAAAAAAGATCAGTATCAGCTCCAAAAAAGACATAAAAATCTTTTTGGAGCTGATACTGAATATAATTTTATTTTGGAAAAAGTAGATTTTGCTTTTTGAAAATATATAAAAAATAAAAATATGCTTCTATTATTTCGTAATAAAGTTATTGATTATATACAAGAAAATATAAAAACAAATCGCGGTGACAATAAAGCAACATTTGAAAGTAGTGTATTAGGTAGTGAAATTAATAATAAATTAAACCACAACATTAACATTAATAAAGAGGAACAAATAAGAAAAACCTTAAAAGAAATGAGAAAAGATGGTACTTGAGGTGGTTCTATTGAAATTGAGGCAATATGTAATATTTTAAATTGTAAAATTAGTAGAAATGAAGAAGTATTTGAGCCAGATCATCCAATACCAGATTTTATTGAAATAAAATTACATTTTGCAAATAATCATTATCAATATTATTTGATAAAACAAACTAAAAAAAGTAATATTAATTCATCAATTTCTTTTTCAATTGATAAAATATTAAAGGAAGAACCAAGTAACAAAAAAATAAAAGTTGAAGATAAAAGTATAGATTTTAATGAAAAATTTCAATTTTCAAAAATTCAATATAATCCAAATCCAAAATTTCTAGTAAAAGATACAAGTGATAATTATTTATACTCTGAACTAAAACACCAAGATATAATTTCTATAAATCAAAATGAAAGACCATCATCAGTTTCTAGTATAAGTACTATTAATTCAAATTTTTCTACAGGTACTTTTCACTTCACTAGTGACGAAAGACCATCATCAGTTTCCACAAATTCAACTGATGAAAGACCATCATCAGTTCTTATTTCTTCATTTTTATCTTATTAAAAGGCAGAAAGGGACACCCCTAAGTTACTATTTTAGATTAATTCTGTCTTCAAATTGGATTGGTGCCAAGCACACTCTATATAAAAGTGGCAAATCAGTATCTTGCCTTGCTAAAGAGTACAATGTTACAAGAGCAGCTACTAATAAAGTAAAATTTTGTATTTTTAAATAAGAAACATAGTTATCATCTATTTTTAAAAATTTCTTATGTTGTTCTAAAGTTTGGGGTTTGCTTTTTTTTAAAATTAGTAGGAATAATAAGCTTTTTTAAAATAAAAGAAACTTCTTGTTAATTAATTTTTTGAAAATTTATTTCACTATCAAATTCATTTAGAACAAATTTTATTTGATTAGATATTGTTTTATTATCTTTACCATAGATAACTTGGAATAGCAACCTTTTTAAGTTTTATTTTTATTAATCTATGACCATCTGTTTAAATTTTAAAACTTTATAAAAAAAAGCAACAAAATTTGTTCTTTGATTTTTCTAGTTATTATATAAATATTATTTTTTCTTTACTAGAAAAACATTACAAAAGTTTTGTAAGTAATATTTACAAATTGGTTTTTATTAAGTTTGGTCAACCAAGATAAGGAATAATTTTTATTCCTTTTTCTTTTTTACAAAAAAAAGAAAGAAAAAGGTTACCCTAATGATAAATTATAAAATCCTACGATTAGATTAAATATAAATAAATATAAATAATTTAAAATAAATATAAGTAATTAAAAGTATTTATATTTAATTACTTATATTTTAAAATTAACTCGTTGTAAATTTTAAAAACTTCCCTACGAACTAGTTGAGATAAATTTACTTTATTATTTATTTCTTTAAGTTCGTTTAACATGATTTGTGTTTTTTGGTCAATTGAAATTGTTTTAACAATTTTTTTATTTTGTTCACATACAAAAGCGTTGTTATCAATTGTTTTAACTTTATCAATTAAATCACTGTCATGGTTTTTAAAACCTTTATCTACAGAGTCAATACTTTTTTGTATGCTTTCAAATAAAGAACTCTTTTTTGCTTCGCTCATTTATAACACTCCTTTTTCGATTAATTCATTTGTTAAAAACCCAATTGGTTTTTTAACTGTAATAGAAATAAACTTCATTAACATAGTTTCTTTTTGCTTTGTTGTAGATAAAGGAATTTTAGTATTTAAAACCATTGCCCCAATCTGACTGTTATTAATGGCTTGAATTACCGCTTCATGCGTTTTATTTTTTGATACTTTATTAATAACAAAATAATTCATATTATTTGTTATTTTTAATCCTAATTGATTTAGTGTTTTAATGGCAGTATCATAAGGTTCCTTAATTGTTTTATATCCCTCATAACTAAACTTGTGCGGTTCAATTGGGATTATTATTTCATCACTAGCTAATAAAACATTTAATAAAATTTTATTCATTGATGGAAATGAATCGAAAAAGATATAGACTATATCTTTTTTTAAAATTTCTTCCATTTTAATTAAGTTATTTTTAAGGGCTAATTCCCCCATACTCATAGCAGTAACATATGTATTTGTTTCTAACGCTGAATTATTATACGCAGGAACAATTAAAACATTTTCTAAAATAGTTTTTTCAATTGAGTTTAATAATTCATTATGATTAGAATCCTTAAACCATAATTCAATATTTTTTTTACTAGTATAATTTGGTAATAACGCTCTGCTTAAATTAGCTTGTGGATCTATATCAAACACAAGAATTTTCTTATTTAATTGTGATAATACATTAATAAGATTTAAAGTAAGTGTTGTTTTTCCAACTCCACCTTTAGAATTAGCAAATGTTATTTTTTTCATATTTTCTCCTTTTCTTTAAATATTTATATTTATAAATATTTATTAGTGTTTATTTATATTTACTATTATAAATATTTTTAAATAATAATGTTGTTTTAAGATTTTTGATTTTTAAAATTGAATATTTCAATGGTATGAGATTCTTTCTTTCAATCATAATTATCTATTTGTTTTTCTAATGGTTATCAAAATCTTTCATAATCTTTTTTACTTCTTCACCACTTAAAATTGGTTTTTCAATTATTTTAGATTTTTGATTTTTAAAATTATTTGTCATTAGTTTTGATTTATTTACAGATTCTTTTTTCACCGGCACTTTCTCTAATTCAGGATTTTGAGCATTAAATTTCTCTAAATCTAAATGCGTATTTAAAATTATTTTACAATATTTTCTACCAACTTTTATCAATTCATAAGTAAAAATAATATCAGTTTTCTCTAAATCTTTTTTTACTGGTTCTAAAACTTTATTTTTTAACATACTAATGTTTTTAAAATAACTACTTTTTAAATTTAAATTTAAAATTTTAGCAAGTTTTTCAAAATCTCATTCATGCATATAGGTTGGAGTTTTTTTGGTTTTAGCATTCATATACAAATAACTACTTAAATACTCATATAAACGCAATGAATATTTACTTGTAAAAGTTTTTGTATAGGGTAAATAAACATTTGTATAATCAGACTTTAAATTTAAATAATGTTCTGCTATTAAACTTTGATGAATTTCTAAACAAATTTTTCCTTGTTTATTTCCACCCTGTAAAAATAAATTTACAAATTTAAAATCTCCACTAATTTCATCAAATAAAAAAACTTATAACTAGTTAAAATTTCAATTTCTTTTTGAATTACTGTCATTTTTTTATTTTTATGAATAACCTTATCATAAAGTTTATGTTGTGCAATCCCGAAATATCTACAGAAATGAGGCTTTTTAAAAATATGTGTATCTTTTTACAAAGTTACTAGTTTAGATTAATTCTATCTTTAAATTTTATCATAAAATGAGCAATTGCTGTATTTCAATTTTGAATGGGCATTGTTCATTTTTTTGTTATATTTTCAATTGCTAAGTAAAATATTTTAAAAACTGCCATATCATTTGGAAAAACTTTTTTATTTCTAATAACTTTTCGTAATTGACTATTAACAGATTCAATAGCATTTGTTGTATAAATCACTCTTTTGATTTCTGCAGGATAACTAATAAAAACCATTAAATTATCTCAATTTTTATATCATGATTTAGCAATTTGAGGATATTGTTTATTTCATTTACTTTCAAAAGATTCTAAAGCTTGCATTGCTTGTTATTCACTACATGCACTATAAATTGGTTTTAAATCTGTAACTAGTGATTTTCTATGTTTGTATGAAACATATTTTAAACTATTTCTAATTTGATTAACTATGCATAATTGATGTTCGGTTTTAGGATAAACTGATTGTATTGCTTCTGACATTCCTGTTAAATTGTCACTACAAGCAATAAGAATATCATTTAAGCCTCGATTTTTCATTTCTGTGAAATTAGATAATCAAAACTTAGAACATTCATTTTCACTAATGCATAAACCTAAAACATCTTTTTTACCTTCTAAATCAACTCCTAGTGCTATATAAACTGATTTGTTAATAATGCTTTTATCTTGTCGTACTTTAACTACTATACAATCAAAATAAACAATCGGATAAACACTTTCTAATGGCCGATTTTGTCATGCTTTAACATCATCAATAACATCATCAGTAATTTGACTAATAACACTTTCACTAATATCAGCACCATGATATAACTCTTGTAACTGCATTCTAATATCTGATAAAGTCATGCCTTTGGCATATAATGAAAGAACTTGTTGATCAAAACCATCAAATCTTCTTTGTCTTTTTGCAACTATTACTGGCTCAAAATTACTATTACGATCTCGTGGTACATTAATCTCAATTTTACCTTGTTGGGTTATTAATTTTTTTGAGCTTATACCATTACGAGCATTATCACTATTATTATGTTGATTTTTTTCATATCCTAAATAATTTTGCATTTCAGAATTCAACATTTTTTCAACTAATCTTTTTGTTAATTCTTTATATAAACATCCCTCTTTAAAAACTGTTGTTAAATCTTCAGTATTTTTTAATAATAAATCTACTGCTTTTGATATTGGATCATTATTATTAATATTTTGTTTTTTAGACATACGTAACTCACTCTTTCTAGTTATTTAATTTTATTTACTAGAATTAATTAAAAATAGTTATTTTTGCAAGTTACACAGATTACTAAACATTACCTCTAAAACTATAATTTTTCCACGCTTTAATACTGTAATTAGTATATTTTTTACATATGATTCAAAAATTTTACTGTTGAAATTTCCTTCAAATGCTCATAGGGCTTTTAATTTACCTTTATTTAGCGAACCAATTATACTCATTCTTTTTATTTTATATGCGGGTTTATTATCAAATAATCTTTTACCTTTTTCAGATCAACCATATTTATAAAATTCATTATCATCAATTCCAGATTCATCAATATATACTAAATCTTCATTCATTATTTTAGCTATTTCTTTTAAAAAATCTTCTTGTTTGTTTTTATCTCTTTGTTCATATAGAAAAGTTTTTTTATATGTATAATTTAGTTTTTTGAAATAGTTATAAACTGTTTCTTTAGTCATATCACCAAATTTTTCAATCACTTTTTGGACTGCAACATCTTTATTTTGCGCTAAATAATTTTTTAATTCATCTAAATCCTTTATTTTGTGGCTATGTCCTTTTTGATAATTCAAAATTGGTTTTATATGCCCAGTTTCTTTTTTTCTTTTTCTTCATAAGAATAAAGTCTTTCTAGTAATATTGAACACTTTACAAATTTCTTTAATTTTCATGTTTTTACTTTCATAGGCTTCTATTACTTTTCTTCGTAAGTCTTCACTGTATGGTTTTGGCATAATTTAATCTTCCTAATCTATTTTAAATATTGCTGAATTGTACTTTTAAATTCAAAAACTGTTTAAATTACATATTATTATTTTACATTATTTATGAGTAAACATTACTTTAGTTAGCTATAGAATTAATCTAAACTAGTAACTTTGTAAAAAGATACACAGATTTTTAAAAAGCCTCAAAATTCATTATCATCAATTCCAGATTCATCAATAGACATATTCCGTAAATAAATTTAATCAATTGTCAATAATAATATTTATAAATTTTTTAGTGTTAATAATTATAGAAGTTAATATTTTTAAAAAAATACTTTAAAAATAAATTTATATTTCAAACACAAAAATTGTTAATATTATTTTTATATTAACTTGATAAAAATTTAAATTTTTAAAAAAATATTTTTAATATTTTTTTATTTTAATGGTTTTTTTATTAAAAATTTCAAAAAGTAAGTTAAATCTTAAGTGCATAAGTCTAAATATACTTTTTCTACATTTATTTATTAAAATTTTGAATCTTTTTAATCAAGCAAAAACATGTTCAACTTTAATTCTAATTTTTGAAATAATTTTATTGTAGATTTTTTCTTGTTTAGTTAATTTTTTATTTTTAGTTTTTTTAATTGGTAATATAGTATTTTTATAAATATTTTGTATTCCTTGATATCCCAAATCACCAATAATTATTGTTTTTTCTGAAAATTCAAGATTTGAATTTTTTAATATTTGAAAATCATGTACTTTTCCATTATCAGCAAAAATATCAACAATTTTTTTATTAAAAAAGTCATATATAATTTGAAATTTTATAGAAAACATTCAACTTTTACCAGAAAAATATTCTAACTGTAGTTTTTTTTAGTTGGTCTTTCAATTTCAATTTCAGTTGAATCAATTAAATAAAATTGAAATTCATTTAAATCTTCTTGTTTTTTCTCAATTTTTGATTTATATTTTGTTTTTAAAAACTGATAATCTTTGTCATCACTAAGTTTATTTTCTACTCAAGTAATATTTCGAAAACAACTTGATGCACTCATTTTATATTTAATACTCATGTGGAAAAAAGTATAATATTCTTTTCAGTATACTAAAGTCATCATCAATCTTTCTTCGACTGAAAGTTTATATTTTCTACCTTTAGTTTTTTTTAAATTTTCTATTTCAATTAATTTTGTTAACATTTCATCAAAATGAAAACGTTTTATACCAAAATATCTATAAAATTGTTCATTTTTTAATTTTTTTAAATTTTCAAAATTCATTTTTATCAACACCTTATTAATTTATTAATAAAGAAATTATAAAATAAATTTTAAATTATTAATTGACTTTTAAAAAATTTATTTACGGAATATGTCTAATATATACTAAATCTTCATTCATTATTTTAGCTATTTCTTTTAAAAAATCTTCTTGTTTATTTTTATCTCTTTGTTCATATAGAAAAGTTTTTTTATATGTATAATTTAGTTTTTTGAAATAGTTATAAACTGTTTCTTTAGTCATATCACCAAATTTTTCAATTACTTTTTGAACTGTAACATCTTTATTTTGTGCTAAATAATTTTTTAATTCATCTAAATCCTTTATTTTGCGGCTATGTCCTTTTTGATAATTAAAAATTGGTTTTATATGCCCAGTTTCTTTTTTTCTTTTTCTTCATAAGAATAAAGTCTTTCTAGTAATATTGAACACTTTACAAATTTCTTTAATTTTCATGTTTTTACTTTCATAGGCTTCTATTACTTTTCTTCGTAAGTCTTCACTGTATGGTTTTGGCGTAATTTAATCTTCCTAATCTATTTTAAATATTGCTTAATTGTACTTTTAAATTCAAAAACTGTTTAAATTACATATTATTATTTTACATTATTTATGAGTAAACATTACTTTAGTTAGCTATATATGAAAAATATTTAAAAATATTAAAATCATTTTTATTTATAAAAAGTTTAAATTATAATAAATATTTTATGCAATATTTCATTTTTTTTATTATAATTTAGTAGACTATTAATAAACATATTTTATAAGGAGTGAAATATATATAATGTTAAAAATGAAAGGTATTGGCGCTAGTAATGGCATCGCTCTAGCCAAAGCATTAATCTTAAAACATGAAACTACCAAAACTAATCCTAAAAAAATTAATGAAAAAGAAATAGAAGGAGAAGTTAAAAAGTTACATGATGCCTTAAAAATAGCAGGTGATGAAATTAAACAACTCATCCAAAATACAACAAAAACTTTGGGTGAAGAAAAAGCCGCTGTTTTTGAAGCTCATTTTTTAGTAACAACTGATCCATTATTAATTGAAGATACTGAAAAGTTAATTAAAGAAGAAAAATATAATGCTGCTAATGCTTTAGAAAGTACTGCTAATAAAGCAATTGCAACATTGCGAGCAATGGATGATGATTATTTTCGTGAACGTGCTGCTGATGTTATTGATGTTCGTGATCGAATTTTACGTAAAATTTTAAATATTAAAACTATTGATTTAAGTACAATTAAAGAAGAAACAATTATTGTTAGTCATGATCTAACACCTTCAGAAACAAGTCAATTGAATCCTAAGTTTGTTAAAGGATTTTTATGTGATATTGGTGGTAGAACTTCTCATGCAGCAATTATGGCTCGTAGTCTTGGTATTCCAGCAGTTCTTGGATTAAAAAATGTTACTACAAAAGTAAAAAATAATCAATTTTGTGTATTAGATGGTAATACTGGTGAAATTGGAATTGATTTAAATAGTAGTGAAAAAAATAAATGAGTCGCTAAACAAAACGCATGAATTGAAGAACAAAAAGAATTATTAGTATTTAAAGGTAAATTAACTAAAACCAGTGATAATCACGAAGTAAAGTTAGAAGCAAATATTGGTTCACCTAAAGATATGATTAAAGCAATTGAATATGATGCACAAGGAGTAGGACTTTTTAGAAGTGAATTTCTTTATATGGGAAGTAGTTATTTTCCAAGTGAAGATATTCAATTTGAAGAATATAAAAAAGTATTGTCTGCTACTAAACATAAAGTTGTTATTAGAACTTTAGATATTGGTGGTGATAAAGAATTATCATATTTAGATTTACCAAAAGAAATGAATCCTTTCCTTGGTTATCGTGCCATTCGTTTGTGTTTAGATCGTAAAGATATTTTTAAAACTCAGTTACGTGCTTTAATTCGTGCTTCAGCTTTTGGTAAATTAGCTATTATGTTTCCGATGATTGCTACTGTCGAAGAATTTAAAGCAGCTAAATCATTATATGAAAATTGCAAAAAAGAATTAATTAAAGAAAAAGTTAAAATTAGTGATGATATTCAAGTTGGAATGATGATTGAAATTCCAGCAGCAGCAGTTAATGCAGAAATATTTGCTAAATATGCGGATTTCTTTTCAATTGGAACTAATGATTTAATTCAATATAGTTTAGCCGCTGATCGTATGTCAGAAAAAGTGTCTTATTTATATCAACCATATCATCCATCAATTTTACGTTTGATTAAGATGACAATTGATGGCGGACATAAATATAATCGTCCTGTTGCCATGTGTGGTGAAATGGCTGGTGATAAAATTGCTGTTCCACTACTAGTTGGTCTAGGGCTAGATGAATTTTCAATGTCTGCATCTAGTGTTTTAGAAACTAGAAAAATTATTAGTACTTTAAATAAAAAGGATACAGAAATATTAGCATCAAAAGCATTACAATGTGAAACCAATGAAGAAGTTAAATCATTAGTAGAAATATTTTTATCAAAAAAATAAAAATATTATTTATTTGTAAAGTTACATTATTTAATGTTAAAATTATAAACATCTAATTTACATAATTTTGAGGAGAATCGACATATGTTTTTCAAGAAAAAAAAACAATTACCTTTATTAATTTATGCACCAGTTACTGGTAAAGTTATTAACCTTAGTAAAGTTGAAGATCCAGTATTTGCTCAGGAAATGTTAGGGACTGGTTTTGCAATTATTCCTGAATATAAAGGTAAAGATGGAGTTGAATTTGTATCACCATTTGATGGAAAATTAGCAACAGTATTTAATACAGGACATGCTTATGGTATTGAAGATGTAAATACAGGTATTGAATGTTTAGTTCATATTGGTATTGATACTGTTGAATTAGCTGGTAAGGGCTTTGATATTAAAGTTGAACAAGGTAAACCGATTAAAAAATCAGAAGTAATGGTAGTTGCTAATTTACAAGAAGTTAAGAATAAAGGTAAAAAAGTAACAACACCAATTGTTTTCACTAATGAAAAAATGGAAGGTTATGTTGTAAATCAAGTAGTAAAAGATGATGAACAAGTAACGGTTGGTCAATTAATTGCCGAAGTCACTAAGAAATAAATATTTTTATTAAAACAAAACCTTAAATGGTTTTGTTTTAATAAAAATAAAATTAATTTGATAAAATATTAGTAAGTATTTATATATTATTGGAGGGTATCATTTATTATGGATAATTTTTGGCAACATTATTGATGAGCAATACTTATCGTAGTTTTAGCTATGTTAATAATACTTTATATTTTATATAGAATTTATCAAATTTTCCATATTGATTATCACTGAGAACTTAATCGTCATTTTCCACAATGAAGTAATGAGGGAATCATTACTAGGGATAACTATTTTTTACATACTGAATTTAAATTTGTTGATAATAGTAAATATATTATTATTGGTATTCATGGTATGGGCGCCTCTTTAACAGACTTTAAAACAGCTGCTAAGTTTTTTACTAAACATGGTATTTCATTTTTAAGTTTTGATCAACGAGGTTGAGGAGAAAATGAAAAATGAAAATATCATACTTTAGGAACAACCATTAATGATATTAAAGATATTATAACGGTTTTGAATGAACGTTATCCTAATAAAAAAATTTTATTAATGGGTGAATCATTAGGTTCTGCATTAACAGCATTAGCAATTAAAAGATTACCAAAAATGATTGATGGTGCAATTTTCACTAATTTTGTTACTAAGAAACAAATATTTAAAATAAAACCTTCATTAGTTTGTCATGCAATTTGAGGATTTCTATTTTATAAACATCATCCATTACCTATTACTTTTGATATGGAAACAATTTCTATTAACTATAATTATATTAAAAAAGGGAAAATTAGAGGAATGACTAATATGAAATTTACATTATTATTTTCCTTACAAGCACAAAAATTAAGTAAACAAGTGCCGAAAAATCTTAATAGTGCTAAATGTCCGGTTTTGATTGTTCAATCTGCGAAAGATATATTTGCTGATTTTAATAAAATTGCAAAAAATAATAAACATTGAAGACAGGGGATAACTTATATTTTTTACGAAGAACGTAATCATGCAATTTTAAATGAACCCAATATTAATATTATTTTAGAAGATATTTTAACTTGAATAGAAAAAGAACATATATAATGATTATTTATGATATTAGATCAAAAAAATAATTAGAAAATTTAAAAATAGTAAATAATAGTTGATTGCGTAATTTTTATTTTATAGTTATAATAGTATTTATAATTTAATAATTGTTCATACCTAGTATAGTTAAATTACTATACTAGGTTTTATTAAATTAAAATTATATGTGAAAAGGAAGATAAAAATTACGAATATTATTGCAGATAAAAAAGAATTAATGAATGAAATTTAATGTTTATTATAAGAAATTGAAAATAAAATTGAAGTAGAAAGAAGAATTGATGAAACTAAAAAAGAAATATTAGGTGATATTTCAGATTCTGTAGGGACTCCTGCCTATATGAAAACATCTGGACTAGTACAATATATTAAACAATTAATTTCAATTGTGTCAGAACTTAATGAAGTAAAAGAAAAAATAGATGTCATATAGTTAACTAAAGTAATGTTTACTCATATCTTGAAAAACAAAATCAATAGCTTTTTTAATATTTGGTCAATAATTTGGTAATATTTTTCTTATATTATGGTAATGTTTAGTAATCTGTGTAACTTACAAAAATAACTATGTTTAATTAATTCTAGTAAATAAAATTAAATAACTAGAAAGAGTGAGTTACGTATGTCTAAAAAACAAAATATTAATAATAATGATCCAATATCAAAAGCAGTAGATTTATTATTAAAAAATACTGAATATTTAACAACAGTTTTTAAAGAGGGAGGTTTATATAAAGAATTAACAAAAAGATTAGTTGAAAAAATGTTGAATTTTGAAATGCAAAATTATTTAGGATATGAAAAAAATCAACATAATAATAGTGATAATGCTCGTAATGGTATAAGTTCAAAAAAATTAATAACCCAACAAGGCAAAATTGAGATTAATGTACCACGAGATCGTAATAGTAATTTTGGACCAGTAATAGTTGCAAAAAGACAAAGAAGATTTGATGGTTTTGATCAACAAGTTCTTTCATTATATGCCAAAGGCATGACTTTATCAGATATTAGAATGCAGTTACAATAGTTATATCATGGTACTGATATTAGTGAAAGTGTTATTGGTCAAATTACTGATGATGTTATTGATGATGTTAAAGCATGACAAAATCGGCCATTAGAAATTGTTTATCCGATTGTTTATTTTGATTGTATAGTAGTTAAAGTACGACAAGATAAACGCATTATTAACAAATCAGTTTATATAGCACTAGGATTTGATTTAGAAGGTAAAAAAGATGTTTTAGGTTTATGAATTAGTGAAAATGAAGGTTCTAAGTTTTGATTATCTAATTTCACAGAAATGAAAAATCGAGGCTTAAATGATATTCTTATTGCTTGTAGTGACAATTTAACATGAATGTCAGAAGCAATACAATCGGTTTATCCTAAAACCGAACATCAATTATGCATAGTTCATCAAATTAGAAATAGTTTAAAATATGTTTCATACAAACATAGAAAATCACTAGTTACAGATTTAAAACCAATTTATAGTGCATGTAGTGAAGAACAAGCAATGCAAGCTTTAGAATCTTTTGAAAGTAAATGAAATAAACAATATCCTCAAATTGCTAAATCATGATATAAAAATTGAGATAATTTAATGGTTTTTATTAGTTATCCTGCAGAAATCAAAAGAGTGATTTATACAACAAATGCTATTGAACCTGTTAATAGTCAATTACGAAAAGTTATTAGAAATAAAAAAGTTTTTCCAAATGATATGGCATTTTTTAAAATATTTTACTTAGCAATTGAAAATATAACAAAAAAATGGGTAATGTTTAGTAATCTGTGTAACTTACAAAAATAACTATGTTTAATTAATTCTAGTAAATAAAATTAAATAACTAGAAAGAGTGAGTTACGTATGTCTAAAAAACAAAATATTAATAATAATGATCCAATATCAAAAGCAGTAGATTTATTATTAGAAAATACTGAAGATTTAACAACAGTTTTTAAAGAGGGAGGTTTATATAAAGAATTAACAAAAAGATTAGTTGAAAAAATGTTGAATTTTGAAATGCAAAATTATTTAGGATATGAAAAAAATCAACATAATACTAGTGAAAATGCTCGCAATGGTATAAGTTCAAAAAAATTAATAACCCAACAAGGCAAAATTGAGATTAATGTACCACAAGATCGTAATAGTAATTTTGAGCCAGTAATAGTTGCAAAAAGACAAAGAAGATTTGGTGGTTTTGATCAACAAGTTCTTTCATTATATGCCAAAGGCATGACTTTATCAGATATTAGAATGCAGTTACAAGAGTTATATCATGGTGCTGATATTAGTGAAAGTTTTATTAGTCAAATTACTGATGATTTTATTGATGATGTTAAAGCATGACAAAATCGGCCATTAGAAAGTGTTTATCCGATTGTTTATTTTGATTGTATAGTAGTTAAAGTACGACAAGATAAACGCATTATTAACAAATCAGTTTATATAGCACTAGGAGTTGATTTAGAAGGTAAAAAAGATATTTTAGGTTTATGAATTAGCGAAAATGAATGTTCTAAGTTTTGATTATCTAATTTCACAGAAATGAAAAATCAAGGCTTAAATGATATTCTTATTGCTTGTAGTGACAATTTAACAGGAATGTCAGAAGTAATACAATTAGTTTATCCTAAAACCGAACATCAATTATGCATAGTTCATCAAATTAGAAATAGTTTAAAATATGTTTCATACAAACATAGAAAATCACTAGTTACAAATTTAAAACCAATTTATAGTGCATGTAGTTAAGAACAAGCGATGCAAGTTTTAGAATCTTTTGAAAGTAAATGAAATAAACAATATCCTCAAATTGCTAAATCATGATATAAAAATTGAGATAATTTAATGGTTTTTATTAGTTATCATGCAGAAATCAAAAGAGTGATTTATACAACAAATGCTATTGAATCTGTTAATAGTCAATTACGAAAAGTTATTAGAAATAAAAAAGTTTTTCCAAATGATATGGTAGTTTTTAAAATATTTTAGTTAGCAATTGAAAATATAACAAAAAAATGAACAATGACCATTCAAAATTGAAATACAGCAATTGTTCATTTTATGATAAAATTTGAAGATATAATTAATCTAAACTAGTAACTTTGTAAAAAGATACACAGATTTTTACAAAGCCTCAAGCCTCTTAATCTAAACTAGTAACTTTGTAAAAAGATACACAGATTTTTAAAAAGCCTCAAATGTTTTTATTGCTTTCAAATTTTCCAGCAATAATTTTCATGTTTTTTTTACTAAATGCACTATAAATTATTTTAAATTGATTTTCAATAGTCTTTAGTATTTTTCTAAACTGGTTCTAATTCATTAAACATTATATAAATTTTAAAATTAGTTTAAATATGAAAAAATTATATAATTTAAGGATAATGATATTATCATTAACCTTAAATTTCATTAACAACTGTTAAAATCATAGGTAACTTACCAGTTTCTTTTTTAATATAATCTTGTAAATCATTTTTCATTTTAGTCTTAACTTCACTAAGACTAAAAGCAGTATTATTTTTATATTTTTCAATAACATTAATAATAATGTTTTGCAATTTTTTCAACATTTCTTCATTATTAGTTAAATAAACAACACCACGCATTTGCGCATCAATTAAAGAAACAATTTCTTTATTTTTACGATTTATTGTCACTCCTGTAATTAAAATACCATCACGTTGTAATTGTTTTCTTTCGCTAATAACAATTGAACCAATATCACCAACACCAATACCATCTACATATACATCACCAGTTTTTATTAAGTTATCTGTTGTTTTATTAGTAGCATTTTTATCATTAAAACGATAAGGACGTGCAACATACTGTTTAACAAAATTATCAATTAATTTACCATTTTCAAAAGTAATAACTTCACCATTATCATGAATTAAAGCATTGTTATGTAACACACCAGCATCAATGGCTGCTGCTTGTGCCGCTACAAAATCTTTATATAAACCTTTAACTGGTAAAAAATATTTTGGTTCAATAATATTAACCATTAACTTAATATCTTCATAAGAAGCATTTAAACTTCAAGCTTGTTTTTCTGATATATTAATAACTTTAACATCAGTACGTGCTAAGTCATCTAATAAGGCTGCATGAGCTAATTCATTTCCTGGAATTGGTGGAGTTGCTAAAATTATTGTATCTTGTGATTCAAGTTTTAAATAATCATCATTACCAATAGCGATTTTATTCATTCTAGTAAATAAACGTTCACCACTACCAGTAACAATAATTACTGTATCTTTAGTACCAATTGTTTGTGCTAAATTAATAATTTGTGATTTATCAATATTGAAAGCGTTTAAATCATTAACTTTTAATAAAATATCATATAAAGTTGCACCATAAACTGCAATTTTACGTTTAGAGTCAGTTTCTTTAATAGCATTAAGAATTTCACTAACACGATATAAATCTTGATCATAACATGCAAGAATAACCCTTCCTGGTGCTTCTTTTAATACTGGTTCAATAATAGTTTGAATTTTATGCTTAGGAGCTGTAAAAGCTTTTCTATTGGCACATGTCGCTTCACTAATTAATAATAAAACATCATTTTTAGAAACACTAGCTAAATGTTGAATATCAGTAGTAAAATCACTACGATGTTCACCATCAAAAATATAATCACCCGTATAAACAATTGTTTCATTTAATTTAATATTTTCACCATTATTTACAGTTAAAACAAAACCTAAACTACCTGGAATTGAAGTAGTTGTTTTAAATGTTTTAACAATAACATTACCAAACGATACTTTTTGTTCAGGCTCAATAGTTTTAATTATAATTTCATTTTGATTAATAAAACGAAAACGTTCTAATTTTTGCTTAATCATAAAATCAGTTAATTTACTAGTAAAGATTGGAACTTTATACTCGGGTTTTATTTTATTAAAATCTTTTAAAATATAAGGTAGTGCTCCAAAAGCGTCATCAGATGGTTTTGAAATAAATATGCCTTGAATACGATGTTTATTTTCTTTTAAATATGTATAATCTGGAATAATAATATCAATTCCTAAGATTTCTCTTTCTGGGAGTCTAATACCGGCATCAAATACAAATATCTTATCATTTACTTCAACAACATATAAGTTTTTACCACGTTCATCTAATCCACCCAGAGCAAATACTTTTATCTTTGCCATGTTTTCACCAGTTTTCAACTTTCTTTATTTTTATTTTATAAAATTTAATATCTTAGAAGAACATAAAAATTAAAACTTTAACTTAAATTCCCAAGATGCTGCTATATTACGTTATTAGTATTTTAACACTAATTTAATAATAAAAATGTAATTAATTTTCATTAAAAATAGTTTCAAATTATTTATCAATAATTTCTAAGCTAAGCTTACTATTATCTTCAACTTTAATTACTCTAACTTTAATTATATCATTGATCTTAACGACATTATTTAAATTATCAATACGTTTATTAAATTTTTTTGAAAATTCTGAAATATGAATTAAACCATCAATCTTATCTTGTAAATTAACAAAAACACCAAAATTAACAATTTTTACAACTTTACTATCAAATTCAGAGCCGATTTTAATTTGAACAGGATTAACAATACTTTCAATAATTTGTCAAGCTTTATCAATGGTTGATTGTTCATTATGATAAATCAACAATCGTCCATCATCTTCAATATCAATTTTAACATTATCACAGTCGGTAATAATTTTATTAATAACTTTCCCACCAACACCAATAATATCACGAATTTTATCAATTGGAATTAACTTTTGAATAATTTTTGGAGCATTAGGTGCCAATGTAGTTCTAGGCTTTTTAATTACTTCATTCATGTTTGCTAATACTTGTAATCTCGCAACTCTTGCTTTTTCCAAAGCTTGTGTAATAATATTAAAATCAATACCAGTAATTTTAATATCCATTTGTAAAGCACAAATACCATTGGCTGTTCCTGCCACTTTAAAATCCATATCACCTAAGTGATCTTCTAATCCTTGAATGTCAGTTAAAATTGTAAAATCTTTTTCTTCTTTAATTAAACCCATGGCAATGCCAGCAATTGCAGATCTAATCGGTACACCACCAGCCATTAATGCCATTGATGAAGCACAAATTGCTGCTTGTGAAGTTGAACCATTTGATGATAATACTTCTGATACTAATCTAATTGTATAAGGGAAATCTTTTTCAAGAGGAATAATTTGTAATAATGCTTTTTCACCAAGGGCGCCATGACCAATCTCACGTCGTGAAGGAACACCCATTCTTCCAGTTTCACCAACAGAAAATGGAGGAAAATTATAATGATGAATAAAGCGTTTATACTCTTCTTTACCTAATCCATCAATAATTTGATGTTCAGCAAGTGCACCCAAAGTTAAAACTGATAAAACTTGTGTTTCACAACGAGTAAACATTGCACTACCATGAACAATAGGCAAAACATCAATCATACTTGTTAATTTTCTAATATCATCAGCTTTTCGTCCATCAACTCGTACATTATTTTTTAAAATCATAGTACGCATTGCTTTTTTTAATAATTGATCAATACTTTTGCGTAAATTATGAATAGTTGTTTCTTTACCAATATTTAAAACTTCTTGATTAAATTCATTTTTAAAAATTTGAAATGTTTCTTCAACTAAATTTTTAATCAAGTTACTTCGACTTTTGTTATCAACAGTAGTACTAATTTTACTAATTTGTGATTGACAATTTGTTTCTACAAATTGTTCAATATTAACAGGAATTAATGCTAACTGTGGCTCAAATTTATTTGGTTTTAATTTTTCAATGATACTTTCTTGAAAAATTATTAATTTAATAATATGTTCATGTGCAAATTTTAATGCTTTAATCATATCTTTTTCTAAAATATCATGACACCCTGCTTCAACCATATTGATGGCATCTTTTGTTCCACCAACAATTAATTCCATTTTTGAATTTAATAATTGCTCTTGTGTTGGATTAAGGACAAGTTCATCATTTATTTTACCAACAACAACAGTAGCACTAGGACCCTGAAATGGCAAACTACTTAATACTAAAGCAAGTGAAGTCCCAAAAGCTGCATTTACTCTAACATCACAAGCATCATCTAACGCAAAAACATTATTTACAACTTGAACTTCATTAACAAAACCTTTTGGGAATAATGGACGAATTGAACGATCAATTAATCTAGCACATAGTGTTGCATATTCACTAGGTCGACCTTCACGCTTTAAAAAACCACCCGGAATCTTACCAACTGAATATAACTTTTCTTGAAAAACTATTTGTAATGGAAAAAAATCTTGATTATTAATAACTTCATTATAAGATAAAGTTGTTAATACAACTGTATCTCCATAAGTAATTTTTACTGATTTTTCTGCTAAATTAGCCATTGTACCTAATTCAACAATTAATTCATATTTTCTTTCTTTAAAAAGGAATTTTTCTTTTAACATTATTTTACTCCTTAACTTCCATTTTTTGTCGCAACTATGAGCATTATAACATAATAAAATGTTAAAATAAGTTATAGAACAATTTTATTTTAGGAGGTCATAACTTATGTTTAAACATAAAATACAAAATGAAATTTCAATTTCAAATAAAGACTTTGATAAAATTAAAAATAAATTTTTAATTATTGATGTTCGTGATGTTGCTGAATATCAAATTTTAAAAAAAATAACAAATGATAATGGTGAACTTAATATTGTTAATATTCCTTACTATGATTTGATTAAAAATCCTAGTAAATATATTGAAAGCAAAAATCAAGTGATTATAACTATTTGTAATGCAGGAAATCGTTCAACTGCCGCTGCACTAACACTCAGAAAATTGGGCTATACCAACACTTATGTTTTAATTAATGGTATTTATGGATATTACAAAAAATAACTTATTTCTCATTATTTAATTTAATAAGAACATTAATAGCAATACTTAAATTATTACAATAAGTTCCTAGGACTAAACTAACACTATCGTCTTGGTCTAAAATACCACGATTTTTAATTTTTTTAAGATTATTAAAATTAATTTTTGAATGATCAATAATCTCTACCTTAATTTTATTTGCTGTTGCTGTTGTTCCTTTAATATTATCAATTCCTCCTAAATCAACAATAAAATTTTGTAATTTAAATGGGAATTTTTGTGGTTTATTAATGGGTTTTAAACTACTTTCTTGTTGATTGCGTAATTTTTTAGCTGCACTAATATTTCATATTCAAATCCCAATACTAGCCACAGCAAATAACAATGCAATAACTAATAATACTATTTGTCAAATTGGCATGATTACCTTCCTTAATTAATATATTTTTAAATATTTTCTTAATCTTCTTGAATAAAAGTTTTTTTTACTTTAGCAAGTAAAGAATAATGATTAAGTCGATATTCTAAAACTTGTAACGTTAATTTTGATAATTTAATTGTTACCTTATCATATAGTTTATCATTAAAATCAAAAGTATCAACAATTAATTTTCCAAAATCGCTCAATTTACTATCTTTTTGAATATTTTTGAAAGTAATTTCATGATTTTCATCCAAAATTAGTGGTGAATTTAAACTGCGATAACTATTATTAGCTACTGGAGCAATTTCATGAAATTGCATTAAGTTATGATTTGAAATTAAAACAGCACCACCAAGTGATTTCATTAAACCCGTCGAACCAGTTCTTGTTGCAATAACTAAACCAGAACCACGAAAGTTTTCAAATAATTGATTATTAATTAACACTTGACATGAAAGAGTTGTTGTTAAATTAACAAATTTAACTTCATTAATAGCATATAAAATCTTATTATTAATATTTACTTCTAATAATGAAAATTTATTTACTATTAAATTATTATTTTTTTTATCAATTAACATTAATACTTTGTCAACTTCTGTGTTTAAAAAGTTTTCATAAAAACCAAGATTACCACATTTAAAACTAACAAACTTAACAGTATTGAGTATATTATTATAATCATGAACGGCTTTTAAAAATGTTCCATCACCACCAATAATAAAAACAATATCTGGAAAAGAAGTATCTTCAAGTGCTTTAAGGGCCAATAACTTGGGCCTTAATTCCTTAGCTAATGATTGAGAATTCTCATATTTATTAGCAATAATTGTAAATTTATAATTTTTCATAATGTATTCCAATCATATTTCAATTAAAATATTTCACAAGAATCTTCAAATTCGTTTTCAATAGAACCACGTAAAAATAATTCAATCTCATCTTCATTATAACCAATTTGAATACGTTGTTTATTTTCTTGAACAATAATTGGACGTTTTAAAACAGTTGGTGAAGTTTTAATTAAATCAAAAACTTGTAACATTGTTAACTTTTCAATATTAATAGCATGTGTTTTAATAAACTTTGCTCTTGTTGAAATAATATCACCAACACCATTTGGTACAAATCTTAATAATAATTTAATTTCAGTATCGGTCAATGGATTATGGATAATATTACGTTTAATATATGGAATTTTATGTTTATCAAAAAATTGAATAACTTTTTTTGAAGACAAACAACTTGGTGAAACATATATTTTAATCATGACAATACCCCTCTTTGCTTTTAGACTACATTTGATTTAAATACTCTTTTTTTAAAATTAATATTTTTTTTATCTTTTAAAGATAAAAGTTAATAAACCCTACATTACTATAATAATATATATTGCCACACTATCTTTGACCAAAATTAGAAAATAACTACATGAAAGACTTTTTCTGCTATATCCTTCACCCACATATTATATCATATTATTTTTGGCTTTTATCCCTTTATGTACTATTTTTAAATTTTATCACATAAATGGAGATAAAAGCCTATCTAGGAAATTATCCCCACATGTGGAATGACAACCTTTTTTAGGACTGTTTTTTGGTATACATTTGTGCTTGGTGTTTTATGGGGGTTAAGTAGTTTAGAGTGCTGTGGATTCTTATGTTGTTGTATCAATTGATATAATCAAATGATTCTAATTTTAATTGGATTAATGATGTAAAATTTTTATCATTAATAAACTCTGTTTTGAAAGTTTTGAAAGTTGCTTCAGCAACAGCGTTATCATAAGGACAACCTTTTTTGCTTAAAGAGCGGGTAATATTGAAGGCTAATAAAAGTTTATCAATAGTTTTATTATTAAATTCATTACCGCGATCGCTATGAAATATTTGAATATTTTTTAAACAACGATTTGAGAACATAAATGCTTGATATACTAATGATGCATCTTTTTTAGTGCCTACACTATGTCCAATAATTTCGCGATTGTACAGGTTGATTAATAAGCAAATATAGTTTCATTTACCATTAACTTGAACATAAGTTAAATCACTAACAATAACTTCATTTTTAAGTCTATTATTAAATTCTCTATTAACGAGATTAGTAATTTGACTATCATTGACTTTATTATGATAATTTTTGTATGATAATTTAGTGTATTTTGATATTAAATTATGTTTATTCATAATTTTTTTAATTTTTCGTCTTGATAAATTAATGTTCTTTTCTTTTAGAACAAATTTTAATCTTCTTGTTCCATAAGCTTATTTATTTTCTTTAAAAGCACTAATAACAGCTTCATCGTACATATTATTTTGAATTTTATCTTCTTTTTTCTTGAAATTAAAATAATATGTTGATTTAGAGATTTTTAAAAAACGACACATTGTGCGAATTTTATATTTAACTTTATTTTTAGTAATAATTTCTATTTTCTGCCTATTATTAGTGTTGCTTGCTTTAAAATATCATTTTCCATTCTTAATTGTTTTAATTCTTTTCTTAATTTAATTAATTCATTTTCTTCAACAGAACGTTTATCTTTGGTTTTAAAACTTCCTGAATTAGTAAATTGCTTAATTCAATTATAAGTAGCTGCTCTTGTAACGTTGTACTCTTTAGCAAGACAAGACACTGACTTACCACTTTGATATAAAGCTACTATTTGTTTTTTAAATTCATCTGAATATGAGTTAATATTGGCCATAATTATAATTCCTTTCTTTTAACTAATTTGTTCACTTGTCTACGTAATTAGTGTCCAATAAAGTGTAAACCATCCATATTAATTGACTTTTAAAAAATTTATTTACGGAATATGTCTAGTGAAGACTTACGAAGAAAAGTAATAGAAGACTATGAAAGTAAAAACATGAAAATTAAAGAAATTTGTAAAGTGTTCAATATTACTAGAAAGACTTTATTCTTATGAAGAAAAAGAAAAAAAGAAACTGGGCATATAAAACCAATTTTGAATTATCAAAAAGGACATAGCTACAAAATAAAGGATTTAGATGAATTAAAAAATTATTTAGCACAAAATAAAGATGTTACAGTTCAAAAAGTAATTGAAAAATTTGGTGATATGACTAAAAAACATTTTATAACTATTTCAAAAAACTAAATTATACATATAAAAAACTTTTCTATATGAACAAAGAGATAAAAATAAACAAGAAGATTTTTTAAAAGAAATAGCTAAAATAATGAATGAAGATTTAGTATAGCTAACTAAAGTAATGTTTACTCATATATTGAAAAACAAAATCAATCGCTTTTTTAATATTTGGTAATGTTTAGTAATCTGTGTAACTTACAAAAATAACTATGTTTAATTAATTCTAGTAAATAAAATTAAATAACTAGAAAGAGTGAGTTACGTATGTCTAAAAAACAAAATATTAATAATAATGATCCAATATCAAAAGCAGTAGATTTATTATTAGAAAATAATGAAGATTTAACAACAGTTTTTAAAGAAGGAGGTTTATATAAAGAATTAACAAAAAGATTAGTTGAAAAAATGTTGAATTATGAAATGCAAAATTATTTAGGATATTAAAAAAAATCAACATAATAATAGCGAAAATGCTCGTAATGGTATAAGTTCAAAAAAATTAATAACCCAACAAGGTAAAATTGAGATTAATGTACCACGAGATCGTAATAGTAATTTTGAGCCAGTAATAGTTGCAAAAAGACAAAGAAGATTTGATGGTTTTGATCAACAATTTCTTTCATTATATGCCAAAGGCATGACTTTATCAGATATTAGAATGCAGTTACAAGATTTATATCATGTTGCTGATATTAGTGAAAGTGTTATTAGTCAAATTATTGATGATGTTATTGATGATGTTAAAGCATGACAAAATCGGCCATTAGAAATTATTTATCCGATTGTTTATTTTGATTGTATAGTAGTTAAAGTACGACAAGATAAACGCATTATTAACAAATCAGTTTATATAGCGATAGGAGTTGATTTAGAAGGTAAAAAAGATATTTTAGGTTTATGAATTAGTGAAAATGAAGGTTCTAATTTTTGATTATCTAATTTCACAGAAAGAGGCTTTTTAAAAATCTGTGTATCTTTTTACAAAGTTACTAGTTTAGATTAATTCTATCTTCAAATTTTATCATAAAATGAGCAATTGCTGTATTTCAATTTTGAATGGGCATTGTTCATTTTTTTGTTATATTTTCAATTGCTAAGTAAAATATTTTAAAAAATGCCATATCATTTGGAAAAACTTTTTTATTTATAATAACTTTTCGTAATTGACTATTAACAGATTCAATAGCATTTGTTGTATAAATAACTCTTTTGATTTCTGCAGGATAACTAATAAAAACCATTAAATTATCTCAATTTTTATATAATGATTTAGCAATTTGAGGATATTGTTTATTTCATTTACTTTCAAAAGATTCTAAAGCTTGCATTGCTTGTACTTCACTACATGCACTATAAATTGGTTTTAAATCTGTAACTAGCGATTTTCTATGTTTGTATGAAACATATTTTAAACTATTTATAATTTGATGAACTATGCATAATTGATGTTCGGTTTTAGGATAAACTGATTGTATTGCTTATGACATTCCTGTTAAATTGCCACTACAAGCAATAAGAATATCATTTAAGCCTCGATTTTTCATTTCTGTGAAATTAGATAATCAAAACTTAGAACCTTCATTTTCACTAATTAATAAACCTAAAACATCTTTTTTACCTTCTAAATCAACTCCTAGTACTATATAAACTGATTTGTTAATAATGCGTTTATCTTGTCGTACTTTAACTACTATACAATCAAAATAAACAATCGGATAAACACTTTCTAATGGCCGATTTTGTCATTCTTTAACATCATCAATAACATCATCAGTAATTTGACTAATAACACTTTCACTAATATCAGCGCCATGATATAACTCTTGTAACTGCATTCTAATATCTGATAAAGTCATGCCTTTGGCATATAATGAAAGAACTTGTTGATCAAAACCATCAAATCTTCTTTGTCTTTTTGCAACTATTACTGGCTCAAAATTACTATTACGATCTCGTGGTACATTAATCTCAATTTTACCTTGTTGGGTTATTAATTTTTTTGAATTTATACCATTACGAGCATTTTCACTATTATTATGTTGATTTTTTTCATATCCTAAATAATTTTGCATTTCAGAATTCAACATTTTTTCAACTAATCTTTTTGTTAATTCTTTATACAAACCTCCCTCTTTAAAAACTTTTGTTAAATCTTCAGTATTTTCTAGTAATAAATCTACTGCTTTTGATATTGGATCATTATTATTAATATTTTGTTTTTTAGACATAAGTAACTAACTCTTTCTAGTTATTTAATTTTATTTACTAGAATTAAATAAACATAGTTATTTTTGTAAGTTACACAGATTACTAAAGATTACCAATATTTGGTCAATAATTTGGTAATATTTTTCTTATATTATGTTTTATAACAAATCAAAAATGTTCAATTGGATTTAAATTAGGGGAATATGGTGGAAGAAATAATAGTTTGCATCCAACATTTTCAATTAATTGTTGTGCTAATTTAGATTTATGAAACGTTGCATTATCTAAAACTATAATTTGTCCACGATTTAATACTGGAATTAGTATATTTTTTAAATATGATTCAAAAATTTTACTGTTGCAATGTCCTTCAAATGCTCATAGGGCTTTTAATTTACCTTTATTTAGTGAACCAATTATACTCATTCTTTTTATTTTATATGCGGGTTTATTATCAAATAATCTTTTACCTTTTTCAGATCAACCATATTTATAAAATTCATTATCATCAATTCCAGATTCATCAATATATACTAAATCTTCATTCATTATTTTAGCTATTTCTTTTAAAAAATCTTCTTGTTTATTTTTATCTCTTTGTTCATATAGAAAAGTTTTTTTATATGTATAATTTAGTTTTTTGAAATAGTTATAAACTGTTTCTTTAGTCATATCACCCAATTTTTCAATTACTTTTTGAACTGTAACATCTTTATTTTGCGCTAAATAATTTTTTAATTCATCTAAATCCTTTATTTTGTGGCTATGTCCTTTTTGATAATTCAAAATTGGTTTTATATGCCCAGTTTCTTTTTTTCTTTTTCTTCATAAGAATAAAGTCTTTCTAGTGATATTGAACACTTTACAAATTTCTTTAATTTTCATGTTTTTACTTTCATAGGCTTCTATTACTTTTCTTCGTAAGTCTTCACTGTATGGTTTTGGCATAATTTAATCTTCCTAATCTATTTTAAATATTGCTGAATTGTACTTTTAAATTAAAAAACTGTTTAAATTACATATTATTATTTTACATTATTTATAAGTAAACATTACTTTAGTTAGCTATATATTATAGTACTTTTAGGGAAATTCTTCAATTATGAGTTAAATATTTATTTTAATTTTATTTTTTTAGTTAAATTTTTACTTTTATATATGTTTAAAATTTCAAAAGAAAAATAAACAAGTTCATACACATCATATAAATAATTTACTAAATTTTTAATATTAGTGATTATACTACATTTAGATTTTTCTAATATAATTAAATCATTACTAATAATTGTAATATTAACTCTAGAATTTCGTAATTTTTGTATTTGGTTTTGATCATAAGATCACTTTTTTTCTTTAGAAGCCTCATTTAATAAAACTGAACCAAAAAATTTATATATTCATATATAAATTTCTAATTTAACTATTGCGTTAAGTTTATCTTCATAGTAATTATTATTTTTCATATTATTATATTTCTTACTAAATTTGAAAATATTAATTTTATTTTTTAATTTAAATATGGGAATATTAATGATTCATTAAAAATTTTACCCCATAATTCCAGCTTCATATAAATGTTTAAAGTGACCTTCTTTAACTTTTAATTCATCAAAAGTACCAACTTGAACTAAACCTTTTTCTTTTTCTAAAACTAAAATCTTATCAACAGTTTTAATTGTTGATAAACGATGGGCAATAATAATACTAGTACGACCAATCATTAATTTATTAAATTGTGCTTGTATTTCCTTTTCTACAATATTATCTAAAGCACTAGTAGCTTCATCTAAAATTAATAGTTCTGGATTTTTTAAAAAGATACGAGCGATAGCTACTCTTTGTTTTTGACCACCAGATAAGTTAATCCCACGTTCACCTAAAATTGTATTATAACCATTAGGTAATTGTTCAATGTAATCATGTAAGTTAGCTTTACTTGCAGCAATTTTGATTTCTTCTAAAGTTGTTCCTTGCTTAGTATAACTAATGTTTTCGGCAAATGTGCCAAATAAAATTTGTGGATCTTGTTCAATATAGCCAATATGATGTAAGTATTGTGCTAATTCAATATCACGTAAATCATTATTATTATTAATTAAAATCCTTCCTTCAGCAGGGTCATAGTAACGTAGTAATAACTTAGAAATAGTAGTTTTTCCGACACCAGTTGCACCAACAATAGCATAACTTTTACCTTTTTCAAAAGTGAAAGAGAAGTTATTTAAAATTCAGTCTTCTTTTTCATCGTAGCGGAAATTAACATTTTCAAAAATAATATCACTAGTAATTTGTTTTACTGGTAAGGATTTTTCTTTATTAACTATTTTTGGTTTAATATTAAGAATTTCATTAACTCTTAAAATTGAAGTTGATGTTTTAGCTCAATTACCTAAGAATTGAATACTTTGAATAACTGGAAAAATTAAAGTGTTGACTGCTAATAAAAAAGCAATTAGTGTTGGAATACTAATGATGTGTTTACTTACAAACATGAAACCAGCAACTAAACCAACAATGTTAATTCCTGTTAGTAATGTAATTAGTAATGCTCTAGTAAAACTTTCAAAAGTAATAGTTTTTTTTGCTGCTTGGTAATATTTAAGATGTTCATTAGAAAATCTTTTATTTTCACTTTTTTCTGTAGCATTACTTTTAATTAAAGTAATAGTATTTAGTCGATCAGTAATATCAGCATTAACTTCAGTATAAACTTTTCTTCATTTATAGTTTAAATAACGAATAATTTGAACATTTAATACTGATATTATTAAAATTGATAAAACAATACCTAAAACAATTAATGATAATTGTCAATTTAAAGAAAAAATAACGTAAATTGAACCAAAAAAGGTCACAATTGAACTAAGCATAGTTAAAGGAATAGATTGCATGTTTTCACCAATAACACTAGTATCACTAATTAGTTTTGTTAAAGTGTCACCAATTTTGCGGTCTTCATAATATGACATATCTAAATCTAGTAAATGTTTTAAAACTTTATTTCGATATTCAATTTCAACTTTAACACCAATAATGCTTCCTGTTAAATTACGAAAGTACATAAATAACCCTGATGCAATTTGTAAACTAATTAAAATATAAGCTAAAGTAGTAATTTTTTCTCATTGAAAACCATCGGGGGTAACTAAAAAATTATTAGTAATTTTAGGAATAATTACTGAAATTATTGAAGAAGAAATAGTGGTTAGTATTGCAATTAGATAAAGTAGCGGATATTTTTTAAAGTATTTAATAACTGCGCTTAAGAAACCACTTTTTTTTATTTTTAATTCGTTATAATCGGTCATGCTTTTTTTTATTTTTGCTGTTCTTTTTTCTTTTTTCGGCGAAGCAGTAATTTTTGTTTTATTTTTTTTGGACATAATATTTGATCTCCTTATTAATAATTTATTTTGATTTTTTATAGCGGTAAACCCAATTCTTTTAATGGAATATAATTAAAAAAATAACGACAATTACTATCTATTATATAATTTAAAGTATCTTTATATTCTGGTTTTTTAAATCAATCACTTAATAAATATCAGTATTAAATTTTGTAATTTAATATTGATAAAAGTTTTTGTCATTTTTTTCTTTTAAAATCACAAGTTTGTAGTTTTTCATCAACACTTCCAGCAACATTTTGTGTTTTAATTTCAATAATAAAAAAAGTATTATTCTTATATACAAAAATACTGTCATCTGGTAGTAATTTTTTTGATAAAAAGTAATTTCAGTTTAAATTGTGGTCTTTTTATAAATAAACATAGATTGCATTTTTTTTGAAAATATTAGCAACATGTTCTCCCATATAAAACAATTCAAATGCATCATTTCGTTTTAAATTGTGAATTTCAATCATATTTTTAATTTCATAATTTTCCTGTTTTTTAAAAAATGAATATAACTCTTTTTCCCATTCAAAAGCGAGACCAGTTTTTGTATTTGCACCACCGATTCCATTTTTAACCATTATTATCATCCAATCTTTTTTTTGCTAGATAAAAATATTCAATATTATTTTCAATTCCTATGAAATTTCTATTGTGCATTTTACATGCAAGACCAGTTGTGCCACTACCCATAAACGGATCTAAGACAATATCATTTTCATTAGTACAAGCAATTATAATTCTTTTTAAAAGATCTAATGCTTTTTGTGAAGGATGTTTACCATAAATTTTTTCAAATGGTTTAGGTGTAGTTATTGCTCAAACACTTCGCATTTGCTTATCTTCATTCTTAAAATTATCTTCTTCTCATTTAGAATATTTCATATCTTTGTAATTAAAAACATGTTTAGAATTGCTATCTTTTTTTGCTCATATTAATGTTTCATGACTAGCAGTAAAATTTCTACAACCAATATTAGGTGTACAATTAGGTTTGTATCAAACTATATCATTAAGAATGTGAAAATTTAGTTTTTGTAAAATAAAACCACAAATATAAATAGAATGATAAGTTCTGGTGGTTATTAAAGTTCCATTTGGTTTTAAAATTCTTTTGCATTCTTTAATTCATTTTTGATGAAATTTATAATTTTCAAGAAAACCTTTACTTTTATCTCATTCACCTTTATTAACAGATGTTCTTTTGCCGGCGTTAACACTATAACCATCATTTGATAAAAAATAAGGTGGATCGATAAAAATAAAATCAACTAATTCATTTTTCATTTTTTTCATTTCAACAAAACTATCTCCAAAAATAAGATTTATTTTTTTAACTTGATTTGAATTTGAATTATCTATTTTAAGTTTAACTGTTTTTTCATTTTTGGTTTCTAATTCTTTACTCACTAAACTCATTATTAGTACTCCTTAGTTACAATTATTTGTTTATATTATTACAATACTATTTAGTTTATTAAACTTCCCTTTTCTTTAATATTATATATTAAATAATTAATAAATAAGTATTTTACTAGCGATACTATTTGTTAATTTTTATTACTTCACGCTTCATATATTGTTAAAAACTTATTATTTAATGGTTTTTTTTGTTCTAGTAAATGTTTTTTTAAAATTTCTAGATAGTATTTAAAAGCAACAGTTAAATCTTGAAAGGCAAGTTTTCTTAATTCTTCAACATAATAATGGTTACGTTCAATTGATATTTTATCTGCTAATAATACTATTAATTCTAAAGGTTTCATTTCGGTTGCACCAGTAGTGTGTCTAGCAATTGCATGAAGAACTAAATCATCATGGTACTGATAATGATTTTTTAAATACAATGCCGCTACATAACCATGTCAAACTGGAAATGGTTCTTGTAAAATTTCTTTATTATATTTTGTTAAATATTTAGTCATTTTATTTTTACTTCATTGTTTGCAAAGGTCATGATAAGTTCCAGCAATTAGCGCTTTATTAGCATCTTCATTATAATGGATTGCTAATTTAACAGCCATTTTACCAACATTAATACAATGTTCAGTTCTATTGTTATCCAAATTTGCTTTTAAACGCTCATAACTATATATTAAATTATTGTTAATATAATCATTAATTTTAATATCAATTTGATTAATAATTTCATCATTTCTAATTTTGGCAGAGCTAATATCACTACTTGGTCGAACTACTAAATTTTGACACTTGTATTTTGACATTAGTTCTAATGTTTTACGATAATGAGGGCGATTAACAACAATAATTTTAACTAAATTAATTAACTGTTCAATTCCTTGTCATTTATTTAAGGTATATAAATTATCAGAACCGATAATAAAAAAAAAATTGTGATTTGGATAGTTTTCAATAAAGTAGTTAATAGTATTAATAGTATAACTAGGTTGTTTACTTGTTAGTTCATAATCATTTAATTTTATTCAAGAATAGTTTTTAATAACTAAATTAATCATATCAAATCTTTGTTGATCGCTGGCACTGACACTATCTTTTAACGGATTTTGTTTTGTTGGTAAAATTCAAACTTCATCAAGTGAAAGTTTATGATAGGCTGTATTTGCAATGTTCAAATGTTGATTATGAAATGGATCGAAAGTTCCACCAAAAATACCAATTCTTTTCATTATTTGCCAGTTCCTAATGATTCTAAAATTTCTTTATTATATTTTTTTGTTCTTATCATTTTAATTTCATGTAAATAAGGTGGATGACGGTTAATTCATGGCGTTTCTAAAATTTTTATTTTAGTAAGCAACAATGGATGGTAAATAATGTTAATTAAAGTTTGAAAACCAAGGTAACCCATTCCTAAGTTAGCATGACGATCTTTGTGAGCATTGATTGGGTTTTTAGAATCATTAACATGAATAACTAATAATTTATCTAATCCAATAAGCTGATCAAATTGTTGTATTACTTGTTCTAAATTATTATTAAGATCATAACCAGCATCAGATAAGTGGCAAGTATCTCAACAAACTCCAATTAGTTCTTGTCTTTTTACATTATTAATAATATATTGAAGTTGTTCAAAAGTAGTTCCTACTTCACTACCTTTTCCTGACATTGTTTCCAAAGCAATTTTTACAGTTTGTTTTTCTAAACATGCTGCATTTAGTCCTTTAACAATTTGATCTAAAGCAGTTTGTGGTAAAGCACCAACAGCGCTACCTGGATGTAAAACCAAAGTTTTAATGCCAATATCTTGACAGCGAATTATTTCTTGTTGTAAGAAATCTACTGCTAATTGGTAAGTACTTTTGTTAATACTATTAGCCAGATTAATAATGTAAGGAGCATGAACAATAAGATTATTAATATCAATATTTTTTTCAATTAGTTTTTCTGTAAATTCTTTAATAAATAATGCTTTGGTTGGTTTACGAATTGTATTTTGTGGAGCACCTGTATAAAACATAAACGTATTGGCATTATAACTTAGAGTTTCTTCAAGAGCACCTAATAAATATTTTGGTGCTTTCATTGAAACATGAGTTCCAATAATTAATTTGTTATTTTCCATCTTGCTTCTTCTTTCATTATTAATTTTCATCAAAAAGTTTTTTTCTTCTTGCAATTGCTTGTGTTTTTTTAATTTTCTTAATTGATGCTTTAATGTGTTGTTTTCTTGTTTCTTTTTTTATTGCTTCTAAATCTTTATTAAATTTTTTCTTATAACCAGGAGTTACATTTTTATTTTTTTTAAAGCGATTAATAACATATTGCTCTTCTTTATTTATTTCTATTTTTCGTTTATGAGCAACTATGTTGTCATTAGTAATTTCTGGTAGTAACTTATTATCTTTAATTTTATAGTATTCTATTGGAACATTTAAATTTTTTAACTTATGAATAGTAGAATTATCACTCTTATCATAAAATACATAAGAAATACCTGAATAGTTAGCTCGTCCTGTTCGCCCTGCTCGATGAAAATAATATTCTAGATTATTTGTCGGTAATTGTAAAGAGATAACATGAGATACCCCTTCAATATCAATACCACGTGCTGCAATATCTGAACAAACAACATATTGATATTCAAAATTTTTAATACGTTTAAAAGTTTGAGAACGTTCTCGTACTGGTAATCCACCATGTAAGATTGCTATTTTTTTATTTTCTTCAATTAAGATGTTTGCAATTTCTTCAATATTTTCTTTGCTATTAACAAAAATTAAACATAAATAAGGATCAAACATTGTTAATAATGACTGTAGTTGTTTTTTACTATCTTGATGATGACGATTAATAAAAATATGTTTAATTTTTTGAGATTTATTATCAATACTAATTGTAGTAGCGTTAGTAATATATTTTTTTAATCAAGTAACTAGTTGGGGTAATATTGTTGCTGAAAAAGTCATAATTTGAGTATTTTTATTCATTTTAGTAATTAAAAAATCTAAATCTTCCATGAATCCCATATCAAATAACATATCACATTCATCAATAACCAAAGTGTTAGTAGTAGTAATTGCTAACATATTAAGTTCATATAAACGTTTTAATCTAGTTGGAGTGCCAATTACAATTTGTGGTTGATTATTACTTAAATTATTACTTTGACGAATAATATCTTTGCCACCCACTAAAGAAGCAATGCTAATATTTTGATCTTTGATTAAAGCTTTTAAAAAATTGAACGTTTGTTGAGCAAGTTCACGAGTAGGTGTAATAATAACTGCTTGTGTTACTTTTAAAGTAACATTACATTTATTTAAAATTGGAATTAAATAAGTATGAGTTTTGCCACTACCAGTAGCACTTTTAATAATTAAGTTTTTATTAGTTAATGCTAAAGGAATAATTTTGGTTTGGACTGGTGTTGGATTAATTAGTTTTTCTTTTTTTAAATTTTCAATTAGTCATGGTTGTAAATTAAATTGTTGAAATGACATACGTTCACCTTTTTTTTAATGCAATATTAATATTTTATCTTATTTTTACTAAGTTCTTTAAAAAAAAGATAAAAAACTTTATTAAAAGTAATAATAATTACTATTTTAATGTTTAAGATTATTAATTTTCAAAAAATAAAAAACACATCAGTAATTTATACAATTAATTTTTTATCTAAATTTCTACTCTAATAAAAGTAAAATGTCAATAGAATATTTTTAATCATGTAAAATTAATTTAGAAAAAATTTAAGGGCTTAGAAAAGGGGTTTGTAATTTATGTCAGAAGAAGATGAAGAAGAAAAGAAAAAGAAGAAGAAATCAACAAAAATTATTGTTGGTCTTATCGGCTCTGCAGCTTTAATTGGATCCACCATCGCTGGTGGTATGACAGCTATTGCTGAAACAGAAGGAGAAAAAGAAGAAGAGGAAGAAAAAAAATAAGAAAAAATTAAATGATTTGATTTCTAAACAATCATCAATTAGTGATAATAAAGGAATTTTAGCAGTAATTTTCAAAAACAAAACAAATCCGCAATTAAAACCTGAAGACAAATTAAGAATGACAAGTCCAGAAACTGTAAAGGAGGTTATTAAAGAGAGATTAATTGAAAATAATCAACAATCAAATTTAATAAAAGAAAAAATTATTTTAGGTGATTTAAAATATAATAATATGAACATTAAACCAACTACTTTAACAGTTGAAATGACTTATGATGACCCTTTAGTTATTGGAAGTGTAATTTTAAATGTAATTTATCCAAAATAAAAAATAAGAAGAACTTGTTTATAAAATCACGCAAATTTATATATTAAGAAAATTTAGGGAGTTATTTATATGCAAAATAATTTAAATATAATGTTTTTATTTAATTGATCAAATTTTTCAATAAAGGACTGAATAATAATAGGATTATCAATATTATTATTAATACTAACTTTTATTTTTATTTTAGTTATTTTTCTTTTTAAAAGAAAAAGGTTTAAGTTTAAAATAAACAATATTATAATTGATAATTTAGTAAAAATAGGTAAAAATAATTATAAATTTTCAAGTAGAAATGCTTTTATACTCTTTAATGAAATTAAATCAATAATTTTAGATAAGCGTTATAAGTATTTTTATAAATTTAAAAAGAGATATAAAGATGGTAGTTTAAATAATGAACTTTTTGATATAGTTCAAAAATATTATTTAAAAAATGAAAAAGAATTAAAGAAAAAACCAAAACCTTTATTTGAAAATAAAAAAAATGATAAACCCATTGATGTTGTTAATAAAAAAGAAGATAAAAAAGTTAAATTTGTTTTTGATGATGAAGAAATGACAGTAAAAATTAAAGAAGATAAATAAAACTACTCAATTGAGTAGTTTTATTTTTTTATAACTATTTTCTTATTTTTAAAAATATGTATAAAAATTTAATACCAAATACCATAGATATTATGATATAATTATCTAAACTTAATTTAAGTTTTCAACTCATTATTTTAATTTTTAAAGTATATGGGTTTTTATTTTCGAAAGGAAGATTAAAAGATATGTATAGTAAAGTTAAAAAAAAGTATATATAGCTAACTAAAGTAATGTTTACTCATATCTTGAAAAAAATCAATCGCTTTTTTAATATTTGGTCAATAATTTGGTAATATTTTTCTTATATTATGTTTTATAGCAAATCAAAAATGTTAAATTGGATTTAAATTAGGAGAATATGGTGGAAGAAATAATAGTTTGCATCCAGCATTTTCAATTAATTGTTGTGTTAATTTAGATTTATGAAACGTTGCATTATCTAAAAATATAATTTGTCCACGCTTTCATACTGGAATTAGTATATTTTTTGAGGCTTTTTAAAAATCTGTGTATCTTTTTACAAAGTTACTAGTTTAGATTAATTCTATCTTCAAATTTTATCATAAAATGAGCAATTGCTGTATTTCAATTTTGAATGGGCAGTGTTCATTTTTTTGTTATATTTTCAATTGCTAAGTAAAATACTTTAAAAACTGCCATATCATTTGGAAAAACTTTTTTATTTCTAATAACTTTTCGTAATTGACTATTAACAGATTCAATAGCATTTGTTGTATAAATCACTCTTTTGATTTCTGCAGGATAACTAATAAAAACCATTAAATTATCTCAATTTTTATATCATGATTTAGCAATTTGAGGATATTGTTTATTTCATTTACTTTCAAAAGATTTTAAATCTTGCATTGCTTGTTATTCACTACATGCACTATAAATTGGTTTTGAATCTGTAACTAGCGATTTTCTATGTTTGTATGAAACATATTTTAAACTATTTCTAATTTGATGAACTATAGACATATTCCGTAAATAAATTTAATCAATTGTCAATAATAATATTTATAAATTTTTTAGTTTTAATAATTATAGAAGTTAATATTTTTAAAAAAATACTTTAAAAATAAATTTATATTTCAAACACAAAAATTGTTAATATTATTTTTATATTAACTTGATAAAAATTTAAATTTTTAAAAAAATATTAAAAATATTTTTTTATTTTAATGGTTTTGTTTTATTAAAAATTTCACAAAGTAAGTTAAATCTTAAGTACATAAGTCTAAATATACTTTTTCTACATTTATTTCTTAAAATTTTGAATCTTTTTAATCAAGCAAAAACATGTTCAACTTTAATTCTAATTTTTGAAATAATTTTATTGTAGATTTTTTCTTGTTTAGTTAATTTTTTATTTTTAGTTTTTTTAATTGGTAATATAGCATTTTTATAAATATTTTGTATTCCTTGATATCCCAAATCACCAATAATTATTGTTTTTTCTGAAAATTCAAGATTTGAATTTTTTAATATTTGAAAATCATGTACTTTTCCATTATCAGCAAAAATATCAACAATTTTTTTATTAAAAAAGTCATATATAATTTTAAATTTTATAGAAAACATTCAACTTTTACCAGAAAAATATTCTAACTGTAGTTTTTTTTAGTTGGTCTTTCAATTTCAATTTCAGTTGAATCAATTAAATAAAATTGAAATTCATTTAAATCTTCTTTTTTTTCTCAATTTTTGATTTATATTTTGTTTTTAAAAACTGATAATCTTTGTCATCACTAAGTTTATTTTCTACTCAAGTAATATTTCGAAAACAACTTGATGCACTCATTTTATATTTAATACTCATTTGGAAGAAAGTATAATATTCTTTTCAGTATACTAAATTCATCATCAATCTTTCTTAAACTGAAAGTTTATATTTTCTACCTTTATTTTTTTTTTAAATTTTCTATTTCAATTAATTTTGTTAACATTTCATCAAAATGAAAACGTTTTATACCAAAATATCTATAAAATTGTTCATTTTTTAATTTTTTTAAATTTTCAAAATTCATTTTTATCAACATCTTATTAATTTATTAATAAAGAAATTATAAAATAAATTTTAAATTATTAATTGACTTTTAAAAAATTTATTTACGGAATATGTCTATAGTTCATCAAATTAGAAATAGTTTAAAATATGTTTCATACAAACATAGAAAATCACTAGTTACAGATTTAAAACCAATTTATAGTGCATGTAGTTAAGAACAAGCAATGCAAGTTTTAGAATCTTTTGAAAGTAAATGAAATAAACAATATCCTCAAATTGCTAAATCATGATATAAAAATTGAGATAATTTAATGGTTTTTATTAGTTATCATGCAGAAATCAAAAGAGTGATTTATACAACAAATGCTATTGAATCTGTTAATAGTCAATTAAGAAAAGTTATTAGAAATAAAAAATTTTTTCCAAATGATATTGCAGTTTTTAAAATATTTTACTTAGCAATTGAAAATATAACAAAAAAATGAACACTGCCCATTCAAAATTGAAATACAGCAATTGCTCATTTTATGATAAAATTTGAAGATAGAATTAATCTAAACTAGTAACTTTGTAAAAAGATACACAGATTTTTCAAAATCCTCAAAAAATCGTAAGTATTACTTACGATTTCTATTTTGTTTACGTTCATTTTCAGTCAATAATTTTTTACGCATACGAATATTTTGTGGTGTTACTTCAACTAATTCATCGCTAGCAATAAATTCTAAAGATTCTTCTAAACTAAAAATAGTTGGTGGTGTTAATCTAACAGCTTCATCATTACCTGAACTTCTAGTATTTGTTAATTTTTTTGCTTTACAAGGATTAACATCTAAATCTTTATCGCGATTACTTAAACCAATAATCATTCCTTCATACACTTTAGTTTGTGGTTTAACAAATAAAGTACCACGTTCTTCTAAAGAATTTAAAGCATAAGGTAATGTTGTCCCTGTAATCATACTTACTAGAACGCCATTTCTATTATTATTAATTTCGCCTTTTAATGGTTCATATGTAAGGAAACTACGAACCATAACACCCGTTCCGCGAGTAATATTAACGTATTGATGACCAAATCCAATTAATCCTCTTGTTGGAATATGAAAAATAATTTTATCACGAACATTATCAGAATCCATATTAGTCATAATACCTTTTCTTAGATTTAAATTATTAATAACAGTACTACTATATTCAGTAGGATGATTTAAAATAATTTCTTCCACTGGTTCAGTGGTGTGTCCTTTTTCATCTTTTTTAAATACTACTTCCGGTTTAGAAATACCTAATTCAAATCCTTCGCGACGCATATTTTCAATTAAAACAGATAAATGTAATTCACCACGACCAAAAACTTTAAAACCATCAGCATTACTTTCAGATAATTGTTCTATTTTTAAACCAACATTAGTTTCTAATTCTCTTGTTAAACGTTCTTTAATTTTATTACTAGTTACTAGTTTACCTTCAGTTCCAGAAAATGGTGAATTATTGACAAGGAAATTCATTGACATTGTTGGAGCTTGGATTGTAATTGGTTCCATTGGCACAACATTATCTTTATCACAAATAGTATTACCGATTGTTATATTTTCAATACCTGCTATGCAAACAATATCGCCAGCAACAGCGTTTTTAACAGCTACTCGTTTTAATCCTTGATAAACAAATAAATATTTTACTTTTGCTTTTCTTTTTAAATCATAATCATCAACAACAATTATTTCTTGTCCTTCAGAAATAGTACCTTGAAATAATCTACCAATTCCAATTCTGCCAATAAAACTATCATAATCTAATGAACTAATTTGGATTTGTAAGGGCTCATTATATTTTACTAATTTAGAAATTTTAGCATGTTTAATAATTGTTTCAAATAATGGTTCTAAATTTTCACTTGATTGATTCAGTTCATATTGGGCAATACCTTGTTTAGTAATTCCATAAAGTGTTGGAAATTCTAACTGTTCATCATTAGCATTTAATTCCATAAAAAGTTCTAATACTTCATCTTTTACTTCTTCAATTCTTTGGTCCTTTTTATCAATTTTGTTAATCATTAAAATTGGATTTAAGTTATGTTCTAGTGCTTTTTGCAATACAAAACGAGTTTGTGGCATTGGTCCTTCAACACTATCAACTAGTAAAATAACACAGTCTACTGTTTTCATAATTCTTTCAACTTCAGAGGAAAAGTCAGCATGACCAGGTGTATCAATAATATTAATTTTTGTATTACCATGCATGATTGAACAATTTTTAGAATAAATAGTAATTCCTCGTTGACGTTCTTGATCATTATTATCCATTATTTGTTCAACAATAACTTGGTTTTGATGAAAAATATTTGATTGCTTTAATAAAGCATCAACTAATGTTGACTTTCCAACATCGACGTGTGCTATCACTGCAATATTAATAATTTTTTGTTCAGCAGAAAATTTTTCTTTTTCAGACATTATTTATCCTCCGTTATTCTTAAATTTTGACATTATATAAATTATACGAAATATTTTTAAATTTAGTAAAATAATTAAAAAAATAATTTATTTAAAGTGATTTTTTTGACATATAGCTAACTAAAGTAATGTTTACTTATAAATAATAGACATATTCCGTAAATAAATTTAATCAATTGTCAATAATAATATTTATAAATTTTTTAGTGTTAATAATTATAGAAGTTAATATTTTTAAAAAAATACTTTAAAAATAAATTTATATTTCAAACACAAAAATTGTTAATATTATTTTTATATTAACTTGATAAAAATTTAAATTTTTAAAAAAATATTTTTAATATTTTTTTATTTTAATGGTTTTGTTTTATTAAAAATTTCACAAATTAAGTTAAATCTTAAGTACATAAGTCTAAATATACTTTTTCTACATTTATTTATTAAAATTTTGAATCTTTTTAATCAAGCAAAAACATGTTCAACTTTAATTCTAATTTTTGAAATAATTTTATTGTAGATTTTTTCTTGTTTAGTTAATTTTTTATTTTTAGTTTTTTTAATTGGTAATATAGTATTTTTATAAATATTTTGTATTCCTTGATATCCCAAATCACCAATAATTATTGTTTTTTCTGAAAATTCAAGATTTGAATTTTTTAATATTTGAAAATCATGTACTTTTCCATTATCAGCAAAAATATCAACAATTTTTTTATTAAAAAAGTCATATATAATTTGAAATTTTATAGAAAACATTCAACTTTTACCAGAAAAATATTCTAACTGTAGTTTTTTTAGTTGGTCTTTCAATTTCAATTTCAGTTGAATCAATTAAATAAAATTGAAATTCATTTAAATCTTCTTGTTTTTTCTCAATTTTTGATTTATATTTTGTTTTTAAAAACTGATAATCTTTGTCATCACTAAGTTTATTTTCTACTCAAGTAATATTTCGAAAACAACTTGATGCACTCATTTTATATTTAATACTCATTTGGAAAAAAGTATAATATTCTTTTCAGTATACTAAAGTCATCATCAATCTTTCTTCAACTGAAAGTTTATATTTTCTACCTTTAGTTTTTTTTAAATTTTCTATTTCAATTAATTTTGTTAACATTTCATCAAAATGAAAACGTTTTATACCAAAATATCTATAAAATTGTTCATTTTTTAATTTTTTTAAATTTTCAAAATTCATTTTTATCAACACCTTATTAATTTATTAATAAAGAAATTATAAAATAAATTTTAAATTATTAATTGACTTTTAAAAAATTTATTTACGGAATATGTCTAATGTAAAATAATAATATTTAATTTAAACAGTTTTTGAATTTAAAAGTACAATTCAGCAATATTTAAAATAGATTAGGAAGATTAAATTATGCCAAAACCATACAGTTAAGACTTACGAAGAAAAGTAGTAGAAGCCTATGAAAGTAAAAACATGAAAATTCAAGAAATTTGTAAAGTGTTCAATATTACTAGAAAGACTTTATTCTTATGAATAAAAAGAAAAAAAGAAACTGGGCATATAAAACCAATTTTGAATTATCAAAAAGGACATAGCCACAAAATAAAGGATTTAGATGAATTAAAAAATTATTTAGTGCAAAATAAAGATGTTACAGTTCAAAAAGTAATTTAAAAATTTGATGATATGACTAAAGAAACAGTTTATAACTATTTCAAAAAAATAAATTATACATAAGACATATTCCGTAAATAAATTTTTTAAAAGAAATAGCTAAAATAATGAATGAATATTTAGTATATATTGATGAATCTGGAATTGATGATAATGAATTTTATAAATATGGTTGATCTGAAAAATGTAAAAGATTATTTGATAATAAACCCGCATATAAAATAAAAAGAATGAGTATAATTGGTTCACTAAATAAAGGTGAATTAAAAGCCCTATGAGCATTTGAAGGGCATTGCAACAGTAAAATTTTTGAATCATATGTAAAAAATATACTAATTCCAGTATTAAAGTGTGGACAAATTATATTTTTAGATAAGGCAACGTTTCATAAATCTAAATTAACACAACAATTAATTGAAAATGCTGGATGAAAACTATTATTTCTTCCACCATATTCTCCTAATTTAAATCCAATTGAACATTTTTGATTTGCTATAAAACATAATATAAGAAAAATATTACCAAATTATTGACCAAATATTAAAAAAGCGATTGATTTTGTTTTTCAAGATATGAGTAAACATTACTTTAGTTAGCTATATAATAATTATCTAAATGTTATGATTTTTGCTTTTTTTTCATTTTCATCAGTTTTATTTCTATATTTATTTTTATCATTATTGTGGATGGGTTACACTTTATTGGATACTAATTACGTAGAAAAGTGAACAAATTAGTTAAAAGAAAGGAATTATAATTATGGCCAATATTAACTCATATTCAGATGAATTTAAAAAACAAATAGTAGCTTTATATCAAAGTGGTAAGTCAGTGTCTTGTCTTTCTAAAGAGTACACTGTTACAAGAGCAGATACTTATAATTGAATTAAGCAATTTACTAATTCAGGCAGTTTTAAAACCAAAGATAACCGTTCTGTTGAAGAAAATGAATTAATTAAAGGAAATTATCCCCGCATGTACTAGTGTGGAGGAAAAAATGAATTTAAATAATTTTTCAATAGCATATTTCAAAATGAAAACGATTGTTTGAAATATATAGCGAAGTTGAAAGTAATGAAATGTATCAGGTGTGCTTCTTCTGGTTTGAATGTTTCTGATTTGAGAAGAATAAGATGTTTGAAATGTCATCAAACATTTAGTATTCTTCATGACACCATTTTTCACAAGTCACAAACAACTTTGACATCTTGGCTTTATCTCATCTTTAGATGAATAAACACAAAGCATGGTATACCATCAACAGATGTTGCAAGGGAATTGGGTGTGGCATATAAAACAGCTTGAAGAATGGGTCATGAAATCAGAACTAGAATTTGGAATCAAGATGTAGGGTTCATTGATGATGGCACAGCACAGATGGATGAAATGTATCTTTCACATGTAGGTTTTAAAAAACAAGGAAGATCCTTGTTGAATAAAACCTTGATTGTTGGAGTTTATGAGAAAATCAGTAACAAACTAATTGTTAAAGTATTGAAAAAAACAGATGAGAAAAACCTTTTATGATTTGCATTGAAACACATTTCTACTGGGTATTGTCTATTTACGGATTCTTGTAAGAGATATGAAATTTTCAAAAACTTTTATCACAAACATGAAATCGTAAATCATGAAGTTGGGTATGTGTCATCAACAGGTGTAAACACAAACCAGATTGAATCTGCATGAAAACACATCCGATGAACTTTCCGAACACACATAAAAATTTCAAAACACAATATTCATTTATATGCAAAAGAAGCTGCATATAAATTCAATAAGATACCTAGTTTTGAAACTATAATTTTGTGTTTGATTTAGATACATGTGGGGATAATTTCCTAGATAGTCTTTTATCTCCATTTATGTGATAAAATTTAAAAATAGTACATAAAGGGATAAAAACCTAATTAAATTAAGAAAATAATTAAAACAGTTACGAATGGAAAATGATATTTTAAAGCAAGCAGCGCTAATAATAGGCAGAAAATAGAAATTATTACTAAAAATAAAGTTAAATATAAAATTCGTACAATGTGTCGTTTTTTAAAAATCTCTAAATCAAAATATTATTTTAATTTCAAGAAAAAAGAAGATAAAATTCAAAATAATATGTATGATGAAACTGTTATTAGTGCTTTTAAAGAAAATAAAGAAGCTTATGGAACAAGAAGATTAAAAGTTGTTCTAAAAGAAAAGAAAATTAATTTATCAAGACGAAAAATTAAAAAAATTATGAATAAACATAATTTAATATCAAAATACACTAAATTATCATACAAAAATTATCATAATAAAGTCAATGATAGTCAAATTACTAATCTTGTTAATAGAGACTTTAATAATAGGCTTAAAAATGAAGTTATTGTTAGTGATTTAACTTATGTTCAAGTTAATGGTAAATGAAACTATATTTGCTTATTAATCGACCTGTACAATCGCGAAATTATTGGACATATTGTATGGTACTAAAAAAGATGCATCATTAGTATATCAAACATTTATGTGCTCAAATCGTTGTTTAAAAAATATTCAAATATTTCATAGCGATCGCGGTAATAAATTTAATAATAAAACTATTGATAAACTTTTATTAGCATTCAATATTACCCGCTCTTTAAGCAAAAAAGGTTGTCCTTATGATAATGCTGTTGCTGAAGCAACTTTCAAAACTTTCAAAACAGAGTTTATTAATGATAAAAATTTTACATCATTAATCAAATTAAAATTAGAATTATTTGATTATATCAATTGATACAACAACATAAGAATCCACAGCACTCTAAACTACTTAACCCCCATAAAAAACCAAGCACAAATGTCTACCAAAAAACAGCCCTAAAAAAGGTTGCCAGGTAATGTTTAGTAATCTGTGTAACTTACAAAAAATAACTATGTTTAATTAATTCTAGTAAATAAAATTAAATAACTAGAAAGAGTGAGGTACTTATGTCTAAAAAACAAAATATTAATAATAATGATCCAATATCAAAAGTAGTAGATTTATTACTAAAAAATACTGAAGATTTAACAACAGTTTTTAAAGAGGGATGTTTATATAAAAGAAATATTCCGTAAATAAATTTTTTAAAAGTCAATTAATAATTTAAAATTTATTTTATAATTTCTTTATTAATAAATTAATAAGGTGTTGATAAAAATGAATTTTGAAAATTTAAAAAAATTAAAAAATGAACAATTTTATAGATATTTTGGTATAAAACGTTTTCATTTTGATGAAATGTTAACAAAATTAATTGAAATAGAAAATTTAAAAAAAACTAAAGGTAGAAAATATAAACTTTCAGTTGAAGAAAGATTGATGATGACTTTAGTATACTGAAAAGAATATTATACTTTTTCCAAATGAGTATTAAATATAAAATGAGTGCATCAAGTTGTTTTCGAAATATTACTTGAGTAGAAAATAAACTTAGTGATGACAAAGATTATCAGTTTTTAAAAACAAAATATAAATCAAAAATTGAGAAAAAACAAGAAGATTTAAATGAATTTCAATTTTATTTAATTGATTCAACTGAAATTGAAATTGAAAGACCAACTAAAAAAACTACAGTTAGAATATTTTTCTGGTAAAAGTTGAATGTTTTCTATAAAATTTCAAATTATATATGACTTTTTTAATAAAAAAATTGTTGATATTTTTGCTGATAATGGAAAAGTACATGATTTTCAAATATTAAAAAATTCAAATCTTGAATTTTCAGAAAAAACAATAATTATTGGTGATTTGGGATATCAAGGAATACAAAATATTTATAAAAATACTATATTACCAATTAAAAAACTAAAAATAAAAAATTAACTAAACAAGAAAAAATCTACAATAAAATTATTTCAAAAATTAGAATTAAAGTTGAACATGTTTTTGCTTGATTAAAAGATTCAAAATTTTAATAAATAAATGTAGAAAAAGTATATTTAGACTTATGTACTTAAGATTTAACTTACTTTGTGAAATTTTTAATAAAACAAAACCATTAAAATAAAAAAATATTTTTAATATTTTTTAAAAATTTAAATTTTTATCAAGTTAATATAAAAATAATATTAACAATTTTTGTGTTTGAAATATAAATTTATTTTTAAAGTATTTTTTTAAAAATATTAACTTCTATAATTATTAACACTAAAAAATTTATAAATATTATTATTGACAATTGATTAAATTTATTTACGGAATATGTCTAAAGAATTAACAAAAAGATTAGTTGAAAAAATGTTGAATTCTGAAATGCAAAATTATTTAGGATATTAAAAACATCAACATAATAATAGTGAAAATGCTCGTAATGGTATAAGTTCAAAAAAATTAATAACTCAACAAGGTAAAATTGAGATTAATGTACCACGAGATCGTAATAGTAATTTTGAGCCAGTAATAGTTGCAAAAAGACAAAGAAGATTTGATGGTTTTGATCAACAAGTTCTTTCATTAGACATATTCCGTAAATAAATTTAATCAATTGTCAATAATAATATTTATAAATTTTTTAGTGTTAATAATTATAGAAGTTAATATTTTTAAAAAAATACTTTAAAAATAAATTTATATTTCAAACACAAAAATTGTTAATATTATTTTTATATTAACTTGATAAAAATTTAAATTTTTAAAAAAATATTTTTAATATTTTTTTATTTTAATGGTTTTTTTATTAAAAATTTCAAAAAGTAAGTTAAATCTTAAGTACATAAGTCTAAATATACTTTTTCTACATTTATTTCTTAAAATTTTGAATCTTTTTAATCAAGCAAAAACATGTTCAACTTTAATTCTAATTTTTGAAATAATTTTATTGTAGATTTTTTCTTGTTTAGTTAATTTTTATTTTTAGTTTTTTAATTGGTAATATAGCATTTTTATAAATATTTTGTATTCCTTGATATCCCAAATCACCAATAATTATTGTTTTTCTGAAAATTCAAGATTTGATTTTTTAATATTTGAAAATCATGTACTTTTCCATTATCAGCAAAAATATCAACAATTTTTTATTAAAAAGTCATATATAATTTGAAATTTTATAGAAAACATTCAACTTTTACCAGAAAAATATTCTAACTGTAGTTTTTTTATTTGGTCTTTCAATTTCAATTTCAGTTGAATCAATTAAATAAAATTGAAATTCATTTAAATCTTCTTGTTTTTCTCAATTTTTGATTTATATTTTGTTTTTAAAAACTGATAATCTTTGTCATCACTAAGTTTATTTTCTACTCAAGTAATATTTCGAAAACAACTTGATGCACTCATTTTATATTTAATACTCATTTGGAAAAAGTATAATATTCTTTTCAGTATACTAAAGTCATCATCAATCTTTCTTCAACTGAAAGTTTATATTTTCTACCTTTAGTTTTTTTAAATTTTCTATTTCAATTAATTTTGTTAAAATTTCATCAAAATGAAAACGTTTTATACCAAAATATCTATAAAATTGTTCATTTTTTAATTTTTTTAAATTTTCAAAATTCATTTTTATCAACACCTTATTAATTTATTAATAAATAAATTATAAAATAAATTTTAAATTATTAATTGACTTTTAAAAAATTTATTTACGGAATATGTCTAAAGAAGATTTGATGGTTTTGATCAACAAGTTCTTTCGTTATATGCCAAAGGCATGACTTTATCAGATATTAGAATGCAGTTACAAGAGTTATATCATGGTGCTGATATTAGTGAAAGTGTTATTAGTCAAATTACTGATGATGTTATTGATGATGTTGAAGCATGACAAAATCAGCCATTAGAAAGTGTTTATCCGATTGTTTATTTTGATTGTATAGTAGTTAAAGTACGACAAGATAAACGCATTATTAACAAATCAGTTTATATAGCACTAGGAGTTGATTTAGAAGGCAAAAAAGATATTTTAGGTTTATGAATTAGTGAAAATGAAGGTTATAATTTTTGATTATCTAATTTCACAGAAATGAAAAATCGAGGCTTAAATGATATTCTTATTGCTTGTAGTGACAATTTAACAGGAATGTCAGAAGCAATACAATCAGTTTATCCTAAAACAGAACATCAATTATGCATAGTTAATCAAAAGACATATTCCGTAAATAAATTTTTTAAAAGTCAATTAATAATTTAAAATTTATTTTATAATTTCTTTATTAATAAATTAATAAGGTGTTGATAAAAATGAATTTTGAAAATTTAAAAAAATTAAAAAATGAACAATTTTATAGATATTTTGGTATAAAACGTTTTCATTTTGATGAAATGTTAACAAAATTAATTGAAATAGAAAATTTAAAAAAAAATAAAGGTAGAAAATATAAACTTTCAGTTGAAGAAAGATTGATGATGACTTTAGTATACTGAAAAGAATATTATACTTTTTCCAAATGAGTATTAAATATAAAATGAGTGCATCAAGTTGTTTTCGAAATATTACTTGAGTAGAAAATAAACTTAGTGATGACAAAGATTATCAGTTTTTAAAAACAAAATATAAATCAAAAATTGAGAAAAAACAAGAAGATTTAAATGCATTTCAATTTTATTTAATTGATTCAACTGAAATTGAAATTGAAAGACCAACTAAAAAAAACTACAGTTAGAATATTTTTCTGGTAAAAGTTGAATGTTTTCTATAAAATTTCAAATTATATATGACTTTTTAATAAAAAAATTGTTGATATTTTTGCTGATAATGGAAAAGTACATGATTTTCAAATATTAAAAAATTCAAATCTTGAATTTTCAGAAAAAACAATAATTATTGGTGATTTGGGATATCAAGGAATACAAAATATTTATAAAAATACTATATTACCAATTAAAAAAACTAAAAATAAAAAATTAACTAAACAAGAAAAAATCTACAATAAAATTATTTCAAAAATTAGAATTAAAGTTGAACATGTTTTTGCTTGATTAAAAAGATTCAAAATTTTAATAAATAAATGTAGAAAAAGTATATTTAGACTTATGTACTTAAGATTTAACTTACTTTGTGAAATTTTTAATAAAACAAAACCATTAAAATAAAAAAATATTTTTAATATTTTTTTAAAAATTTAAATTTTTATCAAGTTAATATAAAAATAATATTAACAATTTTTGTGTTTGAAATATAAATTTATTTTTAAAGTATTTTTTTAAAAATATTAACTTCTATAATTATTAACACTAAAAAATTTATAAATATTATTATTGACAATTGATTAAATTTATTTACGGAATATGTCTAAATTAGAAATAGTTTAAAATATGTTTCATAAAAACATAGAAAATCACTAGTTACAGATTTAAAACCAATTTATAGTCCATGTAGCGAAGAACAAGCAATGCAAGCTTTAGAATCTTTTGAAAGTAAATGAAATAAACAATATCCTCAAATTGCTAAATCATGATATAAAAATTGAGATAATTTAATGGTTTTTATTAGTTATCCTGCAGAAATCAAAAGAGTGATTTATACAACAAATACTATTGAATCTGTTAATAGTCAATTACGAAAAGTTATTAGAAATAAAAAAGTTTTTCCAAATGATATGGCAGTTTTTAAAATATTTTACTTAGCAATTGAAAATATAACAAAAAAATAAACACCGCCCATTCAAAATTGAAATACAGCAATTGCTCATTTTATGATAAAATTTGAAGATAGAATTAATCTAAACTAGTAACTTTGTAAAAAGATACACAGATTTTTAAAAAGCCTCGGTTGCCATTCCAATTTTTAAATTTCTATTCATCAATTCAAGTAATTTTTGTTTTCTTTCATTCATATTTTTACCTCTTTCCATTTTTTTTGATAGTCTGATCTCAAATTTCTTAATAATTATAATTTGTGTACAATTACTAAAATTTCTATAATAACTAACTTATATCTAATTTTTAGATTTAATATCTATTTAATTTAAAATTTTTCTATAAACTTTTTTAAAAGTTTTACACACTTTAATAATAACACTTTATAGAAATTGATAAAATTATAATAAATATTTCATTTTTTTATAAAACTATATTTTTATTTTTTAAAAAATAATAAATAAAAACTGATAAAATCAAATTACAAAGTTATTTTAGATATTTCGGAGGCAAAAATAATGACAAATAAAGTATTAGTAATTCGTTCTTCTATGATTAAAAAAGAACTATCTTATTCTGAAAGTTTAGTATCTCGTTTTGTTAAATATTATCGTGAATTTCATCCAGAAGATTCAATAATTGAATTAGATTTAAATCAAATACCAATGGCAAGTATTACTATTACGCAAAAAAACTTTACTTCATATTTTAATGAAAAAGATTCTGATTATTATATTAATCAACTAAAAAATGTTAATAAAGTTATATATACAACACCAATGACAAATTTTAATGTTACTAGCATGACAAAAAATTATTTAGATCACATCTTAGTTGCTGGTAAAACTTTTGATTATAAATATACCAAACAAGGTGAAGCTAGAGGATTATTACCACATTTAAAAGTTCAAATTTTGGCGACACAAGGAGCACCATATGGTTGATATTTATGAGGCAATCACGCAATTTATTTAAAAGGAACATGAGAATTTGTAGGTGCTAAAGTAGTAGAACCAATTCTTATTTGTGGTACTAAGGTTCAAGAACTTCATCAAAATGATGCTAATTTACTTATTGGTTCTAAAATATTAGCAAAAGGTGGAGGTTTGCCGACATTAGGACCAGAAAAAACGATGGATAAATTTGAACAGTATATTAAAGAAGCGGCGAAAAAGTTTTAACTTTAAAAAATAAAAATTTTTAGTCAAAAAAATATAATTTTTGTGAATTTACCTTCAAAAAGTAGTAAAGTAAAATTGACTTCTTAAATAAAGTTAAAATAAAATCGAAGGATGAAAAAATGAAAAAAATATTGACAGCATTAAGTGTTTTAACACTTTCATCAGTTTCAGGAAGTTTAACTGTAAATGTTTTAAACACAAGTTCACAAAAAAATGATGTTTTAAATAATAAAAATCAACAAGATACAATTTACATTAGACATATTCCGTAAATAAATTTTTTAAAAGTCAATTAATAATTTAAAATTTATTTTATAATTTCTTTATTAATAAATTAATAAGGTGTTTATAAAAATGAATTTTGAAAATTTAAAAAAAACTAAAGGTAGAAAATATAAACTTTCAGTTGAAGAAAGATTGATGATGACTTTAGTATACTGAAAAGAATATTATACTTTTTTCCAAATGAGTATTAAATATAAAATGAGTGCATCAAGTTGTTTTCGAAATATTACTTGAGTAGAAAATAAACTTAGTGATGACAAAGATTATCAGTTTTTAAAAACAAAATATAAATCAAAAATTGAGAAAAAACAAGAAGATTTAAATTAATTTCAATTTTATTTAATTGATTCAACTGAAATTGAAATTGAAAGACCAACTAAAAAAAACTACAGTTAGAATATTTTTCTGGTAAAAGTTGAATGTTTTCTATAAAATTTCAAATTATATATGACTTTTTAATAAAAAAATTGTTGATATTTTTGCTGATAATGGAAAAGTACATGATTTTCAAATATTAAAAAATTCAAATCTTGAATTTTCAGAAAAAACAATAATTATTGGTGATTTGGGATATCAAGGAATACAAAATATTTATAAAAATACTATATTACCAATTAAAAAAACTAAAAATAAAAAATTAACTAAACAAGAAAAAATCTACAATAAAATTATTTCAAAAATTAGAATTAAAGTTGAACATGTTTTTGCTTGATTAAAAAGATTCAAAATTTTAATAAATAAATGTAGAAAAAGTATATTTAGACTTATGTACTTAAGATTTAACTTACTTTGTGAAATTTTTAATAAAACAAAACCATTAAAATAAAAAAATATTTTTAATATTTTTTTAAAAATTTAAATTTTTATCAAGTTAATATAAAAATAATATTAACAATTTTTGTGTTTGAAATATAAATTTATTTTTAAAGTATTTTTTTAAAAATATTAACTTCTATAATTATTAACACTAAAAAATTTATAAATATTATTATTGACAATTGATTAAATTTATTTACGGAATATGTCTATTGATAAAAATGGCAAACAAATAACAACTAATGAAAGAGATTTATCAAATATAAATAGTAAAGAAATTGTTCAAATTGGATTTTATAAAAATGATCAGGGAGAAATTCAAGTTGTTAATATGCCAAGAACAATTGAAAAATTACCTAATCAATTACCATCAGAATTTACATCTTTACAATTTATGTTTATATTTTGTGAAACATTTAATCAAGATATTTCATTTTGAGATACCTCACATGTAAAAAATATGAATTGAATGTTTCATGGTGCTATATCAAGGCTTTTTAAAAATCTGTGTATCTTTTTACAAAGTTATTAGTTTAGATTAATTCTATCTTCAAATTTTATCATAAAATGAGCAATTGTTGTATTTCAATTTTGAATGGGCAATGTTCATTTTTTTGTTATATTTTCAATTGCTAAGTAAAATATTTTAAAAACTGCCATATCATTTGGAAAAACTTTTTTATTTCTAATAACTTTTCGTAATTGACTATTAACAGATTCAATAGCATTTGTTGTATAAATCACTCTTTTGATTTCTGCATGATAACTAATAAAAACCATTAAATTATCTCAATTTTTATATCATGATTTAGCAATTTGAGGATATTGTTTATTTCATTTACTTTCAAAAGATTCTAAAGCTTGCATCGCTTGTTCTTCACTACATGCACTATAAATTGGTTTTAAATCTGTAACTAGTGATTTTCTATGTTTGTATGAAACATATTTTAAACTATTTCTAATTTGATGAATTATGCATAATTGATGTTCGGTTTTAGGATAAACTGATTGTATCGCTTCTGACATTCCTGTTAAATTGTCACTACAAGCAATAAGAATATCATTTAAGCCTCGATTTTTCATTTCTGTGAAATTAGATAATCAAAACTTAGAACCTTCATTTTCACTAATTCATAAACCTAAAATATCTTTTTTTACCTTCTAAATCAACTCCTAGTGCTATATAAACTGATTTGTTAATAATTCGTTTATCTTGTCGTACTTTAACTACTATGCAATCAAAATAAACAATCGGATAAACACTTTCTAATGGCCGATTTTGTCATGCTTTAACATCATCAATAAAATCATCAGTAATTTGACTAATAAAACTTTCACTAATATCAGCACCATGATATAACTCTTGTAACTGCATTCTAATATCTGATAAAGTCATGCCTTTGGCATATAATGAAAGAACTTGTTGATCAAAACCACCAAATCTTCTTTGTCTTTTTGCAACTATTACTGGCTCAAAATTACTATTACGATCTTGTGGTACATTAATCTCAATTTTGCCTTGTTGGGTTATTAATTTTTTTGAATTTATACCATTACGAGCATTATCACTATTATTATGTTGATTTTTTTCATATCCTAAATAATTTTGCATTTCAGAATTCAACATTTTTTCAACTAATCTTTTTGTTAATTCTTTATATAAACCTCCCTCTTTAAAAACTGTTGTTAAATCTTCAGTATTTTCTAATAATAAATCTACTGCTTTTGATATTGGAACATTATTATTAATATTTTGTTTTTTAGACATACGTAACTCACTCTTTCTAGTTATTTAATTTTATTTACTATAATTAATTAAACATAGTTATTTTTGTAAGTTACACAGATTACTAAACATTACCCATATTACCCATTTGAAGGAAATTGCAACAGTAAAATTTTTGAATCATATGTAAAAAATATACTAATTCCAGTATTAAAGTGTGGACAAATTATATTTTTAGATAATGCAACGTTTCATAAATCTAAATTAACACAACAATTAATTGAAAATGCTCGATGAAAACTATTATTTCTTCCACCGTATTCTCCTAATTTAAATCCAATTGAACATTTTTGATTTGCTATAAAACATAATATAAGAAAAATATTACCAAATTATTGACCAAATATTAAAAAAGCGATTGATTTTGTTTTTCAAGATATGAGTAAACATTACTTTAGTTAGCTATATTATTCAAAAATTTTACTGTTGCAATGTCCTTCAAATGCTCATAGGGCTTTTAATTTACATTTATTTAGTGAACCAATTATACTAATTCTTTTTATTTTATATGCGGGTTTATTATCAAATAATCTTTTACCTTTTTCAGATCAACCATATTTATAAAATTCATTATCATCAATTCCAGATTCATCAATATATACTAAATCTTCATTCATTATTTTAGCTATTTCTTTTAAAAAATCTTCTTGTTTATTTTTATCTCTTTGTTCATATAGAAAAGTTTTTTTATATGTATAATTTAGTTTTTTGAAATAGTTATAAACTGTTTCTTTAGTCATATCACCAAATTTTTCAATTACTTTTTGAACTGTAACATCTTTATTTTGCTCTAAATAATTTTTTAATTCATCTAAATCATTTATTTTGTGGCTATGTCCTTTTTGATAATTCAAAATTGGTTTTATATGCCCAGTTTCTTTTTTTCTTTTTCTTCATAAGAATAAAGTCTTTCTAGTAATATTGAACACTTTACAAATTTCTTTAATTTTCATGTTTTTACTTTCATAGGCTTCTATTACTTTTCTTCGTAAGTCTTCGCTGTATGGTTTTGGCATAATTTAATCTTCCTAATCTATTTTAAATATTGCTGAATTGTACTTTTAAATTCAAAAACTGTTTAAATTACATATTATTATTTTACATTATTTATGAGTAAACATTACTTTAGTTAGCTATATATTACTTGAAAAAATTTAAAATTAATGTAAAACACGATTTTTTAAAAATATTTTTTCAATTTTTCTTTTATCAAAAATTTTATAAAGAAAATCTAAAACATCATTTTTATTAAACTTATTTTTTAATCAATACCTAAATCGTAAACTTTCTAAACTAACATAGTATTGAAAATCTTTAAAATAATCATTAGTAACATTATAATCATAACTCCCACCAATTAATTGAGTACTACCTTGTTCATTTGGTTTAGTTTTAAATAAATAAAATTCTTTTGCTTTTTCACATGCTTGTACTAATTGTTGTAAATTTAACATTTTAGTACCACGAACTATAAGCGGATTTCTACAATTATGACTAAAAGAATATGCTTGATTACCAACATCTTTTTGATTTAATGATTTAATATTTTCTTGTACTTTTGTTACATATTTACTTAAATATTTAACTACAAATTCATTAGTTTCCTTATAAACAACTCTTAAATCAACACCCTTAGAATTTCCAACTTGTGGTCATCATTGACGTATCATTGAATAAGGTATTTTAAGATTAAATAATATATGGAAATGTACTGCTCTACGGTCTTGATATTCATAAACATAAAAATATTTCAATTGACCTAAATATTTAGAACGTTTATGGTCATTTCATCAACGTTTTAACAAAATAAAAAATAAACGAATATCTTTTTTTGCTTTTCTAATATCAGTTTCATTTTTGTGATAAGTTAAAGTTAAAAAACTTAAAAATCTTTCATTATAAAAATTATGTAATGCTTTTTGAATTAATTTAGAGTTAGTACGAACATTATTATTTCTTAATTTATTAATATTGCCAATATTCTTTATACCTAATTTATTTCTATAATTTCTAATGATATCAATAGGTAAAACAACATTTTTAACATAACAAGCATAAAAAATTTTTTTAACATAAAAATTATATGAAATATTCATTTAAAATTATTCCTGGTCAGAATTTTTAATAAAATTAAATGATTTATAAATAAATATAAATATTATAAAAATTATAACATAAAAAAATATCATTAATAAAAATTAATGATAGTAACAAAAATGATACTTAACTAAAGTAATTTTATCATTTTTTTAGAAAAAAAATACATTTTATGGTTCACTTTATAAAATGTTACTATATAATTTGATTACAGACCAGTAACATTTTTAAATTGGTTTGAAGATAACGTAGTTATAATAATATCTATAATAGACATTATAATTATTAAAACATTAGGAGGAAATCTTTTATGGCAAAAAGTAATTCTAAAACAAAGACAGAAATTATTAAGATAGTAGCGCAAAAGTCTGACGTCACAATTGCCTTAGCCACTAATATTATTGATTTATTTTTTGAAGAGATAAAAGTTGAAGTTGCAAATGGCGGTAAAATTAATATACCAAAATTCGGAATATTTGAAACTATTATTCGTGAAGCAAGAACAGGTCGTAATCCCCAAACTGGTGAATCTATTGTAATTAGCGCTACTAAAGCGCCTAAATTTAAAGCTAGTTCTGAATTTAAAAAACATACTAATCAACAAACAGAAACTTTAGCTTCTTAAATTAAAAATTTTAAAAAATCAAGATAAAATGGATATATAATTTCTAATTTATATCCATTTTGTTCTATTTTTTTATATGTCAGTGCTTTTTTTTGAAATTTTAAAAATTTTAATTTTTCTCAAAAAACTAAGAAAAAGGCATTATGTTGTGAAAAATAAATAATAACAAAACTAATAGCATTAAGATAAAAAGCATTTTCTAAGTATTCAAGTTGATGTTTTTTAAAATTATTTCATGGTAATGTTAAAGAGTTAGTACTTTTTGTTTCAAAACACAAATATTTACCATGATAAACCCCATGATAATCAACATTACTTTTTTCTTGAAAAATTTTATTGTTTTGATATAAAATTGGTGGATTTTGTTTAAAAATTAGTGCTTGTTTTTCATTATTTATAATTTCAATAGTATAATTAATTATAGTTTCAAGAAACATTCCGTGGTTAGCATAAAACATTATTTTGATTCCCCCTTACATATAGAATATTACTAACTTTGGAATAGTTTTCCTTTTAATTAAAGGAGGTATAAATATGAATATTTGTAAAAAGGATATTATAGATAAAGAATTTACTGTTGATTATAAAGGTTATGATTCTAAAGAAGTAGATTTATTTCTTGATTTAGTAGCTACTAATTATGAAATACTAGAAGAATTTGTAAATAAACTAAAAAAGCAAAATGCAATTTTAGAAAATAATAATTACAAGTTACTTAAAGAAATTGATATTTTAAAAACACAAATTTTAGTTTTAAAACAAGAAAAACAAAAATTAGAAGAAAAAGGTGTAGAAAATGTTGATATTATTACGAGATTAAGTAAATTAGAAAGTATTGTACATGAAGAATAAATATGTTATAATTTTCTTCTAAAAGAATAAAAAATGAGCTAATCGCTGCATTAGTATGTAGAGGAAAGTCCACGCTCGCACTTTCTGTGATGAAAGTAATGTTTGTGTTAGAGAAAACGATAACTCTAAGCAGTAATTCTGACGGCTGACAAAAACCTAAGTTTTTTATTAAATAAGGTTCTAGTCTATAAAAGTGTCATAGAGACGAGTTTTAAGGAAACTTAAAAGTTGGAACGAGATAAACCCCACAAGCGAGAAACCCAAATTTAGGTAGGGGCATTGGTTTATTAGAAATGAATAATAAACCGAACTATTGTTTACAATAGTAGATAAATGGTTAGCACTTGCAAGAAGCAAGAACAGAACGTGGCTTATGATTTTTTTATTCTTTTTTTGTATTGTAAATTATTTGATTGAATGTTTAAAAATGACTTAACTTTTAGTTTTATTAGATAAATTTAATTTTAGAATTAGTTGTTGCGAAAGTATTACTGGCGAACTTTTTGCTCAAGAGATTACTAGTATTGCTGGTGCTTCTAAATATTTTAGTGGCGGTTTTATAACGTATAATAATGAATCAAAAATCAATATTGTTAAAATTAAAAAAACAACCATTGAAAAATATGGTGTAATAAGTAAACAATGTGCTATAGAAATGGCTTTAAATAAACAAAAAATTTTAAAAACAAATATTGCTGTTAGTTTTACTGGGAATGCAGGACCTAATGCTCTAGAAAATAAACCGGTTGGTTTAGTATATGTAGGTATTGTTATCAATGATAATGTTTGATGTGAAGTGTTAAATATTTCAGGTAATAGAAACGAAATTAGATCAACTATAGTAGCAAAAGCAGTATTTATTTTAAAAAAAATTTTATTAAGTTTTTAAAATTTAAAAAGGAATTATCTTACAGAGTTATTAATATTTTGTAGGGTGATTTTATGGAAATAAATATTAAAGAAAAAGAGCAATTATTAGAAAATGCCATTAAGCAAATTGAAAAAGAATTTGGCAAAGGCGCTATTATGTTACTAAGTGATAGTGGTATTGGCGATATTGAAGTTATTAGTTTAGGAAGTATATTATTAGATGATATTTTAGGTGTTAAAGGTTTTCCAAAAGTTCGTATTATTGAAGTTTATGGACCAGAATCTGCAGGTAAAACTACATTAGCATTAATGGCTTTAGCAGAAGTTAAAAAACAAAATGGTAGAATAGCATTTATCGATGCTGAACATGCATTAGATCGTCAATATAGTTAAAAATTAGGTGTTGATATTAGTCGTTTATTAATTACACAACCAGATTCAGGAGAACAACCATTAGAAATACTAGATATTCTTGTTAAATCAGAGGCTTTAGATATGATTGTTGTTGATCCAGTAGCTGCATTAGTTCCACAAATTGAACTTGATCGTGATATGAATGTTCAAACAATTCGTGCTCAAGCGCGATTAATGTCTAAGGCATTACGAAAAATTAGTGGAAGTATCTCAAAAAGTAATTGTATTGTTTTATTTATTAATCAAATTCGAGAAAAAGTTGGTATTATATAGCTAACTAAAGTGATGTTTACTCATAAATAATGTAAAATAATAATATGTAATTTAAACAGTTTTTGAATTTAAAAGTACAATTCAGCAATATTTAAAATAGATTAGGAAGATTAAATTATGCCAAAACCATACAGTGAAGACTTACGAAGAAAAATAATAGAAGCCTATGAAAGTAAAAACATGAAAATTAAAGAAATTTGTAAAGTGTTCAATATTACTAGAAAGACTTTATTCTTATGAAGAAAAAGAAAAAAAGAAACCGGGCATATAAAACCAATTTTTAATTATCAAAAAGGACATAGCGACAAAATAAAGGATTTAGATGTATTAAAAAATTATTTAGCGCAAAATAAAGATGTTACAGTTCAAAAAGTAATTGAAAAATTTGATGATACGACTAAAGAAATAGTTTATAACTATTTCAAAAAACTAAATTATACATATAAAAAAACTTTTCTATATGAACAAAGAGATAAAAATAAACAAGAAGATTTTTTAAAAGAAATAGCTAAAATAATGAATGAAGATTTAGTATATATTGATGAATCTGGAATTGATGATAATGAATTTTATAAATATGGTTGATCTGAAAAAGGTAAAAGATTATTTGATAATAAACCCGCATATAAAATAAAAAGAATGAGTATAATCTGTTCACTAAATAAAGGTAAATTAAAAGCCCTATGAGCATTTGAAGGACATTGCAACAGTAAAATTTTTGAATCATATGTAAAAAATATACTAATTCCAGTATTAAAGCATTGACAAATTATAGTTTTAGATAATGCAACGTTTCATAAATCTAAATTAACACAACAATTAATTGAAAATGCTGGATGCAAACTATTATTTCTTCCACCATATTCTCCTAATTTAAACCCAATTGAACATTTTTGATTTGCTATAAAACATAATATAAGAAAAATATTACCAAATTATTGGCCAAATATTAAAAAAGCGATTGATTTTGTTTTTCAAGATATGAGTAAACATTACTTTAGTTATCTATATATGGTAATCCTGAAATAACACCCGGAGGAAAAGCATTACGCTTTTATAGTACAATTATACTAGAAGTACGTAAAGGTGAACAATTAATCAAAAGTAATCAAATAATTGGTCATAAAATAAAAATAAAGGTTGTGAAAAATAAAGTAGCACCACCATTTAAAACAGCAAGTCTTGATTTTTGTTTTGAAGAAGGATTTTCAAAAATTAGTGAAATCATTACAATTGCTGTTGAGAAAGAAGTTATTAATAAATCTGGTGGCTGATACACTTATGAAGATGTAAAATTAGGACAAGGAAAAATAAAAGCAAAAGAAAGTTTAGAAGCAAATACTTTTCTTTTATAACAAATTAAGGAACGAATCATGTTTTAAAAATTAATATTTAAAACATGATAAAATTAATGTAGGATTATTATCCTACTTATTTGTGTGTAGATATTAAAGAAGAAAAATATAAAATTTTAATTTTATTTAATTTTTTGAGTGTAAGGATTCTTTTTCTTGTAGGTTTTTTACAGCAAGGAGAGAAATATAAATGGAAAAAAATATGTTAGCTATATTATCAAATATAAGTAGTCAACAGTTTGGAATGTGAGTAGGTATATCAATTTTTATAGCAATGATAGTAGGGATAATTGCTGGATTTCTAATTAGAAAAATGTATTTAAAAATTAAAGAACAACAAAGTTTTACCAATATTTTAAAGAGAGAAAAAGAATCTCAAAAATCAATTCAATCCTCAAGAGCCGATTCAAAAATTGAAATAAGTAAAATGAAAAAAGATTTGTATTTAGAAATTGAATATCGTAAAGAACAAAATTTAGAATATGAGAAACTTTTAAATAAAAGAGAACGCAAATTAAGTGAACGTGAAGAAATAATTGAAACACAAACACAAAATCTTTATCATCAACGTGAAATTGTAAAAAATGTTAAATTAGAATATCATCAAAAAATTGAACAAATTATTATGGAATTAGAAAAAATTTCTGGTATGAGTCGAAATGAAGCAAAAGATGAATTGTTTAGTAAATTAAAAGAAAAATTATCATTAGAATTTAATAAAATTATTAAAAATCATGAATATAATATTAAACTTCAATCTAAAGAGTTAGCCAATAATATTGTTAGTGAAGCAATAGAACGTTATGCAAGTAATTTTATTGTTGATAAGTCAGTATCATATGTTAATTTGCCTAATGAAGAAATGAAAGGCAGAATTATTGGTAAAGAGGGTAGAAATATTAAATCTTTTGAGTTAACAGCAGGTGTAGATATTATCATTGATGATACGCCAGAAACAATTCAAATTTCTTCATTTAATCCGATCAGAAGAGAAATTGCAACTAGAGCTTTAGAAGATTTAGTTAAAGACGGAAGAATTCATCCAATTAGAATTGAAAAAATCTTGAGATTTCATGAGCAGGAATTAAATGAAGGTTTTAAAGTTGATGGTAAAAAAATTATTGATGAGTTAAAATTAACTGGTTTTGAACCAGAGTTAGTATCTTATATTGGAAGATTAAAATATCGTACAAGTTATGGTCAAAATGTTTTATTGCATTCCTTTGAAGTTGCTAAACTTGCAGGAGCAATGGCAGCTGAATTGGGTTTAGATGTTAATATTGCAAAACGTGCTGGTTTATTACATGATATTGGTAAAGCCGCTGATTATGAATTAGAAGGTTCACATGTTTATAATGGTGTGATTTTAGCAAAAAAATATGGTGAAAGTGATATTATTATTAATGCTATTCATTCTCATCATGGTGATGTTGCAAAAGATAATGTTTATTCTTCTTTAGTTTCAGCTGCTGATACATTATCAGCAGCTAGACCTGGTTCAAGAAATAATTCATTAGAAGAATTTATAACTAGAATTAAAGAAATTGAAGATTTGTGTAAATCTGTTAAAGGCGTAGAAAAAGCATATGCTGTTCAGGCCGGAAGACAAATTAGAGTTATTGTTGATCCTAAAGTTATTAATGATTTTGATGCTCATATATTAGCAAGAAGCTTAAAACAAAAATTAGAACAAATGATTACAATACCAGGCGATATTCATATTACTGTTATTCGTGAAGTAAGAGCAACAGAATTAATTAATTAAAAAATTAATTAATTGTTTTTTAGAGAACCCTTAGGTTCTCTTTTAACTTTATAAAATATATAATTTGTTAATTCAAATATTTATTTTTTATGTTTAATTTATTTTTTCATTATTATTTTAGTGTTAAAATAATATAGTCTTAAAAATAGAGGAGAATATAAATATGAGTTTTGCTGACATTATGTCAAAAAAAGTACAAAAAACATTAGAAAAAAATTTAAGTAAAAAAACTTTAACCATGGAAAATATGGAAGCAACAATTAAAGAATTCAGATTAATTTTGTTAGAGGCTGATGTTAATTTTAGGGTGATTAAAACCTTAACTAATGAAATTATTAATAAAGCAAAAGGTGAATTTATTAAAGAAGGCTTAGATCAAAAAGAAATGTTAATTAAAATTATTCATGATGAATTAACAAAGATTATGGGTACTAAGAATGTTGAATTAGACTTATCTACTAATCCTACTGCTATTATGATAGTTGGTTTACAAGGTTCTGGTAAAACAACAACAATATCTAAACTAGCAAAGTTGTTAACAGATAAATATCAAAAAAAATGTTTACTAGTTGCAGGAGATATTTATCGTCCAGCTGCTATTGAACAATTAAAAGTTTTAGGAAAACAATTGAATATTGAAGTTTTTTCCCAAAAAAATGAAACTCCTACTAATATTGTTAAAAATGCTCAAATATATGCTAATAAAAATAAGTTTGATGTAATATTAATTGATACAGCTGGAAGATTACACATTGATGAAAAATTAATGCAAGAACTAGCAGAAATAAGAAAAATTACTTCACCAAAAGAAGTTTTACTTGTTTGTGATGGTATGGCAGGACAAGATATAATTAATGTTGCTATTGAGTTTAATAATACTATTCCTATTACTGGAAGCATAATCACTAAATTAGATGGTACTGCTAAGGGTGGTTCAGCTCTTTCAATTTCTTATTTAACAAAGATTCCTGTTAAATTCTTAGGAATGGGTGAAAAGGTAACTGATTTAGAGGTTTTTTATCCAGAAAGAATGGCAGAATGTATTTTAGGAATGGGTGATCTTACTACATTAATGGAAAAGGCCGAAAGTATAGTTTCAACTCGTGATGTTGAAGAAACTATGAATAGAATGATGTTAGGTCAATTTGATTTGAATGACCTTGTTAATCAAATGAAGCAAATTCAAAAAATGGGTAAATTGGGATCACTTGTAAAAATGATTCCTGGTATGTCTGCTAAAATTAGTGATGCTAAAATTAGTGATGCTGAAACTGATTTAAAAATAGCAGAATATATTATTGCTTCAACAACTGCTCAAGAACGTGAAAAACCACAAATTTTACGCTATCCAACTAGAAAAGCAAGAGTATTAAAAGGCTCAGGTCGTTCAGAAAAAGAATTAAATAAAGTGTTAAACCAATTTGAAAAAACTAAAAAAGTTATGGATCAAATTGCTGGTCAGATTAAAAAAGGAGAAATGCCAAATATTCCAGGATTAGATAAGTTAATAAAAAGTTAGAAAAATAAAAAAAATTTGTTATTTTTAGTTAATTTGTTAAAATTTATTTAACTCAAGAAATGTATAAAACTTTGATTTCTTGAGTTTTTATAGATATTATTTTATTAAAATGTTTTTAAATTTTCTTATTTGTTTTTAAAAATTTAATTTATTTTTTAAAGTAAAACTAGATTTGAAAAAGAAAATAGTGTTTAAATAGTGGGTTATTTTAAATTAAAAATATAACAAAAATTTATTTTTTATTTTTCAGTTGCTTAATAATATTTAGGGAACAAGATAACTTTGAATTGTGTTTAGTAAACAAATTAAATTCAGTTAGGAGACAATGATTATGAAAGATACGTATACATCTGTTCGATTAGCTCAAAAGCCACAAAATTCTTTTGCTTGCTATCGATGTGGTAGAGTAATTTTGATAGCTGATTACTTAGAAGGAATAAATATTCAAGTTAATTGCAGTCGTTGTGGCTTTAAGAAGCGTGTTAATAGTATAAAGATAGAGAAAATAAACAGTAAACCAAATTCAGCGCTAAATTCTAATGAAATTTCAAAAGAAAAGATAAATGAAATTTTTAATTCCTAAAACTATTAAATTTGTAAAATTACAAATTTGGAGAAGTGTTGGTTTAATTGATTTATTAATTATTTTAATGGTAGTTGGATTTGCTTCGATTATTATTTTATTGTTGCAAATTGATATTATTTTTAAAATATTAGCTGTTATTTTAGTTGGTTGTGCTACTATTCCACTTACTTTTTATTGACAGCCAAGAAAAAAAGGATGAGAAATTATTTTATTATGATTTAAATTTCATAGTAAAAATCGTTATTATAATTTTGAAAAAAATTCACAAATATTAGTACCATTTAAAAAAATTATTAGTAAGAATGTGATGCAATTAAATGTGAAAAATACAAATTATACTAGAGCTTTATTATTGGAGGGTTTTAATATTACATTATTATCTAATGAAGAAGCCTCAAATAAAATTAAAGATTTAGCTGCAGCTTTTAAAATTATTAATATTTCTATGTCTTTAATAAAGATTGATATGCCTTTAGATATAACTGCACAAACTAATTTTTATAAAGAACAACTCGAAAAAATTGATTTAGAAAATATTAGTGAAAAAGCAAAATTAGCAAGAAAATTTCAAATGATATCAGCAATTAATGCTAATAATGAAATTCAAAATCAAAATGAAATGACGCAACCATTTTTTTACTTATTTTTTTATTCATCAAATCAAGAAAAATTAAAAGAAGAAGTAAATGCTTTTAAAAATTATATCAGTCGTAGTGGAGTTAAAACTATTGATATTAATTGTTTTGAAATGATGGTTGTTTATAGTAAATTAATAAATTCTAATGAAAATGCTTCCTTAGAAGAAATGTTTACTACAAAAAAAGAAGAAATTGTTAAAAGTAAAGATTTAACTAATGATTTGGCGATTAAAGAATTATTAGTTCATAAGAATAATTTAGAATTTGCTAATTGTTTTCAAACTGTTTATAACATATATGATTATCCATTTGAAGTTTCAGCAGTCTGATTAGCAAATTTAGTAAATATTCCTAATACTAGTTTAATCTTTACTTTTAATAGTATCAGTGAAGAAAGTGCTAAAAAACAATTGAATAAAGCTATGCAAAATTTAGCAACTTTAAATTTTATGACAAAATCATTATCAGAACGAAGAGATTATCATTATCATTATCAATCATTAAATGAATTATTAGATCAAATTGCTGGTGGTGGTGAAAAAATATTTAATACTAATATGTATTTGTTAATTAATGGTGCTGATTGTAAGCAACTTAAACAAAATATTAGTACTGCCGAATACGAAATAAAAAACAATAATATGAAGTTTGATAAATTATATTATCGTCAATTAGAAGCTTTTTTATCAGTAATGCCAGATAGTGCCGATTGATTTAAAGAAACAGGTCACGAAATGCCATGTTTAACAATAGGTGCTAGTTTTCCTTTTTTAAATCAAGAATTAAATGATAAACAAGGATTATTTCTTGGATTTAATGAAAGTGGTAATAAAGTATTTTTTGATCAAAGAACTAAAAGTAGTACTCGTAAAAATCATAATCAACTAATTATTGGTACTAGTGGTTCAGGAAAATCTTATACTTCTAAAAAAGAAGTAAATTATCAAATTATGATTGGTCATAAAGTAATTGTTATTGATCCTGAACGTGAATATCGCGATTTATGTAATTATCATGATGGAAGTTGAATTGATGTTGGTGATGGTTATTCTGGCAATATTAATCCATTTCAAATTACATTGGCACTGAGTGATGATAATACTAATGATAATAATACTCGTGATATTTTAGCACCACATATGCAATTCTTAGAACAATTTTTAAACATTGCTACTGGTGGATTAACGAGAAATGAATCAAGTTTATTAATGATTTATGTAAATTTAATGTATGAAAAATTTGGTATTACTTCTCGAACAAAAATTCACTTATTAAAACCAAATCAATTTCCAATTTTTCAAGATTTATATGATATTATTGAATCTGATATGGTTAAAGAAGAAGAGATTAGAAGTAAAAATGAATTAAAAAATTTACTAATTATATTATCAAGATTTGCAACTGCTGGTACTGATGCTAATTTATGAAATGCTCATACTAATATTAATAGCAGTAGTATATTACAAGTTTATGATTTATATACTTTAACACAATCAGGGAATAAACGTTTAGTTAACGCTCAAATGTTTTTAATTTTGAAATATATTGAAAATGAAGTACGAAAGAATAAAAATGATAATGAAATTAATAATAAACAACAATGAATTTCAATTACTATTGATGAAGCCCATTTACTTATTGATAAAGAATTTCCAGCAGCATTATTATTTATGTATCAAATTGTTAAGAGAATTCGTAAGTATACAGGTATGATAAATATTATTACACAAAATATTAACGATTTTCTTGGTTCTGAAGAAATTAAAAAATATACTACTGCTATTATTAACTCAAGTCAATATTTAAAAGTATTAAACTTACAACCTCATGATTTAGCAGCATTAAATGAATTGTATTCTTCATATGGTGGCATTTCTGCTAATGAAACTGATTTTATTGCTCGTGCTAAAGTTGGTGAATGTCTTTTTGCTATTTCTAGTTTATATCGTATGTGTTTAAATATTAATGTTAGTGATGCTGAAACACAAGCAATTAAAAATATAAAAAATAAAGAAATTGAAAATTAGTATATTTTTTATACATTATCGATTTCATCAATAATTGTTAATTTATTTTTAAACTAAATAAAGATACTTTCATATTAATAAAACTTATAAGTTTTATTAATATGATTTTATTTAAATAATAAATTTTATAAAATAATAAAAAATAAGTTGATAAAATTGAAAATTTTTATTTACTTTATTTTAAAACCAACTATAATTAATTTGTATCAACATTATTTATAACATATGAATTTGACTGTAAGTCCTAATTTATCTCTTTAATGAGTAAAATAGAACTTATTATATTATTAGATAAATTCATGCTTTATAAACAATTTTGATTAGTAAATAATTTTATTTTTTTATTATTTAAGGAGGAAAAACTTATGATTTTTAATTATCTATCAGATGGACCTGATATAAATAAAATCATTGATGTAGCAAAACCTTATGTTTCGGCAGTTGCAGGATTGCTAATTGCTGCTTTAATTGCATTTAGTTTTTTTAAAATAATTATATTGGCAAAAGATTTAGCGGCTGCTGGTGATGATCCACAACGTAGAAGTGAGATTAAAAAAGCGTTTATGTATACATTAATTGCACCAATTATTGGTATTACTGCATCAGCAATAATAATTGCTCTTGTGCAGGCCTTTGGCGGTAATCCAAATATTCTTCCTACTAACTAAAGAAAGTTATATATTAACTTGATATTAAGTTACGAAGAGAAAAGAGATGAAAATATGGATTGACTAACAGATATTATACTAGTAGCTTTATTATTTATACCTTGACTTATTTTTATTCAAGGACCATTATATTTAATTGATGTTTTATTAAGACCACATGGTATATTTGAATATTTAACAACTGACGCAATAACTAATTTATTTTTTGGAAAATTTAATGAAGATCCACTTAATAGTAAAAACTTACCAATATTTTTTTCAGTATTAGCTGTTGTTTCAATTGGTGTAATACTTATTATGTTTATTATGCAATTAATTATTATCCAATTTACTGAAACACATACAATTAGAGAAAAACTAGGTAAAGCTATAAAAAATACATTTTTAGCTTTTTTAGTAATTGTTTTCATTCCATTTTTTATGAGTGCTATAAATTATCTAATGACAGGATTATTGGCAGTTTTACAAATTACAGCTTTAGGAAAAAATGCTAGTTTAGCTGATTTATTATGAGGTATTGGTGCTTCTGATTATGATAGTTCTTTGCATCCTAATGGTGTTTTTTCAATGCCTGATATTTCGTATTTAAAACATTGAAACTTTATTCTTGAAATTATTGCGGTGTGATTTACTTTATATGTATTATTTGTTGCATCAATGACATTGGTTGAAAGAATTATTGATTTATTACTTTTATTTTCAATATCACCAATTGTTGCCGCTATAATGCCTGTTGATCAAGGAAAAAGATTGTGTGTTTGAAAAGAAATGGTAATAGGTAAGTTTATTATTGGTCCAGGAACGATGTTACCTATTTATATATTCCTTGAAATATTACCAAAAGCAATAGTAGATATTACTAATAATACTAATTTTAGTTGACTTGAAAAACAAGTTCTATATACATTATTTTGTACAGCCGGTGCTATTAGTTGTTTAAGAACTCAAAAAATTATTAATCACTTAGTAACACAAAACTTAGGTGTACAAAGTGCTATTGATTCTAATGGAGCAGCTATTGCCGGAAATATTATGGGTAAAGCTCGCACTTTTGCTAGCCTTGCAGCCGGTGGTGCTGGTGCATTAAAACTTGGAAAAAAAATTGCATTTGGTGGTGCTAAAGACGGAAGAAATCCTGATGGTAGCGAAAAGAAAGCAAATGGACTATTAAAAAATGGTATCACGCGTTATTTAGGTAAAGGTACTAAAGGAGTTGCTAAAGGAATTGGTAAATTTCAAAATTCTAATGATAATGGTACTAAATGACAAGATACAAAAAATAATTTAAAAATTCCTTTTGTTGGATTAAAAAATATGGCTAATGCCGCTTTTAAAGAACCTGTTGTAAATTTAAATAATATTAGAAAGAATGCAAGAAGAGGAGATTCTGATGAATAAAAAAGTAAAATATTAAAATCTTGGAGAAATAATCATGAAATTTAAAAAAACAAAAAATGAATTTAAAAAGAAAAAAAGTTATCGTTGAAGACGAAATGTAAGTATTGGTATTTTATTATCAATAATATCAGGTATTGCTGGTCTTATTTCCCAATATGGGTAAAATATAAATTATTATAAAATATATAAAAAATAAAGGAACATAAAAATGAAATTTATTCGTCAAAAAAAATGAGTACTACCAGCAGTAATTATAATTGTTATACCCTTTTTAGTATTAATAAATACTTTATTAGTTTATGCTTTAGTCTTTGTTCGTAACATGTTTTCTCATAGTGGAGATAATCAACAACCATTTACACTTAAATTTTTAATACAGGATGCTATTAATTATTGATTAATATTTTTAATTTTATTTCTTATTGAATTTTCAGTTTTATTATCTTACTTTATGATTCATAAATATAAAATTTATCGTGAAACTCATAATAAAAGTCGCTTTTTACGTGATTCAAAAAATAAAGTGTATGGATCTGCTGCTTGATTAACACCCACTGAAATTGCTAATACCTTTCCTTTATCAAAAACTGTTGAAAATGATTACGGTATTGTTGTTCAAACAACAAAGACTAAAATTGGTGGTGTCCAATTTAATATTAAGTCTAATGCTCATAATATTGTAATTGGGGGAACAGGAAGTGGTAAAACTCAAAAATTAGTTATTCCAACTATATATTTAAATGCCCAATCAAAAATTAAACCATCAATGGTTATTACTGACCCAAAAGGAGAATTATTTCAAAATCATTCTAAAATATTAAAAGATAATGGTTACGATGTTTATGTTATTAATTTACGTGATACATCAGTATCTAATTCATGAAATCCTTTTGTTAAAGTATATGATTTTTATGTAGAATCAATGCGTTTAAAAAAAGAAAATAATCCTTTAAATGAATCAATTACTTATGAATCAATGGCATTATCATGAATTAATGATATTGTTGAAGCCTTATTTCCTGAATCAGATCCAAAACAAAAATTTTGAAATCAATCAGCGATGCAAGTTGTTAAATCAATTATGTTATTTATGCTAGAACAACTTGAAGATCAACCTGATGTTCCTTTAAAATACTTTAGTATGTCAAATGCTGCTATTGTTGCTACTAATCGTCAACGATATGTTGAAATTCTAAAAAAAATGCCAACTCATAGTTTAGCTCGTCAAATTGGTTTAGGTGCATTAGAAGGTGCTGAAGAAACTGCGGGATCAATTAGTCAAATGGTTGCTAATGGATTACGTTTATTTACTGATCCAGTGACACGAAATATTAGTTGTAGTAATGATATAAATTTAGATGAAATTGTAAAAAAACCAAGTGCTGTTTTCTTAGTTGTTCCTGATGAAAGTAATGAACGTAATGCTTTTGTATCAATGTTTATTGCACAGTTATATAAAAATACAATTCGTTATGCAAGTACTTTGCCTGATATTAAATTACCACGCCCTTTATACTTTTTATTTGATGAGTTTGGTAATATACCAACGATTGCTAGTATGGCACAAATGATTACTGTTGCACGAAGTCGTAATATTTTTTTCATGATGATTATGCAAGATTTACAACAATTAACACAAAAATATGGTAAAGAAACAGCGGAAACTATTTTTAATAACTGTATTTTGCATACTTTTTTGCAAACTATGGATTTACAAACCGCTAATAAATATTCAGATATGTTTGGTGAAAAAACAATTATTAATTATAGCCATTCTGGTAATAAAGATAAAAAAGCTGATAATATTAATTCATCATTACAAGGTAAAAAATTAATTACAGGTAGTGAGTTAATGAAATTAGATTTTGATACTGCTGTTATTTTTTTAGCAAAACATAATCCAGCAAAAACATGTTTAATTCCGTTTTATGAATGAGGAAGTAAACCGGCAGGACAAGCAACTGTTACAAATGCTTCACGTTTAATTGATTTTAATAAAGATTATTATTTAAGTTATATTGGCTTATTCTATTATATTGAGAAAAGAAAAAATCCACAAGCCGCTGCCGAAAGAGAAAAATCAGAAAAAGAAAAAACAAACACTAGTTAATAAATTGTATATAAAATAATATTTATTTTAATATATAAATGTATATTATTGACAGATATAGAAAATAACGATATACTTATTTCATGAATAGATCAAAAATATAAGTTTTACTTTTTATAAATTATACTAAAAAAGGTAATTACATAATAATGTTAAATATTATAAATAAACTTATATGAAAGGATTTTAAATATGAGTGTTCCCAATATTATTTCTTTAATAAGATTAATATTAGTTCCAATTATTGTTAGTTTAATGATTATCGGTCCAATAGATAATGATAATTTTTATCATCTTTGAATAACAAGTATTAATATTAATAGTTATAGTTTACCAATTAGTTGGTTAATAGCAGCAATTTTATTTATTATTGCTGCCATTAGTGATTTTATTGATGGATGATGAGCAAGAAAATTTAATCAGGTAACAACTTTTGGTAAATTTTTTGATTCAATTGCAGATAAACTTTTAACTAATGGTGTTTTAATTGTAATGGCATGTGCTACTATAATTCCAGTTTGAATAGTAGTTATTTTGGTATTACGTGATTTTATTATTGATGTAGTTCGTCAAATTTTGGCTACTAAAGGCACAGTAATGGCTGCTGATAAATATGGTAGAATAAAGGCAGCAGTACAAATGTTAGGAATTACAATTTTATTTTTTATTAATTGACGATTTTTAAATGGTAGTGTTAATGGTCATAGTAATAATGATCAATATGGCTTAATTAATCAATTAGTAATGATACCAATGTACGTTGCTACAATATTAAGTATTTTTAGCGCTTATAATTATATTAGTTCAAATAGTAAAAAAATGTTTAATATCTAAAAATAAAAGGAGTATTAATATAAATGATAAATAAAGTAATTGTTTTGAATCAGTGAGCAGTAGTTACGGGAGCGTCTAAAGGATTGGGATATTATTACTGTCAAGCATTATTAGCACAAGGTTATCACGTATTAGGGGTATCACGTGATAGTAAAAAAATATTAGAATTAGCAGATAAGTATCCACACTTACAAGTTAAAAATTATGATTTAGATTTATCTGATTTAAAAAATATTTATAAATTATTTGAGTTATCAAAAGAATTAAATGTAACAGTAGTTATTAATAATGCTGGTTATGGTGTTTGAGGAACATTTGCAGATAGCATGTTAGAACAAGAATTAAATATGATTAATTTAAATATTTCTTGTTTACATATTTTAACAAAGTTATTTGTTCAACGTTTTAGTAAAAATAATTATGGTCGTGTTATTAATATTGGAAGTATGGCAGCTTTTAGTCCAGGTCCTGTTTTTGCTAGTTATTATGCTTCTAAATCATATGTTTGAAGTTTAGGCGTTGCAGTTAATTATGAATTAAAAAGAGCAAAAAGTAAAGTAAGAGTAATTACAATTTGTCCAGGTCCATTAAAAACTGAATTTTGAAATCGTAGTAGTAATGGCAAAGGAAATAAAGAAAATTATAGTTCATTATTACCAGTTTTAGATACTGAAACTTATGCTAAAAAGTCTTTACAAACAGCCTTAAAAACAAAAAGAAAAAGTTTTATTATTACAGGAATTTCTAATAAAATTACAAGAACTATTATTAGAATATTACCTTTAAAAACAGTACTTAAATTAGTATATAATTATCAAAAAAATCGCTAATAATGAATTTCATTTTTTATTTTAATCGTAAAAATTATTAAAAAACATTTATTTATTATAAATGTTTTTTATTTTTTTTTAAAAGAAAGGTTTACTCATATCTTGAAAAACAAAATCAATCGCTTTTTTAATATTTGGTCAATAATTTGGTAATATTTTTCTTATATTATGTTTTATATCAAATCAAAAATGTTCAATTTGATTTAAATTAGGAGAATATGGTGGAAGAAATAATAGTTTGCGTCCAGTATTTTCAATTAATTGTTGTGTTAATTTAGATTTATGAAACGTTGCATTATCTAAAACTATAATTTGTCCACGCTTTAATACTGGAATTAGTATATTTTTTACATATATCTAACTCAAGTAATGTTTACTCATAAATAATGCAAAATAATAATATGTAATTTAAACAGTTTTTGAATTTAAAAGTACAATTCAGCAATATTTAAAATATATTAGGAAGATTAAATTATGCCAAAACCATACAGTGAAGACTTACGAAGAAAAGTAATAGAAGCCTATGAAAGTAAAAACATGAAAATTAAAGAAATTTGTAAAGTGTTCAATATTACTAGAAAGACTTTTTTCTTATGAAGAAAAAGAAAAAAAGAAACTGGGCATATAAAACCAATTTTGAATTATAAAAAAGGACATAGCCACAAAATAAAGGATTTAGATGGATTAAAAAAATTATTTAGCGCAAAATAAAGATGTTACAGTTCAAAAAGTAATTGAAAAATTTGGTGATATGACTAAAGAAACAGTTTATAACTATTTCAAAAAAATAAATTATACATATAAAAAAACTTTTCTATATGAATAAAGAGATAAAAATAAACAAGAAGATTTTTTAAAAGAAATAGCTAAAATAATGAATGAAGATTTAGTATTATATATTGATGAATCTGGAATTGATGATAATGAATTTTATAAATATGGTTGATCTGAAAAAGGTAAAAGATTATTTGATAATAAACCCGCATATAAAATAAAAAGAATGAGTATAATTTAATGAGGATTTTTAAAAATCTGTGTATCTTTTTACAAAGTTACTAGTTTAGATTAATTATATCTTCAAATTTTATCATAAAATGAGCAATTGCTGTATTTCAATTTTGAATGGGAAGTGTTCATTTTTTTGTTATATTTTCAATTGCTAAGTAAAATATTTTAAAAACTGCCATATCATTTGGAAAAACTTTTTTATTTCTAATAACTTTTCGTAATTGACTATTAACAGATTCAATAGCATTTGTTGTATAAATCACTCTTTTGATTTCTGCAGGATAACTAATAAAAACCATTAAATTATCTCAATTTTTATATCATGATTTAGCAATTTGAGGATATTGTTTATTTCATTTACTTTCAAAAGATTCTAAAGCTTGCATTGCTTGTTCTTCACTACATGCACTATAAATTGGTTTTAAATCTGTAACTAGTGATTTTCTATGTTTGTATGAAACATATTTTAAGCTATTTCTAATTTGATGAACTATGCATAATTGATGTTCGGTTTTAGGATAAACTGATTGTATTGCTTCTGACATTCCTGTTAAATTGTCGCTACAAGCAATAAGAATATCATTTAAGCCTCGATTTTTCATTTCTGTGGGTAATGTTTAGTAATCTGTGTAACTTACAAAAATAACTATGTTTAATTAATTCTAGTAAATAAAATTAAATAACTAGAAAGAGTGAGTTACGTATGTCTAAAAAACAAAATATTAATAATAATGATCCAATATCAAAAGCAGTAGATTTATTATTAGAAAATACTGAAGATTTAACAACAGTTTTTAAAGAAGGAGGTTTATATAAAGAATTAACAAAAAGATTAGTTGAAAAAATGTTGAATTATGAAATGCAAAATTATTTAGGATATTAAAAAAAATCAACATAATAATAGTGAAAATGCTCGCAATGGTATAAATTCAAAAAAATTAATAACTCAACAAGGTAAAATTGAGATTAATGTACCACGAGATCGTAATAGTAATTTTGAGCCAGTAATAGTTGCAAAAAGACAAAGAAGATTTGATGGTTTTGATCAACAAGTTCTTTCATTATATGTCAAAGGCATGACTTTATCAGATATTAGAATGCAGTTACAAGAGTTATATCATGGCGCTGATATTAGTGAAAGTGTTATTAGTCAAATTACTGATGATGTTATTGATGATGTTAAAGCATGACAAAATCGGCCATTAGAAAGTTTTTATCCGATTGTTTATTTTGATTGTATAGTAGTTAAAGTACGACAAGATAAACGCATTATTAACAAATCAGTTTATATAGCACTAGGAGTTGATTTAGAAGGTAAAAAAGATGTTTTAGGTTTATGAATTAGTGAAAATGAAGGTTCTAAGTTTTGATTATCTAATTTCACAGAAATGAAAAATCGAGGCTTAAATGATATTCTTATTGCTTGTAGTGACAATTTATAGCTAACTAAAGTAATGTTTACTCATAAATAATGTAAAATAATAATATGTAATTTAAACAGTTTTTGAATTTAAAAGTACAATTCAGCAATATTTAAAATAGATTAGGAATATTAAATTATGCCAAAACCATAAAGTGAAGACTTACGAAGAAAAGCAATAGAAGCCTATGAAAGTAAAAACATGAAAATTAAAGAAATTTGTAAAGTGTTCAATATTACTAGAAAGACTTTATTCTTATGAAGAAAAAGAAAAAAAGAAACTGGGCATATAAAACCAATTTTGAATTATCAAAAAGGACATAGCCACAAAATAAAGGATTTAGATGAATTAAAAAATTATTTAGCGCAAAATAAAGATGTTGCAGTCCAAAAAGTGATTGAAAAATTTGGTGATATGACTAAAGAAACAGTTTATAACTATTTCAAAAAACTAAATTATACATATAAAAAAACTTTTCTATATGAACAAAGAGATAAAAACAAACAAGAAGATTTTTTAAAAGAAATAGCTAAAATAATGAATGAAGATTTAGTATATATTGATGAATCTGGAATTGATGATAATGAATTTTATAAATATGGTTGATCTGAAAAAGGTAAAAGATTATTTGATAATAAACCCGCATATAAAATAAAAAGAATGAGTATAATTGGTTCACTAAATAAAGGTAAATTAAAATCCCTATGAGCATTTGAAGGGCATTGCAACAGTAAAATTTTTGAATCATATGTAAAAAATATACTAATTCCAGTATTAAAGCGTGGACAAATTATAGTTTTAGATAATGCAACGTTTCATAAATCTAAATTAACACAACAATTAATTGAAAATGCTGGATGCAAACTATTATTTCTTCCGCCATATTCTCCTAATTTAAATCCAATTGAACATTTTTGATTTGCTATAAAACATAATATAAGAAAAATATTACCAAATTATTGGCCAAATATTAAAAAAGCGATTGATGTTGTTTTTCAAGATATGAGTAAACATTACTTTAGTTAGCTATAACAGGAATGTCAGAAGCAATACAATCAGTTTATCCTAAAACCGAACATCAATTATGCATAGTTCATCAAATTAGAAATAGTTTAAAATATGTTTCATACAAACATAGAAAATCACTAGTTACAGATTTAAAACCAATTTATAGTGCATGTAGTGAAGAACAAGCAATGCAAGCTTTAGAATCTTTTGAAAGTAAATGAAATAAACAATATCCTCAAATTGCTAAATCATGATATAAAAATTGAGGTAATTTAATGGTTTTTATTAGTTATCCTACAGAAATCAAAAGAGTGATTTATACAACAAATGCTATTGAATCTGTTAATAGTCAATTACGAAAAGTTATTAGAAATAAAAAAGTTTTTCCAAATGATATGGCAGTTTTTAAAATATTTTACTTAGCAATTTAAAATATAACAAAAAAATGAACACCGCCCATTCAAAATTGAAATACAGCAATTGCTCATTTTATGATAAAATTTGAAGATAGAATTAATCTAAACTAGTAACTTTGTAAAAAGATACACATATTTTTAAAAAGCCTATCAAAACCATCAAATCTTCTTTGTCTTTTTGCAACTATTACTGGCTCAAAATTACTATTAATATCTCGTGGTACATTAATCTCAATTTTACCTTGTTGGGTTATTAATTTTTTTGAATTTATACCATTACGAGCATTTTCACTAGTATTATGTTGATTTTTTTCATATCCTAAATAATTTTGCATTTCAGAATTCAACATTTTTTCAACTAATCTTTTTTTTAATTCTTTATATAAACCTCCCTCTTTAAAAACTGTTGTTAAATCTTCAGTATTTTCTAATAATAAATCTACTGCTTTTGATATTGCATCATTATTATTAATATTTTGTTTTTTAGACATACGTAACTCACTCTTTCTAGTTATTTAATTTTATTTACTAGAATTAATTAAACATAGTTATTTTTGTAAGTTACACAGATCACTAAACATTACCTCCAATTGAACATTTTTGATTTGCTATAAAACATATAGCTAACTAAAGTAATGTTTACTTATAAATAATGTAAAATAATAATATGTAATTTAAACAGTTTTTGAATTTAAAAGTACAATTCAGCAATATTTAAAATAGATTAGGAAGATTAAATTATGCCGAAACCATACAGTGAAGACTTACGAAGAAAAGTAATAGAAGCCTATGAAAGTAAAAACATGAAAATTAAAGAAATTTGTAAAGTGTTCAATATTACTAGAAAGACTTTATTCTTATGAAGAAAAAGAAAAAAAGAAACTGGGCATATAAAACCAATTTTGAATTATCAAAAAGGACATAGCCACAAAATAAATGATTTAGATGAATTAAAAAATTATTTAGCGCAAAATAAAGATGTTACAGTTCAAAAAGTAATTGAAAAATTTGGTGATATGACTAAAGAAACAGTTTATAACTATTTCAAAAAACTAAATTATACATATAAAAAAACTTTTCTATATGAACAAAGAGATAAAAACAAACAAGAATATTTTTTAAAAGAAATAGCTAAAATAATGAATGAAGATTTAGTATATATTGATGAATCTGGAATTGATGATAATGAATTTTATAAATATGGTTGATCTGAAAAAGGTAAAAGATTATTTGATAATAAACCCGCATATAAAATAAAAAGAATGAGTATAATTAGTTCGCTAAATAAAGGTAAATTAAAAGCCCTATGAGCATTTGAAGGACATTGCAACAGTAAAATTTTTGAATCATATGTAAAAAATATACTAATTGCAGTATTAAAGCGTGGACAAATTATAGTTTTAGATAATGCAACGTTTCATAAATCTAAATTAACACAACAATTAATTGAAAATGCTGGATGCAAACTATTATTTCTTCCGCCATATTCTCTTAATTTAAATCCAATTGAACATTTTTGATTTGCTATAAAACATAATATAAGAAAAATATTACCAAATTATTGACCAAATATTAAAAAAGCGATTGATTTTGTTTTTCAAGATATGAGTAAACATTACTTTAGTTATCTATAATATAAGAAAAATATTACCAAATTATTGACCAAATATTAAAAAAGCTATTGATTTTGTTTTTCAAGATATGAGTAAACATTACTTTAGTTAGTTATATTTTCAATTGCTAAGTAAAATATTTTAAAAACTGCCATATCATTTGGAAAAACTTTTTTATTTCTAATAACTTTTCGTAATTGACTATTAACAGATTCGATAGCATTTTTTGTATAAATCACTCTTTTGATTTCTGCAGGATAACTAATAAAAACCATTAAATTATCTCAATTTTTATATCATGATTTAGTAATTTGAGGATATTTTTTATTTCATTTACTTTCAAAAGATTCTAAAGCCTGCATTGCTTGTTATTCACTACATGCACTATAAATTGGTTTTAAATCTGTAACTAGCGATTTTCTATGTTTGTATGAAACATATTTTAAACTATTTCTAATTTGATGAACTATGCATAATTGATGTTTGGTTTTAGGATAAACTGATTGTATTGCTTCTGACATTCCTGTTAAATTGTCACTACAAGCAATAATAATATCATTTAAGCCTCGATTTTTCATTTCTGTGAAATTAGATAATCAAAACTTAGAACCTTCATTTTCACTAATTCATAAACCTAAAATATCTTTTTTACCTTCTAAATCAACTCCTAGTGCTATATAAACTGATTTGTTAATAATGAGTTTATCTTGTCGTACTTTAACTACTATACAATCAAAATAAACAATCGGATAAACACTTTCTAATGGCCGATTTTGTCATGCTTTAACATCATCAATAACATCATCAGTAATTTGACTAATAACACTTTCACTAATATCAGCACCATGATATAACTCTTGTAACTGCATTCTAATATCTGATAAAGTCATGCCTTTGGCATATAATGAAAGAACTTGTTGATCAAAACCATCAAATCTTCTTTGTCTTTTTGCAACTATTACTGGTTCAAAATTACTATTACGATCTCGTGGTACATTAATCTCAATTTTGCCTTGTTGGGTTATTAATTTTTTTGAATTTATACCATTGCGAGCATTATCAATATTATTATGTTGATTTTTTTTCATATCCTAAATAATTTTGCATTTCAGAATTCAACATTTTTTCAACTAATCTTTTTGTTAATTCTTTATATAAACCTCCCTCTTTAAAAACTGTTGTTAAATCTTCAGTATTTTCTAGTAATAAATCTACTGCTTTTTATATTGGATCATTATTATTAATATTTTGTTTTTTAGACATACGTAACTCACTCTTTCTAGTTATTTAATTTTATTTACTAGAATTAATTAAACATAAGACATATTCCGTAAATAAATTTAATCAATTGTCAATAATAATATTTATAAATTTTTTATTGTTAATAATTATAGAAGTTAATATTTTTAAAAAAATACTTTAAAAATAAATTTATATTTCAAACACAAAAATTGTTAATATTATTTTTATATTAACTTGATAAAAATTTAAATTTTTAAAAAAATATTTTTAATATTTTTTTATTTTAATGGTTTTGTTTTATTAAAAATTTCACAAAGTAAGTTAAATCTTAAGTACATAAGTCTAAATATACTTTTTCTACATTTATTTATTAAAATTTTGAATCTTTTTAATCAAGCAAAAACATGTTCAACTTTAATTCTAATTTTTGAAATAATTTTATTGTAGATTTTTTCTTGTTTAGTTAATTTTTTATTTTTAGTTTTTTTAATTGGTAATATAGTATTTTTATAAATATTTTGTATTCCTTGATATCCCAAATCACCAATAATTATTGTTTTTTCTGAAAATTAAAGATTTGAATTTTTTAATATTTGAAAATCATGTACTTTTCCATTATCAGCAAAAATATCAAAAATTTTTTTATTAAAAAAGTCATATATAATTTTAAATTTTATAGAAAACATTCAACTTTTACCAGAAAAATATTCTAACTGTAGTTTTTTTTAGTTGGTCTTTCAATTTCAATTTCAGTTGAATCAATTAAATAAAATTGAAATTCATTTAAATCTTCTTGTTTTTTCTCAATTTTTGATTTATATTTTGTTTTTAAAAACTGATAATCTTTGTCATCACTAAGTTTATTTTCTACTCAAGTAATATTTCGAAAACAACTTGATGCACTCATTTTATATTTAATAATCATTTGGAAAAAAGTATAATATTCTTTTCAGTATACTAAAGTCATCATCAAGCTTTCTTCAACTGAAAGTTTATATTTTCTAACTTTAGTTTTTTTTAAATTTTCTATTTCAATTAATTTTGTTAACATTTCATCAAAATGAAAACGTTTTATACCAAAATATCTACAAAATTGTTCATTTTTTAATTTTTTTAAATTTTCAAAATTCATTTTTATCAACACCTTATTAATTTATTAATAAAGAAATTATAAAATAAATTTTAAATTATTAATTGACTTTTAAAAAATTTATTTACGGAATATGTCTATAGTTATTTTTGTAAGTTACACAGATTACTAAACATTACCAATTTTTCGTCTTGATAAATTAATTTTCTTTTCTTTTAGAACAACTTTTAATCTTCTTGTTCCATAAGCTTCTTTATTTTCTTTAAAAGCACTAATAACAGCTTCATCATACATATTATTTTGAATTTTATCTTCTTTTTTCTTGAAATTAAAATAATATGTTGATTTAGAGATTTTTAAAAAACGACACATTGTACGAATTTTATATTTAACTTTATTTTTAGTAATAATTTCTATTTTCTGCCTATTATTAGTGCTGCTTGCTTTAAAATATCATTTTCCATTCGTAACTGTTTTAATTCTTTTCTTAATTTATCCAATTAATACGTTTTCTTCAACAGAACGGTTATCTTTAGTTTTAAAACTGCCTGAATTAGTAAATTGCTTAATTCAATTATAAGTAGCTGCTCTTGTAACATTGTACTCTTCAGCAAGACAAGACACTGACTTACCACTTTGATATAAAGCTACTATTTGTTTTTTAAATTCATCTGAATATGAGTTAATATTGGCCATAATTATAATTCCTTTCTTTTAACTAATTTGTTCACTTGTCTACGTAATTAGTGTCCAATAAATTGTAACCCATCCAGAACCTAATAATCCTGACTTGCAAACAAGAATTAATCAAATTTTAGAAAATGGTCCAATAAGACAACAAAATTTTATCGATGCAGCAAATCAAGAACATATTCCTAATAATAGTAATGGTTCAAATAGTTTTCTTAATGCTATATAATATGAACTTATATTAAGATCATTATTTATAGAGAACATGTAAAAGTTACCCCAAAGGGTAACTTTTACAATATTTTATTTTTTATTAAATCAATAGTATTTTCTACTTGTTTATTATTAATTTCTTTTTTATTTTTTATCTTAATAAATCGATAAGTACTAACGATTAAAAAGCTTATATAAATTAAATAAGATATCGTTAGTACTGATATTAGTAAAATATTGTCATAATAATTTTTAGTAAAAAATGAAAATACGTTACTAAAAATTAAAGGAATTATAGCTATTCATAAAATTAAATATTTCTTTTTATTTTTTTTATTAATTCCTAATCAACCAATAGCTGTTATGATAAAAGCTATTACAAAAGTAATACTAACTATTTTTTCAGAAATTTCATTTTTAATCATTTTTATTTTTCCTTTCTTCATCTATAATTAACATTATATCATTTTATTTAATTGACATAGTAGTAGGAGAAAAATTAATTGTTAGTTTTGTTTTAAGGAAATTTATTGATAGATAATTAATTTATATTTTATTTTTTCAAAAACAAAAAAATGATAAATGCTTTTATTGATATTTATCATCTAAAAAATAAAGGAAATTATCCCCACATGTACTAGTGTGGAGGAAAAAATGAATTTAAATAATTTTTCAATAGCATATTTCAAAATGAAAACGATTGTTTGAAATATATAGCGAAGTTGAAAGTAATGAAATGTATCTTTCACATGCAGGTTTTATTCAACAAGGAAGATCCTTGTTGAATAAAACCTTGATTGTTGGAGTTTATGAGAAAACCAGCAACAAACTAATTGTGAAAGTATTGAAAAAAGCAGATGAGAAAAACCTTTTATGATTTGCATTGAAACACATTTCTACTGGGTGTTGTCTATTTACGGATTCTTGGAAGGGATATGTAATTTTCAAAAACTTCTATCACAAACATGAAATCGTAAATCATGAAGTTGGGTATGCGTCATCAACAGGTGTAAACACAAACCAGATTGAATCTTCATGAAAACACATCCGACGAACTTTCCGAAAACACATAAAAGTTTCAAAACACAATATTCATTTATATGCAAAAGAAGCTGCATATAAATTCAATAAGATACCTAGTTTTGAAACTATAATTTTGTGTTTGATTTAGATACATGTGGGGATAATTTCCTAGATAGGCTTTTATCTCCATTTATGTGATAAAATTTAAAAATAGTACATAGAGGGATAAAAGGGGACTTTCCTAAAAACTGTGTTTTTTAAATAAATTTTAGTTGTAAAATCACTAAGTTACACAGATTACTAAACATTACCGATAAACCAAAATAAATCTGTTATCAGTTGATAACAGATTTTAAATTAATTATTAATTTTAAGCACGTCCATATGATTCAACAACTAATGCTTCATTAATATCAGTATTTAGTTCGTCACGTAGTGGATGACGTACATATGTACCAATAAATGTTTTTTTATTGAATTCAATAAATGGTAATGTTGAAGCGTTAGCGCTTAATGCTTCAACAATTTTTGCATTTTTTTGTGCTTTTTCAGTAATAGTAATTTTATCTCCTATTTTAACACGATATGAAGGAATATTAACTTTTTTACCATTAACTAAAACATGACCATGATTTACTAATTGACGAGCGCCTTTTCTTGTTAAAGATAAACCTAAACGAAAAAAAATATTATCTAATCTTGATTCTAAGAATACCAACAAGTTAGTACCAGTAACGCCATGAGTTTTTTTTGATTCATCAAATAAATTTTTCATTTGACGAGCATTTAAACCATAAGTGAAACGAATTTTTTGTTTTTCTTGTAATTGTAATCCATAGTTAGAAAGTTTAATTCTTTTTTGACCGTGTTGTCCAGGAGCGAATGTTCGCTTTTTTCCCTTTGCAAATTCTTTACCAGATTCAAGAATTGAGAAGTTTAATCTTCTTGATTTTCTAAAAACTGGACCAGTATATCTTGACATAATAAAAACCTCCTTGGAATGTACACAAACACAAAGAGACTTTAATAAGTTCTCATTAAGATAGTTTACAATTCGCCAGAACAGCACTGGTTACTATTAAGATTAATAGAAAATTCTACTAATAAAAAGAATAATCTTTGAGGGTAAACTATTTGCAACTTAATAATACTTATTTGCTGCTTTCGTGAATGCTTGTTAATTATAGGATAAGTAATGTTATTTGTCAAATATTATTTTTTCATTTTTACAATTAAATATCATTAAATTTTAGTTATTATTTTTTTTAAAAAATAATTTAAATTTATATAATAAAATTTAGTATTTAACTTAAAAAGTTAGTTATTGAATTTTGGCATTTTTTTGATATCAGTTATTCCTGGATTCCAGAAAAAATCAATATATTCTATTACTTTTTCTACTCTTCAAACTGAAATATCTTGATTAAATTTTTTTGCATCATAGAACATAAAATTCATATCTTTTACATTAGAAGTATCTCAATCTGAAAGATCTTGATTAAATTTTTCGGCACCAGCAAACATACTACGCATGTCTATTACTTTTTCTACATTTCATTTCGAAAGATCTGGATGGGTTACACTTTATTGGACACTAATTACGTAGACAAGTGAACAAATTAGTTAAAAGAAAGGAATTATAATTATGGCCAATATTAACTCATATTCAGATGAATTTAAAAAACAAATAGTAGCTTTATATCAAAGTGGTGTAGCTAACTAAAGTAATGTTTACTCATATCTTGAAAAACAAAATCAATCGCTTTTTTAATATTTGGTCAATAATTTGGTAATATTTTTCTTATATTATGTTTTATAGCAAATCAAAAATGTTAAATTGGATTTAAATTAGGAGAATATGGCGGAAGAAATAATAGTTTGCATCCAGTATTTTCAATTAATTGTTGTGTTAATTTAGATTTATGAAACGTTGCATTATCTAAAACTATAATTTGTCCACGCTTTAATACTGGAATTAGTATATTTTTTACATATCATTCAAAAATTTTACTGTTGCAATGTCCTTCAAATGCTCATAGGGCTTTTAATTTACCTTTATTTAGCGAACCAATTATACTCATTCTTCTTATTTTATATGCTGGTTTATTATCAAATAATCTTTTACCTTTTTCAGATAAACCATATTTATAAAATTCATTATAATCAATTCCAGATTCATCAATATATACTAAATCTTCATTCATTATTTTAGCTATTTATTTTAAAAAATATTATTGTTTATTTTTATCTCTTTGTTCGTATATAGCTAACTAAAGTAATGTTTACTCATATCTTGAAAAAAAATCAATCGCTTTTTTAATATTTGGTCAATAATTTGGTAATATTTTTCTTATATTATGTTTTATAGCAAATCAAAAATGTTCAATTGGATTTAAATTAGGAGAATATGGTGGAAGAAATAATAGTTTGCATCCAGCATTTTCAATTAATTGTTGTGTTAATTTAGATTTATGAAACGTTGCATTATCTAAAACTATAATTTGTCCACGCTTTAATACTGGAATTAGTATATTTTTTACATATGATTCAAAAATTTTACTGTTGCAATGTCCTTCAAATGCTCATAGGGCTTTTAATTTACCTTTATTTAGTGAACCAATCATACTCATTCTTTTTATTTTATATGCGGGTTTATTATCAAATAATCTTTTACCTTTTTCAGATCAACCATATTTATAAAATTCATTATCATCAATTCCAGACTCATCAATATATACTAAATCTTCATTCATTATTTTAGCTATTTCTTTTAAAAAATCTTCTTGTTTGTTTTTATCTCTTTGTTCATATAGAAAAGTTTTTTTTATATGTATAATTTAGTTTTTTGAAATAGTTATAAACTGTTTCTTTAGTCATATCACCAAATTTTTCAATCACTTTTTGAACTGTAACATCTTTATTTTGCGCTAAATAATTTTTTAATTCATCTAAATCCTTTATTTTGTGGCTATGTCCTTTTTTATAATTAAAAATCGGTTTTATATGTCCAGTTTCTGTTTTTCTTTTTCTTCATAAGAATAAAGTCTTTCTAGTAATATTGAACACTTTACAAATTTCTTTAATTTTCATGTTTTTACTTTCATAGGCTTCTATTACTTTTCTTCGCAAGTATTCACTGTATGGTTTTGGCATAATTTAATCTTCCTCATCTATTTTAAATATTGCTGAATTGTACTTTTAAATTCAAAAACTGTTTAAATTACATATTATTATTTTACATTATTTATGAGTAAACATTACTTTAGTTAGCTATAAGTCAGTGTCTTGTCTTGCTAAAGAGTACACTGTTACAAGAGCAGCTACTTATAATTGAATTAAGCAATTTACTAATTCAGGCATTTTTAAAACCAAAGATAACCGTTCTGTTCAAGAAAATGAATTAATTAAATTAAGAAAAGAATTAAAACAATTAAGAATGGAAAATGATATTTTAAAGCAAGCAACACTAATAATATGCAGAAAATAGAAATTATTACTAAAAATAAAGTCAAATATAAAATTCGCAAAATGTGTCGTTTTTTAAAAATCTCTAAATCAACATATTATTTTAATTTCAAGAAAAAAGAAGATAAAATTCAAAATAATATGTATGATGAAGCTGTTATTAGTGCTTTTAAAGAAAATAAAGAAGCTTATGGAACAAGAAGATTAAAAGTTGTTCTAAAAGAAAAGAAAATTAATTTATCAAGACGAAAAATTAAAAAAAATATGAATAAACATAATTTAATATCAAAATACACTAAAGGTAATGTTTAGTAATCTGTGTAACTTACAAAAATAACTATGTTTAATTAATTCTAGTAAATAAAATTAAATAAATAGAAAGAGTGAGTTACTTATGTCTAAAAAACAAAATATTAATAATAATGATCCAATATCAAAAGCAGTAGATTTATTACTAGAAAATACTGAAGATTTAACAACAGTTTTTAAAGAGGGAGGTTTATATAAAGAATTAACAAAAAGATTAGTTGAAAAAATGTTGAATTCTGAAATGCAAAATTATTTAGGATATGAAAAAAATCAACATAATACTAGTGAAAATGCTCGCAATGGTATAAGTTCAAAAAAATTAATAACCCAACAAGGTAAAATTGAGATTAATGTACCACGAGATCGTAATAGTAATTTTGAGCCAGTAATAGTTGCAAAAAGACAAAGAAGATTTGATGGTTTTGATCAACAAGTTCTTTCATTATATGCCAAAAGCATGACTTTATCAGATATTAGAATGCAGTTACAAGAGTTATATCATGGTGCTGATATTAGCGAAAGTGTTATTATTCAAATTACTGATGATGTTATTGATGATGTTAAAGAATGACAAAATCGGCCATTAGAAAGTGTTTATCCGATTGTTTATTTTGATTGTATAGTAGTTAAAGTACTACAAGATAAACGCATTATTAACAAATCAGTTTATATAGCACTAGGAGTTGATTTAGAATGTAAAAAAGATTTTTTAGGTTTATGAATTAGTGAAAATGAAGGTTCTAAGTTTTGATTATCTAATTTCACAGAAATGAAAAATCGAGGCTTAAATGATATTCTTATTGCTTGTAGTGACAATTTAACAGGAATTTCAGAAGCGATACAATCAGTTTATCCTAAAACCGAACATCAATTATGAATAGTTCATCAAATTAGAAATAGTTTAAAATGTGTTTCATACAAACATAGAAAATCACTAGTTACAGATTTAAAACCAATTTATAGTGCATGTAGTGAAGAACAAGCAATGCAAGCTTTAGAATCTTTTGAAAGTAAATTAAATAAACAATATCCTCAAATTGCTAAATCATGATATAAAAATTGAGATAATTTAATGGTTTTTATTAGTTATCATGCAGAAATCAAAAGAGTGATTTATACAACAAATGCTATTGAATCTGTTAATAGTCAATTACGAAAAGTTATTAGAAATAAAAAAGTTTTTCCAAATGATATGGCAGTTTTTAAAATATTTTACTTAGCAATTGAAAATATAACAAAAAAATGAACAATGCCCATTCAAAATTGAAATACAGCAATTGCTCATTTTATGATAAAATTTGAAGATAGAATTAATCTAAACTAGTAACTTGGTAAAAAGATACACAGATTTTTAAAAATTTAAATTTTTATCAAGTTAATATAAAAATAATATTAACAATTTTTGCGTTTGAAATATAAATTTATTTTTAAAGTATTTTTTTAAAAATATTAACTTCTATAATTATTAACACTAAAAAATTTATAAATATTATTATTGACAATTGATTAAATTTATTTACGGAATATGTCTACTAAATAAAGGTAAATTAAAAGCCCTATGAGCGTTTGAAGGACATTGCAACAGTAAAATTTTTGAATCATATGTAAAAAATATACTAATTCCAGTATTAAAGCGTGGACAAATTATAGTTTTAGATAATGCAACGTTTCATAAATCTAAATTAACACAACAATTAATTGAAAATGCTGGATGAAAACTATTATTTCTTCCACCATATTCTCCTAATTTAAATCCAATTGAACATTTTTGATTTGCTATAAAACATAATATAAGAAAAATATTACCAAATTATTGACCAAATATTAAAAAAGCGATTGATTTTGTTTTTCAAGATATGAATAAACATTACTTTAGTTAGCTATATATAGCGAAGTTGAAAGTAATGAAATGTATCAGGTGTGCTTCTTCTAGCTTGAATGTTTCTGATTTGAGAAGAATAAGATTTTTGAAATGTAATCAAACATTTAGTATTCTTCATTACACCATTTTTCACAAGTCACAAACACCTTTGACATCTTGGTTTTATCTCATCTTTAGATGAATAAACACAAAGCATCGTATACCATCAACAGATGTTGCAAGGGAATTGGGTGTGACATATAAAACAGGTTGAAGAATTGGTCATGAACTCAGAACTAGAATTTGGAATCAAGATGCAGGGTTCATTGATGATGGCACAGCACAGATGGATGAAATGTATCTTTCACATGTATGTTTTAAAAAACAAGGAAGATCTTTGTTGAATAAAAACTTGATTGTTGGATTTTATGAGAAAACCAGCAACAAACTAATTGTGAAAGTATTGAAAAAAGCAGATGAGAAAAACCTTTTATGATTTGCATTGAAACACATTTCTACTGGGTGTTGTCTATTTACGGATTCTTGTAAGGGTGGAATGGCAATCTTTTTTAGGACTGTTTTTTGGTAGACATTTGTGCTTATGTATTTTATGGTGGTTAAGTAGTTTAGAGTGCTGTGGATTCTTATGTTGTTGTATCAATTGATATAATCAAATAATTCTAATTTTAATGGGATTAATGATGTAAAATTTTTATCATTAATAAATTCTGTTTTGAAAGTTTTGAAAGTTGCTTCAGCAACAGCGTTATCATAAGGACAACCTTTTTTGCTTAAAGAGCGGGTAATATTGAAGGCTAATAAAAGTTTATCAATAGTTTTATTATTAAATTCATTACCGCGATCGCTATGAAATATTTGAATATTTTTTAAACAACGATTTGAGCACATAGACGCTTGATATACTAATGATGCATCTTTTTTAGTACCTACACTATGTCCAATAATTTCGCGATTGTACAGGTCGATTAATAAGCAAATATAGTTTTATTTACCATTAACTTGAACATAAGTTAAATCACTAACAATAACTTCATTTTTAAGCCTATTATTAAAGTCTCTATTAACAAGATTAGTAATTTGACTATCATTGACTTTATTATGATAATTTTTGTATGATAATTTAGTGTATTTTGATATTAAATTATGTTTATTCATAATTTTTTTAATTTTTCGTCTTGATAAATTAATTTTCTTTTCTTTTAGAACAGCTTTTAATCTTCTTGTTCCATAAGCTTCTTTATTTTCTTTAAAAGCACTAATAACAGCTTCATCATACATATTATTTTGAATTTTATCTTCTTTTTTCTTGAAATTAAAATAATATGTTGATTTAGAGATTTTTAAAAAACGACACATTTTACGAATTTTATATTTAACTTTATTTTTAGTAATAATTTCTATTTTCTGCCTATTATTAGTGCTGCTTGCTTTAAAATATCATTTTCCATTCTTAATTGTTTTAAATCTTTTCTTAATTTAATTAATTCATTTTCTTCAACAGAACGGTTATCTTTGGTTTTAAAACTGCCTGAATTAGTAAATTGCTTAATTCAATTATAGCTAACTAAAGTAATGTTTACTCATAAATAATGTAAAATAATAATATGTAATTTAAACAGTTTTTGAATTTAAAAGCACAATTCAGCAATATTTAAAATAGATTAGGAAGATTAAATTATGCCAAAACCATACAGTGAAGACTTACGAAGAAAAGTAATAGAAGCCTATGAAAGTAAAAACATGAAAATTAAAGAAATTTGTAAAGTGTTCAATATTACTAGAAAGACTTTATTCTTATGAAGAAAAAGAAAAAAAGAAACTGGGCATATAAAACCGATTTTTAATTGTCAAAAAGGACATAGCCACAAAACAAAGGATTTAGATGTATTAAAAAATTATTTAGCGCAAAATAAAGATGTTACAGTTCAAAAAGTAATTGAAAAATTTGGTGATATGACTAAAGAAATAGTTTATAACTATTTCAAAAAACTAAATTATACTATCAAAATGCAATGAATTTTATAAATATGCTTGATCTGAAAAAGGTAAAAGATTATTTGATAATAAACCCGCATATAAAATAAAAAAAATGAGTATAATTGGTTCACTAAATAAAGGTAAATTAAAAGCCCTATGAGCATTTGAAGGACATTGCAACAGTAAAATTTTTGAATCATATGTAAAAAATATACTAATTTCAGTATTAAAGCGTGGACAAATTATAGTTTTAGATAATGCAACGTTTCATAAATCTAAATTAACACAACAATTAATTGAAAATGCTGGATGCAAACTATTATTTCTTCCACCATATTCTCCTAATTTAAATCCAATTGAACATTTTTGATTTGCTATAAAACATAATATAAGAAAAATATTACCAAATTATTGGCCAAATATTAAAAAAGCTATTGATTTTGTTTTTCAAGATATGAGTAAACATTACTTTAGTTAGCTATATAAGTAGCTGCTCTTGTAACATTGTACTCTTTAGCAAGACAAGACACTGACTTACCACTTTGATATACAGCTGCTATTTGTTTTTTAAATTCATCTGAATATGAGTTAATATTGGCCATAATTATAATTCCTTTCTTTTAACTAATTTGTGCACTTGTCTACGTAATTAGTGTCCAATAAAGTGTAACCAATCCAGGGATATGGAAGTTTAAAAAACTTCTATCATAAACATGAAATCGTAAATCATGAAGTTGGATATGTGTCATCAACAGGTGTAAACACAAACCAGATTGAATCTGCATGAAAACACATCCGAAGAACTTTCCGAACACACATAAAAGTTTCAAAACACAATATTCATTTATATGCAAAAGAAGCTACATATAAATTCAATAAGATACCTAGTTTTGAAACTATAATTTTGTGTTAATTTAGATACATGTGGGGATAATTTCCTAGATAGTCTTTTATCTCCGTTTATGTGATAAAATTTAAAAATAGTACATAAAGGGATAAAAGCCTATTTTATTTTGTAATCTATAATTTTGTGTAAAAATAATTATTAAATCTTTGATAATACTTGTTTTTTTAAATAACTTTCTATATAATTATTAATGCTTTAAGCAATGTAGTCCCGGTAAAAATTACACTGTAAGGAGAAAAAAATGCGTCAAACAACAATGAATTTCAGTAACATTGAAAAAAAATGATATGTTATTGATGCCAGTGGTTTAATTTTAGGACGTCTTGCAACTAAAGTTGCAATGATATTGCGTGGTAAAAATAAACCTTCATTTACACCACATTTAGATTGTGGAGATTATATCATCATTATTAATGCAAACAAAATTAAATTAACAGGTAATAAATTACAAGATAAGAAGTACTATAACCATTCACAATATCCTGGTGGATTACGTGTACGTAATGCACAAAGTATGATTGCTAAAGATGCTTCTGAATTAGTAGAAATAGCGATTAAGGGTATGCTACCAAATACTACCTTAGGTCGTAAGCAATTTACACATCTTCATGTTTATAACCATGATCAACATCAACATCAAGCCCAAAACCCTGAAGTTTTAATATTAGACCAAGAGGAGTAAACTTTTATGACAAAATCTAATAAACCCGTAACTTATTCAAGTTCAGGCGGACGTAAAACGTCAACTGCCCGTGTTCATTTAAAAAATACTGGTCAATCAAAAATATTAATTAATGGTTTTGAGCCTTTAAAATATTTAGAACAAGAAATCTTAGTTCAAGATATGTTATTGCCTTTAAAAGTAACTAATACGTTAGAAAACTTTGATATTAATATCAAAGTTGAAGGTGGCGGAAGAACCGGTCAAGCTGGTGCAGCACGTTTAGCTTTATCTAATGTTTTAGTTAAGGTGTCAGAAGATTATCGAACATTATTAAGACAATTTGGATTATTAACTCGTGATGCACGTAAAAAAGAACGTAAAAAATATGGTTTAAAAGCAGCCAGAAAAGCACCACAATTTTCAAAACGTTAATATAATAAAAAAAGAGTATCAGACTCTTTTTTTATTATATTTATAGTATTACTAGAATTTTATATATTATTTTTGCTTATAATTTATTTCTTTATTTAAATAACTTTCTTTTTTTAATTTGTATTTCTTTAGATCAATTGGAGGTGTTTTTATTATAAACACTATATATGTTTAAAATAAGAATATCAATAATTTGTTTTAAGCATAATGTAAAATTAATTTACAAAAATTTAATAAAATTAAGGAGAGATTTTAATTTATGCCAAAAGAAATTAGAAGAAAAAGAAAAGTTATTGTAGGAATGGTTGGTGAGACAGTTTTGTCTGATGGATTAATCGGGGACATTAGAGCAATTTCTGAAATATTAGTTCAAAATGAGGGGGTATATCAAGAAAAATTAAATATTTTTAATTGACCTGAATCTTATGGTGTAATATCAACTTTATTAAATATAAAAAATTATTTATAACTAACTAAAGTAATGTTTACTTATAAAAAATGTAAAATAATAATATGTAATTTAAACAGTTTTTGAATTTAAAAGTACAATTCAGCAATATTTAAAATAGATTAGGAAGATTAAATTATGCCAAAACCATACAGTGAAGACTTACGAATAAAAGTAATAGAAGCCTATGAAAGTAAAAACATGAAAATTAAAGAAATTTGTAAAGTGTTCAATATTACTAGAAAGACTTTATTCTTATGAAGAAAAAGAAAAAAAGAAACTGGGCATATAAAACCAATTTTGAATTATCAAAAAGGACATAGCCACAAAATAAAGGATTTAGATGAATAAAAAAATTATTTAGCGTAAAATAAAGATGTTACAGTTCAAAAAGTAATTGAAAAATTTGGTGATATGACTAAAGAAACAGTTTATAACTATTTCAAAAAACTAAATTATACATATAAAAAAACTTTTCTATATGAACAAAGAGATAAAAATAAACAAGAATATTTTTTAAAAGAAATAGCTAAAATAATGAATGAAGATTTAGTATTATATATTGATGAATCTGGAATTGATGATAATGAATTTTATAAATATGGTTGATCTGAAAAAGGTAAAAGATTATTTGATAATAAACCCACATATAAAATAAAAAGAATGAGTATAATTGGTTCACTAAATAAAGGTAAATTAAAAGCCCTATGAGCATTTGAAGGACATTGCAACAGTAAAATTTTTGAATCATATGTAAAAAATATACTAATTCCAGTATTAAAGCGTGGACAAATTATAGTTTTAGATAATGCAACGTTTCATAAATCTAAATTAACACAACAATTAATTGAAAATGCTGGATGCAAACTATTATTTCTTTCACCATATTCTCCTAATTTAAATCCAATTGAACATTTTTGATTTGCTATAAAACATAATATAAGAAAAATATTACCAAATTATTGACCAAATATTAAAAAAGCTATTGATTTTTTTCAAGATATGAGTAAACATTACTTTAGTTAGTTGCATACTGGAAATTTATTAATATTTAAACCTAATGTAATATTAGAATTGTTAAAAAAATGAAATCAAAATAATGGTGAAGTTTGGAGTTTAATAGTTTTTGGTAATAATTTATATATTGGAAGTAGAAATCAACTATATGAAAGTAGACTATTTAAACTTTCTCTTAAAGGAGAAAAAATAACAGAAACTATTGGTTGAAAAAATAATAAAAATTATGGTTAGATTTGAAGTTTAGCTGTTGTTAATAATGATTTATATGTCGGAAGTAGAGTTCAAGTTATTGATAATAAATTTTTTAAAGGTGGATTATATAATTCATCTGATGGTGGTATTACTTTTATTGAAGTATTTGGTTGAAATAAAGATTATGGTGTTTTAGTGAGTTTATTACCTGTAGATAATAATTTATATATTGGAAGCAAAAATTATAATGATAAAACTAATCAAAATTATCAAGGGAAGTTATTTTTTAAAATAATAAAATAAAATTGGTTTTTATCCCTTTATGTACTATTTTTAAATTTTATCACATAAATGGAAATAAAAGCCTATCTAGGAAATTATCCCCACATGTATCTAAATCAAACACAAAATTATAGTTTCAAAACTAGGTATCTTATTGAATTTATATGCAGCTTCTTTTGCATATAAATGAATATTGTGTTTTGAAACTTTTATGTGTGTTCGGAAAGTTCGTCGGATGTGTTTTCATGCAGATTAAATCTGGTTTGTTTTTACACCTGTTGATGACACATATCCAACTTCATGATTTACGATTTCATGTTTGTGATAGAAGTTTTTGAAACTTCCATATCCCTTCCAAGAATCCGTAAATAGACAACACCCAGTAGAAATGTGTTTCAATGCAAATCATAAAAGGTTTTTCTCATCTGCTTTTTTCAATACTTTCACAATTAGTTTGTTGCTGGTTTTCTCATAAAATCCAACAATCAAGGTTTTATTCAACAAGGATCTTCCTTGTTGAATAAAACCTACATGTGAAAGATACATTTCATCCATCTGTGCTGTGCCATCATCAATGAACCCTGCATCTTGATTTCAAATTCTAGTTCTGATTTCATGACCTATTCTTCAAGTTGTTTTATATGTCACACCCAATTCCCTTGCAACATCTGTTGATGGTATACCATGCTTTGTGTTTATTCATCTAAAGATGAGATAAAACCAAGATGTTAAAGATGTTTGTGACTTGTGAAAAATGGTGTCATGAAGAAAACTAAATGTTTGATGACATTTCAAACATCTTATTCTTCTCAAATCAGAAACATTCAAACTAGAAGAAGCACACCTGATACATTTCATTACTTTCAACTTCGCTATATATTTCAAACAATCGTTTTCATTTTAAAATATGCTATTGAATTAATTTCAATTCATTTTTTCCTCCACACTAGTACATGTGGGGATAATTTCAATAAAATTATTAAAAAAATAAAAAACATTATAATAAAAATATTCTAATGTTTATAGAATATTTAGTTAAAACAAACCTTAGCGAAATTAAGTTTCATTTTTAAAATATTAATAATATAAAGTATATTAATAAAAATTAATGAACATAGTAATTATTAATTATTTCACAATTTTCGATTTAATCTCAAAAATTATTATTTTTTTCTCTTATTTTAAAAACAAAAATAATTACTATGAATAGAAATACTGTATATAGTAAGATCGGAGTGATAATTATACAAAAAATAACTCCAATTTGTAATTGAATTCAAGGATAGTAATTATCAGGAAAATGACTTAAATTACAGAAAGAACTTGCTGAAGTGCTAATAGTATAACTTAAACCAAAATGTTTTAACATTGTATATCCATCTTTAAAATTTGAATGGCATTGTTCATTATTATTGAATTTAAAATAAAAGTTACTAAATCAAATTAAGTATAGACCAGTAATTATAATTAAAACTGTGATTGCAAATAATATTATATTTGTTATTTGAAATATTTTAACTTTTTTCATTTTGATACCTCTTTAAATATAAAAAAACATTTTTATTATATAAAAATAATAAGTTAAAAACTATATTATTTTATGTAAAAATGATAACAAATTTATTTTGTTTTTACAATTATTGATTGTATAAGCAAAGTTTTAATTAATTATATAAATGAATAATATTAAGAAAATATTCAAATATTTTCTTAATATTATTTTGATTTATTAATTTGATTCAATATTCTACTTGCATCTAAATTAAATGGTATTACAATAATTTCATAGTGAATAATTTCGCGATTAGGGTATCCAAATTTTGTTACTATTTCTTTAAAAATTAGATGAAATAGTGTTGCTAATTCTAATGTTTAAAATGCTTTATATTTTATGTCATCACTTTGATTTGTTTTATATTTTAATAAATAAATTTCTTTGATTTTTATTTTCATTTCATTTTTATTGTCATTCATTTTTTTACCTCTCAAACTTATATAATTTAACAAGTAAATTATATCATTTTACTTAATTCATATTTAGTATTTTTTATTAAAAAATTTTAATAAATATACAATAAAAATATTATTATGAAAAATTAGGTGATTTTGCAATAATATCATCATTAATTTTCTCTATATTCTCATTCTCATTTATATCTTTTATATCATAATCATTTAGTGTTGCTTCTTTTCCTAAATTTTGATTTCATTTTTCAATTTTTAAGATATGTATTTTAATCTTTGTCATTCTCAATCCCCTCTTAATAAAAAACCTTGTATGAATAAATTATACAAAAAATTTTTTTTACTTTTAAAAATATAAATTTTTATTATAAGAATATTAAATAAAAATTAAATAAAATATTGTTATTATATATTGCAATCGCGCTTGAACAAATATATAATATCTCTGTTGCTCTTTTTGGGACTATAGCTCAGCTGGTTAGAGCGCACGCTTGATAAGCGTGAGGTCGATGGTTCAATTCCATTTAGTCCCACCATTATATGTCAAATTATGAAATAAACAGTTGGAATGGCAACCTTTTTTAGGAATGTTTTTTGGTAGACATTTGTGCTTGGTATTTTATGGGGGTTAAGTAGTTTAGAGTGCTGTGGATTCTTATGTTGTTGTATCAATTGATATAATCAAATAATTCTAATTTTAATTGGATTAATGATGTAAAATTTTTATCATTAATAAACTCTGTTTTGAAAGTTTTGAAAGTCGCTTCAGCAACAGCGTTATCATAAGGACAACCTTTTTTGCTTAAAGAGCAGGTAATATTGAAGGCTAATAAAAGTTTATCAATAGTTTTATTATTAAATTCATTACCGCGATCGCTATTAAATATTTGAATATCTTTTAAACAACGATTTGAGCACATATAGCTAACTAAAGTGATGTTTACTCATATCTTGAAAAACAAAATCAATCTCTTTTTTAATATTTGGTCAATAATTTGGTAATATTTTTCTTATATTATGTTTTATAGCAAATCAAAAATGTTCAATTGGATTTAAATTAGGAAAATATGGTGGAAGAAATAATAGTTTGCATCCAGCATTTTCAATTAATTGTTGTGTTAATTTAGATTTATGAAACGTTGCATTATCTAAAACTATAATTCGTCCATGCTTTAATACTGGAATTAGTATATTTTTTACATATGATTCAAAAATTTTACTGTTGCAATGTCCTTCAAATGCTCATAGGGATTTTAATTTACCTTTATTTAGTGAACCAATTATACTCATTATTTTTATTTTATATGCGGATTTATTATCAAATAATCTTTTACCTTTTTCAGATCAACCATATTTATAAAATTCATTATCATCAATTCCAGATTCATCAATATATACTAAATCTTCATTCTTTAGACATATTCCGTAAATAAATTTTTTAAAAGTCAATTAATAATTTAAAATTTATTTTATAATTTCTTTATTAATAAATTAATAAGGTGTTCATAAAAATTAATTTTGAAAATTTAAAAAAATTAAAAAATGAACAATTTTATAGATATTTTGGTATAAAACGTTTTCATTTTGATGAAATTTTAACAAAATTAATTGAAATAGAAAATTTAAAAAAACTAAAGGTAGAAAATATAAACTTTCAGTTGAAGAAAGATTGATGATGAATTTAGTATACTGAAAAGAATATTATACTTTTTTCCAAATGAGTATTAAATATAAAATGAGTGCATCAAGTTGTTTTCGAAATATTACTTGAGTAGAAAATAAACTTAGTGATGACAAAGATTATCAGTTTTTAAAAACAAAATATAAATCAAAAATTGAGAAAAAACAAGAAGATTTAAATGAATTTCAATTTTATTTAATTGATTCAACTGAAATCGAAATTGAAAGACCAACTAAAAAAAACTACAGTTATAATATTTTTCTGGTAAAATTTGAATGTTTTGAAAATTAACTAAACAATAAAAAATATACAATAAAATTATTTCAAAAATTAGAATTAAAGTTGAACATGTTTTTGCTTGATTAAAAAGATTCAAAATTTTAATAAATAAATGTAGAAAAAGTATATTCAGACTTATGTAATTAAGATTTAACTTACTTTGTGAAATTTTTAATAAAAAAAACCATTAAAATAAAAAAATATTTTTAATATTTTTTTAAAAATTTAAATTTTTATCAAGTTAATATAAAAATAATATTAACAATTTTTTTGTTTGAAATATAAATTTATTTTTAAAGTATTTTTTTAAAAATATTAACTTCTATAATTATTAACACTAAAAAATTTATAAATATTATTATTGACAATTGATTAAATTTATTTACGGAATATGTCTATTATTTTAGCTATTTCTTTTAAAAAATCTTCTTGTTTATTTTTATCTCTTTGTTCATATAAAAAAGTTTTTTTATATGAATAATTTAGTTTTTTGAAATAGTTATAAACTGTTTCTTTAGTCATATCACCAAATTTTTCAATTACTTTTTGAACTGTAACATCTTTATTTTACGCTAAATAATTTTTTTATTCATCTAAATCCTTTATTTTGTGGCTATGTCCTTTTTGATAATTCAAAATTGGTTTTATATGCCCAGTTTCTTTTTTTATTTTTCTTCATAAGAATAAAGTCTTTCTAGTAATATTGAACACTTTACAAATTTCTTTAATTTTCATGTTTTTACTTTCATAGGCTTCTATTACTTTTCTTCGCAAGTATTCACTGTATGGTTTTGGCATAATTTAATCTTCCTAATCTATTTTAAATATTGCTGAATTGTACTTTTAAATTCAAAAACTGTTTAAATTACATATTATTATTTTACATTATTTATGAGTAAACATTACTTTAGTTAGCTATATGTGCTCAAATCGTTGTTTAAAAAATATTCAAATATTTCATATCGATCGCGGTAATGAATTTAATAATAAAACTATTGATAAACTTTTATTAGCCTTCAATATTACCCGCTCTTTAAGCAAAAAAGGTTGTCCTTATGATAACGCTGTTGCTGAAGCAACTTTCAAAACTTTCAAAACAGAATTTATTAATGATAAAAATTTTACATCATTAATCCAATTAAAATTATAATTATTTGATTATATCAATTGATACAACAACATAAGAATCCACAGCACTCTAAACTACTTAACCCCCATAAAACACCAAGCACAAATGTCTACCAAAAAACATTCCTAAAAAAGGTTGCCATCCCAAAATTGCCAAATTTTAATTTTTAGATTTTATAATTTATGATGAAAATTTGAAAGATTATGGAGACTTTCCTAAAAACTGTGTTTTTTAAATAAATTTTAGTTGTAAAATCACTAAGTTACACAGATTACTAAACATTACCGAATTATTTTTAAGAAAACCAAAAATTGCTTTATATTAGAAAGTAATGTATAATATTAACGGGGATGTTCTGGTTTCGACAAGAGTGAACAACTAATTGTGGCAGTGGTTTGGTAGACCATAATACTACGAGGTTTCATAACCGGAAAACAAACTAAAACCGTAGTACCTAACTGATTCACAACAAAGTTAAACAACTTTGGATTTGGTTTAGGAAATCAAGCACTTTTACCTGCTTAATTACTTAAGAAGTAAATACTACCGTTGCTAATAGCAAGTTTATCAATATTAGTAACGTATCATAAGGATAAACTAGAAAAAATGATGTTAATAAATTTTTTTGAATTTCCATTAACTAGCTATTCATAATTTCGTATAATTTATTATTAAATAGTGATTTTTCTAAATTATACTAAACTGTAGATACAGTTAGTCAGTTAACTTTTGGACGCGGGTTCGATCCCCGCCATCTCCACCATAAATTAAATGCACAAGTGTGCTTTTTTTATTATTTAATTTAATAATTAATTATAAATAACTTTATAAGATTTTAATTAGTGAAATAAATAATAAAAAAATATTTAAATATTTTATTAATAATATTGTAAAACAAGTTGCAAATAGTAACTAGTCTTGGTAATATTGAAAAGTCTTTAAATTTTTTAATTATATTTGGAGCCGTGGCCAAGTGGTTTAAGGCATAAGTCTGCAAAACTTTGATCGTCGGTTCGAATCCGATCGGCTCCTCCAAAATATTAATAATATTTGCAAATATACTTGTAAATATTACTTTTAATAAGTTATAATTGATTAGGTTTAATTATTTAATGAGTTACTATAAATTTTAGTAATTAAATGCGCCTGTAGATCAATTGGATAGATCGTTTGACTACGGATCAAAAGGTTGTGGGTTCAAGTCCTGCCAGGCGCACCATCGGGATGTGGCTCAGCTTGGTAGAGCGCTCGGTTTGGGACCGAGAGGTCGCAGGTTCGAATCCTGTCTTCCCGACCATTATTAAAAAAAGGGCCCTTAGCTCATTTGGTAGAGTGCCTGCCTTGCACGCAGGAGGTGGTCGGTTCGATCCCGATAGGGTCCACCATTTATATATCAGTTTAAACATTTAAACTAAAACTGGCGAGGTAGCTCAGTTGATTAGAGCGTTCGGTTCATACCCGAGAGGCCATGGGTTTGAGTCCCATCCCCGCTACCATAGTCTAGGACCCTTAGCTTAGTTGGTTAAAGCTCCCGGCTCATAACCGGGCGAGCATTGGTTCGAATCCGATAGGGTCCACCATAGTTAAATACTCGGAGGCTTACCCAAGTCCGGTTGAAGGGAACAGTCTTGAAAACTGTCAGTGCGAAAGTGCTCGAGGGTTCGAATCCCTCAGCCTCCTCCATTATTATTAAATTTTATACATCGCGGAGTGGGGAAGTGGTATCCCGTCGGGCTCATAATCCGAAGATCATTGGTTCAAATCCAGTCTCCGCAACCACGGTCTTGTGGTAAAGTGGTTAATACGCCTCCCTGTCACGGAGGAGATCGCGGGTTCGATCCCCGTCAAGACCGCCAAAATAAAACATAATTAGTATTAATTTAGAGAGTAAGTAAAAAGTCTTACTCTTTTTTTATTGTTGTAATTAATAATTATTTTATTCATTATGGAAGAAAGTTTTTGATTGATTAAGTAAATTAAAAATATTAAAATACACGTATAATTTAAATAATAAATATAATTTTATTTAAAGTTAACTATTACTTTATAATAGTTTTTAATTTTTAAAAAGGAGCAAAAATACGCCAAACAATTTATTAAACTTTAATAACTCATCTTCAAGTATCATAAGTAGCAATAATGTTGAGACATTGATACCAGTGAATAATGCATTAACATTAGAAAATGGTATCAATGAACCAATTTTAAAAAATATATTATCATTAAATTTTTTATATAATATTGAAATGAGTTCTAAAGAACAACTTCAGTCACTTATGAAAGTAAAAAAAAATAAAAACATATGGAAATTATCCCCACATGTACTAGTGTGGAGGAAAAAATGAATTGAAATGAATTCAATAGCATATTTCAAAATGAAAACGATTGTTTGAAATATATAGCGAAGTTGAAAGTGGATGGGTTACACTTTATTGGACACTAATTACGTAGACAAGTGAACAAATTAGTTAAAAGAAAGGAATTATAATTATGGCCAATATTAACTCATATTCAGATGAATTTAAAAAACAAATAGTAGCTTTATATCAAAGTGGTAAGTCAGTGTCTTGTCTTGCTAAAGAGTGCAATGTTACAAGAGCAGCTACTTATAGCTAACTAAAGTAATGTTTAATCATAAATAATGTAAAATAATAATATGTAATTTAAACAGTTTTTGAATTTAAAAGTACAATTCAGCAATATTTAAAATAGATTAGGAAGATTAAATTATGCCAAAACCATACAGTGAAGACTTACGAAGAAAAGTAATAGAAGCCTATGAAAGTAAAAACATGAAAATTAAAGAAATTTGTAAAGTGTTCAATATTACTAGAAAGACTTTATTCTTATTAAGAAAAAGAAAAAAAGAAACTGGGCATATAAAACCAATTTTGAATTATCAAAAAGGACATAGCCACAAAATAAAGGATTTAGATGAATTAAAAAATTATTTAGCGCAAAATAAAGATGTTACAGTCCAAAAAGTGATTGAAAAATTTGGTGATATGACTAAAGAAACAGTTTATAACTATTTCAAAAAACTAAATTATACATATAAAAAAAACTTTTCTATATGAACAAAGAGATAAAAACAAACAAGAAGATTTTTTAAAAGAAATAGCTAAAATAATGAATGAAGATTTAGTATATATTGATGAATCTGGAATTGATGATAATGAATTTTATAAATATGGTTGATCTGAAAAAGGTAAAAGATTATTTGATAATAAACCCGCATATAAAATAAAAAGAATGAGTATAATTGGTTCACTAAATAAAGGTAAATTAAAAGCTCTATGAGCATTTGAAGGACATTGCAACAGTAAAATTTTTGAATCATATGTAAAAAATATACTAATTCCAGTATTAAAGCATGGACAAATTATAGTTTTAGATAATGCAACGTTTCATAAATCTAAATTAACACAACAATTAATTGAAAATGCTGGATGCAAACTATTATTTCTTCCACCATATTCTCCTAATTTAAATCAAATTGAACATTTTTGATTTGCTATAAAACATTAGACATATTCCGTAAATAAATTTAATCAATTGTCAATAATAATATTTATAAATTTTTTAGTGTTAATAATTATAGAAGTTAATATTTTTAAAAAAATACTTTAAAAATAAATTTATATTTCAAACACAAAAATTGTTAATATTATTTTTATATTAACTTGATAAAAATTTAAATTTTTAAAAAAATATTAAAAATATTTTTTTATTTTAATGGTTTTGTTTTATTAAAAATTTCACAAAGTAAGTTAAATCTTAAGTACATAAGTCTAAATATACTTTTTCTACATTTATTTATTAAAATTTTGAATATTTTTAATCAAGCAAAAACATGTTCAACTTTAATTCTAATTTTTGAAATAATTTTATTGTAGTTTTTTTATTGTTTAGTTAATTTTTTATTTTTAGTTTTTTTAATTGGTAATATAGTATTTTTATAAATATTTTGTATTCCTTGATATCCCAAATCACCAATAATTATTGTTTTTTCTGAAAATTCAAGATTTGAATTTTTTAATATTTGAAAATAATGTACTTTTCCATTTTGATGAACTATGCATAATTGATGTTCGGTTTTAGAATAAACTAATTGTATTGCTTCTGACATTCCTGTTAAATTGTCACTACAAGCAATAAGAATATCATTTAAGACTCGATTTTTCATTTCTGTGAAATTAGATAATCAAAACTTAGAACCTTCATTTCCACTAATTCATAAACCTAAAATATCTTTTTTACCTTCTAAATCAACTCCTAGTGCTATATAAACTGATTTGTTAATAATGCGTTTATCTTGTCGTACTTTAACTACTATACAATCAAAATAAACAATCGGATAAACAATTTCTAATGGCCGATTTTGTTATGCTTTAACATCATCAATAACATCATCAGTAATTTGACCAATAACACTTTCACTAATATCAGTACCATGATATAACTATTGTAACTGCATTCTAATATCTGATAAAGTCATGCCTTTGGCATATAATGAAAGAACTTGTTGATCAAAACCATCAAATCTTCTTTGTCTTTTTGCAACTATTACTGGTCCAAAATTACTATTACGATCTCGTGGTACATTAATCTCAATTTTACCTTGTTGAGTTATTAATTTTTTTGAACTTATACCATTACGAGCATTATCGCTATTATTATGTTGATTTTTTTCATATCCTAAATAATTTTGCATTTCAAAATTCAACATTTTTTCAACTAATCTTTTTGTTAATTCTTTATATAAACCTCCCTCTTTAAAAACTGTTGTTAAATCTTCAGTATTTTTTAATAATAAATCTACTGCTTTTGATATTGGATCATTATTATTAATATTTTGTTTTTTAGACATACGTAACTCACTCTTTCTAGTTATTTAATTTTATTTACTAGAATTAATTAAACCTAGTTATTTTTGTAAGTTACACAGATTACTAAAAATTACTAAATTATCATAATAAAGTCAATGATAGTCAAATTACTAATCTTGTTAATAGAGACTTTAATAATAGGCTTAAAAATGAAGTTATTGTTAGTGATTTAACTTATGTTCAAGTTAATGGTAAATGAAACTATATTTGCTTATTAATCCACCTGTACAATCGCGAAATTATTGGACATAGTTTAGTTACTAAAAAAGATGCATCATTAGTATATCAAGCATTTATGTGCTCAAATCGTTGTTTAAAAAATATTCAAATATTTCATAGCGATCGCGGTAATTAATTTAATAATAAAACTATTGATAAACTTTTATTAGCCTTCAATATTACCCGCTCTTTAAGCAAAAAAGGTTGTCATTATTATAACGCCGTTGCTGAAGCAACTTTCAAAACAGAATTTATTAATGATAAAAATTTTACATCATTAACCCAATTAAAATTAGAATTATTTGATTATATCAATTGATACAACAACATAAGAATCCACAGCACTCTAAACTACTTAATCCCCATAAAACACCAAGCACAAATGTCTACCAAAAAACAGTCCTAAAAAGGGTTGCCATTCCACTATATAATTTATTGCCAAATCATTATCGTTATATGGATTATTTATTTTAAAACTTTTCATGCCTTGTTCTCATGTAATGTTATATTTAAAACATTCTTGATTTTTATCATTTTTAAAAATATAATAACCATTATATTGTTCATAAAATTCACAAGATATTAATTCATTTTCATTTCTAGTAATATTTGGAATATTTTTAATATATAGCTAACTAAAGTAATGTTTACTCATAAATAATGTAAAATAATAATATGTAATTTAAACAGTTTTTGAATTTAAAAGTACAATTCAGCAATATTTAAAATAGATTAGGAAGATTAAATTATGCCAAAACCATACAGTGAAGACTTACGAAGAAAAGTAATAGAAGCCTATGAAAGTAAAAACATGAAAATTAAAGAAATTTGTAAAGTGTTCAATATTACTAGAAAGACTTTATTCTTATGAAGAAAAAGAAAAAAAGAAACTGGGCATATAAAACCAATTTTTAATTATCAAAAAGGACATAGCCACAAAATAAAGGATTTAGATGAATTAAAAAATTATTTAGTGCAAAATAAAGATGTTACAGTTCAAAAAGTAATTGAAAAATTTGGTGATATGACTAAAGATACAGTTTATAACTATTTCAAAAAACTAAATTATACATATAAAAAAACTTTTTTATATGAACAAAGAGATAAAAATAAACAAGAAGATTTTTTAAAAGAAATAGCTAAAATAATGAACGAAGATTTAGTATATATTAGACATATTCCGTAAATAAATTTTTTAAAAGTCAATTAATAATTTAAAATTTATTTTATAATTTCTTTATTAATAAATTAATAAGGTGTTGATAAAAATGAATTTTGAAAATTTAAAAAAATTAAAAAATGAACAATTTTATAGATATTTTGGTATAAAACGTTTTCATTTTGATGAAATGTTAACAAAATTAATTGAAATAGAAAATTTAAAAAAAAGTAAAGGTAGAAAATATAAACTTTCAGTTGAAGAAAGATTGATGATGACTTTAGTATACTGAAAAGAATATTATACTTTTTTCCAAATGAGTATTAAATATAAAATGAGTGCATCAAGTTGTTTTCGAAATATTACTTGAGTAGAAAATAAACTTAGTGATGACAAAGATTATCAGTTTTTAAAAACAAAATGAAAATCAAAAATTGATAAAAAACAAGAAGATTTAAATGAATTTCAATTTTATTTAATTGATTCAACTGAAATTGAAATTGAAAGACCAACTAAAAAAAACTACAGTTAGAATATTTTTCTGGTAAAAGTTGAATGTTTTCTATAAAATTTAAAATTATATATGACTTTTTTAATAAAAAAATTGTTGATATTTTTGCTGATAATGGAAAAGTACATGATTTTCAAATATTAAAAAATTCAAATCTTGAATTTTCAGAAAAAACAATAATTATTGGTGATTTGGGATATCAAGGAATACAAAATATTTATAAAAATACTATATTACCAATTAAAAAAACTAAAAATAAAAAATTAACTAAACAAGAAAAAATCTACAATAAAATTATTTCAAAAATTAGAATTAAAGTTGAACATGTTTTTGCTTGATTAAAAAGATTCAAAATTTTAATAAATAAATGTAGAAAAAGTATATTTAGACTTATGTACTTAAGATTTAACTTACTTTGTGAAATTTTTAATAAAACAAAACCATTAAAATAAAAAAATATTTTTAATATTTTTTTAAAAATTTAAATTTTTATTAAGTTAATATAAAAATAATATTAATAATTTTTGTGTTTGAAATATAAATTTATTTTTAAAGTATTTTTTTAAAAATATTAACTTCTATAATTATTAACACTAAAAAATTTATAAATATTATTATTGACAATTGATTAAATTTATTTACGGAATATGTCTAATGAAGATTTAGTATTATATATTGATGAATCTGCAATTGCTGATAATGAATTTTATAAATATGGTTGATCTGAAAAAGGTAAAAGATTATTTGATAATAAACCCGCATATAAAATAAAAAGAATGAGTATAATTGGTTCACTGAATAAAGGTAAATTAAAAGCCATATGAGCATTTGAAGGACATTGCAACAGTAAAATTTTTGAATCATATGTAAAAAATATACTAATTCCAGTATTAAAGCGTGGACAAATTATAGTTTTAGATAATGCAACGTTTCATAAATCTAAATTAACACAACAATTAATTGAAAATGCTGGATGAAAACTATTATTTCTTCCACCATATTCTCCTAATTTAAATCCAATTGAACATTTTTGATTTGCTATAAAACATAATATAAGAAAAATATTACCAAATTATTGACCAAATATTAAAAAAGCGATTGATTTTGTTTTTCAATATATGAGTAAACATTACTTTAGTTAGCTATATCTACTATACGCAAGGCTTATGCTACTTACAGTAGCATAAGCCTTGGAGAGTAGGTGTTCTAGGGGAAGGGGACCAAAATTTTTGAAATTTTCAAAGAGCAACACAAAAATTACTATTGGAATATTCCAGCACAATAGCCTAAATATTTTTTTATTTAGTTATGTAATAATTAATTACTTTAATAAAGTACTTGTTTAACAATTATAATTAATTATAATTGTTAAACAAGTAAAAATGAGAGTGTTATCTCTCATTTAAGTTCTTATTAAATCTAACCATTAACTTGATACGCCCACAGCAAAATAAATTTCTCTTGAAAATTTTTGAAAAATTTTACCACGTTTGTTATCTTGGGCATCTTTACGATTTTTAATATTTGCATATTGTGAATGTCCATCCATATTCTCATTCCTTTATTTTTTTCTTGTTCATTTTGGAGCTTGCGGTACAGGTATTCTTTTGTGTGCACTATTCTTATGCATAAATTCAATTTTATTAATTACTGATGATGGTATTAATGATTTATTTCCTAGTAAATATTGATCTAATTGTTCATAATTAAATTGCATTTCCGTTTCATCGGTTTGTCCATCTCACAAACCAGCAGTTGGCTTACGAATAATGATCTCTTCATTAACTTTTAATATCTTTGCTGCAGCAAAAACATCTTTTTTTAACAAATGAATAATTGGTAATAAATCAACACCACCATCACCATATTTAGTAAAATAACCAATGTGTCATTCGTCGCTATTATCTGTTCCTACAACTAAATAATTATGATTTTGTGCATATGCATAAAGAGTATTCGTTCTTAATCTAGCTTTTAAATTTCCTAAAATTAATTTTGATTTTTCTATATTAATTTCAGTTTCTAATGTTTTTTTAAAACTTAAAAAAACATTATTTAAATTAACTACTTTGGCATTTAATTTATGAATATTAACTAAATTATTTGCATATTCTAAATCAATATCTGGCGAAAAACAAGGCATAATTAATGATAAATGATCATTAGGAAAAGCTTTTTTAATCAATAACGCTACTACTGCTGAGTCAACACCACCACTTAAACCAACAATTAAACCTTTGGCATTCGCTTTTTTTACTTCACTTTGTAAAAATTTAATAATTTCATCTAAATATTGTTCTAAATTCATAATTATTCACTCTCTTTTATTTCTTCAGACATTTCAAAAATATTGTTATAATGTCCAGCAATTTTATTATGGGTTTTATCTAAAGTTTCAATGGCTTTATTAGTTGTATCAAAACCAGACTTAACTTTTTCTCATCTATCAACCCAACGATCAAAATCATCTTTGAATAAACGTAATTTTTTTGCCATTTTTTCTAAATTTTTATTGAAATCAATGTCTTTACGATTTTTATCAACTGTAAATAAAACAGCAGATAAAGTAGTAGGAGAGGTAATTCAAACACGTTTCTTAAAAGCATATTCAATAATATCATCAGCAAATTGTGCGTAAATAAAAGCAAATATTTCTTCAGAAGGAATAAACATTACTGCGCTAGAAATCTTATTTTTAATATTAATATATTTTCCAACTTCATCAATTCGTTTACGAATATCATTACGAAAATCTTTTAAATAATTTTCTTTAACTTTAATATCTTCACTTACTAAATACCTTTGATAGTTATCAATTGAAAACTTTGAATCAATAGCAATTCCTTCTTTTTCAGAATCTGTTTTTACATAGGCATCAACAACTTTGCCATCAATTGTTTTATATTGTCGTTCTCATAATTTTTGATTTGAACCCAACATATTAGTCAAAATTTTTTCTAAAACAAATTCACCAACATTACCACGTTTTTTAGTATTAATAAAAACTTCTTGTAAACTTTGAATATTATCATTAATTTTTCCTAAAACAGTTGATGATTCTTGTAACTTTGCTAAATCTTTAATAACATCTACTACTTGTCTTTGAATGACATCAGCATTGCGTTTATAATCATCTTCTTTTTTATCTAAATTTTTTTGAAAATTATCAATATTGCTCATTAAATTAATTAATTTTTCGGTTTTATCACGATCTGAACCATTTCATGATATTTTAAAATCATTTAATTGTTCTTTTAAAGTTTCTACTTGCATTTTTAAAAAGTCTTGTGCGATTGGGTCGCTAGTAACATTCTGACTTTTTTTAATTTGCATATAAATTATTAAGCTACCAATACTACTAATAATTAAAATAACTACCAATAAACTAATTACTATTTTCATTTCCTATTTCCCTTTGCCCTTTTTTATTATTCTTCTCAAATCATATCATAATTAAAAATCTTAACATGATCACCTTTTTTTATTCCTTGCTTTCTTAATTCATCATAAATTCCTAAATCTTGTAATTTAATTTTAAATAATAAAATATTATGATAATTATTTAAAGGATTTTTTTGATATATTAATTCAACGGTTTTACCAGAAATAGTTCATTGATTACTTGCAATTTTAGTAATAAAAACTTGTGGAACTTCTTCTTTATTAATATATTCATAAAGAATATGTTCTTCATTATTTGCATCATTATTAACTTGATGCAGTTGTTCTTTTTCAACATCTTTAGCAATATCTTTAATTAATATATCCAAACTAATATGTTTCATAGCAGAAATTGCAATTATTGGTAATTTAATTTGTTCTTTTAATTTCTCTAAATTAGTTTCTGCATCTGGTAAATCAATTTTATTTGCAACAATTAAATGCGGTTTTTTTGTCAAATCTTTATTATAACTTTCTAATTCACTCATAATTAATTGATAATTTAAAAAATGATCTTGAGTCTTATCACTAATATCAATCATATGTACTAAAACTTGACAACGTTCAATATGACGCAAAAATTGTAAACCTAGTCCTTTTCCTAAACTAGCTCCCGCTATTAATCCAGGCAAATCCGCCATAACAAAATTATTATTTTTATCAACTTTAACAACACCTAAATGCGGATTAAGAGTAGCAAAAGGATAATCAGCAACTGTTGGAGTTGAAGCAGAAATAGCTCCTAATAATGTTGATTTACCAGCGTTAGGCAACCCAACTAATCCGGCATTAGCCAATAATTTCAACTCACAAATTATTTCAAAATGTTGTCCAGGCATTCCTTTTTCACATATTTTAGGTACTCGATTTATTGCCGAAGCAAAACGAGCATTTCCTAGTCCACCAAGACCACCGACAGCAATTATTATTTCTTGTTTATCTTTAATAATATCACCAAGAATATTTTGAGTTTTGTTATCTCTAATAATAGTACCCAACGGAACTTTTACATAAGTATTGGTTCCTTTACGTCCATGCATATTTTTGGGTGCGCCATTTTTACCGTCTTCAGCAGTTATTTCTTTATTTTTACATAAGTCTAATAGAGTATTCATACCCGAATCGCCAATAAAGATAATATTACCGCCTCTTCCTCCATCTCCACCAGATGGACCGCCTTTGGCTACGTAAAGTTCACGACGAAAAGCAACAACACCATCACCACCTTTGCCAGCAGTAACTTTTAATTTTGTTACATCTATAAAACGCATTTCTTACTCCTTTTTTATATTAATAAAAACTCTTATTATATAGTGTTAACATTTTTGTGTAAAATACTATTTTATTTTTCATATAATTTTAGTATACAGATATTATTGTTAAAAAAATAATAATTTACTATATCTAGTTAATATTTTTTGTAAACCATTTTTGCTTTATGAAAATTAAAAAAATGTTTTTTTAATGTTAAATATCATTTAAGTTATTTTCATATATAGACATATTCCGTAAATAAATTTAATCAATGGTCAATAATAATATTTATAAATTTTTTAGTGTTAATAATTATAGAAGTTAATATTTTTAAAAAAATACTTTAAAAATAAATTTATATTTCAAACACAAAAATTGTTAATATTATTTTTATATTAACTTAATAAAAATTTAAATTTTTAAAAAAATATTTTTAATGTTTTTTTATTTTAATGGTTTTGTTTTATTAAAAATTTCACAAAGTAAGTTAAATCTTAAGTACATAAGTCTAAATATACTTTTTCTACATTTATTTATTAAAATTTTTAATCTTTTTAATCAAGCAAAAACATGTTCAACTTTAATTCTAATTTTTGAAATAATTTTATTGTAGATTTTTTCTTGTTTAGTTAATTTTTTATTTTTAGTTTTTTTAATTGGTAATATAGTATTTTTATAAATATTTTGTATTCCTTGATATCCCGAATCACCAATAATTATTGTTTTTTCTGAAAATTCAACTTTTACCAGAAAAATATTCTAACTGTAGTTTTTTTTAGTTGGTCTTTCAATTTCAATTTCAGTTGAATCAATTAAATAAAATTGAAATTCATTTAAATCTTCTTGTTTTTTCTCAATTTTTGATTTATATTTTGTTTTTAAAAACTGATAATCTTTGTCATCACTAAGTTTATTTTCTACTCAAGTAATATTTCGAAAACAACTTGATGCACTCATTTTATATTTAATACTCATTTGGAAAAAAGTATAATATTCTTTTCAGTATACTAAAGTCATCATCAACCTTTCTTCAACTGAAAGTTTATATTTTCTACCTTTAGTTTTTTTAAATTTTCTATTTCAATTAATTTTGTTAACATTTCATCAAAATGAAAACGTTTTATACCAAAATATCTATAAAATTGTTCATTTTTTAATTTTTTTAAATTTTCAAAATTCATTTTTATCAACACCTTATTAATTTATCAATAAAGAAATTATAAAATAAATTTTAAATTATTAATTGACTTTTAAAAAATTTATTTACGGAATATGTCTTATGAAAAATTATATATTAAAATAAAACTTATAGGTGTTTTTATTAATTTGCTTAAAATCAAATAAATAGTTTTTTTATTTAGTTTTATCTTTGAAAAAATATATTGTATATCTAACTAAATTAATGTTTACTCATATCTTGAAAAACAAAATCAATCGCTTTTTTAATATTTGGTCAATAATTTGGTAATATTTTTCTTATATTATGTTTTATAGCAAATCAAAAATGTTCAATTGGATTTAAATTAGGAGAATATGGTGGAAGAAATAATAGTTTGCATCCAGCATTTTCAATTAATTGTTGTGTTAATTTAGATTTATGAAACGTTGGATTATCTAAAACTATAATTTGTCCACGCTTTAATACTGGAATTAGTATATTTTTTACATATGATTCAAAAATTTTACTGTTGCAATGTCCTTCAAATGCTCATAGAGCTTTTAATTTACCTTTATTTAGTGAACCAATTATACTCATTCTTTTTATTTTATATGCGGGTTTATTATCAAATAATCTTTTACCTTTTTCAGATCAACCATATTTATAAAATTCATTATCATCAATTCCAGATTCATCAATAGACATATTCCGTAAATAAATTTTTTAAAAGTCAATTAATAATTTAAAATTTATTTTATAATTTCTTTATTAATAAATTAATAAGGTGTTGATAAAAATGAATTTTGAAAATTTAAAAAAATTAAAAAATGAACAATTTTATAGATATTTTGGTATAAAACGTTTTCATTTTGATGAAATGTTAACAAAATTAATTGAAATAGAAAATTTAAAAAAAACTAAAGGTAGAAAATATAAACTTTCAGTTGAAGAAAGATTGATGATGACTTTAGTATACTGAAAAGAATATTATACTTTTTCCAAATGAGTATTAAATATAAAATGAGTGCATCAAGTTGTTTTCGAAATATTACTTGAGTAGAAAATAAACTTAGTGATGACAAAGATTATCAGTTTTTAAAAACAAAATATAAATCAAAAATTGATAAAAAACAAGAATATTTAAATGAATTTCAATTTTATTTAATTGATTCAACTGAAATTGAAATTGAAAGACCAACTAAAAAAAACTACAGTTAGAATATTTTTCTGGTAAAAGTTGAATGTTTTCTATAAAATTTCAAATTATATATGACTTTTTTAATAAAAAAATTGTTGATATTTTTGCTGATAATGGAAAAGTACATGATTTTCAAATATTAAAAAATTCAAATCTTGAATTTTCAGAAAAAACAATAATTATTGGTGATTTGGGATATCAAGTAATACAAAATATTTATAAAAATACTATATTACCAATTAAAAAACTAAAAATAAAAAATTAACTAAACAAGAAAAAATCTACAATAAAATTATTTCAAAAATTAGAATTAAAGTTGAACATGTTTTTGCTTGATTAAAAAGATTCAAAATTTTAATAAATAAATGTAGAAAAAGTATATTTAGACTTATGTACTTAAGATTTAACTTACTTTGTGAAATTTTTAATAAAACAAAACCATTAAAATAAAAAAATATTAAAAATATTTTTTTAAAAATTTAAATTTTTATCAAGTTAATATAAAAATAATATTAACAATTTTTGTGTTTGAAATATAAATTTATTTTTAAAGTATTTTTTTAAAAATATTAACTTCTATAATTATTAACACTAAAAAATTTATAAATATTATTATTGACAATTGATTAAATTTATTTACGGAATATGTCTAATAATTATTGGTGATTTGGGATATCAAGGAATACAAAATATTTATAAAAATACTATATTACCAATTAAAAAAACTAAAAATAAAAAATTAACTAAACAAGAAAAAATCTACAATAAAATTATTTCAAAAATTAGAATTAAAGTTGAACATGTTTTTGCTTGATTAAAAAGATTCAAAATTTTAATAAATAAATGTAGAAAAAGTATATTTAGACTTATGTATTTAAGATTTAACTTACTTTGTGAAATTTTTAATAAAACAAAACCATTAAAATAAAAAAATATTTTTAATATTTTTTTAAAAATTTAAATTTTTATCAAGTTAATATAAAAATAATATTAACAATTTTTGTGTTTGAAATATAAATTTATTTTTAAAGTATTTTTTTAAAAATATTAACTTCTATAATTATTAACACTAAAAAATTTATAAATATTATTATTGACAATTGATTAAATTTATTTACGGAATATGTCTATTAAAGATAAAAACTATTAAATTAAACCAGCAATTGCTTTCACATTAGGTGGATCAATTGGTCTTATTTGTGCTTACTTAAGTGTATTCTTATTATTACAAAATGGTCTTGGCTTAAATAAAGAACAATTTATTAATATCCTACTATGATTAATTATCGTAATAATTTGATATACATCTTCTTCACTAATAATTACATCAGTAAAAAATTTACGTAATTATAAAAAACAAAAATCACATCAGAAATTAATTATTGACTCTTAAACATAATAAAAGGTTGTTAATTAACAACCTTTTATTATTACTACTTAAATTTTATTATTGTTAAAATCATCAATTCCTTTTTCAATAATATTAAATACTTGCTTTGATAATACATCAGTAGATAATTTAATAAATTCACTTGGCTCAATTAGCTTATGAAAAATAAGATGAATATCTTTTTTGCCTTTATATTTTCGATCAAAAATTTGATAAGAATTAATAATAGTAACAGGAATAATTGGTACATAAGATTGATATGCCATATTAAAAGCACCTGCTTTAAATTCTTGCATTTCTTGTTGATGACTTCTTGTTCCTTCTGGAAAAATCATCATTGTACGCGGAATTCTAATTAATTCCTTTGCTTCTTGAAAAGCTGTAACGGCTGTTCGTGGATTATTACGATCAATAAATAAAACATCAATTAAAAAAATAAATCTTCGTGCCAAATGGCTTTTTTTTAATTCTTCTTTTGCAATAAAACCTAAAGGCGCATATAAACTATAATCATTTACCGATAATACTAATAATGGATCAAAATTTGATTGATGATTGGCAACCATTACACAGCCTTTTCTTTTTGGTCAATTCTCAATGTTATGAACGGTTAATTTAATATTATATAATCATTTAATATAACGCACACGTTTTTTCAATCAAATATATCGTTTTGCTTCAGAAACTAAACTTGGGTCTTTTAATACCTTTCTTGTCATTGAACCTGATTTACTATAAGTTTGTAATAAATAAGGTCAAGTTAAAATTGCTTTTCAAATGTTCATTATTATTTTTTTTCCTTTCTTTGATACACATTCGCCACAAATTCTGCAAATTCTGTTGTTTTGATTAATTTAAAATCAGAAAAATTACTAATAGGAAATAAAAGATCACCATTATATAAATTTTTAATGACTGAAACATATAAAAAATCAGCATAATCTCATGTCTGCTTATAAATTTCAGCACCACCAATAATATAAATATCTGTTTTTTTATTACCTTGATATTGTTTTAAATATGAAATAATATCATTTGTGAAAGTAATATTATTATCATTTAGAAATTGTTGATAACGTTCTTGATGATTAGTAACAACTATATTGTAACGATTTTTTAATGGTTTGCCAATACTTTCAAAAGTTTTTGAACCCATTAATACATTTTTATTTAAAGTAATGATCTGAAAATATTGCATTTCTTCTTTAATTTTTCAGGGCAATTTATTATTAAAACCAATTACCTTTTCTTTGGTCATTGCTCAAACTAAAATTACCATTATACTGCAACCTGACCTCTAATCAACGGATATGGATCATATTGTTCTAATTTAAAATCTTCAAATTTAAAATTAAATAAATTAGTAATATTTTTATTAATAACTAAAATTGGTAATGATTTTGGTTTTCTACTTAATTGTTCATTAATTTGTGAAAAATGATTACTATAAATATGAGCATCACCTAAAGTGTGAATAAATTCTCCTAACTGATAGCCACATATTTGTGCTAACATTATTGTTAATAATGCATAAGAAGCAATATTAAAAGGAACTCCTAAAAAAATATCTGCACTACGTTGATATAATTGACAAGATAATTTTTTATCATCAGAAACGTAAAATTGAATTAAAGTATGACATGGTGGTAGTGCCATATTTTTAATTTCCGCAGGATTTCATGCTGATAAAATGTGTCTTCGTGAAAAAGGATTGTTTTTTAAATTTTCTATTAACTTCTGCAACTGATCAACACCATTAAAATTACGTCATTGTCTACCATAAACAGGTCCTAAATCACCAAATTCAAGAGCGAATTGATGATCAGTTTTAATTTTTTCAACAAATTCTTCTAAAGTTTCATTTTGATATTTTTTACTTTCCATAAATTTCTTATAAGGTCACTCATTTCAAATTCTAACATTATTTTTAACTAAATATTCAATATTAGTATCACCAGCAATAAATCATAATAACTCATGAACAATAGAAGCAAAATTAACTTTTTTTGTAGTTAATATGGGAAAACCTTTTTGTAAATCAAAGCGCATTTGATAACCAAAAGTAGAAACAGTACCAATGCCTGTTCTATCAGCTTTTTTATATCCTTTTTCTAAAACATATTGACATAAATCTAAATATTGTTTCATAATCATTACTTCTTTCATAAATCAAATCAATTATATTTTAACAAAAAATATTTTTTTATCTAAGTTTTAATTTTATTATTTATTTTAAATTACCGTTTTAAGTATAAAATAAAGAAAAATATTAAAAAAATTAGTGATATTGTTACAAATAACATTCATTTCTTTAAAAACAAACAAGTTGCTAACAAATTTAATATTCTAATAATCTTTAAATTTAAAATCAATTAATAATTTCTCATTCTAATGTTTAGAAATTCATAAAATTAATATTATTAATTTTAACTTCAAGATTAAATATAATGTTATAATATTTTTATGTATTATTAAATTATACAAAAGAAAGAGGAATTAACTTATTATGAGTACAATTATTAAAAATGAAGAAAATGAATCAAATGTTCAACAATTTCAAGTTGGTGACATTATTACCGTAACTCCAACTGGAATAAAGGAATTTGGAGTTTTTTGTAAGTGTCCAAATGGATTTTCTGGTTTAATTCACATTAGTCGTATTACCCCTAAATTTGTTAAAAATGTTAGTGATTATTTTACAATTGGTACATCAGTTAAAGCAGAAATAACGGGTATTGATCATACTAAACAACAATTAAGTTTAAGTACAAAAGAACAAGGATTAGTTGAAAAGAATAATTCTTCAATTGAAGAAAATGGTAAAGGATTTGCACCAATAAGAGAAACTGTTGATAATTGATTTAAAAAAGAAGAAAATAATTAAAATACTATTTTTCTTCCAACCTAAAATTTTTACAACTATATTTTTATTATAAATATTAAATAGTATTATTACGAATTAATATTTTAATTTTAAATAATATAAGGAGGTTATAGAATAGTGATAAAAACTAATTTAAAGTTTACTAATTTAGATATGAAAGAATTATCAACTTTATATCAAGAAAAAGTAACGGCGATTAACGTCGAACTGGAAAGTAATGCTAAAAATGAAGATGGTTGATTAGGATGAATTGATTTTCCATTTGCATACCAAAAAGACATTACTTTTCAAGACTCTTGAAAGCGGATGAAAACTCTAGCATTGAAACTACAAAAAAAAATACAAGTTTTAGTAGTAATTGGTATTGGTGGATCATATTTAGGTGCTAGAGCAGGAATTGATATGGTGCAAGGTTTATTTAATAATACTGCTCCTGTTAAAGTAATTTATATGGGTAATACTATGAGTTCAACTTATGTTCACCAAGTTTTATCATATTTAAAAGATAAAGAATTTGCCATTAATGTTATTTCTAAATCAGGAACTACTACTGAACCAGCAATTGCCTTTCGTTTGTTAAAAGAACTATTAATTAAACAAAAGAAAAATAAGAATATTGTTAATAACAGAATTATCGCTACTACTGATAAAACAAGAGGAGTACTCCATGATTTGGCAAAAAAAGAAGGATATGAAAACTTTGTTATCCCCGATAATATCGGTGGTAGATACTCTGTTTTAACTCCTGTTGGTATTTTTCCGATGATGGTAGCAGGGATTAACTGTGAAGAAATTATTGCTGGTGCACAATTAGCAGCAAAAGAATGTAAAAGCGATAAAATTGATGTTAATGATGCTTATTTATATGCAGTTTCTCGCTATCATTTACATAAAAATAATAATAAAGCAGTTGAAATTTTAGTAGTCTATGAATTACAAATGCAAATGTTATGTGAATGATGAAAACAATTATTTGGTGAATCAGAAGGTAAGGATGGCAAAGGATTATTACCAGTTAGTGTTGTTTTTTCAACTGATTTACATTCAATGGGCCAATTTATTCAAGAAGGTTCAAAAATGTTTTTTGAAACAGTAATAAAAATCAAAAAACCTAATGAAGATATCAAAATTCCACTTGATAAAGAAAACAATGATCAATTAAATTATTTAACAAAACATTCTTTACATGAAATTAATAATATTGCCTTACAAGGAACTATTGAAGCTCATAGTGATGAAATAGTAGGAAAAACTACAAATATTTTATTAGAATGGGATACAATGGATAGCAAAATGTTTGGTTATGCTAGTTATTTCTTTATGAAGGTTTGTGCTGTTAGCGCAAAATTATTGGGTGTTGACCCATTTAACCAACCTGGTGTTGAAGTATACAAAAAGAAAATGTTTACATTATTAGGTAAAAAATAATTTCCTAATAATAAATTTAATAAAACATATAAAAACCATTCTTTTCAGAATGGTTTTTATATAACTTACTTAGTTGTTCTTTACTTATTAATTTACAATATTATATTATGACATTTTTTTGCAAATAATAATTTAAATAAATGTAATTATAAGTTAAGTTGTATTTTAAATGATGGTAAATGATATATAGCTAACTAAAGTAATGTTTACTCATATCTTGAAAAACAAAATCAATCTCTTTTTTAATATTTGGTCAATAATTTGGTAATATTTTTCTTATATTATGTTTTATAGCAAATCAAAAATGTTCAATTGGATTTAAATTAGGAGAATATGGTGGAAGAAATAATAGTTTGCATCCAGCATTTTCAATTAATTGTTGTGTTAATTTAGATTTATGAAACTTTGCATTATCTAAAACTATAATTTGTCCACACTTTAATACTGGAATTAGTATATTTTTTACATATAATTCAAAAATTTTACTGTTGCAATGTCCTTCAAATGCTCATAGGGCTTTTAATTTACCTTTATTTAGTGAACCAATTATACTCATTCTTTTTATTTTATATGCGGGTTTATTATCAAATAATCTTTTACCTTTTTCAGATCAACCATATTTATAAAATTCATTATCATCAATTCCAGATTCATCAATAGACATATTCCGTAAATAAATTTAATCAATTGTCAATAATAATATTTATAAATTTTTTAGTGTTAATAATTATAGAAGTTAATTTTTTTAAAAAAATACTTTAAAAATAAATTTATATTTCAAACACAAAAATTGTTAATATTATTTTTATATTAACTTAATAAAAATTTAAATTTTTAAAAAAATATTAAAAATATTTTTTTATTTTAATGGTTTTGTTTTATTAAAAATTTCACAAAGTAAGTTAAATCTTAAGTACATAAGTCTAAATATACTTTTTCTACATTTATTTATTAAAATTTGGAATCTTTTTAATCAAGCAAAAACATGTTCAACTTTAATTCTAATTTTTGAAATAATTTTATTGTAGATTTTTTCTTGTTTAGTTAATTTTTTATTTTTAGTTTTTTTAATTGGTAATATAGTATTTTTATAAATATTTTGTATTCCTTGATATCCCAAATCACCAATAATTATTGTTTTTTCTGAAAATTCAAGATTTGAATTTTTTAATATTTGAAAATCATGTACTTTTCCATTATCAGCAAAAATATCAACATTTTTTTTATTAAAAAAGTCATATATAATTTGAAATTTTATAGAAAACATTCAACTTTTACCAGAAAAATATTATAACTGTAGTTTTTTTTAGTTGGTATTTCAATTTCAATTTCAGTTGAATCAATTAAATAAAATTGAAATTCATTTAAATCTTCTTGTTTTTTCTCAATTTTTGATTTATATTTTATTTTTAAAAACTGATAATCTTTGTCATCACTAAGTTTATTTTCTACTCAAGTAATATTTCGAAAACAAATTGATGCACTCATTTTATATTTAATACTCATTTGGGAAAAAGTATAATATTCTTTTCGGTATACTAAAGTCATCATCAATCTTTCTTCAACTGAAAGTTTATATTTTCTACCTTTAGTTTTTTTTAAATTTTCTATTTCAATTAATTTTGTTAAAATTTCATCAAAATGAAAACGTTTTATACCAAAATATCTATAAAATTGTTCATTTTTTAATTTTTTTAAATTTTCAAAATTCATTTTTATCAACACCTTATTAATTTATTAATAAAGAAATTATAAAATAAATTTTAAATTATTAATTGACTTTTAAAAAATTTATTTACGGAATATGTCTAATATATACTAAATCTTCATTCATTATTTTAGCTATTTCTTTTAAAAAATCTTCTTGTTTATTTTTATCTCTTTGTTCATATAAAAAAGTTTTTTTATATGTATAATTTAGTTTTTTGAAATAGTTATAAACTGTTTATTTAGTCATATCACCAAATTTTTCAATCACTTTTTGAACTGTAACATCTTTATTTTGTGCTAAATAATTTTTTAATTCATCTAAATCCTTTATTTTGTGGCTATGTCCTTTTTGATAATTCAAAATTGGTTTTATATGTCCAGTTTCTTTTTTTATTTTTCTTCATAAGAATAAAGTCTTTCTAGTAATATTAAACACTTTACAAATTTCTTTAATTTTCATTTTTTTACTTTCATAGGCTTCTATTACTTTTCTTCGTAAGTCTTTACTGTATGGTTTTGGCATAATTTAATCTTCCTAATATATTTTAAATATTGCTGAATTGTAATTTTAAATTCAAAAACTGTTTAAATTACATATTATTATTTTACTCATATCTTGAAAAACAAAATCAATCGCTTTTTTAATATTTGGTCAATAATTTGGTAATATTTTTCTTATATTATGTTTTATAGCAAATCAAAAATGTTAAATTGGATTTAAATTAGGAGAATATGGCGGAAGAAATAATAGTTTGCATCCAGTATTTTCAATTAATTGTTGTGTTAATTTAGATTTATGAAACGTTGCATTATCTAAAACTATAATTTGTCCACGCTTTAATACTGGAATTAGTATATTTTTTACATATGATTCAAAAATTTTACTGTTGCAATGTCCTTCAAACGCTCATAGGGCTTTTAATTTACCTTTATTTAGTGAACCAATTATAATCATTCTTTTTATTTTATATGCGGGTTTATTATCAAATAATCTTTTACCTTTTTCAGATCAACCATATTTATAAAATTCATTATCATCAATTCCAGATTCATCAATATATACTAAATCTTCATTCATTATTTTAGCTATTTCTTTTAAAAAATATTCTTGTTTATTTTTATCTCTTTATTCATATAAAAAAGTTTTTTTATATGAATAATTTAGTTTTTTGAAATAGTTATAAACTGTTTCTTTAGTCATATCACCAAATTTTTCAATTACTTTTTGAACTGTAACATCTTTATTTTACGCTAAATAATTTTTTAATTCATCTAAATCCTTTATTTTGTGGCTATGTCCTTTTTGATAATTCAAAATTGGTTTTATATGCCCAGTTTCTTTTTTTCTTTTTCTTCATAAGAATAAAGTCTTTCTAGTAATATTGAACACTTTACAAATTTCTTTAATTTTCATGTTTTTACTTTCATAGGCTTCTATTACTTTTCTTCGTAAGTCTTCACTGTATGGTTTTGGCATAATTTAATCTTCCTAATCTATTTTAAATATTGCTGAATTGTACTTTTAAATTAAAAAACTGTTTAAATTACATATTATTATTTTACATTATTTATGAGTAAACATTACTTTAGTTAGCTATATATACCAATACTAGTTGATGGCGCATTTATAAAATCAAATTGATTTATTTCATTTACCATTTTTTGTTCTTTAATTAAAAAACTTTCTACTATATACTTAGTTATTTGTTCTTGAATAGAATATTGTGCTTTTTCTTCAGAAAAACCTTGATTAATACATTCAATAAAAATGAAAGATAATTTTTCATTTATTTCATTTAATTAAATAACATCCTTAACAATAGTAATGCCATTTTTAAGCATTGAATATCATGCATATTGATTTAAAATATGAGTTGGATGCTCTGGTTGATCATAAGTATTTGTCATTGCCATCGGAACAATAACATTTACTTCTTTATTGTGCTGATTAAATCAAGTTTTACAACTAATAGCAAATTGATAAATACAAATATCAGTACAACAACCAACAATAATAATGTTATCCCATTGTAAATTTGGCTTAAAATCAAAAGCAAAAAAACCATTAGTACTATTTTTTTTAATAATCTTAATATTGTCAAATTTTAATTCTTCTACTAACTCTGATTCAACAGTATTTTCCAAACAATGACTAGGAAAAGTATGGAATTCGGGACTATGTTCATTATGAGCATCATTAAAAGCAATAACTTTGGTTTCATTAGTATTTACTTTTGCTAATAAATTTTTAATTGGTTTAATAATTGAATTAATATTAGGTGAAAATAAATTTCCTTTTTTAGCAAAGCCATTAACCATATCAACAATAAATATAATATTATGACCTTTTAAAGTTTTAAAATCTAAATTAACCGTTTTATCCAAAGTTTTATTTATCATTTCAATAAATGAATCATTATTTTTCATTATTCACCTCTATTTTTTAAAAATTAATCGTTTAATAATAAATCAAATTATACTACAGCTAGAACAAATTGGCATTAAGAAAATAGTAAAAATAATCCCTACCTTTAAAAAGAAAATATCTACTGTTATTCCTTGACTACTTTGATATGTTAAACTATCAATTACACCATTTATATAAATAAAATTAAATCCATTAAAAATGTTTTCTATTTTAATACTTAATAACATAATTAACCCTAATAATAAAAATATAAAACCAGAAAAAAATAAAATAGTAATTATTTTTTCATCAAGAGGTAATTTTTTTCATCAATTTTTAGTTATCATTATTATCACCTATTTTTTTTAATTATATCATTGTTATATTACTACTATAAAATAAATAAAAAAATTCTTACTTTAATGTGAAAAATAATAATTTTTTAAAATTAATAAATTGCTATTTTTATTTTTTTCACTACTTTTAAATAACAACTGTATCCAAAAATAATAATAATTGTAAACAATAAGATTGGAGTAGCAATAACCGATAAGATTAATCCTATTTGTAACTGTGCTGCTGGGCCTGTTAAAGTTGCAGTTCCACCTAATGCAGCAAATGCAATTTTTAATTTATCAAAATAATCAGTTAATGACATAGTAACACCAAAATTAGTTATACTACCCTTAATAAAATCTCCAATAGTTCAAGGATGAGAATTTATTAAAATTAAAAACCCATCATGACTTTCAGCCACTTTAGCTCCTAGAGGTTTAACTGTTCAAGATACTGTTCCGATTAAAATTAATCCTAAAATCATTACTATTAACATAGTTATAAATACGTAAAAGCTAATTTTATCTAACTTTGATAATTTTTTTGAAATTTTTTGCATAAATTTTCACTTTTTTTTAATATAAATATGGCTCAAAAAAATTGTAGCAAACTATAAAAAAATATTATATTTAAAATATATAAAAACTGAAAATAGGTATAAAATAGTAATATTTAACATAAAATTATTTTTTTGGTAATGTTTAGTAATCTGTGTAACTTACAAAAATAACTATGTTTAATTAATTCTAGTAAATAAAATTAAATAACTAGAAAGAGTGAGTTACGTATGTCTAAAAAACAAAATATTAATAATAATGATCCAATATCAAAAGCAGTAGATTTATTATTAGAAAATACTGAAGATTTAACAACAGTTTTTAAAGAGGGAGGTTTATATAAAGAATTAACAAAAAGATTAGTTGAAAAAATGTTGAATTCTGAAATGAAAAATTATTTAGGATATGAAAAAAATCAACATAATAATAGTGATAATGCTCGTAATGGTATAAATTCAAAAAAATTAATAACCCAACAAGGTAAAATTGAGATTAATGTACCACGAGATCGTAATAGTAATTTTGAGCCAGTAATAGTTGCAAAAAGACAAAGAAGATTTGATGGTTTTGATCAACAAGTTCTTTCATTATATGCCAAAGGCATGACTTTATCAGATATTAGAATGCAGTTACAAGAGTTATATCATGGTGCTGATATTAGCGAAAGTGTTATTAGTCAAATTACTGATGATGTTATTGATGATGTTAAAGCATGACAAAATCGGCCATTAGAAAGTGTTTATCCGATTGTTTATTTTGATTGTATAGTAGTTAAAGTACGACAAGATAAACGCATTATTAACAAATCAGTTTATATAGCACTAGGAGTTGATTTAGAAGGTAAAAAAGATGTTTTAGGTTTATGAATTAGCAAAAATGAAGGTTCTAAGTTTTGATTATCTAATTTCACAGAAATGAAAAATCGAGGCTTAAATGATATTCTTATTGCTTGTAGTGACAATTTAACAGGAATGTCATAAGCAATACAATCAGTTTATCCTAAAACCGAACATCAATTATGCATAGTTCATCAAATTAGAAATAGTTTAAAATATGTTTCATACAAACATAGAAAATCACTAGTTACAGATTTAAAACCAATTTATAGTGCATGTAGTTAAGAACAAGCAATGCAAGTTTTAGAATCTTTTGAAAGTAAATGAAATAAACAATATCCTCAAATTGCTAAATCATGATATAAAAATTGAGATAATTTAATGGTTTTTATTAGTTATTCTGCAGAAATCAAAAGAGTTATTTATACAACAAATGCTATTGAATCTGTTAATAGTCAATTACGAAAAGTTATTAGAAATAAAAAAGTTTTTCCAAATGATATGGCAGTTTTTAAAATATTTTACTTAGCAATTGAAAATATAACAAAAAAATGAACAATGCCAATTCAAAATTGAAATACAGCAATTGCTCATTTTATGATAAAATTTGAAGATAGAATTAATCTAAACTAGTAACTTTGTAAAAAGATACACAGATTTTTAAAAAGCCTCATTTTTTTTGGTTTTTTCTCTTAAGTTTTCTTTTAAAAAATAATTAAAAATAAAATAATTTTACATTATCTTTAAAAAATAATTGTAAATGTGAAAAATATCTATTATAATGATTAAGGTTTTTTAAGAATAAATAATTCTAATAAAACAAAAAATAAGGAGTATTAGCTCAGCTGGGAGAGCAATTGCCTTACAAGCAATAGGTCGGCGGTTCAAGTCCGTCATACTCCACCATTTACCTGCTGATGTAGCTCAATCCGGCAGAGCAACGGTTTTGTAAACCGTAGGTTGCAGGTTCGATTCCTGTCATCAGCACCATTATTATTTATGGAGGGGTAGCAAAGTGGCCAACTGCACCTGGCTGTAAACCAGATCTCTTCGAGTTCGGGGGTTCGACTCCCTCCCCCTCCACCATATTACTTATTGGGGTGTAGCCAAGCGGTAAGGCAACGGCCTTTGACGCCGTCATGCGTTGGTTCAAATCCAACCACCTCAGCCATATATTTTATTAATTTGTCCTCGTAGCTCAGCGGTAGAGCACTCGGCTTTTAACCGAGGTGTCGCAAGTTCGATCCTTGCCGGGGACACCATTTGATGCCCAGGTGGTGAAATGGCAGACACGTCGGGCTTAAGATCCGATGACTTTTACAGGTTGTGCGAGTTCGAGTCTCGCTCTGGGCACCATTTTATATATTTATTAATGACGAGGAAGTATTCCTCATTTTTTATAAATAAGTAAACTATATTTTGTCCAGATGGCGAAATGGCAGACGCAGTAGACTCAAAATCTACCGAGAAATCATGCGGGTTCGAGTCCCGCTCTGGGCACCACTAATATTAAATTATTAGTATAAAAAAGTATTCTTAAAAGAATACCTTTTTATTTTTATAACATTAAATATTATTAAACTGATAATCGACGTTCTGAAGATGGTTGTTTAATAGGCAAACGTTCTTCAGAATTTAATGTTGCTATATTAAGTGGTTTAGGATCAGGTATTTCAACAACATGAGAAGTTGACATGACTAATTGTGTTTCCTCTCCATTATTAATTTTTTCTGGATTAAAAGATTTATTTAATAATGAAGTATTATCATCACTATCTTCAGAACTTGATGATGATGGCGAAGATGTACTGCTAGAAACATTTTCATAAGTATCTTCTTCATCAAAATTATTAACATCCACACATCAATTTTCATATAATTCCATTCCAGTATTTATTAATAAACCAGTACCAACTGTTGCAAAACCAGCTATTGTTGCTCAAAAAGCAATTGATCTTTTTTTATAAAATGGTTGATCATCATCATTATTATTTGGATTACTTAATTCATGATATGCAAAAAGACTAACACCAGTAATCGCACTAGCAATAGTTATTGGCGCTAATAAACTTGCTGCTGTATTGCCTATTTTTTGTCATATATTACGTTGTTGATTTATTACATTTTCTTCATTATTAGGTACACAACATTCTGATATTTTTTTACTGATTGTCACTATGTGATTTAAACTTGAAGCTGCTGCTGCTTTAATAAAAGCATATGTAACAGGTAATGTATCTGGATTGGGTGTTGGTCAGTTAAGTCAAGTTACTGCTAGCGGTAATAATGGTGCTGTTGCAAAACTTACTCCTGTTAATAAATTGTTAATCCTTACATTATTAATATTTCGATATCTTAATATTAAATTAGTTAACGAAATTTTTGAATTAACTGCGCCTTCCACCATAAAACATAATGCTGGTACTAGTGATAATAATCCATCTTGATATAATAAATAGTTACCCCCAGTTACCATTGAATTACCAATAGTAAGTAATACATCTCTTATAGTAGGTGCTACCCTATTTCTATTATTAGTTGATATTAAATCATTTGGTAATAATTGTTCTGTAGAAGAATAACTTCTTGCTGGTGATAAATCCATATTTTTCATCCTTTCTAAAAAATAATTTAAAGTAATAAAATTAATATAAAAAAACCCATATTAAGAATTACAATCCTTAAATATGAGCTAAACTCTAGTCTTTATTTATTACTTCTTGTATTATAACCCTATATTAAATAAATGAAAGTAATATAATTATTAATATTAAAATTATGAAAAATAATTTTAAAAACTTAAATAATTAAATTAATAACACTAAAAAATAAATTTTTATTATTTCCTTATATAAGGAAAAGTTTTATTTTTTATTAATCTTTTTTAAAATTTACTCAAAACCCTTGTTTTTTTTCTTATTATTTATTTTTAATAATATCATTTTATTTAATAAAATAAAATTTTGATTTTCTATATATTTTTCAATACACATTATTAATAAATAACATCACAAAATTTTATTTACTGAAATTGGTTTTAATAAAATATTTTTTTGTATAATTAACTGTTATAAAGGAGGTCATTTATTAATATGAAAAAACAACGCTTAAATATCTCAAAATTAGGATTCTTACTTTCAGTAATTGGTTCGGCAGTAGGATTAGGTGGTATTTGAGGATTTCCAACTCAAATGTATAACCATCATGGTGCTTTTCTAATCCCTTTTTTAATATGTATGGTAATTTGTGCAATACCAGTTTTATTTATTGAAATGACAATTGGTAATAAATATCGCAAAAATCATATTGAATTTTTTAGTGATGTTGGAGGTAAAAAGGGTGCTTTTTTCTCTTGATTGCATTCAACAACCGTTATTTTACTAATTACTTATTATAGTGTTTTAGTAGGATGAACTTTAATTAATATTATTATTATTTTTACTTCTAATTTAAATAAAGGTTCTTATTTTTATCATAATATTTTACAACAAACAAATGATCAAGATATTAGCGATTTAAATAGCCTAGGTAAATTAAATTGAATGATTTTACTTGCAACAATTGGTGTATGAATTATTTTGGGTATTATTCTATTAGGTGGTGTTGAAAAAGGAATTGAAAAAGCCAATAAAATTATGATTCCATTTTTATTTTTAATGATTATTATTTTAGCAATTTATACTAGTACATTATCGGGTGCTAAGCTTGGATTAAATGTAATGTTTGATTTAGATGCTAAAGAATTATTAAATCCTGGATTATGAAAAAATGCTTTTGGTCAATCATTCTTTATGTTATCAACATGTACAGGAACCATTTATATTTATGCAGCTCATGATCCTGAAAAACAAGATAGTACTAATCAAGCTTTTGTAGTAGCCTTTGTTACTATCGTTATTGGTATATTAACAACAATTATTTTTTTTAATTCAATAGGTGCAATTGCTCAAAATCAAGGTAAAACTGATATTAAATATGTATTTCAAGCAGGTCCTGCTTTGATTTTCCAAGTAATACCACAATTATTCGCTATTATTAATAATCAAATTCCTATTTTAGGAAATATTTTAGCAATATTATTTTTTGTTACACTTTTCTTTGCGGGTATGTCCTCACTAATTGGTCAAGTTGAATCAATGGTAAATGGTCTAGAATATGAAATTAATTTAAAGCGCAAACAAGTATTAGCAATATCATTATTAGGAGCAATGGCAGTATCATTATTATTTACCTTTAGTAATTAACCAGCGCTGTTTAATGGGCTAGCAATCTGAGTAGCACAAATTTGATTACTAATAATTGGGTTTATTTTATTAATTGGTATTAGTCCATATGGTTGAAAACTATATGATACATTAAAATTATATAATAATGAAAATTCATGAATGAAATGAACAAAAGGATATAAAATAGTAATTTTAATTATCGCACCAATTTTTATTTTAATTAATATTGCTGCTGGTATCTATGATTTTATTATTAATATTATCAATGCTAATTTTGTCTATGGTACAGTTGGTCTAACACTTGGTGTTTGATTAGTTTTACTTTTAACTTTTATCTTAACTTATCATAAAAATATTCATAATGGTTTTAATAAATTATTTAAAATAAAAACAAAAACTGAAAGAGGTTAAAAAAAATGGATGTTGGAGCAATTATTTTAATGGTAATTTCTTCAGTAAGTATTATTGGTCTTTTTATTTTCTTTGTCATAATGGATTTTAAAAGTCATAAAAAACAAAAAAGAAAATAAAAAAACAAAGAATAATATTTTTTAAAATATTTTAGTATACTTATTATTAAATGGTGAGTGAAATGGAAAAAAATAAATTAAAACAAATTTTATTAATTAGCAAAATAACTTTAACAATTGCTTCTTTATTTTTATTTTTAGTTTGACTAATGTTTATGACTAATAATTTTTTTCCTAAATCTCAAAACTCATTTGTTGCCAAAATTATGAATACTTCAATTCAAATTATGATTTGACCAATTACTAGTATAATTCTATTTATTTTTATTATGCCAATATGAGTTACTAATAAAAAACAAATTTTATTAGTATTTTTAACATTGTCACTAATTATCACAATATTGTGTACAACTTTCCTTTTCAGTTTAAATATTAATAAATTCTGAATTATATGATTAATTGCTCATTTTTTTGCTATAGCTTCAATTATTTTTGTAATTTTTTATTTTTTCTTTAAAGAAAAACTTCTTTTATTTAAAAAGAAAAAAATAAACATATTGAAAAAAAAGATTAAAAAATAATTTTTTTTAACTTGTTTATCAAAAGTAGTTGACTTTAATTTTAGTAATATGATATAAATACATGGTGGTTAACATAACTGCGGGTGTCGTATAATGGTATTATTACAGCCTTCCAAGCTGAAGACGTGGGTTCGATTCCCATCACCCGCTCCATTATAAAAAAATAAAAGCCGTAATTAATACGCCTTTTATTTTTTTATAATGGTTTATATTTTAGGACCTTTTTTAGTTTGTAGTACTACTGCTGTTTCTTCATCACTATAATTACTACAAGCACATTTATTAACTATTTCTGCTCATGAATTTACTGGATACATAACTAAAGACATTCCATTAGTTTTTTCTGGTAATGATTCTAAATATTTTATTTTATTATTTGTGCATTCTTCTAAATTAATTTTCATTAGTTATCCCCTACTTCTTTTAAAATTCGACTATTAAAAGCGTCTGCTAAGAACTTATAAACTTTTACTTCGGAAATATTTTTTAAATCATACCAATTAATGATGTCAGTTAATTTTAAAATCACATCATGATATTTTATAAAATAAGTTTTATTTTCAACATTTGCTCACTTTTCTAAACTCATTGCATAATAAATTATTCCATCTCTATAAAATTGTGATTTCATATTTTTCACTCCTTTAAACGATATAATAAAACAAAAAACCTAATTTAAATACAAAAATTTAAACGAGTTCTATAAAAAAACCAAAATATTTTGTTCTAAAGTTCCTTTAAAACTTTAATACAATTGTAACTCATTTACAAGAAATGCCAAGTAAAATCAATAAAAAAAATAAATAACTTAAAATTAATATAAAGAGATAAATAAAGATTGCAAATGCAATCTTTATTTATAATTGTACTGAAATTCTTTTTAAAACAAAATTTTTTATATTCACTGATTGGAACTTCAGTTTTATTTATTAAATCGCTTACTTGTTTTTGTCATTTTTTAACTAAGTTTTTCATCTCTACATAGTCAGGTGTAACAATAGAAACAAAAATAATCATTTGTTTCATAATTTGTAACTTAACCTCACAATGTTTCTTATTGACTAATCTGGTGTCTCAAGCATAAGCAAGAACTGTTCTATTGCTTACTGCTACTTTAATTAATTTGTTTTAGTTTTATCTTTAGGAATTTCTTTTAATCTTTTTTCCTTTTCTTTAAAAATTTAATTTAATAAAAACCCTAACATAGAAATATAACTATATTAGGAATGAACAGTTATTGAACATTTATTAAATTTTGAATATATAATAACATAAAAAATAATACTTTTGATGAAAATTATAATTAACGCTTATATAAGTATTGATATTTAATTTCCTATACATTTATTTTTTATAAATAATTAAATTATAAAACTTCTAAGGAAATAACTATTTCTAATTAAACAATAGTTATCTAATACAAGACTAAATGAAAAATATATATATTAAATGTAGATACTATGATATAATTTTTCTAAAATTAATATAATTTTTTACCTATTTACTTTTATTTTAAAGTAAATAGGTTTTTTTAAAAAAGGAGATATTTAGAAGTTCTATATAAGACATATTCCGTAAATAAATTTAATCAATTGTCAATAATAATATTTATAAATTTTTTAGTGTTAATAATTATAGAAGTTAATATTTTTAAAAAAATACTTTAAAAATAAATTTATATTTCAAACACAAAAATTGTTAATATTATTTTTATATTAACTTGATAAAAATTTAAATTTTTAAAAAAATATTTTTAATATTTTTTTATTTTAATGGTTTTGTTTTATTAAAAATTTCACAAAGTAAGTTAAATCTTAAGTACATAAGTCTAAATATACTTTTTCTACATTTATTTATTAAAATTTTGAATCTTTTTAATCAAGCAAAAACATGTTCAACTTTAATTCTAATTTTTGAAATAATTTTATTGTAGATTTTTTCTTGTTTAGTTAATTTTTTATTTTTAGTTTTTTTAATTGGTAATATAGTATTTTTATAAATATTTTGTATTACTTGATATCCCAAATCACCAATAATTATTGTTTTTTCTGAAAATTCAAGATTTGAATTTTTTAATATTTGAAAATCACGTACTTTTCCATTATCAGCAAAAAGATCAACATTTTTTTTATTAAAAAAGTCATATATAATTTGAAATTTTATAGAAAACATTGAACTTTTACCAGAAAAATATTCTAACTGTAGTTTTTTTTAGTTGGTCTTTCAATTTCAATTTCAGTTGAATCAATTAAATAAAATTGAAATTCATTTAAATCTTCTTTTTTTTATCAATTTTTGATTTATATTTTTTTTAAAAACTGATAATCTTTGTCATCACTAAGTTTATTTTCTACTCAAGTAATATTTTGAAAACAACTTGATGCACTCATTTTATATTTAATACTCATTTGGAAAAAAGTATAATATTATTTTCAGTATACTAAAGTCATCATCAATCTTTCTTCAACTGAAAGTTTATATTTTCTACCTTTAGTTTTTTTAAATTTTCTATTTCAATTAATTTTGTTAACATTTCATCAAAATGAAAACGTTTTATACCAAAATATCTATAAAATTGTTCATTTTTTAATTTTTTTAAATTTTCAAAATTCATTTTTATCAACACCTTATTAATTTATTAATAAAGAAATTATAAAATAAATTTTAAATTATTAATTGACTTTTAAAAAATTTATTTACGGAATATGTCTATAGTAAAAAGACAGAAAATCTTATAACAGAAAAAGAAAAACAAGTTTTTAAAGAAAAAAACAACAACAAATTCAAGAAAAATTAAACCACAATCACCAATAACAACATCTCTTGTTGAAATATTACTAAATAATAATGAAAAACTTGTTGTTACTATTACTAGTGATCAGTATCTTAATAAAGATAACAAACAAGTACCATTATATAAAGTAATTAAAACTTCAGAACCAAATAAAAAAATAAACATTAAAGCAATAAGTTCAATTAAAAACGACAAACAACGAATAACAATTATAAATAATACCAATTCACAATCAATATAAAAATAAAATAAAATTATTAAAGATTGAAATTGAAATTTTTAATAATTTTATTTTTGGAAATTATCCCCACATGTACTAGTGTGGAGGAAAAAATGAATTGAAATGAATTAAATAGCATATTTCAAAATGAAAACGATTGTTTGAAATATATAGCGAAGTTGAAAGTAATGAAATGTATTAGGTGTGCTTCTTATAATTTGAATGTTTCTGATTTGAGAAGAATAAGATGTTTGAAATGTCATCAAACATTTAGTATTCTTCATTACACCATTTTTCACAAGTCAAAAACACCTTTGACATCTTGGTTTTATCTCATCTTTAGATGAATAAACACAAAGCATGGTATACCATCAACAGATGTTGCAAGGGAATTGGGTGTGACATATAAAACAGTTTGAAGAATGGGTCATGAAATCAGAACTAGAATTTGGAATCAAGATGCAGAGTTCATTGATGATGGCGCAGCACAGATGGATGAAATGTATCTTTCACATTTAGGTTTTAAAAAACAAGGAAGATCCTTGTTTTTTAAAACCTTGATTGTTGGAGTTTATGAGAAAACCAGCAACAAACTAATTGTAAAAGTATTGAAAAAAGAAGATGAGAAAAACCTTTTATGATTTGCATTGAAACACATTTCTACTGGGTTGGTAATGTTTAGTAATCTGTGTAACTTACAAAAATAACTATGTTTAATTAATTCTAGTAAATAAAATTAAATAACTAGAAAGAGTGAGTTACTTATGTCTAAAAAAATATTAATAATAATAATCCAATATCAAAAGCAGTAGATTTATTGGTAATGTTTAGTAATCTGTGTAACTTAGTGATTTTAAAACTAAAATTTATTTAAAAAACACAGTTTTTAGGAAAGTCCCGATTTATACTAGAAAATACTGAAGATTTAAAAACCGTATTTAAAGAGGGAGGTTTATATAAAGAATTAACAAAAAGATTAGTTGAAAAAATGTTGAATTCTGAAATGCACAATTATTTAGGATATGAAAAAAATCAACATAATACTAGTGAAAATGCTCGCGATGGTATAAATTCAAAAAAAATAATAACTCAACAAGGTAAAATTGAGATTAATGTACCACGAGATCGTAATAGTAATTTTGAGCCAGTAATAGTTGCAAAAAGACAAAGAAGATTTGATGGTTTTGATCAACAAGTTCTTTCATTAGACATATTCCGTAAATAAATTTTTTAAAAGTCAATTAATAATTTAAAATTTATTTTATAATTTCTTTATTAATAAATTAATAAGGTGTTGATAAAAATGAATTTTGAAAATTTAAAAAAATTAAAAAATGAACAATTTTATAGATATTTTGGTATAAAACGTTTTCATTTTGATGAAATGTTAACAAAATTAATTGAAATAGAAAATTTAAAAAAAATAAAGGTAGAAAATATAAACTTTCAGTTGAAGAAAGATTGATGATGACTTTAGTATACTGAAAAGAATATTATACTTTTTCCAAATGAGTATTAAATATAAAATGAGTGCATCAAGTTGTTTTCGAAATATTACTTGAGTAGAAAATAAACTTAGTGATGACAAAGATTATCAGTTTTTAAAAACAAAATATAAATCAAAAATTGAGAAAAAACAAGAAGATTTAAATGAATTTCAATTTTATTTAATTGATTCAACTGAAATTGAAATTGAAAGACCAACTAAAAAAAACTACAGTTAGAATATTTTTCTGGTAAAAGTTGAATGTTTTCTATAAAATTTAAAATTATATATGACTTTTTTAATAAAAAAATTGTTGATATTTTTGCTGATAATGGAAAAGTACATGATTTTCAAATATTAAAAAATTCAAATCTTGAATTTTCAGAAAAAACAATAATTATTGGTGATTTGGGATATCAAGGAATACAAAATATTTATAAAAATACTATATTACCAATTAAAAAAACTAAAAATAAAAAATTAACTAAACAAGAAAAAATCTACAATAAAATTATTTCAAAAATTAGAATTAAAGTTGAACATGTTTTTGCTTGATTAAAAAGATTCAAAATTTTAATAAATAAATGTAGAAAAAGTATATTTAGACTTATGTGCTTAAGATTTAACTTACTTTGTGAAATTTTTAATAAAACAAAACTATTAAAATAAAAAAATATTTTTAATATTTTTTAAAAATTTAAATTTTTATCAAGTTAATATAAAAATAATATTAACAATTTTTGTGTTTGAAATATAAATTTATTTTTAAAGTATTTTTTTAAAAATATTAACTTCTATAATTATTAACACTAAAAAATTTATAAATATTATTATTGACAATTGATTAAATTTATTTACGGAATATGTCTATTATATGCCAAAGGCATGACTTTATCAGATATTAGAATGCAGTTACAAGAGTTATATCATGGTGCTGATATTAGTGAAAGTGTTATTAGTCAAATTACTGATGATGTTATTGATGATGTTAAAGCATGACAAAATCGGCCATTAGAAAGTGTTTATCCGATTGTTTATTTTGATTGTATAGTAGTTAAAGTACGACAAGATAAACGCATTATTAACAAATCAGTTTATATAGCACTAGGAGTTGATTTAGAAGGTAAAAAAGATGTTTTAGGTTTATGAATTAGTGAAAATGAAGGTTCTAAGTTTTGATTATCTAATTTCACAGAAATGAAAAATCGAGGCTTAAATGATATTCTTATTGCTTGTAGTGATAATTTAACAGAAATGTCAGAAGCGATACAATCAGTTTATCCTAAAACCGAACATCAATTATGCATAGTTCATCAAATTAGAAATAGTTTAAAATATGTTTCATACAAACATAGAAAATCACTAGTTACATATTTAAAACCAATTTATAGTGCATGTAGTGAAGAACAAGCAATGCAAGCTTTAGAATCTTTTGAAAGTAAATGAAATAAACAATATCCTCAAATTGCTAAATCACGATATAAAAATTGAGATAATTTAATGGTTTTTATTAGTTATCATGCAGAAATCAAAAGAGTGATTTATACAACAAATGCTATTGAATCTGTTAATAGTCAATTACGAAAAGTTATTAGAAATAAAAAAGTTTTTCCAAATGATATGGCAGTTTTTAAAATATTTTACTTAGCAATTGAAAATATAACAAAAAAATGAACACTGCCCATTCAAAATTGAAATACAGCAATTGCTCATTTTATGATAAAATTTGAAGATAGAATTAATCTAAACTAGTAACTTTGTAAAAAGATACACAGATTTTTAAAAAGCCTCTCTAAATCAACCACTAGTGCTATATAAACTGATTTGTTAATAATGCGTTTATCTTGTCGTACTTTAACTACTATACAATCAAAATAAACAATCGGATAAACACTTTCTAATGGCCGATTTTGTCATGCTTTAACATCATCAATAACATCATCAGTAATTTGACTAATAACACTTTCACTAATATCAGAACCATGATATAGCTCTTGTAACTGCATTCTAATATCTGATAAAGTCATGCCTTTGGCATATAATGAAAGAACTTGTTTATCAAAAGCATCAAATCTTCTTTGTCTTTTTGCAACTATTACTGGCTCAAAATTACTATTACGATCTCGTGGTACATTAATCTCAATTTTACCTTGTTGAGTTATTAATTTTTTTGAATTTATACCATTGCGATTATTTTCACTATTATTATGTTGATTTTTTTCATATCCTAAATAATTTTGCATTTCAGAATTCAACATTTTTTCAACTAATCTTTTTGTTAATTATTTATATAAACCTCCCTCTTTAAAAACTGTTGTTAAATCTTCAGTATTTTCTAGTAATAAATCTACTGCTTTTGATATCGGATCATTATTATTAATATTTTTTTTAGACATACGTAACTCACTCTTTCTAGTTATTTAATTTTATTTACTAGAATTAATTAAACATAAGACATATTCCGTAAATAAATTTTTTAAAATTCAATTAATAATTTAAAATTTATTTTATAATTTCTTTATTAATAAATTAATAAGGTGTTGATAAAAATGAATTTTGAAAATTTAAAAAAATTAAAAAATGAACAATTTTATAGATATTTTGGTATAAAACGTTTTCATTTTGATGAAATGTTAACAAAATTAATTGAAATAGAAAATTTAAAAAAAACTAAAGGTAGAAAATATAAACTTTCAGTTGAAGAAAGATTGATGATGACTTTAGTATACTGAAAAGAATATTATACTTTTTTCCAAATGAGTATTAAATATAAAATGAGTGCATCAAGTTGTTTTCGAAATATTACTTGAGTAGAAAATAAACTTAGTGATGACAAAGATTATCAGTTTTTAAAAACAAAATATAAATCAAAAATTGAGAAAAAACAAGAAGATTTAAATGAATTTCAATTTTATTTAATTGATTCAACTGAAATTGAAATTGAAAGACCAACTAAAAAAAACTACAGTTAGAATATTTTTCTGGTAAAAGTTGAATGTTTTCTATAAAATTTAAAATTATATATGACTTTTTTAATAAAAAAATTGTTGATATTTTTGCTGATAATGGAAAAGTACATGATTTTCAAATATTAAAAAATTCAAATCTTGAATTTTCAGAAAAAACAATAATTATTGGTGATTTGGGATATCAAGGAATACAAAATATTTATAAAAATACTATATTACCAATTAAAAAAACTAGAAATAAAAAATTAACTAAACAAGAAAAAATCTACAATAAAATTATTTCAAAAATTAGAATTAAAGTTGAACATGTTTTTGCTTGATTAACAAGATTCAAAATTTTAATAAATAAATGTAGAAAAAGTATATTTAGACTTATGTACTTAAGATTTAACTTACTTTGTGAAATTTTTAATAAAACAAAACCATTAAAATAAAAAAATATTTTTAATATTTTTTTAAAAATTTAAATTTTTATCAAGTTAATATAAAAATAATATTAACAATTTTTGTGTTTGAAATATAAATTTATTTTTAAAGTATTTTTTTAAAAATATTAACTTCTATAATTATTAACACTAAAAAATTTATAAATATTATTATTGACAATTGATTAAATTTATTTACGAAATATGTCTATAGTTTTTTTTGTAAGTTACACAGATTACTAAACATTACCAAAAATTAATAACTCAACAAGGTAAAATTGAGATTAATGTACCACGAGATCGTAATAGTAATTTTGAGCCAGTAATAGTTGCAAAAAGACAAAGAAAATTTGATGGTTTTGATCAACAAGTTCTTTCATTATATGCCAAAGGCATGACTTTATCAGATATTAGAATGCAGTTACAAGAGTTATATCATGGTGCTGATATTAGTGAAAGTGTTATTAGTCAAATTACTGATGATGTTATTGATGATGTTAAAGCATGACAAAATCGGCCATTAGAAAGTGTTTATCCGATTGTTTATTTTGATTGTATAGTAGTTAAAGTACGACAAGATAAACGCATTATTAACAAATCAGTTTATATAGCACTAGGAGTTGATTTAGAAGGTAAAAAAGATGTTTTAGGTTTATGAATTAGTGAAAATGAAGGTTCTAAGTTTTGATTATCTAATTTCACAGAAATGAAAAATCGAGGCTTAAATGATATTCTTATTGCTTGTAGTGACAATTTAACAGGAATGTCAGAAGCAATAAAATCAGTTTATCCTAAAACCGAACATCAATTATGCATAATTCATCAAATTAGAAATAGTTTAAAATATGTTTCATACAAACATAGAAAATCACTAGTTACAGATTTAAAACCAATTTATAGTGCATGTAGTGAAGAACAAGCAATGCAAGCTTTAGAATCTTTTGAAAGTAAATGAAATAAACAATATCCTCAAATTGCTAAATCATGATATAAAAATTGAGATAATTTAATGGTTTTTATTAGTTATCCTGCAGAAATCAAAAGAGTGATTTATACAACAAATGCTATTGAATCTGTTAATAGTCAATTAAGAAAAGTTATTAGAAATAAAAAAGTTTTTCCAAATGATATGGCAGTTTTTAAAATATTTTACTTAGCAATTGAAAATATAACAAAAAAATGAACACTGCCCATTCAAAATTGAAATAAAGGAATTGCTCATTTTATGATAAAATTTGAATATAGAATTAATCTAAGCTAGTAACTTTGTAAAAAGATACACAGATTTTTAAAAAGCCTCTTTAGGATATGAAAAAAATCAACATAATAATAGTGATAATGCTCGCAATGGTATAAATTCAAAAAAATTAATAACTCAACAAGGTAAAATTGAGATTAATATACCACGAGATCGTAATAGTAATTTTGAGCCAGTAATAGTTGCAAAAAGACAAAGAAGATTTGATGGTTTTGATCAACAAGTTCTTTCATTATATGCCAAAGGCATGACTTTATCAGATATTAGAATGCAGTTACAAGAGTTATATCATGGTGCTGATATTAGTGAAAGTGTTATTAGTCAAATTACTGATGATGTTATTGATGATGTTAAAGCATGACAAAATCGGCCATTAGAAATTGTTTATCCGATTGTTTATTTTGATTGTATAGTAGTTAAAGTACGACAAGATAAACGCATTATTAACAAATCAGTTTATATAGCACTAGGAGTTGATTTAGAAGGTAAAAAAGATGTTTTAGGTTTATGAATTAGTGAAAATGAAGGTTCTAAGTTTTGATTATCTAATTTCACAGAAATGAAAAATCGAGGCTTAAATGATATTCTTATTGCTTGTAGTGACAATTTAACAGGAATGTCAGAAGCAATACAATCAGTTTATCCTAAAACCGAACATCAATTATGCATAGTTCATCAAATTAGAAATAGTTTAAAATATGTTTCATACAAACATAGAAAATCACTATTTACAGATTTAAAACCGATTTATAGTGCATGTAGTGAAGAACAAGCAATGCAAACTTTAGAATCTTTTGAAAGTAAATGAAATAAACAATATCCTCAAATTGCTAAATCATGATATAAAAATTGAGATAATTTAATGGTTTTTATTAGTTATCCTGCAGAAATCAAAAGAGTGATTTATACAACAAATGCTATTGAATCTGTTAATATTCAATTACGAAAAGTTATTAGAAATAAAAAAGTTTTTCCAAATGATATGGCAGTTTTTAAAATATTTTACTTAGCAATTGAAAATATAACAAAAAAATGAACAATGCCCATTAAAAATTGAAATACATCAATTGCTCATTTTATGATAAAATTTGAAGATAGAATCAATCTAAACTAGTAACTTTGTAAAAAGATACACAGATTTTTAAAAAGCCTCTATTTGGTCAATAATTTGGTAATATTTTTCTTATATTATGTTTTATAGCAAATTAAAAATGTTCAATTTGATTTAAATTAGGAGAATATGGTGGAAGAAATAATAGTTTGCATCCAGCATTTTCAATTAATTGTTGTGTTAATTTAGATTTATGAAACGTTGCATTATCTAAAGCTATAATTTGTACACGCTTTAATACTGGAATTAGTATATTTTTTACATATGATTCAAAAATTTTACTGTTGCAATGTCCTTCAAATGCTCATAGGGCTTTTAATTTACCTTTATTTAGTGAACCAATTATACTCATTCTTTTTATTTTATATGCTGGTTTATTATCAAATAATCTTTTACCTTTTTCAGATCAACCATATTTATAAAATTCATTATCATCAATTCCGTATTCATCAATATATACTAAATCTGCATTCATTATTTTAGCTATTTCTTTTAAAAAATCTTCTTGTTTATTTTTATCTCTTTGTTCATATAGAAAAGTTTTTTTATATGTATAATTTAGTTTTTTGAAATAGTTATAAACTATTTCTTTAGTCATATCACCAAATTTTTCAATTACTTTTTGAACTGTAACATCTTTATTTTGCGCTAAATAATTTTTTAATACATCTAAATCCTTTATTTTGTGGCTATGTCCTTTTTGATAATTCAAAATTGGTTTTATATGCCCAGTTTCTTTTTTTCTTTTTCTTGATAAGAATAAAGTCTTTCTAGTAATATTGAACACTTTACAAATTTCTTTAATTTTCATGTTTTTACTTTCATAGGCTTCTATTACTTTTCTTCGTAAGTCTTCACTAGACATATTCCGTAAATAAATTTAATCAATTGTCAATAATAATATTTATAAATTTTTTAGTGTTAATAATTATAGAAGTTAATATTTTTAAAAAAATACTTTAAAAATAAATTTATATTTCAAACACAAAAATTGTTAATATTATTTTTATATTAACTTGATAAAAATTTAAATTTTTAAAAAAATATTAAAAATATTTTTTTATTTTAATGGTTTTGTTTTATTAAAAATTTCACAAAGTAAGTTAAATCTTAAGTACATAAGTCTAAATATACTTTTTCTACATTTATTTATTAAAATTTTGAATCTTTTTAATCAAGCAAAAACATGTTCAACTTTAATTCTAATTTTTGAAATAATTTTATTGTAGATTTTTTCTTGTTTAGTTAATTTTTTATTTTTAGTTTTTTAATTGGTAATATAGTATTTTTATAAATATTTTGTATTCCTTGATATCCCAAATCACCAATAATTATTGTTTTTTCTGAAAATTCAAGATTTGAATTTTTTAATATTTGAAAATCATGTACTTTTCCATTATCAGCAAAAATATCAACAATTTTTTTATTAAAAAAGTCATATATAATTTGAAATTTTATAGAAAACATTCAACTTTTACCAGAAAAATATTCTAACTGTAGTTTTTTTTAGTTGGTCTTTCAATTTCAATTTCAGTTGAATCAATTAAATAAAATTGAAATTCATTTAAATCTTCTTGTTTTTTCTCAATTTTTGATTTTCATTTTGTTTTTAAAAACTGATAATCTTTGTCATCACTAAGTTTATTTTCTACTCAAGTAATATTTCGAAAAAAACTTGATGCACTCATTTTATATTTAATACTCATTTGGAAAAAAGTATAATATTCTTTTCAGTATACTAAAGTCATCATCAATCTTTCTTCAACTGAAAGTTTATATTTTCTACCTTTACTTTTTTTAAATTTTCTATTTCAATTAATTTTGTTAACATTTCATCAAAATGAAAACGTTTTATACCAAAATATCTATAAAATTGTTCATTTTTTAATTTTTTTAAATTTTCAAAATTCATTTTTATCAACACCTTATTAATTTATTAATAAAGAAATTATAAAATAAATTTTAAATTATTAATTGACTTTTAAAAAATTTATTTACGGAATATGTCTACTGTATGGTTTTGGCATAATTTAATCTTCCTAATCTATTTTAAATATTGCTGAATTGTACTTTTAAATTCAAAAACTGTTTAAATTACATATTATTATTTTACATTATTTATAAGTAAACATTACTTTATTTAGCTATATGTATGATGAAGCTGTTATTAGCGCTTTTAAAGAAAATAAAGAAGCTTATGGAACAAGAAGATTAAAAGTTGTTCTAAAAGAAAAGAAAATTAATTTATCAAGACGAAAAATTAAAAAAATTATGAATAAACATAATTTAATATCAAAATACACTAAATTATCATACAAAAATTATCATAATAAAGTCAATGATAGTCAAATTACTAATCTTGTTAATAGAAACTTTAATAATAGGCTTAAAAATGAAGTTATTGTTAGTGATTTAACTTATGTTCAAGTTAATGGTAAATGGAACTATATTTGCTTATTAATCGACCTGTACAATCGCGAAATTATTGGACATAGTGTAGGAACTAAAAAAGATGCATCATTAGTATATCAAGCATTTATGTGCTCAAATCGTTGTTTAAAAAATATTCAAATATTTCATAGCGATCGCGGTAATGAATTTAATAATAAAAATATTGATAAACTTTTATTAGCCTTCAATATTACCCGCTCTTTAAGCAAAAAAGGTTGTCCTTATGATAACGCTGTTGCTGAAGCAACTTTCAAAACTTTCAAAACAGAATTTATTAATGATAAAAATTTTACATCATTAATCCAATTAAAATTATAATTATTTGATTATATCAATTGATACAACAACATAAGAATCCACAGCACTCTAAACTGTTTAACCCCCATAAAACACCAAAGACATATTCCGTAAATAAATTTTTTAAAAATCAATTAATAATTTAAAATTTATTTTATAATTTCTTTATTAATAAATTAATAAGGTTTTGATAAAAATGAATTTTGAAAATTTAAAAAAATTAAAAAATGAACAATTTTATAGATATTTTGGTATAAAACGTTTTCATTTTGATGAAATGTTAACAAAATTAATTGAAATAGAAAATTTAAAAAAAACTAAAGGCAGAAAATATAAACTTTCAGTTGAAGAAAGATTGATGATGACTTTAGTATACCGAAAAGAATATTATACTTTTTTTCCAAATTAGTATTAAATATAAAATGAGTGCATCAAGTTGTTTTCGAAATATTACTTGAGCAGAAAATAAACTTAGTGATGACAAATATTATCAGTTTTTAAAAACAAAATATAAATCAAAAATTGAGAAAAAACAAGAAGATTTAAATGAATTTCAATTTTATTTAATTGATTCAACTGAAATTGAAATTGACAGACCAACTAAAAAAAACTACAGTTATAATATTTTTCTGTTAAAAGTTGAATGTTTTCTATAAAATTTCAAATTATATATGACTTTTTTAATAAAAAAATTGTTGATATTTTTGCTGATAATGGAAAAGTACATGATTTTCAAATATTAAAAAATTCAAATCTTGAATTTTCAGAAAAAACAATAATTATTGGTGATTTGGGATATCAAGGAATACAAAATATTTATAAAAATACTATATTACCAATTAAAAAAACTAAAAATAAAAAATTAACTAAACAAGAAAAAATCTACAATAAAATTATTTCAAAAATTAGAATTAAAGTTGAACATGTTTTTGCTTGATTAAAAATATTCAAAATTTTAATAAATAAATGTAGAAAAAGTATATTTAGACTTATGTACTTAAGATTTAACTTGCTTTGTGAAATTTTTAATAAAACAAAACCATTAAAATAAAAAAATATTTTTAATATTTTTTTAAAAATTTAAATTTTTATCAAGTTAATATAAAAATAATATTAACAATTTTTGTGTTTGAAATATAAATTTATTTTTAAAGTATTTTTTTAAAAATATTAACTTCTATAATTATTAACACTAAAAAATTTATAAATATTATTATTGACAATTGATTAAATTTATTTACGGAATATGTCTCAAGCACAAATGTCTACCAAAAAACAGTCCTAAAAAAGGTTGCCATTCCAAATTATAAAAGTATAGATGGTAATGAATAATGATTTTTTTTAGAAAAAGTACTTATTTATTAGGAAGTAGTTCAATTTTTCTTTTTTTTAGGACTCTTATTAGTTTTAAAAATTATTAATATTACTCACGTTTATGCTGGTAATGGTCAAACTATTTTTATAAGTGAGACAAGATATGAAAATAAGGAACGCTTTGCTTATTTATTAGATTTTAAAAGATAAGAATAGACATATTCCGTAAATAAATTTTTTAAAAGTCAATTAATAATTTAAAATTTATTTTATAATTTCTTTATTAATAAATTAATAAGGTGTTGATAAAAATGAATTTTGAAAATTTAAAAAAATTAAAAAATGAACAATTTTATAGATATTTTGGTATAAAACGTTTTCATTTTGATGAAATGTTAACAAAATTAATTGAAATAGAAAATTTAAAAAAAACTAAAGGCAGAAAATATAAACTTTCACAGTTGAAGAAAGATTGATGATGACTTTAGTATACTGAAAATAATATTATACTTTTTTCCAAATGAGTATTAAATATAAAATGAGTGCATCAAGTTGTTTTCGAAATATTACTTGAGTAGAAAATAAACTTAGTCATGACAAAGATTATCAGTTTTTAAAAACAAAATATAAATCAAAAATTGAGAAAAAACAAGAAGATTTAAATGAATTTCAATTTTATTTAATTGATTCAACTGAAATTGAAATTGAAAGACCAACTAAAAAAAACTACAGTTAGAATATTTTTCTGGTAAAAGTTGAATGTTTTCTATAAAATTTCAAATTATATATGACTTTTTTAATAAAAAAATTGTTGATATTTTTGCTGATAATGGAAAAGTACATGATTTTCAAATATTAAAAAATTCAAATCTTGAATTTTCAGAAAAAACAATAATTATTGGTGATTTGGGATATCAAGGAATACAAAATATTTATAAAAATACTATATTACCAATTAAAAAAACTAAAAATAAAAAATTAACTAAACAAGAAAAAATCTACAATAAAATTATTTCAAAAATTAGAATTAAAGTTGAACATGTTTTTGCTTGATTAAAAAGAGTCAAAATTTTAATAAATAAATGTAGAAAAAGTATATTTAGACTTATGTACTTAAGATTTAACTTACTTTGTGAAATTTTTAATAAAACAAAACCATTAAAATAAAAAAATATTTTTAATATTTTTTTAAAAATTTAAATTTTTATCAAGTTAATATAAAAATAATATTAACAATTTTTGTGTTTGAAATATAAATTTATTTTTAAAGCATTTTTTTAAAAATATTAACTTCTATAATTATTAACACTAAAAAATTTATAAATATTATTATTGACAATTGATTAAATTTATTTACGGAATATGTCTAATGTTTAAAGTTTAATAGTTTTAATCAAATTACTATTTTTTTCTCTATTAATAAATGTTATTTAACAATTTTTTTCCAAAATGAAATGATCATAATCAACTTTTAATTGAAGAAAATATTAATTCTAATACATATTTAAATCAAATGATATTAATAATTATTGGTGAAGAAAGTTTGTTAACATTTATTTGAAATAATATTACAACATAAATGTAAATATTGATATAATTTATTCAAAAAGAAGTTAGGTAGATAAATGCCAGCAAAAATTAATATTGTAAATATTTACAACGATCATAACTATGACATTAAAAATTTTAATATTTTATCAGAAAAGATTTTAAATGCAGTAGTTATTAAGTTAAAACAGAAAATTACATGGTGTATTGCTGTTATTTTTAATGACGAACAGACTAGTATTGAATTAAATAAAATGTATCGTCATAAAGATTATGTTCCTGATGTTTTATCATTTGGAAATAATGATGATGATTTTCCAAATATTAATATTGATATTAGAGATTTAGGTGATGTTTATATTTGTTATTCAAAGGCATTAGCGCAAGCACAAGAATATGGCCATAGTTTAATTAGAGAATTATCATTTCTTTTTATTCATGGATTACTTCATACATTAGGATATGATCATCAAAATAGCGCAGAAGAAAAGGTTATGTTTGATTTACAAGATGAAATTTTAAATATTCTTGGTATTACTAGAAAATAAGGAGTGGTATAATGGAACAAGTTATAGATTTATTAGTTTTTTTGAAAAAAGCAAAAGCAATACAAAAAAATGCTTATGCTCCTTATTCTTTATTTAGAGTTGCTGCAATAGTAATTTTGAAAAATAGCAAAGAAGTGTTAGGAGTAAATGTTGAAAATGCTGCATACTCAGTAGGCATTTGTGCTGAAAGAGCGGCTTTGTCACAAGTTATTGCTCAAGGTTATAAAAAAGAAGATATTATTAGTCTATTTTTAATTACTGATAGTGAAACTGTTGGTTCTCCTTGTGGTATGTGTCGTCAATTTATGATTGAAATTATGCCAGAAACATGTCCTATTTATATTAGTAATAAAAATGAAAATAATGATACTAAAACAATTTGTAAAATATTAGTAAAACACTTATTACCTTTAGCGTTTAAACCAAGTTCATTGAAAGGGAATTAATTTATGAATAATAATTTTAAATCAGGTTTTGTTAGTTTTATTGGTAGAAGTAATGTTGGAAAATCAACTTTATTAAATACCATTCTTCAAGAAAAAAAGGCAATTGTTTCTAATAAACCACAAACAACCAGAAATCAAATTCAAGGTATTTATAATAGTGATGATATGCAAATCATATTTTTTGATACTCCCGGCATTCATAAACATAATAACCAACTTGGACGAATGATGAATCGCGATGCTAACCGCGCCACTAAAGAAACTAACATTATTTGTTTATTAGCGCCATGTAATGAATACATTGGAAATAGCGATAAACATATTATTAAATTATTATTAGAAAGGGTAAATACAACTATTCTACTTTTATTAACTAAGGTTGATTTAGTAACAAAAGAAAAATTAATGGATAAAATTAATGAGTGAAAAGATTTATTACCATTTAAAGAAATAATTCCAATTTCTGCTATAAAAGACATGAATTTAGATATATTATTGAAAAAACTATATGAGTATTTACCAATTGGTGAAAAGAATCATTTAATCGAAAATAACGATGATGTTTCAGATAATACTTTAATTAAGGAAATTATTCGTGAAAAAATTTTAAATTTAACAGAAGAAGAAATTCCTTATAGTGTAGCAGTATTAATTGAAAGTATTAATTATAATCCAAATACTAATATTACTGATATTAATGTTGTTATTGTTGTTGAACGAGACTCACAAAAAGGAATTATTATTGGTAAAGGAGGTAGTATGATTAAAGAAATTGGAATAAGAGCTAGAACAGATTTAGAAAGTATTTTTGATTCTCATATTATATTAAAAACTTTTGTAAAAGTAATACCTGATTGAAGAAATAATCCTAGAAAATTAAAAGAGTTAGGTTATAGTTAAAATATGTTTAATATTGATACTGGTTTGATTTTAAACATTAACTACATTAAATCAATAAATAATGTTACTATTTTAACATCAAATTATGGTTTTAAAATAGTTTCTTTACCAGAAATAAAAATCAATTTAAATAAATATAGTCTTTTAGATTGTTGAATTTTTATTTTTAATCAAAATTATGATTGTTCAAACTTATGTATAACATATAAAAAAAATAAAAATTTTTAATATTTTTATAAATGAAAAAAGTTATCAATTGATTAAGAGTTTTAACAAGATAGTTATTAATTATTTAGAAAAAATTAGTATTAATAATAAAAATATCTTTTCTTTTTTATTTAATTTATATGAACAGTTAATGATAAATAGTAATTTTAAGAAATTTTATGTTTTTTTCTTATTTCATAGTTTAATATTTCAATGAATTTAGTTTAACTTTACTATATTGTATTAATTGTAATCAAATAACTAATTTGTATTTAATTAATTATGATTTGGGTGGTGTTTTTTGTAAAAATTGTTTTTTAAAATTAGCTATAATTAATTTTGAAATTGTTTTGTTTAAAAAAATATTTAAACTTTATTTATTAAATTTTCAAGATATTAATAAATAAAGTTGAAAAAGAAGAACTTAATAAAATTCTTAATATTTTAGAAAACCACTGTCAAAAATATAATAATAAATTAATAATTACATAAATATTTTAATAATTAGTTGTTATATTGTTTTTAATAATATATAAAACTTATAATAGGTTGACAAAACCTATCTATGAACATATTATTAACAAGATCATTCTTTTTAGATATTTTATTTATTATTTAAGATAATTAAGAAAATTTTTATGATTAATGGAGGGGCAATGATTAATAAAAATTTCAATGAAAAGTCAATAAAGGAAATAATTACTCATTTAAAAGAAAATGGTTTTATTTTTCAAGGATCAGAAATTTATTCAGGTCTTGCTAATAGTTGAGATTATGGTCCGCTTGGTGTAGCGCTTAAAAATAATATTAAGAAAAGTTGATGAGTTTTTTTTGTCGAAAAAAATCCATACAATGTTGGGTTAGATAGTTCAATTATTATGAAATCTAAAGTTTGAGAAGCTTCAGGGCATTTGAGTAATTTTAGTGATCCATTAATTGATTGTAAAAAATGTAAGTCTCGCTTTCGAGTCGATAATTTAATTAATCATTATTTTCCTAGTATTAATTGTGATAATTGAAGTGATGAAAAATTAGAAACATATATTAATCAAAATCATATTAAATGTATTAAATGCAATAATGAAGATTGAACTAAAGTTAGACAATTTCAATTAATGTTTGAAACATATCAAGGTGTTTTAAAAGAAGATAAAAATAAAATTTATTTAAGACCTGAGACCGCACAAGGAATATTTATAAATTTTAATAATGTAAGAAATAGTTGTAATAAAAAAGTACCATTTGGTATTGGTCAAATTGGTAAAAGCTTTAGAAATGAGATAACTCCTGGTAATTTTATTTTTCGTACTAGAGAATTTGAACAAATGGAATTAGAATTTTTCTTTATTCCAAAGGATAAAAACGATAATACTTGATTTAATTATTGAGTTGATCAATGTAAAGAATTTCTCTCTCTAGTAGGTTTATTGAATTCAAAAAATATAAAATTTAAAAATCATGAAAAAAATCAACTAGCACATTATGCATTAGCAACTACTGATATTGAATATAATTTTCCTTTTGGTATGAGTGAATTATGTGGTATAGCTAATCGGGCGAATTATGATTTAAAAAAACATAGTGAGAATTCTGGTGTAAATTTTGAGATTCAAGATCCTAATGTTACAGTAAAAAGAATGGTTATTCCTTCAGTTATTGAACCTTCAATTGGTGTTGAAAGGCTTTTATTAGCTTTAATTTGTGAAGCATTTACAAAAGAAGTTTTAAAAGACGATAAAGAACGGTTGGTGTTAAAATTAAATAAGAGTATTTGCCCTTATCAAGTGGCTGTTATGTCTTTAAATAAAACAAAATTGGGTAAAGAGGCATATGAAATTTTTGAAATGTTAAATAAAACACAATTAAGAGTAATTTATGAAGCATCATCAAGTGTTGGTAAATCTTATCGTTATCAAGATGGTATTGGTACTATGTATTGTGTAACAATTGATTATGACACAAAAACTAAAGGTACTGTTACAATTAGAGATCGTGATATTACAAATCAAGTTATAGTTAAAGTTGATCAACTTAAAGAATATTTATATGACAAATTAGACATTATTTGTTAGAATTGTGTGAAAAAATATGGATATCGAGTTTAATAAAAAAATTAATGAAGTTAAAGCAAAAATTAATATTGTCGAAGTTATGGGTAAATATTTAAATTTGATCCGTAAAGGCAATAATTTTTGAGCTATCTGTCCTTTTCATGAAGACTCTACTCCTTCATTATCAATTTCACAAGAAAAACAAATTTATAAATGTTTTTCTTGTGGTCAACAAGGAAATGTTTTTATTTTTTTACAAAAATATAAAAATATTAATTTTATTAATGCTCTTAAAGAAGCAGCAGATAATGTTAATTTAAATTTAAAAGAGTTTGATATTAATTTATCTGAATTTAATGTTGAAACTAAAAAAAATCCACTAAAAATTTTAAATAATATTGCAATGAATTTTTTTAGTTATCAGTTACTAACTGATATTGGTCAAGAAGCAATGAAATATTTACAAAATCGTAATATTACTACTGAAAATATTAAATATTTTAATATTGGTTATGCACCTATTAATAATGAATTAATAGATTATCTTAATGCACAAGGTTATAAAGATAATATTGAATTTGTAAAATTAGGACTTATGAAAATTAATAATAAGGATCAACTTCTTCCTACCTTTTCAAATCGAATTATGTTTGCTATTAAAGATGAAGATGGAGACTGTATTGGTTTTTCTTCAAGAAATTATAATAGAGAAGATAAAAGTTATAAATATATTAATAGTCCAGAAACAGATTTTTTTAAGAAAAGTAAAATTTTATATAACTTTAATAATGTTAGAAATTATATTAAAAAAAATGAAGTTATTTATTTGACTGAAGGTTTTATGGATGTTATTGCTCTAAATAATCAAAATATTAAAAATGTTGTTGCTTTAATGGGGACAAATTTAACAAAAGAACATATTTTACTTTTAAAAAAAATTACTACTAATATTATTATTTTTTTAGATGGTGATTTACCAGGAAAAATAGCATCTTTAAAAATAGTTAGTGTTTTATTATCAAATAATTTTAAAGTAAAAATTATCAATAATGATACTAAATTTGATCCTGATGAATTAATAAATAAATTTCCTCAAAAATTTTATGAAATAATAAAAAAAACTATTCATCCTTTTGAATTTGCAATTAATTTATCATTAACTAAATATAACATTAAAAAAGATAGTTATGAACTTAATGAATTTTTAAAATCATTAGTTCCAATTTGAACAAAAATCAATGATGTTATTACTCAAAAGTTTTATTTAAATATGTTAGCAAAAATAACTAATTTATCTATTGAAGAATTAATACAAATTTTAAATATTGATAATAATTTAGTAACTACAACTTTTATTATCAAAAATAAATCTAAAATAGAAGTAAAAAATATTTTTTTTGAAGCACAAGAACAACTTATTTTTTTAGTAATGTTATCAAGAAATGTTTATTTAATTTTAGAAAAAGAAAAATTTATTTTTCCAAATCAAGATTTTATGAATTTATACTTTTTAATTAGTCAAAAATATCAAAATAATCAAATAGAAGCAATTAATTTTGATTTAATTTTAGAAGAACTTAAAGGTAATTCACTTTTAAATATTTTAGAAAAACTTCTTGATAAGTATAAAAATAAAAAGTTTGATTTAAAACCTCAAATTATTAATGATTACTTAAAAATTATTAATAATCAACTAATTGATTATGAAATAAAAATGATCAATGATAAATTGAAATCTGAAAAAAATATTGAAAAACAAATATTGTTATTAAAAGAAATGTCAGTATTAAAAAATAAAATAAATAAAAAATAAGTATGATGATAAATTAAGGATAAGGTGAAAATATGGCTGCTATACAACAAAAAACGAAATTGAAAAAACTTTTAACTTTAGAGGAAGTAGAAAGTAATTTAATTAAAAAATTAGAAAAGAGTCAAACAAAAGAATTAAAACAAGAAGATGTCATTAAAGAGTTTGCACATTTAAAATTAGATGATGATAAGATTGAGGAAATTTTTGATCGGTTAGAAAAAGAAGGAGTAGTCTTTACTGATATTTTAATGGATGAAGTTGAAGATGATGCTAATTTTCCCGATATTGATGATGAACAATTACCTGATGATTTAGATATTGATATTTTAGTTAGTGATTTGAGTTTTAAAAATACAATGGGGATCTCTAATGATACAAGAAGAAAAGATGGAATTAAGTCTTACTTTAATATTTTAGGAACAAGTCAAATATTGAGTCAAGGTGAGGAAATTAAATATGCTAAAATGTTAGAATCAAAAGATGTTGAGGAAAGAACATATGGTCGTGAGCAATTAATTAAATCAAATTTAAAATTAGTAGTTTCTGTTGCTAGAAAACATTTAAATCGTGGTTTAGATTTTGCTGATTTAATTGAAGAAGGTAATATTGGTCTTATTAAAGCAGTTGATAAATTTGATTATCGCCGTGGTTTTAAATTTTCAACTTATGCTACTTGATGAATTAGACAATCAATTACACGAAGTTTAGCTGATCAAGGTAAAATGGTTCGTGTACCTGTTCATATGGTTGAAAGAATTAATAAGTTAACAAGAATTGAAAGAAACTTAACACAAGAATTAGGTCGTGATCCTACTCATGAGGAAATTGCCAATAAAATGGGACAAAACATGACAGCCGATCGTGTTCGTGAAATTAAAAAACTTGCTATTGAACCAGTATCTTTAGAAAAACCAATTGGTGAAGAAGATGATACACATTTTGGTGATTTTATTAAAGATAAAAATATGCTATCTCCCGATGAATATGCTGAAAGACATTGATTAAGAGAACAATTGGATCGTGTTTTTGCTGAAGTATTAACAAAACGAGAAGAAAAAGTTATTAGAATGCGTTTTGGAATTTTACCAACAAAATTAAGAACATTATTAGAACTTTGTGAAGATGAAAAAGAAATTACTGAATTAAAAAAAGTAGTTAATAATTTACAGTTACACTATGATACTAGTTTAGATAAAACAGAATTGTTAAGTGATAAGGTTGTTCATAGTCATATTACTAAGTACGATTCTCCAAAAACTCTAGAAGAAGTTGGTAAAGAATTTATTGTTACAAGAGAAAGAATTAGACAAATAGAAGCAAAGGCAATTAGAAAATTAAAACATCCGTCTAAATCTAAACATATTAAAGAATTTTATAAAGGATAATAGTTAACATGTTAACTATCAATAATATAATTAATGTTTTAGAAACATATTTTCCTTTAAAAGATGTTTGTGAATGAGATTTTTCAGGAATACAAATTAAATCAAAAACAAAAACCAATATTAATAAAATTTTAGTTTGTTTAGATGTCACTAATGAAGTTTTAACTGAGGCCATTAATAATAATATTGATTTAATAATTTCTCATCATCCATTAGTTTTTGCTAAAGATATTAATCAATCTAATATTTCAAATTGAAAAAAAGAATTATATAGTAAAATACTAATAGCAGATATTAATGTATATTCATTACATACTAATTTTGATATATCATTAGTAGGTATGAATATGTTGATGGCTAAAGAATTAAGAATTAAAAATATTCATTTTATTAATGAAGAAAAGTTGACAATAGTTGGTAAATTTGATACACAAATGTCATTAAAAGAATTGATTAATAACTTAAAAAAATATTTTAATGTTGCAAACATACAATTGGTTAATAATAAATTGAGTGATAACAATATAGTGACTGTTGCTTTATCTGCTGGTGCTGGTGGTGATATTATTAGTAATTTATCTAGCAATATTGATTTATTAATTACTGGAGAAATGAAATGAAACTATATTATGGAAGCTAAAGATAGAAAAATTAATGTTATTTTGGTTGGTCATTATATGGAACAAAAATTTGTTGATTTTCTTTTTCAATTACTTATTGAAAAATTATCAACAAAAGTTAAAGTTTTTAAATATAATTTAGAAAATCCTATTACTTTTTTTTAAACTTATAAAATTTAAAAATGAAAAAACTATTTTTTAAATAAAAATAAGTTTTAGGGGGTTGATAAATATTATTTTAGAAGATTTAGAACCAATTACTGATCAAGAGTGTCAGGCAGTTAGTATTGGTTTTGCTCAATTTTTAATGGGTGCCGTGTTAGCGGGGATAGCAATTCCTGTTATTAAAAATTTATGAAATAGTGTTTCAGGAAGTATTAAGTTACCAGGTGGTATTGAAAGTAAATGAGATAGTTATAAAGATGATAGTAAAGATTTAGCAAAAATTAAAGATGAATTTAATAAATTTCAAGAAAAATTAACACATTTAATACCGCCTTTTTATGAATTTTAAAGAACTTAATAATACGAAAAAACCAAGAGAAAAAGCCATTAAATATGGCTTTGACGCTCTTAGTGATAATGAATTATTAGCAATTATTTTGCGAACAGTAACTAAAGAAAAAAATGTATTATTTTTAGCGCAAGAAATAATTACTAATTTTAATGGTCTTGAAAATTTAAATAAAGTAACTATTAAATCTTTAATGAGTATTAAAGGTATTGGTGTTAGTAAGGCTTTAGAAATTTTAAGTTGTTTAGAAATAGTAAAAAAAATAAGAACTATTGAAAGTCAAAAAAAATATTTTAAAATTATTATTCCCGAAGATGTTTTTAATTTAGTTAATGCATATTATCAAAATTTAACGCAAGAACATTTTTATTTATTATTATTAAATAATGAAAATAAATTAATTCATCAAAATTTATTATATAAGGGTACTAATGATACTATGCAAATTGATGTTAAAGATATGTTGCATCTGGCACTTATTCATAAATCAAGTAAAGTAATTTGTATTCATAATCATCCTAGTGGTAATAGTGAATCCTCACTATATGATTTATATATCACCGAAGAAATTAAAAAAATTTTCAGGTTTTTAATATTACCTTAGTTGATCATATTATTATTGGCAAAGGTAATTATTTTAGTATAAATTTAAATAAAAAAGGCTTTTATCAATTTATCTACTATTTTTAAATTTTATCACATAAATGGAGATAAAAGCCTATCTAGGAAATTATCCCCGCATGTATCTAAATCAAACACAAAATTATAGTTTCAAAACTAGGTATCTTATTGAATTTATAGCTAACTAAAGTAATGTTTACTCATAAATAATGTAAAATAATAATATGTAATTTAAACAGTTTTTGAATTTAAAAGTACAATTCAGCAATATTTAAAATAGATTAGGAAGATTAAATTATGTCAAAACCATACAGTGAAGACTTACGAAGAAAAGTAATAGAAACCTATGAAAGTAAAAACATGAAAATTAAAGAAATTTGTAAAGTGTTCAATATTACTAGAAAGACTTTTTTCTTATGAAGAAAAAGAAAAAAAGAAACTGGGAATATAAAACCAATTTTGAATTATCAAAAAGGACATAGCCACAAAATAAAGGATTTAGATGAATTAAAAAATTATTTAGAGCAAAATAAAGATGTTACAGTTCAAAAAGTAATTGAAAAATTTGGTGATATGACTAAAGAAACAGTTTATAACTATTTCAAAAAACTAAATTATACATATAAAAACACTTTTCTATATGAACAAAGAGATAAAAATAAACAAGAAGATTTTTTAAAATAAATAGCTAAAATAATGAATGAAGATTTAGTATATATTGATGAATCCGGAATTGATGATAATGAATTTTATAAATATGGTTGATCTGAAAAAGGTAAAAGATTATTTGATAATAAACCCGCATATAAAATAAAAAGAATGAGTATAATTGGTTCACTGAATAAAGGTAAATTAAAATCCCTATGAGCATTTGAAGGACATTGCAACAGTAAAATTTTTGAATCATATGTAAAAAATATACTAATTCCAGTATTAAAGCGTGGACAAATTATAGTTTTAGATAATCCAACGTTTCATAAATCTAAATTAACACAACAATTAATTGAAAATGCTGGATGCAAACTATTATTTCTTCCGCCATATTCTCCTAATTTAAATCCAATTGAACATTTTTGATTTGCTATAAAACATAATATAAGAAAAATATTACCAAATTATTGACCAAATATTAAAAAAGCGATTGATTTTGTTTTTCAATATATGAGTAAACATTACTTTAGTTAGCTATATTTCAAACAATCGTTTTCATTTTGAAATATGCTATTGAATTCATTTCAATTCATTTTTTTCCTCCACACTAGTACATGTGGGGAAAATTTCCATAAAAAATATTATAAGCTTAAATAAAAACTTAAAAAAATACATTACTTAAATTTAAAAATATAGTAAAATTATTATGGTTTAGTGTGTAAATAATATTTAACTTACCAAGAATGGACTAGTTATTAAACATAGTTTGTTATTAGATATTGATAAGAAAGGAGAAAAATATGTCAACAATTAAACCTAGCAATGAATCATTTACTGCCCAACCGTCACTATTTGGAAAAATTATGGTTTATTTATCTTTTGTTTTAATATTTCCAATAATTTTATTTATTGTTTCTCGTAATAATTTTCTAAGATTACAACAATCAATTGAAGAAACTGCTTCTGATATTGATGTACAATTAAAGCGTCGTTTTGATTTATTAACAAAATTAGTAGATGCTACTAAAGGTTATATGAAATTTGAAAAAAGTACATTAACAGATGTTGCATCTTTACGAAGTGGAAAAATGGAAACAATGAGTGATCTTTCAAAAGCAGATAGTGGACTTAATGCAACTTTTGGAAAATTTAATGCTTTATTAGAAAATTATCCTGATTTAAAAGCAAATACTACTGTTTTACAATTACAATCAGGCGCCAAAGATTGTGAAGATAATATTGCTGCTGCTAGAAGATTTTATAATGCTAATGTTAAAGTTTTCAATAGTAAAATTAAAACCTTTCCAAGTAATGTTGTAGCATCAACATTAAATTTAGTTTCAAAAGATTACTTTCTTGCATCAGATAGCGATCGTCAAGATATTAAAATTGACTTATAAAATTAAATTTATTTTTGAAAATATATTTAAATTAGTTTCTTATCCCTTTCTTTAGACAAATAAAGTGTTTTTAATAATGGAGGGGTTACACTTTATTGGACACTAATTACGTAGACAAGTGAACAAATTAGTTAAAAGAAAGGAATTATAATTATGGCCAATATTAACTCATATTCAGATGAATTTAAAAAATAAATAGTAGCTTTATATCAAACTGGTAAGTCAGTGTCTTGTCTTGCTAAAGAGTACAATGTTACAATAGCAGCTACTTATAATTGAATTAAGCAATTTACTAATTCAGGCAGTTTTAAAACCAAAGATAACCGTTCTGTTGAAGAAAATGAATTAATTAAATTAAGAAAATAATTAAAACAGTTACGAATGGAAAATGATATTTTAAAGCAAGTAGCACTAATAATAGGCAGAAAATAGAAATTATTACTAAAAATAAAGTTAAATATAAAATTCGTACAATGTGTCATTTTTTAAAAATCTCTAAATCAACATATTATTTTAATTTCAAGAAAAAAGAAGATAAAATTCAAAATAATATGTATGATGAAGCTGTTATTAGTGCTTTTAAAGAAAATAAAGAAGCTTATGGAACAAGAAGATTAAAAGTTGTTCTAAAAGAAAAGAAAATTAATTTATCAAGACGAAAAATTAAAAAAATTATGAATAAACATAATTTAATATCAAAATACACTAAATTATCATACAAAAATTATCATAATAAAGTCAATGATAGTCAAATTACTAATCTTGTTAATAGAGACTTTAATAATAGGCTTAAAAATGAAGTTATTGTTAGTGATTTAACTTATGTTCAAGTTAATGGTAAATGAAACTATATTTGCTTATTAATCGACCTGTACAATCGCGAAATTATTGGACATAGTGTAGGTACTAAAAAAGATGCATCATTAGTATATCAAGCATTTATGTGCTCAAATCGTTGTTTAAAAAATATTCAAATATTTCATAGCGATCGCGGTAATGAATTTAATAATAAAACTATTGATAAACTTTTATTAGCCTTCAATATTACCCGCTCTTTAAGCAAAAAAGGTTGTCCTTATGATAACGCTGTTGCTAAAGCAACTTTCAAAACTTTCAAAACAGAATTTATTAATGATAAAAATTTTACATCATTAATCCAATTAAAATTAGAATTATTTGATTATATCAATTGATACAACAGCATAAGAATCCACAGCACTCTAAACTACTTAACCCCCATAAAAAACCAAGCACAAATGTCTACCAAAAAACAGTCCTAAAAAAAGTGGCCATTCCAGTAGCCCATCCAATATTGTGTGTTTTTATTGGTATTATTTTTTAAGAAAAGTAAAAAATATTTTTATAATATAATTTATTAAAATACAATTCTATTTTTATGTTTAAAAATAATTTGTTTAAAATATAAAAAATATGCTACAATATACAGGCTTAATTTAATGAAAATAAGCAACACATTTGTGAATTCATTGCCTAGTGCTTTTTAATTAAAAAGTGGCCAATGTTAGAAATAAATGGAAGAAAAACAAATTAGAAGGAGACAATATGTCAGTTGTAACACGTGAACAACTCCTTGAAGCGGGAGTTCAGTTTGGTCACCAAACTAAAAGATGAGATCCAAAGATGCGTAAATATATTTTTGGTCAAAGAAATGGTATTCATATTATTGATTTACAAAAATCAATGCGTAAATTAGATGAAGCTTGTCACTTTGTTAAAGAAACTAGTGAAAATGGTGGTAAAGTTTTATTTGTAGGTACAAAAAAACAAGCCAAAGAAGCTGTGCAAGAACTTGCGATTAGTTGTAATTCGCCTTATGTAACAGAACGTTGATTAGGTGGTAATTTAACTAATTTTAAAACTATTAAATCAAGTATTAAAAAGTTAATTGATATTGAAAATAAAGAAAAAAGTGGAGAAATTAAACTTTTAACAAAAAAAGAGCAAATGTTAGTAATTAAAGAAAAAGCACGTTTAGAACGTAACCTTGGTGGTATTAGAAATATGTATAAATTACCAGAAGCTATTTTTGTTACTGATACTATTACTAATAAAATTGCTGTCGAAGAAGCAGTTAAAATTGGTATCAAAATTATTGCGATTTGTGATAGTAATTCAAATCCAGATAATATTGATTATATTATCCCTGGTAATGATGATGCTACAAAATCAATTACTTTAATTACAAAGAAAATTGCTGAAACTATTAATGAAGGACAAAGTGTAAAACCAGTTATTGATAAAAAAGAAATAGTAGTAGAAGAAACTACTAGTCTTGATGAAAATAAAACTGAAAATGGAATTGAAAAAAATAAAGAATAAAGGAGAATAGTTTATATGTCAGAAGTTAAAGTAGATGTTAAATTATTGAAAAAATTAAGAGATACAACCGATTTACCGATTACTGATTGTAAAGAAGCTTTGATGGAAAAAAATAATATTTTTGAAGCAGCACTTTCCCTATTAAAAATTAAAGGTTTAGCAAAAGCAGAGAAAAAAAGTATTAATAAAGCCACTGAAGGGGTTACTAAAGTTGTTATTAGTGGTAATAATGCAATTATTGCTGAATTAAATTGTCAAACTGAACAAGTTGCTGATTTAGAAGATTTTAATGATTTATTTACTAAGATTTTAGAAACAATTTTAAAACATCAACCTAAAACTATTGAAGAAGTTTTAATGTTAAAAGCTGATGGAAGTAGCGAAAGTTTAAATGATGAGATAAGATTTGCTATCGCTAAATTAGGTGAAAATATTTTTTTAAATCGTTTTCAATATTTAAGTAAAAATAGTGATGAAGTTTTTGGTTCATATATCCATGGTGGTGGTAAATATAGTGGTTTAGTTATTATCAAAGGTGTTGATAAGGACAGTGATATTCCAAATAATGTTGCTATGCAATTAGTATCAGCAGATGCTAAATATATTGATATTGATCACATACCCGCAACAGTTCGTGATAAAGAATTATCAATTATTAGTGAAAAAACAAAAGAAGAAGAAAAATTGAAAGCAAAAACACGTCCTGATAATATTCTTGAAAATATTATAAGAGGTCGTTTTGAAAAAGTATTATCTGAATTAACTATTGTTGATCAACTTTATATTAAAGATAATACAATTAAGGTTAAAGAGTATTTAACTAAAAATCATGCTACAATTATAGCTATGATACGTTATCAATTAGGTGAAAAAATTGATAGTTCTGCCAAATAAACATTTAGGAGGTAAATAAAGTGAATTTTCAAATTATATATTATATTGCATTAGTAATGTTTATATTATTATTAGTTATTCTTGTTTGAGGATGATATAGTTTTAATAAATCAAAAACAACTATTAAATTTTTGAATTTAAAATTATTAGTAGCAACATTAATAGTTGGGGTAATTGGTTTATTTATCTCGATTGTTCCAATTGGAATGCAAGTTTGAACATTTGAACCAGAATATATTAAATCCGATCCTGCTTTTTTAAGTTTATTAATAGTAGAGTATATATTTTTAGTTATCATGTTAGGATTAGCATATATTTTTAGTTTTGATTTTGGTATCGCAGTTGATGAACATAATATTTATTTCTTTGGACAAAGCGTTAATACTAGTAAAATTGTTGCATTGGAACAAAAGAAAAATGTTTTAAAAATTGTTTATGAACAGGGTATTAAAAAAATTAAAAAACGTTTAACAATTATCACTCCACAAGCACAAATTTTTGTTAAAGACCATTTAGCACAAAAAGTTATTGCTAACGTTGAATTAGAAACTATCGCTGAAAGCGCAAATAATGATTCATTATCTAGTGATAACAGTAAATAAATAAGAAGCCACAAAGCAATCTGTGGCTTTTTATAATATTAAATTTAAGGAGGATGATCAAAAATGGAACAATTTAAATATAAACGAATATTATTAAAAATTAGTGGTGAAGCTTTAGGTGATGGTAGTAATGGATTATATAATAATGAAAGTATTGATAATGTTTGTCAACAAATTCAAACCCTAGTTAAGGCAAAAGTAGAAGTTGGTTTAGTAATTGGTGGTGGTAATATTTGACGTGGTTCTAAACAAGGAGAAAAGATTGGTTTAAAAAGAATTAATGCTGATTATATGGGAATGTTAGCAACTATTATGAATGCTTTGGTAATTGAATCAAAGTTAAAAGCGCTTAACGTAAAAGTTATTGTGCAAACATCATTAGAGATTAATCAAGTTGCTGAACCTTTTTATTACAAAAAAGCTATTAGTAGTTTTGAAAAAGGCTATGTTTGTATTTTTGCTGGTGGTACTGGTTCACCATACTTTACAACGGATACTGCAGCAGCACTTCGTGCTACTGAAATTAATGCGGATATATTATTAATGGCAAAAAATGGTGTTGATGGTGTTTATGATAAAGATCCAAATATTAACAAAAATGCTATTCGTTATTCACATTTATCATATCAAGATATTACTAATAAACAATTAAAAGTAATGGATTTAACTGCTTCAACAATGTGCATGGAAGCTAACTTGAAAATTATGGTATTTGATATTAAGGCTGAAAATAATATCATTAAAGCAGTACAAAATAAAGCAATTGCAACTATTATTAGCAATCAAAATTAACAAATTAAAGGAGAGAAGATAATATGAAACTATTAGATTTTATTTTATCTATTTTACAAAAAAGCAAAACATCAATCAGAATTTTATTTCCAGAAGGCGATAATGAAAAAGTACAGGCAGTAGCTTTAAAAATTATTAATGATAATTCACTTGTTAAAAATTTTATTACACCAGTTTTATTATTTAATAATGATAAAGAAATTCCTAGTAATATTAAAAATTCTAATATTAAAACATTATCTATTGAAGAAAATCAAGTAACAAATTTTACTAATCAATTATATGAATTAAGAAAAGCAAAGGGTTTAACTTTAGAAGCAACTAATAAATTGGTATTAAGTCGTAATTACTATGGAATGATGTTATTAAATAATAAAGAAGTTAATGGTTTTGTTGGTGGTATTACTTTTACTACTGCTGATATTTTACGTCCGGCTTTACAAATTATTGGACCAAAAGCAGGTACTAAAACTGTTTCAAGTACATTTATTATGAATAAAAATGAAGAAATATTTTTATTTAGTGATGGTTCAATTAATTTAAATCCAACAGCTGAACAATTAGCAGATATTGCAAAATCTACAATTCACTTTGGCGAACTTTTAGAATTTAATCCAATTAAATTAGCAATGTTATCTTATTCTACTAATACTAGTGGTAGTGGTGAAAGTGTTGATAAAGTACGTAATGCCACTAACTTTGTTCAGCATTTAAAATTAAAGAATGTGCAAGTAGCAGGACCAATTCAATTTGATGCTGCTTGAGATCAAGAAGTGCGAAATAAAAAATTCCCAGAATTAACAATTAAAAATCATTGTAATGCATTTATTTTCCCAACTTTAGATGCTGCTAATATTGGTTATAAAATTGCCCAAAGATTAGGTGGTTATAAAGCTATTGGTCCTATTGTTTTGGGTTTAAATCAGCCAGTTAATGATCTTTCTCGTGGTGCTACTATTGATGACATTTATTACACAGCATTGATCACTGCTATTCAAACATTAATTAAGAATTAATAAGGAGATAAAACAAATATGTCAGAACAAAATAAAATTTTAGTTATTAATGCCGGAAGTAGTTCTATTAAATTTCAACTTTTTAATGCTATTAATAATGATAAACAACCTCATTTTACTATTCTTTGTAAAGGTTTAGTTGAAAGGATAGCTATTAAAAATAGTAATTTTATTATTGAAATTGCTAATGGTGATAACTTTATTAAACATGAAGTAACGAAAGATATTGCCGATCATGTTATAGGAGCACAAACAGTTATTGATGCATTAATTGAGTATAAGGTCATTAATAATTTTGATGATATTAAACGAATTGGTCATCGTATTGTTAACGGTGGTCAAAAATTTAATAAATCAATTGTTATTGATGAGAAAGTCATTGCTGGTATCAAAGCATGTATTCCATTAGCGCCATTACATAATCCACCAGCTTTAAAAGGATTATCATCTTTTCAAAAATTAGTTCCACATGCTAAACATGTGGCAGTATTTGATACTTCATTTCATAGTAATATTCCTGAAGAAAAATATCTTTACTCAGTTCCATATGATTGATATAAAACATATGAGGTAAGAAGATATGGTTTTCATGGTACTAGTTATCGTTATATTTTAGATAAATTAACTAATATTTTAAATAAATCAAAAGATAAGATTAATGCTATTATTTGTCATTTAGGTAATGGCGCTAGTATTTGTGCTATTAAAAATGGTAAAAGTTTTAATACTAGCATGGGATTAACACCATTAGATGGTTTAATTATGGGTTCTAGAAGTGGTATCATTGACCCTTCTATTCATGATTATATGTGTAATGTTAAAGCAGAAGCGACTATTGAAACTATTACTAATGATTTAAATAAAAGTTCAGGTTTATTAGGAATTAGTGGACATTCTTCTGATTTACGTGATGTTCTTGCAAGTAGTAATGATAAAAACCATAAATATCATTTACAATCACAATTAGCAATAAAAATGTTTGTTCAAAGAATTGCTAATTATATTGTTCAATATGGTAATGATTTAGATAGTAATATTGATGCATTAGTATTTACAGCAGGTATTGGTGAAAATTCCGCAATTATTCGTCAATTAGTTATTGAGGAAATTAAAGTGTTTACTTTAAAATTAGTAACTAATAAAAATAATGATAAGTATAATGATTACTTAGAAATTAGTGATAAACAATCAGAAGTTCCTATTTTTAAAATTAGAACAAATGAAGAATTAATGATTTGTCAAGATACATATAATTTATTAAAAAATATTTAAAAAATAAAAAAAATATATTAAGGTTTTTTTGTTTTGATATGTAATGTTTAAGTTAAGTGAAAATACTTAATAATTATCAAATTTTAATTAAAAATAAATAATTTAAAGATTCAAGGAGAAAAAAGTATGACATATAAAGACATTAAAGAAAAGAAAATTTTTAAAATTTTTGAAAAAGATGAAATTGAAAATTTTGATAAAAGCATGATAAATAAAATAAATAATTATGACAAAAAAATAAAAAAACTAATAAGCCGTTCTTAAATAATAATTGAGATACTTGTCGTGGCTTATTAGAAATTAATAAATATCATCATGATCATGATGGAAGTAGTCCATCAGCAATGGCAATTTCAGCTTCTTAAAATTATTGTTATATTCATTTACTGAACAAAGAAAGAGTTGTAACTATTAAATAAAAAGTGATAAAATAATGTATATATTTGTATTTGTGATTACACAATAAAAGAAATTGAAAAAAAGTAATAAGTAAGAGAGGGTTTTAGCATGAAAAGAAAACAAAAGATAGTTGTTATAGGTGTTAATCACGCCGGAACAACAGCATTAAAGTCAATTATGAGGTCTAATCCAAATAGTGAAGTAGTAGCATATGATCGTAATGATAATATTTCATTTTTAGGATGTGGAATTGCGCTTTGAGTTGGTAAAGAATTTACTGATCCAAAAGGATTATTTTATGCCACAATTGAAAAGTTAAGAGCATTAGGTGTTAAAATTAAAGAAAAACATGAAATGATTAAATATGATAGTAAAGCAAAAACTGTTACTATTAAAAATTTAGATACTAATGAAGTATTTATTGAAAGTTATGATAAGTTAGTATTAGGAATTGGTTCATGACCAATCTTAAATCCAGGTGGTAAAGAAATTCCTGGTTTAATTGCTCATAAAGATGGTGAGATTGTTAAAGATACTTTAAATGGTGTTAAATTAACAAATGGCATTCATTTATCAAAACTATACCAACATGCTCAAGAAATTATTTCTGATTTGAGTAAACCGGAAGTAAAAAAAGTAGTAGTAATTGGCGCAGGTTATATTGGTATTGAATTAGTAGAAGCTTTTTATAAAAATAAAAAAGAAGTTACTTTAATTGATTTTGAAAATCGTATTATGCCTCGTTATTATGATGAAGAATTTACAAATGATGTTGAATCAGATATGAAAAAAGTAGGAGTAAAATTACAATTAGGAGAAACTTTACAAGAATTTATTATTAAAGATGATAAAGTGAGTGAAGTAAAAACTAATAAAGGAACATATAAAGCTGATTTAGTAATTATGGCTGTTGGTTTCTTACCAAATACTGCTATCTTGAAAGATGAGAATGGTAAAGTTCAACTTAACTTAGATCCTCGTGGTGCAATTGAAGTTAATGAATATTTTCAAACTTCAGATCCTAATGTTTATGCAATTGGTGATTGTATTAATATTCGTTCAAATGCTTGAAATAAAAATGTTAATATTGCCTTAGCAACTAATGCTGTACGTAGTGGTTTAATTGCTGGATTAAATGTTGCAAAAAAAGATCCTAAAACAAGAATCGCCTTTCCTGGTGTTCAAGGAACAAATGCAATTGCTGTTTTTGGTTGAAAGTTATGTGCTACTGGTTTATCAGAAGTTTGTGCAAAAGCAATTTTAGGTTCTAATAATGTAGAAGCATATTTTTATCAAGATACAGTGTTTCCACCTTTTATGAGCGAAAATCATGAAGTAAAAATTAAAATTATATGAGAAAAGAGTTCTCGTCGTATTGTTGGAGCTGAAATCGGTTCAACTCATGATCATACAGAAACAATTGCAATGTTTTCATTAGCAATATTGAAAAAGCTTACTATTGATGAAATTCCATTAATTGATATGTATTTTTTACCACACTTTAATAAGCCTTATAACTTTGTTACTGCGGCAGCACTTTTAGCGACAGGAATTTTAACAAAAGAAGATGTTACATATCCAGATCCATATTTAAAAGGTAAGAAAAAATAGATTGCTTTATCAAATTAATTTTGAGAGGAATAAAATATAATGGTTAGTAATGAAAAATATTTAAAACTTAGAGCAAGAATGACTTCACCAGTTAAAGAAAGTAAATATAAAATTGCTTGATGATTAAAAATTATTTTGATATTTACTTTTCCATTATGGATTATTCCTTTTTTAATTACTAATTTTTTTATTGGTTTAATGATGCGAAATGTTATGGAAAATTTTCAACGAATTGGACGAAGTACTAATCCAAATTTTTATAAAATTGTTCTCAATACTTTTAGTTTTTATAATCGAGATATGGAATTACAAAATTCTCTACAACTAATGATTGATGATAGTGATTGGGATATGACGGAAGCACAAGATATGACGATAACTACTTATGATAATCGCTTGTTATCAGCTTTTTTCATTAATAATCATCAATCTAATAAAAAACATAAATGAATAATTGCAACTCATGGTTGACAACAAAATAGCTATAGCATTTTATATTTAGTTAAACATTTTTATGAGCAGGGATATAGTATTGTTACTTATCATACAAGAGGTCATGGTAGTAATAATATTCATGATGCAATTACTTTTGGCAATAAAGAAGCAGATGATTTATATGCTGTTATTTTAAGTCTTAATAATTATTTAACAGAAACAGATTTTAAACAACCCCCCAATATTACTTTAATTGGTAATAGTATGGGCGCTAGTACTATTTTGGAAACAATATCTCGACTTGATACTGGTAAATTTGGTGTTAAATGCGCAATTTCTGATTGTGGATTTGATAGTTTTAGTCATATTATTAAAATTATGGGTAAACAATACTTTAACCTTCATTGATTTTGATTTTATTATGGTGTTAAATTTTTCTTTAGGTTAAAAGATAAATTTAATATTAATAGTATTGAACCTATTAATAAATTTAAATATTGTTCTTCAATTCCTGTATTATTTATTCATGGTAATGATGATGAAACTGTAGCGGCAACAATGGCACAAAAAATTTATGAAGAGAAAATAAATTATGAAGAAGAAACAATAAGTGAATTATTAATTATGCCATTTGCTAAACATATAAGAGCCGTCACTACCGATTATGATACATATTGCAAAACTACTTTAAAATTTGTTAATAAATGAACAAATTTTAAAACTAAAGATAAAGGAGATTAAATTAATAATGATTTATTATATTAATAATAGCAAAGACCCATATTTTAATTTAGCAGCCGAAGAATATTTGATTACTAATCCTTATATAACTGATGAAATCTTATTATTATGACAAAATAATAATACTATTGTTGTTGGTAGAAACCAAAATACAATTGAAGAAATTAATAATGAATATGTAAGAACAAAAAAAGTTAATGTTGTACGAAGATTATCTGGTGGTGGAACTGTTTATCAAGATTTAGGAAATTTAAATTTTACTTTTATTTTTGATAAAAATAAAGATAATGCTCGTAATTATGATCTTTTTACAAAACCAATAGTTAATGTTTTACAAAGTCTAGGTTTAAACGCTCAATTTAGTGGTAAAAATGATATTTTAGTTGATGATAAAAAAATATCGGGTAATGCCCAATATACATATAAAAATCGAATTTTACATCATGGTACTATTCTTTTTAATGTTGATATGCAAATGTTACCAAAAGTATTAAAACCTGATTTGGATAAATTAAAATCAAAAGGTATTAAATCAGTACAAGCACGAGTAACAAATATTTTACCATTATTAAATCCACCAATAACAATTGAAGAATTTCAAAATTTAATTATTGAACAATTAAAAAGTACAAAAAATACAAAGATTATGGAATTTTCTGAAAAAATGATTGCTGATATTGAATCATTAGCAAATACTAAATATCGAACTTGAGATTGAGTTTATGGTAAATCTCCAGATTTTGATTTAAAGCATAAAACACTTTTTCCTAGTAAAGGAACTATTCAAGTTTGAATGAATGTTAAGGCAGGAATTATTGAAAATATTAAAATATATGGTGATTTCCTAGGCTCAGCAGGTACTACTAGTTTAGAAAAAAAACTAGAAAAACAAAAAAATAATTTAGTAACTATTACTAATATCATTGAAAATGCTAATATTAATGAAATTTTTGGTGAAAATTTTTTTGTTGAAGAAATCATAAAAAGTATAATAAAATAATGAATAAAATTCTTATTTATGATATCCTTACTTTTATAACTAATATTAAAGAGGAAATATGAAGAAATATTTATGGATTTTATTTATAATGTTTATTTTTATAACACTAATTAGCAATGTTATTACATTTTTAGTAAATAATAGTTTTGATCAAACAAATAGTATAAATGATATTATTAATCCAACACGCTGTTGACCAAAAAAAGATAGAAATCAATTAAATGTTTGACAATTTTTATATCAAGATGCTATTGATAAAGTAGGTAAAACTAATGACGATATTGTTAATGGTTTTAATAATTTTTATCTTGCTGAATTTGATAAATACCGTGATTAAGCAATTAAAAATGCTGGTAAACCTGGCTATGATGAAATTGGTATACCAACACCAGATATTAATGATTATATTAATAATAAAATTATTCATTCACAATCAATGCAAATATACATGGCCTTAACATTGCGAACATATTTTATTGAGTTTACTATTAATAAAATTGATGATCCAAGTAGTAATTACATTAATGCAAATTAATATTCAAACTTATGAGTTATGAAGTATTTTGAAGTTGGTTTTTATTTTCAATGAGTAAAAATTTGAATTCAAGATTTAGGTAGAACAATTGAAAAATCAATTGATATTGATTTTTATACTTTTGATAAATATGTGGAACGAAATAACAAAGGTGAATATATGTGAAATAAACCACCCATTGCCAATACAGTAAAGCCACTATTAATTTTGGATTCTGATATGAAAAAAATGTTTAATAAATTATATGAAGAAATTTTAAATAATAATTTACAAGGAAAATAAAAATTATTATTCTACAAAATATAAGTAAAAATTATGGTAAAAATCAGTTTTTAAAAAATATTAATTTAGAGATACCTGCTTCACAATCACTTGCTATTTTAGGTGCTAATGGTTCTGGTAAAACTACTTTGGTTGAAATTATTTCACAAGTTTTAAAACCAACATCAGGTAAATTATTATTTCTTGATGATGTTGGTAAAAAGGTTATTCGGAAAATTGGTGTTCAATTTCAAGAAGGTTATTTACCGGTTGGTACACGAATTATTGATTTAATTAAATTTTATAAAAATAAAAAATATATTAAAAGTGAATAAGGAAAATGATTAATTGATTTTTTTGAGTTAAATGATATTTTGAAAAAAGAAATTTTTTTACTTTCGGTTGGTCAAAGACAAAGATTTAATTGTTTTTTATCAATTTTAAATGATCCTGAAATTTTAATTTTAGATGAGTTAGTTACTGGTTTAGATTTAAAAATGCAAATTAAACTTGTTAATTTTATTAAGTCATGAAAAGAAATTAAAAAAATTAATTTATTAATTGTTTCACACACACCAGAAGAAGTTGAATTACTTTGTGATCGGGTAGTAATTTTAAAAAATGGTGAAATTTATCAAGACTAAAGTATTGATGCAATTATAAAAAAATATAGTAGTTTACGTAAAATGATGGTGGATTATTATCAAAATGAAGTTAATGGTAACTAAAGAATTATTCAAACAAAGTACTGTTTCTAAATTTTCAAGACTTTTTTCTTTAATTTCAAAAGTAATTTTTGTAAATCCTAGAAATTATATTTTTGTATTTTTATTAGGTTTTTTAATTTCTGCATTATCATCGTGATTATGAAATAATTATAGTTATTATCAGATTTTACCCCCCCCTTTTGTTAAATTTTTTATCAATATCAGTTTTTATTTCATCTTTTTATTTAGGAATGTTTATGATTGAGTGGCGAAAGAAAAACTTTTTAAAAATAATAAAAATAATTGGTATTAATGAATATTATATTATTTTAACATTTTTTATCAAATTTAATAATGGTATCATTATCAGTAAGTATTAATATTATTTATTATAATATTTATTCTTTAATTTCAATATTTAATTTTCATCTAAATTTGCTTTCTAATATTAGATGATTTATTTGAATTTTTTTAATATTTGAAAATCATGTACTTTTCCATTATCAGCAAAAATATCAACAATTTTTTTAACAGTTGCTAACATATTTATTACAACATTTTTCCCTAAGTTTAATTTATAGCTAACTAAAGTAATGTTTACTCATATCTTGAAAAACAAAATCAATAGCTTTTTTAATATTTGGTCAATAATTTGGTAATATTTTTCTTATATTATGTTTTATAGCAAATCAAAAAATGTTCAATTGGATTTAAATTAGGAGAATATGGTCGATGGGTTCCGCTTTATTGGACACTAATTACGTAGACAAGTGAACAAATTAGTTAAAAGAAAGGAATTATAATTATGGCCAATATTAACTCATATTCAGATGAATTTAAAAAACAAATAGTAGCTTTATATCAAAGTGGTAAGTCAGTGTCTTGTCTTGCTAAAGAGTACAATGTTACAATAGCAGATACTTATAATTGAATTAAGCAATTTACTAATTCAGGCAGTTTTAAAACCAAAGATAACCGTCCTGTTGAAGAAAATGAATTAATTAAATTAAGAAAATAATTAAAACAATTAAGAATGGAAAATGATATTTTAAAGCAAGCAGCACTAATAATAGGCAGAAAATAGAAATTATTACTAAAAATAAAGTTAAATATAAAATTCGTACAATAGACATATTCCGTAAATAAATTTAATCAATTGTCAATAATAATATTTATAAATTTTTTAGTGTTAATAATTATAGAAGTTAATATTTTTAAAAAAATACTTTAAAAATAAATTTATATTTCAAACACAAAAATTGTTAATATTATTTTTATATTAACTTGATAAAAATTTAAATTTTTAAAAAAATATTAAAAATATTTTTTTATTTTAATGGCTTTTTTTTATTAAAAATTTCACAAAGTAAGTTAAATCTTAAGTACATAAGTCTAAATATACTTTTTCTACATTTATTTATTAAAATTTTGAATCTTTTTAATCAAGCAAAAACATGTTCAACTTTAATTATAATTTTTGAAATAATTTTATTGTAGATTTTTTCTTGTTTAGTTAATTTTTTATTTTTAGTTTTTTTAATAGTGTAATATAGTATTTTTATAAATATTTTGTATTCCTTGATATCCCAAATCACCAATAATTATTGTTTTTTCTGAAAATTCAAGATTTTAATTTTTTAATATTTGAAAATCATGTACTTTTCCATTATCAGCAAAAATATCAAAAATTTTTTTATTAAAAAAGTCATATATAATTTTAAATTTTATAGAAAACATTCAACTTTTACCAGAAAAATATTCTAACTGTAGTTTTTTTTAGTTGGTCTTTCAATTTCAATTTCAGTTGAATCAATTAAATAAAATTGAAATTCATTTAAATCTTCTTGTTTTTTCTCAATTTTTGATTTATATTTTGTTTTTAAAAACTGATAATCTTTGTCATCACTAAGTTTATTTTCTACTCAAGTAATATTTCGAAAACAACTTGATGCACTCATTTTATATTTAATAATCATTTGGAAAAAAGTATAATATTCTTTTCAGTATACTAAAGTCATGTTCAATCTTTCTTCAACTGAAAGTTTATATTTTCTAACTTTAGTTTTTTTTAAATTTTCTATTTCAATTAATTTTGTTAACATTTCATCAAAATGAAAACGTTTTATACCAAAATATCTATAAAATTGTTCATTTTTTAATTTTTTTAAATTTTCAAAATTCATTTTTATAAACACCTTATTAATTTATTAATAAAGAAATTATAAAATAAATTTTAAATTATTAATTGACTTTTAAAAAATTTATTTACGGAATATGTCTAATGTGTCGTTTTTTAAAAATCTCTAAATCAACATATTATTTTAATTTCAAGAAAAAAGAAGATAAAATTCAAAATAATATAGCTAACTAAAGTAATGTTTACTCATAAATAATGTAAAATAATAATATGTAATTTAAACAGTTTTTGAATTTAAAAGTATAATTCAGCAATATTTAAAATAGATTAGGAAGATTAAATTACGCCAAAACCATACAGTGAAGACTTACGAAGAAAAGTAATAGAAGCCTATGAAAGTAAAAACATGAAAATTAAAGAAATTTGTAAAGTGTTCAATATTACTAGAAAGACTTTATTATTATGAAGAAAAAAAAAGAAACTGTGCATATAAAACAAATTTTGAATTATCAAAAAGGACATAGCCACAAAATAAAGGATTTAGATGAATTAAAAAATTATTTAGCGCAAAATAAAGATGTTACAGTTCAAAAAGTAATTGAAAAATTTGGTGATATGACTAAAGAAACAGTTTATAACTATTTGAAAAAACTAAATTATACATATAAAAAAACTTTTCTATATGAACAAAGAGATAAAAATAAACAAGAAGATTTTTTAAAAGAAATAGCTAAAATAATGAATGAAGATTTAGTATATATTGATGAATCTGGAATTGATGATAAGGAATTTTATAAATATGGTTGATCTGAAAAAGGTAAAAGATTATTTGATAATAAACCCGCATATAAAATAAAAAGAATGAGTATAATTGGTTCACTAAATAAAGGTAAATTAAAAGCCCTATGAGCATTTGAAGGACATTGCAACAGTAAAATTTTTGAATCATATGTAAAAAATATACTAATTCCAGTATTAAAGCGTGGACAAATTATAGTTTTAGATAATGCAACGTTTCATAAATCTAAATTAACACAACAATTAATTGAAAATGCTGGATGCAAACTATTATTTCTTCCACCATATTCTCATAATTTAAATCCAATTGAACATTTTTGATTTGCTATAAAACATAATATAAGAAAAATATTACCGAATTATTGACCAAATATTAAAAAAGCTATTGATTTTGTTTTTCAAGATATGAGTAAACATTACTTTAGTTAGCTATATGTATGATGAAGTTGTTATTAGTGCTTTTAAAGAAAATAAAGAAGCTTATGGAACAAGAAGATTAAAAGTTGTTCTAAAAGAAAAGAAAATTAATTTATCAAGACGAAAAATTAAAAAAATTATGAATAAACATAATTTAATATCAAAATACACTAAATTATCATACAAAAATTATCATAATAAAGTCAATGATAGTCAAATTACTAATCTTGTTAATAGAGAATTTAATAATAGGCTTAAAAATGAAGTTATTGTTAGTGATTTAACTTATGTTCAAGTTAATGGTAAATGAAACTATATTTGCTTTAATCGGGACTTTCCTAAAAACTGTGTTTTTTAAATAAATTTTAGTTGTAAAATCACTAAGTTACACAGATTACTAAACATTACCAAAAAGATATCAAACCATATCATAAATATTACTTGACGATGCAACTCCGGCAATAGCATCATCATTTCCAAATTGACCAACCACAAAATTATTCATTAAGTTTATTAATGTTTCAATTAAAGATTGTGCACAAATTGTAATCATAAATAATAATGCCATTTTATAAAAACTTAAATTATTTTTGTTTAATATTTTGTTATATTTTTAACGAATAATTGCTTGAAATTTTTTCTTTAATATTTCTTGAATATTACTTATTTGTCCACTTACTTTTGTTTCATCTAATTGTTCTTCTTGACTATTAAATTTCAAATTAAAAGTTAATGAGTGTTGATGTTGTGATTTTAATTTTTCATCATTATAAAAATCTACCAAAGATATTTGTTCTAAAAAATCAATATTTGCAAACATTATAGCATTTTTTACATCAGAAAATTGAATATCGCTATTAACAATAATTGATATATCACGACTTAAAGCATTAAATTTTGATCAAATCTTAAATTTAGAAACTACTTTTTGTTGTTCTTCTATGATTTTAACTAACTTACTACAATTAATTTCTGCTAAGAATATTTTTTCAACATTCATTATTTTTTCAGTTTGTGGATGCAGTGCGCCAATAGTAGCAATATGTTCTTGCTCATAAAAAATATCTGCGCTTAAATACGGATGCATTAAAGAATTATTATTATTTTTATAAACAATAGAGTTAAATAAATTTGGCATAACTTTTGCTAAAAAACCATCTAAAAAACCTTTAATAAAATAATACGTACTATTAGTAATTTTATTAGCATTAATTTTTGGTCAAAAATTATCCATAATCATAAACGCTAAATGATGATTATCATCAGTTTCATCCCTTGTATAAATAGTTTCATCAGTAAAAATTTTTAATTGTGTTTCTTTACGTGCATAATTATATTGACAAATTCTTAATAAACTATCTGTCAAACTAAAACGCATAACTTCTCTTGTTAATGTCAACGGTGCTTCTAATTTTACAGGTATTTTATATTTAAAAAAATTAAAATCATTTAATCTCTGCATACTTGTTAAACTATATGTTTTTACTTGATTAAAACCATAACTTGTTAAATGTTGTCTTCATTTCATCATTAAATTTCCCAATGCTGTTGGCGACTTAAATGATACATTAAATTGTGGTTTAATAACTGGTAATTTATCATATCCAAATACTCTGGCAACTTCTTCACTAAAATCATTAGCGTTATTTAAATCACTACGATGATTAGGGACTGTTAATTTTAAAATTTCTTGATTTTTTGCATCAATTTCAATTTGACAACCAATAATAGTTAAATAATTAATTATTTCATTAACATCAAATTTTGTACCTAAAATTTTATTAATAAAATTAAAATTGAAGTTAATCACTTTTGTTTTAACTTGATAAGGAACATCATTACTAAAACCGGTAATTTCATATTTAACTTGCAATTGTCCTAAAATAAACAAATAACGTTGTAAAGCAATTAAATAATAGTCAGGAACAACTGGTCTTGTTAAACGTTCTAATAATGTATTAATAAGAGCACCATGTCGTTTTGCTTGTTTACTCATTAAGGTAACATCAGGATTAATTGAAAATATAAAAACTTCTTTGGAACTTGGTTTAACTTCATATTCAATATTATGACTAACTCCTAAAACACTAAAAGCCAAATATTTATCGTGTAATAAAATATCGCCCTCTTTAATTTGCAAATTACCTTCTGGGTATGATTTAGGTGAAATATTTAAAGATGTTTTTTTTAAAACATCAGCACTAAAAGTAATTAAGGGTTGACCCAATTCTAACATTACTAAATGAATAATATCTTCTGATAAAGTTTTGGGTACAATATTTGCAAGTTGTAGTGTTCTTCTAATTCAAATTGGTGTTATTATAGATTTATCATTAAATTCAATCTTTAATGTTGCTAAAGCTTGAATTTTACCATTAAGAACACTAACTTGACTTTTATTATCAAATTTTCCTATACTACTAACTTCCATGTTTTTTAAAGTAATTTTAAAATAACCGCTTAATTCTCTAGCAATACTATAAATCCCCAAACAATCACTACGATTTACTGTTAAATCAATAAAAAAAATTGTATCATCTAAATTTAAATATTGTAACGGATTAATATTACCAATCATTGCATCATCTGGTAAATGAATAATACCACTTAATTCTTCTTTATTCTGAACAATACCGCTTAATCCTAATTCTGTTAATGAACAAAGCATTCCTGAAGAAACAACATCTTGAATTGTTCTTTCAACAATAGTAAGACAATTACCTAAAACACTTCCTATCCTTGCTACAACAACTTTAATACCAATAACTACATTTGGCGCACCACAAACTATAGTTAACATTTCAGTACCTACTGTTACTTCACAAATATTTAATTTATTCGATTTAGGATGTTTGGTAATTTTAGTAATTTGACCAACAACTAAGTTTGTATTACTAAACATTAAATTTTTTACTTGATCAACCTCAAAACCTAAACTATTTAAAGCATCAACGATTTCATAATCTTTAATGCTATTAATATTCAATCACTGCGAAATGATTTTACGTGAAACTATCATTTTATTTTATACTCCTTTTAATTTTTAAAATTGTTTTAAGAATCGAAAATCATTATTATAAAATAATCTGATATCGTCAATGTCATATTTAATCATAGTAATTCTTTCAATGCCTATACCAAAGGCAAAACCTGCTGTTGTTTCGTCTAAACCAGCAGCAATAAAAACATTTGGATGAATCATACCAGCACCTAAAACTTCAATTCAACCAGTATACTTACATAATGAACAACCTTCTGTATTACATTTTGGGCAACTTACATCTACTTCAACTGAAGGCTCCGTAAATGGAAAATAACTAGGACGTAATCTTGTTTTAGTTTCCATACCAAAAAATTGGTGACAAAAATAATTTAATGTTCATTTTAAATTTGCAAAAGTAATGTTAGAACCAACTAAAAAACCATCAACTTGCATAAATTGATGAGAATGAGTAACATCATCATCATCTTTTCGATAAACATTTCCTAAACTAATAATAGCGGTGGTTTCTTTTGAATTTTTATCTTGCTCGCTAAGAATGCGTGCAGTCATATTTGTAGCATGTGTTCTTAATAATCAACGATTAAGTTTGTCATTATTATTTTCAAGATAAAAAGTATCTTGCATATCTCTTGCTGGATGATCAAATGGTAAATTTAAGCGATTAAAATTATATTCTTCATTTTCTACTTCATTACCACTAATGATTTGATAACCCAAATTTTTAAAAATTTCAGATATTTCGGTAACAGTTTTTAATAGAGGATTGATGTGACCAATATTAAAATCAATACCCGGTAGTGTTAAATCAATTTCTGAAGATTTAAGACGCTCATTAATGTTATCTTTCTCAATTTCATTAAATTTTTTTATTATATATTCATTAATTTCTTTTTTTAATTTATTAGCTGCTTGACCAATTTCAATTCTAAAATTATGAGGAAACTTTTCTAAAGATTTTAATATATTATTAATATCCGAATTTTTACCTAAATATTGTGATTTTAAAACTTGCAATTTATGTAAATCAGCAACTTCATCAATATTATTAAATGCTTGCTGTCTAATAATTTCTAATCTTTTTTTTAAATCGTTAACCGCTAACATTCTATTCCTCCATTAATTTGTTAATATGTATAATTAAATTTTTATAATTCAAAATAAGTATAATTTATTTTAATATATTACTAGTAAATAAGCAATACGTTACTATCGCTACACTTGTTGCTAAATTTAATGATTCAACATTAAAAGAAGTTGGAATAAAAATATTACTATTAATTTTATCTTTATACTTTTTATTAATGCCTTGTCCTTCATTGCCAAATAAAAAAGCATTCTTTTGCTTAAAGGTAATTTCAGATAAATTAGTACTATTATCTTCATGTAGAAATGTACCATAAATCATATAATTTGCATTTTTTACTTTTAATAAAAATTGATCAAAATTTTCATAATACACATTAGTATAAAAAATAGCTCCTTGACTTGCGCTAATTACTTTGTGATTATATAAATCAACGCTTTCATTCGATAAATATACTTCAGAGATATTAAAAGCAGCAACACTGCGTAAAATATTTCCTAAATTACCTGGATCTTGAATTGTATCAATTAGAATAATATGAAAAGAATAAAAATAATTTAAAGGTTTAACAATATTACAAACGCCAATTATTGGTTGTGGTTTTTTTTGTTGTGAAATTTTTTTAATAATCATACTATTTACAACAATAACTTCAATATTATTACAATCTTTTAATAAATTTGCATATTTGTCTAAATACTTCTCATCAACATATACTGCAAGTAATCTTTTTTTTAATAATGCAATACTAATTAAATGTTCTCCTTCAATTAAAAACATTTTTTTAACATTGCGATGTTTTCTTTCATGTAATAAAACTAATTTTTGAATTATTGGATTTTTAAGTGAGGTTATTTGTTTCATCCATAACTCCTTGTTTTAATATTTTTTGACAATCTTGAAAATCTGGACAATATTGAGCAACAAAATTTCAAAATGGTTTTTTATGATGAGCATGAATTATATGCGTTAACTCATGAATTATAACATAATCAATTACAGCATAATCAAAATGAATTAATTTATAATTAAGTGTAATGATTTTAGTATTTGGTTGACAAACACCTCATTTATTTAACATCGAACGAATTTTTAGTACTGAAAAATCAATATTCATAATTTCTGATCAATATTGTAAACGACTCATAAAAATATTTTTTGACTCTTCTTTTAAAAATTTTTGAATTTTAATTAATATTTGCTTATCATCTTGAATATTTGTGCATACTACCAAATTATTAAATTCAAAATAAATAATGGTTTTTTTTGAATTATACTTAGTAATTAATTTATATTTTTTACTTAAAAAATAAAGATAACTGTCATTATTATTAATAACAATATTAGGTTTTAATATAGTTTTCTTTTTTAAAATTTTAGGTAAACTTTTTAAAATGAAATCTTCAATTAATTTTTCTTGCATAAAAAATGGAGCACTAATAACAATTTGATCGTTGCGCACTTTTAAATACATATGTTTTTGTTGTTTATATGTAATAATGTACTCTCATTTTGTATTATTATAATTGAAAATTTTAACATTAGTCATTTTAATCTCCTAAATAAAACTATCACTTATTTCCGTTAATAATTTTGTGATTGTCGTAAATGATTTATTTCATTTTTATTAATATAACAAGAAATAATGTCTTCACTATTAAAGTTACATTTTTTACCGATTGTAAAATAAATATTTAATAATTCAAAAAAATCATTACTTGATTTTGATTTAAAAAAAGTTGTAACAAAAGCAAATAAATCAATGAATGCAAGATTAAGATCTTGATAATTTGTTTTTTCTGAAAAACTAAAATTTTTAAAATTAATATTAAGGCTATTACCGATACTAAGAATAAAATGAAGACTATCAATATATTCTTCAAGCATTACTGATTTTTCACTACTTGGTTTTGAACTTCAATATTTAAAACATCTTTGTTCATTTGCAAATTCACCTAATTCAACTAAAAGTGCTAAAAATCTAGAATTTAATGTTTTAATATCGCTAACACCGCGATTAATAATTATTTTTTTATCTAACTCATTTTGAAGTTGGATAATTGTTGAAAATTGTTTTGAATTTAACATAATTAACTCACTTTCTTTTTTTAATTATTAATTAAGATTTCATTATTTTTTTATCTTTTAAATTTAATTTTTTATAAAATTTTGTAATTAATGATTTTTTATCTTTGTAAATAGGATTAATTTTTGTTCCTTTTTCTAAATAAAAAGGAGAGAAATTTTTTATAATAAAAATATATGTTAAAACTAGTAATGAAATACCAACAACAGACATAAATGTAAAACGTAAAATTGGTAACCACACTGAAGTGTCTAATACTTTTTTACCAAAAATTGCTGTATAACCGGCATTTCCAATAAATAAGTAATTAGTACCAAAAGAAGTATTAAAAATAAAAACACCACCACCAAATAAAGTTAAATATAATATACTTTTTTTGATATATATTTTGTCATATTCAATATGACCATATAAATATAAAAGTAAATAAGAAAAAAGAATAATAATATGAATAAAATAATAATTTCAATAAAGAAAATGCTGTGGACCAAAAACTCATTTTGTTTTATCTGGTAATAAAAATGCCAAAATAACAGGGCCAATTAAAGGAAAAGTAATATTAAATAAACTTTTATTAGGAATAATTAATAATATACCACTAGTAATATTAAATACCGAACATAATTGAAAAGGAAAATAATCATACCATTGATAATTATCACCATTCAATCCATGAACAATATAAAAACTAATATATAAAAGTATTTGAAAAATACCTAAACTACATTTAAAACTATAGCACTTACTTAAATTAGAATAAAACCTTTTAAAAATAAATAAACTAATTATCAAGAATAATGATATAGATAAGCCAATTCAATAATGCATACCAAATAAAGGATTAATAACTGCTTGTGGATTACCATCAAAAAATCCAAGAAAAACAAATTGCATAATGGCTCCCTCTTTTTTAAATTTCTTTCTTATTTTTATACTAAGAAGCGAATTTATTTTTTAATTTTACCATTAAATATATTATAAAACAAAGTTTGTAATAAAAAAATATTCTTTGAAATTTATATTAAATACATTTCCAAAACTTATCATAATTTATATAAAATTCGCAATTAATTATTTTGCTAAAGCAGATTTTGATGCCAAAACTAATTTCTCAAATTCTTCTGGTTGATTAATTGATAACTCAGACAATATTTTACGATTAAGATTAATATTAGCTTTATTTAAGCCATCAATAAAACGTGAATATGATAAATCATAATTACGAACAGCTGCATTAATTCTTTGAATTCATAACTTGCGAAACTCACGTTTACAATTTTTACGATCACGATAAGCATATGCTAATGAGTTCATTACTTGTTCATTTGCTGTACGATATAAACTATGTTTTGCTCCATAATATCCTTTTGCTGCTTTTAGTATTTTTTTACGACGATGATTAGTTGTGTAACCGCCTTTAACTCTAGCCATTTATTTTGTCACCTTCCTAAATTAAATCTTTTAAACGCTTATAGTCAGAAGCAGATACTTCACTTCACCCACGTAATTGACGTTTTTGTTTTGTTATTTTATTTTGAGCTAAGTGAGAAACAAAAGCGCCACTACGCATTCATTTACCACTTCCTGTTACTTTAATTCTTTTTTTTAAAGCTTTTTTTGTTTTCATTTTTGGCATATTTTACCTCCTATTATTAATTTTCTTGATTTTTCTTTTTTGGAAAAAGATAAATAGTTTGTATATTTTTTTGTTTTTTATCAAAGTTTTTATCATAAATACAAATATCTTCTAATTCTTTATAAAATTTTGTAATTACTTCAAATCCTGCTTCAGGATTATGTAATTCACGACCACGATATTTTAATGTAACTTTTACTTTGCTACCATTACTTAGAAATTTGCGAGCCTTATTTGCCTTTGTTTTAATATCATTGTTATCAATAACAACACTTAGTCGAATTTCTTTTTCTTCAACAATTGTTAATTTTTGTGCTTTTTTAACTTCTTTTTCCTTTTTTTGTTGTTCAAAACGATATGTATCAAATTTAAACATTTTGCAAACAGGTGGTTTAGCATTTGGTGATATACATAATAGGTCATATCCTAAATCTTCTGCTTTTTTTAAAGCATCATTTTTTTTCATTAAACCATAATTAGTACCATCATTACCAATTAATAAAAATTCATAAAAGGGAATATTACTATTTCATAAATTATCATTATTTTTAAAAGACATACATACCTCCTTTAATTTGCATAAATAAAAGTGTGTTAAAACACACACTCACCACTACAAAAATTTATTTTAAAAATAAAAATTTAAAGCATTGAACCTATAACAACTTAGTTATCAGGTGAGCGTAAAAACTACTTTCTTTATGTCAAGTATTATTATATTAGATTTTTAATAAATTACAAGATTTTTTTAATATGTTAGTACATAAAATTAAATAAAAATAAAAAAACTTACTATATAATTAGCAAGCAAGTCTTTTATTTTTATTTATAACTAACTAAAGTAATGTTTACTCATAAATAATGTAAAATAATAATATGTAATTTAAACAGTTTTTGAATTTAAAAGTACAATTCAGAAATATTTAAAATAGATTAGGAAGATTAAATTATACCAAAACCATACAGTGAAGACTTACGAAGAAAAGTAATAGAAGCCTATGAAAGTAAAAACATGAAAATTAAAGAAATTTGTAAAGTGTTCAATATCACTAGAAAGACTTTATTCTTATGAAGAAAAAGAAAAAAAGAAACTGGGTATATAAAACCAATTTTGAATTATCAAAAAGGACATAGCCACAAAATAAAGGATTTAGATGAATTAAAAAATTATTTAGTGCAACATAAAGATGTTACAGTTCAAAAAGTGATTGAAAAATTTGGTGATATGACTAAAGAAATAGTTTATAACTATTTCAAAAACTAAATTATACATATAAAAAACTTTTCTATATGAACAAAGAGATAAAAATAAACAAGAAGATTTTTTAAAAGAAATGGCTAAAATAATGAATGAAGATTTAGTATATATTGATGAATCTGGAATTGATGATAATGAATTTTATAAATATGGTTGATCTGAAAAAGGTAAAAGATTAGTTGATAATAAACCCGCATATAAAATAAAAAGAATGAGTATAATTGGTTCACTAAATAAAGGTAAATTAAAAGCCCTATGAGCATTTGAAGGACATTGCAACAGTAAAATTTTTGAATCATATAGCTAACTAAAGTAATGTTTACTCATATCTTGAAAAACAAAATCAATAGCTTTTCGGTAATGTTTAGTAATCTGTGTAACTTACAAAAATAACTATGTTTAATTAATTATAGTAAATAAAATTAAATAACTAGAAAGAGTGAGTTACGTATGTCTAAAAAAAATATTAATAATAATGATCCGATATCAAAAGCAGTAGATTTATTATTAGAAAATACTGAAGATTTAACAACAGTTTTTAAAGAGGGAGGTTTATATAAAGAATTAACAAAAAGATTAGTTGAAAAAATGTTGAATTCTGAAATGCAAAATTATTTAGGATATGAAAAAAATCAACATAATACTAGTGAAAATGCTCGTAATGGTATAAGTTCAAAAAAATTAATAGCCAACAAGGCAAAATTGAGATTAATGTACCACGAGAGAGGCTTTGTAAAAAGATACACAGATTTTTAAAAAGCCTCTTCAACTTCACTATATATTTCAAACAATCGTTTTCATTTTGAAATATGCTATTGAATTCATTTCAATTCATTTTTTCCTCCACACTAGTACATGTGGGGATAATTTCCTTTTTGATTTATACTATACTATTACAGCAGCACTTATTAATTCATATTTAATTTATACCAGTAATATTTTATTACATTTATTTTTTTTATAATTTTTACTTTTTGAAAAAAAATAAACGATAAAATAACCTAATTATTAAATTGGTAATTAGGTTATATAATAATTATCAAATTAAATTAATTAAGCACTTGTTGTTTGATTTTGGTTTTTACCGTTACTTTCTCATAATAAATCAAAGGCTTTATTACGTTTTAGGGTAGTAATTACTAAACTTAAATCTTTAATATTTGCTTTAACTTCTTCAATGCTTATTTTAAATTGGTCGGCAAATGTTTTGAATTGTTTTTGAACTTCTTCTTCGGTAATTTCTATTTTTTCTTTTTTAATAATTTCTTCAATAACTAAAAAATTCTGAAGTTGCATAATTGCATCCTTTTTTATTTCATTAATAATTTCTTCATGAGATAAACCGGTTGCTGCCATATAGTTTTCAATTGTAAAGTTTTGATTAGCTAATTGTTTTTTAAATTCATTTTCTAAACGTTCAGTTTCATTTTTAACAGCAAAATTTGGAATTATTATTTTTGAATCTTTGACAATTTTAGCAATAAGTTCTTCCATAAATCGTTCCTTAATTGTCATTGTTTTTTGTACTTCAATTTGTTTTTTAATATTTTCTAATAATTGTTCAGTAATAGTAACATCCGGAATGTTAACATCTTTTACTAACTCTTCTAAATCTTCATTAATAACTTTTGTTTTTATTTCGTTTAATTCAATTTCAAATTGTACTAATTTTCCTTTTAAATTTGGAACATGATAATCTTCTGGGAAAGTTAGTTCAATAGTTTTTTTAGATTTAGATTCCATACCTATCATTCCTTCTTCGAAACCAGGAATAAATTTACCAGAACCAATTTCTAATTCCATGTTTTTAGCTTCACCGCCAGGGAATTTTTTACCTTCTAAAAAACCAGTAAAATTAAAAAGCGCAGTATCACCTTTTTCTAATTTTCCTTTTTCTTTTGGATTAAAAATAGCAAAACGATCTTGTAATAGTTTAATTTGGTTATCAATTTCTTCTTGATTAACAGTTGCTACAGGTTTTACTATGTCAATACCACGATATTTACCAATAGTAATTTCTGCTGGTAAATCAAATACAAACATTATTTCACACTCTTTAATAGTAGATTTTTCCACATTAACTTCGGGTTGATTAGTAGGCATTAAGTTAGGTTTTTGTTTTAAGGCAAAATCATAAGCAATAGTAATAACTGCTTTTGTTGCTGTTTGTAAAGTTTGTTCTTCAGTTACATGTTTTTTAGCCATTTTAGTAGGAACTTTTCCTTTACGAAATCCAGGAATTTCTACTTGTGCAATCAATTTATTTTCAGCTTTTGCTAATTGATCTTTTCAAGGTTTAGCATCAATGGTAACATGTCATTTTCCAAGACCATTTTTTTCATCTTTTATAATATTTAATGTCATTTTTCAAATCTCTCCTTATGTAATTTGTTGTTGAATCATAATACTTAAGTATTTTTTTATTAAAATAGTAGTAGTTTTAAATTTTTTAGCACTTTCTACCAATTTTACACTAATAAATTGTAAACTACAAGCACGAATATACAAAGCAGCTGCTAATGCTGCTGCTTGATTTTTATTAGGTAATGTTGGAAACAAATTCTCGAAATAACTATCCAATAAAAACAAGCAAATACCATAAATACCTGGATTATCAATATGAACTTCATCTTCAAATATTTTTGTAATCTTTAAATAAACGAGTGATTCTTGTCATTGTGTTATTTTTTTTGGATTAATTTTAAATGTATCATGACCTTTTATTACTTCTATTTCTTCATCAATACCTTGATTATTTAATATAAATAATAGTTGTGTTTTATTTATATTATTTATATTTTTATTTGTAAGATAAATCTTAATTATTGGCAAAATTAACCTAGCATTATGACTTTGTAAATAATAAAATGCCACCGGATGAAGATCTTCATCAAATGGATTCATTAATACATGACTTATTCTCTCTAAATTTCACTCATGACTTTCATCTTTACTATTTAATCTAATATGAGTAGTAATATTATGGTGTAACTCTTGTAATTTAACTTCATTATGAATAGGAATATAAGGCATCTCTAATTCATGTTTGACCAACTTCATTGCTTGATCTCATTTATTTTCACTAATGAGGTGGTTAATTTTACCAATAATGTCTTGATAATAATTGTCATGATTTATCATTATTTAGTTAAACCTTCTTAGTATTTTAAAATTTAATGGCGCCCACGAGAAGATTCGAACTTCTGGCCCCCGCCTTAGAAGGGCGGTGCTCTATCCACTGAGCTACGTGGGCATAACATTTACCATAAGTAATCTTAACTTGTTTGATTAAAAAATGCAATTATTAATTGGCTACTTTTCAATAAAATAATAATAATAATATATTTAATATTATTTTGATATTTCATTATGTACCTTTAATTAATATTTTTATTTTTTTATATTATAATATTTTTTGTAATTTAATAATTATTCATTCCTAATATAGAAATTATTTCTATATTAGGATTTTTATTAAATTAAATATTGAAAAAGAAAAGGAAGAAAAGTATTATGCCTAGTGAAATAAGTACAAAAAGAAAAGTAATTGCTGGTGTCACAATAACTATAGGAACATTAACAACAACTGCAGGAATAACAACAGCTTGTGTTGCTGCAGCACCTATGACTGGTCGTTCTTCATTATTACCAGTTGCTATTGGTACAATTGCTGTTGGTACAACTTTAATAGCTGGTGGAATGGCTACTAATACAAATTTTGGAAGAAAAGAATCAAGAATTAACAAATTTTTAAGAACAAATCCTAAGACATATTCCGTAAATAAATTTTTTAAAAGTCAATTAATAATTTAAAATTTATTTTATAATTTCTTTATTAATAAATTAATAAGGTGTTGATAAAAATGAATTTTGAAAATTTAAAAAAATTAAAAAATGAACAATTTTATAGATATTTTGGTATAAAACGTTTTCATTTTGATGAAATTTTAACAAAATTAATGGAAATAGAAAATTTAAAAAAAACTAAAGGTAGAAAATATAAACTTTCAGTTGAAGAAAGATTGATGATGACTTTAGTATACTGAAAAGAATATTATACTTTTTTCCAAATGAGTATTAAATATAAAATGAGTGCATCAAGTTGTTTTCGAAATATTACTTGAGTAGAAAATAAACTTAGTGATGACAAAGATTATCAGTTTTTAAAAACAAAATATAAATCAAAAATTGAGAAAAAACAAGAAGATTTAAATGAATTTCGATTTTATTTAATTGATTCAACTGAAATTGAAATTGAAAGACCAACTAAAAAAAAACTACAGTTAGGATATTTTTCTGGTAAAAGTTGAATGTTTTCTATAAAATTTCAAATTATATATGACTTTTTTAATAAAAAAATTGTTGATATTTTTGCTGATAATGGAAAAGTACATGATTTTCAAATATTAAAAAATTCAAATCTTGAATTTTCAGAAAAAACAATAATTATTGGTGATTTGGGATATCAAGGAATACAAAATATTTATAAAAATACTATATTGCCAATTAAAAAAACTAAAAATAAAAAATTAACTAAACAAGAAAAAATCTACAATAAAATTATTTCAAAAATTAGAATTAAAGTTGAACATGTTTTTGCTTGATTAAAAAGATTCAAAATTTTAATAAATAAATGTAGAAAAAGTATATTTAGACTTATGTACTTAAGATTTAACTTACTTTGTGAAATTTTTAATAAAACAAAATCATTAAAATAAAAAATATTTTTAATATTTTTTAAAAATTTAAATTTTTATCAAGTTAATATAAAAATAATATTAACAATTTTTGTGTTTTAAATATAAATTTATTTTTAAAGTATTTTTTTAAAAATATTAACTTCTATAATTATTAACACTAAAAAATTTATAAATATTATTATTGACAATTGATTAAATTTATTTACGGAATATGTCTTATGTTTAATTAATTCTAGTAAATAAAATTAAATAAATAGAAAGAGTGAGTTACTTATGTCTAAAAAACAAAATATTAATAATAATGATCCAATATCAAAAGCAGTAGATTTATTACTAGAAAATACTGAAGATTTAACAACAGTTTTTAAAGAGGGAGTTTTATATAAAGAATTAACAAAAAGATTATTTGAAAAAATGTTGAATTCTGAAATGCAAAATTATTTAGGATATGAAAAAAATCAACATAATACTAGTGAAAATGCTCGCAATGGTATAAATTCAAAAAAATTAATAACCCAACAAGGTAAAATTGAGATTAATGTACCACGAGATCGTAATAGTAATTTTGAGCCAGTAAATAGTCGCAAAAAGACAAAGAAGATTTGATGGTTTTGATCAACAAGTTCTTTCATTAGACATATTCCGTAAATAAATTTAATCAATTGTCAATAACAATATTTATAAATTTTTTAGTGTTAATAATTATAGAAGTTAATATTTTTTTATTTTAATGGTTTTGTTTTATTAAAAATTTCACAAAGTAAGTTAAATCTTAAGTACATAAGTCTAAATATACTTTTTCTACATTTATTTATTAAAATTTTGAATCTTTTTAATCAAGCAAAAACATGTTCAACTTTAATTCTAATTTTTGAAATAATTTTATTGTAGATTTTTTCTTGTTTAGTTAATTTTTTATTTTTAGTTTTTTTAATTGGTAATATAGTATTTTTATAAATATTTTGTATTCCTTGATATCCCGAATCACCAATAATTATTGTTTTTTCTGAAAATTCAAGATTTGAATTTTTTAATATTTGAAAATCATGTACTTTTCCATTATCAGCAAAAATATCAACAATTTTTTTATTAAAAAGTCATATATAATTTGAAATTTTATAGAAAACATTCAACTTTTACCAGAAAAATATTCTAACTGTAGTTTTTTTAGTTGGTTTTTCAATTTCAATTTCAGTTGAATCAATTAAATAAAATTGAAATTCATTTAAATCTTCTTGTTTTTTCTCAATTTTTGATTTATATTTTGTTTTTAAAAACTGATAATCTTTGTCATCACTAAGTTTATTTTCTACTCAAGTAATATTTCGAAAACAACTTGATGCACTCATTTTATATTTAATACTCATTTGGAAAAAAGTATAATATTCTTTTCAGTATACTAAAGTCATCATCAATCTTTCTTCAACTGAAAGTTTATATTTTCTACCTTTAGTTTTTTTAAATTTTCTATTTCAATTAATTTTGTTAACATTTCATCAAAATGAAAACGTTTTATACCAAAATATCTATAAAATTGTTCATTTTTTAATTTTTTTAAATTTTCAAAATTCATTTTTATCAACACCTTATTAATTTATTAATAAAGAAATTATAAAATAAATTTTAAATTATTAATTGACTTTTAAAAAATTTATTTACGGAATATGTCTATTATATGCCAAAGGCATGACTTTATAAGATATTAGAATGCAGTTACAAGAGTTATATCATGGTGCTGATATTAGTGAAAGTGTTATTAGTCAAATTACTGATGATGTTATTGATGATGTTAAAGAATGACAAAATCGGCCATTAGAAAGTGTTTATCCGATTGTTTATTTTGATTATATAGTAGTTAAAGTACGACAAGATAAACGCATTATTAACAAATCAGTTTATATAGCACTAGGAGTTGATTTAGAAGGTAAAAAAGATGTTTTAGGTTTATGAATTAGTGAAAATTAAGGTTCTAAGTTTTGATTATCTAATTTCACAGAAATGAAAAATCGAGGCTTAAATGATATTCTTATTGCTTGTAGTGACAATTTAACAGGAATGTCAGAAGCAATACAATCAGTTTATCCTAAAACCGAACATCAATTATGCATAGTTCATCAAATTAGAAATAGTTTAAAATATGTTTCATACAAACATAGAAAATCACTAGTTACAGATTTAAAACCAATTTATAGTGCATGTAGTAGACATATTCCGTAAATAAATTTAATCAATTGTCAATAATAATATTTATAAATTTTTTAGTGTTAATAATTATAGAAGTTAATATTTTTTTATTTTAATGGTTTTGTGTTATTAAAAATTTCACAAAGTAAGTTAAATCTTAAGTACATAAGTCTAAATATACTTTTTCTACATTTATTTATTAAAATTTTGAATCTTTTTAATCAAGCAAAAACATGTTCAAATTTAATTCTAATTTTTGAAATAATTTTATTGTAGATTTTTTCTTGTTTAGTTAATTTTTTATTTTTAGTTTTTTTAATTGGTAATATAGTATTTTTATAAATATTTTGTATTCCTTGATATCCCAAATCACCAATAATTATTGTTTTTTCTGAAAATTCAAGATTTGAATTTTTTAATATTTGAAAATCATGTGCTTTTCCATTATCAGCAAAAATATCAACAATTTTTTTATTAAAAAAGTCATATATAATTTGAAATTTTATAGAAAACATTCAACTTTTACCAGAAAAATATTCTACCTTTAGTTTTTTTTAGTTGGTCTTTCAATTTCAATTTCAGTTGAATCAATTAAATAAAATTGAAATTCATTTAAATCTTCTTTTTTTTTCTCAATTTTTGATTTATATTTTGTTTTTAAAAACTGATAATCTTTGTCATCACTAAGTTTATTTTCTACTCAAGTAATATTTCGAAAACAACTTGATGCACTCATTTTATATTTAATACTCATTTGGAAAAAAGTATAATATTCTTTTCAGTATACTAAAGTCGTCATCAATCTTTCTTCAACTGAAATTTTATATTTTCTACCTTTAGTTTTTTTAAATTTTCTATTTCAATTAATTTTGTTAACATTTCATCAAAATGAAAACGTTTTATACCAAAATATCTATAAAATTGTTCATTTTTTAATTTTTTTAAATTTTCAAAATTCATTTTTATCAACACCTTATTAATTTATTAATAAAGAAATTATAAAATAAATTTTAAATTATTAATTGACTTTTAAAAAATTTATTTACGGAATATGTCTGGTGAAGAACAAGCAATGCAAGCTTTAGAATCTTTTGAAAGTAAATTAAATAAACAATATCCTCAAATTGCTAAATCATGATATAAAAATTAAGATAATTTAATGGTTTTTATTAGTTATCCTGCAGAAATCAAAAGAGTGATTTATACAACAAATGCTATTGAATCTGTTAATAGTCAATTACGAAAAGTTATTAGAAATAAAAAAGTTTTTCCAAATGATATGGAAGTTTTTAAAATATTTTACTTAGCAATTGAAAATATAACAAAAAAATGAACACTGCCCATTCAAAATTGAAATACAGCAATTGCTCATTTTATGATAAAATTTGAAGATAGAATTAATCTAAACTAGTAACTTTGTAAAAAGATACACAGATTTTTAAAAAGCCTCAATGTTTTCTATAAAATTTCAAATTATATATGACTTTTTTAATAAAAAAATTGTTGATATTTTTGCTGATAATGGAAAAGTACATGATTTTCAAATATTAAAAAATTCAAATCTTGAATTTTCAGAAAAAACAATAATTATTGGTGATTTGGGATATCAAGGAATACAAAATATTTATAAAAATACTATATTACCAATTAAAAAAACTAAAAATAAAAAATTAACTAAACAAGAAAAAATCTACAATAAAATTATTTCAAAAATTAGAATTAAAGTTGAACATGTTTTTGCTTGATTAAAAATATTCAAAATTTTAATAAATAAATGTAGAAAAAGTATATTTAGACTTATGTACTTAAGATTTAACTTACTTTTTGAAATTTTTAATAAAAAAACCATTAAAATAAAAAAATATTTTTAATATTTTTTTAAAAATTTAAATTTTTATCAAGTTAATATAAAAATAATATTAACAATTTTTGTGTTTGAAATATAAATTTATTTTTAAAGTATTTTTTTAAAAATATTAACTTCTATAATTATTAACACTAAAAAATTTATAAATATTATTATTGACAATTGATTAAATTTATTTACGGAATATGTCTTATGTTTTATAGCGAATCAAAAATGTTCAATTGGATTTAAATTAGGACAATATGGCGGAAGAAATAATAGTTTGCATCCAGCATTTTCAATTAATTGTTGTGTTAATTTAGATTTATGAAACTTTGCATTATCTAAAACTATAATTTGTCCACGCTTTAATACTGGAATTAGTATATTTTTTACATATGATTCAAAAATTTTACTGTTGCAATGTCCTTCAAATGCTCATAGGGCTTTTAATTTACCTTTATTTAGTGAACCAATTATACTCATTCTTTTTATTTTATATGTGGGTTTATTATCAAATAATCTTTTACCTTTTTCAGATCAACCATATTTATAAAATTCATTATCATCAATTCCAGATTCATCAATATATACTAAATCTTCATTCATTATTTTAGCTATTTCTTTTAAAAAATATTCTTGTTTATTTTTATCTCTTTGTTCATATAGAAAAGTTTTTTTATATGTATAATTTAGTTTTTTGAAATAGTTATAAACTGTTTCTTTAGTCATATCACCAAATTTTTCAATTACTTTTTGAACTGTAATATCTTTATTTTGCGCTAAATAATTTTTTTATTAATCTAAATCCTTTATTTTGTGGCTATGTCCTTTTTGATAATTCAAAATTGGTTTTATATGCCCAGTTTCTTTTTTTCTTTTTCTTCATAAGAATAAAGTCTTTCTAGTAATATTGAACACTTTACAAATTTCTTTAATTTTCATGTTTTTACTTTCATAGGCTTCTATTACTTTTCTTCGTAAGTCTTCACTGTATGGTTTTGGCATAATTTAATCTCCCTAATCTATTTTAAATATTGCTGAATTGTACTTTTAAATTCAAAAACTGTTTAAATTACATATTATTATTTTACATTATTTATGAGTAAACATTACTTGAGTTAGCTATATATAGCTAACTCAAGTAATGTTTACTCATATCTTTAAAAAAAATCAATAGCTTTTTTAATATTTGGTCAATAATTTGGTAATATTTTTCTTATATTATGTTTTATAGCAAATCAAAAATGTTCAATTGGATTTAAATTAGGAGAATATGGTGGAAGAAATAATAGTTTGCATCCAGCATTTTCAATTAATTGTTGTGTTAATTTAGATTTATGAAACTGGAATGGCAATCTTTTTTAGGACTGTTTTTTGGTAGACATTTGTGCTTGGTGTTTTATGGGGGTTAAGTAGTTTAGAGTGCTGTGGATTCTTATGTTGTTGTATCAATTGATATAATCAAATAATTCTAATTTTAATTGGGTTAATGATGTAAAATTTTTATCATTAATAAATTCTGTTTTGAAAGTTTTGAAAGTTGCTTCAGCAACAGCGTTATAATAAGGACAACCTTTTTTGCTTAAAGAGCGGGTAAAATTGAAGGCTAATAAAAGTTTATCAATATTTTTATTATTAAATTCATTACCGCGATCGCTATGAAATATTTGAATATTTTTTAAACAACGATTTGATCACATAAATGCTTGATATACTAATGATGCATCTTTTTTAGTTCCCACACTATGTCCAATAATTTCGCGATTTTACAGGTCGATTAATAAGCAAATATAGTTTCATTTACCATTAACTTGAACATAAGTTAAATCACTAACAATAACTTCATTTTTAAGCCTATTATTAAAGTCTCTATTAACAAGATTAGTAATTTGACTATCATTGACTTTATTATGATAATTTTTGTATGATAATTTAGTTTATTTTGATATTAAATTATGTTTATTCATAATTTTTTTAATTTTTCTTCTTGATAAATTAATTTTCTTTTCTTTTAGAACAACTTTTAATCTTCTTGTTCCATAAGCTTCTTTATTTTCTTTAAAAGCACTAATAACATCTTCATCATAAATATTATTTTGAATTTTATCTTCTTTTTTCTTGAAATTAAAATAATATGTTGATTTAGAGATTTTTAAAAAGCCTCTACGAATTTTATATTTAAATTTATTTTTAGTAATAATTTCTATTTTCTGCCTATTATTAGTGCTGCTTGCTTTAAAATATCATTTTCCATTCTTAACTGTTTTAATTCCTTTCTTAATTTAATTAATTCATTTTCTTCAACAGAACGGTTATCTTTGGTTTTAAAACTGCCTGAATTAGTAAATTGCTTGATTCAATTATAAGTAGCTGCTCTTGTAACATTGTACTCTTTAGCAAGACAAGACACTGACTTACCACTTTGATATAAAGCTACTATTTATTTTTTAAATTCATCTGAATATTAGTTAATATTGGCCATAATTATAATTATTTTCTTTTAACTAATTTGTTCACTTGTCTACGTAATTAGTGTCGAATAAAGTGTAACCCATCCAATTTAGGCATTACTTTTTATTGTAATTAAATTATTTTGTTTTTATTTTTTTATAACTAAAATTTCATACTTTTTTTATATAAGAATAAGAATTTTAATTAAGTTATAATTAAAATATGAAATTTGATTAAACATTAGAATAATGATTTAATATATTTTAATTAAAATATAGTTATTATTGTTAATTATTTAGTATTAAGAGAGGGAAAAATATATGAACAAAGATTTGCAAAAACTTTTCCATGAAATGGATTTTAATGATGTTAATAATGAATTTAATCATGCCGCTATTAAAAAAGTACAATATTTTCATCATAATCAACAAGTAATAATTACCATCAACTTACCTAATTTTCTAACAACTACTACTTTAAAAAGTTTTGAACAACATTTTGAAAAATTACCTGTTTCGAATATTAATGTTTATTTTAATGTTTCTCTTACTGCTGATGAATCAACTGTATTAACATATTTTCATTATATTAAAACTCATAAATTGCAACTATTAGCTGGCATTTATTATTCTTTACCCGGCTCAGCAATTAATTATAAAAATAATATTATTACCATTACTATTCATAATAGTATTGAAGAGAAATTAATAACTAATGAATTTTTACAATTTATTAATTACTTTCAACAATATGGTTTTAAAAAAATTCAATTAAAAACTAAAATAAATAAAGCAGAGCAACCATTTATTAGTTATGAAAATGAATCTAAAACAGAAATTAGCAAAATTACCAACAATTTAAAAACTAAAATTACTAAAAATAATTTAATTAAAAATTTTAGTACCACTACTTATCGCAAAAAAGCAAAAGTTAATTTAGAAATAACAGACACAACTCATAGCATTAAAGATATCATTGGCGACGAACCCAATATTATTATTAGTGGTAAAGTTTTTAAAATTAATAAATTTTTAACCAAAACTCAAAAATGATTTTATTCATTTTTAATTACTGATTATAGCGATGCAATTACTTGCAAAGCATTTATTAATAGCGATCAACCAGATGAGAAATTTGATAATATTAAAGTTGATGATTGAATAAAAATTAATGCTAATAGTCGTTATGATAATTATAGTAAAGAACAAGTACTATGAATTGATGATTTAATTATCGATTTAAATAATAAAAATGCTAACAATAATGATGATGCTAAAACTAAAAGAATTGAATTTCATACTCATACTAAAATGAGTGCTATGGATGGTATTACTTCAGCAAGTGATTATATCAATCAAGTAGCTAAATGAGGACACCAAGCAATTGGTTTTACTGATCATTTAAATGTACAAGCATACCCAGATATTGCTAATGCTGCTAAAAAACATCCAAACTTAAAAGTAATGTATGGTGTTGAAATGGATTTAATCCCCAATAATATTAGTATTACTAAAAATAATATTAATACATCATTATTAGATTTAGAATACATTGTTCTTGACTTAGAAACAACTGGTTTATCAACCAATTATCACGAAATTATTGAATTTGGTTATACAATTGTTAAAGACAATATTATTTTAAAACAAGATACAATTTTAATTAAACCAAATAATCCCGTAGCTGAAAATATTACTGAAATTACTAGCATTACCAACGTTATGCTAAAAGATAAACAAACATTACAACAAATATTGCCAACAATTATTGAAATAATTGGTAATAAAACAATAGTTGCTCATAATGCTAACTTTGACTTTGGTTTTTTACAAGCAGCAATGAAACAATTGGGTTTCATGCCTTTAAATAATCCTGTCATTGATACTTTGCAATTATCTAGAGCAATTCTACCACAACTAAAATATTATCGATTAGGTACTATTTGTCGTACTTATGGCATTAAATATGATGATGAAATTGCTCACCGTGCTGATTATGATGCTAATGTATTAGCACAAGTATTTTTAAAAATGTTACAACAATTAAAAACAGAATTTAATTGTATTAATTTACAAGAAATTAATAACTTAATTAATGAACAAATTAATTATAAACTTCGTGGTGAACATATTACTATTTTTGCAAAAAATCAATTAGGTTTAAAAGATTTATATCAATTAGTTTCACTATCTCATACAAAGTATTTTTATAAAACACCAAAAATCATATCAGAAGCAATTAATGAAAATAGAAAAGAATTATTAATTGGTAGTAGTTGTATAAATGGCGCTGTTTTTGAAACAGCATTAAATAAAAGTGAAGAAGAACTAATTAAAATAATGAAATGATTTGATTTTATTGAAATCCAACCACCTGCTGTTTATAAACACTTAATACAGTTGGGAAATATTACTAAAGAACAATTACATGATACTATTAAAAAAATTATTAATAATGCTCTTAAATTAAATAAATTAGTAATTGCTACTAGCGATGCCCACTATTTACATCCCCATGAAAAAATGTATCGTGATGTTATTATTAATAGCAAAGCAATTGGTGGTTTATTGCACCCATTATTTGATCGTAAAGGTAAAGTTACATCATATCCTGATCAACATTTAAGAACTACTAATCAAATGTTAACAGAATTTATTTTTTTAGATGACCCTAATTTAATTAATGATATTGTTATTAATAATCCTTTGCAATTAGCTAAACAATTTGAAATGATTAAACCAATCAAAGATGGCTTATTTACACCAAGTATTGTTAATGTTGATACTAAATTACGTAATCTTTGTTATGAACAAGCATGAAATCGTTACGGTAATCCATTACCAACATATGTAGAAAAACGTTTAACTCGTGAATTAGATGCAATTATTACTCATGGTTTTGCTGTTGTTTATTGAATTGCACACAAATTAGTAGAAAAATCTTTACAAGATGGTTATCTTGTTGGTAGTCGCGGCTCAGTTGGTTCATCTTTAGTAGCTACTTTTGCTAACATTACTGAGGTTAACCCACTACAACCACACTATTTATGTCCACAATGTAAAACTAGTAAATTTATTAGTAATGGTTCTTATAAATGTGGTTACGATTTACCAAAAAAAATGTGTTCACAATGCAATATTGATTTAATTACTGATGGTCATGATATTCCTTTTGAAACATTCTTAGGATTTGATGGTGATAAAACACCTGATATTGATTTAAACTTTTCTGGTGAATATCAAAATAAAGCTCATGATTTTACTAAAGAAATGTTTGGTGAAGAAAATGTTTTTCGTGCCGGAACAATTTCAACAATTGCCAACAAAACAGCTTATGGTTATGTTAAAGATTATGCAGAAAAAATTGGTCAATCAGATATGCGTGCAGCAAAACTAGAGTTACTAAGTCAAGGATGTGTTGGTATTAAAAGAACAACCGGTCAACATCCTGGTGGTATTATTGTTGTACCAAAAGAATATAATATTAATGATTTTACACCAATTAATTTTCCAGCTGATGATACTAGTTCTACATGAAAAACTACCCACTTTGATTTTAATGCTATTCATGATAATTTATTAAAATTAGATATTCTAGGTCATGTTGATCCAACAGCATTAAAAATGTTAGAAAATTTAACTGGTATTGATCCAAAAACAATTCCTAATCAAGATGAAAAAGTTTTATCATTATTTTCTAATTTAAGTTCCTTAAATATTACTAGTGATGATTTACTTGGCGAAAAAACAGGAGCAATTGGTATCCCTGAATTTGGTACTGGTTTTGTTCGTAAAATGTTAAGTGATACATTACCTACTTCATTTTCTGAATTAGTACAAATATCTGGTTTATCACATGGTACTGACGTTTGATTAAATAATGCTGATGAATTAATTTCACAACAAGGTTTAATACTAAAAGATGTAATTGGTTGTCGTGATGATATTATGACTTATTTAGTATATCAAGGCTTACCAGCAAAAATTGCTTTTAATATTATGGAAGATGTCCGTAAAGGAAAAGGCATTAAACAAGAATATGAAAAGTTAATGCAAGAAAAGAAAGTTCCTAATTGATACATTCAATCTTGCAAAAAAATTAAATATATGTTTCCTAAAGCACACGCTACTGCTTATGTATTAATGGCATGAAGAGTAGCTTGATTTAAAGTTTATTATCCACATGAATATTATGTTACTTATTTTACAACAAGATGCGAAATTTTTGATATTAAAACTATGTTACAAGGTATTGGCGCTATTACTAATAAATTAAAAGACATTAATAACAGATTAAGAAAAAATGATGGTCAAAAAAATACAGTTACTACTAAAGAAAAAGATTTAATCCCATTATTAGAAGTGGCATTAGAAATGAATGCTAGAAATATTAAATTTAGCAATATTAGTTTAGAACATTCTGATGCTAAACTTTTTCAAGTTAAAGTAATAAATGGTGAAAAACAAATTTTACCACCATTTATTACTTTAGATGGATTGGGTGAAATTGTGGCTAATTCAATTGTTAAAGCAAGGAGTGAACAAGCAATTACTTCAAAAAATGATTTACAACTACGAACTAATATTACTAAAACTAATTATCAACTATTAAATGAGTTAGGAGTATTAGAACATTTAGAAGAAAATACACAATTAATGTTAGAATTATAATACAAAGAAAAAAAGAAAAGATGTGGGATTATTATATATAAATTAAGTAACAAAGCCAACTTTTATATACGTTTATCTGCATTAATAATGATAATTTTATTTTTAATTATTGATTTAATTAGTGTAATATATTATCCAATGGAAAAATTTGAACATTTAGGATATGGTGAACGAGTAAGTAACTACTATGCTTTTTTTACTACTGAGAGTAATTATATGGTTGTTATTTATTTTTGTGTTTATTTATTTGATTCTTATTTTCGTGGTACTAAACCAAGTTTTCAAACTCGATTAGCAGTAACTGTTTATATTACTATTACGATGCTAGTATTTTGAATAGGTATTTTTACTGCTGAACATGATCCAAAACCATACAGCGCTTATAATTGAATTGCAACATTAATTTTACATTTATTAATGCCAATAATTATGATTACTAGCTTTATTGTTACGTCAGGTCATCAATATATTAATATGAAACAACAACATAAAATATATTTATGATTAATTGTTATTTATCCAGCGATTTATTGTATTGTTATTCTAATTAGAGGTCATTTACGTTATTTAGATTATCAAGATACTATCAGTAAGGGCTTAGTCCCTCATCCACCAAGAGATACATGATATCCATATTTTTTCTTTGATTATTCAAATGGAGAATATGGATGATTAATCGCTGCTAGTGCCGTTGTTTTTGTTTTTGGTTTAGTTTTCAGTTTACAATATTTTTATATTTTAATTAATAACTTAATGTTCAAACGTTATCAAACTTCTGAACATCGTTTATATGATTTTTATAAAAAAATATTACGTCAACTTAATAAAAAAAATAAAAGCAAAATTAAAAAGAAAAGAAAAAAGTAAAAATTTAAAACATATCTTATATTCCTTACATGATAAATATTATTGATATAATTAAATAAAAAAGAAAAGTTGGTAATGTTTAGTAATCTGTGTAAATTACAAAAATAACTATGTTTAATTAATTCTAGTAAATAAAATTAAATAACTAGAAAGAGTGAGTTACGTATGTCTAAAAAACAAAATATTAATAATAATGACCCAATATCAAAAGCAGTATATTTATTACTAGAAAATACTGAAGATTTAACAACAGTTTTTAAAGAGGGAGGTTTATATAGCTAACTAAAGTAATGTTTACTCATATCTTGAAAAACAAAATCAATCGCTTTTTTAATATTTGGCCAATAATTTGGTAATATTTTTCTTATATTATGTTTTATAGCAAATCAAAAATTTTCAATTGGATTTAAATTAGGAGAATATGGTGGAAGAAATAATAGTTTGCATCCAGCATTTTCAATTAATTGTTGTGTTAATTTAGATTTATGAAACGTTGCATTATCTAAAACTATAATTTGTCCACGCTTTAATACTGGAATTAGTATATTTTTTACATATGATTCAAAAATTTTACTGTTGCAATGTCCTTCAAATGCTCATAGGGTTTTTAATTTACCTTTATTTAGTGAACCAATTATACTCATTCTTTTTATTTTATATGCGGTTTTATTATCAAATAATATTTTACCTTTTTCAGATCAACCATATTTATAAAATTCATTATCATCAATTCCAGATTCATCAATATATACTAAATCTTCATTCATTATTTTAGATATTTCTTTTAAAAAATATTCTTGTTTATTTTTATATCTTTGTTCATATAAAAAAGTTTTTTTATATGTATAATTTAGTTTTTTGAAATAGTTATAAACTATTTCTTTAGTCATATCACCAAATTTTTCAATCACTTTTTGAACTGTAACATCTTTATTTTGCGCTAAATAATTTTTTAATTCATCTAAATCCTTTATTTTGTGGCTATGTCCTTTTTGATGATTAAAAATTGGTTTTATATGCCCAGTTTCTTTTTTTCTTTTTCTTCATAATAATAAAGTCTTTCTAGTAATATTGAACACTTTACAAATTTCTTAGTATTGATATGACTTATAATGATATTAAATCTGCTGGTTTAGATAAATTAGATAATATTTTAAAGAAAAAGGGAGATAAAAATTAAAAAAATCGCCGGAACCAACAAATAACCTTTTGTTGGGTTGGCCGCGGGGTTTAGCCACGCTGGGGTGAGTTGCGAAGCAACGAGGGGCAAAGCCCCTATTACTTGATATTTTATTAAATAAATGTATGACATATTTATTTTTATCCTTTATTTTTTTTATTGTGTTATGATATTATTAATTAGTTATGTATTTATATATAAAACCACCTATTTTCTTAAATAATAAAAATGTAATTATTAATTAGATTAATGGGTTCTTTATTGAGCCATAATTATTAATTAGATTAATGGGTTCTTTACTGAGCCATAATAAGGCTATTCAAATTAATCTATAATTACATTAAGCGATACAGTGTAACATTTTAACTTGCTTAACATTAAATGCTCTTTTATTCTGATATAGAAGTATTTACACTTCGTACTCACTATTAGACTTCTACGAAATTTTTATGAAGTTTTAATCTTTTAACAAAAAAAGAACGATATAACTATCGTTCTTTGTTATTTCTAAATCTATCTATTAAATTAATGCGCCCGAAATGTTTAGAATTATTGTTATTTTTACTAAATCTGCTTATCTACTAAAATTTTAGCACCTTATAAATAAAATACAATAAAAAATAAACACGTATTTTAGTTATATCAATTTATAAAAAATGGAATAAAAAATATTAAGAAATAAAAAAGTAAAAGAAGATAATTATATATCTTCTTTTAAAAATTATATAGTTTTTTTAGCAGCAGTTTTTAATAGATTACCTGTGATTAAAGCTGTTAGTTGATCAAAAAACTGATTTGGACCATCAATAGTCCCTCATTCTTGACCAACAGTTATTAGTTTACCTTTATTAACAATAAAAACAATTGGTAAATCTTTAAATGCCCTTTCTTTATCAACAGGATTTTGAATTTCCTTGACACCTGAATCAGCAACAGGTGCTGAACTATTATCAGAAATTTTATGGTCAAGTAGTCAATGATAAATTTGTTGTTGTCAACTAATTTTTTTATCATTTCAAAATTGGTTAACAATATCACTACTAGGGTTGGCATAAGGAGATTTTTCATAAATTTTAATATCAATAGTTCCATTAGTAGTAACACTGTTTATTTCAGTTTTCTTTTCTGTTAATCAGTTATCTCATTTACTTGGTACATTATTATTTTTGATTTGCATTGTGTGTAAACCGTCAATAATTTGCTTAGAAAGTGGATTATCAGCAGCACCAAGGATGCCGAAAAAAGCATGTCCACTATTAACATCACCAATAAATTCTTGATATTTTGAATCATCTGTACAAGCACTAACTTGTAAACTGGTTGTTGTGCCTATTATTAAGGCTGCTATTAGTCCAAATTTTTTACGCATTTATTTTCATCACCTTCAATATAATATCATAAAGTTATATGACTAATAAATTAATAATTAAATATAACGTACTAAGTATACTATGTTATAATCTTAATAACAATATAAAAATCAAAAGGAGTAGTTTTTTTTCTATATGGACAGTAATTGGTATATTTATTTAATAATATTGCTAGTTTTATTATTTTTAAGCGGTTTTTATTCATCTGCTGAAACATCATTAACTTCTTTAAATGTTATAAGAATTAAATCTATTGGTAAATTACGTAGTAAGAAAAGTCGTCGTGCTAATATTGTATTTAAGTTAGTTAAAAATTATAATGTAACTTTAACAACAATTTTACTTGGTAACACAGTAATTAATGTTGGAATTGGTACTTTAAGTACCATATTATTTATTGATTCTTTTCATGTTTCTCCTACTTATGGTCCTTTAATATCAACTTTAGTTTCGGCGATTGTTGTTTTAATTATTGGTGAAATTATACCTAAAAGTGTTGCAAAATTACATCCTGAGACAATAGCTTTAAATTATGCATATATTTTGTATATTCTTAATATTATTTTTTATCCAATAACTTTTATTGTTACTTTATTTCAATTTAAAAGTAAAAAACCAACAAGTTCTGAACAAGAACTTATTGAATTGATTTCAATAATTGAAAGAGAAGGAGTTCTTGAAAAAGCAGAACGTGATTTAATTGAATCTGCAATTAAATTTGATGAAAAATCAGTTTTTCAAGCTATGCATCCCAAAAGTAAAATTAAATATATTTATGATGATACGCCACCTAAAGTTATTAAACATCTATATTTAGAAGAAAAATATAGTAGAATTCCTGTTTTAGATAATGTTAATCAAAATGTAATTGGTATTTTAAATATTAAAGAATTTATTATTAATATGTTAGAAAATGAAAATCCAGATTTATTACAATTAATGTTACCAGCAATTTTTATTTCTAAGCGTACTAAGTTAAATGAAGCATTGGAAATTTTACAAACAGAAAGAATGCATATAGCTATTGTCTGCAATAATAAAGATAAAAAAGATTTTAATGGTATTATTACACTTGAAGATATTCTTGAAGAATTAGTTGGTGAAATTTATGATGAAACTGATGAAATTGGATTGATACAAGAAATAGGAACACATAAGTTTCGTGTTGATGGTTCTTCAAAACTTGAAGTATTATTTAAACGTTATTTAAAAAGAAAACCTCCAAATTATAATAAACAAACTGTCCAAGAATGATATATGTTCAAAACAAAAGTAAAGAAAGTAAGGAAAAATAGTCCACTTTTAAAATTTCGAAATTTTTCATTTAAAGTTATAAAGGTTCGCAAAGAATTTGCTGTTTTTGAAGTTGAAATTTTTACTAATAAAAAAATTAAAAATAACTGAGAATAGTTAGTGCAGTATTTTTATTTAAATGCTACAATAGACATATTCCGTAAATAAATTTTTTAAAAGTCAATTAATAATTTAAAATTTATTTTATAATTTCTTTATTAATAAATTAATAAGGTTTTGATAAAAATGAATTTTGAAAATTTAAAAAAATTAAAAAATGAACAATTTTATAGATATTTTGGTATAAAACGTTTTCATTTTGATGAAATGTTAACAAAATTAATTGAAATAGAAAATTTAAAAAAAACTAAAGGTAGAAAATATAAACTTTCAGTTGAAGAAAGATTGATGATGACTTTAGTATACTGAAAAGAATATTATACTTTTTTCCAAATGAGTATTAAATTTAAAATGAGTGCATCAAGTTGTTTTCGAAATATTACTTGAGTAGAAAATAAACTTAGTGATGACAAAGATTATCAGTTTTTAAAAACAAAATATAAATCAAAAATTGAGAAAAAACAAGAAGATTTAAATGAATTTCAATTTTATTTAATTGATTAAACTGAAATTGAAATTGAAAGACCAACTACAAAAAACTACAGTTAGAATATTTTTCTGGTAAAAGTTGAATTTTTTCTATAAAATTTCAAATTATATATGACTTTTTTAATAAAAAAATTGTTGATATTTTTGCTGATAATGGAAAAGTACATGATTTTCAAATATTAAAAAATTCAAATCTTGAATTTTCAGAAAAAACAATAATTATTGGTGATTTGGGATATCAAGGAATACAAAATATTTATAAAAATACTATATTACACTATTAAAAAAACTAAAAATAAAAAATTAAATAAAAAAGAAAAAATCTACAATAAAATTATTTCAAAAATTAGAATTAAAATTGAACATGTTTTTGCTTGATTAAAAAGATTCAAAATTTTAATAAATAAATGTAGAAAAAGTATATTTAGACTTATGTACTTAAGATTTAACTTACTTTGTGAAATTTTTAATAAAACAAAACCATTAAAATAAAAAAATATTAAAAATATTTTTTTAAAAATTTAAATTTTTATCAAGTTAATATAAAAATAATATTAACAATTTTTGTGTTTGAAATATAAATTTATTTTTAAAGTATTTTTTTAAAAATATTAACTTCTATAATTATTAACACTAAAAAATTTATAAATATTATTATTGACAATTGATTAAATTTATTTACGGAATATGTCTAGTGAAGACTTACGAAGAAAAGTAATAGAAGCCTATGAAAGTAAAAACATGAAAATTAAAGCAATTTGTAAAGTGTTCAATATTACTAGAAAGACTTTATTCTTATGAAGAAAAATAAAAAAAGAAACTGGGCATATATAGCTAACTAAAGTAATGTTTACTCATAAATAATGTAAAATAATAATATGTAATTTAAACAGTTTTTGAATTTAAAAGTACAATTCAGCAATATTTAAAATAGATTAGGAAGATTAAATTATGCCAAAACCATACAGTGAAGACTTACGAAGAAAAATAATAGAAGCCTATGAAAGTAAAAACATGAAAATTAAAGAAATTTGTAAATTGTTCAATATTACTAGAAAGACTTTATTATTATGAAGAAAAAGAAAAAAAGAAACTGGGCATATAAAACCAATTTTGAATTATCAAAAAGGACATAGCCACAAAATAAATGATTTAGATGAATTAAAAAATTATTTAGTGAAAAATAAAGATGTTACAGTTCAAAAAGTAATTGAAAAATTTGGTGATATGACTAAAGAAACAGTTTATAACTATTTCAAAAAACAAAATTATACATATAAAAAAACTTTTCTATATGAACAAAGAGATAAAAATAAACAAGAAGATTTTTTAAAAGCAATAGCTAAAATAATGAATGAAGATTTATTATATATTGATGAATCTGGAATTGATGATAATGAATTTTATAAATATGGTTGATCTGAAAAAGGTAAAAGATTATTTGATAATAAACCCGCATATAAAATAAAAAGAATGAGTATAATTGGTTCACTAAATAAAGGTAAATTAAAAGCCCTATGAGCATTTGAAGGACATTGCAACAGTAAAATTTTTGAATCATATGTAAAAAATATACTAATTCCAGTATTAAAGCGTGGACAAATTATAGTTTTAGATAATGCAACGTTTCATAAATCTAAATTAACACAACAATTAATTGAAAATGCTGGATGCAAACTATTATTTCTTCCACCATATTCTCCTAATTTAAATCCAATTGAACATTTTTGATTTGCTATAAAACATAATATAAGAAAAATATTACCAAATTATTGACCAAATATTAAAAAAGCGATTGATTTTGTTTTTCAAGATATGAGTAAACATTACTTTAGTTAGTTATATATTGATGAATCTGGAATTTATGATAATGAATTTTATAAATATGGTTGATCTGAAAAAGGTAAAAGATTATTTGATAATAAATCCGCATATAAAATAAAAATAATGAGTATAATTGGTTCACTAAATAAAGGTAAATTAAAAGCCCTATGAGCATTTGAAGGACATTGCAACAGTAAAATTTTTGAATCATATGTAAAAAATATACTAATTCCAGTATTAAAGCGTGGACAAATTATAGTTTTAGATAATGCAACTTTTCATAAATCTAAATTAACACAACAATTAATTGAAAATGCTGGATGCAAACTATTATTTCTTCCACCATATTCTCCTAATTTAAATCCAATTGAACATTTTTGATTTGCTATAAAACATAATATAAGAAAAATATTACCAAATTATTGACCAAATATTAAAAAAGCGATTGATTTTGTTTTTCAAGATATGAGTAAACATTACTTTAGTTAGTTATATATTGATGAATCTGGAATTGATGATAATAAATTTTATAAATATGGTTGATCTGAAAAAGGTAAAAGATTATTTGATAATAAACCCGCATATAAAATAAAAAGAATGAGTATAATTGGTTCACTAAATAAAGGTAAATTAAAAGCCCTATGAGCATTTGAAGGACATTGCAACAGTAAAATTTTTGAATCATATGTAAAAAATATACTAATTTCAGTATTAAAGCGTGGAAAAATTATAGTTTTAGATAATGTAACGTTTCATAAATCTAAATTAACACAATAATTAATTGAAAATGCTGGATGCAAAACTAGGTAATGTTTAGTAATCTGTCTAACTTACAAAAATAACTATGTTTAATTAATTCTAGTAAATAAAATTAAATAACTAGAAAGAGTGAGTTATGTATGTCTAAAAAACAAAATATTAATAATAATGTTCCAATATCAAAAGTAGTAGATTTATTATTAGAAAATACTGAAGATTTAACAACAGTGTTTAAAGAGGGAGGTTTATATAAAGAATTAACAAAAAGATTAGTTGAAAAAATGTTGAATTCTGAAATGCAAAATTATTTAGGATATGAAAAAAATCAACATAATACTAGTGAAAATGCTCGTAATGGTATAAATTAAAAAAAATTAATAACCCAACAAGGTAAAATTGAGATTAATGTACCACGAGATCGTAATAGTAATTTTGAGCCAGTAATAGTTGCGAAAAGACAAAGAAGATTTGATGGTTTTGATCAACAAGTTCTTTCGTTATATGCCAAAGGCATGACTTTATCAGATATTAGAATGCAGTTACAAGAGTTATATCATGGTGCTGATATTAGCGAAAGTGTTATTAGTCAAATTACTGATGATGTTATTGATGATGTTAAAGCATGACAAAATCGGCCATTAGAAAGTGTTTATCCGATTGTTTATTTTGATTGTATAGTAGTTAAAGTACGACAAGATAAACGCATTATTAACAAATCAGTTTATATAGCACTAGGAGTTGATTTAGAAGGTAAAAAAGATGTTTTAGGTTTATGAATTAGCGAAAATGAAGGTTCTAAGTTTTGATTATCTAATTTAACAGAAATGAAAAATCGAGGCTTAAATGATATTCTTATTGCTTGTAGTGACAATTTAACAGAAATGAAAAATCGAGGCTTAAATGATATTCTTATTGCTTGTAGTGACAATTTAACAGGAATGTCAGAAGCAATAAAATCAGTTTATCCTAAAACCGAACATCAATTATGCACATTTCATAAAATTAGAAATAGTTTAAAATATGTTTCATACAAACATAGAAAATCACTAGTTACAGATTTAAAACCAATTTATAGTGCATGTAGTGAAGAACAAGCGATGCAAGCTTTAGAATCTTTTGAAAGTAAATGAAATAAACAATATCCTCAAATTGCTAAATCATGATATAAAAATTGAGATAATTTAATGGTTTTTATTAGTTATCCTGCAGAAATCAAAAGAGTGATTTATACAACAAATGCTATTGCATCTGTTAATATTCAATTACGAAAAGTTATTAGAAATAAAAAAGTTTTTCCAAATGATATGGCAGTTTTTAAAATATTTTACTTAGCAATTGAAAATATAACAAAAAAATGAACAATGCCCATTCAAAATTGAAATACAGCAATTGCTCATTTTATGATAAAATTTGAAGATAAAATTAATCTAAACTAGTAACTTTGTAAAAAGATACACAGATTTTTAAAAAGCCTCCTTTTATTTTATTAAAAACTTTTTTACCATCATGTAATATAATTTCTTTACCATTAATTAAGTCTCTAGGAGTTGTTCCTGTTCATAATCCTCCATCATAATAAGGTTGGAATAAATAGTTAGCATGTTGTTTAACTTTATTACTAACTGATTCACCATCACGATTAGGGTTAACTTCAATTCAATTACGAATTAAACCTTTTCACGCTTCTAAATTTATTTTTATCATAATTACTTTTTTTCCTTTCATTAAAATAAATCTTAATTCTAATTTTATACTTAAAAAAATTAATATGTAATAAAAAATTTCTTATAAAAAAGTAATTTTTTATAAGAAATTAATTAAAAATACTTAAAAATGTCCAAAAAATAGACATTTTTAATAAAAATAAATTTATACAAATTGAGGCTTTTTAAAAATCTGTGTATCTTTTTACAAAGTTACTAGTTTAGATTAATTCTATCTTCAAATTTTATCATAAAATGAGCAATTGCTGTATTTCAATTTTTAATGGGCACTGTTCATTTTTTTGTTATATTTTCAATTGCTAAGTAAAATATTTTAAAAACTGCCATATCATTTGGAAAAACTTTTTTATTTCTAACAACTTTTCGTAATTGACTATTAACATATTCAATAGCATTTGTTGTATAAATAACTCTTTTGATTTCTGCATGATAACTAATAAAAACCATTAAATTATCTCAATTTTTATATCATGATTTAGTAATTTGAGGATATTGTTTATTTCATTTACTTTCAAAAGATTCTAAAGCTTGCATTGCTTGTTCTTCACTACATGCACTATAAATTGGTTTTAAATCTGTAACTAGTGATTTTCTATGTTTTTATGAAAAATATTTTAAACTATTTCTAATTTGATGAACTATGCATAATTGATGTTCGGTTTTAGGATAAACTGATTGTATTGCTTCTGACATTCCTGTTAAATTGTCACTACAAGCAATAAGAATATCATTTAAGCCTCGATTTTTCATTTCTGTGGAATTAGATAATCAAAACTTAGAACCTTCATTTTCACTAATTCATAAGCCTAAAACATCTTTTTTACCTTCTAAATCAACTCCTAGTACTATATAAACTGATTTGTTAATAATGCGTTTATCTTGTCGTACTTTAACTACTATACAACCAAAATAAACAATCGGATAAACACTTTCTAATGGCCGATTTTGTCATGCTTTAACATCATCAATAACATCATCAGTAATTTGACTAATAACACTTTCACTAATATCAGAACCATGATATAGCTCTTGTAACTGCATTCTAATATCTGATAAAGTCATGCCTTTGGCATATAATGAAAGAACTTGTTGATCAAAACCACCAAATCTTCTTTGTCTTTTTGCAACTATTACTGGCTCAAAATTACTATTACGATCTCGTGGTACATTAATCTCAATTTTACCTTGTTGGGTTATTAATTTTTTTGAATTTATACCATTACGAGCATTTTCACTAGTATTATGTTGATTTTTTTCATATCCTAAATAATTTTGCATTTCAGAATTCAACATTTTTTCAACTAATCTTTTTGTTAATTCTTTATATAAACCTCCCTCTTTAAAAACTGTTGTTAAATCTTCGGTATTTTCTAGTAATAAATCTACTGCTTTTGATATTGGAGCATTATTATTAATATTTTGTTTTTTAGACATACGTAACTCACTCTTTCTAGTTATTTAATTTTATTTACTAGAATTAATTAAACATAGTTATTTTTGTAAGTTACACAGATTACTAGACATTACCTACAAATTTTTTAATAGCACTATGATTAGAACTAATAATTCTAATACCACCATGATTTTTATGAAAAACAACTTGAATTTTATCACCAATTAATTTAGTAATAATACCTTTGCCAAAAATTTCATGAATAATTATATCTCCAACATTTCAATTATTAGTTATTTCAACCTTATCTTTATTATCAGCTTTATAGTAATTAAATTTAGAATGATTACGATTTTGATAAGTTGCTGCCATTTCTTGATGTTCGTTATTAATGATTTTTAAATATTTAAGATCTAAATCTTTTAAGAAACGAGATGGTTGTTTCATACGATCCAAGATATATGAATATCCACCGGCACTAGATAAAAATAATCATTTTTTTGCCCTAGTAATTGAAACATAAAAAAGTCGTCGTTCTTCTTCAATTTTATCTAAGTTTTCTATACTAGATTTACCTATTCCAGGCAAAATACCTTCATTAATGCCAACTATAAAAACAACATCAAATTCTAAACCTTTAGCACTGTGAATTGTCATTAAATTAACGGCTTTATTAGCACTATTTTCATCTAAATCAGTATATAAACTTACTTCTTGTAAAAATGACGTTAATAATTCTTCGCCTTGTAATTCATTATTACTACTATCATATTCAAGAAATTGTTCTAATAATTGTTGAACATTTTCAATTCTTTCTTTTTCAAGATTATCTTCTAGTTTTTTTAAATAATTAGTTTTATTTAATAAATTTTCAACCATGTTATGTAAAGAAGTAACATCTTTGATATTAGTTTGCATATCATTAATTAAATTAATTAAAGGTTTTAAATGTTGACGATAATTTTTTGGTAATCCATACTGAAATTTAAATAAGTATTCATTTAAAGTTAGTGATTGTTCATTAGCAAGTAATAATAAGTTATCAATAGCTTTTGGTCCAATTTTAGGTGTTGCGTTTAAAATTCTAATCATTGATATATTATCATTTCAAACAATAATTTTTAAATATGCCAAAATGTCTTTAATTTCTTTACGTTCAAAAAATTTATAACCACCAAAAATTTTATAATTTATATTATTATTAATCAAGGCTTGTTCTAAATCTTTTGATAAATAATTATTACGATAAAGAATAGCAATTTTATTCAAATCTAAATGATATTTTAAATGAATTTTTTTAACAGTTGTTGCAACTCAATGTGCTTCTTGATCACTACTACTAGCATGATACATAACAATATCATTACCAAGATCATTTTTAGTAAACAGTTCTTTTTCAATACGTTGAACATTATTTTTAATTAAACTATTAGCTGTATTTAAAATCTTAGTTGTTGAACGATAATTTTGATTTAAAATAAATGTTTGTGTATTAGGAAATTGTTTAGTAAAATTCAATATTAAATTAATATTTGCTCCTCTTCAACTATAAATAGTTTGATCGGGATCACCAACTACAGTAATATTTTTATGATTTTTAGCAAGTGACAATAAAATATTATATTGAATATCATTAGTGTCTTGAAATTCATCAACTAAAATAAAATCAAATTTCTTTTCTCATTTTGTTAAAATATGTGGAAATTCTTTAAATAGACGTTCAACTAATAATAATAAATCATCAAAATCTAAACATGAATTAATAAATTGATATTTTTTATACGATTCAAAAACTTTGATACGTAAAATTCACTCATCTTGATTTTGATAATCAGCTAATAATTCATCTTGAGAAAGATAATTATTTTTTCAGTTAGAAATATTAGAACTTAATAATCTTAACTCCTGTAATTCAGCTTTATGTGAAAATTCTTTTTGAAAAATATCTTTTAATATTTTTCGTTGTTCTTCTTGATCAATAATATTAAAATTATTATTAATATTTAAATGATGAATATCTCTTCTTAATATTTTGGCACATAATGCATGATAAGTAACAATATTAACATTAATGTTAATATTGTTTAAAAGTTGCATTATTCGTTCTTTCATTTCGCGTGCTGCTTTATTAGTAAAAGTTAATGCCAATATTTTTTCACTAGCAATTTTAATTACATTAATTAAGTAAGCAATCTTATATGTTATAACCCGCGTCTTTCCAACTCCAGCCCCCGCAATAATACGACATGGGCCATCAACATTAATAATTGCTTGTAGTTGTTGTTCATTTAGATTGTCTAAAAGTTTTGTTTTATCCATGTTATTTATCCTTAAGTTAGTAAGAGTATATACTATTAAAGACTGTTTATATTTTCTAATTCGTCATCATTAATATTTCCTGGACGAGAATAAACTAAATGAATATGCGGATCATTAACGTTAGTTGATATCTTCCGTTTATTAGTTGCAAGCGGTTTCTTGTTAATGACAAAAGTTTTATGATTACGATCAAAGAATAGCTGATGATATTTATCAATTTTAGTGACGATCATAATCCCGCAATACCAAGCAAAATCAAAACTAACTACAGAACGAATAAGAATATTTAATCAAGAATTTAAAGTACTATTACTATTAATAGTAGCAATGTTTTCATTAAAAGTCAATTTCATAAAAAGAATTATTGAAGTGGTTAATAATAGAGGAATAAAAACTAAAAATAGTTCACGATAAAAAAAATGTTTTAACTTTAAATCTTGATTTTTTTCATTTACTAATCTTATTTGAAAAATTAATTTTCCTAAAGTTTGGCCCTTACATTTTCATGGGATAATAACAAAATATATAATAACAATAATTATATTAATAATAAAAATAATTATTAATTGTCATGATTCTTGATTACCTTTATTATCTAAATAATGGATTGCTAATCCAATTATTAATGGGATTAAACTAACAAAAATCACGTCAAAAATACGTGCAATAATACGTTTTCATGTTTTAGTTATTATATATGTTTCGGTTGTATCTAATTTTTTAATATTCATTTTTTTACTCTCAATATTTTGAATCATCTCTAATATTATTATCTTTAAAATATTTCTTAAAATAAGTACTTAGATCAGGAGCATAAGTGGTAAATTTATCATTTGGATTAATAGTATTAAAATAAGAATTTTTTTTAAAATTTTTAAATTTAAATTCAATAATTTCTTTGACACGATTATATGTTTTTTCAATTAATGCAGGTTTTTTAGAAATGCTAATAAATCTTAAAAGAGTATATAGATAGTATCTAACAAAAGCATATTCCAACTCTTCATATAAAACTTTTTTAATTTTATAATTATTATAATAGTTTAAAATATGTATTCATTGATGCATTAGTTCAAAAATATTATCATTTTCCAATGTGTTATTTTTAGATGTTAATAATGTTTCATTAATTGCATAATATGTTTTACAATGTGCTAAAAATGAGTATAAAAATAAACTATCAAATTGGATTTCTTTACGAAATTGTAAATTATATTCATTAATAATACTGACTTTCATGATTTTTGTTGTTAAAACTGGTGTTGTTAAAGCAAAGACTATTTTTCCTTGTGTTGTATTTAAATTATATAATTTATTAACTTCAGTTCTAATTGTTGAATGAAAAACATTATTTATATCAAATTCATAACGAACACAATATTCAATACAATCTAAATCTTTATTATTATCTAAAATTTTATTAACTGTTTCAACAAAATTAACGCTAAGAATTTCAGTTGGATTTAAAATAACTACATATTGTCCGGAAATATATTTAAGACCAAGATTACGACTAATGGCAATACCTGATACTTGATAATTAGTAATCATTTTTAAATTTTGTGGATATAATTTAAAATATTTACTAAATATCTCCAAATTTTCATTGTTAATGCCATCATCAACAACAACAACTTCAAAATTAGTTTTTTTATTTACAAAAATCTTTGCTAAAAAATAATCTAAGTGTTCGGATTCAAATGAAGTTGTATATAAAATAAAACTTAGTAGCATAATAAATACTTTCTCCCTTTTATAAATAATTATAACACTTCTTTAACAATTTTAAGTGAAGGTTTATCAACATTTATTTTTTATTTTTTTGATTACTATTTTTAAGTTTATTTTTAGATTCTAAAGTAGATTTTTCTATATTATCTGTTTCTTTAATAACTTTAACAGTCATATTTTTATGATCAAAAATAGTTTTTAAATTACCTTCAATAATAACGGTTTCAGTATTATTAGGTTTAATAACGTTTCGCTTTGCGGGCTTGCTAACTTTTTTCTTTTTTTGTCCTTTTAATATTTCTATTCTTAAAAAAGCACGTGTTTTTCTAATTTCAAATTTTTCAAATTTAAAAAGAAATGATTTAATAAACTTTTTATACGAATTAACAAAATATCGAAGTCTTTTCTTGCTTCGAGCATGATTATCATATTTTAATAAAATACAAACATAGTTTAATTCATTTCTTGCTTCTGATTCAATTAATGAATTAAAAAAACTGTGATAATTATGACTTAAGTTATATGGTTGACCAGATATTGCACTTTTATAAGGAGTAAAACCTAGATTACCAGTAGTTTTATAATACTTAAAATCAGCAACTCGTGTTGTCATTTGTCCCTTAGGATGTTCTGGTGATTTAATTTCTGATATTTTAAAAATATTATTTGTATCAAATTCTAAAAAATAGCAATATACCTTATGAACAAAGTTACCTGCAGTTTTAAAAGCAATATATAAATCTACTTTTGCTTCATAATTTAAATTATCAAAAATACTAATGTATGGTTGATAAAAATCATATTTTTTATCAATAATTTCTCATCCTTGTTTTTTAATAGTAAGTTCAATCTCATCAGCACAAATATTTGGATTTAAAATAATTTTCTTCATTTTCTACTCCTAACTCTAATATTTTCTAAGTCTATTTTATCAAATTATATATAAAGTGTGGGCTAAGAAAATTTTCCACTTTGATTAATAATTAAAGTACTTTTATTTTTACTATTAAACAACTAACAATACATCATAAAATTATCTTTAAACTATATGAATATATCATATATTTCTAAACATAATAAACATTGCCTTTTTGTTCGCTAGTTATTAATTAAATTACACCACTTACTCCTTCCAATTTTGAAAATGTTTCGTGGTTATTACAAAAGAAATTTTAATTAATTTATTATTAGAAACATGAGCATTAATTGAAAGCATAGCCCCTTAACTAGCAAAATATGTTATAGTAACATTATTAATAATTTTTTAATACATAAGTCATTTTCTTCTTTTACTTTTTTATGTTTTTTATTTTATAAATTAAGTTCTACATAAATATAATTTATGTAGAACTTAATTTAAGTTTTTTTTGAAAAAATAATATATAACATTCTTTAAAGTACTCTATTTTTATTAGAAAATATTAATAAAAAAGGAAACCTAAAAATATAATGTTTAATTTTCATCATTAGTAGTTTTATTTTTTAATGATGAAGAATTATTAACAACTAATTTAATTTTTTTATTTCCAACTTGATTTTTTGCATCTTTATGATCATATCATCAATTAAGTAACAATGATAATGGTACTAAAATAATAATAAATATTAATAAACAACCAATACTTCATAAAATAGTCATTGGATTAGGATTAATAAGAATTTCTCTTAGTCCTTTTATTGCATAACTAAATGGTAAAAAATTATACATTACTTGAAAAAACTTGGGTTCTAATTCAACAGGAAAAGTACCACTTGATGAAGAAAGTTGTAATATTAAAAGAATAACAATTAAAAATCTACCTAAATTATGATTACGAAACATGTGAGCAATTGATTGAACAACCAAGTCAAAAATAATTGCTATTCATCACATGTATAAAAACATTTGTCAAAAACGTTGTCATAAATCAATATTATTAAATAATAGTAATAATGAAGTTACTAAAATTGTTGACTGAATTAAACCAAAAATAATCATTCATGCTGATTTAGCTAAATAGTTTGATCAAAATTTAGTTTTTGGAATATCTTTATTTCTAATAAAAGTAAAAGTTAATAATAAAGTACCTACTCACATTCCAATACACATGAAATATGGTCCTAAACCAAATCCATAAGGAGATTTATCTTGACCTTCAATATTAATATTAAAATTAATAAAGTTAATAGTTGCCAATAAAGTATGATTCATTCAATAATCATGTTCTAAAACTTTAATATGTTTAATATCTCTGTTGCTTGTTACACTATCAATATTAGCATTAAATTGTTCATCATGAGGACCTAAACCAGGAACAGCAATTGAAAGAATATCATAAATTTCTTTTAAAATTGGTTGTAAATGCTGATAACCTGAATCAGAAGCATCTTTATCTCAATAATCAAATACTTGATCACTAATAACAAGAGGTAAAAACTTACTAAAAATATTATCTTTTAATGCATTTAAAGCAAAATCATTAATTTCACCTAAAATCGGACTAACTTTATATGAAGCTTGTAAACTAATTTTTGGTCTAATAGTAATTTGATTAATAAGATTCCAAATTCTTTCTGGAGTTTTAATATTTTCAATAACTACTTTAAAAGTTTTTTTAAAAAAATCATTAAAATCCTTAGTAAAACAACTATCAATAATAATTTCAGTTAAAAAAGTTTTGTCATTTTGATGTTGATAATAACTTTTTCAATCATCATAATAATAAACAGTAAATGTTTTTTTCTCATTGTTAATTTGTAAATCATTAATTTTAAATTCATAAGCACCACTACTATTAGGATTTTCATTATCCAAATTTAAATTATGTCTATTAATAACGCGATTAATTCCTACTGCAGAACTATCATTATTAACTAAAGCAATTGGTAAATGATTAATATTTCCCAATGGATTAAAAAAAGCTCATAAAGCAATAAACGCATATAAAAATGGAATAAAAAATAGCGCAATACTTTTAATAATTGTTCTTTTATTTTTATAAATGTGTTTAGCCCCCACTGCTTTAAAAACCACTTTAAATTCTTCAATCACAATTTTAAATTTATTTAAAATTTTTAACACTTTGTTACTCCTTAATAGATTATCTTTAATAAATTTAGTTATAATAATATTATAAATACATTTGATAAAAAGGGAGAAAAAATATTATGTTGCAATTAACAATTAAAGGTAAACCCGTTCATATTAAAAATGAAATAATCAAAGTTGGAGATACTTTATCATTTTCTGCAGTTAATAAAACAATGGATAATATGAATTTGGAACAATTCACTAATAAATTTAAAATTATTTCTAGTGTACCAAGCATTGATACTAAAACTTGTGCTTTACAAACTATACACTTTAATAAAGAGGCCAATAAATTAAAAGATTTAGTTATCATTAGTATTTCGAAAGATTTGCCATTTGCTCAAAATCGCTTTTGTGAAAAACTAAAAATGAATAATAATTTTCATATTTGAAGTGATTATCGTAATAATGAAAATAATTTTAGTAATACTACTAATTTATTAATTGATGAAATCCAATTATTAGCACGTGCTATTAGCATTATTGATAAAAATAACAAAGTTATATATTTACAAATTGTTAAAGAAGTAACATTAGAACCAAACTATGATGAAGTTCTAAAATTTATTAAAACTTTAACATAAAAAAAGTTAGGTAATACTTATTTTATTTATCAGTAGACTTTTAGAGGCTTTTTAAAAAACTGTGTATATTTTTACAAAGTTACTAGTTTAGATTAATTCTATCTTCAAATTTTATCATAAAATGAGCAATTGCTGTATTTCAATTTTGAATGGGCATTGTTCATTTTTTTGTTATATTTTCAATTGCTAAGTAAAATATTTTAAAAACTGCCATATCATTTGGAAAAACTTTTTTATTTCTAATAACTTTTCGTAATTGACTATTAACAGATTCAATAGCATTTGTTGTATAAATCACTCTTTTGATTTCTGCAGGATAACTAATAAAAAACATTAAATTATCTCAATTTTTATATCATGATTTAGCAATTTGAGGATATTGTTTATTTCATTTACTTTCAAAAGATTCTAAAGCTTGCATTGCTTGTTCTTCACTACATGCACTATAAATTGGTTTTAAATCTGTAACTAGTGATTTTCTATGTTTGTATGAAACATATTTTAAACTATTTCTAATTTGATGAACTATGCATAATTGATGTTCGTTTTTAGGATAAACTGATTGTATTGCTTCTGACATTCCTGTTAAATTGTCACTACAAGCAATATCATTTAAGCCTCGATTTTTCATTTCTGTGAAATTAGATAATCAAAACTTAGAACCTTCATTTTCACTAATTAATAAACCTAAAATATCTTTTTTTACCTTCTAAATCAACTCCTAGTGCTATATAAACTGATTTGTTAATAATGCGTTTATCTTGTCGTACTTTAACTACTATACAATCAAAATAAACAATCGGATAAACACTTTCTAATGGCCGATTTTGTCATGCTTTAACATCATCAATAACATCATCAGTAATTTGACTAATAACACTTTCGCTAATATTAGCACCATGATATAACTCTTGTAACTGCATTCTAATATCTGATAAAGTCATGCCTTTGGCATATAATGAAAGAACTTGTTGATCAAAACCATCAAATATTCTTTGTCTTTTTGCAACTATTACTGGCTCAAAATTACTATTACGATCTCGTGGTACATTAATCTCAATTTTACCTTGTTGGGTTATTAATTTTTTTGAACTTATACCATTACGATCATTTTCACTAGTATTATGTTGATTTTTTTCATATCCTAAATAATTTTGCATTTCAGAATTCAACATTTTTTCAACTAATCTTTTTGTTAATTCTTTATATAAGCCTCCCTCTTTAAAAACTGTTGTTAAATCTTCAGTATTTTCTAATAATAAATCTACTGCTTTTTATATTGGATCATTATTATTAATATTTTGTTTTTTAGACATACGTAACTCACTCTTTCTAGTTATTTAATTTTATTTACTAGAATTAATTAAACATAGTTATTTTTGTAAGTTACACAGATTACTAAACATTACCGACTTTTAAAAAACTATTTATTTTGAAAATGAAATATGTTTTTTTGATTTCTGATCTTTTTTAGCGCTATCTGCTTTTTCCTTTTCACGTGCTGCTTTCTCAGCTTTTTGTGCTAGTCTTTCTTTCATATCTTTAGCTCTTTGCATAGCTGATTTAGTGAGTATTTTATCTACTTTTGCTTTTTCATCCATAATGTGTCTCCTTTTTTAAATTATAAACTTGCTCTTCACATATTTTTAATTGGTGATTTCTTTCTAATATCTTCTCTTTCAAGATTATCATTTTTTTCATGATTTTCAAATAAATTTCTTACATTTTCAATTGTTTTTTTCTTCTTGAAATTCTTCTCATGCTTGTTTTGGTTTATAAAAAAAACCATCACACATATGCTTTTTAGTTACATCACTTTCATTAAAAACTTCTTTTATTTTGCTGATATCTCTAGGTTTTAAATTTTGTGAAAATTTAACTGTTTCGTTTCAATTTTCATTTCATTGTTGAACTTTTTGAGCATAAATTTTTGAAAATTCTTGATTTTTTACATCTTGTTTATTTTTTTCAAATTTTTTACTTAACTCTTTTTGAATATTTTCAAATGTTTTACTTTTATTACTATCTCAAATTTTACCAAAACTTTTTGCAAATGCCTGTACTTTTGTCTCACGCGTTAAACTCGGACGAATAAATATAACGGATAGATTTTCTAACTTCAAACAATAAAACTAGCAAATCTAAATATTTGTTAATTAAATTAGGAAATTATCCCCACATTTACTATTTTGGAGGAAAAAATTAATTTAAATGAATTCAATAGCATATTTCAAAATTAAAACGATTGTTTAAAATATATAGCGAAGTTGAAAGTAATGAAATGTATCAGGTGTGCTTCTTCTAGTTTGAATGTTTCTGATTTGAGAAGAATAAGATGTTTGAAATGTCATCAAACATTTAGTATTCTTCATGACACCATTTTTCACAAGTCACAAACACCTTTGACATCTTGGTTTTATCTCATCTTTAGATGAATAAACACAAAGCATGGCATCCCATCAACAAATGTTGCAAGGAAATTGGGTGTGACATATAAAACATCTTGAAGAATGGGTTATGAAATCAGAACTAGAATTTGGAATCAAGATGCAGGGTTCATTGATGATGCCACAGCGCAGATGGATGAAATGTATCTTTCACATGTAGGTTTTAAAAAACAAGGAAGATCCTTGTTGAATAAAACCTTGATTGTTGGAGTTTATGAGAAAACAAGAAACAAACTAATTGTGAAAGTATTGAAAAAAGCAGATGAGAAAAACCTTTTATGATTTGCATTGAAACACATTTCTACTTGGTGTTGTCTATTTACGGATTCTTGGAAGGGATATGTAATTTTCAAAAACTTCTATCACAAACATGAAATCGTAAATAATGAAGTTGGGTATGTGTCATCAACAGGTGTAAACACAAACCAGATTGAATCTGCATGAAAACACATCCGACGAACTTTCCGAACACACATAAAAGTTTCAAAACATAATATTCATTTATATGAAAAAGAAGCTGCACATATAGCTAACTAAAGTAATGTTTACTCATATCTTGAAAAATAAAATCAATCGCTTTTTTAATATTTGGCCAATAATTTGGTAATATTTTTCTTATATTATGTTTTATAGCAAATCAAAAATTTTCAATTGGATTTAAATTAGGAGAATATGGTGGAAGAAATAATAGTTTGCATCCAGCATTTTCAATTAATTGTTGTGTTAATTTAGATTTATGAAACGTTGCATTATCTAAAACTATAATTTGTCCACACTTTAATACTGGAATTAGTATATTTTTTACATATGATTCAAAAATTTTACTGTTGCAATGTCCTTCAAATGCTCATAGGGCTTTTAATTTACCTTTATTTAGTGAACCAATTATACTCATTCTTTTTATTTTATATGCGGTTTTATTATCAAATAATATTTTACCTTTTTCAGATCAACCATATTTATAAAATTCATTATCATCAATTCCAGATTCATCAATATATACTAAATCTTCATTCATTATTTTAGATATTTCTTTTAAAAAATATTCTTGTTTATTTTTATATCTTTGTTCATATAAAAAAGTTTTTTTATATTTATAATTTAGTTTTTTGAAATAGTTATAAACTGTTTCTTTAGTCATATCACCAAATTTTTCAATCACTTTTTGAACTGTAACATCTTTATTTTGCGCTAAATAATTTTTTAATTCCTCTAAATCCTTTATTTTGTGGCTATGTCCTTTTTGATAATTCAAAATTGGTTTTATATGCACAGTTTCTTTTTTTCTTTTTCTTCATAATAATAAAGTCTTTCTAGTAATATTGAACACTTTACAAATTTCTTTAATTTTCATGTTTTTACTTTCATAGGCTTCTATTACTTTTCTTCGTAAGTCTTCACTGTATGGTTTTGGCATAATTTAATCTTCCTAATCTATTTTAAATATTGCTGAATTGTACTTTTAAATTCAAAAAATGTTTAAATTACATATTATTATTTTACATTATTTATGAGTAAACATTACTTTAGTTAGCTATAATATCTGATAAAGTCATGTCTTTGGCATATAATGAAAGAACTTGTTGATAAAAACCATCAAATCTTCTTTGTCTTGTTGCAACTATTACTGGCTCAAAATTACTATTACGATCTCGTGGTACATTAATCTCAATTTTACCTTGTTGAGTTATTAATTTTTTTGAACTTATACCATTACGAGCATTATCACTATTATTATGTTGATTTTTTTCATATCCTAAATAATTTTGCATTTCAGAATTCAACATTTTTTCAACTAATCTTTTTGTTAATTCTTTATATAAACCTCCCTCTTTAAAAACTGTTGTTAAATCTTCAGTATTTTCTAGTAATAAATCTACTGCTTTTGATATTGGATCATTATTATTAATATTTTGTTTTTTAGACATAAGTAACTCACTCTTTCTATTTATTTAATTTTATTTACTAGAATTAATTAAACATAGTTATTTTTGTAAGTTACACAGATTACTAAACATTACCTTAATCCCTAAACTAGTAACTTTGTAAAAAGATGCACAGATTTTTAAAAAGCCTCAACGACACATTGTACGAATTTTATATTTAACTTTATTTTTAGTAATAATTTCTATTTTATGCATATTATTAGTGCTGCTTGCTTTAAAATATTATTTTCCATTCTTAATTGTTTTAATTCTTTTCTTAATTTAATTAATTAATTTTCTTCAACAGAACGGTTATCTTTGGTTTTAAAACTGCCTTAATTAGTAAATTGCTTAATTCAATGATAAGTAGCTGCTCTTGTAACAGTGTACTCTTTAGCAAGACAAGACACTGGCTTACCACTTTGATATAAAGCTACTATTTGTTTTTTAAATTCATCTTAATATGAGTTAATATTGGCCATAATTATAATTCCTTTCTTTTAACTAATTTGTTCACTTGTCTACGTAATTAGTGTCCAATAAAGTGTAACCCATCCATAAAAATGATTTACTCATATTTTAATTGTTAACAGCAGCAAAATGATATATAATGATCTAATAGAACCAAATTTAGATAGTGAAAATAGTAGTTTAGATTGAAAGGAGATGAAATAAAAAATGTTAGAAAAAGAAGCCAAAACAAATTTAACAGAAACAACACATGAAAAAAGAATTAAAAATAGTGACTTTCTAATTAATGCTACTGACATTGTTAAATTATACTGTGATAAAACGGTTTTAAATAAATTAAATATTCAAATTAAAGCTGGTGAGCGAATTGGAATCATTGGTGCAAATGGTAGTGGTAAGTCAACACTGACAGAAATTATTGCTGGTATTAGACATGCAACTTCAGGAGTTATTGAAAAAAAAGAAGGTATTGTTATTGGTTTCCAATTTCAAGAATCAAAATATCCACCAGGGATTACTATTATGGATATGCTTACTTATTATTTAGAAACATTTAATATCGAAATCAATGTTGGTCAATTAAATGAATTATTAAATACCTATCAATTATCAGCTGCTAAAAATAAAAATATTATGTTTCTATCTGGTGGTCAACAACAACGACTTAATATATTATTAAGTGTTATTCATAAACCTGACTTGGTTATTTTAGATGAAGTATCAACTGGTTTAGATATTGAAGTTAAGGAAGAAATATTTGATTTTTTACAAAAAAATATTGTTGAAAAAAATGTAGCAATGATTTTAGTCACTCATAACATGAGTGAAATTGAAAATTTCTGTACACGTATCATTTATATGCACGATGGTGACATTATTGAAAAACGGACTGTTAAAGAGGTTGTTAAAGAATATGGTTCAGTTCATAACTATACATCTCAACAATTTCAAAAATATAAAAAACCTACTATTGCTGCAGAAAAAGAAACATTATCTAAGAAAAAAGGTCAGCAAGATCCAAACAAAATTGTAAATGCAGCAAAAACACGTCCTTCTAAACAAATACCGTTATTGAATTTAATGTTTAAATATTATCTAAAAGGCTTCTTTGTCCCATTTTTTCTAATTGTTTATCCAATTCTAATCTTGGGAATTCAAGGAGAATCAATACGGCATACTGGTGCTGATGTTGTTGGCACCATTACTGCCGTTAAACAAATGATTGCTGGTATTGCGATTGTTAATATTATTTCAGTTGGAATATTTATTATTCCTCAAACAATTATTGAATTTAAATTATCTGTATTACTAAAAAGAATTGGTGCAACTAATATTCATCCTTTATTTTTTGTTAATGCTGTAATTATCATCGGTGTATTTGCTTCAATAATTTCTTTCTTATGAACATTATTATGAGGTGGCATTTACTTTGGTGGTAAGTATGGGTGAAGTGTTATTGCTCTTCCTACTCAAATTGGTGCTTCGATTCCATGAATTATTATTATTTTTATTACTACTATTTGTTTAGGAATAATGTTAGCATCATTATTTAAGACTATTACTTCATTTATTGCTGTTGCCAACGTAGTATATTTACCTGTCGCTTACTTAAGTGGCTCAATTATGCCTATTGATTGAATTACAAGTAGTAAAGTATTAAATATTATTAGTTATTTCTCACCATTTAAATACTCTACTTTGCCTTATTTTGAATGTTGAAATGGAACATTTAAAATGACATGAGAAATGTATTTATATGGAGGTATTAGTTTAATAATAATAGCAATTTTTATGGGAATTGCTGCTCTCAAATTAAAATGACAAGATTAATAATCTAAATTTAAAAGTGATTGGAATTCCCAATCACTTTTAATATTTAATTTTTCAACTATTAAATAAAGAAACTTTTTTATTATCTTTAAAAAATTATGATATTTTTATCTTGTATACTTTATTATTACTATTAGTGTTTGCTGCAAATAAATAATTATCATTAATTACTAATGAACCAATTTCACAAACATATAAATCAAAAGGTGCTCATAAATTAGCTATTTATTGACCATTTTGATAAATCTTACCTTTAACTAAATCTGTTTGTGTTCCGACATATCAATCATTACCCACTGCTACCAACGAAAAAACTTGTGAATCTAAATGAGCTATTTCTTGACCATTTTTATAAACTTTGCTATTGTAACTATTTGGAACTTCTGTACTTATATATCAATCACTTTTATTATTTCTCATGGCTAAAGAATAAGCATTCATGTATCCTTTGAAAGTATAAAAAATCATTATATTTACTTTTATATTTTTTTCACCTTTAAAAAGTCGTGAATTTGATTTAGCAGTTATTTTTATGTCTAATATTACTGCATTAATATCATTACTTATTATTTGATAACCATCAATTTTAGTAATTTCTACATCTTTTAACTTTAAACGTATCAAACTAGGTTTTGTTTCACTCAACTCATAAACTAATTGTCCCTTAAAATTTTCAATAATTTGATCAGTATTTTCTCACTTAAAATTAATCTCTGCTGGGAAGATAGATAAATCATTTCTATCTGCAATGATACTTAAATTACTTATTGTTATCCAATCAAATTTTGCGAATGCCTTATTTTTTTCAGTTACTTTAATTTTTATATCAATATTGCTTATATTAGCCAAATTAATGATACTATCATCTGCTAATTGTTTTCCTTCATTAGTTCAAATAGAAATTAATATGCTTTTATCATTTTTTATTTCACCAGTATTTTTATAAATACCTCATGATTACTTCTCAATTTGATAATGAATAGTATAATATGTATCTTCGCCGGTCATACTTTTTGTAAACTCTAAAGTTTTTTTAAATCATTTCTATTTAAATTAATCTTTTGATCTCTAAGAATATAGTTAACTGTAATATTGTCTTTTTTTCCAGTAAAATTTTCTCCTTTAGCTACAATTTTAACGTTTAAAAATAAGGAGTTATTAATAGCACTATCTTGTATATTTATTGTAGTTTCTGATTTATAAACATCATAATCATTAGTTGTTATCGTGCTTAAATTTGGTAATTTTCTTATTTTTTCTTCTAATTTAGCCAAGAAATCTGATTTTGTATTTGCAGATAATTCTTCTAAATTAATACATTAGACATATTCCGTAAATAAATTTAATCAATTGTCAACAATAATATTTATAAATTTTTTAGTGTTAATAATTATAGAAGTTAATATTTTTAAAAAAATACTTTAAAAATAAATTTATATTTCAAACACAAAAATTGTTAATATTATTTTTATATTAACTTGATAAAAATTTAAATTTTTAAAAAAATATTAAAAATATTTTTTTATTTTAATGGTTTTGTTTTATTAAAAATTTCACAAAGTAAGTTAAATCTTAAGTACATATAGCTAACTAAAGTAATCTTTACTCATATCTTGAAAAACAAAATCAATCGCTTTTTTAATATTTGGTCAATAATTTGGTAATATTTTTCTTATATTATGTTTTATAGCAAATCAAAAATGTTCAATTGGATTTAAATTAGGAGAATATGGTGGAAGAAATAATAGTTTGCATCCAGCATTTTCAATTAATTGTTGTGTTAATTTAGATTTATGAAACTTTGCATTATCTAAAACTATAATTTGTCCACGCTTTAATACTGGAATTAGTATATTTTTTACATATGATTCAAAAATTTTACTGTTGCAATGTCCTTCAAATGCTCATAGGGCTTTTAATTTGCCTTTATTTAGTGAACCAATTATACTCATTCTTTTTATTTTATATGCGGGTTTATTATCAAATAATCTTTTACCTTTTTCAGATCAACCATATTTATAAAATTCATTATCATCAATTCCAGATTCATCAATATATACTAAATCTTCATTCATTATTTTATCTATTTCTTTTAAAAAATCTTCTTGTTTGTTTTTATCTCTTTGTTCATATAGAAAAGTTTTTTTATATGTATAATTTAGTTTTTTGAAATAGTTATAAACTGTTTCTTTAGTCATATCACCAAATTTTTCAATCACTTTTTGAACTGTAACATCTTTATTTTGCGCTAAATAATTTTTTAATTCATCTAAATCCTTTATTTTGTGGCTATGTCCTTTTTGATAATTCAAAATTGGTTTTATATGCCCAGTTTCTTTTTTTCTTTTTCTTCATAAGAATAAAGTCTTTCTAGTAATATTGAACACTTTACAAATTTCTTTAATTTTCATGTTTTTACTTTCATAGGCTTCTATTACTTTTCTTCGTAAGTCTTCACTGTATGGTTTTGGCATAATTTAATCTTCATAATCTATTTTAAATATTGCTGAATTGTACTTTTAAATTAAAAAACTGTTTAAATTACATATTATTATTTTACATTATTTATGAGTAAACATTACTTTAGTTAGCTATACTAAAAAAGATGCATCATTAGTATATCAAGCATTTATGTGCTCAAATCGTTGTTTAAAAGATATTCAAATATTTCATAGCGATCTCGGTAATGAATTTAATAATAAAACTATTGATAAACTTTTATTAGCCTTCGACATTACCCGCTCTTTAAGCAAAAAAGGTTGTCCTTATGATAACGCTGTTGCTGAAGCAACTTTCAAAACTTTCAAAACAGAGTTTATTAATGATAAAAATTTTACATCATTAATCCAATTAAAATTAGAATTATTTGATTATATCAATTGATACCACAACATAAGAATCCACAGCACTCTAAACTACTTAACCCCCATAAAACACCAAGCACAAATGTCTACCAAAAAAAAAGTCCTAAAAAATGTTGCCATTCCAGGTTGCCATTCCAAGGAATCTTTTAATAAAAGTAATATTAAATCATATAATAATCAAGTTTTTTATAGTAGACATATAGCTAACTAAAGTAATGTTTACTCATATCTTGAAAAACAAAATCAATCGCTTTTTTAATATTTGGTCAATAATTTGGTAATATTTTTCTTATATTATGTTTTATAGCAAATTAAAAATGTTCAATTGGATTTAAATTAGGAGAATATGGTGGAATAAATAATAGTTTGCATCCAGCATTTTCAATTAATTGTTGTGTTAATTTAGATTTATGAAACGTTGCATTATCTAAAACTATAATTTGTCCACGCTTTAATACTGGAATTAGTATATTTTTTACATATGATTCAAAAATTTTACTGTTGCAATGTCCTTCAAATGCTCATAGGGCTTTTAATTTACCTTTATTTAGTGAACCAATTATACTCATTCTTTTTATTTTATATGCGGGTTTATTATCAAATAATCTTTTACCTTTTTCAGATCAACCATATTTATAAAATTCATTATCATCAATTCCAGATTCATCAATATATACTAAATCTTCATTCATTATTTTAGCTATTTCTTTTAAAAAATCTTCTTGTTTATTTTTATCTCTTTGTTCATATAGAAAAGTTTTTTTATATGTATAATTTAGTTTTTTCAAACAGTTATAAACTGTTTCTTTAGTCATATCACCAAATTTTTCAATTACTTTTTGAACTGTAACATCTTTATTTTGCGCTAAATAATTTTTTAATTCATCTAAATCCTTTATTTTGTGGCTATGTCCTTTTTGATAATTCAAAATTGGTTTTATATGCCCAGTTTCTTTTTTTCTTTTTCTTCATAAGAATAAAGTCTTTCTAGTAATATTGAACACTTTACAAATTTCTTTAATTTTCATGTTTTTACTTTCATAGGCTTCTATTACTTTTCTTCGTAAGTCTTCACTGTATGGTTTTGGCATAATTTAATCTTCCTAATCTATTTTAAATATTGCTGAATTGTACTTTTAAATTCAAAAACTGTTTAAATTACATATTATTATTTTACATTATTTATGAGTAAACATTACTTTAGTTAGCTATATGTCTAAAAAACGAAATATTAATAATAATGATCCGATATCAAAAGCAGTAGATTTATTACTAGAAAATACTGAAGATTTAACAACAGTTTTTAAAGAGGGAGGTTTATATAAAGAATTAACAAAAAGATTAGTTGAAAAAATGTTGAATTCTGAAATTCAAAATTATTTAGGATATGAAAAAAATCAACATAATACTAGTGAAAATGCTCGCAATGGTATAAGTTCAAAAAAATTAATAACCCAACAAGGTAAAATTGAGATTAATGTACCACGAGATCGTAATAGTAATTTTGAGCCAGTAATAGTTGCGAAAAGACAAAGAAGATTTGATGGTTTTGATCAACAAGTTCTTTCATTAGACATATTCCGTAAATAAATTTAATCAATTGTCAATAATAATATTTATAAATTTTTTAGCGTTAATAATTATAGAAGTTAATATTTTTAAAAAAATACTTTAAAAATCAATTTATATTTCAAACACAAAAATTGTTAATATTATTTTTATATTAACTTGATAAAAATTTAAATTTTTAAAAAAATATTAAAAATATTTTTTTATTTTAATGGTTTTTTTTATTAAAAATTTCACAAAGTAAGTTAAATCTTAAGTACATAAGTCTAAATATACTTTTTCTACATTTATTTATTAAAATTTTGAATCTTTTTAATCAAGCAAAAACATGTTCAACTTTAATTCTAATTTTTTAAATAATTTTATTGTAGATTTTTTCTTGTTTAGTTAATTTTTTATTTTTAGTTTTTTTAATTGGTAATATAGTATTTTTATAAATATTTTGTATTCCTTGATATCCCAAATCACCAATAATTATTGTTTTTTCTGAAAATTCAAGATTTGAATTTTTTAATATTTGAAAATCATGTACTTTTCCATTATCAGCAAAAATATCAACAATTTTTTTATTAAAAAAGTCATATATAATTTGAAATTTTATAGAAAAATTCAACTTTTACCAGAAAAATATTCTAACTGTAGTTTTTTGTAGTTGGTCTTTCAATTTCAATTTCAGTTGAATCAATTAAATAAAATTGAAATTCATTTAAATCTTCTTGTTTTTTCTCAATTTTTGATTTATATTTTGTTTTTAAAAACTGATAATCTTTGTCATCACTAAGTTTATTTTCTACTCAAGTAATATTTCGAAAACAACTTGATGCACTCATTTTAAATTTAATACTCATTTGGAAAAAAGTATAATATTCTTTTCAGTATACTAAATTCATCATCAATCTTTCTTCAACTGAAATTTTATATTTTCTATCTTTAGTTTTTTTTAAATTTTCTATTTCAATTAATTTTGTTAACATTTCATCAAAATGAAAACCTTTTATACCAAAATATCTATAAAATTGTTCATTTTTTAATTTTTTTAAATTTTCAAAATTCATTTTTATCAACACCTTATTAATTTATTAATAAAGAAATTATAAAATAAATTTTAAATTATTAATTGACTTTTAAAAAATTTATTTACGGAATATGTCTATTTTTTTATTTTATCTGAAATATCATTTTTTTACAATTGGAAAGTCTGGTTTGCCACAACTAATAGCACTGGCGCTTGTTATTGATGTTAAAATAATAGAACTCAAGATATTTAGTAGTTTTTTCATAATATTTCTCCCCTCATCTTTTATATTTTCTTTTTTTCATCATTAGACATATTCCGTAAATAAATTTAATCAATTGTCAATAATAATATTTATAAATTTTTTAGTGTTAATAATTATAGAAGTTAATATTTTTAAAAAAATACTTTAAAAATAAATTTATATTTCAAACACAAAAATTGTTAATATTATTTTTATATTAACTTGATAAAAATTTAAATTTTTAAAAAAATATTAAAAATATTTTTTTATTTTAATGGTTTTGTTTTATTAAAAATTTCACAAAGTAAGTTAAATCTTAAGTACATAAGTCTAAATATACTTTTTCTACATTTATTTATTAAAATTTTGAATCTTTTTAATCAAGCAAAAACATGTTCAACTTTAATTCTAATTTTTGAAATAATTTTATTGTAGATTTTTTCTTGTTTAGTTAATTTTTTATTTTTAGTTTTTTTAATTGGTAATATAGTATTTTTATAAATATTTTGTATTCCTTGATATCCCAAATCACCAATAATTATTGTTTTTTCTGAAAATTCAAGATTTGAATTTTTTAATATTTGAAAATCATGTACTTTTCCATTATCAGCAAAAATATCAACAATTTTTTTATTAAAAAAGTCATATATAATTTGAAATTTTATAGAAAACATTGAACTTTTACCAGAAAAATATTATAACTGTAGTTTTTTTTAGTTGGTCTTTCAATTTCAATTTCAGTTGAATCAATTAAATAAAATTGAAATTAATTTAAATCTTCTTGTTTTTTCTCAATTTTTGATTTATATTTTGTTTTTAAAAAATGATAATCTTTGTAATCATTAAGTTTATTTTCTACTCAAGTAATATTTCGAAAACAACTTGATGCACTCATTTTATATTTAATACTCATTTGGAAAAAAGTATAATATTCTTTTCAGTATACTAAAGTCATCATCAATCTTTCTTCAACTGAAAGTTTATATTTTCTACCTTTAGTTTTTTTAAATTTTCTATTTCAATTAATTTTGTTAACATTTCATCAAAATGAAAACGTTTTATACCAAAATATCTATAAAATTGTTCATTTTTTAATTTTTTTAAATTTTCAAAATTCATTTTTATCAACACCTTATTAATTTATTAATAAAGAAATTATAAAATAAATTTTAAATTATTAATTGACTTTTAAAAAATTTATTTACGGAATATGTCTATTATTATTTTACATTATTTATGAGTAAACATTACTTTAGTTAGCTATATATGGAATTTCAGAATTACTATCTTTAACTAAAATATCCTTAAATTTATTTTCTCTTGACATTATGTCCTTATTTTTTTCATATTCATTGCTTGTTAAACTAATTTTATTATCGCAATCTTCATCAGTAACAAAATATTTTGATTGATCAGCAATAAAGTTATAAATATTTAATACACCTAATTGATGATTTTCACAAATTGATTTAAAATGTTTTAATATTTCAAAATTATTATTTAATTGCTCTCTTAGTTTATTTAGCTTATTTAAGTCATTACACGAACTAATTTTTTTAATAAAAAAATAGGAAATTATTCCCACATGTACTAGTGTGGAGGAAAAAATGAATTGAAATGAATTCAATAGCATATTTCAAAATGAAAACGATTGTTTGAAATATATAGCGAAGTTGAAATTAATGAAATGTATCAGGTGTGCTTCTTCTAGTTTGAATGTTTCTGATTTGAGAAGAATAAGATGTTTGAAATGTCATCAAACATTTAGTATTCTTCATGACACCGTTTTTCACAAGTCACAAACACCTTTGACATCTTGTTTTTATCTCATCTTTAGATGAATAAACACAAAGCATGGTATACCATCAACAGATGTTGCAAGGGAATTGGGTGTGACATATAAAACAGCTTGAAGAATGGGTCATGAAATCAGAACTAGAATTTGGAATCAAGATGCAGGGTTCATTGATGATGGCACAGCGCAGATGGATGAAATGTATCTTTCACATGTAGGTTTTAAAAAAACAAGTAAGATCCTTGTTGAATAAAACCTTGATTGTTGGAGTTTATGAGAAAACCAACAACAAACTAATTGTGAAAGTATTGAAAAAAGCAGATGAGAAAAACCTTTTATGATTTGTATTGAAACACATTTCTACTGGGTGTTGTCTATTTACGGATTCTTGGAAGGGATATGGAAGTTTCAAAAACTTCTATCACAAACATGAAATCGTAAATCATGAAGTTGGGTATGTGTCATCAACAGGTGTAAACACAAACCAGATTGAATCTGCATGAAAACACATCCGATGAACTTTCCGAACACACATAAAAGTTTCAAAACAAAATATTCATTTATATGCAAAAGAAGCTGCATATCTATAGCTAACTAAAGTAATGCTTACTCATATCTTGAAAAACAAAATCAATCGCTTTTTTAATATTTGGTCAATAATTTGGTAATATTTTTCTTATATTATGTTTTATAGCAAATCAAAAATGTTCAATTGGATTTAAATTACGAGAATATGGTGGAAGAAATAATAGTTTGCATCCAGCATTTTCAATTAATTGTTGTGTTAATTTAGAATTATGAAACGTTGCATTATCTAAAACTATAATTTGTCCACACTTTAATACTGGAATTAGTATATTTTTTACATATGATTCAAAAATTTTACTGTTGCAATGTCCTTCAAATGCTCATAGGGCTTTTAATTTACCTTTATTTCGTGAACCAATTATACTCATTCTTTTTATTTTATATGCGGATTTATTATCAAATAATCTTTTACCTTTTTCAGATCAACCATATTTATAAAATTCATTATCATCAATTCCAGATTCATCAATAGACATATTCCGTAAATAAATTTTTTAAAAGTCAATTAATAATTTAAAATTTATTTTATAATTTCTTTATTAATAAATTAATAAGGTGTTGATAAAAATGAATTTTGAAAATTTAAAAAAATTAAAAAATGAACAATTTTATAGATATTTTGGTATAAAACGTTTTCATTTTGATGAAATGTTAACAAAATTAATTGAAATAGAAAATTTAAAAAAAACTAAAGGTAGAAAATATAAACTTTCAGTTGAAGAAAGATTGATGATGACTTTAGTATACTGAAAAGAATATTATACTTTTTTCCAAATGAGTATTAAATATAAAATGAGTTCATCAAGTTGTTTTCGAAATATTACTTGAGTAGAAAATAAACTTAGTGATGACAAAGATTATCAGTTTTTAAAAACAAAATATAAATCAAAAATTGAGAAAAAACAAGAAGATTTAAATGAATTTCAATTTTATTTAATTGATTCAACTGAAATTGAAATTGAAAGACCAACTAAAAAAAACTACAGTTAGAATATTTTTCTGGTAAAAGTTGAATGTTTTCTATAAAATTTCAAATTATATATGACTTTTTTAATAAAAAAATTGTTGATATTTTTGCTGATAATGGAAAAGTACATGATTTTCAAATATTAAAAAATTCAAATCTTGAATTTTAAGAAAAAACAATAATTATCGGTGATTTGGGATATCAAGGAATACAAAATATTTATAAAAATAATATATTACCAATTAAAAAAACTGGATGGGTTACACTTTATTGGGCACTAATTACGTAGACAAGTGAACAAATTAGTTAAAAGAAATGAATTATAATTATGGCCAATATTAACTCATATTCAGATGAATTTAAAAAACAAATAGTAACTTTATATCAAAGTGGTAAGTCAGTGTCTTGTCTTGCTAAAGAGTACAATGTTACAAGAGCAGCTACTTATAATTGAATTAAGCAATTTACTAATTCAGGCAGTTTTAAAACCAAAGATAACCGTTCTGTTGAAGAAAATGAATTAATTAAATTAAGAAAAGAATTAAAACAATTAAGAATGGAAAATGATATTTTAAAGCAAGCAGCACTAATAATAGGCAGAAAATAGAAATTATTACTAAAAATAAAGTTAAATATAAAATTCGTACAATGTGTCGTTTTTTAAAAATCTCTAAATCAACATATTATTTTAATTTCAAGAAAGAAGAAGATAAAATTCAAAATAATATGTATGATGAAGCTGTTATTAGTGATTTTAAAGAAAATAAAGAAGCTTACGGAACAAGAAGATTAAAAGTTGTTCTAAAAGAAAAGAAAATTAATTTATCAAGACGAAAAATTAAAAAAAATATGAATAAACATAATTTAATATCAAAATACACTAAATTATCATACAAAAATTATCATAATAAAGTCAATGATAGTCAAATTACTAATCTTGTTAATAGAGGCTTTAATAATAGGCTTAAAAATGAAGTTATTGTTAGTGATTTAACTTATGTTCAAGTTAATGGTAAATGAAACTATATTTGCTTATTAATCAACCTGTACAATCGCGAAATTATTGGACATAGTGTAGTCACTAAAAAAGATGCATCATTAGTATATCAAGCATTTATGTTCTCAAATCGTTGTTTAAAAAATATTCAAATATTTCATAGCGATCGCGGTAATGAATTTAATAATAAAACTATTGATAAACTTTTATTAGCCTTCAATATTACCCGCTCTTTAAGCAAAAAAGGTTGTCCTTATGATAACGCTGTTGCTGAAGCAACTTTAAAAACTTTCAAAACAGAATTTATTAATGATAAAAATTTTACATCATTAATCCAATTAAAATTATAATTATTTGATTATATCAATTGATACAACAACATAAGAATCCACAGCACTCTAAACTACTTAACCCCCATAAAACACCAATCACAAATGTCTACCAAAAAACAGTCCTAAAAAAGGTTGTCATTCCACTTGTAAAAATTTTAAAACATTATTTCAAGGACTTTTTTCTTTTGAGGTTTTTAATTCAATATTACTATTTTTTGTTTGATTTTTTTCTTTATGTTTTTTTCAGAAAACTAAACCCATATTTTAACCCCTTCTTAAAACTTTTTCTTAATTTTTCAAAATTAAAACATTGAACTTATTGAAACTGATAATAGAACAATGGCAACAACTGTTGCACAAAACATTAAAAATATATAAAGAACTTTATTTCAAAAATGAAAAACTTGATATGTAACTTTTTTTGCTTTAAATAAAAATTGCTCGTTAATCAGGGTCCTTTCTTTACGTAATTTTCTTTTAAATAAAATAAATAAATAATTTTCTTTAAAATAAATATAATCACAAAATTTTACACTTTTTTATTGTTTATTATACAATGACTTACGCATTCTAAATCTTAATTTAATTGGTACACCCTGAAAACCAAATCGTTCACGAATTTGATTAATTAAAAAACGTTCATAAGAAAAATGACATCGTTGTGGATCATTTACCATTAAAATAAAAGTAGGCGGATTTTTTTCAACCTGTGTTGTGTAATATATCTTTAATCTACCACCTTTAAAGTAAGGCGGCTCATTAATTAATTGAGCTTTATTAATTATTTCATTAATAATACTTGTTTTAATTCTTAAATTCATATTAACTAATACTTCATTAATAGTAGCAAATAAATTATGAATTCTAGTATTTTCTAAAGCAGATAAATATACAACAAAAGAATACTCAAGATATTTAAATTTTTCTTTTATTTTTTTAGTAAACTCTTGCATTGTTTTTTCATTTTTTTTAACTAAATCTCATTTATTAACAATAATAATAACTGGCTTATCTAAATTTTTTGCCATTCCTGCTATTGTTAAATCTTGTTCTTGAATTTCAACACTACCATCTAATAAAAACAAAACAATATCACTACGTTCAATGGCATTAGTAGTTCTAATTAAACTATATTTTTCTAAATCTTCAGTAATTTTTCCTTTTCTACGAATTCCCGCAGTATCAATAACACAATATTGTCTTTTATTATAAACAAAATTACTATCAATAGCATCAGTTGTTGTTCCTGCTATTGGTGAAACAATAACTCTATTCTCTTGAAGAATAGTATTAACTAAACTTGATTTACCAACATTGGGACGGCCAATAATTGCCAAATTAATATTTTCTTTTTTTTCTGTATGAACCTCTTTTGGTAACTTAGTAATTATCATATCTAATAAATCACCAAAACCAACACCATGACTAGCAGATACTAAAATTGGTTCGCCAAAGCCAACTTTTAAATAATCATAAATTTTATCATTATCTTTTTGGACATTATCATATTTATTTGCAATAATAATAACCGGTTTCTTAGTTCTGTATAATAATTTGGCAATATCTTCATCTTCGTGAGTTAGACCTTCTTGATAAGAACAAACAAATAAAACAATATCAGCCTCAGCTAAAGCGATATTAACTTGTTGATTGATTTTTTGAGTAAAATTAGTAATCGTTTTAGTAATACCACCCGTATCAATAATCACAAAATTTTGTGTTAATCATTCACCAATGCCATAAATTCGATCTCTAGTCGCTCCAGGCATATCTTCAATTATTGCTACTTTTTTTTTAATATACGATTAAAAATTGAAGATTTACCAACATTAGGGCGTCCTACAATTACTACTTTTTGTAACTTATTCATTTTATTCAAATCCTTATATTTAAAATATTATTTTTTATGACTAAAGTAATTATCATATAAAATTTTTAATTTATCAACGGTGGTTTGTAAATTATAATCACTATTATCTAAAATAACTGCATCTTCAACAATTACTAGTTGCCCAGTGCTACGAGTTTTATCAACATTATCACGAATTACCATATCGTTATATACTTGTTCTTGCGTAATATTAATACCCTCTTTAATATACTGTTTATATCTTCTTTCACTACGAGCGTGTAAACTAGAAGTTAAAAAAATCTTTAATTGAGCATCAGGCAAAACAACACTACTAATATCTCTGCCAACGACAATAAAGCCTTGACTTCTAACCATTTCTTGAATTCTAGCAACCATAACTTTTCTAACTTCAGATAACGAAGCAATTATTGGCACTTTACTAGTAACATTTTTATCATAAATTTCTTCTGTTAGTGGTTGATCATTAAATAAAAAATGACCATTAACCCATCTTATATCAAAAAGTTGTAGTGCTGCAAGTATTAATTCTTCACTTTCAAAAGCAATTTTATTTTTTAAACAATGATTAGTAAAACTACGATACATAATTCCTGTATCCATAAATTGATAATCAATTTTTTTAGAAAGCAAATATGCTGCCGCTGATTTACCACTAGCTGCTGGACCATCTATTGCAATATTAATCTTTGGGTACATTGTTTTTCTCCATTCTCTACTTAATAAATAATATTAATGATAATACTAACATGACTATTAAAATTAAACAAATAATGATAACACTAAATACTGTTAAACTTCATTTATAATTATGCTTAATTTTAATTTTTTGTAATTCATCTTGAAAATTATTATGTTCTTGATTAATTTCTTTTAGCCCTTTATTAAGATCACTATTATTTATTTTATACTTTTTATATTTAAATTCTAAATTTTTAACAAAATTTTTGACATCATGAATTTTACTTTCTAAGTCTTTTTGAAATTCATTTATTTTATTATGCATACTATTAATTAACGTTTGATACTCCAAGTTAGTGCTTATTAATGGCACATCAACTATTTCAAAATCAATATTTTCACTATATTTTTTTAAAATATTATTAATATTTTCTAACATATTTTCCAATATTAATTTATCATTATCATCTAAATGTTGTTCATTATTTTTAATAAAATAATTTTCAAAATTAACTAAATTTAAATCAGAATTTAATTTTTGAAAAATTGGCTCAAAATATGATTGATCAATTTTTATTAGTTGCTGATAATAATTTTCTATTTTTTGTTCTTGTTCTCAAAGTTTACTATTTTCTTTAATTTCTTTAGCAATTTGTTCACGTAAACTTTTATACTTTTCCATTCTTGTCATTAAAGCACCCACAAATTAATATTTAAAAAATTCCAATACTGATTTATTTTTAATAGTAATAATAATTTTCTTGATTATAACATAAATATATAAAATCATTATAATATACAAAGGCTTTTATTTCTTTATGTACTATTTTTAAATTTTATCACATATAGCTAACTAAAGTAATGTTTACTCATAAATAATGTAAAATAATAATATGTAATTTAAACAGTTTTTGAATTTAAAAGTACAATTCAGCAATATTTAAAATAGATTAGGAAGATTAAATTATGCCAAAACCATACAGTGAAGACTTACGAAGAAAAGTAATAGAAGCCTATGAAAGTAAAAACATGAAAATTAAAGAAATTTGTAAAGTGTTTAATATTACTAGAAAGTGGATGGGTTACACTTTATTGGACACTAATTACGTAGACAAGTGAACAAATTAGTTAAAAGAAAGGAATTATAATTATGGCCAATATTAACTCATATTCAGATTAATTTAAAAAACAAATAGTAGCTTTATATCAAAGTGGTAAGTCAGTGTCTTGTCTTGCTAAAGAGTACAATGTTACAAGAGCAGCTACTTATAATTGAATTAAGCAATTTACTAATTCAGGCAGTTTTAAAACCAAAGATAACCGTTCTGTTGAAGAAAATGAATTAATTAAATTAAGAAAATAATTAAAACAATTAAGAATGGAAAATGATATTTTAAAGCAAGCAGCACTAATAATAGGCAGAAAATAGAAATTATTACTAAAAATAAAGTTAAATATAAAATTCGCACAATGTATCGTTTTTTAAAAATATCTAAATCAACATATTATTTTAATTTGAAGAAAAAAGAAGATAAAATTCAAAATAATATGTATGATGAAGTTGTTATTAGTGCTTTTAAAGAAAATAAAGAAGCTTATGGAACAAGAAGATTAAAAGTTGTTCTAAAAGAAAAGAAAATTAATTTATCAAGACGAAAAATTAAAAAAATTATGAATAAACATAATTTAATATCAAAATAAACTAAATTATCATACAAAAATTATCATAATAAAGTCAATGATAGTCAAATTACTAATCTTGTTAATAGAGACTTTAATAATAGGCTTAAAAATGAAGTTATTGTTAGTGATTTAACTTATGTTCAAGTTAATGGTAAATGAAACTATATTTGCTTATTAATCGACCTGTACAATCGCGAAATTATTGGACATAGTGTAGGTACTAAAAAAGATTCGTCATTATTATATCAAACATTTATGTGCTCAAATCGTTGTTTAAAAGATATTCAAATATTTCATAGCGATCGCGGTAATGAATTTAATAATAAAACTATTGATAAACTTTTATTAGCATTCAATATTACCCGCTCTTTAAGCAAAAAAGGTTGTCCTTATGATAACGCTGTTGCTGAAGCAACTTTCAAAACAGAATTTATTAATGATAAAAATTTTACATCATTAATCAAATTAAAATTATAATTATTTGATTATATCAATTGATACAACAACATAAGAATCCACAGCACTCTAAACTACTTAACTCCCATAAAACATCAAGCACAAATGTCTACCGAAAAACAGTCCTAAAAAAGATTGCCATTCCAAATTTAATAAATATGGTTGATCTGAAGAAGGTAAAAGATTATTTGATAATAAACCCGCATATAAAATAAAAATAATGAGTATAATTGGTTCACTAAATAAAGGTAAATTAAAAGCCCTATGAGCATTTGAAGGACATTGCAACAGTAAAATTTTTGAATCATATGTAAAAAATATACTAATTCCAGTATTAAAGCGTGGACAAATTATAGTTTTAGATAATACAACGTTTCATAAATCTAAATTAACACAACAATTAATTGAAAATGCTGGATGAAAACTATTATTTCTTCCACCATATTCTCCTAATTTAAATCCAGTTGAACATTTTTGATTTGCTATAAAACATAATATAAGAAAAATATTACCAAATTATTGACCAAATATTAAAAAAGCTATTGATTTTGTTTTTCAATATATGAGTAAACATTACTTTAGTTAACTATATATTACTCAACTTTTAGACTTATCACCACTCACTAGAATATTCTTATTAAAAATAATGACTATCCAAGTGGAATGTTTGCAGTAAGGGACAGAAAAACAACAACAGAAAAAAAATATAACATTATAGCTGAACAAGTAATATTAGATTATATGCGTAATTTGTTTCAAGCGGCTTATAATCAAGCCAGTATTAATAAAACCTTATTATGACTCTGTAATGCTTTAAACAATGTTACTATTCCAAATTTAACAAATTCATTTAAAGAATATTTAGAAAAATGCAGAATAGAAGCAATTTTAGTAGGTGATCAATTTTTAAACTACAAAATGAATTATCCAATAACAATAAAGGTAATGATTGAAGGCAAAGTTGTTGATGTAACTTCAAGTGAAACTTTTGAATATACTGTCAAAATCGCTGATTTTAATAATAATGATTAGATTCATTAATTAACTAAATAAAAATACATAAGTTCTAATAAATATTTATCAAAAATGAAGTTATTGTTATTTTACTTTTTAGAAAATTTAAAAATATAATAATTCCGGTATTGAAGCGCGGACAAATTATAGTTTTAGATAATGCAACGTTTCATAAATCTAAATTAACACAACAATTAATTGAAAATGTTGGATGCAAACTATTATTTCTTCCACCATATTATCCTAATTTAAATCCAATTGAACATTTTTGATTTGCTATAAAACATAATATAAGAAAAATATTACCAAATTATTGACCAAATATTAAAAAAAGCGATTGATTTTGTTTTTCAAGATATGAGTAAACATTACTTTAGTTAGTTATATTATACTCTCTTATTACTTTTAATGTACCAAAAAAATACTCAGTCCTAGGTTCTTTAAATCATTAGACATATTCCGTAAATAAATTTAATCAATTGTCAATAATAATATTTATAAATTTTTTAGTGTTAATAATTATAGAAGTTAATATTTTTAAAAAAATACTTTAAAAATAAATTTATATTTCAAACACAAAAATTGTTAATATTATTTTTATATTAACTTGATAAAAATTTAAATTTTTAAAAAAATATTAAAAATATTTTTTTATTTTAATGGTTTTGTTTTATTAAAAATTTCACAAAGTAAGTTAAATCTTAAGTACATAAGTCTAAATATACTTTTTCTACATTTATTTATTAAAATTTTGAATCTTTTTAATCAAGCAAAAACATGTTCAACTTTAATTCTAATTTTTGAAATAATTTTATTGTAGATTTTTCTTGTTTAGTTAATTTTTTATTTTTAGTTTTTTTAATTGGTAATATAGTATTTTTATAAATATTTTGTATTCCTTTATATCCCAAATCGCCAATAATTATTGTTTTTTCTGAAAATTCAACTTTTACCAGAAAAATATTCTAACTGTAGTTTTTTGTAGTTGGTCTTTCAATTTCAATTTCAGTTGAATCAATTAAATAAAATTGAAATTCATTTAAATCTTCTTGTTTTTTCTCAATTTTTGATTTATATTTTGTTTTTAAAAACTGATAATCTTTGTCATCACTAAGTTTATTTTCTACTCAAGTAATATTTCGAAAACAACTTGATGCACTCATTTTAAATTTAATACTCATTTGGAAAAAAGTATAATATTCTTTTCAGTATACTAAAGTCATCATCAATCTTTCTTCAACTGAAAGTTTATATTTTCTACCTTTAGTTTTTTTTAAATTTTCTATTTCAATTAATTTTGTTAACATTTCATCAAAATGAAAACGTTTTATACCAAAATATCTATAAAATTGTTCATTTTTTAATTTTTTTAAATTTTCAAAATTCATTTTTATAAACACCTTATTAATTTATTAATAAATAAATTATAAAATAAATTTTAAATTATTAATTGACTTTTAAAAAATTTATTTACGGAATATGTCTATTGATGTTTACTCCTATTTTTGATATAAATAATTTGTATTTAAAATAATACAAATTATTATTGAAAATAAAAGAATATTATTCTTAAATATTTGGTAGTTTTAAGAACTTTATTCACTAAAATAAAGTTCTTTTGATTTTAGTATACAATTAAATTATACGTTTGAAGAAAGGTTGGTTGATAATGCAATTTTTTAAAAAGAAGCATATAGAACAAAAAACAACAACCATGTTTAAACAATTTTCGCAACTATCGAAAGAAGAAGTTATCCAACAATTAGATGGTAGTATGTACGGATTAAAAAAGGAAGAAGTAGAGGACAGACTTAAAAAATATGGTAAAAACGTTTTTTCTCATAAACGATTTGTTTGATACAAAAAATTAATGCACAATATTTTTAATCCTTTTATTATTGTTTTAATGATAATAGTTATCTATAATTTTATTAGTTACAGTATTATTGATACTAATACTGATAAAAATGTTGATTTGTACAGCGCTATTATTGTTTTAGTAATGATTATTTTGAGTGTTTTTATATCTTACTTTCAAGATTATCGTTCCTATAAATCTTCAGAAAAATTACGACAATTAATTGAAACAACAGCCAGTGTTTTTCGATTTAGTAATAAAAATAAAAAAATTGATTTTAATGATTTAAATAGTGTTGCCAATTTTACAAAAGAAGTATTAATTGAAAATTTAGTACCAGGTGATATTACTTTCTTATCTTCTGGTGATATGATTCCTGCTGATGTTCGAATTTTAGTTTCGACCGATCTATTTATTAATCAATCTGCACTAACTGGTGAAACATTTCCTGTTGAAAAACACGCTATTAATACTAAAGATGATAATAAAAAAAGTAGTATCCTAGAATTAGAAAACATATGTTTTATGGGCACTAGTATTGTTTCAGGTGGCGCTATTGCTATTGTTATTGCATCAGGTGTTAATACTTATTTTGGATCAATCGCTAGTGCAGTAACTAGTAAACGTCCTGTTACTAGTTTTAGTAAAGGTATTAAAAAAGTTACTTACATTCTTATTGGTTTTATGTGTGTAATGGTACCATTAATATTTATTGTTAATGTAATTACTAAAAATAATATTTTAACAGCGTTAATATTTTCAATATCAGTCGCTGTTGGTATTACCCCTGAAATGCTACCAATGATTGTTAGTGCTAACTTAGCAAAAGGTGCAATTAGATTATCACATAAAAAAGTAATTGTTAAAAATTTAACTAGTATTCAAAGTTTTGGCGCAATGGATGTTTTATGCACTGATAAAACTGGTACTTTAACTGAGGATAGAATTGAGTTGGTTAAACACTTAGATCCAGAAGGTGTTGAATCAAACAAAGTTTTAGAAATGGCATATTTAAATAGTTCTTTACAAACTGGATTAAAAAATAATATTGATAAAACAATTGTCCAACACATTAAAGCTCATCATAATAAAATAGTTGAAATGCCCTATCGTAAAATTGATGAAATACCTTTTGATTTTATAAGAAGGCGAATGTCAATAGTAGTTTCAAAAGATAAAATTAATAATACTTTAATTTGCAAAGGAGCAGTAGAAGAAATATTAAAAATTTGTACTAAAGTTGAAATTAGAGGGAAAGTAATTGCCTTAACTGATAAAATTAAAGAAAATGTTTTAAAATTAAGTACGGAATTAAATAATGATGGTTTACGAGTAATTGCAATTGGTTATCAAGATTTTGCTAGTGACAAAACAATTTTTAAAATAGAAGATGAATCTAATTTAGTTTTATTAGGATATATAGGTTTTTTAGATGTACCTAAACCTAGTGCTATTAAAGCAATAACAACTCTTAATCAACACGGAATTGATGTTAAAATTTTGACTGGTGATAATGAAATTGTTACTAAAGCAATTTGTAAAAAGGTGGGTTTAGAACCAGGAATTCCTTTATTAGGTAGTGACATTGAAGATATGGATGATCAACATTTACAAGCATTAGTAAATAAAACTACTATTTTTGCGAAAATGGACCCATTACAAAAATCAAGAATTATTGATATTTTAAAGTTAAATAGTCACACTGTTGGCTTTTTAGGTGATGGTATTAATGATGCTGTTGCTTTGCATCACGCTGATGTCGGAATATCTGTTAATAGTGCTACTGATATTGCCAAAGAAGCATCTGATATTATTTTATTAGAAAAAGATTTAGATATTTTAGAGCAAGGAGTGATCAGCGGTAGAAATACTTTTGGTAATATTTTAAAATATATTAAAATTACTATTTCTTCTAATTTTGGTAATTCATTAAGTATTTTAATTGCTTCAATTTGATTACCTTTTTTACCAATGATGGCAATTCAAATTTTACTACAAAATTTATTATATGATATTTCTCAATTAGCAATTCCTTGAGATAGGGTTGATGAAGACTTTATTAAAAAACCACAAAAATGAAATGCAAAAAGCATTTTACCTTTTGCATTCTGGAATGGACCGCTAAGTTCAATATTTGATATAACCACCTTTTTATTTTTAGGATACGGTTTACATATCTTTGCCAATTTTGCTAATGTAGATCCTAATAATGCTGCTGGCATATATCAACAATCATTATTTCATACTGGATGATTTATTTTAGGAGTTACTTCACAAACATTAATTGTACAATTATTACGAACTTCTAAGGTACCTTTTATTCAAAGTATGCCATCTCATCAGCTATTTTTAACAACAATTATAATTACTATTATTGGCATTAGTATTCCATATACACAATTAGGAGCTACTATTGGTTTAACACCAATTACTTTAATTTTTTATGCTTATTTAGCTGGCGTTGTCATTGTTTATTTCATTGCTAGTCAATTATTAAAAATGATATATATAAAGGTTAATAAACGCTGATTGTAAACTAAATTTTAATTTTAAGATAAATGTATTGGATTTTTTTAAAAATTATGATACAAATAAGTGTAAAAATAAAGAAATTTTTTGTATTACTGTAAAAGTATGCTAACATTAAATTACCTTATTGATCAATTTCAAAAGAAAAAAATTCAATTTTCTATTATTGAAGATTTTATGAATAATCCAAACATTAGTGATGAGAAAGTTATTGGTTTAGATAATAACAACAGAAATGCCCTTCATAATAGTTTTTTATTAGATTTAGATGAAGGATCATAAATAGAAGATGAATATAACTATGATCCACACGAGGAAGGTTGAAAAACTTCAAGTGAATTAATAGAATTTACAACTAATAAAATAAAACTTATTAATTGATTAATAAATTTTAAAAAAAATGATAAAAATTTTTTAAATCAACAAGATATTGAAGGAAATTCACCTTTACATTTAGCAATTATGAAACAATATATTGTAGACTGAAAACTTGGAGGAGAGTTTAAAAATATAGCAAAGCAACTAATTAATAATTCACAAGTTAATCCCAATTTAGTAAATTTGCAAAATGAAACTCCATTTTGCAAATTATTAATATAAGAAATTAATAAAGCTGATGCATATCCGACAAATAAAGAAATTCGTGAATTAGTTAATGATTTTCAAAATAATTCTCATTTTAATATTAATAGTGTTAATAATAAAAATCAAAATCTTTTACATATTATTGCTAAATAAGGTAATAAAACTGATTTTAGAATTAATTTTGCCATCACCAAAAAAACTAATTTTTATCAAATAGATGATAATGGTAATATACCTTATGAAATAGCAATCCTAAACAACAATTTTGATATGTTAGAAATAATAGAAAATTGCAAATATTTTAATATTAATACACCTATTGATGAGTATAATAACACTACATTACATAGAACAATTAGAAGTAATAATAAAAAAATTATAAGAACACTATTATTAAAAAATGAAAATGGTGATTTAGAAATTAATTTTGATATTAAAAATAAAAATAATGAAAAACCTTTTAAATTTGAAGATATGATAATTGATTGATTACATCAATTACCAAGAAATCAAATTCAAATGATGATTATTGATTTTTTAATAACAAATGAATGTAATTATAATAATTATATAACTAGAGAAGGATTAACTTGATGAACTTTAGTTATTAAATATAACTTAAAAGAAGTTACTAATTATTTGGTTAATAGTGTATTAACTGATATTAAAAAAATAGATAGTAATCCTTTTAAAAATAAAAATTATCTTTTTGATAATGAGATAAAAGAAGAAGTAGATAGAGCTACTTATAATTGAATTAAGCAATTTACTAATTCAGGCAGTTTTAAAACCAAAGATAACCGTTCTGTTGAAGAAAATGAATTAATTAAATTAAGAAAAGAATTAAAACAATTAAGAATGGAAAATGATATTTTAAAGCAAGCAGCACTAATAATAGGCAGAAAATAGAAATTATTACTAAAAATAAAGTTAAATATAAAATTCGTACAATGTTTCGTTTTTTAAAAATCTCTAAATCAACATATTATTTTAATTTCAAGAAAAAAGAAGATAAAATCCAAAATAATATGTATGATGAAGCTGTTATTAGTGCTTTTAAAGAAAATAAAGAAGCTTATGGAACAAGAAGATTAAAAGTTGTTCTAAAAGAAAAGAAAATTAATTTATCAAGACGAAAAATTAAAAAAATTATGAATAAACATAATTTAATATCAAAATAGGTAATGTTTAGTATTCTGTGCAACTTACAAAAATAACTATGTTTAATTAATTCTAGTAAATAAAATTAAATAACTAGAAAGAGTGAGTTACGTATGTCTAAAAAACAAAATATTAATAATAATGCTCCAATATCAAAAGCAGTAGATTTATTATTAGAAAATACTGAAGATTTAACAACAGTTTTTAAAGAGGGAGGTTTATATAAAGAATTAACAAAAAGATTAGTTGAAAAAATGTTGAATTCTGAAATGCAAAATTATTTAGGATATGAAAAAAATCAAAATAATAATAGTGATAATGCTCGCAATGGTATAAATTCAAAAAAATTAATAACCCAACAAGGTAAAATTGAGATTAATGTACCACGAGATCGTAATAGTAATTTTGAGACAGTAATAGTTGCGAAAAGACAAAGAAGATTTGATGGTTTTGATCAACAAGTTCTTTCATTAGACATATTCCGTAAATAAATTTAATCAATTGTCAATAATAATATTTATAAATTTTTTAGTGTTAATAATTATAGAAGTTAATATTTTTAAAAAATACTTTAAAAATAAATTTATATTTCAAAGACAAAAATTGTTAATATTGTTTTTATATTAACTTGATAAAAATTTAAATTTTTAAAAAAATATTAAAAATATTTTTTTATTTTAATGGTTTTGTTTTATTAAAAATTTCACAAAGTAAGTTAAATCTTAAGTACATAAGTCTAAATATACTTTTTCTACATTTATTTATTAAAATTTTGAATCTTTTTAATCAAGCAAAAACATGTTCAACTTTAATTCTAATTTTTGAAATAATTTTGTTGTAGATTTTTTCTTGTTTAGTTAATTTTTATTTTTATTTTTTTAATTGGTAATATAGTATTTTTATAAATATTTTGTATTCCTTGATATCCCAAATCACCAATAATTATTGTTTTTTCTGAAAATTCAAGATTTGAATTTTTTAATATTTGAAAATCATGTACTTTTCCATTATCAGCAAAAATATCAACAATTTTTTTATTAAAAAAGTCATATATAATTGGAAATTTTATAGAAAACATTCAACTTTTACCAGAAAAATATTCTAACTGTAGTTTTTTTTAGTTGGTCTTTCAATTTCAATTTCAGTTGAATAAATTAAATAAAATTGAAATTCATTTAAATCTTCTTGTTTTTTCTCAATTTTTGATTTATATTTTGTTTTTAAAAACTGATAATCTTTGTCATCACTAAGTTTATTTTCTACTCAAGTAATATTTTGAAAACAACTTGATGCACTCATTTTATATTTAATACTCATTTGGAAAAAAAGTATAATATTCTTTTCAGTATACTAAAGTCATCATCAATCTTTCTTCAACTGAAAGTTTATATTTTCTACCTTTAGTTTTTTTTAAATTTTCTATTTCAATTAATTTTGTTAACATTTCATCAAAATGAAAACGTTTTATACCAAAATATCTATAAAATTGTTCATTTTTTAATTTTTTTAATTTTTCAAAATTCATTTTTATCAACACCTTATTAATTTATTAATAAAGAAATTATAAAATAAATTTTAAATTATTAATTGACTTTTAAAAAAATTATTTACGGAATATGTCTAAAGAATTAACAAAAAGATTAGTTGAAAAAATGTTGAATTCTGAAATGCAAAATTATTTAGGATATGAAAAAAATCAACATAATAATAGTGATAATGCTCGCAATGGTATAAGTTCAAAAAAATTAATAACTCAACAAGGTAAAATTGAGATTAATGTACCACGAGATCGTAATAGTAATTTTGAGCCAGTAATAGTTGCAAAAAGACAAAGAATATTTGATGGTTTTGATCAACAAGTTCTTTCGTTATATGCCAAAGGCATGACTTTATCAGATATTAGAATGCAGTTACAAGAGTTATATCATGGTGCTGATATTAGTGAAAGTGTTATTAGCCAAATTACTGATGATGTTATTGATGATGTTAAAGCATGACAAAATCGGCCATTAGAAAGTGTTTATCCGATTGTTTATTTTGATTGTATAGTAGTTAAAGTACGACAAGATAAACGCATTATTAACAAATCAGTTTATATAGAACTAGGATTTGATTTAGAAGGTAAAAAAGATATTTTAGGTTTATTAATTAGTGAAAATGAAGGTTCTAAGTTTTGATTATCTAATTTCACAGAAATGAAAAATCGAGGCTTAAATGATATTCTTATTGCTTGTAGTGACAATTTAACAGGAATGTCAGAAGCAATACAATCAGTTTATCCTAAAACCGAACATCAATTATGCATAGTTCATCAAATTAGAAATAGTTTAAAATATGTTTCATACAAACATAGAAAATCACTAGTTACAGATTTAAAACCAATTTATAGTGCATGTATTGAAGAACAAGCAATGCAAGTTTTAGAATCTTTTGAAAGTAAATGAAATAAACAATATCCTCAAATTGCTAAATCATGATATAAAAATTGAGATAATTTAATGGTTTTTATTAGTTATCATGCAGAAATCAAAAGAGTGATTTATACAACAAATGCTATTGAATCTGTTAATAGTCAATTAAGAAAAGTTATTAGAAATAAAAAAGTTTTTCCAAATGATATGGCAGTTTTTAAAATATTTTACTTAGCAATTGAAAATATAACAAAAAACGAACAATGCCCATTCAAAATTGAAATACAGCAATTGCTCATTTTATGATAAAATTTGAAGATAGAATTAATCTAAACTAGTAACTTTGTAAAAAGATACACAGATTTTTAAAAAGCCTCTCAAAATACATTAAATTATCATACAAAAATTATCATAATAAAGTCAATGATAGTCAAATTACTAATCTTGTTAATAGAGAATTTAATAATAGGCTTAAAAATGAAGTTATTGTTAGTGATTTAACTTATGTTCAAGTTAATGGTAAATGAAACTATATTTGCTTATTAATCGACCTGTACAATCGCGAAATTATTGAACATAGTGTAGGTACTAAAAAAGATGCATCATTAGTATATCAAGCATTTATGTGATCAAATCGTTGTTTAAAAAATATTCAAATATTTCATAGCGATCGCGGTAATGAATTTAATAATAAAACTATTGATAAACTTTTATTAGCCTTCAATATTACCCGCTCTTTAAGCAAAAAAGGTTGTCCTTATGATAACGCTGTTGCTGAAGCAACTTTCAAAACTTTCAAAACAGAATTTATTAATGATAAAAATTTTACATCATTAATCCAATTAAAATTAGAATTATTTGATTATATCAATTGACACAACAACATAAGAATCAACAGCACTCTAAACTACTTAACCCCCATAAAACACCAAGCACAAATGTCTACCAAAAAACAGTCCTAAAAAAGGTTGCCATTCCATACTATTAATGAATCTAATAATTTAGTAAATACTGTACCATTACCATCCAAATCAACTCCAAAATTTAAATTTTTCTTAATTGATAATGAATTTTATATTTTTCTTTATAATTTATATGATACGATGTAATCATATAAATAAAAGAAACAGGTGTATATTATATGTTAACTGCTGGTATCGTCGGTTTACCTAATGTAGGTAAATCAACATTATTTAAAGCCATAACCAATTCACAAGTATTAATTGAAAATTATCCTTTCGCTACTATAAAACCAAATATTGGTAGCGTTCCAGTCAATGATTCAAGAATTTTAAATTTAATAAAAATTTTTAATCCACAAAAAGTTGTACCAACAATTTTAGAATTACATGATATTGCTGGACTTGTCAAAGGCGCTAGTAAAGGCGAAGGATTAGGTAATCAATTTCTTGCCAATATTAGAACGGTTGATGCAATATGCGAAGTTATTCGTTGTTTTGATGATATTAATGTTACTCATGTTGAAAATAAAATTGATCCAATTAATGATTTTGAAATTATTGAATTGGAATTAATGTTAGCTGATCAAGAAGTAATAAGTAAACGAAAAGAAAAAGTTCGTAAAAAATCGCAAATAACTAGAGATAAACAAGGTATTGCTGAGGTAGCTTTATTAGAAAAAATTAATAATGAATTAAACAATGGTATTGCTATTCGCAATCAAAAGTTAAGTTCAGAAGAATTACTGATGATTAAACCTTATAATTTTTTAACTGCTAAACCAATAATTGTTATTGCTAATATTAATGAAAAAGATTTAATAACTAAAACCAATAAATATGTTGAACAATTACAACAATATATGAGCAAAAAAAATATTACTGTAATTGTTGTTTGCGCTAAGACAGAATGTGAACTTTCTGAATTAGAAGCAGAAGAAAAAAAAGAAATATTTAAAGAGTTAAATATTTTTGAATCTGGAATTGATCAAATTGTATTAGCAACTTATAAACTATTAAATTTAGGTACTTATTTTACTGTCGGACGCAAAGAAGTTCATACTTGAACTTTTATTAAAGGAATGAAAGCACCAGAGTGTGCTGCTATCATTCATACAGATTTCATGAAAGGTTTTATTAGACTTAAAGTTTATAATTATCAAGATATAGAATTATTGGGTAGTGAAAAAAATGTTCAGGAAAAGGGAAAAATGAGAGTTGAAGGTAAAAATTATATAGTTGAAGATGGTGATATTTGTCATTTTCTTTTTAATGTTTAGTTTTAAGATAATATTAATTATAAAAAAGTTATAGTTTTGCTATAATTAATTTGAAAATATACTAGCAAGAAAGGAAAAAAATATTATGTTAAAAAGTAATTTACAAAATCCTGATTCTGACATTCAAGAAAACAATTATGTTACAAATAAAAAAACTAAAAAGTTTGATGTTCTTAATAAAATAAAAGTTTCAAGAGGTTTACTTTTTTGATCACCAATTGTACAAATTATTGGTAGTATTGCTTTTTTAATACTATTAATAGTTAATGCATTTGTTGAGCAAAAAATGGGGTTTGAATTTAGTAAACTACAATTAGCTTTATCATTATCATATGTTGGAATTGCAATTTTAGTCAGTATTATTTGTTTTATGATACCAGCAAAGAAACTTAAAAAGAAATCTTCATTTAGAATTACTACTATTTCAACATTAATATTATCAACATTAATATTAAGCGGTAGTCTAGTTTTTTGATCAATACCAGTATTATTATTTTTTTCATTAATATCATTAATTGTATGAATATGTGAAGTAGTAGCAGCGATTATTTTAATTTTAGTAGTTGAAGAATTTCCTAATGAAAAATAAAGTAGGTGAAAATAATGAAAATTAAAGATTTAGATAATATTAAAAACAAAGAAACATGTTTTATTCCATATGAACAAAAGACTAAAAATGCATATTTTGTTTATTTGACAATATCAATAGTTCTTTTTTTATCAGTTTTTATTTTTTCATTATTTGCTGCTATTAATTTATCAAAATATAAATTATATAATGTAAAACTTACTGATTTTAATTATCCTATTTTGAATTTATTTTATGCACCAATTGTTTGTTTAATTGCAATTACTGTAAGTATGATTTTATTAATATTTGCTCCTAGAGTAAGTATTGTCTCTTCAAAGTATAGCAGTAGAATGTTTTATACTGCTTTTTGATTATTAATTCTTAGTGTAATGTTAAGTTCAGAAACACAATTAACTTATATTTCACAATCTGGAATATTATATAATGAAAATTATCATTGAATTAATCCAATTATTGCAAGAATATTTATTATTTTTAGTCTTTTTTTAATTTTGATTACACAACTATTTTTTTGAATTATGCGTAGAAAGTTTACATTTATGAACTCAGATTATGAAATTTATACTACTAGAAGTATGGAAAAAAAACAAAGACGAATTAGAAAATAATACCAATTTTAAAAAAATTAAAAAACAAGAAAAGGGATTTAGTAAAAAAACTTTGAATATTAAATAAGGGGGCAGATTTATGAGAATTCGTAATTGGTCGTTTATTAGTTTTTATTTATTATTAATCACATTTATTATTTATGAATTATTTTTTTTAATTGCTTTGTCAAAAAATACAGTTTTAAAAGATTTATATTATTATGGTTTTGAAATTGCAGAACCTTCACCAAGTTTTAATCCTTCAAGTTATACTGCAGTTTATTATTTACCAGTAATAGGTTTGATTGTAAGTAGTTTTGGGTTGATAAGTTGTATTTTTACGGCAAGAGTTTTTCTTGAAAAATCTCCTCGTTTTAAATTTGTATTTTTAGTTGTAAACTTTATAATTTTTGTTGTTGGATTTTTAATAAGTTTTTCTGGCCAATTGCTTTATTGTGAATGAAGTAATGATAGTGCACAAATAATACCTAATAGGGGTGGAACAATTGAAACACCAAGTTTTTATTATCGAAATTGATTTTCTTCAACAATTGTTTGATCAATTTTTGGTTTTTATTTTGCATTACTTGTTGCAGCAGTTATTTTATTACTTAAATTAAATTTAATTAATGTTCAAACATATCACTTTTATCGTCAACGTATTGAACAAGCAATTGAATTTGAACCAGAATTAAAACAACCATTACCAAGTTCTAATGAATTTGATCCAAATGATACACAGACTATTACAATTTTTCTTGATGAAGAAGTAAATGAAAAATTACAATCTAAAACTAATCGTAAAAAAATAATAAAGTCCTCTAAAAATAATAAAAAAAAATTAAATTCTAAAAAAAAGACTAATAAAGTAGAAAAAAAAGTTAGTAAGATTAAAAAATCTTAAATTTAATAAAGATGGTGAAAATATGAAAATTCGTGTACGATATGCACCTAGTCCTACTGGTTATTTACATATTGGTGGCGCTAGAACAGCATTATTTAATTATTTATTTGCAAAAAATAACAAAGGAGATTTTATAGTCAGAATTGAAGATACTGATTTAGAACGTAATATTGAAGATGGAATTAGTTCGCAATTAGATAATTTACGTTGAATGGGAATAATTCCTGATGAAACTATTGATTTACCAGGTAAATACGGTCCTTATAAACAAACTGAACGTTTAAATATATATATTCAACATGCATTAATAATAATAAAAGAAAAAAAAGCATATTATTGTTTTTGTACACCTCAATATCTAGAAGAAATGCGTAAGAAACAAGCAGATAAAAATATTTTAGCTTTCCAGTATGATGGAACATGTTCAAAATTAGAGCAGTCTGTAATTGAAGAAAATTTACAAAATAAAATTTCATATGCTATTAGAGTTAAAATTCCCACTAATAAAAGTTATAAAATTAAAGATTTAGTTCGTGGTAATGTTGAATTTAATTCAGTAGACTTAGGAGATTACATTATTATTAAATCAAATGGAGTGGCCACTTATAATTTCGCTGTTGTTATTGATGATCATTTAATGGAAATAAGTCATGTTTTTCGTGGTGAAGAACATTTGTCAAATACACCAAAACAATTAGTTATTTATGAGTATTTTAATTGGAAAATGCCAATTTTTGCCCACTTAACATTAATTGTTAATAATAAACGTAAAAAATTATCAAAACGTGATGGTAACATTATCCAATTTATTCATCAATATCGTAAAGAAGGATATTTACCAGAAGCAATTTTTAATTTTATTGCTTTATTAGGATGAAGTTCGCACGAAGAAAAAGAAATTTATACTAAAGAACAATTAATTAAATTATTTGCCCCAAAATATTTAAGTAAAGCACCAAGCATGTTTGATCCAGAAAAATTAGTGTGAATGAATAATTATTATATTAAAAGATTAAATGTTGAACAATACTTAACTTTAGTAACGCCTTTTATTAAAGAAAAATATAATTGAAATAGCAAAACTATTGAATGATGAAAAGAAGTATTATTAATTTATCAATCACAGTTAGAATATGGTAGTCAAATTAATGAATTGGTAAGTTTATTTTTTAAAAATAATTTTAAGGTAGATATAGAAGCAAAGACTTTTTTGAATGATAATGAATGTAACTTAGTTTGTACAACATTTATTAAAAAGATTATTGATTGTAAAAATTGAACTAGCGATAATATTAAAAACATTATTACTGAAGTTAAAAAAGAAACTAATGTTAACGGCAAATTATTATTTATGCCAATTAGAATTATTACGACAGGACAAATGCATGGACCTGATTTAGTTAGCAGCATTAAACTATTAGGTTATGATACCATTATTAATAATGTGAAATTAAATTTTAAATATTAAAAAAAATAATTATTATTACTTATATAGAAAATATAATATTTACTTTTGTTATAAATAAAAATTATAAAATTGCTCTTTTTACTCAAAATAATTATTAAAATATAAGAAAAAGTTTATATTATGTTACTATTAAAATAAAAAATTAATAATACCTAAAATTTATAAGATATTAATGAGAGGTTAAAATTTATGTCAAGCAATAATTATAAAGTAACTTTTATTCGTGACGCTATACACAAAAATATTAATATCAGCGAACCCGTTATTCAGGCGTTAATATCTTGTAAAGAATTTCAAAGATTAAGATGAATTAATCAACTTGGTGGTGTGCAAATTGCTTTTCCTAATGCAACTCATACTAGATATGTTCATAGTATCGGTGTTTATAATATATTAAATCGTGTTCTTAGTGAAGTTGAAGGTTCTTCTTTATTAACTAAAGAGGAAAAAATAAACATTAAAATTGCTGGTTTATTACATGATTTAGGACACGGTCCTTTTTCACACACTTTTGAAAAAGTCATAAACCTTAATGTTAATAAAAAAGAAAATTTTACTCATGAAGATTATACTTGTGCTATTATTAATGATAATAGTACTGAAATTAACATGATTTTAAAACAATTTAATATTAATATTAATGATATTATTGGTATCATTAAGAAGGATTATAAAAATTATCCTAAATATCAAATTCAATTGGTATCATCGCAATTAGATTGTGATCGTATTGATTATTTAATGCGTGATGGATATTTTACAGGAGTTGGTTATGGAAGTATTGATATTGATTGAATTATTACAAATATGATAATTGATATTAAAGAGGGTTTAGTTTTTTCATACAAAGCAATTTCTGCTATTGAAAATTATTTAATCACAAGGTTCCATATGTATTCTCAAGTTTATTATCATAAAAGTGGAATTCTTTTTGATCTTAATTTACAAAAATTATTTTCAAGAATAACTGAATTATATTTTAATAAAACTTATTCATTTAAAGTCAATATTCATGATTTTATTGCTATTTTTGAGGGAAAAAGGGTTGAAATACAAAGATATTTAAATTGAACAGATGCTACTTTAATTAAATTAATGCAAGATATTATTAATTTTGAAAAAGATAATGAGTTAGTAAAAATATCAAAAGTAATTTTATTTTGTTTTAACTGAGAAAATGAATTGTTATTATTAACAAGTCAAAATAACAATAATGTTATTGGTGTTAAACAAGATTTAAAAAATGTACTTTATTATTTTAAAAAAGATCCAATTATTATTAAAACAAAAAACGAAGAGTATATTACTTTAGAAAAAATCTCACAAATTTTGCAAGATCCAATTAAAGCACCAAATACAATTTATTTTTTAAAAAAGAAATAGCAATTTAAAAGTGTTATAAAATGAGGTAATTATGAAAATTTTAAAATCAATTAATAAAGTTTTTGAGTATCCAAATATTTTAGATTTAACGCCAGGAGATTTTTACTTAAATTCACATGAGTATCACTTAGCAACGCAAGAAGTAATAGTGATATTGGGTGTATTAATTAATAAAGAAAAAATTGAAAATGCTATTAAAACTTTAAATTTTACTTGAATAAATTTTAAAGAAAAAGTAATAGTTTATTTTTCTATTTTTGCCTACCTTATAATAGGTAATGAATATAATGATTTAAAATCAGTTAAAATAAATCAAATTAAATTTAAAGATAATACGTTAAAAATTAAATTTAAAGAAACATTACTTACAATGATTAATAAGTTTCCAAGAACTTTGCATTTAACTAATGTTTTGGGTAATGATAATGATCGCGCTAATATGTATGCAGTTAACGCTATTTTAAATATTAAAAAAGGGATTGGATATGATAATTTTAATATTACTCTTTTTTCAGTATATCAATCGTTAGAATTAAAACTAAAGCATTGTTTAAGAAAATATATTCAAGTTGAACCTTCAGCTAGTAAGAAAAAATTTAATTTTCATAATTTAATACGATTGATTAAATTAATTAGTACTACAAGAGTTGAAAGTGAGGAAATGAGTAAAATATTATTAAATTTAAGAGAACGTTTGCGCTATTTTGAACAAATTAATCCTGGTGGTCAAGCAGCAAGATATGAAGCTGAGATAAATCATAATTATTTTCATAATTTAAATTCGTATATAATTAATGAACAAGAATTACTAAGTAATTTTGTCAAGGCTTTAAGTTTATTACAAGAATTATATTTAAAATTAATAGAATTATATAAAGATGATAATACTAAAGTTAAAATTCAAAAAAAAATTGATTTAGAATTAGTTAAAGTTTCAGGAATTAAGATCGAAGATGATCCAAAAAAAATTAATGATAAATTAAGAAATGTACTGGATAATCAAATTTTTGGTAACTATCAAGAATTAATTGATTTAAATTACAATGATGTTTCTATTTTGGAATTTTTAATCAGAATTGGATTTATACAGTATGTTAATGATACAATTGAGCAACTTTTATAAAAAAGTATTTATTTTTATTTTTTTATATGATATAAATTAAATTTATGAGTATAATATTTTAGAAATTGAAAGGGGTCTGAACTGTGGACAGTTATGTTATTAATGAACTCACTACTATTATTCTTGATGCAGTAGCATTTGCAAATTATGAAATAGAATTGAATCAAGTTGTTATTGAAATTAATAAAAATAATGACTTAGGTGATTATTATACATCAATAGCAATGATATTAGCAAAAAAATATAAACAAAAACCATTAGACATTGCTGAAATTATAGTTAAAAATATTCATCAGAAACACCCATTAATTAAAAAAATTGATTATATTACTCCTGGTTTTATTAATATTAATATTAATTTTGAAGTATTTAGTTTGTTATTAATGAAAATTATTAATGAGAAATCATTATATGGTCAATCTAATAAAAAAAATATTACTTATAATATTGAATTTATTAGCGCTAATCCAACCGGACTTTTACATTTAGGACATGCAAGAAATGCGGCTATTGGTGATAGTTTAGCTAATATATTAGAACATAGAGGATATAATATAGTTAGAGAATACTATATTAATGATGCTGGTAATCAAATTAATGTTTTGGCCAATTCAATTTTCATAAATTATCAAAATCTTTGTGGCAATGCTGTTGAATTACCAAAAAAAAGTTATCGTGGTTCTGAAATTTTAACTGCTGCACAATCATTTTTGAAATTAAATGGTAATAAATTTGCAAATAAGCCTTTTGATGAAACCTCTTCTTTAATTTTTAAAGAATTTGGTATTAATTATATGCTTTCAGAAATTAAAAAAGATTTAAAAAAATTTAAAGTTAAAATTAATATTTGATTTTCTGAATCATTTTTATATAAAGAAAATATTATTTCTAATTTAATCAAACAATTTGAAATGCAAGGCAATACTTATCAACTTGATGGTGCTATTTTTTTAAAAACTACTTTATTTGAAGATGATAAAGATCGTGTAATTGTTAAGAAAGACAAAACTTATACATATATGCTTCCTGACTTGGCTTATCATTATATTAAATTTCAACGTAGTGATGTGTTAATTAATATTTGAGGAGCAGATCATTATGGCTATATTCCGCGAATTAAAGCAGGATTATATATCATTAATAATGATGCCACTAAACTTGATATTTTATGTATGCAAATGGTAAAGGTTATTGATAATGGCAAAGAACAAAAAATGTCAAAAAGAGCAGGAACATCAATAACTTTAAGACATATGATAGATTTAATCGGAAAGGATGCTTTACGTTATTTTTTAGTATCAAGGTCAGTTGAATCACATCTTGATATTGATTTAGCACTTGCTAAACAACAATCTAACGAAAATCCTGTTTATTATGCTCAATATGTTCATGCACGTATAAATCAAATTATAGAGAATTATCCAAAATTTGAAATTGCAAATAGTATTAATTTATTAACGGAACAAAAGGAAAAAGAATTATTGATTACATTAGATGAATATATAATTATTTTGCAAAAAATTGAAAAACAGCATCAACCTCATTTACTTACAAATTATATTCAGAAATTAGCTAAGTTATTTCATTCTTATTATAATAAACATAAAGTTATTAGTGAAGATCAACAATTAACAATTCAACGATTAACATTAGTTTTAGCAATAAAACAAATAATGGCCAATGCTTTAAATTTAATTGGTGTGGATGCGCCTAAAAAGATGTAAAAAATATATTTTTTATTATTTATAATATACAATTTAGAAGGTGATTAAGAAATGCAAAACAAACAAACATTAGCAGAAGTAGCATATAGTTTTTTATGCAAAAATAAAAAAAGCAGTTTTAATGAAATTTGAACACATGTTAAAAAACAATGTAATATTTCTAAAGAAGATGAAGAAAAAATTGCTGGTGAACTTTATACTGAAATTATTTTAAATACCAATTTTTTCTTAAAAAATGATAAACTTTGATATCCACGTAATGAAGTCTCATTAGAGGAAATTAAAGAACATATGACAAGAGTAGAAATTCCAATTAATACAAAAGACGAAATTGATAGTACTGAAAAAGTTACAGATAATGATGAAACTATAGATTTAAGTGAAGACGTAGAAGATGAAGATGATGATTTAGATACCATTAGTATTAAACCATTAGAAGATAGTTATGATGATGAATAATAATGATATTATTAATTAATATTTAGGAGAAAACTAATGAATTCAAAGTATATATTTATTACTGGTGGTGTTGTATCATCTTTAGGTAAAGGAATTACAGCAGCATCGCTTGGGCGTATATTAAAGCAAAAAAATATTAAGATTTTTATGCAAAAATTTGACCCTTATATTAATGTTGACCCAGGTACTATGAGTCCTTATCAACACGGTGAAGTATATGTAACTAGTGATGGTGCTGAAACTGATTTAGATTTAGGTCATTATGAACGTTTTATTGATGAAAATCTGACTAGAGATTCCAATATTACTGCCGGAAAAGTATACCAAACTGTTTTAAAAAAGGAACGTGATGGTTTTTACGAAGGGAAAACTGTACAAGTTGTACCTCATGTTACTGATGAAATTAAAAAACATATTTTTAATTCCGCAATTAATAGTAAGGCTGATGTTATTATTACCGAAATTGGTGGAACAGTTGGTGATATTGAATCATTAGCTTTTATTGAAGCCATTAGACAAGTTAAAAACGAAAAAGGTCATGAAAATGTTATTGTTATTCACACTACATTAATTCCTTATTTACATTCGGTTGGTGAATTTAAAACGAAACCCAGTCAACATTCAGTAAAAGAAATATTATCATTAGGTATTCAACCTGATATTTTGGTTTGTCGTAGTGAAACTATGCCACCTGAACATATTTTTGATAAATTATCTTTATTTTGTAATATTAAACGCAGTCATGTTTTAGCAATTCCTGATTGTGATAATATTTATAAAGTGCCATTATCTTTAGAACAACAAAAAATTGATGAAGTAGTTTCAGAATTATTAAAGTTAAATAAAACTAAACCAGATATGTCAGAATGACATGCAATTTTTAAAAAGTTAGATAATATTAATCAAGAAGTTACTGTTGGTATTGTGGCAAAGTATTCGAATTTAAGTGATGCTTACTTATCAGTAATTGAATCATTGAAAATTGCAGGTTATAGTCTTAATACTAAAGTTAATTATAAAATTATTAACGCCGAAAGTTTAGATAGTAAAAACATTAATTTTATGCTTTCTCCTTTCCGAGCAATAATTGTTCCTGGTGGCTTTGGTAATCGTGGTGTTGAAGGCAAAATCAATGCAATTAATTATACTCGAGTTAATAAAGTTCCTTTCTTGGGATTATGTTTAGGTATGCAGTTAGCTTGTATTGAATATGCTCGTAATGTATGTAATTTACAAGATGCTAACTCTACTGAATTTAATGAAAAAACTAAAAATCCTATTTTTGATTTATTACGTGGTAAAAATAAAAATGATCAAATTGGGGGAACTTTAAGATTGGGTAATTATCCAACCACTTTAATTAATGATTCATTAGCAAAATCTCTTTATAAACAAACTATTATTATTGAACGTCATCGTCATCGTTATGAATTTAATAATAGTTATAAAACATTACTTGCAAAAAATGGATTAATTTTTAGTGGTATATATAATAAAGAAGATTTGGTAGAAGTGATTGAGTTGCCAAAAGAAGTACATCCATTCTTTATTGCAAGTCAGTTTCATCCTGAGTTCACATCAAGAATTAATAAACCAAATCCTTTATTTTTAGGATTAATTAAAAGTATTATTAAAAAATAATGATAAAGTAAGAAAATTTAATTTTAAAATTGTTATAATTGTTATGAATTGTATATTCTCAAAATATATATGCAACTAGATTTTTTATGAAAATATATAATATAAGGTTATAATATTTTAAGAAAGAAGGAAAAGAAATGAATAAATTTGTTAGTGCAAAAAATATGATTGATAAAGCAAAAGCAGGTAAATATGCTGTTGCTCACTTTAATATTAATAATTTAGAATGAACAAGATCTATTCTTGAAGTTGCACAAGAAACTAAATCATCTGTTATTTTAGGTGTTTCAGAAGGTGCTATTAAATACATGGGTGGATTTAACACAGTTGTTAGTATGACTTTAGCGTTATTGAATGATTTAAATATTACTATTCCAGTGGCATTACATTTAGATCATGGTCAATCAGTAGATTCTTGTAAGAAAGCATTAGATGCTGGTTTTAGTTCAGTTATGTTTGATGGTTCTCATTTAGATTTTAATGAAAATATAAAAGGCACCAAAGAAGTAGTTACTTATGCTAAGAAAAAAAATGCATCTGTTGAAGCAGAAGCAGGTACTATCGGTGGTGAAGAAGACGGAGTTATTGGTAGTGGTGAGATTGCTAGTGAGGAAGATTGTAAATCATTAGCAGCTTTAGGAATTGACTTTTTAGCAGCCGGAATAAATAATATTCATGGAAAGTATCCTAAAAATTGAGATGGTTTAAATTTTGATGTGTTAAAAAATTTATCAGTAGCTTCAAATAAGCCAATGGTATTACATGGTGGTTCTGGAATTCCAAAAGATCAGGTTAAAAAAGCTATTAATTTAGGAATTAGTAAAATTAATGTTAATACTGAATTACAAGAAGTATTCGCCGCAGTTATTGAAAAATATGTTACGGAAGGAAAACTTAATGAATATAAAGGGTTTGATCCTAGAAAAATTTTTAAGCCAGGAATGGAAGCAATTAAACTTAAAGCTAAAGAATTATTAACAGAATTTGGTTCATTAGGAAAATCTTAAAAAAATGGTCATATTATTACTAGTATGACCATTTTTTTAAGATTTTCCTTAAATTAAGATAAATTTCAAATATGAAAATTACTTTTATTGAGGCTTTTTAAAAATCTGTGTATCTTTTTACAAAGTTACTAGTTTAGATTAATTCTATCTTCAAATTTTATCATAAAATGAGCAATTGCTGTATTTCAATTTTGAATGGGCATTGTTCATTTTTTTGTTATATTTTCAATTGCTAAGTAAAATATTTTAAAAACTGCTATATCATTTGGAAAAACTTTTTTATTTCTAATAACTTTTCGTAATTAACTATTAACAGATTCAATAGCATTTGTTGTATAAATCACTCTTTTGATTTCTGCAGGATAACTAATAAAAACCATTAAATTATCTCAATTTTTATATCATGATTTAGCAATTTGAGGATATTGTTTATTTCATTTACTTTCCAAAGATTCTAAAGCTTGCATTGCTTGTTCTTCACTACATGCACTATAAATTGGTTTTAAATCTGTAACTAGTGATTTTCTATGTTTGTATGAAACATATTTTAAACTATTTTTAATTTGATGAACTATGCATAATTGATGTTCGGTTTTAGGATAAACCGATTGTATTGCTTCTGACATTCCTGTTAAATTGTCACTACAAACAATAAGAATATCATTTAAGCCTCGATTTTTCATTTCTGTGAAATTAGATAATCAAAACTTAGAACCTTCATTTTCACTAATTCATAAACCTAAAACATCTTTTTTACCTTCTAAATCAACTCCTAGTGCTATATAAACTGATTTGTTAATAATGTGTTTATCTTGTCGTGCTTTAACTACTATACAATCAAAATAAACAATCGGATAAACACTTTCTGATGGTCGATTTTGTCATGCTTTAACATCATCAATAACATCATCAGTAATTTGACTAATAACACTTTCACTAATATCAGCGCCATGATATAACTCTTGTAACTGCATTCTAATATCTGATAAAGTCATGCCTTTGGCATATAATGAAAGAACTTGTTGATCAAAACCATCAAATCTTCTTTGTCTTTTTGCAACTATTACTGGCTCAAAATTACTATTACGATCTCGTGGTACATTAATCTCAATTTTACCTTATTGAGTTATTAATTTTTTCGAACTTATACCATCGCGAGCATTATCACTATTATTATGTTGATTTTTTTCATATCCTAAATAATTTTGCATTTCATAATTCAACATTTTTTCAACTAATCTTTTTGTTAATTCTTTAGACATATTCCGTAAATAAATTTAATCAATTGTCAATAATAATATTTATAAATTTTTTAGTGTTAATAATTATAGAAGTTAATATTTTTAAAAAAATACTTTAAAAATAAATTTATATTTCAAACACAAAAATTGTTAATATTATTTTTATATTAACTTGATAAAAATTTAAATTTTTAAAAAAATATTTTTAATATTTTTTTATTTTAATGGTTTTGTTTTATTAAAAATTTCACAAAGTAAGTTAAATCTTAAGTACATAAGTCTAAATATACTTTTTCTACATTTATTTATTAAAATTTTGAATCTTTTTAATCAAGCAAAAACATGTTCAACTTTAATTCTAATTTTTGAAATAATTTTATTGTAGATTTTTTCTTGTTTAGTTAATTTTTTATTTTTAGTTTTTTTAATCGGTAATATAGTATTTTTATAAATATTTTGTATTCCTTGATATCCCAAATCACCAATAATTATTGTTTTTTCTGAAAATTCAAGATTTGAATTTTTTAATATTTGAAAATCATGTACTTTTCCATTATCAGCAAAAATATCAACAATTTTTTTATTAAAAAAGTCATATATAATTTGAAATTTTATAGAAAACATTCAACTTTTACCAGAAAAATATTCTAACTGTAGTTTTTTTTAGTTGGTCTTTCAATTTCAATTTCAGTTGAATCAATTAAATAAAATTGAAATTCATTTAAATCTTCTTGTTTTTTATCAATTTTTGATTTATATTTTGTTTTTAAAAACTGATAATCTTTGTCATCACTAATTTTATTTTCTACTCAAGTAATATTTTGAAAACAACTTGATGCACTCATTTTATATTTAATACTCATTTGGAAAAAAGTATAATATTCTTTTCAGTATACTAAAGTCATCATCAATCTTTCTTCAACTGAAAGTTTATATTTTCTACCTTTAGTTTTTTTTAAATTTTCTATTTCAATTAATTTTGTTAACATTTCATCAAAATGAAAACGTTTTATACCAAAATATCTATAAAATTGTTCATTTTTTAATTTTTTTAAATTTTAAAAATTCATTTTTATCAACACCTTATTAATTTATTAATAAAGAAATTATAAAATAAATTTTAAATTATTAATTGACTTTTAAAAAATTTATTTACTGAATATGTCTTTTATATAAACCTCCCTCTTTAAAAACTGTTGTTAAATCTTCATTATTTTCTATTAATAAATCTACTGCTTTTGATATTGGATCATTATTATTAATATTTTGTTTTTTAGACATACGTAACTCACTCTTTCTAGTTATTTAATTTTATTTACTAGAATTAATTAAACATAGTTATTTTTGTAAGTTACATAGATTAATAAACATTATTCTTTTATTATCAATAACTTGTGATATTTTTTCATTACTTAAAATTTCGGCCTTAATAGCAACTTTCGCTTCTAACATATGACCACCAATTACGTTAAAATTATCATCACCAAAAGTAGTATGACAATGAATAATTGGTTTATTTCTATCTTTTTCATCTCAAATGATTGTTCCAATTGTTGATAACAATTCATATTGTTCAAGAAAATTTTTTTACATAATCAGTACTTTTTTTAGGAATGTAGCCTAAAGTGACATTAGTAATATCACCAATCATTTGGAATTGTGCCATTCCTATGTTTTCTTTAATAGCAAATTGCTCTAAAGTTTTAATAATCATTTCATCTTTTTCAATAATTAATGCATACTTATTTCCGATCATTTTTTTAATTTTCATAATAAGAATCTCACCTTTCTTTTAGCAGTATTTTAACATATTTATTAATAGCAATAATGACTAAAATTGATTATTATAGGAAAAAAATATTTTTCTTTTTGTAATAAAAATTATTTTAAAAAGAAAATATATTAATTTTAAAATTAATAGGTATAATAAAACTAATATTTAAACTAAGGAAGTGATAAAGTTGAAAACTAATGGTTTAGTAGTTGCTATTGGTAATGATCATACCGCTTATGAATTTAAACAACCAATTATTAAATTTTTACATACAGAAGGCTATCAAATTTTAGATTTAGGAACAAATAGCAGTGAACCTGTTGATTATCCTAATTTTGGTTTTAATGTTGCAAATGCTATTGTTAGTAAAAAAGCAGATTTTGGTATTGTAATTTGTGGTACTGGTATTGGTATTAGCATTGCTACCAATCGTATTAATGGTGTTCGTTGTGCTCTTTGCTATGAGGAAGAAATAGTAAGATTGGCAAGGCTTCATAATGACGCTAATGTTTTAGCACTAGGTGCTAGAATTATTTCTGATTATAAAGCAGTAGAACTTGTGAAATTATTTTTAAATACTAAAACAAGTGATGAAAAAAGACATCAATTAAGAGTTGCAAAACTAAAATAATTTTACTATTAAATTATTAAAGAGAGGATGTTTAAAAATGGATAAATCTTTTAATAAAGGTCTTGACCCAGAATTAAAAAAAATTGTGAAAGATGAATGACAACGTCAACAAAATCATATTGAATTAATAGCTTCAGAAAACTATGTATCACCAGCTGTACTTACACTTGCTGGAACAATATTAACTAATAAGTATGCAGAAGGTTATCCAGGGAGAAGATATTATAATGGTTGCAAAAATGTTGATAAAATTGAAAATTTGGCAATAGAGCGTTTTAAACAATTATTTAATTGTAATCATAAACCAGGTCAATGTAAAAAAGGTAATTTTCATGCTAATGTACAACCTCATTCTGGTAGTCAAGCTAATGCTGAAGCATATGCTGCTATATTACGTCCAGGTGATACTATTCTTGGTATGGAACTTGATGCCGGTGGTCATTTAACTCATGGTTATAAAATTAATTTTTCTGGTAAAATTTATCACGGTGTTAATTATGGTGTAAGTAAAAAGGATGAATATTTAGATTATGATGAAATTTTAAAAATTGCTAAAGAATGTAAACCAAAAATTATTGTAGCAGGAGCTAGTGCTTATTCAAGACTTATTGATTGATCAAAGTTTCGTAAAATTTCCGATACTGTTGGAGCATATTTAATGGTTGATATGGCGCATATTGCTGGATTAATTGCTGCTGGATTACATCAAAATCCTATTTGTTATGCTGATATTACAACAACAACAACTCATAAAACATTAAGAGGACCACGTGGTGGCGCTATTCTTTGCACTGAAGAATTAAAAAAGAAAATTGATAGTGCGGTATTTCCTGGTAATCAAGGTGGAGCATTGGAACATATTATTGCAGCAAAAGCACAAGCTTTTTATGAAGCATTAACACCAGAATTTAAAACTTATCAAATGCAAGTAATTAAAAATGTGCAAGCATTAGCAAAAACTTTTCTTGATGCAAAATTTCATGTAGTGGCGGGTGGAACTGATAATCATTTATTAACTGTTAATGTTACTAATATTAACGGTTTAAATGGCAAAGAAGCTGTTGATATTTTAGAAAAGATTAATATTGTTGCTAATAAGAATGGTGTTCCCTTTGATCCTTTACCAGCTGTTATTACTAGTGGTGTTCGTTTTGGTAGTCCAGCAATGACAACGAGAGGTTTTAAAGAAGAGCAGTTTATTGAATTAGGAAAGATTATTATTAGTGCTTGAAAATTACCTAAGGGTATTAATGATGATGGTTTACATGAATTAAGAAAAAAAGTTGATATACTTTTAAATAAATTTCCCATTTATGAAGATATAAAATTACCTCAATAATAAAATAATTATTTTATTTTTTTGAATCTTTAATTTCTTTTATTTTTTCAATAAAATTATTATCATATTTAGGTAATGTTTAGTAATTTGTGTAACTTACAAAAATAACTATGTTTAATTAATTCTAGTAAATAAAATTAAATAAATAGAAAGAGTGAGTTACTTATGTCTAAAAAAATATTAATAATAATGACCCAATATCAAAAGCAGTAGATTTATTACTAGAAAATACTGAAGATTTAACAACAGTTTTTAAAGAGGGAGATTTATATAAAGAATTAACAAAAAGATTAGTTGAAAAAATGTTGAATTCTGAAATGCAAAATTATTTAGGATATGAAAAAAATCAACATAATAATAGTGATAATGCTCGTAATGGTATAAGTTCAAAAAAATTAATAACTCAACAAGGTAAAATTGAGATTAATGTACCACGAGATCGTAATATTAATTTTGAGCCAGTAATAGTTGCAAAAAGGCAAATAAGATTTGATGGTTTTGATCAACAAGTTCTTTCATTATATGCCAAAGGCATGACTTTATCAGATATTAGAATGCAGTTACAAGAGTTATATCATGGTACTGATATTAGTGAAAGTGTTATTAGCCAAATTACTGATGATTTTATTGATGATGTTAAAGCATGACAAAATCGGCCATTAGAAAGTGTTTATCCGATTGTTTATTTTGATTGTATAGTAGTTAAAGTACGACAAGATAAACGCATTATTAACAAATCAGTTTATATAGCACTAGGAGTTGATTTAGAAGGTAAAAAAGATGTTTTAGGTTTATGAATTAGTGAAAATGAAGGTTCTAAGTTTTGATTATCTAATTTCATAGAAATGAAAAATCGAGGCTTAAATGATATTCTTATTGCTTGTAGCGACAATTTAACAGGAATGTCAGAAGCAATACAATCAGTTTATCCTAAAACCGAACATCAATTATGCATAGTTCATCAAATTAGAAATAGTTTAAAATATGTTTCATACAAACATAGAAAATCACTAGTTACAGATTTAAAACCAATTTATAGTGCATCTAGTGAAGAACAAGCAATGCAAGCTTTAGAATCTTTTGAAAGTAAATGAAATAAACAATATCCTCAAATTGCTAAATCATGATATAAAAATTGAGATAATTTAATAGACATATTCCGTAAATAAATTTTTTAAAAGTCAATTAATAATTTAAAATTTATTTTATAATTTCTTGATTAATAAATTAATAAGGTGTTGATAAAAATGAATTTTGAAAATTTAAAAAAATTAAAAAATGAACAATTTTATAGATATTTTGGTATAAAACGTTTTCATTTTGATGAAATGTTAACAAAATTAATTGAAATAGAAAATTTAAAAAAAACTAAAGGTAGAAAATATAAACTTTCAGTTGAAGAAAGATTGATGATGACTTTAGTATACCGAAAAGAATATTATACTTTTTCCCAAATGAGTATTAAATATAAAATGAGTGCATCAATTTGTTTTCGAAATATTACTTGAGTAGAAAATAAACTTAGTGATGACAAAGATTATCAGTTTTTAAAAACAAAATGAAAATCAAAAATTGAGAAAAAACAAGAAGATTTAAATGAATTTCAATTTTATTTAATTGATTCAACTGAAATTGAAATTGAAAGACCAACTAAAAAAAACTACAGTTAGAATATTTTTCTGGTAAAAGTTGAATGTTTTCTATAAAATTTCAAATTATATATGACTTTTTTAATAAAAAAATTGTTGATATTTTTGCTGATAATGGAAAAGTACATGATTTTCAAATATTAAAAAATTCAAATCTTGAATTTTCAGAAAAAACAATAATTATTGGCGATTTAGGATATCAAGGAATACAAAATATTTATAAAAATAATATATCACCAATTAAAAAAACTAAAAATAAAAAATTAACTAAACAAGAAAAAATCTACAATAAAATTATTTCAAAAATTAGAATTAAAGTTGAACATGTTTTTGCTTGATTAAAAAGATTCAAAATTTTAATAAATAAATGTAGAAAAAGTATATTTAGACTTATGTACTTAAGATTTAACTTACTTTGTGAAATTTTTAATAAAACAAAACCATTAAAATAAAAAAATATTTTTAATATTTTTTTAAAAATTTAAATTTTTATCAAGTTAATATAAAAATAATATTAACAATTTTTGTGTTTGAAATATAAATTTATTTTTAAATTATTTTTTTAAAAATATTAACTTCTATAATTATTAACACTAAAAAATTTATAAATATTATTATTGACAATTGATTAAATTTATTTACGGAATATGTCTAATGTTTTTTATTAGTTATCCTGCAGAAATCAAAAGAGTTATTTATACAGCAAATGCTATTGAATCCGTTAATAGTCAATTACGAAAAGTTATTAGAAATAAAAAATTTTTTTCCAAATGATATGGCAGTTTTTAAAATATTTTACTTAGCAATTGAAAATATAACAAAAAAATGAACAATGCCCATTAAAAATTGAAATACAGCAATTGCTCATTTTATGATAAAATTTGAAGATATAATTAATCTAAACTAGTAACTTTGTAAAAAGATACACAGATTTTTAAAAAGACTCTTCATTATTTTAGCTATTTCTTTTAAAAAATCTTCTTGTTTATTTTTATCTCTTTGTTCATATAGAAAAGTTTTTTTATATGTATAATTTAGTTTTTTGAAATAGTTATAAACTGTTTCTTTATTCGTATCACCAAATTTTTCAATTACTTTTTGAACTGTAACATCTTTATTTTGCGCTAAATAATTTTTTAATTCATCTAAATCCTTTATTTTGTGGCTATGTCCTTTTTGATAATTCAAAATTGGTTTTATATGCCCAGTTTCTTTTTTTCTTTTTCTTCATAAGAATAAAGTCTTTCTAGTAATATTGAACACTTTACAAATTTCTTTAATTTTCATGTTTTTACTTTCATAGGCTTCTATTACTTTTCTTCGTAAGTCTTCACTGTATGGTTTTGGCATAATTTAATCTTCCTAATCTATTTTAAATATTGCTGAATTGTACTTTTAAATTCAAAAACTGTTTAAATTACATATTATTATTTTACATTATTTATGAATAAACATTACTTTAGTTAGCTATAAATAGGATTCTCAATATTACGTTGTAAAACAATATATCCATCATTATTATTAATTAATTGTTGAATAATATGAGTATGTAGTGATCAAAATCTTAATGATTCTGCTGTAATTACAATTACTCTTCCCAAGGAATAACGAATATTATCATATAAAGAAATACTTTCTATATTAGATATTTCCAAAAATGCTTGATAAATATCAGTTCAATAAATTCTATGACTTAATTCATCAGGTAATAAATCTATATAATCTGGTCGAATGTTACTTAAATTAATATTATTTGTTCTATCAATTCTTGTTAAATGTGGAACTGAACCATCTCTAACAGCAGCAGGTTGTCTTCTATTATCAATATTACTAAAATCAAAATGATAATAATTATTATTAACCATTAATCCTTCTACATATAAATTATCTGTTCTTAAAACTAATTCTAAATTTCTAGAAAAACTTTGTCCATTTTGTTCTCCTCTAATTTCAACTGGAAGTCTAAAATAACCATAATTTGATTCAGAATTTAAAGCCAAAATAGTATTATCCTCAGAAATAAAATCAGGATTAACTAATAAATTTAAATCTCTAATTCTTCTTAATACTCCTCTATCAACTAATTCATTGATAATAATTTGAAAACTAGTTTGATATTCTCTTCGATTATTTTGATTAATAATTAATTTTTCATTTAATTGCAAAATTTCTTTAGACGTCCTTGGGTGTTGCATAACTTGTTTTTTAATTCTTCTGCTTTTTTTATGACGATGTTTATGTGTACTTGTTTTTAATTCTGTTTGATAAAATGGATTAATATTTTCATTTGTTTCATTTAAACTATATGATTGATAATTACTTGTATTTGTAAAACTGTTTGGTTCATTTATTGATTCTAAACTAGTATTGTTACTAACTCAATCTTTAATCTTTTTATTATCAATTGACTTAACATTAATACCTATAGTTTTATCATTAAATAATGTTGCAGATAATACTCATAATTTAAATCAATAACTTGGACTAAAATATTTCATAATTTTATAATTCTTTATTTTAAACATAAAAAAATCATTGATTTTAAAAATATAAAGTTATGAGTTAAAAAATTATATTAAATTTTGTTAAATTATACAACATTATTTTTTTTATACTTATTTAAAATTTTTTATAATATTCTTTCATTTCTTTTACTTTATTTTTAAATTGTTTTTTATGAAAATAACACATATTAAAAAATTGGCTTATACTATCTTCTATATTTAAAGAATTTAAAGTAACTAATACTCTACTATTACAATCTTTAACAATACATTTTAATAATACTTTTTCTTGTTTTGGTTTTTGCATTAATTCACTTCCTTAATTAAATAAATCTTCATCTTCTAAACAATTTCTTCCAGTAAAAAAAATTATTATTCATATTATTGCAATTATTATTCATAATGGTAATAATATTAATCTCATAATAAATTCTAATAAGTCTTACATTATTTCTCCTTATTTAAATAATATCAACCAATTAATAAACTATCTGCTTCATCATGATTTGATATTGTTATATTTCATTTTTGTTTAATTATTAATTCATTTGCTAATTTAATCGATATTTCTTTAGTTCATTTAATTAAAAAATTATCATCAATATTAAAATTTATTCTATATCAACTTTGTCATTGTCTTGGTAATATTTCATGTTTTTCTGGAATATAATATTGATATAGTAAACTAAATATATGACCTATTAATGCTTGCATTTTTTCTGAACTACGAGCATTTAATTTATTATTAAATCCACGTTCTATAACTACATTAAAGTCTTCGACTCAATATCTATAGCTAACTAAAGTAATGTTTACTCATATATTGAAAAACAAAATCAATAGCTTTTTTAATATTTGGCCAATAATTTGGTAATATTTTTCTTATATTATGTTTTATAGCAAATCAAAAATGTTCAATTGGATTTAAATTAGGAGAATATGGTGGAAGAAATAATAGTTTGCATCCAGCATTTTCAATTAATTGTTGTGTTAATTTAGATTTATGAAACGTTGCATTAGACATATTCCGTAAATAAATTTAATCAATTGTCAATAATAATATTTATAAATTTTTTAGTGTTAATAATTATAGAAGTTAATATTTTTAAAAAAATACTTTAAAAATAAATTTATATTTCAAACACAAAAATTGTTAATATTATTTTTATATTAACTTGATAAAAATTTAAATTTTTAAAAAAATATTAAAAATATTTTTTTATTTTAATGGTTTTGTTTTATTAAAAATTTCACAAAGTAAGTTAAATCTTAAGTACATAAGTCTAAATATACTTTTTCTACATTTATTTATTAAAATTTTGAATCTTTTTAATCAAGCAAAAACATGTTCAACTTTAATTCTAATTTTTGAAATAATTTTATTGTAGATTTTTTCTTGTTTAGTTAATTTTTTATTTTTAGTTTTTTAATTGGTAATATAGTATTTTTATAAATATTTTGTATTCCTTGATATCCCAAATCACCAATAATTATTGTTTTTTCTGAAAATTCAAGATTTGAATTTTTTAATATTTGAAAATAATGTACTTTTCCATTATCAGCAAAAATATCAACAATTTTTTTATTAAAAAAGTCATATATAATTTGAAATTTTATAGAAAACATTCAACTTTTACCAGAAAAATATTCTAACTGTAGTTTTTTTAGTTGGTCTTTCAATTTCAATTTCAGTTGAATCAATTAAATAAAATTGAAATTCATTTAAATCTTCTTGTTTTTTCTCAATTTTTGATTCATATTTTTTTTAAAAACTGATAATCTTTGTCATCACTAAGTTTATTTTCTACTCAAGTAATATTTCGAAAACAACTTGATGCACTCATTTTATATTTAATACTCATTTGGAAAAAAGTATAATATTCTTTTCAGTATACTAAAGTCATCATCAATCTTTCTTCAACTGAAAGTTTATATTTTCTACCTTTAGTTTTTTTAAATTTTCTATTTCAATTAATTTTGTTAACATTTCATCAAAATGAAAACGTCTTATACCAAAATATCTATAAAATTGTTCATTTTTTAATTTTTTTAAATTTTCAAAATTCATTTTTATCAACACCTTATTAATTTATTAATAAAGAAATTATAAAATAAATTTTAAATTATTAATTGACTTTTAAAAAATTTATTTACGGAATATGTCTATTATCTAAAACTATAATTTGTCCACGCTTTAATACTGGAATCAGTATATTTTTTACATATGATTCAAAAATTTTACTGTTGCAATGTCCTTCAAATGCTCATAGGGCTTTTAATTTACCTTTATTTAGCGAACCAATTATACTCATTCTTTTTATTTTATATGCGGATTTATTATCAAATAATCTTTTAACTTTTTCAGATCAACCATATTTATAAAATTCATTATCATCAATTCCAGATTCATCAATATATAGCTAACTAAAGTAATGTTTACTCATAAATAATGTAAAATAATAATATGTAATTTAAACAGTTTTTGAATTTAAAATTACAATTCAGCAATATTTAAAATAGATTAGGAAGATTAAATTATGCCAAAACCATACAGTGAAGACTTACGAAGAAAAGTAATAGAAGCCTATGAAAGTAAAAACATGAAAATTAAAGAAATTTGTAAAGTGTTCAATATTACTAGAAAGACTTTATTATTATGAAGAAAAAGAAAAAAAGAAACTGGGCATATAAAACCAATTTTGAATTATCAAAAAGGACATAGCCACAAAATAAAGGATTTAGATGAATTAAAAAATTATTTAGCGCAAAATAAAGATGTTACAGTTCGAAAAGTAATTGAAAAATTTGGTGATATGATTAAAGAAATATTTTATAACTATTTCAAAAAACTAAATTATACATATAAAAAAACTTTTCTATATGAACAAAGAGATAAAAATAAACAAGAAGATTTTTTAAAAGAAATAGCTAAAATAATGAATGAAGATTTAGTATATATTGATGAATCTGGAATTGATGATAATGAATTTTATAAATATGGTTGATCTGAAAAAGGTAAAAGATTATTTGATAATAAACCCGCATATAAAATAAAAAGAATGAGTATAATTCGTTCACTAAATAAAGGTAAATTAAAAGCCCTATGAGCATTTGAAGGACATTGCAACAGTAAAATTTTTGAATCATATGTAAAAAATATAATCATTCCAGTATTAAAGCATGGACAAATTATAGTTTTAGATAATGCAACGTTTCATAAATCTAAATTAACACAACAATTAATTGAAAATGCTGGATGCAAACTATTATTTATTCCACCATATTCTCCTAATTTAAATCCAATTGAACATTTTTGATTTGCTATAAAACATAATATAAGAAAAATATTACCAAATTATTGACCAAATATTAAAAAAGCGATTGATTTTGTTTTTCAATATATGAGTAAACATTACTTTAGTTAGATATACTATTAAGCAAGGAACGTATCATAATGAAGGGAAAATTAGTTATCCAGTAAATTTAACTGATACTATTAGTTCTTCATATTATTGATCACAAACGGGTCAATGAAGTAAAAGTGACTATACTATTAAAGATTTGATTAAACTTTTAGTTGATAACAGTTATAAAGAACAACTTAAAATTGGTTCTAACACTTATTAAATTATTTCAACAGATAATCCCGATAACCCAAAAACTGTTTTTTTTAAATTTGCCTATTTCTTGAGATTCACAGGGCGGAAAATTAAATGTAACATTTGATGAAAAATCTTTATAGTTTAATATGAATATAATCTTAGTTAATCATTAACTTTTTTTAATAAAATTGAAGTTTAAAATTCAATTTTATTTTTTTGTATTAATAAATAATTAATGTTTTTATTTTGTTTAATGAATTTTTCTTCATATTCAGTTTTAATAAATGCTTCATCATTTTTTATTATATTATTATCTTGATGTAGATTAATTGTATATTCTAATAAATTTCATTTATTTTTTTGAAATTCTAAAAGTGAATAATTAAATAAATTGTTATTATCTGTTTTAAAGTGAAGTTGACCATTTTTTATTAAAATTTTTTTGTATATTTCTAAAAATTTTTGGTATGTTAATCTTCTTTTAAAATGTCTTTTTTTAGGTCATGGATCAGAAAAATTTAAATAAATTTTATTAATTTCATTATTGGCAAAAAAATCTTTTAAATTTATGGCATCTTCTATAATTATTTTTAAATTACATAATTTATTTTCAATTAATTTTTTTAATAATATAGTTACAATAGAAATATTTTTTTCAATAGCAATATAATTTTGATTTGAATTTTGTTTAGCAAGATTTATAATGAAATTTCCTTTGCCACTTCCAATTTCAATATTGATTGGATTTTTATTTTGAAATATTTTTTTATTTCATTTCTCTTTGTAATTATAGGGATCATTAATACATAAATTATTATTTGTTAAAATAAATTCTTTTGCTCATGGCTTATTTCTTACTCTCATTGTAATTCCTTTTCTAATTTAATCAACATAGTTGTTATAAAAGTGTAACTTACTAATTTTAGAATTATATCAAAATTGAAGTTTAAATATCTTTTGCTAAAAGAATTTCATTATTATATTTATATCATGTAATATTTTTATTTAAATAAATTTTGTGAAATATTATAATTATATATTACCTTTTACTTTTTTAAAGTAAGAAAATATTAAAAAAATAATGGTATTTTATTATTTTTTTAATAAAAATCTTTATTTTTTACAACTAAATTAATAGTTAAAAGATTATGAGCAAAAAACCCATTATTTTTTTGTTTTTTTGTATTTTGCTATTCCCTTTTACCATTACACTATGTTATACTTACAAGGCGTGATTGTTATGTATAAATGCTGATACACTGATATCAGTTGTCATTATATCACATGTTTTGTTCTTTATTTTATTAAAAATCGTTCTAAGGAGGATATAGCCAATGGCAATCATAGGAAACAAAGTAAAAATTCGTTTAGAAAGTTATGATCACTCAGCTATTGACCAAATAGCACAGAAAATTAAAGATGTGTTAAAAAAAGAAGGTGCTGAAGTGGTAGGTCCAATTCCATTACCAACTCATAAAGAAATTTTTACTATTCTTCGTTCACCGCATAAACATAAAGATTCACGTGAACAATTTGAAAAGAGAACTCACAAAAGAATTATTGGTGCTCAATTATCACCAAAATCTTTAAATGCTCTAAGTGGAATTACTATCCCTAATAGTGTTAGTATCTCTTTGATAATCGAATCTAAAGATGAAAAAAAATCAACTTTAAATCAAGTATCAAAAAAGATTAATAAAAAAAATTATTAAAATTGATAAATATTAATTATTTACAACATATTCCAAGGAGGAAATTATGAAAGGAATCTTAGGTAAGAAACTAGGAATGTCACAAGTTTTCTTAAACAACGGACAACTAGTTCCAGTAACAATTATCGAAGTACAACCAAATGTAGTAAGTCAAGTTAAAACAAATGTAAAAGACAAATATAGTAGTTTACAACTTGCAACGTTCGATCTTCGTGTTACTTTATCAAACAAACCAACAATCGGACACTTTAAAAAAGCCGACAGTCAACCTAAGCGCTTCGTGAAAGAAATTCGTAACATGAACGGATTTAATCATAAAGAACTTATTAATGTTGCTGACGTATTCACAGCAGGTGAATTCGTTGATGTTCAAGGAACTTCTAAAGGTAAAGGATTTACAGGACGCATTAAACGTCATAATCAATCACGTGGTCCAATGGGTCATGGATCAGGTTTACATCGTCAAATGGGTTCAACAGGTTCTATTAATGCTAACCGTGTGTTTAAATCACACCCAATGCCAGGGCAAATGGGAAATGTTAAACGTAGTGTTGCTAACTTAGAAGTTATTAAAGTAGATAAAGAAAATAATTATCTTTTAATAAAAGGTTCAGTTCCAGGACCAAAACAAGGCTTTCTTGTTATTAAACAAGCAGTTAAAAAACCAATTCTCAAAACCCCAGTATCATTAGTTGTTAGAAATCAAAATACTACAACCGAAGTCACTGATGGTCAATAAAGTTAATTATGGAGGATAGCAAAATGAAAATTAATGTTGTTAACAACGCTGGAACAAAAGTTAGCGAATTAACTTTAAACGAAAAAATTTGAGGAATTGAACCCCACAAGCAAGTTCAGTTTGATAGTTTATTAAGTTATAATGCTACAAAACGTCAAGGAACACACGCTGTTAAAAGTCGTGCTGAAGTTGCTGGTGGTGGTAGAAAACCATGAAAACAAAAAGGAACAGGGAATGCGCGTCAAGGATCAATTCGTTCACCACAATGAAAAGGTGGTGGTATTGTTTTTGGACCAAATACTGATCGTAATTATTTAATTGGATTACCAAAAAAAGTAAGAAGATTGGCAATAAAATCAGCATTGGCTGCCAAATTTCAAAATCAAAACATAGTTGTAATTGATGAATTAAACTTTGAAAAACCTTCAACTAAAATTATGTTAGAAACTTTAAAAGTTTTAGAATTAGCAAACAATAAAACACTAATTGTTTCAGGAATAATCAATAAAGAAACAGTTATTAAATCAGGTCGCAATTTACCTAGAACAACAACAATCACTGCTAATAGTATTAATATTTACGATTTATTAAATGCTAAAAAAGTATTGTTTACTACTGAGGCAATTAAAATCGTTGAGGAGGCTTTAATTTAATATGCATTTAAGTGAAGTTATAGTAAAACCAGTATTAACTGAGAAAACTTATAAACAAATGACTGAAGGTATCTATACATTTACTGTTAACCGTAAAGCTAATAAAAGTCACGTTAAAAAAGCCTTTGAACAGATTTTTGAAGTTATAGTAGCAGACGTTAATATTATTAATAGTAAACCAAAAACTAAAACTGTTGGTAGATTTGTCGGAAAAACATCGGCAGTAAAAAAAGCTCTTATTAAATTAGCTCCTGGTGAACAATTAAGTTTGTTTAGTTCTGAAGAACAAAGATAATGAGATTGGAAGGAGAAAAAAACAATGGCAATTAGAAAAATTAATCCCACTACCGCAGGAAGACGTAATATGACCGTTCTGGATTATAAACAAAACTTAACTATTGGTAATAGCCCTGAAAAATCTTTATTAGTAAATTTAGTTAAACCAGCTGGTAGAAATAATCAAGGTAAAATTACAGTAAGACATCAAGGTAATGGTCATAAGGTTAAATACCGTATTATTGATTTTAAACGTAACAAAGACAATGTAGTTGGAACAGTTAAAACAATTGAATATGATCCAAATCGTAATGCTAACATTTGTCTTATTTCTTATCTTGATGGTGAAAAGCGTTATATCTTAGCACCAAAAGGAATCAAAGTAGGAGATAAGTTATTAAGTGGTGAAAACAGTGATACTGTTAAAATTGATATTACTGTTGGTAACTGTTTACCATTATCACAGATTCCACAAGGAACAGTTGTTCATAATGTTGAATTAAAACCAGGTAAAGGTGGACAAATGGCACGAAGTGCTGGTGGTAGTGTTCAAATTCTTGGTCGTGATGAAACAGTTAAGTATACATTATTAAAATTAACATCAGGTGAAGTTAGAAAAGTATTAAGGAATTGTCGAGCTACAATTGGTACAGTTGGAAATGATGATCATAACTTAGTAAACATTGGTAAAGCAGGAAGAAATCGTTGAAAAGGAATTAGACCTACTGTTCGTGGTAGTGTTATGAACCCAAATGATCACCCACATGGTGGAGGAGAAGGTAAAGCCCCAATCGGAAGAAAAGCTCCAGCAACACCATGAGGTAAAAAAGCATTAGGTTTAAAAACTCGTGATAGTAAAAAAGCATCAAATAAATTAATTGTACGAAGAAGAAATGCAACAAAGTAGGAGGAAAAAAGTAATATATGTCAAGATCTTTAAAAAAAGGACCCTTTGCTGATAGTCATTTATTAAACAAAGTGAAAACTCAAAATAAAAATAAATCAAAAAAAATTATTCAAACTTGATCTCGTCGTTCAACAATTTTCCCACAATTTGTTGGACATACATTCGGTGTGCATAATGGAAAAACACATTTACCTGTATATGTAACAGAAGATATGGTTGGTCATAAATTAGGAGAATTCGCACCCACACGTAAGTTTGGTGGTCACGGTTCTGACAAGAAAAAGCGTTAGGAGATAGAAATTATGGAAGCAAAAGTTCATTTAGATAAATTACGCATTAGTCCAAGAAAAGTGCGTTTAGTAGCCGATTTAGTTCGTGATAATGCTGTTGCCAAAGCTCTAGTAATTCTAGCTCATGAAAAAAAACGCGCAGCACAGCCAATTATAAAATTAATTAATTCAGCAGTTGCTAATGCTGCTAATAACTATGGAATGGAAGCCGACAAATTACGTATTAAGGAAATATTTGTAAATGAAGGTCCAACTATGAAAAGATTTATGCCCCGTGCTCATGGTAGAGCATATCAAATCTTAAAAAGAACAAGCAAAATCACTATCGTGGTTAGCGATAATTAGGAGGTAAATAAGTAATATGGGTCACAAAGTTAGTCCAAATGGATTAAGATATGGTATCAATAAAGATTGACAATCACGTTGATATGCAACTAGTAATGAAGATTTAGCAAAATGAATTTTAGAAGACCACAAAATTAGAAAAGCGCTATTTGCGCATTTAAAAAATTATGGTGTTTCTAAAATTGAAATCGAAAGAACTAAATCACAAATTACCTTATTTATCAACTGTGTTCGTGTTGGTTCAGTTTTAGGGCAAGGCGGTTCAAACATTGAAGTATTAACAACACTACTTCGTAAAACAATTAAAAATCGTAAAATAGGTATTAGAATTAATGTTGTTGAAATTAAAAATCCTGATATTGATGCGCAAACAATTGCTAATACATTAGCACAACAAATAAGCAATCGTATGTCACATCGTACAACACAAAAATTAGCAATTCGTAAAGCACTTCGTGCTGGAGCAAAGGGAATTAAAACTCGTGTTTCAGGAAGACTTGGTGAAGCGGATATGGCACGTGTTGAAGGTTATTCAGAAAGTAGTGTTCCTCTAGCAACATTACGTAGTAATATTGATTATGCTACTGCTGAGGCAAAAACAACTTTTGGTCAAATTGGTATTAAAGTTTGAGTATATAAAGGTGAAATTTTATCAGGAACTGACTCAACTCAACCTGAAATTATTTCAAAATATAATCAAAGAAATAATAACAATCGCCGAAATAATTACCCACAACAACCACGTAAGGAGGTAAAGTAAGATGGCTATACCTAAGAGATATAAACACTCTTGCGTCCACCGTTTAAGTTATGAAGGAACTGTAAAAGGTTGTAAAACAGTTGCTTTTGGAACTTACGGACTTCGTGCTGAAGAAGGTTCTTACATTACCGAAAGACAAATTGAAGCAGCCAGAGTAGCAATGACACGTTACATGAAACGTGGTGGAAAAGTTTGGATTAGAATCTTTCCACATTTACCAATTACTAGAAAACCAGCGGAAGTACGTATGGGTTCAGGAAAAGGTTCAATTGATCATTGAGTCTCAGTAGTAAAAGCAGAAACAGTTATGTTTGAAGTATCATATCCTAATGAAGCAACAGCACGTGAAGCATTGCGTCTTGCAATGCACAAGTTGCCAATCAAATGTAAAATTGTTACTAGAGAAATAAAATCAACAGAAGAAGTAAAGGTTGCTAAAAATTTAACAACAGAATTGGGTGAAGCAAATGGAAATGCAAGTAATTAAAAATAAATCAACTTTAGAATTACAACAAGACGAAGAAACTCTTCGTGCACAATTGTTTGCTTTACGAATTCAAAGTTCGTTAGGTAAACTAGAAAATCCGCATATGATAAATAATCTTCGTAAGGATATTGCTCGTATTAAAACTGAATTAACTATCAGAATTAATAATGGTGAAAAAATCAAACCATTACATATTAATAAAATGGTATTACTAAAAGAAAATAAAGAAAGCAAAAAAACTAAAAAAGTTGCTAAAGTTGATGATAAAAAAGATATTAAAGTCAAAACAATAACTAAATCAGAAGTTATTAAAGAATCAGATAAAATTGCTAAAAAAGAAGTTACTGAAAAAACAAATAAATCAAAATCATCAAACAAAGAAGTTAAAAAAGTTACTGCTACTAAAGTAGAAAAACCATCTAAAAAACCTACAGTTAAGAAAACTGTAACACCAGCTAAGGAGGACAAAGAATAATGACAAATATTATTCCAAACAAACAACGTAAAACTTTTGTTGGAATTGTAAGTTCTGACAAAAATGATAAAACAATTACTGTTGTTGTTGAAACTTCAAAACGACATCCAATGTACCATAAAAGTTTTAAGTCAACTAAAAAGTATCATGCCCATGATGAAACTAACCAAGCTAAAATTGGTGACAAGGTTGAAATCATTTCAACTCGTCCACTTTCAACTCTAAAACACTTCCGTTTGTTAAAGATTATTGAATCTAAAACAAATAAAAAAGTTTAATTAACCAGGAGGATAAGAAAGATGTTACAAAATCTATCGTGAGCCAATGTGGCTGACAACACTGGTATTAAAGAAGTTATGGTTATTAGAGTTTTGGGCGGTAGTACTAAAAAATTTGCTAAAATCGGTGATATTGTTGTTTGTTCAGCAAAATCAGTAATACCTAATAGTGCAATGAAAAAAGGACAAGTTGTTAAAGCAGTTGTCGTACGTAGTAAATTTGGTGTAAAACGTAATGATGGTTCTTGTGTAAAATTTGATGATAATGCAGTAGTAATTATTAAAGAAGATAAAACGCCACGTGGTACTAGAGTATTTGGTGTCTTGGCTCGTGAAGTTAAAGAGCGTGGTTATAATAAAATTGCGTCTTTAGCAGAAGAAATTGTTTAGGAGGATGAAGTAAATGGCAAGCAAAAAGAAACCAGTTATTAGTCTTGATACTAAATTAAAAAGAGGCGACCAAATTAAAATCATCGCAGGAAAGCATAAAGGTCATACCGGACCAATTATCCAAGTACTTCGTGAAAAAAATCGTGTTATTATTGAAGGTATTACTGCTAAGAAAAATAAAAAACCTACTCAAAATGATCAAGAAGGTGGAATTGTGGAAGTAAAAACTAGTGTTCACATTTCTAATGCAATGATCCTTGATGGTAAAAAAGATAAAAAAGTAACAAAAATTGGGTACAAAATTGATAAAGATGGCAAAAAAGTTCGTATTGCACGAAGATCTGAAACAGAATTACGATAATAAAGGAGTAACAGCATAAAAATGAATCGTTTACAAGAAAAATATAATAAAACTATTATTCCCCAATTGCAAAAAGAATTAAATTTTACATCAATAATGCAAGTACCCAAAATTGAAAAAGTTGTTATTAATATTGGTGTTGGAGATGCAAGTAGTAATCCAAAAGCCATTGATAAATCAGTATCTGAATTATCAAAAATTACTGGTCAAAAACCAATTATCACTAAAGCAAAAAAATCAATTGCCAGCTTTAAATTAAGAGCGGGAATGCCAATTGGTTGTAAAGTTACATTACGTGGCGAAAAAATGTATGATTTCCTTGATAAATTTATCTCAATTTCTTTACCAAGAATTCGTGATTTTCAAGGTTTATCAGTTAAAGCATTTGATCAAAATGGTAATTACACTGTTGGTATTAAAGAACAAATTATTTTTCCTGAAATTAATTATGAAGAAGTAGATAAAGTTCGTGGTATGGAAATCTCAATTATTACCACAACATCAAATAATGGAACAGCATTATTGTTATTAAAAAAAATAGGATTACCGTTTAAAAAACAAGGAAAGCAGGTGGCATAAGATGGCAAAAACTTCATTAAAAGTAAGACAAGCCCGTAAATCAAAGTTTAGTACGCAAGCATATACACGCTGTCAAAAGTGTGGCCGTCCTCATGCGGTTATTCGTAAATTTATGTTATGCCGTATTTGTTTTCGTGGTTTAGTATACCAAGGACAAATTCCTGGTATTAGAAAAGCATCATGATAGGAGGTATATAATTATGATGACAGATCCAATAAGTAATATTTTAACAGTTATTCGTAATGCTATTAGCGCTGCGGATAGCAGTAAACATCGAGTAGTTAGTGTACCTTCTTCAAAACAACTAGTTAAGATAGTTGATATCTTGCAAAAAAATGGTTATATTGAAAAATATCGTGTTACTAAAGAAAATACTAGCAAACCTAAATTAGAACTTTTATTAGTTCATACTGGTAAAAGTCCAATTCTTGGTTTAAAAAGAATATCTAAACCAGGATTAAGAATGTATGCAAAATGTGAAGACTTACCAAGTGTGTTAAATGGTTATGGAATTGCAATCATTTCTACATCAAAAGGTATTATGACAAATAAACAAGCAAAAAAACTTGGTCTTGGTGGCGAAGTTCTTGCTTATGTATGATAAGGAGGAAATTATATGTCACGTATCGGTAACCGTATCCTTACCATTCCAGTAAATACTTCAATAACGCTAGATGCAAGTAACTTGTTGACTGTTACAGGAACAATAGGTTCTTTAAAAAAACTATTACCAAATGTTATTAAAATTAACGTTGATGAAGAGAAAAAAACAATTACTACAACAAGACCTGATGATAACAAACAAAATAAACAACTTCACGGAACAACTAATTCATTAATTAATGGAATGTTAGTTGGTGTATCAACAGGTTTCATGAAAGAATTAGAAATAAATGGTGTTGGATATCGCGCTGCTGTCCAAGCTAATATCTTAAATTTAACATTAGGATATTCTCATTCTATTAAGTTTGAAATTCCGCAAGGAATTACCATTGTTGCTCCTAAACCAACAGCATTACAAATTAGTGGTATTGATAAACAATTAATTGGAGAAGTTGCAGCCAAAATTCGTAAATTCCGTAAACCAGAACCATATAAAGGTAAAGGAATTAAATATAAAAATGAACACATTCGTCGTAAGGAAGGAAAAGCTGCTGGTAAAGGCAAATAATCTTATACTGGCACTTAAGGAGAATAAAAAATGGTTAATAAACAACAAGCTCGTAAAGTTCGTCATTATCGTATTCGTAGTAAAATTATGGGTACTAGCGAAAGACCACGCTTAAATATCTTTAAATCTAATAATAGTTTTTATGCTCAAATTATTGACGATACTGCTTCAAATACAATTATCGGTGTATCAACATTAACATTTAAAGATTTAGCATCAAAAAGTAATATAGATGCTGCTACTAAACTTGGAGAAACAATTGCTAATTTAGCTATTAAGAAAAAAATTAAAAAAGTGGTTTTTGATCGTGGTGGATATTTATATCATGGTAAAGTGAAAGCATTCGCAGAAGCAGCGCGTAGTGCTGGATTAGAATTCTAAAAAAGGAGAATTAAAAGTATGAGTTTAGAAAATAAAAAAACAATTATCGATGATAAAGAAAATACTGAAGTTCAAAAATCAGTAGCAAAACCTTCTGTTAAAGTAGAAGTAAAAAATCCTACTGGTAATGAAAATAAAATTAGACATACTAATTCATCACAACCAAGAAATAGCCACGATAAAAAAGAAAATAAAGTTCATGAACCACGTAAAAATTTTGAACGCAAACCAAAAACTCCAAGTGAATTTATTGAAAAAGTGATTTTAATCAGAAAAATTAACAAAGTAACAACCGGAGGAAGAAGATTGCGTTTCTCTGCTGCTGTTGCTATTGGTAATGGTAAAGGAGTAGTTGGTTTTGGTATATCTAAAGCGAATGAAGTTCCTGATGCAATTAAAAAGGCAATTGAAGCTGCTCACAAAAATTTAACAACAATTACGATAACTAAAAACAATAATTCTATTGTTCATGAAGTTAAAGGTAAATATTGTGGAAGTGAAATTTTATTAAAACCAGCTAAAGAAGGAATCGGAATTAAAGCTGGTGGATCTGCTCGTGATATTTTAGAATTAGCTGGTATTCATAATATTTATTCAAAAGCATTTAGATCTAGAAATAAAATTAATTTAGCTAGAGCAACAATTGCAGGTCTTGGCAATGTTAAATCAGCAGAATATTTTATAAAAAATAAAAATATTACTACTAAGCGTAGTAATGGTTAGAGGTGGATTATGGAAACAACATTACATAACTTAAAACCAACACCAGGTTCTCGTAAAGATATTAAACGTTTAGGTAGAGGAACTTCATCTGGAAAAGGTAAAACGGCTGGTAAAGGGACAAAAGGACAAAATGCCCGTACCGGTGGTGGAACAAGACCCGGATTTGAAGGAGGACAAACACCACTGTATCGTCGTATTTCAAAACGAGGGTTTACTAACTTTAATACAACCAATTATAGTATTATTAACTTAGAACAAATTGATTTAATTAAAGAGCATGAAATAACACCTGAAATTTTATTTCAATTAAAATTGATTAGAAGTAAAAAAGATGGTATTAAAGTTCTTGGTAAAGGTAAATTAACAACACCAAAAACAATTAAAGCTCATAAATTTTCAAAATCAGCAATTACTGCTATTGAACAAGCCGGAGGAAAAGTGCAGGTGATCTAAGTGTTCACAACAACCCGTGAATTAATAAAAAAGTATAAAGAAGTTATAATTAGAATTTTATTTACCATTTTTATTTTATTTATCTTTCGTGTTGGAGCATTTATTACAGTTCCAGGAGTAACTTTGAATGAAGATTTAAGTAGCAGTAATAGTAGTGGTATTGAATTCTTTAATTTAATTTCAATGTTAGGTGGTGGTGCTATTAGCAGATTTTCTGTTTTTGCACTTGGAGTGTCACCTTACATTACTGCATCAATTATTGTGCAGTTATTATCAACTGATGTTGTTCCTACCTTAACAAGATGAGCTAAATCAGGAGAAAAAGGTAAGAAAAAATTAGAGTTAATGAATCGAGTATTAACTGTCCCGTTTGCTATTATGCAAGGTTTTGCCACAATCTTTGGTTTACAATCTCAACATATTATTAGCGTGGATTGAAGTTCGGGATCGGGAGCAGTTGGACCAGAAGTTTTCTATTATGTATTGATTCCAGCTATTTTACTAGCAGGGACCATGTTATCATTATGAATGGCTGATCATATTACTAATCGTGGTATTGGTAATGGAATTTCACTAATTATTTTTGGTGGAATTGCTGCTAATTTACCATTTAACTTAGCTTCAACTTTTAAGTATTGAGTAGGACCAGATACTAATAATGGTGTTATTTTTCAAGGGGCTTTAAAATTTGCTCTTTATTTTGCAGTCTTCCTACTGATTATTCTTGTTGTTGTATTTTTTAGTGAATCAGAGCGACACTTACCAATTCAACAAACTGGTAGTGGTTTAACTTTAAAGGGTGATAAAAGTTCTTATTTACCTTTAAAAGTTAACTCAGCTGGAGTAATTCCTGTTATTTTTTCTTCGGCACTAATTACTGCTCCAATGACAGTGGCACAAATTGTTGATCAAAATAGTGGTTTTGCTAATTTTTCTAGAAATTATTTATCTTTACAGTCGTGGCCGGGGATTAGTATTTTTGCTATAATGACGATTATGTTTACTTTTTTATATGCACAAGTGCAAATTAATCCCGAACAAATGGCTAAGAATTTTCAAAAATCAGGAACTTATATTCCTGGCGTTCAGCCAGGGAAGGAAACAGAAATTTATATTAAAAGAATGTTAAATCGTTTAAGTACGATTGGTTCCTTTTTCTTAACTGCTGTTGCAGTAACCCCATTTTTAATTTCTAAATTTACTAATCTACCTTCTTCATTAGCAGTTGGTGGAACTGGATTAATAATTATGGTTGGAGTAGCACTAGATACAACAAAACAAATTAAGGGACGAATTACTCAACATTCATTCTTAAATTATAAGGAAAACAAAGATGTTAAAGAACACTTATGGTCTTAGGGGGTAACGATGAATTTAATTATTTTAGGTCCACCAGGATCAGGGAAAGGAACACAGTCACAGTTTCTGAAAGAACAATATAATTTAATGCATTTACCTACTGGTGATTTGTTTCGTGATGAAATCACAAAACAATCACCAGTAGGTAAAAAAGTTCAAACTTATGTTAATAAGGGTCAATATGTTCCTGATGAGATTACAAACGAGATTATTAGTAATACTTTAAAAGATATTAAACATAATTTTATTCTTGATGGTTATCCAAGAACAATTTCACAAGTAGCATCATTAGATAAAGTATTAACAAGTTTGGATGAAACACTTTCAATGGCATTGTATCTAGATATTAATGAAGAAACAGTTATTAAACGTTTGTCTTCAAGAGTTACTTGTCCTCAATGTAAATCAATTTATAATCTTAATTTCCTACCGCCAAAGATTACTGGAATTTGTGATAATGATGGGGTAAAATTAATTAAGCGAATTGATGATAGTGATGAAAAGACAATTATCAATCGTTTAAAAACTTACAAAGTAGCAACGGCACCATTGGTAGATTATTATCAAGAACGTGGACTGTTAAGAACAGTGGATGCCAACCAAGATAATAGTGATATTAAAAAACAAATTAAATCATATTTATCATCATTAAAAGGAAATAAAAATAATGGTTAGCATTAAAAGTCAAAGTGAAATTCAAAATATCAAAGCCGCTAGTCAAGTTGTAGCGCTTATTCATAAAGAGTTAGCAAAGATAATAAAAGTTGGAATAACTGGTAAAATGCTCGATAAAGTGGCAGCGCAAATTATTAAAGAAAATAATGCTATACCTTCTTTTTTAAACTATTATGGTTTTCCTGCCGCGATTTGTGTTTCAGTTAATGAACAATTAATTCACGGCTTTCCTAATGATAAACCTTTTAAAATGAATGATATTGTGAAAATTGATGCTGGTGCTGCCGTTAATGGTTATCATGCAGATGCTGCCTTTACAATGTGTGTTGGTGGTAAACCAACACCAGAACAAGCAAAACTTATTAATGTGACTAAAGAGTCATTAAATAAAGCAATAGCAATTATTGCACCAGGAGTTAGAATTGGTGATATTAGTAACACCATTCAAACGTATGTAGAAAGCGAAGGCTTTTATTTACCAACATCATATACTGGGCATGGTATTGGTAAAAAACTCCACGAAGACCCAGCTATTCCTAATGTTGGTAAGCCCAACACCGGAATAAAATTGCAGTCAGGAATGACAATTTGTATTGAACCAATGGTTCAAACAACAACTGATAAAATTCTGGTTTTAAGTGATAAGTGAACAGTAGTTGCTGCTGATAAACAACAAACTGCTCACTTTGAACACACTATCCTAGTAACTAATGATGGATGTGAAGTACTAACAATACTTAATGAAAATCAAAAAAATAATGAGGAATGTAATTAATGGCTAAACCAAAACAAGTAGTTAAACCCAAAGTTCAAAAAGTAAAAAAAACTAATGATAGTACTATTGAATGTGAAGGTATAGTAATAGAAGTCTTACCTAATGCTAGATTTAAAGTAAAGTTGAATGAATATGACTTTACTCCTATTGTAAGACCATCGGGTCGTATGCAAACACATAAAATTAAAATTATCAAAGGTGATCATGTAAAAGTTGAATTATCAACTTATAATTTAACTGAAGGACGAATTACTTTTCGTAACAGAATGGCTACTACACATTTACCGATAAATAAAGATGATGAAAACAAAGAAAAATAATAGTTTAACAGGAGGAAAATGATGAAAGTACAAGCATCAGTTAAAAAAATTTGTGACAAATGTCAACCAATCAAACGTAAAAAACGTAATGTAATCATTTGTGAAAATCCTAAACATAAGCAACGTCAAGGTTAGAAATATTAAGGAGGAAAAATAAATATGACATCAAATACTAACAATGCAAGTCGAAGAATTGCGCAAGTAAATATTCCTGGAAATCAACATACAGTAATTGGTTTAACAAGAATTTATGGAATTGGTCGCAGCAAATCTTCAGAAATATTAAAAGAACTAAAAATTGAAGAAACTAAAAAAATTAATGAATTAACAGAAAAAGAATTAAGTTCAATTAGTCAATTAATTGAAAAGAAATATAAAACTGAAGGTGAACTAAGACGTGAAGTGTCTTTAAACATTAAGAGATTAATGGAAATTGGATGTTATCGTGGTATTCGTCATCGTAAAGGATTACCAGCCAGAGGACAATCAACAAAAACTAATGCAAGAACTTGCAAGGGACCACGTAAAACAGTCGCTAACAAGAAAAAAGCAAGTTAATTAGGAGGAAAAAAATAATGAATATAAAAACAACAATAAAGAAAAAAATTAAAGTTAATCCTAATTTTATTAAAGCAAAAGCATTTATTAAAGCAAGTTTTAATAATACTATTGTTACTATTACTGAACTTAATGGTAATGTTATTGCTTGATCAAGTGCTGGAGCAGTAGGTTTCAAAGGAACTCGTAAATCAACTCCTCACTCAGCACAGTTAGCAGCTGAAGCTGCAGGTAAAACTGCTATGGAACACGGAGTTAAAATTTTAAGTGTTTTTGTTAATGGAACAGGACCAGGAAGAGAACCATCAATTCGTAGTTTACAAGCAGTAGGTTTTGAAATCAAAGATTTAAATGATGTGACACCAATCCCTCATAATGGTTGTCGTCCACCAAAAAAACCAAGAAAATAAAGTAGGTGAAAATAAAACATGGAACAACAATTTTTAAAACCAAAATTTAGTTTAAACAGTGAAAATAGCGCTATTAATTACAGTGAATTTATTGTGAGTCAATTAGAACGTGGTTATGGAACAACTTTAGCTAATGCCTTAAGAAGAACATTATTATCTTCAGTACCAGGTATTTCTGTATATGCAATTAGAATAAGTGGTGTATCTCATGAATTTACTGCAGTTAAAGGTGTAATTGAAAATGTTTCTGAAATAATTTTAAATGTTAAGGACTTAGTTTTAGCCTTTGATGGTGATATTCAAAAGGACGAAAAAATTGCTAATTTAAAAATTAGTATTACTGGTGAACAAGATATTATTGCTGGAGATATTATTTGTCCAACTGATGTTAGAGTAGTTAATCCAGAATTAATTATTGCTCGAACAACTTCAAGAAATGTTCTTTTTGAAATGGAATTAATGGTAAAGAAATCTCGTGGTTATTCTTCATTTGAGGAAAATAAAAAAGAAATTGCTAATAGTTCAGGCATTATTGCTATTGATTCAAACTTTTCACCCGTTGAAAAAGTTGATTATAAAATTGAACCTGTAACTAAAACATTAAAAGGTATTGAATATGAAAAATTAATTCTTGGTGTACAAACTAATGGTTCAGTTAAAGCAGCATCAGCTATTGCAATGGCAGCTAAAATTTTAATGAGTCATATTGAATTTTTTGTTAATTTAGATGATAATGTTAAAAACTTTGAAGTTATTTCAATTACTAATGAGCAAGAAAATAATGATTTAAACAAAGCCTTAGAAGAATTGAATTTAACTGTTCGTTCATACAATTGTTTAAAACGTGATGGTTATAAAACTTTGGGTGATATTGTAAGTAAAAGTTTAGATGAAATTAAACAAATTAAACATTTAGGTTCAAAATCAATTAAAGAAATTGAAGATTGTGTATCAAAACATAATTTAGAGTTTTCTATTAAAAACTAAGAAGGAGGATAAGAAAAAATGTCATATATTAACGATATCGGAAGAAATAGTGCTAAAGTAGATGCTGAAATCCGTAATTTAGCAAGTGAATTAATTGTTCATGGAAAATTAGTTTTGTTAGAAAAAAGAGCAAAAAGATTACAAACATTTATTGAACCTTTAGTAACATTAGCTAAACGTGGTGATTTGCATTCAAAAAGAATGGCAATTGCTAAATTACGTAAAATTACAACTAAAGAGCATCCAAAAGATGGTGTTATTCCAACATTATTTGGCAATATTGCCGAAAGATATAAAGACCGTAAAGGTGGATATACAAAGTTAATTAAAGTAGATAATAGAACTGGTGATAATGCACCAATGGTATTAATTACTTTTGTTTAATTAAAAATATTAAAGCAAGAAAATTTTTGGAAAGAGTAAAGCATTTTTATGTTTTCTCTTTTTTATTTTGTCCCACTTTTAGTTATTTTTAATAATTAATTTATAGTTAATATTTAAAAATTTTTTATTTTTGGGACAAAATAAAAAAAATATTCTAATTTAATAGAAAATAATAAAGGAACGTTTTAATAAAATGAAAAAAGTAATTGTTGATATAATTGAAGCAGTAGTTAATTTAAACAGAGCGGCAGTTATAGAATTAGTAAAAAAATTTGCAATTGAATTAAAAAATGAAGGGAAAACTAAAGAAGCTGATTATATTACTTCTATTATTGGTAATACATCAACCATATCGATTAATTCAATTAATGATGAATATTTAGTTGTTAAAAGAGAATAGTTATCAAATAAAATTATTTGATAAAATTATGAATCATTACAAAAAATGATTTATTTTTTAGGAGATCATAATAAAACTTCTAAAATTGGAGCAGTTAAAATCTTAATTACTGGTCTTCCTGGAACAGGAAAAACATCATTTGTAAGTGATATTGCAAAATCACTTGATAAAAAATTATTTTCAATTAGTGCTCCAAATTTAACTTCTCATAAATTAGGTGAAACTCCAAAAAACTCCAAAAATTATTAATAGATATTAGAAAAAATTATATAAATTCTATTTTTATAATTGATGAGTTTGACTCTCTTATTGGTTCTAGAAATAGAGAAATAAATGATGAATATCAAAGAATGATTGGAACATTTAATATAATTTTAGACTCATTACCAAAAGGGATAATTTTATTTGCAATTTCTAATCAAGTCAATTCCATAGACTCAGCAACTTTAAGAAGATTTAATGTCAATATTAAGATGAATAATATTGGTTTAGAAATTTTTGAAAAAGAATTATTTTCTTTAGCTATTTTAAATAACATTAAGTTTGAAAAGGAAATTTGTCGCAAAATATTAACATATAAAAAAGAAGAAATAGATTATTCTTTAGTTGAAAGAATTATAACTGAGTCAATTATATATGATTATTAGGTAGAAAAATCAATTGTTAAAATGTTAAATATTGAATCAATTGAATTATTACAAAAATGGGATTATCTTTAAGAGAAATAGAAAAAATAGTGTTAATTAGTAAATCAACAATTCAAAGAGGCTTAAAAAATGGCAATAATTAAATTTAAATCACCAGAAAAGATAATACCGAATAATTCTGGCTGCGGAATAGATTATTCTAAATGAACATTCGGTAATGTTTAGTAATCTGTGTAACTTACAAAAATAACTATGTTTATTTAATTATAGTAAATAAAATTAAATAAATAGAAAGAGTGAGTTACTTATGTCTAAAAAAAATATTAACAATAATGTTCCAATATCAAAAGCAGTAGATTTATTACTAGAAAATACTGAAGATTTAACAACAGTTTTTAAAGAGGGAGGTTTATATAAAGAATTAACAAAAAGATTAGTTGAAAAAATGTTGAATTATGAAATGCAAAATTATTTAGGATATGAAAAAAATCAACATAATAATAGTGAAAATGCTCGCAATGGTATAAATTCAAAAAAATTAATAACCCAACAAGGTAAAATTGAGATTAATGTACCACGAGATCGTAATAGTAATTTTGAGCCAGTAATAGTTGCAAAAAGACAAAGAAGATTTGATGGTTTTGATCAACAAGTTCTTTCATTATATGCCAAAGGCATGACTTTATCAGATATTAGAATGCAGTTACAAGAGTTATATCATGGTGCTGATATTAGTGAAAGTGTTATTAGTCAAATTACTGATGATGTTATTGATGATGTTAAAGCATGACAAAATCGGCCATTAGAAAGTGTTTATCCGATTGTTTATTTTGATTGTATAGTAGTTAAAGTACGACAAGATAAAAGCATTATTAACAAATCAGTTTATATAGCACTAGGAGTTGATTTAGAAGGTAAAAAAGATGTTTTAGGTTTATGCATTAGTGAAAATGAATGTTCTAAGTTTTGATTATCTAATTTCACAGAAATTAAAAATCGAGGCTTAAATGATATTCTTATTGCTTGTAGTGACAATTTAACAGGAATGTCAGAAGCAATACAATCAGTTTATCCTAAAACCGAACATCAATTATGCATAATTCATCAAATTAGAAATAGTTTAAAATATGTTTCATACAAACATAGAAAATCACTAGTTACAGATTTAAAACCAATTTATAGTGCATGTAGTGAAGAACAAGCAATGCAAGCTTTAGAATCTTTTGAAAGTAAATGAAATAAACAATATCATCAAATTGCTAAATCATGATATAAAAATTGAGATAATTTAATGGTTTTTATTAGTTATCCTGCAGAAATCAAAAGAGTGATTTATACAACAAATGCTATTGAATCTGTTAATAGTCAATTACGAAAAGTTATTAGAAATAAAAAATTTTTTCCAAATGATATGGCAGTTTTTAAAATATTTTACTTAGCAATTGAAAATATAACAAAAAAATGAACAATGCCCATTCAAAATTGAAAGACAGCAATTGCTCATTTTATGATAAAATTTTAAGATATAATTAATCTAAACTAGCAACTTTGTAAAAAGATACACAGATTTTTAAAAATCCTCCAAAATTATTTAGGATATGAAAAAAATGAACATAATAATAGTGATAATGCTCGTAATGGTATAAGCTCAAAAAAATTAATAACCCAACAAGGTAAAATTGATTAATGTACCACGAGATCGTAATAGTAATTTTGAACCAGTAATAGTTGCAAAAAGACAAAGAAGATTTGATGGTTTTGATCAACAAGTTCTTTCATTATATGCCAAAGGCATGACTTTATCAGATATTAGAATGCAGTTACAATAGTTATATCATGGTACTGATATTAGTGAAAGTGTTATTAGTCAAATTACTGATGATGTTAAAGCATGACAAAATCTGCCATTAGAAAGTGTTTATCCGATTGTTTATTTTGATTGTATAGTAGTTAAAGTACGACAAGATAAACGCATTATTAACAAATAAGTTTATATAGCACTAGGAGTTGAATTAGAAGGTAAAAAAGAGGCTTTTTAAAAATCTGTGTATCTTTTTACAAAGTTACTAGTTTAGATTAATTCTATCTTCAAATTTTATCATAAAATGAACAATTGCTGTATTTCAATTTTGAATGGGCATTGTTCATTTTTTTGTTATATTTTCAATTGCTAAGTAAAATATTTTAAAAACTGCCATATCATTTGGAAAAACTTTTTTATTTCTAATAACTTTTCGTAATTGACTATTAACAGATTCAATAGCATTTGTTGTATAAATCACTCTTTTGATTTCTGCAGGATAACTAATAAAAACCATTAAATTATCTCAATTTTTATATCATGATTTAGCAATTTGAGGATATTGTTTATTTCATTTACTTTCAAAAGATTCTAAAGCTTGCATTGCTTGTTCTTCACTACATGCACTATAAATTGGTTTTAAATCCGTAACTAGTGATTTTCTATGTTTGTATGAAACATATTTTAAACTATTTCTAATTTGATGAACTATGCATAATTGATGTTAGGTTTTAGGATAAAATAATTGTATTACTTCTGACATTTCTGTTAAATTGTCACTACAAGCAATAATAATATCATTTAAGCCTCGATTTTTCATTTCTGTGAAATTAGATAATAAAAAATTAGAACCTTCATTTTCACTAATTCATAAACCTAAAACATCTTTTTACCTTCTAAATCAACTCCTAGTACTATATAAACTGATTTTTTAATAATGCGTTTATCTTGTCGTGCTTTAACTACTATACAATCAAAATAAACAATCGGATAAACACTTTCTAATGGCCGATTTTGTCATGCTTTAACATCATCAATAACATCATCAGTAATTTGACTAATAACACTTTCACTAATATCAGCACCATGATATAACTCTTGTAACTGCATTCTAATATCTGATAAAGTCATGCCTTTGGCATATAATGAAAGAACTTGTTGATCAAAACCATCAAATCTTCTTTGTCTTTTTGCAACTATTACTGGTTCAAAATTACTATTACGATCTCGTGGTACATTAATATCAATTTTACCTTGTTGGGTTATTAATTTTTTTGAATTTATACCATTGCGAGCATTTTCACTAGTATTATGTTGATTTTTTTCATATCCTAAATAATTTTGCATTTCAGAATTCAACATTTTTTCAACTAATCTTTTTGTTAATTCTTTATATAAACCTCCCTCTTTAAAAACTGTTGTTAAATCTTCAGTATTTTCTATTAATAAATCTACTGCTTTTGATATTGGAACATTATTATTAATATTTTGTTTTTTAGACATACGTAACTCACTATTTCTAGTTATTTAATTTTATTTACTAGAAATAATTAAACATTAGACATATTCCGTAAATAAATTTAATCAATTGTCAATAATAATATTTATAAATTTTTTAGTGTTAATAATTATAGAAGTTAATATTTTTAAAAAAATACTTTAAAAATAAATTTATATTTCAAACACAAAAATTGTTAATATTATTTTTATATTAACTTGATAAAAATTTAAATTTTTAAAAAAATATTAAAAATATTTTTTTATTTTAATGGTTTTGTTTTATTAAAAATTTCACAAAGTAAGTTAAATCTTAAGTACATAAGTCTAAATATACTTTTTCTACATTTATTTATTAAAATTTTGAATCTTTTTAATCAAGCAAAAACATGTTCAACTTTAATTCTAATTTTTGAAATAATTTTATTGTAGATTTTTTCTTGTTTAGTTAATTTTTTATTTTTAGTTTTTTTAATTGGTAATATAGTATTTTTATAAATATTTTGTATTCCTTGATATCCCAAATCACCAATAATTATTGTTTTTTCTGAAAATTCAAGATTTGAATTTTTTAATATTTGAAAATCATGTACTTTTCCATTATCAGCAAAAATATCAACAATTTTTTTATTAAAAAAGTCATATATAATTTGAAATTTTATAGAAAAAATTCAACTTTTACCAGAAAAATATTCTAACTGTAGTTTTTTTTAGTTGGTCTTTCAATTTCAATTTCAGTTGAATCAATTAAATAAAATTGAAATTCATTTAAATCTTCTTGTTTTTTCTCAATTTTTGATTTTCATTTTGTTTTTAAAAACTGATAATCTTTGTCATCACTAAGTTTATTTTCTACTCAAGTAATATTTTGAAAACAACTTGATGCACTCATTTTATATTTAATACTCATTTGGAAAAAAGTATAATATTATTTTCAGTATACTAAAGTCATCATCAATCTTTCTTCAACTGAAAGTTTATATTTTCTACCTTTAGTTTTTTTAAATTTTCTATTTCAATTAATTTTGTTAACATTTCATCAAAATGAAAACGTTTTATACCAAAATATCTATAAAATTGTTCATTTTTTAATTTTTTTAAATTTTCAAAATTCATTTTTATCAACACCTTATTAATTTATTAATAAAGAAATTATAAAATAAATTTTAAATTATTAATTGACTTTTAAAAAATTTATTTACGGAATATGTCTATAGTTATTTTTGTAAGTTACACAGATTACTAAACATTACCGATATTTATGATTATAATTTATCAACCGGACTTACTCCTTAATTAATTTTAATTATTAATATATTTTAAATTTAAATTAAGAATTTTTAATTAAAAAAATAATATTGAGTATAAGAAAAAACAAAAATGATAAATATTATGACACTTGTTGCAAAATTTTTAATTAAATTTAATATTAATAACATTTAAAATTAGTAAAGCTAATTCATATACGTTTATTATTGTGAATAATAATCATCAATAAATGGAATTCTTCAAAAAATTTCTGGATGATAAGTATAAGATATAAGAAACGCTAACAATCCTACACCAATAATAAAGAAAAATATATCTTTAAAATCAATATGGTATTGACGAAAACGTGTTCTTTTACCTTGTGGATCATAACCCCTTGAATCCATAGCGTACGCTAAATCTTCTGCTTTTTGAAATGAAGAAACTAATAAGGGAATAATTAATGATACTAACGATTTAACTTTTTCTTTAAAATGACCATTTTTTAAATCTACACCACGTGATGCTTGCGCTTTTAAAATTCTACCGGCTTCATCTAATAATGTAGGAATTGAACGAAGAGCAATAGAAATAATCATTGAAATAATATGTACTGGAAATTTAATTAATTTTAATGGTAACATTAAATCTTCTAATGCTAATGTTAAATCTAATGGTTGTGTTGTGGTTGTTAAAATTGTTGTAATTAAAATCATTAAATAAATTCTAAAAGCAATATAAATACTAACAAATATAGCTTTATATGATACCTTAATACCGTGCCAACGTCAAATCATTCCAACATTAGGGCCATCAGTTAAAAAACAGTTAATTATAAATAAAATAAATGCCATAAATAAAATGGGGCGCATTAATTTTAATAACATCATAAAAGGTAATTTTGCACAAAAGAAAATTGTTATAACAGTAAAACCAATAAGAGCGTAACCTTCAAAACCAGTATGAAAAAAAAGTGAAGCAATTAAACAAATTAAAACTAGTAATTTAATTCTTGGATCTACACGATGAATGATTGAATTTAAAGGTAAATAACGACCAAAACTAACTTTCATTATTTATTACTCCTTACTTTTTATTGCTATTTTTTTTGGATAATATTTTTGATAGCTGGTCAATTAATTCTGAATCACTTCTAGCAGTAATTTTTGATGTATCAAATCCTGCTGCTTCTAATTTATATAAAAAACTATAAATTTTTGGTGGTTCAATTCCGGTTTCGGTAATTAATTTTTTATCTCTAAAAACAGTAATTGGATCTGCTTTTTTATAAATCTGTGTATTATGTAATACAATAACTTCATCAGCAACCATTAGTACATGATTCATATTATGAGTTACTAAAATAATAGTTTTATTTTCTTTATGATTTAAATCATAAAATAAATTAATTAATTCTTTTTCACCATCGGGATCAAGTCCTGCTGTTGGTTCATCTAAAATTAAAGTATGACCTTGTAATGCCAAAATACCAGCAATAGCAACTCTTCGTTTTTGACCACCAGACAAATCAAATGGACTTCTTGATAAATATGTTTCGTCTAATCCAACCAAATTAATATATTTTTTTGCTAACTCTCGTGCTTTATCTTTTTTCTCACCAAAATTAACTGGTCCAAACATAATATCTCGTTCAATAGTTTCTTCAAATAACTGATATTCGGGAAATTGAAAGACTAAGCCAATTTGTTTACGTATTTTTTTAATATCACGAATTTTTTTTTGATTAGCCTTAATAATAAAATCATTAATGGCAACCGAACCTGCCATTGGAACTAATAAACCATTAATATGTTGAATCATAGTTGATTTGCCACTACCAGTTTCACCAATAATAGCAACTATTTTTTGTTCAACAATTTCGATAGTAATATCTTTTAATGCTTGATATTGATAAGGGGTTTTTGGAGAATAAGTATAACTTACTTCTTTGAATTTAATTGACATAAGTTAGAAATCAGCTCCTCTTCACTTAATGTTTCATTAATATTAATCCCCTTATTTTTTAAACCTAACGATACTTTTAAAACAAAAGGAATATCTAAATGAATACTTTGTAAAAACTCTCATTCTTTTAATATTTCAGATGGATTTCCATAACGAACTAACTTACCTTTATTCATAACAATAATTTTATCGGCATTAATAATTTCATCCATATCATGAGTAATAGAAATAATAGTTTTATTGCGTTGTTCTTGTAATTTTAACATAATTTCTTTAACTTCTCGTTTACCTTTTGGATCAAGCATACTAGTTGCCTCATCAAAAATAATAATATCAGGTTCTAAAGCTAAAACTGAAGCAATAGCTACACGTTGTTTTTGACCACCAGATAATCATAGCGGTTCATGATCTAAATATTTTTCCATACCCACTGCCCTAGAAACTCTGTCAATAATTGCTGGCATATCACTGGGTTCAACTAAATGATTTTCCAAGCCAAAAGCAATATCATCACGAACAGTTGAACCTATAAATTGATTATCAGGATTTTGAAAAACAATACCTAAGTGACTACGTAATTGTTTAATGTTTTTATTAGTAATTGTTTCACCAAATAATTGAATCGTACCTTTTTGTTTGTGTAAAACACCAATAATAATTTTTGAAAGTGTTGACTTACCACTACCATTATGACCGATTACAGTAATATATTCGCCATGATTAATATCAAAACTAACATTATCAACAGCGTTATTGTATTCTGGTTTATAACGAAATTCAACATTTTTTAAACTTAATGAAATTTTAGATTTACTCATATTGCTTCTAACTCCATTTTAAATATTATGCTAGTAAAATTATAACAGTAATTTTATATATATCAATTTATAATTTATAAAAATTATAAAAAAAGAAAAAAAATGAACAATATCTGTTCAAAATTGAAGTAAAATTATTGTTCATTTTCTAATAAAATTCAGTTTATAAATTAAAGTTATATAAATTTCCATTCTATAAAATTAATGTAAAGAAATATCCGGATTTTTAGAATTTTCTTTTAATAAAGAGTCATTTTTTGTTACTTCTTCTGTTGATTTCAATAATTTTTCACTTCAACTTTTAAATGAGCTGGGTACTGCTGATGAAGTTGAAGGTTGCGGGTCATTATTTGAAACATTATTTTTTGATAATTTTTCTAGTTCTTTTTTAATATCTTTTAATTCTCGTTTTTTTTCCTTTAATTTATTTTTAATTTTATTTAAAGCTATCTCAAGATTTTTAACTTCTTTACTTAATTATTTTTTTCATCATTAATATCTAATTTTAGTTTTTCTCATTTTTTTATTTCTTTTTTTAATTTTTAATTTGTTTATCATTTTCTTCGATTTCTTTTTCAAAGGTTTTAATTCCTTTTTTTATTTATGAACTTTCTCTTTTACGTTTTTCTTGTTCAGTAACTGGTATCAAAATCTTCCTTTCAAAATAAAAAAATCAATTATTTTTTTAAAAAAATAATGGATTGAAAACTATATTTATTTTTTCATCTATATTATATATAGCTAACTAAAGTAATGTTTACTCATAAATAATGTAAAATAATAATATGTAATTTAAACAGTTTTTGAATTTAAAAGTACAATTCAGCAATATTTAAAATAGATTAGGAAGATTAAATTATGCCAAAACCATACAATAGACATATTCCGTAAATAAATTTAATCAATTGTCAATAATAATATTTATAAATTTTTTAGTGTTAATAATTATAGAAGTTAATATTTTTAAAAAAATACTTTAAAAATAAATTTATATTTCAAACACAAAAATTGTTAATATTATTTTTATATTAACTTGATAAAAATTTAAATTTTTAAAAAAATATTAAAAATATTTTTTTATTTTAATGGTTTTGTTTTATTAAAAATTTCACAAAGTAAGTTAAATCTTAAGTACATAAGTCTAAATATACTTTTTCTACATTTATTTATTAAAATTTTGAATCTTTTTAATCAAGCAAAAACATGTTCAACTTTAATTCTAATTTTTGAAATAATTTTATTGTAGATTTTTTCTTGTTTAGTTAATTTTTTATTTTTAGTTTTTTTAATTGGTAATATATTATTTTTATAAATATTTTGTATTCCTTGATATCCCAAATCACCAATAATTATTGTTTTTTCTGAAAATTCAAGATTTGAATTTTTTAATATTTGAAAATCATGTACTTGTCCATTATCAGCAAAAATATCAACAATTTTTTTATTAAAAAAGTCATATATAATTTGAAATTTTATAGAAAACATTCAACTTTTACCAGAAAAATATTCTAACTGTAGTTTTTTTAGTTGGTCTTTCAATTTCAATTTCAGTTGAATCAATTAAATAAAATTGAAATTCATTTAAATCTTCTTTTTTTTCTCAATTTTTGATTTATATTTTGTTTTTAAAAACTGATAATCTTTGTCATCACTAAGTTTATTTTCTACTCAAGTAATATTTCGAAAACAACTTGATGCACTCATTTTATATTTAATACTCATTTGGAAAAAAGTATAATATTCTTTTCAGTATACTAAAGTCATCATCAATCTTTCTTCAACTGAAAGTTTATATTTTGTAATGGCAACCCTTTTTAGGACTGTTTTTTGGTAGACATTTGTGCTTGGTGTTTTATGGGGGTTAAGTAGTTTAGAGTGCTGTGGATTCTTATGTTGTTGTATCAATTGATATAATCAAATAATTCTAATTTTAATTGGATTAATGATGTAAAATTTTTATAATTAATAAACTCTGTTTTGAAAGTTTTGAAAGTTGCTTCAGCAACAGCGTTATCATAAGGACAACCTTTTTTTTCTTAAAGAGCGGGTAATATCGAAGGCTAATAAAAGTTTATCAATAGTTTTATTATTAAATTCATTACCGCGATCGCTATGAAATATTTGAATATTTTTTAAACAACGATTTGAGCACATAAATGCTTGATATACTAATGATGCATCTTTTTTAGTACCTACACTATGTCCAATAATTTCGCGATTGTACAGGTCGATTAATAAGCAAATATAGTTTCATTTACCATTAACTTGAACATAAGTTAAATCACTAACAATAACTTCATTTTTAAGCCTATTATTAAAGTCTCTATTAACAAGATTAGTAATTTGACTATCATTGACTTTATTATGATAATTTTTGTATGATAATTTAGTGTATTTTGATATTAAATTATGTTTATTCATAATTTTTTTAATTTTTCGTCTTGATAAATTAATTTTCTTTTCTTTTAGAACAACTTTTAATCTTCTTGTTCCATAAGCTTCTTTATTTTCTTTAAAAGCACTAATAACAGCTTCATCATACATATTATTTTTAATTTTATCTTCTTTTTTCTTGAAATTAAAATAATATGTTGATTTAGATATTTTTAAAAAACGACACATTGTACGAATTTTATATTTAACTTTATTTTTAGTAATAATTTCTATTTTCTGCCTATTATTAGTGCTGCTTGCTTTAAAATATCATTTTCCATTCTTAATTGTATTTTCGGCAATGTTTAGTAATCTGTGTAACTTAGTGATTTTACAACTAAAATTTATTTAAAAAACACAGTTTTTAGGAAAGTACCTTATTTGAGGCTTTTTAAAAATCTGTGTATCTTTTTACAAAGTTACTAGTTTAGATTAATTCTATCTTCAAATTTTATCATAAAATGAGCAATTGCTGTATTTCAATTTTGAATGGGCATTGTTCATTTTTTTGTTATATTTTCAATTGCTAAGTAAAATATTTTAAAAACTGCCATATCATTTGGAAAAACTTTTTTATTTCTAATAACTTTTCGTAATTGACTATTAACAGATTCAATAGCATTTGTTGTATAAATAACTCTTTTGATTTCTGCATGATAACTAATAAAAACCATTAAATTATCTCAATTTTTATATCATGATTTAGCAATTTGAGGATATTGTTTATTTCATTTACTTTCAAAAGATTCTAAAGCTTGCATTGCTTGTTCTTCACTACATGCACTATAAATTGGTTTTAAATCTGTAACTAGTGATTTTCTATGTTTGTATGAAACATATTTTAAACTATTTCTAATTTGATGAACTATGCATAATTGATGTTCGGTTTTAGGATAAACTGATTGTATTGCTTCTGACATTCCTGTTAAATTGTCACTACAAGCAATAAGAATATCATTTAAGCCTCGATTTTTCATTTCTGTGAAATTAGATAATCAAAACTTAGAACCTTCATTTTCACTAATTCATAAACCTAAAACATCTTTTTTACCTTCTAAATCAACTCCTAGTGCTATATAAACTGATTTGTTAATAATGCGTTTATCTTGTCGTACTTTAACTACTATACAATCAAAATAAACAATCGGATAAACACTTTCTAATGGCCGATTTTGTCATGCTTTAACATCATCAATAACATCATCAGTAATTTGACTAATAACACTTTCGCTAATATCAGCACCATGATATAACTCTTGTAACTGCATTCTAATATCTGATAAAGTCATGCCTTTGGCATATAATGAAAGAACTTGTTGATCAAAACCATCAAATCTTCTTTGTCTTTTTGCAACTATTACTGGCTCAAAATTACTATTACGATCTCGTGGTACATTAATCTCAATTTTACCTTGTTGGGTTATTAATTTTTTTGAACTTATACCATTGCGAGCATTTTCACTAGTATTATAGACATATTCCGTAAATAAATTTAATCAATTGTCAATAATAATATTTATAAATTTTTTAGTGTTAATAATTATAGAAGTTAATATTTTTAAAAAAATACTTTAAAAATAAATTTATATTTCAAACACAAAAATTGTTAATATTATTTTTATATTAACTTGATAAAAATTTAAATTTTTAAAAAAATATTAAAAATATTTTTTTATTTTAATGGTTTTGTTTTATTAAAAATTTCACAAAGTAAGTTAAATCTTAAGTACATAAGTCTAAATATACTTTTTCTACATTTATTTATTAAAATTTTGAATCTTTTTAATCAAGCAAAAACATGTTCAACTTTAATTCTAATTTTTGAAATAATTTTATTGTAGATTTTTTCTTGTTTAGTTAATTTTTTATTTTTAGTTTTTTTAATTGGTAATATAGTATTTTTATAAATATTTTGTATTCCTTGATATCCCAAATCACCAATAATTATTGTTTTTTCTGAAAATTCAAGATTTGAATTTTTTAATATTTGAAAATCATGTACTTTTCCATTATCAGCAAAAATATCAACAATTTTTTTATTAAAAAGTCATATATAATTTGAAATTTTATAGAAAACATTCAACTTTTACCAGAAAAATATTCTAACTGTAGTTTTTTTAGTTGGTCTTTCAATTTCAATTTAAGTTGAATCAATTAAATAAAATTGAAATTCATTTAAATCTTCTTGTTTTTTCTCAATTTTTGATTTATATTTTGTTTTTAAAAACTGATAATCTTTGTCATCACTAAGTTTATTTTCTACTCAAGTAATATTTCGAAAACAACTTGATGCACTCATTTTATATTTAATACTCATTTGGAAAAAAGTATAATATTCTTTTCAGTATACTAAAGTCATCATCAATCTTTCTTCAACTGAAAGTTTATATTTTCTACCTTTAGTTTTTTTAAATTTTCTATTTCAATTAATTTTGTTAACATTTCATCAAAATGAAAACGTTTTATACCAAAATATCTATAAAATTGTTCATTTTTTAATTTTTTTAAATTTTCAAAATTCATTTTTATCAACACCTTATTAATTTATTAATAAAGAAATTATAAAATAAATTTTAAATTATTAATTGACTTTTAAAAAATTTATTTACGGAATATTTCTTATGTTGATTTTTTTCATATCCTAAATAATTTTGCATTTCAGAATTCAATATTTTTTCAACTAATCTTTTTGTTAATTCTTTATATAAACCTCCCTCTTTAAAAACTGTTGTTAAATCTTCAGTATTTTCTAATAATAAATCTACTGCTTTTGATATTGGAACATTATTATTAATATTTTGTTTTTTAGACATAAGTAACTCACTCTTTCTATTTATTTAATTTTATTTACTAGAATTAATTAAACATAGTTATTTTTGTAAGTTACACAGATTACTAAACATTACCATATTTTTTTAAAAATTTAAATTTTTATCAAGTTAATATAAAAATAATATTAACAATTTTTGTGTTTGAAATATAAATTTATTTTTAAAGTATTTTTTTAAAAATATTAACTTATATAATTATTAACACTAAAAAATTTATAAATATTATTATTGATAATTGATTAAATTTATTTACGGAATATGTCTATTGTGCGAATTTTATATTTAACTTTATTTTTAGTAATAATTTCTATTTTCTGCCTATTATTAGTGCTGCTTGCTTTAAAATATCATTTTCCATTCTTAATTGTTTTAATTCTTTTCTTAATTTAATTAATTCATTTTCTTCAACAGAACGGTTATCTTTGGTTTTAAAACTGCCTGAATTAGTAAATTGCTTAATTCAATTATAAGTAGCTGTTCTTGTAACATTGTACTCTTTAGCAAGACAAGACACTGACTTACCACTTTGATATAAAGCTACTATTTGTTTTTTAAATTAATCTGAATATGAGTTAATATTGGCCATAATTATAATTCCTTTCTTTTAACTAATTTGTTCACTTGTCTACGTAATTAGTGTCCAATAAAGTGTAACCCATCCACTTTTCATATATTGTTAAGTGATAGTTTAATTATATTTATAAGATTATCTGCAACTTTCGATTTAATTTTATTTAAACTTTGATATACTAAAACATAGTAAATAGTTTATAAGCAAAAGATAGGTGAATAAATAATATTATGAGTATTGATAAAAAATACATTAGAAATTTTTCAATTATTGCCCATATTGATCATGGTAAATCAACTTTGGCTGATCGTATTTTAGAATTAACTAATGCTGTTTCAAAAAGGGAAATGAAAAATCAATTGTTAGATTCACTGGATTTAGAACGTGAACGTGGCATTACAATTAAACTAAATAGTGTACAACTTAAATATCAATCATTAGATGGTCATACTTATTTGCTTCACTTAATTGATACTCCAGGTCATGTTGACTTTACTTATGAAGTATCGCGTAGTTTAGCAGCATGCGAGGGTGCCATTTTAGTAGTTGATGCTGCTCAGGGTATTGAAGCACAAACTTTAGCAAATCTATATTTAGCATTAGATAATGACTTAGAAATTATTCCTGTTATTAATAAAATAGATTTACCAAGTGCTGAACCAGAAAAAGTTAAAGAAGAAATTGAAAAAGTATTGGGTTTACCTGCTGATTATGCGCCTTTAATTTCTGCAAAGACAGGTATTAATATTCGCGATGTTTTAGAAGCAGTTATTAAATATATTCCTTATCCAATTGATGCTGACGATAATAAACCATTACGTGCTTTAATTTTTGATTCATTATATGATAAATATCGTGGAGTGATGGCATTTATTAGAATCAAAACTGGTGTAATTAAAGTTAGTGATAAAGTAAGAATGATGTCAACTGGCGCTGAATATGAAATTACTGAATTAGGAGTACGCACACCAAAAGAAGAAAAGAGAGAAATGTTAACAGCTGGTGAAGTTGGTTGAATTAGTGGTGTAATTAAAATAATTAGTGATATTCATGTTGGTGATACGATTACTAGTGTTATTAATCCTGCTGATGTACCATTACCAGGTTATAAAACTTTAAAACCAATGGTTTATTGTGGTTTATATCCAATTGATACTAATAAATATCAAGAATTAAAGGATGCATTATATAAAATTAAATTATCGGATGCCTCATTAATTTTTACCGCTGAAACATCACAAGCATTAGGTTTTGGTTTTCGTTGTGGTTTTTTAGGGTTATTACATATGGATGTTATTCAAGAGCGTTTAGAGCGTGAATATAATTTAGTTTTAATTTCAACAGCTCCTTCTGTAATTTATGAAGTAAATTTAACTAATGGTGAAAAGTTAATAATTGATAATCCAGCAAAATGACCAACTGTGCAAACAATTAAAAGCGTAGAAGAACCATTTGTACAAGTAACAATAATGACACCAGAACAATATGTTGGTGCATTGATGCAATTATGTCAGGATAAACGCGGAACTTATTTAGATCTAAAATATGCTGATAATTTACGAAGAACTCTTATTTATAATATGCCACTGAATGAAATTGTCATTGATTTTTTTGATAAATTAAAATCAATATCAAAAGGTTATGCTTCATTAGATTATGAGTTAATTGGTTATCAGGAGAGTAAATTAGTGAAAATGGATATTTTATTAGCAGGTAATATTGTTGATGCATTATCTGTTATTGTTCATAAGGATTTTGCTTATGATCGTGGGCGTGTTTTATGTCAAAAATTAAAAAAATTAATTCCGAAACAAAATTTTGAAGTTGCTATTCAGGCTGCTATTAATAATAAAATTATTGCTCGTCAAACTGTGCAAGCAGTTAGAAAAGATGTTATTGCTAAATGTTATGGTGGTGATATTACAAGAAAAAGAAAACTTTTAGAAAAACAAAAAGAAGGAAAGAAAAAAATGAAATCGATTGGTAATGTTGAATTACCACCAGAAGCATTTCGTGCTGTTTTAAAAATAGATGAAGAAAATTAAAAAAATGTATAAATATTTGATTTGTATTTTTCTAAATTTAATTATTTGAAAATAAAAAAATAATTGACTTAAATAGAACAATTATTTTTTTATTTTTATAAATCATATTTTTAGATTAAAATCAGATTTCTCACAATTTTATGTTAAATATAGCTAACTAAAGTAATATTTACTCATATATTGAAAAACAAAATCAATCGCTTTTTTAATATTTGGTCAATAATTCGGTAATTGGAATGGCAATCTTTTTTAGGACTGTTTTTTGGTAGACATTTGTGCTTATGTATTTTATGGTGGTTAAGTAGTTTAGAGCGCTGTGGATTCTTATGTTGTTGTATCAATTGATATAATCAAATAATTCTAATTTTAATTGGATTAATGATGTAAAATTTTTATCATTAATAAATTCTGTTTTGAAAGTTTTGAAAGTTGCTTCAGCAACAGCGTTATCATAAGGACAACCTTTTTTTGCTTAAAGAGCGGGTAATATTGAAGGCTAATAAAAGTTTATCAATAGTTTGATTATTAAATTCATTACCGCGATCGCTATGAAATATTTGAATATTTTTTAAACAACGATTTGAGCACATAAATGCTTGATATACTAATGATGCATCTTTTTTAGTACCTACACTATGTCCAATAATTTCGCGATTGTACAGGTCGATTAATAAGCAAATATAGTTTCATTTACCATTAACTTGAACATAAGTTAAATCACTAACAATAACTTCATTTTTAAGCATATTATTAAAGTATCTATTAACAAGATTAGTAATTTGACTATCATTGACTTTATTATGATAATTTTTGTATGATAATTTAGTGTATTTTGATATTAAATTATGTTTATTCATAATTTTTTTAATTTTTCGTCTTGATAAATTAATTTTATTTTCTTTTAGAACAACTTTTAATCTTCTTTTTCCTATAAGCTTCTTTATTTTCTTTAAAAGCACTAATAACAGCTTCATCATACATATTATTTTGAATTTTATCTTCTTTTTTCTTGAAATTAAAATAATATGTTGATTTAGATATTTTTAAAAAACGACACATTAGACATATTCCGTAAATAAATTTTTTAAAAGTCAATTAATAATTTAAAATTTATTTTATAATTTCTTTATTAATAAATTAATAAGGTGTTGATAAAAATGAATTTTGAAAATTTAAAAAAATTAAAAAATGAACAATTTTATAGATATTTTGGTATAAAACGTTTTCATTTTGATGAAATGTTAACAAAATTAATTGAAATAGAAAATTTAAAAAAAACTAAAGGTAGAAAATATAAACTTTCAGTTGAAGAAAGATTGATGATGACTTTAGTATACTGAAAAGAATATTATACTTTTTCCAAATGAGTATTAAATATAAAATGAGTGCATCAAGTTGTTTTCGAAATATTACTTGAGTAGAAAATAAACTTAGTGATGACAAAGATTATCAGTTTTTAAAAACAAAATATAAATCAAAAATTGAGAAAAAACAAGAAGATTTAAATGAATTTCAATTTTATTTAATTGATTCAACTGAAATTGAAATTGAAAGACCAACTAAAAAAAACTACAGTTAGAATATTTTTCTGGTAAAAGTTGAATGTTTTCTATAAAATTTCAAATTATATATGACTTTTTTAATAAAAAAATTGTTGATATTTTTGCTGATAATGGAAAAGTACATGATTTTCAAATATTAAAAAATTCAAATCTTGAATTTTCAGAAAAAACAATAATTATTGGTGATTTGGGATATAAAGGAATACAAAATATTTATAAAAATACTATATTACCAATTAAAAAAACTAAAAATAAAAAATTAACTAAACAAGAAAAAATCTACAATAAAATTATTTCAAAAATTAGAATTAAAGTTGAACATGTTTTTGCTTGATTAAAAAGATTCAAAATTTTAATAAATAAATGTAGAAAAAGTATATTTAGACTTATGTACTTAAGATTTAACTTACTTTGTGAAATTTTTAATAAAACAAAACCATTAAAATAAAAAAATATTAAAAATATTTTTTTAAAAATTTAAATTTTTATCAAGTTAATATAAAAATAATATTAACAATTTTTGTGTTTGGAATATAAATTTATTTTTAAAGTATTTTTTTAAAAATATTAACTTCTATAATTATTAACACTAAAAAATTTATAAATATTATTATTGACAATTGATTAAATTTATTTACGGAATATGTCTATTGTACGAATTTTATATTTAACTTTATTTTTAGTAATAATTTCTATTTTCTGCCTATTATTAGTGCTGCTTGCTTTAAAATATCATTTTCCATTCTTAATTGTTTTAATTCTTTTCTTAATTTAATTAATTCATTTTCTTCAACAGAACGGTTATCTTCGGTTTTAAAACTGCCTGAATTAGTAAATTGCTTAATTCAATTATAAGTAGCTGCTCTTGTAACAGTGTACTCTTTAGAAAGACAAGACACTGACTTACCACTTTGATATAAAGCTACTATTTGTTTTTTAAATTAATCTTAATATGAGTTAATATTGGCCATAATTATAATTCCTTTCTTTTAACTAATTTGTTCACTTGTCTACGTAATTAGTGCCCAATAAAGTGTAACCCATCCAAATATTTTTCTTATATTATGTTTTATAGCAAATCAAAAATGTTCAATTGGATTTAAATTAGGATAATATGGTGGAAGAAATAATAGTTTGCATCCAGCATTTTCAATTAATTGTTGTGTTAATTTAGATTTATGAAACGTTGGATTATCTAAAACTATAATTTGTCGACGCTTTAATACTGGAATTAGTATATTTTTTACATATGATTCAAAAATTTTACTGTTGCAATGTCCTTCAAATGCTCATAGGGCTTTTAATTTACCTTTATTTAGTGAACCAATTATACTCATTCTTTTTATTTTATATGCGGGTTTATTATCAACTAATCTTTTACCTTTTTCAGATCAACCATATTTATAAAATTCATTATCATCAATTCCAGATTCATCAATATATACTAAATCTTTATTCATTATTTTAGCCATTTCTTTTAAAAAATCTTCTTGTTTATTTTTATCTCTTTGTTCATATAGAAAAGTTTTTTTATATGTATAATTTAGTTTTTTGAAATAGTTATAAACTATTTCTTTAGTCATATCACCAAATTTTTCAATCACTTTTTGAACTGTAACATCTTTATGTTGCACTAAATAATTTTTTAATTCATCTAAATCCTTTATTTTGTGGCTATGTCCTTTTTGATAATTCAAAATTGGTTTTATATACCCAGTTTCTTTTTTTCTTTTTCTTCATAAGAATAAAGTCTTTCTAGTGATATTGAACACTTTACAAATTTCTTTAATTTTCATGTTTTTACTTTCATAGGCTTCTATTACTTTTCTTCGTAATTCTTAACTGTATGGTTTTGGCATAATTTAATCTTCCTAATCTATTTTAAATATTGCTGAATTGTACTTTTAAATTCAAAAACTGTTTAAATTACATATTATTATTTTACTCATATCTTGAAAAATAAAATCAATCGCTTTTTTAATATTTGGTCAATAATTTGGTAATATTTTTCTTATATTATGTTTTATAGCAAATCAAAAATGTTCAATTGGATTTAAATTAGGATAATATGGTGGAAGAAATAATAGTTTGCATCCAGCATTTTCAATTAATTGTTGTGTTAATTTAGATTTATGAAACGTTGCATTATCTAAAACTATAATTTGTCCACGCTTTAATAATGGAATTAGTATATTTTTTACATATGATTCAAAAATTTTACTGTTGCAATGTCCTTCAGATCCTAATAGGGATTTTAATTTACCTTTATTTAGTGAACCAATTATACTCATTCTGTTTATTTTATATGCGGGTTTATTATCAAATAATCTTTTACCTTTTTCAGATCAACCATATTTATAAAATTTATTATCATCAATTCCAGATTCATCAATAGACATATTCCGTAAATAAATTTTTTAAAAGCCAATTAATAATTTAAAATTTATTTTATAATTTATTTATTAATAAATTAATAAGGTGTTGATAAAAATGAATTTTGAAAATTTAAAAAAATTAAAAAACGAACAATTTTATAGATATTTTGGTATAAAACGTTTTCATTTTGATGAAATGTTAACAAAATTAATTGAAATAGAAAATTTAAAAAAAACTAAAGGTAGAAAATATAAACTTTCAGTTGAAGAAAGATTGATGATGACTTTAGTATACTGAAAAGAATATTATACTTTTTTCCAAATGAGTATTAAATATAAAATGAGTGCATCAAGTTGTTTTCGAAATATTACTTGAGTAGAAAATAAACTTAGTGATGACAAAGATTATCAGTTTTTAAAAACAAAATATAAATCAAAAATTGAGAAAAAACAAGAAGATTTAAATGAATTTCAATTTTATTTAATTGATTCAACTGAAATTGAAATTGAAAGACCAACTAAAAAAAACTACAGTTAGAATATTTTTCTGGTAAAAGTTGAATGTTTTCTATAAAATTTCAAATTATATATAGACATATTCCGTAAATAAATTTTTTAAAAGTCAATTAATAATTTAAAATTTATTTTATAATTTCTTTATTAATAAATTAATAAGGTGTTGATAAAAATGAATTTTGAAAATTTAAAAAAATTAAAAAATGAACAATTTTATAGATATTTTGGTATAAAACGTTTTCATTTTGATGAAATGTTAACAAAATTAATTGAAATAGAAAATTTAAAAAAAACTAAAGGTAGAAAATATAAACTTTCAGTTGAAGAAAGATTGATGATGACTTTAGTATACTGAAAAGAATATTATACTTTTTTCCAAATGAGTATTAAATATAAAATGAGTGCATCAAGTTGTTTTCGAAATATTACTTGAGTAGAAAATAAACTTAGTGATGACAAATATTATCAGTTTTTAAAAACAAAATATAAATCAAAAATTGAGAAAAAACAAGAAGATTTAAATGAATTTCAATTTTATTTAATTGATTCAACTGAAATTGAAATTGAAAGACCAACTAAAAAAAACTACAGTTAGAATATTTTTCTGGTAAAAGTTGAATGTTTTCTATAAAATTTCAAATTATATATGACTTTTTTAATAAAAAAATTGTTGATATTTTTGCTGATAATGGAAAAGTACATGATTTTCAAATATTAAAAAATTCAAATCTTGAATTTTCAGAAAAAACAATAATTATTGGTGATTTGGGATATCAAGGAATACAAAATATTTATAAAAATACTATATTACCAATTAAAAAAACTAAAAATAAAAAATTAACTAAACAAGAAAAAATCTACAATAAAATTATTTCAAAAATTAGAATTAAAGTTGAACATGTTTTTGCTTGATTAAAAAGATTCAAAATTTTAATAAATAAATGTAGAAAAAGTATATTTAGACTTATGTACTTAAGATTTAACTTACTTTGTGAAATTTTTAATAAAACAAAACCATTAAAATAAAAAAATATTTTTAATATTTTTTTAAAAATTTAAATTTTTATCAAGTTAATATAAAAATAATATTAACAATTTTTGTTTTTGAAATATAAATTTATTTTTAAAGTATTTTTTTAAAAATATTAACTTCTATAATTATTAACACTAAAAAATTTATAAATATTATTATTGACAATTGATTAAATTTATTTACGGAATATGTCTAATTAATAAAGTTGGAATTTGATTTGGTGCTTTATTTTATAATAGAATGGGACAAACTGTAGTACAAGGCGCTTATACTAAAAGTCCATATTTCATTCGTCAAAATATTGCTAAAGCTTATAGTGATCCCAATGCTCCTTTTAATGTCGCTTTTAATGTTGTGCCTTTTGATAAAGAAACTGATGAATTAGTAACTTACTTTATTGGTACTCCTGAAAAATTATTTAAACAAAATAAGTATTTATTGAAAGTTTTTGGTTTACAAAATAAACAACAGTTAGGCAAACCTTCAATGATGCAATTATATGATGCTGTCGGTTCTTCATTAAATCCACTTTTAGAACAAGAAAATAGTGATGATAGTATTAGTCTTGTTATTAATCAAATGATCGCTAAACAATTAAATTTAAAAATAAATGATAAATTTAAAATGAGTAGTAATGGTAATACTATGAAATTTAAAGATAATAATAAATTAAAACCTTGACCAATTTTAAAAGCAATTCCTAGTCCAAATGCAATAGTAAAAATGTTAATAATGTAACATTATTAAAACAACAAACTGGTTATACACAAGTTGATTAGTTAAAGGATGGGGCTTATGATAATATGGGTATTAATGCTACAAATATGTTAAAAGAAGTTGCTGCTGGTAAGGTTGTTAATTCTTATAATGATAAGATAAGTTCTAAAACAACAACGTATAAAGTGGTTGGTATATATAATGGTTATGGTCAACCTAATGGTTATATTAGTAAAACTAATGCTGATAAAGTTTTATCATTTAATAAAACAAAAGAATTTTTATTTTTATTATTTAAAAAAGAATGAGAAGATAAAAAAAACAACTTGTGATGTTGATTTTGGTAAATTAAAATTGGTAATGTTTAGTAATCTGTGTAACTTACAAAAATAACTATGTTTAATTAATTCTAGTAAATAAAATTAAATAAATAGAAAGAGTGAGTTACTTATGTCTAAAAAACAAAATATTAATAATAATGATCCAATATCAAAAGCAGTAGATTTATTACTAGAAAATACTGAAGATTTAACAACATTTTTTAAAGAGGAAGGTTTATATAAAGAATTAACAAAAAGATTAGTTGAAAAAATGTTTAATTCTGAAATGCAAAATTATTTAGGATATGAAAAAAATCAACATAATACTAGCGAAAATGCTCGCAATGGTATAAGTTCAAAAAAATTTAGGATTTTTAAAAATCTGTGTATCTTTTTAAAAAGCCTCTTAAAATCATTTAATGAATATCAAGATTTTCTTAATCAATTAAATGATCCCGTTATTTTTAAACTTAATCAAGTATTTGAAAATGAAAATCCAATCTTTAATTTTAAATTTTCAAATTCGCAATCATTACCAGATATAACTAATTCGTTTTCAACTTCGCAAATGTATGGAGATTACAGTGCTTTTGGTTTAAATGGTGGTACTGATGGCTCTGGTACTTATCAAGGTTATGGCGCTGGTAGTGCTGTTAATATTACGCCACAAGATATCCATCATCAGTTATTAAATCAAATTACTGCTTTATTTGATACAGTATTGGTTGCATTTATTATCTTTTCATTAATCATTTCGTTCTTTATTATTTTATTAACAAGTAATTTAGTAATTTATGAAAATCGTAAAAAAATAGCAACAATGAAAACGCTTGGTTATAGTGATGCAAAAATAAGTAATATTGTTATTGGTATGTATTTACCAGTGATTGCTGTTATGTTTGTTATTGGTTTTCCCGTAGGATGAATAATTGTTAAGTTTATTCTTAACTATTTAGCTGCTAATACAACATGGGTTTTACCGTTATTTTTTGTTTGATGATTACCACTTGTGGTTGGTTTAATTGTCTTTGATATTTATGCAACAACCTTTATTATTGATTGATATGCCATGAAGAAGATTAATCCAATTAAAACTTTAAATGAAATTGATTAAAGGCAGAAGGGAATAAAAACATGAAAAATGATAAAAAAAACACTAAAAATTCAAGTGAACAAATAACCAAAAATAAGTTAGAATCTAGTTTTACAAAGAAGTCAGTATCTAAAAATGAAGGTGCAATACCGCCAGTAACCCATAAATATCATGATAAACCAGAATCAAAGGAAGAAATAGAAGCTAATAAAGCCAAATTGCAAGCTTTTAAAGATAATCAAAAAGCAATTAATAAATTAACAAAAACTCATTCAAAAGAAATTTTAGCATGTAAAATGATATCAATGACTAATAATACTCCTGATACTCAAACTAATGTTATTGAATTATTTGATGTTAAAAAATCTTACTTAACTGGATACTTAGAATATGAAGTATTAAAAGGAGTTAATTTAAACATTAAATTAGGTGATTTTGTTGTTATCTTAGGACCGTCGGGAAGTGGTAAGACAACATTATTAAATATTATTTCGGGATTGGATAAACCTAATACTGGTGATGTTTTTGTGGTGGGATACAATTTATCTTTATTAAAAGATAGTCATTTAACTAAATTTAGACGAGATAATATTGGTTTTATTTTTCAACAATACAATTTATTAACTAACTTAACTGCTCGTGAAAATGATGAAGTTGGTGAAAATATTGCTAAAAATAAAAATATGAGTATTGATGATATTTTTCAAGTTATTGAAATGGATGAACATATGAATAAATTTCCAAGTCAATTATCAGGCGGACAACAACAAAGAGTATCGATCGGTAGAGCACTAGCAAAAAATCCGACAATTTTATTTTGTGATGAGCCAACAGGAGCACTTGATGAGGAAATGGGGCGTAAGATATTAGAGATTTTATTGGATGTTAATCGAGAATATAAAACATCAATTATTATTGTCGCTCATAATCCTAACTTCCAATATGTTGCAAATACTGTTATTAACGTTAAAAATGGTAAAATTATTAGTGCAAAGAATAATGAAAAACCAATGAAACCAAATGAAATAAATTGATCATAAGAAAAGGGTATAGATGGGGGTTGATTTAATAAATACTTGTATAAAAAAAATATTAAATTATAAGAATCTAATAGAAAATACTATATTTTATTTAGTTTAATTATTTTTTAGAAAGAAAAAGGTGCAAGGTAATGAGCATTGGTTTAATTACATTTATTATATGAATATGTTTAGTAATTTGAATAGTATTTTTAATTTGAGGTATAAGTTTATGTAATAGTAATAATGCATTAGGCATCATATTATTATTTTTAACATTAAATTTAATTGGTTTAATAATAGGAATTTCTTGATTATATAATAAAAATAAGCAAAATGTAGATAACAAAAAAAATATTAATAGTAATATTAAAATAGAAGAATTAAGTTAAACATTCCTTTTTAGAAATTTTAATATTAAATTAAAAAAACATGCCTTAATTTAATACAATTAAAGAGGCTTTTTAAAAATCTGTGTATCTTTTTAAAAAGCCTATTTTTTTCATATCCTAAATAATTTTGCATTTCAGAATTCAACATTTTTTCAACTAATCTTTTTGTTAATTCTTTAGACATATTCCGTAAATAAATTTAATCAATTGTCAATAATAATATTTATAAATTTTTTAGTGTTAATAATTATAGAAGTTAATATTTTTAAAAAAATACTTTAAAAATAAATTTATATTTCAAACACAAAAATTGTTAATATTATTTTTATATTAACTTGATAAAAATTTAAATTTTTAAAAAAATATTAAAAATATTTTTTTATTTTAATGGTTTTGTTTTATTAAAAATTTCACAAAGTAAGTTAAATCTTAAGTACATAAGTCTAAATATACTTTTTCTACATTTATTTATTAAAATTTTGAATCTTTTTAATCAAGCAAAAACATGTTCAACTTTAATTCTAATTTTTGAAATAATTTTATTTTAGATTTTTTCTTGTTTAGTTAATTTTTTATTTTTAGTTTTTTTAATTGGTAATATAGTATTTTTATAAATATTTTGTATTCCTTGATATCCCAAATCACCAATAATTATTGTTTTTTCTTAAAATTCAAGATTTGAATTTTTTAATATTTGAAAATCATGTACTTTTCCATTATCAGCAAAAATATCAACAATTTTTTTATTAAAAAAGTCATATATAATTTGAAATTTTATAGAAAACATTCAACTTTTACCAGAAAAATATTCTAACTGTAGTTTTTTTTAGTTGGTCTTTCAATTTCAATTTCAGTTGAATCAATTAAATAAAATTGAAATTCATTTAAATCTTCTTGTTTTTTCTCAATTTTTGATTTATATTTTGTTTTTAAAAACTGATAATCTTTGTCATCAATAAGTTTGTTTTCTACTCAAGTAATATTTCGAAAACAACTTGATGCACTCATTTTATATTTAATACTCATTTGTAAAAAAAGTATAATATTCTTTTCAGCATACTAAAGTCATCATCAATCTTTCTTCAACTTAAAGTTTATATTTTCTACCTTTAGTTTTTTTAAATTTTCTATTTCAATTAATTTTGTTAAAATTTCATCAAAATTAAAACTTTTTATACCAAAATATCTATAAAATTGTTCATTTTTTAATTTTTTTAAATTTTCAAAATTCATTTTTATCAACACCTTATTAATTTATTAATAAAGAAATTATAAAATAAATTTTAAATTATTAATTGACTTTTAAAAAATTTATTTACGGAATATGTCTTGTATATAAACCTCCCTCTTTAAAAACTGTTGTTAAATCTTCAGTATTTTCTAGTAATAAATCTACTGCTTTTGATATTGGAACATTATTATTAATATTTTGTTTTTTAGACATACGTAACTCAATCTTTCTAGTTATTTAATTTTATTTATTAGAATTAATTAAACATAGTTATTTTTGTAAGTTACACAGATTACTAAACATTACCAAATCATGATATAAAAATTGAGATAATTTAATGGTTTTTATTAGTTATCCTGCAGAAATCAAAAGAGTGATTTATACAACAAATGCTATTGAATCTGTTAATAGTCAATTACGAAAAGTTATTAGAAATAAAAAAGTTTTTCCAAATGATATGGCATTTTTTAAAATATTTTACTTAGCAATTGAAAATATAACAAAAAATGAACAATGCCCATTCAAAATTGAAATACAGCAATTGCTCATTTTATGATAAAATTTGAAGATATAATTAATCTAAACTAGTAACTTCGTAAAAAGATACACAGATTTTTAAAAAGCCTCAAACCTAAAACATCTTTTTTACCTTCTAAATCAACTCCTAGTGCTATATAAACTGATTTGTTAATAATGTGTTTATCTTATCGTACTTTAACTACTATACAATCAAAATAAACAATCGGATAAACAATTTCTAATGGCCGATTTTGTCATGCTTTAACATCATCAATAACATCATCAGTAATTTGACTAATAACACTTTCACTAATATCAGCACCATGATATAACTATTGTAACTGCATTCTAATATATGATAAAGTCATGCCTTTGGCATATAACGAAAGAACTTGTTGATCAAAACCATCAAATCTTCTTTGTCTTTTTGCAACTATTGCTGGCTCAAAATTACTATTACGATCTCGTGGTACATTAATCTCAATTTTACCTTGTTGGGTTATTAATTTTTTTGAACTTATACCATTACGAGCATTTTCGCTAGTATTATGTTGATTTTTTTCATATCCTAAATAATTTTGCATTTCAGAATTCAACATTTTTTCAACTAATCTTTTTGTTAATTCTTTATATAAACACCCCTCTTTAAAAACTTTTGTTAAATCTTCAGTATTTTCTAATAATAAATCTACTGCTTTTGATATTGGATCATTATTATTAATATTTTTTTTAGACATACGTAACTCACTCTTTCTAGTTATTTAATTTTATTTACTAGAATTAATTAAACATAGTTATTTTTGTAAGTTACACAGATTACTAAACATTACCAAATCATGATATAAAAATTGAGATAATTTAATGGTTTTTATTAGTTATCCTGCAGAAATCAAAAGAGTGATTTATACAACAAATGCTATTGAATCTGTTAATAGTCAATTACGAAAAGTTATTAGAAATAAAAAAGTTTTTCCAAATGATATGGCATTTTTTAAAATATTTTACTTAGCAATTGAAAATATAACAAAAAAATGAACAATGCCCATTCAAAATTGAAATACAGCAATTGCTCATTTTATGATAAAATTTGAAGATATAATTAATCTAAACTAGTAACTTCGTAAAAAGATACACAGATTTTTAAAAAGCCTCAAACCTAAAACATCTTTTTTACCTTCTAAATCAACTCCTAGTGCTATATAAACTGATTTGTTAATAATGCGTTTATCTTATCGTACTTTAACTACTATACAATCAAAATAAACAATCGGATAAACAATTTCTAATGGCCGATTTTGTCATGCTTTAACATCATCAATAACATCATCAGTAATTTGACTAATAACACTTTCACTAATATCAGCACCATGATATAACTATTGTAACTGCATTCTAATATATGATAAAGTCATGCCTTTGGCATATAACGAAAGAACTTGTTGATCAAAACCATCAAATCTTCTTTGTCTTTTTGCAACTATTGCTGGCTCAAAATTACTATTACGATCTCGTGGTACATTAATCTCAATTTTACCTTGTTGGGTTATTAATTTTTTTGAACTTATACCATTACGAGCATTTTCGCTAGTATTATGTTGATTTTTTTCATATCCTAAATAATTTTGCATTTCAGAATTCAACATTTTTTCAACTAATCTTTTTGTTAATTCTTTATATAAACACCCCTCTTTAAAAACTTTTGTTAAATCTTCAGTATTTTCTAATAATAAATCTACTGCTTTTGATATTGGATCATTATTATTAATATTTTTTTTAGACATACGTAACTCACTCTTTCTAGTTATTTAATTTTATTTACTAGAATTAATTAAACATAGTTATTTTTGTAAGTTACACAGATTACTAAACATTACCAAATCATGATATAAAAATTGAGATAATTTAATGGTTTTTATTAGTTATTCTCCATAAATCAAAAGAGTGATTTATACAACAAATGCTATTGAATATGTTAATAGTCAATTACGAAAAGTTATTAGAAATAAAAAATTTTTTCCAAATGATATGGCAGTTTTTAAAATATTTTACTTAGCAATTGAAAATATAACAAAAAAATGAACAATGCCCATTCAAAATTGAAATACAGCAATTGCTCATTTTATGATAAAATTTGAAGATATAATTAATCTAAACTAGTAACTTTGTAAAAAGATACACAGATTTTTAAAAAGCCTCAAACCTAAAACATCTTTTTTACCTTCTAAATCAACTCCTAGTGCTATATAAAATGATTTGTTAATAATGCGTTTATCTTGTCGTACTTTAACTACTATACAATCAAAATAAACAATCGGATAAACACTTTCTAATGGCCGATTTTGTCATGCTTTAACATCATCAATAATTTGACTAATAACACTTTCACTAATATCAGCACCATGATATAACTCTTGTAACTGCATTCTAATATCTGATAAAGTCATGCCTTTGGCATATAACGAAAGAACTTGTTGATCAAAACCATCAAATCTTCTTTGTCTTTTTGCAACTATTACTGGTCCAAAATTACTATTACGATCTCGTGGTACATTAATCTCAATTTTACCTTGTTGAGTTATTAATTTTTTTGAACTTATACCATTACGAGCATTATCACTATTATTATGTTGATTTTTTTCATATCCTAAATAATTTTGCATTTCAAAATTCAACATTTTTTCAACTAATCTTTTTGTTAATTCTTTATATAAACCTACCTCTTTAAAAACTGTTGTTAAATCTTCAGTATTTTCTAGTAATAAATCTACTGCTTTTGATATCGGATCATTATTATTAATATTTTGTTTTTTAGACATACGTAACTCACTCTTTCTAGTTATTTAATTTTATTTACTATAATTAATTAAACATAGTTATTTTTGTAAGTTACACAGATTACTAAACATTACCTTTCAATTAGCTAATAATAATTAAAGGATTTTCATTAATATATTTAATTCATCATTTAAAACCATGACCACCATTTTCATCAATTACCAGATTAGTAGTAATTTTTCTATTAGATAATATTGTTTTTAATTCAATAGTATTACTTTCATATTTTGTTACTAATTTGCCTTCAAAAAACTTTGGTTCTTTTTTTCCTACCCATAGTTCAACTATTAAAGGTTGATTATTATTTAAAACTTTAGTTTTTAAATCTTCAATAATTTGTGAATTAAATCAAATTGCTGGCGAAAATAATAATAATTTTTTAAATTGTAATTTTGATAAATATAACATTTGTAAACAAAAATATGCCCCCAAAGAACAACCAATGGAATTTAAATTTTTAATTTTTAAATTAAACTTTTTAATAACAAATGGTATAACCTCATTAATAATAAATTCTAAGTAATTTTTACCATTACCACCAAGACAATCAATATTACTTTTTTTTAATTCAGGAAAATATTTTGTCATTAATATTTTTACATAATCATTGGTATAAGTTGCTAAATCATTAAAACGAGTCATATTATTGGTACTACCAATACCAATAAAAATACAATTACTATTATTTTCAAATAAAATATTACTATTACTATTAAGTAACATATCTTTACCATCAAAAACTAAATAAACTTCATAAGCAATATTTTGATCATAAATAGAAGGTAAAGCAATAATAATATCTTTATTAATATTTAAAAATTTACTTTTAATATTATCAACTTTTACATCATAATTATTCATATTTTTTCTCCTTAATTTATTGATAATTTCCTAACAAAGAATAATTCATTATTCTAATATAAAAATTAAAATTAGTTTTTTCTAAGCACATAGCGCATTTAACCAATTCATCTAAAATTATCAACTTATTAGTAAATAAAGTTTCATATGAAAAAAAAGCTTTTAAATTTAAATCAGTACTATCTTTTGTCAGCAATGTTTTTCTAGTTTCTAAATCCAACAAATAAAATAACATTAATAAACTTCCAAACTCATAATTATTTTTTATGTTTGTTTCATTCTTAGTTAAATTAATAAAAATATTACCACTAATATTTACCAATCTTTTAATTATTAGCAAACTTTCTTTTTTCAAATTAGAATTATTTATCAAAAAATCAGGTAATACTGCATTAGAAGTATCATCAAACCAAACTTTTATTTGATCTTTACATCCAAGTAATAATAAAAGTTCCTTGGCATTTTGATAATCATCTAACTGTTTTTCTTGAAGCTTAAAAGTAGGAATTAAAGCAGAAATAGTTAATATAAAATTTGCAACTAATCTTAAATATTCTTTATAAGAAATTTTATTGAAATATAAATAAACACTTATTATTTTCATAAACATTAAATTTTGATTACTATTAAATATTAAGTTATAAGTATTACGATAATCTTTTGCTTTTAAATGACCTAATTTTTTTTTAATTTCGCGCTTAAAAAAATAATTACTTTTTAAAAGCAAAAGATGGTTAAATAATCGATATTCGGGAATCATTTTTTACTTCCAATCTAATTATATATTTTTAAATTTAATCTTAAAATAATTATAACATTGAAATAAATAAGTACATAATGTTACTTATTTATTATATTTAATTGCCGATAATATCATTGATAATTAATTATATTTAATATATAAATTTAAAAAGTTATTTTAAATAATAACTTTTTAAATCCATTCTTAACTAAAATCTTTTTTTCTTATAAAGAATTTATTGATCTCAAAGAAGAACTTAATTTTTCTTCTGCTTTATCTTCATTTGGCAAACTAAAACAAGATTGATTTTTTTCAATATCTGTTTCAAAACCAAGATCACTATATTGACTATTAACTCTTGAAATTAATTCTTTTTTACTAGAAAAAGGATTAATTTCATCAAATTGCTTTGATATTTCATTTTCTGAAATAAAATTTAATTTATCAAAAATTTCTTAATTTTTTTTCATTTGTAATTTTATTAATCAAACTGACTTGTAAATTAATAATATTTTCAAAAATATTTAATTTTAAAACTTTAAGTAGTTTAATATTTTTTTCATTTTCATTTATTTCTTCTCTTAAATTTCTTGTTTTCAATTTTATTTCTTTAATTTATTTATTAACTTTTTTGTTTCTAACATATTTAAAAATACCAAAACTAATAGTATTTACAAAATTTATTTGTCAATTTTTTTCTGCTTTTTTTGCTCTTAAATCTTGAATATCACGTTCAAGTAAATCAATTTTATCTAATATTTCTTTATTTTTTTCTTCAAAATCAAATATTTTTTGTTCTAAATCCTTAATTTTAGTTATTGACAAACTAATACTATCAAATAATTCTGTATCACCATCTTCTTCAAAAGGATTGGAATGGCAACCTTTTTTAGGACTGTTTTTTGGTAGACATTTGTGTTTGGTGTTTTATGGGGGTTAAGTAGTTTAGAGTGCTGTGGATTATTATGTTGTTATATCAATTGATATAATCAAATAATTATAATTTTAATTGGATTAATGATGTAAAATTTTTATAATTAATAAATTCTGTTTTGAAAGTTTTGAAAGTTGCTTCAGCAACAGTGTTATCATAAGGACAACCTTTTTTTGCTTAAAGAGCGGGTAATATTGAAGGCTAATAAAAGTTTATCAATAGTTTTATTATTAAATTGATTACCGCGATCGCTATGAAATATTTGAATATTTTTTAAACAAAGATTTGAGCACATAAATGCTTGATATACTAATGATGCATCTTTTTTAGTACCTACACTATGCCCAATAATTTCGCGATTGTACAGGTCGATTAATAAGCAAATATAGTTTTATTTACCATTAACTTGAACATAAGTTAAATCACTAACAATAACTTCATTTTTAAGCCTATTATTAAAGTCTCTATTAACAAGATTAGTAATTTGACTATAATTGACTTTATTATGATAATTTTTGTATGATAATTTAGTGTATTTTGATATTAAATTATGTTTATTCATAATTTTTTTAATTTTTCGTCTTGATAAATTAATTTTCTTTTCTTTTAGAACAACTTTTAATCTTCTTGTTCCATAAGCTTCTTTATTTTCTTTAAAAGCACTAATAACAGCTTCATCATACATATTATTTTGAATTTTATCTTCTTTTTTCTTGAAATTAAAATAATATGTTGATTTAGAGATTTTTAAAAAAAGACACATTGTGCGAATTTTATATTTAACTTTATTTTTAGTAATAATTTCTATTTTCTGCCTATTATTAGTTCTACTTGCTTTAAAATATCATTTTCCATTCTTAATTGTTTTAATTCTTTTCTTAATTTAATTAATTAATTTTCTTTAACAGAATGGTTATCTTTGGTTTTAAAAATGCCTTAATTAGTAAATTGCTTAATTCAATTATAAGTAGCTGCTCTTGTAACATTGTACTCTTTAACAAGACAAGACACTGACTTACCACTTTGATATAAAGCTACTATTTGTTTTTTAAATTCATCTGAATATGAGTTAATATTGGCCATAATTATAATTCATTTCTTTTAACTAATTTGTTCACTTGTCTACGTAATTAGTGTCCAATAAATTGTAACCCATCCAGATTTTTCTTAGATGGATATATAGAATGTTCTAATTCTTCAAAGTTTTTATTTTTTAAAATAGAATCTAATTGTTCAAATATTTCTTTATATTTCTTAACTTCATTTTCATATAACTTACCTTGTAAATCAATAATTTCTTTTAAAATATTTAATTTTGAATTTTTAAATGGTTGTGCATTTTTTTCATTTTCATCAATTTCTTCTATTAAAGTTTTTATATTTAATTCTGTTTCTTTAATTTGTTTATTAATATTTGAAAATAGTTGTATTTTTTTTGATTTTTTTAGTTTTTTTAAACGTTTAATTTTATTTTCTAAAGATTAAATTTGCTCAACTATTTCTTCACTTTTTTTCTCAATAAAAAATATGTATTTATCCAATTCTTCTTTTGCTTTTTTTAATATATTAATTTTTTCGATTAACATTTTTTTCTCCTTTTAAAATATTATCCAATTTATCTAAACCAGCAGATTTAATATCATTATAAGTCATATCAATATTACTTGCTTCTTTGAGTTGTTTCTTAGGTGACAATTCACTTTTAAGTTCATGCACATAATGCAATGCCCTAGAATTATACCTTTTCAATCAATATCTAGGAAAAAATAAAGTTATAGTCATTGCTTCACCACTATAACTTGGAGACATTATACCTTTCTTAAACTTTCTTGGTTTTACGTCGTGAAAATAATACTTTATTATAATCATCAATATTAGTATACAAATTAATATTAAATACAACAAAAAATAATAAAACACGCATTTTTTTAACTTGAACAACATATTCCACTTTTTCACATGCTTGTACTGGTATTCTATTATGGTGTTGTTCAATCAAATACATTGTACCATTAAACATATGACCTATTAATTTACAAAATTGTCCTAAACTTTCTTGTTGATTTTTAAATTGCATTCCTAAATCATTAGAATTTATTTTTAATGCTAATTCATCTAAAATTATTAAATCTTCTTCCTCAAAAGCATAATTACTTGCTAACTGATTAAAAGTAAAAACATCATTATAATTTACTAAATAAGAATAACCATTTTTTAATTTAATAGGAAAAGGACTAACTACTCTTTTCTTATGAGTTTGCGCTAGACAACAAGCAAGAGCAGATTTGCCAGTACGTGGTGGTGCTGAAATAATATAACTACCAACTTGTTTTAAAATTTTAACATTACGAATAGTTATATATAGCTAACTAAAGTAATGTTTACTCATATCTTGAAAAACAAAATCAATCGCTTTTTTAATATTTTGTCAATAATTTGGTAATATTTTTCTTATATTATGTTTTATAGCAAATCAAAAATGTTCAATTGGATTTAAATTAGGAGAATATGGCGGAAGAAATAATAGTTTGCATGGTAATGTTTAGTAATCTGTGTAACTTACAAAAATAACTATGTTTAATTAATTCTAGTAAATAAAATTAAATAACTAGAAAGAGTGAGTTACGTATGTCTAAAAAACAAAATCTTAATAATAATGATCCAATATCAAAAGTAGTAGATTTATTACTAGAAAATACTGAAGATTTAACAACAGTTTTTAAAGAGGGAGGTTTATATAAAGAATTAACAAAAAGATTAGTTGAAAAAATGTTGAATTCTGAAATGCAAAATTATTTAGGATATGAAAAAAATCAACATAATAATAGTGATAATGCTCGTAATGGTATAAGCTCAAAAAAATTAATAACCCAACAAGGTAAAATTGATTAATGTACCGCGAGATCGTAATAGTAATTTTGAGCCAGTAATAGTTGCAAAAAGACAAAGAAGATTTGATGGTTTTGATCAACAAGTTCTTTCATTAGACATATTCCGTAAATAAATTTAATCAATTGTCAATAATAATATTTATAAATTTTTTAGCGTTAATAATTATAGAATTTAATATTTTTAAAAAAATACTTTAAAAATAAATTTATATTTCAAACACAAAAATTGTTAATATTATTTTTATATTAACTTGATAAAAATTTAAATTTTTAAAAAAATAGGTAATGTTTAGTGATCTGTGTAACTTACAAAAATAACTATGTTTAATTAATTCTAGTAAATAAAATTAAATAAATAGAAAGAGTGATTTACTTATGTCTAAAAAACAAAATATTAATAATAATGTTCCAATATCAAAAGCAGTAGATTTATTACTAGAAAATATTGAAGATTTAACAACAGTTTTTAAAGAGGGAGGTTTATATAAAGAATTAACAAAAAGATTAGTTGAAAAAATGTTGAATTCTGAAATGCAAAATTATTTAGGATATGAAAAAAAGAGGCTTTTTAAAAATCTGTGTATCTTTTTACAAAGTTACTAGTTTAGATTAATTCTATCTTCAAATTTTATCATAAAATGAGCAATTGCTGTATTTCAATTTTGAATGGGCAGTGTTCATTTTTTTGTTATATTTTCAATTGCTAAGTAAAATATTTTAAAAACTGCCATATCATTTGGAAAAACTTTTTTATTTCTAATAACTTTTCGTAATTGACTATTAACATATTCAATAGCATTTGTTGTATAAATCACTCTTTTGATTTCTGCAGGATAACTAATAAAAACCATTAAATTATCTCAATTTTTATATCATGATTTAGCAATTTGAGGATATTGTTTATTCCATTTACTTTCAAAAGATTCTAAAGCTTGCATTGCTTGTTCTTCGCTACATGCACTATAAATTGGTTTTAAATCTGTAACTAGTGATTTTCTATGTTTGTATGAAACATATTTTAAACTATTTCTAATTTGATGAACTATGCATAATTGATGTTCGGTTTTAGGATAAAATGATTGTATTGCTTCTGACATTCCTGTTAAATTGTCACTACAAGCAATAAGAATATCATTTAAGCCTCGATTTTTCATTTCTGTGAAATTAGATAATCAAAACTCAGAACCTTCATTTTCACTAATTCATAAACCTAAAACATCTTTTTTACCTTCTAAATCAACTCCTAGTGCTATATAAACTGATTTGTTAATAATGTGTTTATCTTGTCGTGCTTTAACTACTATACAATCAAAATAAACAATCGGATAAAGACTTTCTAATGGCCGATTTTGTCATGCTTTAACATCATCAATAAAATCATCAGTAATTTGACTAATAACACTTTCACTAATATCAGCACCATGATATAACTCTTGTAACTGCATTCTAATATCTGATAAAGTCATGCCTTTGGCATATAATGAAAGAAATTGTTGATCAAAACCATCAAATCTTCTTTGTCTTTTTGCAACTATTACTGGCTCAAAATTACTATTACGATCTCGTGGTACATTAATCTCAATTTTACCTTTTTGGGTTATTAATTTTTTTTAATTTATACCATTACGAGCATTTTCACTAGTATTATGTTGATTTTTTTCATATCCTAAATAATTTTGCATTTCAGAATTCAACATTTTTTCAACTAATCTTTTTGTTAATTCTTTATATAAACCTCCCTCTTTAAAAACTGTTGTTAAATCTTCAGTATTTTCTAGTAATAAATCTACTGCTTTTGATATTGGATCATTATTATTAATATTTTGTTTTTTAGACATACGTAACTCACTCTTTCTATTTATTTAATTTTATTTACTAGAATTAATTAAACATAGTTATTTTTGTAAGTTACACAGATTACTAAACATTACCTTAATTTTTTACCTTTATTTAGTGAACCGATTATACTCATTCTTTTTATTTTATATGCGGGTTTATTATCAAATAATCTTTTACCTTTTTCAGATCAACCATATTTATAAAATTCATTATCAGCAATTCCAGATTCATCAATATATACTAAATCTTCATTCATTATTTTAGCTATTTATTTTAAAAAATCTTCTTGTTTATTTTTATCTCTTTGTTCATATAGAAAAGTTTTTTTATATTTATAATTTAGTTTTTTGAAATAGTTATAAACTGTTTCTTTAGTCATATCACCAAATTTTTCAATCACTTTTTGAACTGTAACATCTTTATTTTGCGCTAAATAATTTTTTAATTCATCTAAATACTTTATTTTGTGGCTATGTCCTTTTTGATAATTCAAAATTGGTTTTATATGCCCAGTTTCTTTTTTTCTTTTTCTTCATAAGAATAAAGTCTTTCTAGTAATATTGAACACTTTACAAATTTCTTTAATTTTCATGTTTTTACTTTCATAGGCTTCTATTACTTTTCTTCGTAAGTCTTCACTGTATGGTTTTGGTATAATTTAATCTTCCTAATCTATTTTAAATATTGCTGAATTGTACTTTTAAATTCAAAAACTGTTTAAATTACATATTATTATTTTACATTATTTATAAGTAAACATTAGACATATTCCGTAAATAAATTTTTTAAAAGTCAATTAATAATTTAAAATTTATTTTATAATTTCTTTATTAATAAATTAATAAGGTGTTGATAAAAATGAATTTTGAAAATTTAAAAAAATTAAAAAATGAACAATTTTATAGATATTTTGGTATAAAACGTTTTCATTTTGATGAAATGTTAACAAAATTAATTGAAATAGAAAATTTAAAAAAAACTAAAGGTAGAAAATATAAACTTTCAGTTGAAGAAAGATTGATGATTACTTTAGTATACTGAAAAGAATATTATACTTTTTTCCAAATGAGTATTAAATATAAAATGAGTGCATCAAGTTGTTTTCGAAATATTACTTGAGTAGAAAATAAACTTAGTGATGACAAAGATTATCAGTTTTTAAAAACAAAATATAAATCAAAAATTGAGAAAAAACAAGAAGATTTAAATGAATTTCAATTTTATTTAATTGATTCAACTGAAATTGAAATTGAAAGACCAACTAAAAAAACTACAGTTAGAATATTTTTCTGGTAAAAGTTGAATGTTTTCTATAAAATTTCAAATTATATATGACTTTTTTAATAAAAAAATTGTTGATATTTTTGCTGATAATGGAAAAGTACATGATTTTCAAATATTAAAAAATTCAAATCTTGAATTTTCAGAAAAAACAATAATTATTGGTGATTTGGGATATCAAGGAATACAAAATATTTATAAAAATACTATATTACCAATTAAAAAAACTAAAAATAAAAAATTAACTAAACAAGAAAAAATCTACAATAAAATTATTTCAAAAATTAGAATTAAATTTGAACATGTTTTTGCTTGATTAAAAAGATTCAAAATTTTAATAAATAAATGTAGAAAAAGTATATTTAGACTTATGTACTTAAGATTTAACTTACTTTGTGAAATTTTTAATAAAACAAAACCATTAAAATAAAAAATATTTTTAATATTTTTTAAAAATTTAAATTTTTATCAAGTTAATATAAAAATAATATTAACAATTTTTGTGTTTGAAATATAAATTTATTTTTAAAGTATTTTTTTAAAAATATTAACTTCTATAATTATTAACACTAAAAAATTTATAAATATTATTATTGACAATTGATTAAATTTATTTACGGAATATGTCTATTACTTTAGTTAGCTATATTTTAGCAAATAATACTTTTAAATTTAACCAACCATTTAATTATCCACAATCAATTCATCCAGCACCAATAATAGAGAGAGCGCATCATATATTTATTGATTTAAGTAATCAAAGTAAATATGGAATTAATAATAATATTTCTGAACCATTATCAAGTAAAGATATACATTACTATAGAATGAAACCAAATTGAAGAGAAAATCAAGAAATCGGTAAATTTTTAAACTATATACATATTAATGTTAAAGATTATGGATATGAAAATATTGATAAATTTAAAAGACATATTCCGTAAATAAATTTTTTAAAAGTCAATTAATAATTTAAAATTTATTTTATAATTTCTTTATTAATAAATTAATAAAGTGTTGATAAAAATGAATTTTGAAAATTTAAAAAAATTAAAAAATGAACAATTTTATAGATATTTTGGTATAAAACGTTTTCATTTTGATGAAATGTTAACAAAATTAATTGAAATAGAAAATTTAAAAAAAACTAAAGGTAGAAAATATAAACTTTCAGTTGAAGAAAGATTGATGATGACTTTAGTATACTGAAAATAATATTATACTTTTTTCCAAATGAGTATTAAATATAAAATGAGTGCATCTAGTTGTTTTCGAAATATTACTTGAGTAGAAAATAAACTTAGTGATGACAAAGATTATCAGTTTTTAAAAAAAATATAAATCAAAAATTGAGAAAAAACAAGAAGATTTAAATGAATTTCAATTTTATTTAATTGATTCAACTGAAATTGAAATTGAAAGACCAACTAAAAAAAACTACAGTTAGAATATTTTTCTGGTAAAAGTTGAATTTTTTCTATAAAATTTCAAATTATATATGACTTTTTTAATAAAAAAATTGTTGATATTTTTGCTGATAATGGAAAAGTACATGATTTTCAAATATTAAAAAATTCAAATCTTGAATTTTCAGAAAAAACAATAATTATTGGTGATTTGGGATATCAAGGAATACAAAATATTTATAAAAATACTATATTACCAATTAAAAAAACTAAAAATAAAAAATTAACTAAACAAGAAAAAAACTACAATAAAATTATTTCAAAAATTAGAATTAAAGTTGAACATGTTTTTGCTTGATTAAAAAGATTCAAAATTTTAATAAATAAATGTAGAAAAAGTATATTTAGACTTATGTACTTAAGATTTAACTTACTTTGTGAAATTTTTAATAAAACAAAACCATTAAAATAAAAAAATATTTTTAATATTTTTTTAAAAATTTAAATTTTTATCAAGTTAATATAAAAATAATATTAACAATTTTGGTGTTTGAAATATAAATTTATTTTTAAAGTATTTTTTTAAAAATATTAACTTCTATAATTATTAACACTAAAAAATTTATAAATATTATTATTGACAATTGATTAAATTTATTTACGGAATATGTCTATTACTTTAGTTAGCTATATTTTAGCAAATAATACTTTTAAATTTAACCAACCATTTAATTATCCACAATCAATTCATCCAGCACCAATAATAGAGAGAGCGCATCATATATTTATTGATTTAAGTAATCAAAGTAAATATGGAATTAATAATAATATTTCTGAACCATTATCAAGTAAAGATATACATTACTATAGAATGAAACCAAATTGAAGAGAAAATCAAGAAATCGGTAAATTTTTAAACTATATACATATTAATGTTAAAGATTATGGATATGAAAATATTGATAAATTTAAAAGACATATTCCGTAAATAAATTTTTTAAAAGTCAATTAATAATTTAAAATTTATTTTATAATTTCTTTATTAATAAATTAATAAGGTGTTGATAAAAATGAATTTTGAAAATTTAAAAAAATTAAAAAATGAACAATTTTATAGATATTTTGGTATAAAACGTTTTCATTTTGATGAAATGTTAACAAAATTAATTGAAATAGAAAATTTAAAAAAAATAAAGGTAGAAAATATAAACTTTCAGTTGAAGAAAGATTGATGATGACTTTAGTATACTGAAAAGAATATTATACTTTTTTCCAAATGAGTATTAAATATAAAATGAGTGCATCAAGTTGTTTTCGAAATATTACTTGAGTAGAAAATAAACTTAGTGATGACAAAGATTATCAGTTTTTAAAAACAAAATATAAATCAAAAATTGAGAAAAAACAAGAAGATTTAAATGAATTTCAATTTTATTTAATTGATTCAACTGAAATTGAAATTGAAAGACCAACTACAAAAAACTACAGTTAGAATATTTTTCTGGTAAAAGTTGAATTTTTCTATAAAATTTCAAATTATATATGACTTTTTAATAAAAAAATTGTTGATATTTTTGCTGATAATGGAAAAGTACATGATTTTCAAATATTAAAAAATTCAAATCTTGAATTTTCAGAAAAAACAATAATTATTGGTGATTTGGGATATCAAGGAATACAAAATATTTATAAAAATACTATATTACCAATTAAAAAAACTAAAAATAAAAAATTAACTAAACAAGAAAAAAACTACAATAAAATTATTTCAAAAATTAGAATTAAAGTTGAACATGTTTTTGCTTGATTAAAAAGATTCAAAATTTTAATAAATAAATGTAGAAAAAGTATATTTAGACTTATTTACTTAAGATTTAACTTACTTTGTGAAATTTTTAATAAAACAAAACCATTAAAATAAAAAAATATTTTTAATATTTTTTTAAAAATTTAAATTTTTATCAAGTTAATATAAAAATAATATTAACAATTTTTGTGTTTGAAATATAAATTTATTTTTAAAGTATTTTTTTAAAAATATTAACTTCTATAATTATTAACACTAAAAAATTTATAAATATTATTATTGACAATTGATTAAATTTATTTACGGAATATGTCTAAAGATGATTATGAAAGTATCACATTTAATTTTAATTTTAATATGAATGCAATATATTCAAATAAATATTTAGGATTAAATTATACTAATTCTAAAAACTGATTTACACCTATTATTATTAAATTAAATGATATTGGTAATATTGATGATAGTGAAGGTTTAAATGCAAGTTTTCAAGATTATAACTCCATTACTTGTAGGATTTCATTGAAAATCTTTATCTTCATTTGTAAATGGTGAAGCAATATCTAAAAATTCAGTATCTTCTGCTAAAATATAAACTTTGGATGGGTTACACTTTATTATTTTTCTTTTGTGATAAATCAACTGTACTTATTTGTTCTTTTATAGTTAATTTCTGACCAGTAGTAGGGTCTCATCGATAAACACTTACTCTATAGTCATAGCAGTTGTTGAAACATTAGCACCTAATAATTTACCAATAGTAAAATCATTATCATTTGTAAAAGCATTTAAGGGAATTAAACCACCATTACCAATAATACTTTCTAAATTACTTGTAAAAAATGCTGACATAAAACCATTAAAATATAACATTTTTTTATATTGGAATGGCAACCTTTTTTAGGACTGTTTTTTGGTAGACATTTGTGCTTGGTGTTTTATGGGGGTTAAGTAGTTTAGAGTGCTGTGGATTCTTATGTTGTTGTATCAATTGATATAATCAAATAATTCTAATTTTAATTGGATTAATGATGTAAAATTTTTATCATTAATAAACTCTGTTTTGAAAGTTTTGAAAGCTGCTTCAGCAACAGCGTTATCATAAGGACAACCTTTTTTGCTTAAAGAGCGGGTAATATTGAAGGCTAATAAAAGTTTATCAATATTTTTATTATTAAATTAATTACCGCGATCGCTATGAAATATTTGAATATTTTTTAAACAACGATTTGAGCGCATAAATGTTTGATATACTAATGACGCATCTTTTTTAGTACCTACACTATGTCCAATAATTTCGCGATTGTACAGGTCGATTAATAAGCGAATATAGTTTCATTTACCATTAACTTGAACATAAGTTAAATCACTAACAATAACTTTATTTTTAAGCCTATTATTAAAGTCTCTATTAACAAGATTAGTAATTTGACTATCATTGACTTTATTATGATAATTTTTGTATGATAATTTAGTGTATTTTGATATTAAATTATGTTTATTCATAATTTTTTTAATTTTTCGTCTTGATAAATTAATTTTCTTTTCTTTTAGAACAACTTTTAATCTTCTTGTTCCATAAGCTTCTTTATTTTCTTTAAAAGCACTAATAACAACTTCATCATACATATTATTTTGAATTTTATCTTCTTTTTTCTTGAAATTAAAATAATATGTTGATTTAGAGATTTTTAAAAAACGACACATTGTAAGAATTTTATATTTAACTTTATTTTTAGTAATAATTTCTATTTTCTGCCTATTATTAGTGCTGCTTGCTTTAAAATATCATTTTCCATTCTTAATTGTTTTAATTCTTTTCTTAATTTATCCAATTAATACGTTTTCTTCAGCAGAACGGTTATCTTTGGTTTTAAAACTGCCTGAATTAGTAAATTGCTTAATTCAATTATAAGTAGCTGCTCTTGTAACATTGTACTCTTTAGCAAGACAAGACACTGACTTACCACTTTGATATAAAGCTACTATTTGTTTTTTAAATTCATCTGAATATGAGTTAATATTTGCCATAATTATAATTTCTTTCTTTTAACTAATTTGTTCACTTGTCTACGTAATTAGTGTCCAATAAAGTGTAACCCATCCATCAACAGGTGTAAATACAAACCAGATTTAATCTGCATGAAAACACATCCGACGAACTTTCCGAACACACATAAAAGTTTCAAGAGACAATATTCATTTATAGTTAACTAAAGTAATGTTTACTCATATATTGAAAAACAAAATCAATCGCTTTTTTAATATTTGGTCAATAATTTGGTAATATTTTTCTTATATTATGTTTTATAGCAAATCAAAAATGTTCAATTGGATTTAAATTAGGAGAATATGGTGGAAGAAATAATAGTTTGCATCCAGCATTTTCAATTAATTTTTGTGTTAATTTAGATTTATGAAACGTTGCATTATCTAAAACTATAATTTGTCCACGCTTTAATACTGGAATTAGTATATTTTTTACATATGATTCAAAAATTTTACTGTTGCAATGTCCTTCAAATGCTCATAGGGCTTTTAATTTACCTTTATTTAGTGAACGAATTATACTCATTCTTTTTATTTTATATGCGGGTTTATTATCAAATAATCTTTTACCTTTTTCAGATCAACCATATTTATAAAATTCATTATCATCAATTCCAGATTCATCAATATATAATACTAAATCTTAATTCATTATTTTAGCTATTTCTTTTAAAAAATCTTCTTGTTTATTTTTATCTCTTTGTTCATATAGAAAAGTTTTTTTATTTGTATAATTTAGTTTTTTGAAATAGTTATAAACTATTTCTTTAGTCATATCACCAAATTTTTCAATTACTTTTTGAACTGTAACATCTTTATTTTGCACTAAATAATTTTTTAATTCATCTAAATACTTTATTTTGTGGCTATGTCCTTTTTGATAATTAAAAATTGGTTTTATATGCCCATTTTCTTTTTTTCTTTTTCTTCATAAGAATAAAGTCTTTCTAGTAATATTGAACACTTTACAAATTTCTTTAATTTTCATGTTTTTACTTTCATAGGCTTCTATTACTTTTATTCGTAAGTCTTCACTAGACATATTCCGTAAATAAATTTTTTAAAAGTCAATTAATAATTTAAAATTTATTTTATAATTTCTTTATTAATAAATTAATAAGGTGTTGATAAAAATGAATTTTGAAAATTTAAAAAAATTAAAAAATGAACAATTTTATAGATATTTTGGTATAAAACGTTTTCATTTTGATGAAATGTTAACAAAATTAATTGAAATAGAAAATTTAAAAAAAATAAAGGTAGAAAATATAAACTTTCAGTTGAAGAAAGATTGATGATGACTTTAGTATACTGAAAAGAATATTATACTTTTTTCCAAATGAGTATTAAATATAAAATGAGTGCATCAAGTTGTTTTCGAAATATTACTTGAGTAGAAAATAAACTTAGTGATGACAAAGATTATCAGTTTTTAAAAACAAAATATAAATCAAAAATTGAGAAAAAACAAGAAGATTTAAATGAATTTCAATTTTATTTAATTGATTCAACTGAAATTGAAATTGAAAGACCAACTACAAAAAACTACAGTTAGAATATTTTTCTGGTAAAAGTTGAATTTTTTCTATAAAATTTCAAATTATATATGACTTTTTTAATAAAAAAATTGTTGATATTTTTGCTGATAATGGAAAAGTACATGATTTTCAAATATTAAAAAATTCAAATCTTGAATTTTCAGAAAAAACAATAATTATTGGTGATTTTGGATATCAAGGAATACAAAATATTTATAAAAATACTATATTACCAATTAAAAAAACTAAAAATAAAAAATTAACTAAACAAGAAAAAATCTACAATAAAATTATTTCAAAAATTAGAATTAAAGTTGAACATGTTTTTGCTTGATTAAAAAGATTCAAAATTTTAATAAATAAATGTAGAAAAAGTATATTTAGACTTATTTACTTAAGATTTAACTTACTTTGTGAAATTTTTAATAAAACAAAACCATTAAAATAAAAAAATATTAAAAATATTTTTTTAAAAATTTAAATTTTTATCAAGTTAATATAAAAATAATATTAACAATTTTTGTGTTTGAAATATAAATTTATTTTTAAAGTATTTTTTTAAAAATATTAACTTCTATAATTATTAACACTAAAAAATTTATAAATATTATTATTGACAATTGATTAAATTTATTTACGGAATATGTCTACTGTATGGTTTTGGCATAATTTAATCTTCCTAATCTATTTTAAATATTGCTGAATTGTACTTTTAAATTCAAAAACTGTTTAAATTACATATTATTATTTTACATTATTTATGAGTAAACATTAATTTAGTTAGCTATAAATTGGATAAATAATCATAATTAAACCTATAACTAATAATACATAACCATATCAAGGCATAATAAATTCCTAAACTACAATTAAACTAATTGCTCTAACAAATAATCATAAAGGTATAATATTTTCTATTCCACTAACAATATCAACATTTAAAGCAGTACTAATAGTATCTGAAAAAATATGTCGTAATAAACTATATGTGGTAAAAAGAAACTATCTTAATGGTTCAACTGGTAAAACTTTACCAACAACTCCATAAAGTACTCATCTAAAAGTATTACGTAAATGTCCAAAAACATCACATCAACTAACACGCTCATAATCAGGGTTAAAAGGACTATTTGGCGGTACTGGCGTTACTTTGTCGCTTGAAAAAATATTAATCTGACCAAATGAAATCTCCGGCGGAATAGTTAAATTTGTAGTTCCATGAATATCAAAAAATACAGTTAAATGTCTTAAATTTGGAACACGAACTGGCATAGTAACAAAATTATACAAATCTTGCATATAAACATCATTACCAATTGTTCCTTTAAAAACATATTTTGTATCACCAACATAATCTAAAAAACTAAAAGCAAAATCACCAGTAAATGTAGAAAAAGCCTCATAATTAAAATAAAACATAAAACCTTGAATATAAAAACTTAAAGGTTTATCAATTTCAAAATTTAATTCAAAACGTAAATTTAAAGGTTTAACTCAATGATTTAAGTTATTAATAAGAAGTCGATTTTTTTTACCATATTGAACAAAATTATGATTAAACATAATACGAGAAATATCATCTAACTGATATCTCCTAAAAGAATAAACGCCAGTTCCAGTATTAAGCGTTATCTTTTTAACACCTACAACATCACTTTGATATTCAACATCCAAATCATTATCTAAACCACCTATAATTTCGCCACTAACTAATTTTAAATCCGGTTGGTCAACATCAAAATAAGCATAATTTCATGGAATAGTTGCTCAATCATTAAAATCATTATACTTAACGTGTTTTATCATTTCTTTTTTAATATCATAATTAACAACATTAGGGTCATTTGAAGCAATTAAACTAGTAGGTGCTTGAGCAGAAGTATTTACAAAAAAAATAATTTAGCAAACTTAAATCACATAATTATTTACCAATGAAAATTTTTAAAAATATTCAAAAACCATAAAATATAATAAATCCAATAAAAAAATGAGTTCCATAAACTACTAAATTTCATAAAATAGTAGTAAAATAATCAATTAGATTATCCATAAACATAGTTCAATAATCAACAATACATTAGACATATTCCGTAAATAAATTTAATCAATTGTCAATAATAATATTTATAAATTTTTTAGTGTTAATAATTATAGAAGTTAATATTTTTAAAAAAATACTTTAAAAATAAATTTATATTTCAAACACAAAAATTGTTAATATTATTTTTATATTAACTTGATAAAAATTTAAATTTTTAAAAAAATATTTTTAATATTCGAGGCTTTTTAAAAATCTGTGTATCTTTTTACAAAGTTACTATTTTATATTAATTCTATCTTCAAATTTTATCATAAAATGAGCAATTGCTGTATTTCAATTTTGAATGGGCATTGTTCATTTTTTTGTTATATTTTCAATTGCTAAGTAAAATATTTTAAAAACCGCCATATCATTTGGAAAAACTTTTTTATTTCTAATAACTTTTCGTAATTGACTATTAACAGATTCAATAGCATTTGTTGTATAAATCACTCTTTTGATTTCTGCAGGATAACTAATAAAAACCATTAAATTATCTCAATTTTTATATCATGATTTAGCAATTTGAGGATATTGTTTATTTCATTTACTTTCAAAAGATTCTAAAGCTTGCATTGCTTGTTCTTCACTACATGCACTATAAATTGGTTTTAAATCTGTAACTAGTGATTTTCTATGTTTGTATGAAACATATTTTAAACTATTTCTAATTTGATGAACTATGCATAATTGATGTTCGTTTTTAGGATAAACTGATTGTATTGCTTCTGACATTCCTGTTAAATTGTCACTACAAGCAATATCATTTAAGCCTCGATTTTTCATTTCTGTGAAATTAGATAATCAAAACTTAGAACCTTCATTTTCACTAATTCATAAACCTAAAATATCTTTTTTTACCTTCTAAATCAACTCCTAGTGCTATATAAACTGATTTGTTAATAATTCGTTTATCTTGTCGTACTTTAACTACTATACAATCAAAATAAACAATCGGATAAACACTTTCTAATGGCCGATTTTGTCATGCTTTAACATCATCAAGAACATCATCAGTAATTTGACTAATAACACTTTCACTAATATCAGTACCATGATATAACTCTTGTAACTGCATTCTAATATCTGATAAAGTCATGCCTTTGGCATATAATGAAAGAACTTGTTGATCAAAACCATCAAATCTTCTTTGTCTTTTCGCAACTATTACTGGCTCAAAATTACTATTACGATCTCGTGGTACATTAATCTCAATTTTACCTTGTTGGGTTATTAATTTTTTTGAATTTATACCATTGTGAGCATTTTCACTAGTATTATGTTGATTTTTTTCATATCCTAAATAATTTTGCATTTCAGAATTCAACATTTTTTCAACTAATCTTTTTGTTAATTCTTTATATAAACCTCCCTCTTTAAAAACTGTTGTTAAATCTTCAGTATTTTTTAATAATAAATCTACTGCTTTTGATATTGGATCATTATTATTAATATTTTGTTTTTTAGACATACGTAACTCACTCTTTCTAGTTATTTAATTTTATTTACTAGAATTAATTAAACATAGTTATTTTTGTAAGTTACACAGATTACTAAACATTACCTAATATTTTTTTAAAAATTTAAATTTTTATCAAGTTAATATAAAAATAATATTAACAATTTTTGTGTTTGAAATATAAATTTATTTTTAAAGTTTTTTTTAAAAATATTAACTTCTATAATTATTAACACTAAAAAATTTATAAATATTATTATTGACAATTGATTAAATTTATTTACGGAATATGTCTAATAAATGAATATTTAGTATTATATATTGATGAATCTGGAATTGATGATAATGAATTTTATAAATATGGTTGATCTGAAAAAGGTAAAAGATTATTTGATAATAAACCCGCATATAAAATAAAAAGAATGAGTATAATTAGTTCACTAAATAAAGGTAAATTAAAAGCTCTATGAGCATTTGAAGGACATTTCAACAGTAAAATTTTTGAATCATATGTAAAAAATATACTAATTCCAGTATTAAAGGGTGGACAAATTATAGTTTTAGATAATGCAACGTTTCATAAATCTAAATTAACACAACAATTAATTGAAAATGCTGGATTCAAACTATTATTTCTTCCGCCATATTCTCCTAATTTAAATCCAATTGAACATTTTTGATTTGCTATAAAACATAATATAAGAAAAATATTACCAAATTATTGGCCAAATATTAAAAAAGCGATTGATTTTGTTTTTCAATATATGAGTAAACATTACTTTAGTTAGCTATAATTGATTTTCCAAATCACAAATTTTTTCACTAAGTTGAAATATTTCTGTTTCAAATTGTTCAACCATTTTTTCATTGACTTCGACAATTGTTTTTTTTCTTGCTATTCTTTTTGATTTAATAAATCAATTAATAAATTATTGTTATTATTTAACAAATTATGGAAATTATCCCCACATTTACTAGTTTGGAGGAAAAAATTAATTGAAATGAATTCAATAGCATATTTCAAAATTAAAACGATTGTTTAAAATATATAGCGAAGTTGAAAGTAATGAAATGTATCAGGTGTGCTTCTTCTAGTTTGAATGTTTCTGATTTGAGAAGAATAAGATGTTTGAAATGTCATCAAACATTTAGTATTCTTCATGACACCATTTTTCACAAGTCACAAACACCTTTGACATCTTGGTTTTATCTCATCTTTAGATGAATAAACACAAAGCATGGTATACAATCAACAGATGTTGCAAGGGAATTGGGTGTTACATATAAAACAGCTTGAAGAATGGGTCATGAAATCAGAACTAGAATTTGCAATCAAGATGCAGGGTTCATTGATGATGGCACAGCACAGATGGATGAAATGTATCTTTCACATGTAGGTTTTAAAAAAACAAGGAAGATCCTTGTTGAATAAAACCTTGATTGTTGGATTTTATTAGAAAACCAGCAACAAACTAATTGTGAAAGTATTGAAAAAAGCAGATGAGAAAAACCTTTTATGATTTGTATTGAAACACATTTCTACTGGGTGTTGTCTATTTACGGATTCTTGGAAGGGATATGGAAGTTTCAAAAACTTCTATCACAAACATGAAATCGTAAATCATGAAGTTGGATATTTGTCATCAACAGGTGTAAACACAAACCAGATTGAATCTGCATGAAAACACATCCGACGAACTTTCCGAACACACATAAAAGTTTAAAAACACAATATTCATTTATATGCAAAAGAAGCTGCATATAAATTCAATAAGATACCTAGTTTTGAAACTATAATTTTGTGTTTGATTTAGATACATGTGGGGATAATTTCCTAGATAGGCTTTTATCTTCTAATAATTTGTTTTCATGTTCAGTTATTTGATTAATATTAGTTATTAAATTTGCATATTCTGTTTTTTTTCAATATAATTTGAATTTAAAATATTAATTTTTTGTTGATTATTTAATTTTGTTTTTTTAAATAATTCACAATTTATTTCTTCTGTTTCGATTAAATTATTAATACTTTTATTTTTATTTATTTTTCCAAATGAAAAAAGATTAATAAAAAAATTTTTAATTTTGTTAATTTTTTGTTCCTTTAATTTATAGATTTGAATATTAAATTGAAATACTTTATCTTCTATTTATTTATTTTGTTTAATTCAAAATTGAATAGTTTTTTTGATAATTATTAATTTCTTTTTCAATTTTCTCACTTTTTTCAATAAGTTTTATTTTTTCTGCTTTTAAATTTAGTAGTTTTTTTTACTTTTTTCTATAGTTTCATAATTTATTAAATAAGTTTTGTTAGTAAATAATTGCTCTTTTTTAATTATTTTCATTTTGTCCCCCTTTTAAAATAAAAACCTATTTGTTAAAAAATAAAACAATAGGTCAAAAACTATATTTTAGTTTACAAGTATTATATCTAATATTTTTTTTATAAAAGAAAAATTACTTTATTTTTAATATTTATTATAATAAATTATTTTAGTAATAAAATGAAATATTAAATTTTATTAAAATCAATATTTGTGATAGTATTATTAATAATTTAATATATGTTCATTACTAATATAAGTATTTTTTATTTATATTAGTTTTTTATTAAATTATATTAATCAGAATAATATTTTTCATAGATTAGAAAGAGAAAAATAAAAATGGATATTAGTAAATCTTCATTTGCTTCTTCAATACAAGATGAAAATAATTATTTAGTGGAAGTTGTTAAACCTTCGCTATCAAGAAAAAAATTTTTCGAAAAAAATTTACCTATAATAGCTGCCGGTGCTGCTACATTAGTAACATTAGCGGCTGGTGGAATTGATGGCTTTCAATGTTCTGATTTAGGAATAGCAGCTAGTGCAGGCACATCTGGTGCTATGATGGGTGTAGTTATTAAAGCTACGATTAAACAAAATAAACAAGAGAAAGTAGAACTAGAAGATGAGAATAATGAAAAATCAAGTATTCTTCAGAGGAAATTAGAAGAATTACAATTAGAAACAGTAAGAGCAAAAATTGTTAAAAAACAATTAGAAAGCACTAAAGTTGAACTTGAATTAGTTAAAGTAAGAGAAGAATTAGCAAAACTTAATAACATAACTAGTTTAAATATTACTTAATCACCTATCCCTCAAGAATTTAATTTAACAAAAACAGTAAATGTAGAAATAAGTAATAATTGTTCGGTAATGTTTAGTAATCTGTGTAACTTACAAAAATAACTATGTTTAATTAATTCTAGTAAATAAAATTAAATAACTAGAAAGAGTGAGTTACTTATGTCTAAAAAACAAAATATTAATAATAATGTTCCAATATCAAAAGTAGTAGATTTATTACTAGAAAATACTGAAGATTTAACAACAGTTTTTAAAGAGGGAGGTTTATATAAAGAATTAACAAAAAGATTAGTTGAAAAAATGTTTAATTCTGAAATGCAAAATTATTTAGGATATGAAAAAAATCAACATAATACTAGTGAAAATGCTCGTAATGGTATAAGTTCAAAAAAATTAATAACCCAACAAGGTAAAATTGAGATTAATGTACCACGAGATCGTAATAGTAATTTTGAGCCAGTAATAGTTGCAAAAAGACAAAGAAGATTTGATGGTTTTGATCAACAAGTTCTTTCATTATATGCCAAATGCATGACTTTATCAGATATTAGAATGCAGTTACAAGAGCTATATCATGGTTCTGATATTAGCGAAAGTGTTATTAGTCAAATTACTGATGATGTTCTTGATGATGTTAAAGCATGACAAAATCGGCCATTAGAAAGTGTTTATCCGATTGTTTATTTTGATTGTATAGTAGTTAAAGTACGACAAGATAAACTAATTATTAACAAATCAGTTTATATAGCACTAGGAGTTGATTTAGAAGGTAAAAAAGATGTTTTAGGCTTATGAATTAGTGAAAATGAAGGTTCTAAGTTTTGATTATCTAATTTCACAGAAATGAAAAATCGAGGCTTAAATGATATTATTATTGCTTGTAGTGACAATTTAACAGGGATGTCAGAAGCGATACAATCAGTTTATCCTAAAACCGAACATCAATTATGCATAGTTCATCAAATTAGAAATAGTTTAAAATATGTTTCATACAAACATAGAAAATCACTAGTTACAGATTTAAAACCAATTTATAGTGCATGTAGTGAAGAACAAGCAATGCAAGCTTTAGAATCTTTTGAAAGTAAATGAAATAAACAATATCCTCAAATCGCTAAATCATGATATAAAAATTGAGATAATTTAATGGTTTTTATTAGTTATCATGCAGAAATCAAAAGAGTGATTTATACAAGAAATGCTATTGAATCTGTTAATAGTCAATTACGAAAAGTTATTAGAAATAAAAAAGTTTTTCCAAATGATATGGCAGTTTTTAAAATATTTTACTTAGCAATTGAAAATATAACAAAAAAATGAACAATGCCCATTCAAAATTGAAATACAGCAATTGCTCATTTTATGATAAAATTTGAAGATAGACTTAATCTAAACTAGTAACTTTGTAAAAAGATACACAGATTTTTAAAAAGCCTCATGCAAACTATTATTTCTTCCGCCATATTCTCCTAATTTAAATCCAATTGAACATTTTTGATTTGCTATAAAACATAATATAAGAAAAATATTACCAAATTATTGACCAAATATTAAAAAAGCTATTGATTTTGTTTTTCAAGATATGAGTAAACATTACTTTAGTTAGCTATATATTTATTCTGAAACTATCAATCATATTTTTCTTATATTCTTTAGGTGTGTTTTCTAATGTTTTTCTTAATAAATCATCTAACATATTCTTTATCTTCCTTTGATTATTAAAATTAACTTAATAAAAATCCTAATATAGAAAATATCTATACTAGGAAAGAACATTTATTAAATTACTAGGTAATAATATCATATTTTTTTAAAACACAAAGAAAAAAATACTACTCCAGTTATAAATAAAAATTAAATGCCTCAACTATTTTTTTATTTTTATTAAAACGGATTATAAATATTTTTTAAATTTTGAATAATATGTTCTCTCACCATTCCATCTTTAATTGAATTAGTAAAAGCAGAAATTTTAGGCTTTAAAAGATTATAACGATCCATATTTTGTGGAAGTGTAGTATCTATTATTGGCATATCTTTTAAATTATCATCGAATATTTGTACTACTTCCGAATATAAATTAAGTATATTAGCATAAGCATTAAAAACTGATACCATATAATTAACATATAAAAAATTATCAACTCCGTGTTGTCGCAAGAGATCTATAATTATTTTTTTATTAGCAATGATATCACCTGTTGATTCCATTTCTTTTAGAGCATTAGCAATTTTATCGGTTTCATCTACTCTTAATATACCTATCATTTTTAACTTTTCAACAGTACTGTAACATCCCTCATAATTTGTATTATTTTTTAATTTGTTTATACTTTGTTTTAATGTTTCACTATTTTGATATAAATCAATAACAGTGTTAATGTCTGTTACATTAACATTTAAAAAAGGAAGATTATTATCAATACTACTAAATATTTTATGAGTAACAGAAATTGTCGGTATTTCATTTTTAATAACACCATAACTTAATGATTTATTACCGAAAACACTAGTAACCATCATAATAATTACGATACTACCTAAAATACTAATTCTAATAAAATTAATTAAAATTCCAAATGTAGCATTTATTGCTTTATGTTCAATTTTATTTTTATTAAAAAGTACAAAATATAAAATAATATAGATTATTCAAAATAAAATATTAATGCCAATAATCCAAACAATAGCATATATCAAAAATCCAATATTATCAGTTAATAAATTCTTAAATGAAGCAAAACTACCGCTAAGGTCACTAAACCATGGTGATACCATATTTTTAAAATAATTTATTAACATTGGTTTAAATGCCAACATTAAACCAATACTAAGTAAATTACCAGCGCTAATAAATATTAATGCTCTTCCCCCAATAAAAAACCAGTAACAATACCAAAAATAATAATATCCCATAATAATGGAGAAACATTAATAAATATCATATTTAAATACCCTTCCTTATTTATGAACAACTATAAAATAATGACGCTTACCTTTTTTAATAACCGTTACTTGATTATTAATTGCGTTTTTTTTACTAATAATAAAATTTATATTGGTAATTTTTTCACCATTAACGACTATTGAACCTTGTATAATTAGTTCTCTTGCTATTCTTTTTGAATTACAAATTTGATTATTAACTAAAAAATCAATTATTTGTTCATTATGATCAAGATTAAAATGTGGTACATCTTTTAAAACCTGTAAAATCTCAAATGAAATCATTTGATGAATCCGATCGTGGAAAAAAGCATTAGTAATATTAATAGCACTAAAATATCCATTTAATTTATGAATAAATACCGTTAATAAAGCTGCTAAAATCTTTTGTCCATAATGTTGCTTAACATCACTATTATGAATTACCAAAATTTTTGCTATTTGTTCTTCACTAAATAAAGTTAAAGAATTAAAAAAAGTAGGCAAATCTTTATCTTCCTGATTAAATAAAAATTGATATAACTCATAAGGTGAAGTTTTTTCACTATTTAAAAATATAGCACCTTTTTCGCTTTTACCAAATTTTTCACCATTAGATTTAGTTAATAAATTAATAGTAATACCAGCAGCATGATGTTCATCACCTTTTTGTTTTCTAATTAAATCTAAACCAGCAGTAATATTACCTCATTGATCACTACCACCAGATTGAATATAACATTGCTCTTTTTCATATAAATGATAAAAATCATACGCTTGTAATACCATATAAGAAAATTCAGTATAAGAAAATCCAGAATTTAAACGATTAGCAATCATTTCTTTTCCTAACATTTGATTAATATTAAAATGCTTACCAATATCACGCAAAAAATTTGTAACTGTTAGTGGACCTAATCATGTTTGATTATTAATAATTTTAATTGGCTTAATTTTATTGTTTAATGTTCCCAATGGTAATTTTAAAAATGTAATTCAAGTTTCTACATAACTATCACAATAATTTAACAATTTTTTAAAAGAAAGATTATTTAAATCACTTTTCATAGTAATTCACTTTTGATCAAAATTACAAATTTCATATAAATTTTTTAGTACTGATGCTGATAATCCTAATTCTTCTCAAGGTAAGGGCAATGTTTTTAAAATACTACTTAAAGTCTGTTGATATCGATTATTTGGATTAATACTTTTAATAATCATCTCTAATGTTTCATATTCTTTATCATTTAATAAATTACATGTTTTAATTAATTCTAATGATGTTAAATTATCAATATTTTCATAACTTAATAATGTCACTAACTGCTCTTTTATTTTTCTAACATTAGTTTGTAACACATTTTCATCTAATAAATTACGTTCTTTATTTTTACCACTTGGATCACCGATCATTGCCGTTGTACCACCAATAACAGCAATTGGTTGAAAACCAAATATAGCAAAACGATGCAATAAAATAATTTGTAGTAAATTACCTAAATGTAATGAATCATTAGTTGGATCAAAACCACAATATATTCCTTTTCCTAATTTTCCTGCATTAATTACTTTATCTATGCTACTAATATCTTTTAAGATATTACGTCATTTTAATTCGTCAATAATATTGGATTTTATTATATTATTCATAGCATCTCCTATTTATTTTCATCTAAAATATCATCAACTAACAAATCAATAGTTGTAATAACTGTATCGTTATTATTACTTGCATTATTGTAATTAATAGATGTAGTTTCTTTAAATATTTTATCGCGAAATTCTAGATAGCGCGATGGTAAACTATCATATATTTGTTGTTTTTCTCTATTTTTTTTAATTTGTGCAATTCTAGTATTATCAAGATTACTAGAATTATTATACGCTACTTCTTTTTCACGAAAAATATTTTCTTTAGTTTTTTTATCAACATATTGCTCAATAGCGCTAGAACTGCTATCGGCTTTTTTAATATTAATTGGAATCGTAGTTATTTTTTGGTGATTAAGACCAAATATAGGTGAAATAATATTACTTAATTGATAATATTCTTTTTTAGCGTTATCAACATTAGTAGTAACATTTTCAATTTCAACTTCTGTATTTTCTATTGTCATAATAATTTCTTAATGATAATCAATAATTAAATTATAACATTTTAATGATTAATTATCCCTAATATAAGGTGAATAAATTTCATAATCTTCATTAAGATAAAATAATTACTAGTGAATATCAATTAATTTTATAAAAAGTACTAATAACTTTTCTCAAATTTATTTTTAATAAAAAATAAAATAATAAAAAAGTAGTACTTGTTTATAAAGCACTACTAAAAGTGTATAAAATTGATTTTATTCAACACTAAATGTGTCATATAAATTTGAAGTATCAATATTATCAAACCCTAAAGCAAAAAACTCACTAATAGATGAATCCAACCCATTAATTATTTTTAAGATTGCAACTAAAGATACGTTTCTTGTTCCTCTTTCAGCATCAGAAATATAATTACGATGTAGGCCGCTTGCTTCTCCAAGTTTCTCTTGTGAAAATTTTCTACCTTTTTGATTACGTAAAGTTTTCATTCGTTTTCCAAAAGCATTCAATAAATCTTGACGACCTTTGCTTAAAATTTCTTTCTTTTTCATTGTATGGCCTCCTCTTATACTTTTATTATTAACTTACAATGTTTCTTGATACTTTTTCTTAATTTCGCGAATTAAATGATTAACCCCAGACTTAGTAATGACAAAACCAGTTTCTTGATAGTAAAGTTCACCCAATTCTGAAAGTGATGCTTCAGGATTTTTTAATCTTAAATTTGAAATAATTTGAACTTTTAATGACAACGCTTTGAAAAGTTTTTTATCTTTTAAAACAGAAATCATTATAACTTGCTGGTCTCCAGCATTTAAAATTTTTTGTTGATTAGAAATATCAATATTATTAAAACGATTAATATTATTAAATAATTCTCGTGAAATGCGTTTATCTTCAAAAGCGAAAACTGCTTGTGGACAATCAATTATTTTTAAAAAGTCAGAAATTATATTAGATTTTTTTAGATAAAGCACCGTTTTATTACGACGTTTTATTGTTTTAAAGTTTAATTTAAAATTTTTTAATAAAATATTTTTAATTTTTTTAGCTAACATATCATTATGAAATTGTAATTCCAAATGGTAGTTAGGTGTTGAAGGAGAATTGATACTGCCAACTACAAGGAAGATTCCTGCGATATACGCTCTTATACAATGCTCTTTTATTATATTCTGGTGCATCGCTTCTTTCTCAATAAAAAGATATTTATCTTGAAGCATTAAATCATTAATAATAAAATCAATTTTATTATTAATACGAATATTATACACCTTTGGACGCTCAAATTTATTTAAAACATCCACCATAACTATCAATTTTACGTCTTTATATTGATTTTTTAAAAATTTATATATTAACCTAGTGGTTTTGTTATGAAAAGTATGAATAATAATCTCATTATTTATTTTATCTGAATTTGTAATCTTACCATTAATAAGCGAATATGCTGATAGCAAAGATTTCTGACAACAATTTTTAAAACTTTTTTGACAGATTTCATCTTTTACACTTGTTGTAAATGATATCATTACTATCACCTCAATTGTACACTTTATTCATTAAAATTATCAATAAAATTTATTAAATATTGTGCTGCAATCGCTCCATCGTTAACAGCAGTTACTATTTGTCTTAAATTTTTAGCAATTACATCACCAGCTGCATATAATCCCGGGATTTTAGTTTGGCACTTATCATTAACTATAATATAACCATTGCTATCGCAAATATCTAAATCTTTAACAAATTTTGTAACAGGATCAGAACCAATATAAGGAAATAAGGCATCAGTAGTAATTTCACTAATTTCCTTAGTTTTAATATTTTGAATTTCTAATTTACCTACTTTTTTCTTATCCTCAGCACCTAATACTTTTAATACAACATGATCAGTTATTAAATTAATATTTTCATTATTTTTAACTTTATTAACGGTTTTATCATCAGCACGAAATTGATCACGACGATGAATAAGATTAACTTTATTAGTAAATCTTGTTAAATATAAAGATTCTTCACAAGCAGCATAACCACCGCCAACTACACTAATAATTTTATTCTTAAATAAAGCGCCATCACAAACAGCACAATTAGAAACACCGCGATTAGCATATTCCTCTTCACCAGGAATACCAATTTTACGTTCTAATGAACCAGTAGTTATAATTACTCCTTTAGCAATAAGAACATCACCACTACTTAAAAGGACTGTTTTAATTTTATGATTTTCACTATCTGTGATTTTAATAACTTCATCAGTAACAAATTCAACTTGTAGTTTCTCAACTTGCTTTTGCATTTTTTCTGATAATTCAGGTCCTAAAATATAATCATAACCTGGATAATTTTCAATTTCAGAAGTTTTAATCATTTTTCCACCAACAATATATTTTTCAATAATCACAGTTTTAAGATTTGCTCTTTGTGCATAAATAGCAGCTGTCATTCCTGCTGGACCACCACCAATAACTACTAAATCATAATCATATTTATTTTCTTTATTAGTATGATTTTTCATATAATCATTCTCCTTTACGAAATCTTGATGGTGCAATAATTTGTGCAAATATTACTAAAATAACACCTAAAATAATTCACATTCCAGAAACTATCATCGAAGTTGAAACATTGGCTATTTTCATAATGTCTCTATTATCACGAAGCGGTTCTAAAATCATTCTAATAATACCATAAAAGACAAAGTATAAACTACCTGATACTCCTGCATATGTTACTCGATAATTATTAGGATTATACATAGTATTTAAAGATTTAGAATGTGGTTGCATATTATATTTAATCTTTAAATATCATTTTTTTATCTTTGATTTAACTTTTGAATGTGTTTTAACATCTTTTCAAGGTATTTTTTCAAAACTTTTAACACTATTCTTATTGGGTGTAAAATCAAAATATGCTTGTTTTCAACTTTCATATTTAAATTTACGATATCCATGAATTTTTTTAATAACCGTTCAAGGTTTTAAAAAATCTTTTCCAACAATTGGATTAGTCTTTAAAGGTGAAATAAATTGCGAAGAATCTAATTTTCATGGTTTTTTACTAAATATTTGTCCTGTTTTTGGTACAAAAAAAGTTAAAAAGAATCAACCAAATAATGAAGATAATGACTCATATAAAAATAAAGGTTGACGATAAACAGCAACAGGATCTGGTTTATTGCTATTAAAACCATAATGTAAATGATTATTTATTCATGTTGGTAATCAGTTGAAAGGATGACCAACATCAGCTCCTAGTAATTCTTGATTAAAAAAATTACCTCATCTACCAATCGCTTGACCTAATAAAATATTCGGAACAATACAATCAATAAAAACTCACATTGAAATTTGTAACTGTTTTGAAGTACGATAAAAAATAAAGAATCCTACTATCATTCCAACTGTAACGCCTCCTTCAATTGCCATACCACCTCTTCAAACGGCAACTACATCAAGTGCATTTTCAATTGCGCTAGTATTATTAAGAACATATCATGCTCTTGCTCCTATTAATCCCGCTAATGCAATAACTAATGTTCCTCATTCTAAAGTTTTAGTTGGAATATTACGAAGATATAATTTTATTCATGAAGCAATGACAGCAGTTAAAAACCCTACTGCCATTAATACCGAATAAATATGAATTCCCGTTCCCGGAATATCGGTAATTAAACTATTGTATCCATCATCATTAATCATATTTTTTTCCTTTTTGATAATTTAATAATTAAATTATTTCTTTTTTGTTAAATTTCTAATTATTTGTTTTTGAAAACTAACAGTAGCGTCTTGACCTTCATCTTTTAACTTTAAACTAATAACTGCTGCTTCAATTAAATAAGCTAAATTTCTTCCTGGACTAACAGGAATAATTATTTTAGGCACTTTAATTTCAAAAAAAACATCAAAGTTATTATGATCACCAAGTCGATCAACTTTATTTCAACCATCATTTTCAATTCTAATTAAATTAATAATTAAATTTACTTGACTCTCATGCATTATAACATGATATCCATACATTTTGGTAATATCTAGGATACCTATTCCTCTAATTTCAATTAAATTTTTAATAATCGGATTAACTTTTCCTACAATTTTATTATTAACTTTTAAAATATCAATACTATCATCACCAACAAATAAGTGCCCATTACGTAATAAATCTAATGTTGTTTCTGATTTACCAATACCACTTTCACCTGTAATTAGGACACCATAACCAAAAATATTTACTAAAGTACCATGTAAACGTTTAGATTCAGATAAACGTTCAACAATATACGTAGAAACTGTTGCTGCAAATTCAGAAGTAAAAAATAATACTTCAATAATTGGAACTGTTGAATTAATCGCTTTAGCACAGTCACATAATTCTTTTTTAAATTTAAAATTAGGTGTTACAAAAATAGCGGGAATATGATCTTCTAAAATATTACTAAAATGGTTCTTAAATTCTGTTTTTGGTAAATAGGAAATATATTCGCTTTCTTTACTGCTTAATAAAATTATACGACAACTACGTGAGATTTGTTTAGTTTTAAATCCTGTTAACTCTAAACCACCACGATTAGTACCGATATTAGTAATAATTCTTTTTTCAATTGGAATTTTGGGATTAATATATAAAATTGTTAAATTAAATTTTGTTACTATTTCGCCAACACTAAGGTTTTCCATACTTAATTTCCTGCCTTTTATAATTAAAATTTTTGAAATAATTTTAAACATAATATAATTATATATAATATATCAGCAGAAAGTTTATTATTAACAAAAATATACATAAGTTTCTAAAAACATTAAAAAAACTATTGAATAATATAATAAAAAATTACTAAAGACATATTCCGTAAATAAATTTTAAATTATTAATTGACTTTTAAAAAATTTATTTACGGAATATGTTTAATGTTACAAGAGCAGCTACTTATAATTGAATTAAGCAATTTACTAATTCAGGCGGTTTTAAAACCAAAGATAACCGTTCTGTTGAAGAAAATGAATTAATTAAATTAATAAAAGAATTCAAACAGTTACTAATGGAAAATGATATTTTAAAGCAAGCAGCACTAATAATAGGCAGAAAATAGAAATTATTACTAAAAATAAAGTTAAATATAAAATTCGTACAATGTGTCGTTTTTTAAAAATCTCTAAATCAACATATTATTTTAATTTCAAGAAAAAAGAAGATAAAATTCAAAATAATATGTATGATGAAACTGTTATTAGTGCTTTTAAAGAAAATAAAGAAACTTATGGAACAAGAAGATTAAAAGTTGTTCTAAAAGAAAAGAAAATTAATTTATCAAGACGAAAAATTAAAAAAATTATGAATAAACATAATTTAATATCAAAATACACTAAATTATCATACAAAAATTATCATAATAAAGTCAATGATAGTCAAATTACTAATCTTGTTAATAGAGACTTTAATAATAGGCTTAAAAATGAAGTTATTGTTATTGATTTAACTTATAGCTAACTAAAGTAATGTTTACTCATAAATAATGTAAAATAATAATATGTAATTTAAACAGTTTTTGAATTTAAAAGTACAATTCAGCAATATTTAAAATAGATTAGGAAGATTAAATTATGCCGAAACCATACAGTGAAGACTTACGAAGAAAAGTAATAGAAGCCTATGAAAGTAAAAACATGAAAATTAAAGAAATTTGTAAAGTGTTCAATATTACTAGAAAGACTTTATTCTTATGAAGAAAAAGAAAAAAAGAAACTGGGCATATAAAACCAATTTTGAATTATCAAAAAGGACATAGCCACAAAATAAAGGATTTAGATGAATTAAAAAATTATTTAGCGCAAAATAAAGATGTTACAGTTCAAAAAGTAATTGAAAAATTTGGTGATATGACTAAAGAAACAGTTTATAACTATTTCAAAAAACTAAATTATACATATAAAAAAAACTTTTTTATATGAACAAAAAGATAAAAATAAAAAAGAAGATTTTTTAAAAGAAATAGCTAAAATAATTAATGAAGATTTAGTATATATTGATGAATCTGGAATTGATGATAATTAATTTTATAAATATGGTTGATCTGAAAAAGGTAAAAGATTATTTGATAATAAACCCGCATATAAAATAAAAAGAGTGAGTATAATTGGTTCACTAAATAAAGGTAAATTAAAAGCCCTATGAGCATTTGAAGGACATTGCAACAGTAAAATTTTTGAATCATATGTAAAAAATATACTAATTCCAGTATTAAATCGTGGACAAATTATAGTTTTAGATAATGCAACGTTTCATAAATCTAAATTAGCACAACAATTAATTGAAAATGCTGGATGCAAACTATTATTTCTTCCACCATATTCTACTAATTTAAATCCAATTGAACATTTTTGATTTGCTATAAAACATAATATAAGAAAAATATTACCAAATTATTGACCAAATATTAAAAAAGCGATTGATTTTGTTTTTCAAGATATGGGTAAACATTACTTTAGTTAGCTATATATTTACCCAACTTATTTTTATTAAATAAAGGATTACTCTCACATGTTTGCATAAAATAACGACTACCATCATCTTTAATTATAAATGGTAATATTGCAACACCTTTGTTATTACATCAAGGTTCTTCAACTCCATGCATAAAATCAACTTTAATTAATTTAAATCATTCTTTTTTCATATTTATTTTTTCCTTTATAACAAAATTATAACTCTTATAAATAAATATTTCTAATTAATTCTTATTATTATTTATTAATTTAATTAATTCTTGAGCCATAATATTGTGCGCTCATTTATTAGGATGAATGCTATCAAAAAAGAAATAATTATTAATATTTTCTTCATTAACACCTTCATTGAAATGAGGAACAATAATACCGTTATTAATTATTTCACTAAAATCAGTAGTAACTGCTGCATCAATAATATTGTTATTAATATTCAAGTTTTTAAACTTATTAATATTGTTTGTTATTGATGCAAACATATCATATTTAATAATATTTTTTTTATTTTTATTTAATTCTTCAATAACACCATCTAACATTTTATTAAAATTAGTAGTTAAATTTAAAATACGTTCCTTATCTTTTTCTTTATTTTTAAATAAAGGGATAATACTCACATTATGCACATTACATAATAAAATATGTTGAGCACCTTTATTTATCAATTTAGTTAAAGCATTTTTTATTAACTCAACTGCTTTATTAATAATTTCTTCTTGGCTCTTTAATAATGATTGTTTAAAAGCATATAAAATATCATTACCACCAAAGTCAACTAAAATTATATCATTACTATTAATATGATGCTGACTAATTAAAGCATCTACTTAATGAGTAATATCAAAATGATTAATAACAAAGTTTTCTACTGTTAATTCTTTTTTCTACTATCTAAAGTTCCACTAACTGCATAATTATTACCAATTTGCTCATCAGCAAATAAAAAAAGGTCAAATCTTCAAGCAGAAGTTAAATTTATATGCAAATAATCGGCAATAATTTGTGTTGCCGCAGGACCATTAGAAAAAGAATTTTTATAAAATGGCGGCAACATTTTAGCTATTTTAGGTATTTTTAAATGCTTAAAAAGAACTGTAAAACCACTTACTACTGCTCCTGTGTCTGATAAACTATCTCCCAGAACATAAAAGTTACCTTTTATTTTTTCATTATTATTCATAACTTCTCCTTCTAACATAAACTTAAACTGAAAATATATTAACATAATTAATTTAGCTTGTCATAGTACAAAAAATAATTATGCTAAAAGTGGGAATTATTATATTTAAATAATAGAATTTCCTCTTTGTTTATAATCTTTAATAATATTAATAGTAATTAATGTTGACATTAAGCAAGTAATACAACTAATAATATTTAAAACAACAGCAACAATAGTAATTTGATATGAAAAAACTTTATTATCATTAAATTGAGGTAAAAGCACAATAACACTAATAATTTCGCAACTTGTTCCAATAATACCTAAACAAAAACTAATAAAATCAAGCGAAATACTAAATTGATCTTTTCGATATAATTTCATATTTTGTTTTATCAAAGTTTTCTTTAATCTAATTAAACGGAACATTAAGAAAAAAGATAGAAAAGCTAAAGTAAAACTAGTAATATCAAAAAAAAATGCAACAACAGTTATTCAAAGTGATGCTTTATCATTATCTCAAAAAGGTTGTAATGCTAAAATACTTAAAATTCCCAAACAAATACCTATTAGACCAGTTCCAAAACTTATTAAGTCCATTTTAAGAATTTTTTTATTAAACTTTAAAAAATATACTCTTTTTTCCAAAGTGACAAATCCTTTCATGTCTATATATATAAATAAAATTTTATCATATAAATGGATATATTTTCTCCAGTTTTAGATCACAAATAAATAAAAAGAATAACTATAATTGTGTTATTAATCTATTGTTTATTGAAATTTCAATATTTTGTACATTAATTGAATTTATTTCCTTAACAAGAGAGACAATATTTTCTTTAAATAAATTAAGTCTTTGTCTTTTTTTCTAATTTTTATTTAAACTTTATTTCAACTTTTTTTAATATTACAAATTTTTAATCCAATTTTATAAAGTTGCTCTTTTTGGTTATTTAAAACAACTTTTTCACATTCTATTCTATTGACTAATCTTATTTCAAAATTATAATAACCAAAAGTTAAAAACTTAACTAATTTACTTTTAAATTTAAAAATCTTACTTGTTTTCTGTTTTTTAAAAACTTCTAATTTTTTAAGACTATTATTATGAAAATTTAAAATAATTTCTTGTTGATTATTAATTTTATATAATTTTTCTTTCAATTCTCATTTTTTACTACTTAATTTACAATTTAATTCTATTTTTAATGCTGTAATTTTATCAATAAGTTTATCCTTTTCTTTCTGTTTTTGTTCCTCTCATATTAAAGTAAATTCAAGTAATTCAAACTCTAGTTCTTTATCTCATGGGAAAAAATTTTCTTTTTCAAACTTAAAAGAAAGAAATTCAAGTTCTTTTCTTTCATCATTAATTACTTCATCTTTTACTTTCGCTAAAAATTTTTGCATTCATTGATACTGTTTTTCCATTATTTTTAAATTTTTTTTAAAAAATCTTTTTCAAAAAAATAAATCAATACTCTAAGTATTGTATATTAGAAGAAGTACTAAAAACTTCTTTTAACTTTATTATATTACTTTTAAAATTTTGTATAGTTGAATTTATAAGTATAGCTAACTAAAGTAATGTTTACTCATATATTGAAAAAAAATCAATCGCTTTTTTAATATTTGGTCAATAATTTGGTAATATTTTTCTTATATTATGTTTTATAGCAAATCAAAAATGTTCAATTGGATTTAAATTATGAGAATATGGTGGAAGAAATAATAGTTTGCATCCATCATATTCAATTAATTGTTGTGTTAATTTAGATTTATGAAACGTTGCATTATCTAAAACTATAATTTGTCCACGCTTTAATACTCGAATTAGTATATTTTTTACATATGATTCAAAAATTTTACTGTTGCAATGTCCTTCAAATGCTCATAGGGCTTTTAATTTATCTTTATTTAGTGAACCGATTATACTCATTCTTTTTATTTTATATGCGGATTTATTATCAAATAATCTTTTACCTTTTTCAGATCAACCATATTTATAAAATTCATTATCAGCAATTCCAGATTCATCAATAGACATATTCCGTAAATAAATTTTTTAAAAGTCAATTAATAATTTAAAATTTATTTTATAATTTCTTTATTAATAAATTAATAACGTGTTGATAAAAATGAATTTTGAAAATTTAAAAAAATTAAAAAATGAACAATTTTATAGATATTTTGGTATAAAACGTTTTCATTTTGATGAAATGTGAACAAAATTAATTGAAATAGAAAATTTAAAAAAAACTAAAGGTAGAAAATATAAACTTTCAGTTGAAGAAAGATTGATGATGACTTTAGTATACTGAAAAGAATATTATACTTTTTTCCAAATGAGTATTAAATATAAAATGAGTGCATCAAGTTGTTTTCGAAATATTACTTGAGTAGAAAATAAACTTAGTGATGACAAAGATTATCAGTTTTTAAAAACAAAATATAAATCAAAAATTGAGAAAAAACAAGAAGATTTAAATGAATTTCAATTTTATTTAATTGATTCAACTGAAATTGAAATTGAAAGACCAACTAAAAAAACTACAGTTAGAATATTTTTCTGGTAAAAGTTGAATGTTTTCTATAAAATTTCAAATTATATATGACTTTTTTAATAAAAAAATTGTTGATATTTTTGCTGATAATGGAAAAGTACATGATTTTCAAATATTAAAAAATTCAAATCTTGAATTTTCAGAAAAAACAATAATTATTGGTGATTTTGGATATCAAGGAATACAAAATATTTATAAAAATACTATATTACCAATTAAAAAAACTAAAAATAAAAAATTAACTAAACAAGAAAAAATCTACAATAAAATTATTTCAAAAATTAGAATTAAAGTCGAACATGTTTTTGCTTGATTAAAAAGATTCAAAATTTTAATAAATAAATGTAGAAAAAGTATATTTAGACTTATGTACTTAAGATTTAACTTACTTTGTGAAATTTTTAATAAAACAAAACCATTAAAATAAAAAAATATTTTTAATATTTTTTTAAAAATTTAAATTTTTATCAAGTTAATATAAAAACAATATTAACAATTTTTGTGTTTGAAATATAAATTTATTTTTAAAGTATTTTTTTAAAAGTCAATTAATAATTTAAAATTTATTTTATAATTTATTTATTAATAAATTAATAAGGCGTTGATAAAAATGAATTTTGAAAATTTAAAAAAATTAAAAAATGAACAATTTTATAGATATTTTGGTATAAAACGTTTTCATTTTGATGAAATGTTAACAAAATTAATTGAAATAGAAAATTTAAAAAAAACTAAAGGTAGAAAATATAAACTTTCAGTTGAAGAAAGATTGATGATGACTTTAGTATACTGAAAAGAATATTATACTTTTTTCCAAATGAGTATTAAATATAAAATGAGTGCATCAAGTTGTTTTTGAAATATTACTTGAGTAGAAAATAAACTTAGTTATGACAAAGATTATCAGTTTTTAATAACAAAATATAAATCAAAAATTGAGAAAAAACAAGAAGATTTAAATGAATTTCAATTTTATTTAATTGATTCAACTGAAATTGAAATTGAAAGACCAACTAAAAAAAACTACAGTTAGAATATTTTTCTGGTAAAAGTTGAATGTTTTCTATAAAATTTTAAATTATATAGCTAACTCAAGTAATGTTTACTTATAGCTAACTAAAGTAATGTTTACTCATAAATAATGTAAAATAATAATATGTAATTTAAACAGTTTTTGAATTTAAAAGTACAATTCAGCAATATTTAAAATAGATTAGGAAGATTAAATTATGCCAAAACCATACAGTGAAGACTTACAAAGAAAAGTAATAGAAGCCTATGAAAGTAAAAACATGAAAATTAAAGAAATTTGTAAAGTGTTAAATATTACTAGAAAGACTTTATTCTTATGAAGAAAAAGAAAAAAAGAAACTGGGCATATAAAACCAATTTTGAATTATCAAAAAGGACATAGCCACAAAATAAAGGATTTAGATGAATTAAAAAATTATTTAGCGCAAAATAAAGATGTTACAGTTCAAAAAGTAATTGAAAAATTTGGTGATATGACTAAAGAAACAGTTTATAACTATTTCAAAAAACTAAATTATACATATAAAAAAACTTTTTTATATGAACAAAGAGATAAAAATAAACAAGAAGATTTTTTAAAAGAAATAGCTAAAATAATGAATGAAGATTTAGTATATATTGATGAATATGGAATTGATGATAATGAATTTTATAAATATGGTTGATCTGAAAAAGGTAAATTAAAAGCCCTATGAGCATTTGAAGGACATTGCAACAGTAAAATTTTTGAATCATATGTAAAAAATATACTAATTACAGTATTAAAGCTTGGACAAATTATAGTTTTAGATAATGCAACGTTTCATAAATCTAAATTAACACAACAATTAATTGAAAATGCTGGATGCAAACTATTATTTCTTCAACCATATTCTCCTAATTTAAATCCAATTGAACATTTTTGATTTGCTATAAAACATAATATAAGAAAAATATTACCAAATTATTGACCAAATATTAAAAAAGCGATTGATTTTGTTTTTCAAGATATGAGTAAACATTACTTTAGTTAGCTATATAAATAATGTAAAATAATAATATGTAATTTAAACAGTTTTTGAATTTAAAAGTACAATTCAGCAATATTTAAAATAGATTAGGAAGATTAAATTATGCCAAAACCATACAGTGAAGACTTACGAAGAAAAGTAATAGAAGCCTATGAAAGTAAAAACATGAAAATTAAAGAAATTTGTAAAGTGTTCAATACTACTAGAAAGACTTTATTCTTATGAAGAAAAAGAAAAAAAGAAACTGGGCATATAAAACCAATTTTGAATTATCAAAAAGGACATATCCACAAAATAAAGGATTTAGATGAATTAAAAAATTATTTAGCGCAAAATAAAGATGTTACAGTTCAAAAAGTAATTGAAAAATTTGGCGATATGACTAAAGAAACAGTTTATAACTATTTCAAAAAACTAAATTATACATATAAAAAAATTTTCTATATGAACAAAGAGATAAAAATAAACAAGCAGATTTTTTAAAAGAAATAGCTAAAATAATGAATGAAGATTTAGTATATATTGATGAATCTGGAATTGATGATAATGAATTTTATAAATATGGTTGATCTGAAAAAGGTAAAAGATTATTTGATAATAAACCCGCATATAAAATAAAAAGAATGATTATAATTGGTTCGCTAAATAAAGGTAAATTAAAAGCCCTATGAGCATTTGAAGGACATTGCAATAGTAAAATTTTTGAATCATATGTAAAAAATATACTAATTCCAGTATTAAAGCGTGGACAAATTATAGTTTTAGATAATGCAACTTTTCATAAATCTAAATTAACACAACAATTAATTGAAAATGCTGGATGCAAACTATTATTTCTTCCACCATATTCTCCTAATTTAAATCCAATTGAACATTTTTGATTTGTTATAAAACATAATATAAGAAAAATATTACCAAATTATTGACCAAATATTAAAAAAGCTATTGATTTTGTTTTTCAAGATATGAGTAAACATTACTTTAGTTAGCTATATATGACTTTTTTAATAAAAAAATTGTTGATATTTTTGCTGATAATGGAAAAGTACATGATTTTCAAATATTAAAAAATTCAAATCTTGAATTTTCAGAAAAAACAATAATTATTGGTGATTTGGGATATCAAGGAATACAAAATATTTATAAAAATACTATATTACCAATTAAAAAAACTAAAAATAAAAAATTAACTAAACAAGAAAAAATCTACAATAAAATTATTTCAAAAATTAGAATTAAAGTTGAACATGTTTTTGCTTGATTAAAAAGATTCAAAATTTTAATAAATAAATGTAGAAAAATTATATTTAGACTTATGTACTTAAGATTTAACTTACTTTGTGAAATTTTTAATAAAACAAAACCATTAAAATAAAAAAATATTTTTAATATTTTTTTAAAAATTTAAATTTTTATCAAGTTAATATAAAAATAATATTAACAATTTTTGTGTTTGAAATATAAATTTATTTTTAAAGTATTTTTTTAAAAGTCAATTAATAATTTAAAATTTATTTTATAATTTCTTTATTAATAAATTAATAAGGTGTTGATAAAAATGAATTTTGAAAATTTAAAAAAATTAAAAAATGAACAATTTTATAGATATTTTGGTATAAAACGTTTTCATTTTGATGAAATGTTAACAAAATTAATTGAAATAGAAAATTTAAAAAAAATAAAGGTAGAAAATATAAACTTTCAGTTGAAGAAAGATTGATGATGACTTTAGTATACTGAAAAGAATATTATACTTTTTTCCAAATGAGTATTAAATATAAAATGAGTCCATCAAGTTGTTTTCGAAATATTACTTGAGTAGAAAATAAACTTAGTGATGAAAAAGATTATCAGTTTTTAAAAACAAAATATAAATCAAAAATTGAGAAAAAACAAGAAGATTTAAATTAATTTCAATTTTATTTAATTGATTCAACTGAAATTGAAATTGAAAGACCAACTAAAAAAAAGAGGCTTTTTAAAAATCTGTGTATCTTTTTACAAAGTTACTAGTTTAGATTAATTCTATCTTCAAATTTTATCATAAAATGAGCAATTGCTGTATTTCAATTTTGAATGGGCATTGTTCATTTTTTTGTTATATTTTCAATTGCTAAGTAAAATATTTTAAAAAATGCCATATCATTTGGAAAAACTTTTTTATTTATAATAACTTTTTGTAATTGACTATTAACAGATTCAATAGCATTTGTTGTATAAATCACTCTTTTGATTTCTGCAGGATAACTAATAAAAACCATTAAATTATCTCAATTTTTATATCATGATTTAGCAATTTGATGATATTGTTTATTTCATTTACTTTCAAAAGATTCTAAAGCTTGCATTGCTTGTTCTTCACTACATGCACTATAAATTGGTTTTAAATCTGTAACTAGTGATTTTCTATGTTTGTATGAAACATATTTTAAACTATTTCTAATTTGATGAACTATGCATAATTGATGTTCGGTTTTAGGATAAACTGATTGTATTGCTTCTGACATTCCTGTTAAATTGTCACTACAAGCAATAAGAATATCATTTAAGCCTCGATTTTTCATTTCTGTGAAATTAGATAATCAAAACTTAGAACCTTCATTTTCACTAATTAATAAACCTAAAACATCTTTTTTACCTTCTAAATCAACTCCTAGTGCTATATAAACTGATTTGTTAATAATTAGTTTATCTTGTCGTACTTTAACTACTATACAATCAAAATAAAAAATCGGATAAACACTTTCTAATGGCCGATTTTGTCATGCTTTAACATCATCAATAACATCATCAGTAATTTGACTAATAACGCTTTCACTAATATCAGCACCATGATATAACTCTTGTAACTGCATTCTAATATCTGATAAAGTCATGCCTTTGGCATATAATGAAAGAACTTGTTGATCAAAACCATCAAATCTTATTTGTCTTTTTGCAACTATTACTGGCTCAAAATTACTATTACGATCTCGTGGTACATTAATCTCAATTTTACCTTGTTGGGTTATTAATTTTTTTGAACTTATACCATTACGAGCATTTTCACTAGTATTATGTTGATTTTTTTCATATCCTAAATAATTTTGCATTTCAGAATTCAACATTTTTTCAACTAATCTTTTTGTTAATTCTTTATATAAACCTCCCTCTTTAAAAACTGTTGTTAAATCTTCAGTATTTTCTAATAATAAATCTACTGCTTTTTATATTGTATCATTATTATTAATATTTTTTTAGACATAAGTAACTCACTCTTTCTATTTATTTAATTTTATTTACTAGAATTAATTAAAAATAGTTATTTTTGTAAGTTACACAGATTACTAAACATTACCGTTAATTATTTATATAAACCTCCCTCTTTAAAAAATGTTGTTAAATCTTCAGTATTTTCTAATAATAAATCTACTGCTTTTGATATTGGATCATTATTATTAATATTTTGTTTTTTAGAAATACGTAACTCACTCTTTCTAGTTATTTAATTTTATTTACCAGAATTAATTAAACATAGTTATTTTTGTAAGTTACACAGATTACTAAACATTACCTTTTATTATTTAAATAATAGTTATTTATTTCTTTTGAATTAAAAGTTTTAATTTATTCTTTTATTAATAAAAGTTGTGGTGAATTTTTAATTTGTTCAGATGTAAATCAAGTAATTTGTTCTTGTGTGAGTGCTTGTATTTGTTCTTTGGCAAGTGCTTCTATTTGTTCAGTTGTCAGTTAAATAACTTGTTCTTGTGTAAATGATTTGATTTGTCATGATCAAAAGTTTTTGATTTGTTCTGGTCAAAATGCGGGTATTTCTTCTTTTATAAAAAATGGTATTTGTTTTGCTGTAAATGCTTTTATTTGTTCTTCTGTAAATTCTGAAATTTGCTCTGGTCAAAATGCTTTGATTTGTTCTGGTTTTAATTTTGGTATTTGTTCAGTTGTGAAATGTGGTATTTGTTCTTGGATGGGTTACACTTTAAAAGAAATAAGTTTTGATTAAGTTTATTAATAAAATCATTAGTTTTTAAATTATATTCAGTGTTAATATTTATATATTTTTTACTTAAAATATAATCTCATGCAAAATTGTTCATCCCTTTTATTAAATCATCATATAATTTTTGTGTATTAACTTCTATTTTAAAAATAATAGTATTATTTTCGTTATGTATTTGATAATCTGAATAATTTTCAGGTTTTAAAAAATGTAAAGTACTATCAAAATAAACACTATTTTTTTGAAATAGTTTCTTTTAAAAACTTAAATTTTAATAATTCTAAATTATTTTTTTCAATATTATTTAATCTTTTCTTAAACCAATTTTTCTTTAACATTTAATTTCCTAATTTAATTATATTTATTATTTAATTGATAGCAAATCATTAAATTTTCTAATAACATGGCAATAGTCATTGGTCCAACACCACCAGGCACAGGAGTAATTGCTGAAGCGGTATTTTTCATTATTTCAAAATTAATATCACCAACAACTTTTTTTTCTTTACCTTGATAATTAATTGCTACATCAATAATAACAACATCACGTTTAACTTGACTACTATTAATAATATTATAGACACCAGTAGCACTACAAATGATATCAGCTTCTTTAGTATAAATAGTTAAGTCTTTAGTTAATTTATGAACAATGCTAACAGTTGCTCCCATATTAGTTAATGATAAAGCCAATGGTTTACCAACAATATTACTATCATTAACGATAGTAATATTTTGTTTAGAAATGGGAATTTGATAGTGATTTAGTAATTTTAAAATACCTTTTACTGTACAAGGTAACATTGCTTTTTTATCACCTTGTAATAATCTTCCGGCATTAATATTTGTTAAACCATCAACATCTTTATTAATAGTAATGCTATTAATAATTGCTAATGTATCTAAATGTTTTGGTAGTGGTAATTGTACTAAAATTCCGTCAATATTATTGTCACTATTTAATTTTTTAATTTTATTAATTATTTCTTTTTGTGTTACTGTTGTTGTTAGTGAAAATACTTGTCCATCAATACCACATTCTTTACATGCTTTAATTTTAGTTCGTACGTACATTTGTGATGCTAAATCTTCACCAATAATTATTACTGCTAGTTTAGGTTTACGATTACTAATAGTTATTACTTGTGATTGAATTTTTGCTTTAATTTGCTGGGCAATTATTTTACCATCTAAAATTTTTATCATATGTGTTCACCTTTTCTTAATTTATCCAATTAATACGTTTTCTTCAACTCTACTTATCGTTGGTTTTGATTTACGATCACTTCAAGCAAGAACAGTAGTTGATACTCCTAATTGTCCCACAAACATGACAAAAATTAAACTAAGTTGACTAAAAATACCTAATTTGGAATTATCAAATAAAGAAAGTCCTGTTGTTCCAAAAGGGCTTGAAACATCAAAAATTACTTGTGCAAAGGTCATATCAGAATTATCTGTTATAAAAACATTTTCAATTGTGATAATCATTACTGATACAAAAACTAAAATAAAACCAAGTGCACCGAATATAAATGACATACGAACAGTTTGATTAGGAATTTTACGCTTGAATACAAAAACATCATTACGGCCACGTGCAATATTAAAAATTGTTAAAATAATAATTGCTAAAGTTGTCATTCTAATTCCTCCGTCAGTACTTGCTGGTGAAGAACCAATTCACATCATTAATGATTGGATCATTTGTGAGGCAAGGTGAAATTTATTTAAGTCAACTGTATAGTATCCAGCATTTCTTGTTGACATTGTATTAAAAAAAACAGCCATAATTGCATCAGATGTCGATAAATTTTTAAAAATGCGCTCTTGCCTTGACGGAGTTATGACATTACGTGAAAAATATTCAATAAACATAACACTACTAACACCCAATATCGCAACTAAAAAATATGTTATTAATGTTAGTTTAGTGAATAAACTAAATCTAAATTTTTTACCATGAGTTTTACTTTTAATTCAATGATATAAATCATAATAAACAGGAAAACCAATACCACCAATTACAAATTCAATAATAAAAATTAACTGCACAAAATAATCACTCTGAAAAGGTTCTAATGAAGTTATACCAACTATATCAAATCCAGCATTATTAACAGCAGAAATTGAGTGGAAAATTCCAGATCATAATGCTAATAGTATGTGATTATAGTAACCTGTATTATTGTTTAGACCATATTCTATTCCTGAGATAGGTACAAAATAAAAATATAAAAATAAAACAATTGCTCCCAAAAATTCAGTAATTGTCATAACAATAATACCAATTTTTAATACATCAATAGTCGTTCCTAATTTATTAGAACCACGTTCACCTTGCATTAGTAATCTTTCTCTTAAACTAGTATGTCGATTAAATACAAATAAGGATAATATCGCTAGTTTAACTGTAATTAAACCAATACCACCAAATTTAATTAAAATTAAAATAATAAATTGACCAAAGAAAGTAAAATCATTAGCAGTACTTTTTACTATTAAACCAGTGTCAGAAAACGCACTACTAGCAGTAAAAAGGGTAGGTAAAAAGTTTCATCGTCCTTTTGTTGTGGCAATTGGTGTCATTAAAAGTATTGTTCAAACTAATAAAGTGAAAAAATATAAATTAAACATTTGTCGGGGACGGGTTTTACCAACAAAAAATAATTGGGGCTTTCCTAAAAACTGTGTTTTTTAAATAAATTTTAGTTGTAAAATCACTAAGTTACACAGATTACTAAACATTACCAAATAATTAAAAATATTTTTTACACTACGATAATTAACCTTAGATAGCATCAAAAAAATCCTAAAATAACATTTTCTTTTATTATTATACTATACTATAGTCATTTCTATTAAATATTAGTTTTAAATGTAAAATACCAATATTTTAAGAATTAGTTTATAATTTAGTATAATATAACATATTTAAGTAAATATTATTTAAGAAAGAAAAATATAGATGTCTTCATCAGAAAATGATTTTTGTGTCATTGGTTTAGGTAAATTCGGAATTTCAGTTGTTAAAACTTTAGAAGAATTAGGTAAAATTACATTAACTATTGATAAAAGAGAATACCGTTGTCAATTAGTTTCATCAATAGCTTCTGAAACTTTAATTTTAGATTCGACTAATCTTGATGCATTAAATGATGCTGTAATTCATAAAGTGCAAAATATTATTATTGCTATTGGTTCTGATTTAGCAGCTTCAATTGTTACTGCTGTTCATGTTTTAGCAATTCATCGTGAACACAATACATTATCATCACTTAATCTTATTGCTAAAGCTGTTGATAGTACTCACCAACTAATTTTAGAAGCAATTGGTATTACTAATATTATTTTATCTGAAACAGAAGCCGGTAAGAAAACTGCATATCGTGCTATTTGAAAATTAGGAATAGATTTAACTACAGTTGATGAAAAGTACTCAATAGCTAATGTAATTGTTAAAAATACTAAGTTTACAAATAAAAAACTAGAAACTTTAAAAATTCCTAGCAATTATAAAATTAACTTAGTTGCGATTAAACGTCATGGTAAAGTTATTATTCCTAGGAGAAATGAAATATTAATGTTAAATTATGAACTATTATTTATTAGTTCTAATGAAAATATTAATTATGTTTTTATTGATTTTTCAATTGGTGATACTAATAAAATATTTGAACCTACTATTATTAAAACGGTAAAGAAAAAGCTTTCATTTTGAAATTGATTCAGAAGAAATAAGAAAAAGAAAAAAATAAAAAATTAAAGAAAAAGGAAGTTAAGAAAAAAACACTAATAAAAAAAATTAATTATAAAAAAATTGTTTTTTATTTTTAGAAATATTAATGTATTATCATTGTAATAAAAATTATATGTTTTAATCTAAATATAAGTTTTTAACCGATTGCTTTATTTTTTAAAGTAAATAGGTTTTTTTATTTTTTGAAAGGAAAATATTATGTATACAATGGAAAAAAAAGAAAGTACTAATTTAAAAAATAGAAAAAATTGTTAAAATAATTCAAATTATTCAAAAAAATTTAAGCAAAGAAAGAATACGGAAACATAACCAAAAACCTGAGGTTGGAACTAAAAAATTAAAATATGCTCAAAGGCCTGAAGCGAAAGCAAGAAAACGAGAATCTTATCAAAGATGGTCCCAAAAAAATAAAGAAAAAATGAGAGAACACACTCAAAGTCCTATAGAGTGATATGATACTCAAATTTGCAAAAATTCAAAAGATATTAAAACAAAATATACGACAGTAATAGTAAAGCAAAAAGTTGATGATAAGATAATGCTTTCTAACATCGTACCAATGCCAGTAACTAAAAGTAATGAAGAACAAGAAATAGTACACAAGGCAGATATATTTAAAGTTAAAGATTTATCTAATGGTATTAATAACATTTAAACTAATATGTTTGAAAGACCAGAGATACCTAAAACGACCGAGATTATTGATATTATAGCTAACTAAACTAATGTTTACTCATAAATAATGTAAAATAATAATATACAATTTAAACAGTTTTTGAATTTAAAAGTACAATTCAGCAATATTTAAAATAGATTAGGAAGATTAAATTATGCCAAAACCATACAGTGAAGACTTACGAAGAAAAGTAATAGAAGCCTATGAAAGTAAAAACATGAAAATTAAAGAAATTTGTAAAGTGTTCGATATTACTAGAAAGACTTTCTTCTTATGAAGAAAAAGAAAAAAAGAAACTGGGCATATAAAACCAATTTTGAATTATCAAAAAAGACATAGTCACAAAATAAAGGATTTAGATGAATTAAAAAATTATTTAGTGCAAAATAAAGATGTTACAGTTCAAAAAGTAATTGAAAAATTTGGTGATATGACTAAAGAAACAGTTTATAACTATTTCAAAAAACTAAATTATACATATAAAAAAAACTTTTTTATATGAACAAAGAGATAAAACTAAACAAGAAGATTTTTTAAAAGAAATAGCTAAAATAATGAATGAAGATTTAGTATTATATATTGATGAATCTGGAATTGATGATAATGAATTTTATAAATATGGTTGATCTGAAAAAGGTAAAAGATTATTTGATAATAAACCCGCATATAAAATAAAAAGAATGAGTATAATTGGTTCACTAAATAAAGGTAAATTAAAAGCCCTATGAGAATTTGAAGGACATTGCAACAGTAAAATTTTTGAATCATATGTAAAAAATATGCTAATTCCAGTATTAAAGCATGGACAAATTATAGTTTTAGATAATGCAGCGTTTCATAAATCTAAATTAACACAACAATTAATTGAAAATGCTGGATGCAAACTATTATTTCTTCCACCATATTCTCCTAATTTAAATCCAATTGAACATTTTTGATTTGCTATAAAACATAATATAAGAAAAATATTGCCAAATTATTGACCAAATATTAAAAAAGCGATTGTTTTTTTTCAAGATATGAGTAAACATTACTTTAGTTAGCTATAATTAAAATCTTAGTTATTATGTTTAATAATACTTACTGACAATAGATATTTTTTATAAATTAATAAATATTAATTTATGGGGCGCATTAATTTAATAGATAGATTTAGAAATAACAAAAGACATATTCCGTAAATAAATTTAATCAATTGTCAATAATAATATTTATAAATTTTTTAGTGTTAATAATTATAGAAGTTAATATTTTTAAAAAAATACTTTAAAAATAAATTTATATTTCAAACACAAAAATTGTTAATATTATTTTTATATTAACTTTATAAAAATTTAAATTTTTAAAAAAATATTAAAAATATTTTTTTATTTTAATGGTTTTGTTTTATTAAAAATTTCACAAAGTAAGTTAAATCTTAAGTACATAAGTCTAAATATACTTTTTCTACATTTATTTATTAAAATTTTGAATCTTTTTAATCAAGCAAAAACATGTTCAACTTTAATTCTAATTTTTGAAATAATTTTATTGTAGATTTTTTCTTGTTTAGTTAATTTTTTATTTTTAGTTTTTTTAATTGGTAATATAGTATTTTTATAAATATTTTGTATTCCTTGATATCCCAAATCACCAATAATTATTGTTTTTTCTGAAAATTCAAGATTTGAATTTTTTAATATTTGAAAATCATGTACTTTTCCATTATCAGCAAAAATATCAACAATTTTTTTATTAAAAAGTCATATATAATTTGAAATTTTATAGAAAACATTCAACTTTTACCAGAAAAATATTCTAACTGTAGTTTTTTTAGTTGGTCTTTCAATTTCAATTTCAGTTGAATCAATTAAATAAAATTGAAATTCATTTAAATCTTCTTGTTTTTTCTCAATTTTTGATTTATATTTTGTTTTTAAAAACTGATAATCTTTGTCATCACTAAGTTTATTTTCTACTCAAGTAATATTTCGAAAACAACTTGATGCACTCATTTTATATTTAATAATCATTTGGAAAAAAGTATAATATTCTTTTCAGTATACTAAAGTCATCATCAATCTTTCTTCAACTGAAAGTTTATATTTTCTACCTTTAGTTTTTTTTAAATTTTCTATTTCAATTAATTTTGTTAACATTTCATCAAAATGAAAACGTTTTATACCAAAATATCTATAAAATTGTTCATTTTTTAATTTTTTAAATTTTCAAAATTCATTTTTATCAACACCTTATTAATTTATTAATAAAGAAATTATAAAATAAATTTTAAATTATTAATTGACTTTTAAAAAATTTATTTACGGAATATGTCTACTGTATGGTTTTGGCATAATTTAATCTTCCTAATCTATTTTAAATATTGCTGAATTGTACTTTTAAATTCAAAAACTGTTTAAATTACATATTATTATTTTACATTATTTATGAGTAAACATTACTTTAGTTAGCTATATTTTAATTTATGGATATTTTTTAAATTTATAAATGTTATTTAATTTTTCTAAATAACCTTTAATTTCAATATATTTCTTTTTAAAATAAAATAATAAATTTATAACTATATTAAAACTATATAAAATTACAATTTTATTGCATGAGTTTTTATCTAAAATTAAATAATGAGATTTAAATTTTCGGATTTCCTGATTTATGTTTGTTTATTTGTTTTTCTTCTTCAATTTTTTTTAATGTCTCTTCTTGTTTCTTAGCTTTTGCAAGTAATAAATCAAGTTTTCTACTTTCTTGTTCTGCAACATATAATAATTTTGCCGCTTTTTCTTTATCATTCATAATATTTTTTCTCCCTTTCTTCCAAATATTTATTTTTAAAAATATCCAAAATACAGTATAAAATTTTCATAAAAATTAAAAGATAAAATAAATATTTTTAAATAAAATTATGATTTATTAACTCAAAAGTAAGGATGTTATTTTTTTAATTATTGTGCTTAAAAATTGAAAATATGTTATACTAACATCATAATAAACTAAATTATTAAAGACCATTAGGTTCGACTTATTCTTTTTTATTATATAAGTGGAACCTAATTATTTTTAAATAAAAAAGGATGTGAAAAATTATGTCAGCACAACAACAGCAACAACCAAATAAAGAAATTTTTGAGAAATTACAAGGTGAAAAAGATAAAAAAGAAAAAGCAAATACTTCTTCTGGTGGTAGTAGTAGAAATTGAATTGTAAAATTTGCAAAAGATGTCGCTTATATTTCTTTTTTTCCATACATATGATTAAAAAAACTTTTATTTTCACTATTTAATAATCGAACTAAAAAACCTAAACTAAATCAGTCAGTTAATATTATTAAAAATAAAGATAATGTTAATCAAAACAATAATGTTTCTACAAATAGTAATGGACAAGTTAGTTTTAAAGAAGTAGATGCACTAGATCCAGAAAATGAAACAGTAGTAGAAGCAACAGCAGAAGCACTAAAATTAAAAGGTAATACTACTAATCCATTCCAAAATGTTGCACATAGTTGTAATCGTGAAGAAATTCCAGTAGTTTCAACAACAACTTCTGGAAAAAAATTCACTACTTAAATTATTTAAAATATTTATTAGTTCGTTCTAAATCAATAATATTATCAACATCCCAATGACAAACAAATGATAAAACATAAGGTTTTAATTCAAAATTATGTTTAATACTATTACTAATTAAATATTTACCAATCATTGTTGTTTGCAATACAAGTTCTTGTTGTTGATTTATTAAATCTTCACCAATAACTTTTGCTCATTTTTTAGTAATATAACTTCATTCTCCTGCCAAGAAACTATCCTTTTTTTTACTTTTAATAATATCAATAATATTACCATCCTTGTTTAATTTATAACTTCAATCTTCTTTGATATTATCATGATCACGATTAATAGCGGCCATCATATTAGTTGAAAAATTATTTAAAAAAATATTTTTTGTACTAATCATATCACCAGAAATAATAAAAATATCATCTTGACCATTAAAATATGATGATACTAATGTCAAAGCATAACCACTATTATAATCAAGGAAATGTTGATTATTTATTAAGATTAATTTTGAATATTTATTAGTAAGAAAATTAAATTCATCTTTTAAATGACCAGTAATGACAATAATTTTTTTTAAATCATGTATTTCAATTAAATGATTAATTATATGTTCGATTAAAGTTAAACCTTTAAATTTAATTAACGATTTATGAACATTATTTGAGATAGGTTGTAATCTACTGCCAATTCCTGCTGCAAAAATAATAGCGACTTTCATTATTCCTCCTTTACTTAACAACAAAATTAACGATCTTATTTGGTATACAAATTGTCTTAATAATTGTTTTATCTTTCAATCAATATTTTACTTTTTCTTCATTATTAACTACTTTTAAAATTTCTTGATTATTTAAATTTTCTTTTACTACTAAAGTTATTTTCGTTTTACCATTAATCTGAATAGCAATAGTAACTTCACTAGTAATCAAAAATTTTACATCATAACTTGGGAACTGACTTTTATTAATACTTTCTTTATTACCAAATTGAAATCATAATTCTTCAGCAATATGTGGAGCAAATGGATTTAATAATTTTAAAAAATTAACTAAATATTGTTGATAAATAGTTGGTGCTTTATAACAAGCATTGATAAAAATCATAAGTTGTGCAATAGCAGTATTAAAATTTAAATTGTTAATATCATTAGTTACTTTTTTTACAGTTTGATGATAAATTGTATCTAATGATTTATCATTCTTAGTAGTAATTTTTATTTTATACTCATCTTTATTAACAAGACGATAAATACGCATTAAAAACTTATAACAACCAACTAAACCACTATTTAATCACGGTAAAGACGCTGTTAATGGTCCCATAAACATTTCATATATTCGTAAAGTATCAGCACCATACTCATTAATAATATCATCTGGATTAACAACATTACCGCGTGATTTAGACATTTTTTCATTATTTTCACCAAGAATCATACCTTGATTTACCAATTTTAAAAATGGCTCTTTAACATTAACTAACTTTAAATCATATAGTACTAAATGTCAGAAACGAGCATACAATAAATGTAAAACAGCGTGTTCTTGACCGCCAATATATAAATCAACCGGTAATCAATAGTTAAAACGTTTTTGCGCAATATCACTATTAAAATCACAATAAGTACCATCATCATTTTTTAAAATATATGCTAAATAATATCAACAACTACCTGCTCATTGTGGCATTGTATTAATTTCTCTTTTTCCTTTTACACCATCTTTTCTAGTTACATGTAATCAGGAATTTGGTGCATTAGTTAAAGGTGCATTACCTGAATTAGATGGTTTAATATTAGTCATTTTCGGTAATAATACTGGTAATTGTTGTTCATCTACTGTTGACATTGTACCATCTTCTCAATAAATTATCGGAAAAGGTTCACCTCAATAACGTTGACGAGAAAAAAGTCAATCTCGTAACTTATATGCAGTATGTACTTTTCCTTGTTTTAAAGTTAGTAATTTTTTAACAATTAAATTAGTAGTTGTTTCTAAATCCTTACCATTAATAAAATCAGAGTTAATATATTCACTATTACCCAAAAATGGTTCATTTTTATTATTAGTTTTCATAATAAAATTGATTGGTAAATTTTTATTTTTAGCAAAAATAAAATCACGACTATCATGTGCAGGAACACCCATAATTGCTCCCGTCCCATAATGATTTAAAACATAATCACCAACTCAAATTGGTAATTTACTTTTAGTAAAAGGGTGAATAGCATAACTTCCAGTAAAAACACCAGATTTTAAAGTATCATCTCCTTGACGCATTAAATCTGTTTTAGTTTTAGCATCTAAACAGTATTGAGTAACTGCTTTCGAATATTCACTAGTTGTTAAATAATGAATTAATGGATGTTCAGGAGCAAGTACTAAAAATGAAACACCAAAAATAGTATCAACTCTTGAAGTAAAAATAGAAACCTTACATTTATTATTTTCAACTATAAAATCAACTAGTGTTCCAACACTTTTACCAATTCAATTACGTTGTAATTCCTTAACACTATTTGGCCAGTCTAAATCATCTAATCCTTTTAATAATTTTTCAGCATACTTAGTAATTTTTAAAACCCACTGACGCATTGCTTTTTTAATAACTGGGAAATTACCACGTTCAGAAACCATATGACCATTAATGTTAATTATTTCTTCATTAGCTAAAACAGTTCCTAATTGTTCACAAAAATTAACTTCAACATCTTTAATTTCAGCTAACCCTTGTTCATAAAGTTTAATGAAAATTCATTGTGTTCACTTATAATGTTGAGGATCTGTAGTATTAACTTCTTTATTATAATCAAAACTTAGACCAATGCTTTGTAATTGTTTACGAAAATTATTAATGTTTTGTTTAGTAAATGTCTCTGGATTATTACCTGTATTTAAGGCATATTGCTCAGCTGGTAAACCAAAAGCATCTCAACCAATTGGATGCAAAACATTAAAACCATTCATTATTTTAACTCTAGAAATAACATCAGCAGCACAATAACCTTTAGGATGGCCAACATGTAAACCTGATCCCGAAGGATAAGGGAACATATCAAGAATATATGATTTTGGTTTTTTATTATCATCAATGTTTGTTTTAAAAGTTTCATTTTTTAATCAATACTGCTGTCATTTTTTTTCTATTTGTTGGTGATTATAACTCATGTTTTTCTCCTTTAATATGTTCAGGTAAAGTAATCATAAAACCATAATATCATAATCATTTAACAAGTTGCAATGTTTACTTATTGATTAAATTATATTTTAAATATTTTGTTAATTATCAATCAATGTTATTAAACTATTTGCTAATATTTATTTTATACAACAAAAGAAATAGTTTTTATTGTATTTAAAATAAAATATACTATATAATTATCGTTAATATCAAATAAATTCAAAGGAGGATTCTATGAACACACAAAAAGTTTTAAATAAATCTTTAAAACAAAAAAACAAAGCAGCAAAAAATAGGCTTAGGAGAACTGGTGTGACTTTGGATTTAATTATACTTGCACAATAGCTTTTCCTATGTCTTTTATAGGAATATATTATTCAAATAATGGCGGAGTTGGATTACATCTAATCTTAATTATGATTTTAGGCGCTATAATAGCTATTATTAGTGCATGTGCTTTTTTAAAATTTAGTAAAGTTTATGCTGGTAATAATGATTGGAGCATATATTTATGTTAGAGCAACTTTTTGTCGTTTTTAAGGATGAATAATTGGCTTTATGCAATATATCATTTTACCATCTACTGTTATTGGTTGTATTATTTCAATGTTTAGAATTAACTTAAACCAATTATCATTTTTTTCTTGATTACCTGATAGATGATCTAATTTATTTATTGATAGTTTAGGAATTATAGTTTATTGTTTGGTTACAAGTTGTATCTATTTTGGATTAAGAGGTTTTCGTTGATTTGTTAATATTTCAGGAATCATTAAATGATTGTCAACTTGTTTTTTGATTATTTGTGCCATTATTCTGGTAATCAAAAACGGCACTATAGTTTATCAACAAGCATTTGTTGGTACTAAACATCTTCATTTTACAATTAATATTTTTAATAATGCTTTTAGTAATTTTTTCTACTTTTTCCTTGGTTTTGAGACCTTTACTGTTATTGGAAAAAATGTTAAAAATCCTAATAAAAATTTAGGTAGGGAAACAATTATTGTCTTATTTTTGACAACTATTTTTTATTTAATGATTACAATTTTAATTATTGGTGCCATCAGTTCACAGGGACCTAATGGTAATAACGGATGAGCAAATGGTGGTAATAATTATAACCCAAATAATGTTATTGCTGGCATTACTGGTACAACGGGTATCATTTTACTAGTTATTTGTACTTTATCAATTAAATTGAATGGTGTAATACAAGTAGCGCTATATTCTGGAGCTATGCTACAACCATTAACTAAAGAAGGATACATTAGTGAAAAAATAGCCAAATTAAATAAAGAAAATATTGCAATGTATGGTAATACTATTAATTTTATAATTACAATTATAGTTTGTATTATTATGCTAATAATTCCGGATTTAATTGGAATTAGTTTTAATTATAACCAAATGTTGGTATTTACAACTAATATAACAATCTTTGTTTATCTTTTTGTTATAGCAGCAACTTGTGTTATGGGTTATTATAAAAAAATAAAAATAAAAGTTATTGAATGAATTATGTTTATTATCTGTTTATTATTTTTAATTAGTCAATTCATTATTTTTAATTATAATATGATTCATGATTTAGTAAGCAACAAAGGAATCATATTAATTGCAATTGCTATTAAGTTTTTAATGTTTTGAGTATTTATTATAATTGCTACTATTATTTATTTTACTTATTATAAACCAAAACTAAAACAAAGATTAATAACAAATCCAGAATATCAAAATCAATTAGATAAAGAATTTATTTTTAATTCTCATCTAGTAGTTAATTAAATTATTTAAAAATTATATTATCTTATTATCGTCAAAAATAAACTAAATTAGTTGCTGGTTTTTTACAAAAACAAGTACCAGTAGTAGTTGTAATTTTAAATTTAGCATATGCTTGAAAATGTTCAGATCAACCAATATCAATTGTATGTTGAGCATGTTTTCCTAATTCAATTGCCGCTAATACAACCTTTTTCTCATTTAATGCTTTATTCATTAATTTAATATTAACATCCATAATAATAATATCTTCTGGGCGTATCAAGTTAATGGTTAGATTTAATAAGAACTTAAATGAGAGATAACACTCTCATTTTTTAATTGTTAAACAATTATAATTAATTATTTTATTAAACCAGCACTTTATTAAATTAATTAATTATTACATAACTAAATAAAAAAATTATTTAGACTATTATGATGGAATATTCCAATAGTAATTTTTGTGTTGCTCTTTTACAATTTGATATTTTTTTGGTTCTCTTCCCCTAAAAACCCTACCCTCCAAGGCTTATGCTACTGTAAGTAGCATAAGCCTTACGTATAGTAGATAAGTAGTTAGTAGTATATAAGCCTTTTTTATCACCTACAGTGATAAAAAAGGCTTATATATAAGACATATTCCGTAAATAAATTTAATCAATTGTCAATAATAATATTTATAAATTTTTTAGTGTTAATAATTATAGAAGTTAATATTTTTTTATTTTAATGGTTTTGTTTTATTAAAAATTTCACAAAGTAAGTTAAATCTTAAGTACATAAGTCTAAATATACTTTTTCTACATTTATTTATTAAAATTTTGAATCTTTTTAATCAAGCAAAAACATGTTCAACTTTAATTCTAATTTTTGAAATAATTTTATTGTAGATTTTTTCTTGTTTAGTTAATTTTTTGTTTTTAGTTTTTTTAATTGGTAATATAGTATTTTTATAAATATTTTGTATTCCTTGATATCCCAAATCACCAATAATTATTGTTTTTTCTGAAAATTCAAGATTTGAATTTTTTAATATTTGAAAATCATGTACTTTTCCATTATCAGCAAAAATATCAACAATTTTTTTATTAAAAAGTCATATATAATTTGAAATTTTATAGAAAACATTCAACTTTTACCAGAAAAATATTCTAACTGTAGTTTTTTTTAGTTGGTCTTTCAATTTCAATTTCAGTTGAATCAATTAAATAAAATTGAAATTCATTTAAATCTTCTTGTTTTTTATCAATTTTTGATTTTCATTTTGTTTTTAAAAACTGATAATCTTTGTCATCACTAAGTTTATTTTCTACTCAAGTAATATTTCGAAAACAACTTGATGCACTCATTTTATATTTAATACTCATTTGGAAAAAAATATAATATTCTTTTCAGTATACTAAAGTCATCATCAATCTTTCTTCAACTGAAAGTTTATATTTTCTACCTTTACTTTTTTTTAAATTTTATATTTCAATTAATTTTGTTAACATTTAATCAAAATGAAAACGTTTTATACCAAAATATCTATAAAATTGTTCATTTTTTAATGTTTTTAAATTTTCAAAATTCATTTTTATCAACACCTTATTAATTTATTAATAAAGAAATTATAAAATAAATTTTAAATTATTAATTGACTTTTAAAAAATTTATTTACGGAATATGTCTATAGAAAGGATATGTAATGATTAATGTTAATTTAGATATTAAAAATAAAATTAAAGAAACAACTAAAGGTATGCTATTAGAAATTGGTGAATATGAAACATGATTTCCTATTAAAGATACTATTATTGATTAAAAAAATAAAAAAATAGAATTAAAAATAATTGAAGATTTTTATTATAAATTAGGTAAAAAATCAATTACAAAAGATATTGAAAGTGTTAAAGGTAGTGATATTTTAAAATATATTAAAAATATTCCAAATATTACTAGAAATGAAAATGAATTAATATCTTGTGAATTTTATGAACAATATAATGGTTATTATATTTTTAAAAATGATAAAAATCAAGAATGTTTTAAATATAACATTACATGAGAACAAGGCATGAAAAGTTTTAAAATAAATAATCAATATAACGATAATTATTTAGCAATAAATTATATAGTTACACCAATGAAAGATATATCAACTCATAATAATAAAATATTTTATTTAAAGTATTAAAGGAAATTAATATGTTATTAAATGTTGAAAAAATAGAATTAATTAAAAATTTATGTAATGAAAAATTACTTAAAAATCAAAAATATATTGAAATAGATGAAATATTAAAAATTATAGAAAGGGATTAATAATTATGGAATGTAGAGAATATAGAATTAAAGGTTCGTGTTATATTTGTCATAAAAATTCATCATATGGAAATAGAACTTGTAATAAATGTTTTTATAAATTAATTGGTGAAAATAATGAAATGTAATATTCATAACGAAAAATATATAGCTAACTAAAGTAATGTTTACTCATAAATAATGTAAAATAATAATATGTAATTTAAACAGTTTTTGAATTTAAAAGTACAATTCAGCAATATTTAAAATAGATTAGGAAGATTAAATTATGCCAAAACCATACATTGAAGACTTACGAAGAAAAGTAATAGAAGCCTATGAAAGTAAAAACATGAAAATTAAAGAAATTTGTAAAGTGTTCAATATTACTAGAAAGACTTTATTCTTATGAAGAAAAAGAAAAAAAGAAACTGGGCATATAAAACCAATTTTGAATTATCAAAAAGGACATAGCCACAAAATAAAGGATTTAGATGAATAAAAAAATTATTTAGCGTAAAATAAAGATTTTACAGTTCAAAAAGTAATTGAAAAATTTGGTGATATGACTAAAGAAACAGTTTATAACTATTTCAAAAAACTAAATTATACATATAAAAAAACTTTTTTATATGAACAAAGAGATAAAAATAAACAAGAAGATTTTTTAAAAGAAATAGCTAAAATAATGAATGAAGATTTAGTATTATATATTGATGAATCTGGAATTGATGATAATGAATTTTATAAATATGGTTGATCTGAAAAAGGTAAAAGATTATTTGATAATAAACCCGCATATAAAATAAAAATAATGAGTATAATTGGTTCACTAAATAAAGGCAAATTAAAAGCCCTATGAGCATTTGAAGGGCATTGCAACAGTAAAATTTTTGAATCATATGTAAAAAATATACTAATTCGAGTATTAAAGAGTGGACAAATTATAGTTTTAGATAATGCAACGTTTCATAAATCTAAATTAACAAAACAATTAATTGAAAATGCTGGATGCAAACTATTATTTATTCCGCTATATTCTCCTAATTTAAATCCAATTGAGCATTTTTGATTCGCTATAAAACATAATATAAGAAAAATATTACCAAATTATTGACCAAATATTAAAAAAGCTATTGATTTTGTTTTTCAAGATATGAGTAAACATTACTTTAGTTAGCTATATATGAACAAAGAGATAAAAATAAACAATAATATTTTTTAAAATAAATAGCTAAAATAATGAATGAAGATTTAGTATATATTGATGAATCTGGAATTGATGATAATGAATTTTATAAATATGGTTGATCTGAAAAAGGTAAAAGATTATTTGATAATAAACCAGCATATAAAATAAAAAGAATGAGTATAATTGGTTCGCTAAATAAAGGTAAATTAAAATCCCTATGAGCATTTGAAGGACATTGCAACAGTAAAATTTTTGAATCATATGTAAAAAATATACTAATTCCAGTATTAAAGCGTGGACAAATTATAGTTTTAGATAATGCAACGTTTCATAAATCTAAATTAACACAACAATTAATTGAAAATGCTGGATGCAAACTATTATTTCTTCCGCCATATTCTCCTAATTTAAATCCAATTGAACATTTTTGATTTGCTATAAAACATAATATAAGAAAAATATTACCAAATTATTGACCAAATATTAAAAAAGCGATTGATTTTGTTTTTCAAGATATGAATAAACATTACTTTAGTTAGCTATATATGATTTAGTGAATTAGAAAATACGTATTATTGTAATAAATGTATAAATAACATGATTGAAGAAGATATGTATTTAACATCAAATAATTGAGATTACTTATATGAATATTATATTAATGAATTACAATTAGAAAATTTTAAAGGAGTGTAAAAATGAATCAATTAGAATTACAAAATGCAATGAAATTAATAGAAAAATTTGAAGAATTACAAGAAAAATTTAATAGTAAATATGAAGATTTAGAAATTAACGGTAATGTTTAGTAATCTGTGTAAATTACAAAAATAACTATGTTTAATTAATTCTAGTAAATAAAATTAAATAACTAGAAAGAGTGAGTTACGTATGTCTAAAAAACAAAATATTAATAATAATGATCCAATATCAAAAGCAGTAGATTTATTATTAGAAAATAATGAAGATTTAACAACAGTTTTTAAAGAGGGAGGTTTATATAAAGAATTAACAAAAAGATTAGTTGAAAAAATGTTGAATTCTGAAATGCAAAATTGAGGCTTTTTAAAAATCTGTGTATCTTTTTACAAATTTACTAGTTTAGATTAATTCTATCTTCAAATTTTATCATAAAATGAGCAATTTTGAATGGACATTATTCATTTTTTTGTTATATTTTCAATTGCTAAGTAAAATATTTTAAAAACTGCCATATCATTTGGAAAAACTTTTTTATTTCTAATAACTTTTCGTAATTGGCTATTAACAGATTCAATAGCATTTGTTGTATAAATCACTCTTTTGATTTCTGCAGGATAACTAATAAAAACCATTAAATTATCTCAATTTTTATATCATGATTTAGCAATTTGAGGATATTGTTTATTTAATTTAATTTCAAAAGATTCTAAAGCTTGCATTGCTTGTTCTTCACTACATGCACTATAAATTGGTTTTAAATCTGTAATTAGTTATTTTCTATGTTTGTATGAAACATATTTTAAACTATTTCTAATTTGATGGACTATGCATAATTGATGTTCGGTTTTAGGATAAACTGATTGTATTGCTTCTGACATTCCTGTTAAATTGTCACTACAAGCAATATCATTTAAGCCTCGATTTTTCATTTCTGTGAAATTAGATAATCAAAACTTAGAACCTTCATTTTCACTAATTCATAAACCTAAAATATCTTTTTTTACCTTCTAAATCAACTCCTAGTGCTATATAAACTGATTTGTTAATAATTCGTTTATCTTGTCGTACTTTAACTACTATACAATCAAAATAAACAATCGGATAAACACTTTCTAATGGCCGATTTTGTCATGCTTTAACATCATCAATAACATCATCAGTAATTTGACTAATAACACTTTCACTAATATCAGCACCATGATATAACTCTTGTAACTGCATTCTAATATCTGATAAAGTCATGCCTTTGGCATATAATAGACATATTCCGTAAATAAATTTTTTAAAAGTCAATTAATAATTTAAAATTTATTTTATAATTTCTTTATTAATAAATTAATAAGGTGTTGATAAAAATGAATTTTGAAAATTTAAAAAAAACTAAAAAATGAACAATTTTATAGATATTTTGGTATAAAACGTTTTCATTTTGATGAAATGTTAACAAAATTAATTGAAATTGAAAGACCAACTAAAAAAACTACAGTTAGAATATTTTTCTGGTAAAAGTTGAATGTTTTCTATAAAATTTAAAATTATATATGACTTTTTTAATAAAAAAATTGTTGATATTTTTGCTGATAATGGAAAAGTACATGATTTTCAAATATTAAAAAATTCAAATCTTGAATTTTAAGAAAAAACAATAATTATTGGTGATTTGGGATATCAAGTAATACAAAATATTTATAAAAATACTATATTACCAATTAAAAAAACTAAAAATAAAAAATTAACTAAACAAGAAAAAATCTACAATAAAATTATTTCAAAAATTAGAATTAAAGTTGAACATGTTTTTGCTTGATTAAAAAGCGGATGGGTTACACTTTATTGGACACTAATTACGTAGACAAGTGAACAAATTAGTTAAAAGAAAGGAATTATAATTATGGCCAATATTAACTCATATTCAGATGAATTTAAAAAACAAATAGTAGCTTTATATCAAAGTGGTAAGTCAGTTTCTTGTCTTGCTAAAGAGTACAATGTTACAAGAGCAGCTACTTATAATTGAATTAAGCAATTTACTAATTCAGGCAGTTTTAAAACCAAAGATAACCGTTCTGTTGAAGAAAATTAATTAATTAAATTAAGAAAATAATTAAAACAATTAAGAATGGAAAATGATATTTTAAAGCAAGCAGCACTAATAATAGGCAGAAAATAGAAATTATTACTAAAAATAAAGTTAAATATAAAATTCGTACAATGTGTCGTTTTTTAAAAATCTCTAAATCAACATATTATTTTAATTTCAAGAAAAAAGAAGATAAAATTAAAAATAATATGTATGATGAAGCTGTTATTAGTGCTTTTAAAGAAAATAAAGAAGCTTATGGAACAAGAAGATTAAAATTTGTTCTAAAAGAAAAGAAAATTAATTTATCAAGACGAAAAATTAAAAAAATTATGAATAAACATAATTTAATATCAAAATACACTAAATTATCATACAAAAATTATCATAATAAAGTCAATGATAGTCAAATTACTAATCTTGTTAATAGAGACTTTAATAATATGCTTAAAAATGAAGTTATTGTTAGTGATTTAACTTATGTTCAAGTTAATGGTAAATGAAACTATATTTGCTTATTAATCGACCTGTACAATCGCGAAATGTAGGTACTAAAAAAGATGCATCATTAGTATATCAAGCATTTATGTGCTCAAATCGTTGTTTAAAAGATATTCAAATATTTCATAGCGATCGCGGTAATGAATTTAATAATAAAAATATTGATAAACTTTTATTAGCCTTCAATATTACCCGCTCTTTAAGCAAAAAAGGTTGTCCTTATGATAACGCTGTTGCTGAAGCAACTTTCAAAACTTTCAAAACAGAATTTATTAATGATAAAAATTTTACATCATTAATCCAATTAAAATTAGAATTATTTGATTATATCAATTGATAAAACAACATAAGAATCCACAGCACTCTAAACTACTTAACCCCCATAAAACACCAAGCACAAATGTCTACCAAAAAACAGTCCTAAAAAAGGTTGCCATTCCAAAGATTCAAAATTTTAATAAATAAATGTAGAAAAATTATATTTAGACTTATGTACTTAAGATTTAACTTACTTTGTGAAATTTTTAATAAAACAAAACCATTAAAATAAAAAAATATTTTTAATATTTTTTTAAAAATTTAAATTTTTATCAAGTTAATATAAAAATAATATTAACAATTTTTGTGTTTTCAATATAAATTTATTTTTAAAGTATTTTTTTAAAAATATTAACTTCTATAATTATTAACACTAAAAAATTTATAAATATTATTATTGACAATTGATTAAATTTATTTACGGAATATGTCTAATGAAAGAGCTTGTTGATCAAAACCATCAAATCTTCTTTGTCTTTTTGCAACTATTACTGGCACAAAATTACTATTACGATCTCGTGGTGCATTAATCTCAATTTTACCTTGTTGGGTTATTAATTTTTTTGAACTTATACCATTACGATCATTTTCACTATTATTATGTTGATTTTTTTCATATCCTAAATAATTTTGCATTTCAGAATTCAACATTTTTTCAACTAATCTTTTTGTTAATTCTTTATATAAGCCCCCCTTTAAAAACTGTTGTTAAATATTCAGTATTTTCTAATAATAAATCTACTGCTTTTGATATTGGATCATTATTATTAATATTTTGTTTTTTAGACATAAGTAACTCACTCTTTCTAGTTATTTAATTTTATTTACTAGAATTAATTAAAAATAGTTATTTTTGTAAGTTACACAGATTACTAAACATTACCTTTCATTTACCATTAACTTGAACATAAGTTAAATCACTAACAATAACTTCATTTTTAAACCTATTATTAAAGTCTCTATTAACAAGATTAGTAATTTGACTATCATTGACTTTATTATGATAATTTTTGTATGATAATTTAGTGTGTTTTGATATTAAATTATGTTTATTCATAATTTTTTTAATTTTTCGTCTTGATAAATTAATTTTCTTTTCTTTTAGAACAACTTTTAATTTTCTTGTTCCATAAGCTTCTTTATTTTCTTTAAAAGCAATAATAACAGCTTCATCATACATATTATTTTGAATTTTATCTTCTTTTTTCTTGAAATTAAAATAATATGTTGATTTAGAGATTTTTAAAAAACGACACATTGTACGAATTTTATATTTAACTTTATTTTTAGTAATAATTTCTATTTTCTGCCTATTATTAGTGCTGCTTGCTTTAAAATATCATTTTCCATTCTTAATTTTTTTAATTCTTTTCTTAATTTAATTAATTCATTTTCTTCAACAGAACGGTTATCTTTGGTTTTAAAACTGCCTGAATTAGTAAATTGCTTAATTCAATTATAAGTAGCTGCTCTTGTAACATTGTACTCTTTAGCAAGACAAGACACTGACTTACCACTTTGATATAAAACTACTATTTGTTTTTTAAATTCATCTGAATATGAGTTAATATTGGCCATAATTATAATTCCTTTCTTTTAACTAATTTGTTCACTTGTATACGTAATTAGTGTCCAATAAAGTGTAACCCGTCCATTTATTCATCTAAAGATGAGATAAAACCAAGATGTCAAAGGTGTTTGTGACTTGTGAAAAATGGTGTCATGAAGAATACTAAATGTTTGATGACATTTCAAACATCTTATTCTTCTCAAATCAGAAACATTCAAACTAGAAGAAGCACACCTGATACATTTCATTACTTTCAACTTTGCTATATATTTCAAACAATCGTTTTCATTTTGAAATATGCTATTGAATTCATTTCAATTCATTTTTTCCTCCACACTAGTACATGTGGAGATAATTTCCGTTATTAGTAATATTATTAGTACTAAATTATTTTATTTGTGAATTAATAAATTTTATTATAAAACAATTAAAGAACAAATAATAATGCAATATTCGGGACTTTCCTAAAAACTATGTTTTTTAAATAAATTTTAGTTGTAAAATCACTAAGTTACACAGATTACTAAACATTACCTAATATATTTATTATATTATTTTCTGCTAAATCTTAATAATAAATATTAAACTGATTCATGGTAAAATATAAATATATATTTTAAAATAGGTGAGGTAAGATGGCATTCTTAAAAAGAATTGAAGCATATGGTTTTAAGTCATTTGCAGAGCCTTTAACAATAGAATTTGATAATAATATTGTAGGTATTGTCGGTCCTAATGGTTCTGGAAAGTCTAATATTAATGATGCTATTCGTTGAGTTTTAGGTGAACAATCAGTTAAATCATTACGTGGTGAAAATAGTGAAGATATAATTTTTAATGGTGCTAAAGGTAAACAACCATTAAATAGCGCTCAAGTTACTTTAGTTTTTGATAATAATAATAAAATATTTAAAGTTGATTTTAATGAAGTACAAATTACTAGAATAACTTTTCGTAATAGTTCAGAAAATGAATATTACATTAATAAAGCTCGTGTTCGTTTAAAAGATGTACAAGAAATTATTATGGGTACAGGTTTAGCTAAGGGTTCACTTGCAATTATTAGTCAAGGTAATGTTTCGCGATTTGCTGATTCTAAACCAGAAGAAAGAAGAACTTTATTTGAAGAGGCTGCGGGTGTTTCAAAATACAAAAAGAGGAAAGAAGAGTCATTACGTAAATTAGAGCGTACTAATGAAAATTTAGTTAGAGTTAATGATATTATTAGTGAAATAAGTAGAAAAATTGAACCATTAGCAAAACAAGCACAGAAAGCTAAAACTTATGTTGAATTACGTGATAATTTAAAAAAATATGAAATTACTATTATTGTTAAAGATTTGGAGACATATCATAATCAATTAAAACTTACAACAGTCAGTATAAATGATAATGAAATTTTACAACAACAACTTAATTTAAATATTAGTAAGAATGAACAACAATTAAAATTTTTAAAAAATAAAAGTTATGATTTAGATAAAAACATTAATAGTTTAGAAATGAATTTATCTAATGTTAATAGTTTATTGCAAGTTTTAGAACAACAAAAATCATTAATGAAAACAAAACAAAATGAAATAAAAGATCAAACAGAAGTTGAAAAATTAAAAAATGAAATTGAAACTTTGCTTACTATTATTGAACAAAAAACTTTTTTACAAAAAAAAGAACAAGAAAATTTTGATAAAATTAATAATTTATTTGAAGAACTAAATGTTCAGCATCAAGATTTAATTTTAGGACAAAATAATATTCATCGTGGTTTAGGCGAAAAAAAAGCACAATTAGAATCGATAATTAATTATCAACAACGACAAAATCAAAAATATTTGGGTGTTCAAACGATTTTAAATAATAAAGATAAACTATATGGCATCATTGGAGTAGTGAGTGATTTAATTTCGGTGCCCGATTTTTATAGTGAAGCGATTGTTAAAATATTGGGCAATACTTTAAAAAACATTGTTACGGTGACTAACAAAGATGCAACCAAGGCTGTTGAATTTTTAAAACAAAATAAAGCGGGAATTGCCACTTTTTTACCTTTAAATTCAATTCAAGTTCGAACAGCGACTAAAGAAGATGAAATTATTGTTAATAGTAAATCGGGTTATTTAAGTTTTGCTCATCATTTAGTTACAGCAGTTGATAATAGAATTCAGCCGATTATTAATTTTCTTTTAGGTCGTACTATTATTTGTGAAGACTTAGAAAGCGCAAGAGTTATTTCACAATTAATTGCTGCTAAATATCAATGTGTAACTTTAGATGGTCAATTAATTAAAGCTGGAGGTGCTATTGTTGGAGGTTATCAACATAAAAATAGTATTAATGTTTTTAAAGAAAAGTTAATAGTTTCTGAATTAAAAGAAGAAATTAAATCATTAGAACAACAATTAGTTAATATAAATGTCCAAAGAACAAGTATTGAAAGCGAATTAAATAATTATCAAGGTCAAAAGTTGACAACTATTTTAACAATAAATAAATTGATTAGTAAAATTAGTTATATCACTAATCAATCACAATTATTAACTACTCAATATCAAACATTGACTGGTCAAAAATTAGATATTGATACTACAAATCAATTAAATGATATTTTTATTCAATATGAAAATTCTGAATATGATCAAGTGACAATAAAAAGTCAATTACAATTAATTCGTAAACAGAAACATCAATTATTAGAACAAATGCAAACTTTAGAAAATGAATTATATAGTTTAAATCAAGAACATTTTATGACTAGTGATAAATTAAATAACCAAAAACTTGAGCAAGTAAAAATGGAGTCAAAAGTAGAACAACATTTAAGGCGTTTGGTCGAAACTTATAATTTAACTTATGAATATTCTAGAGAATATTATAGTGAACCATTAGCAGATGAACAACAAGCACGTAATTTGGTACAACAATTACGTAGTGAGATTGAAGATTTAGGATTTGTAAATATTAATGCTATTGAAGAATTTGAAAATGAAAATGAACGTTATTTACGTTTAAAAACTAAACATGATGAATTGCAATTAGCATCACAATCGTTGTTAACAGCAATTGATGAAATGGATAATGTTATGGTAACGCAATTTGATGAAACAATAAAAGATATTAATATGGTATTGCCCGAAACATTTCAAACTTTATTTGGTGGAGGAACTTGTAGTTTACGATATACATCACCTGATGATATTTTAAATACAGGTGTGGAAGTGCTTGCTAATCCCCCTGGTAAAAGAATTAGTAATTTAAACTTATTATCAGGCGGTGAAAAATCATTAGTTGCATTAGCAGTATTATTTGCTATTTTAAAAGTCAAGCCATTGCCATTGACAATATTAGATGAGGTTGAAGCGCCATTGGATCCAGCTAATTTAGAGCGTTTTGCTAGATATGTTCGTAGTTTTTCACAATATACACAATTTATTATTGTTACTCATCGTCCAGGCACAATGGAAAATTGTGATGTATTATATGGCACAACTATGCAAAATCAAGGAATTACGAAAATGGTAGCCATTAAATTAGCAGATGCTAAAAAAATTATTGAAAGCGATAAATCAGCGAAAAATGTTAATTATGTTGTTTAAATTTTTAATGTTAGCATAGATGTTGATTGAAAAAATATAATTCTAGGACTTCACATTATATGCATGAAGTTAAAAGTGAATCATTTTCTAAAAAATACTTTAAAGAAACAAGTAGTATTGATATGATTTATAGTGATATTAAATCTGCTCGTTTAGATAAATTGGATAATATTTTAAAGAAAAAATAAAGTCAATATAATAAAATATTGTAATTAATGGTAATGTTTAGTAATCTGTGTAACTTACAAAAATAACTATGTTTAATTAATTATAGTAAATAAAATTAAATAACTAGAAAGAGTGAGTTACTTATGTCTAAAAAAATATTAATAATAATGATACAATATAAAAAGCAGTAGATTTATTACTAGAAAATACTGAAGATTTAACAACAGTTTTTAAAGAGGGAGGTTTATATAAATAATTAACAAAAAGATTAGTTGAAAAAATGTTGAATTCTGAAATGCAAAATTATTTAGGATATGAAAAAAATCAACATAATAATAGTGATAATGCTCGCAATGGTATAAATTCAAAAAAATTAATAACCCAACAAGGTAAAATTGAGATTAATGTACCACGAGATCGTAATAGTAATTTTGAGCCAGTAATAGTTGCAAAAAGACAAAGAAGATTTGATGGTTTTGATCAACAAGTTCTTTCATTATATGCCAAAGGCATGACTTTATCAGATATTAGAATGCAGTTACAAGAGTTATATCATGGTGCTGATATTAGTGAAAGTGTTATTATTCAAATTACTGATGATGTTATTGATGATGTTAAAGCATGACAAAATCGGCCATTAGAAAGTTTTTATCCGATTGTTTATTTTGATTGTATAGTAGTTAAAGTACGACAAGATAAACTCATTATTAACAAATCAGTTTATATAGCACTAGGAGTTGATTTAGAAGGTAAAAAAGATGTTTTAGGTTTATGAATTAGTGAAAATGAAGGTTCTAAGTTTTGATTATCTAATTTCACAGAAATGAAAAATCGAGGCTTAAATGATATTCTTATTGCTTGTAGTGACGATTTAACAGGAATGTCAGAAGCAATAAAATCAGTTTATCCTAAAACCGAACATCAATTATGCATAATTCATCAAATTAGAAATAGTTTAAAATATGTTTCATACAAACATAGAAAATCACTAGTTACAGATTTAAAACCAATTTATAGTGCATGTAGTGAAGAACAAGCAATGCAAGCTTTAGAATCTTTTGAAAGTAAATGAAATAAACAATATCCTCAAATTGCTAAATCATGATATAAAAATTGAGATAATTTAATGGTTGTTATTAGTTATCATTCAGAAATCAAAAGAGTTATTTATACAACAAATGCTATTGAATCTGTTAATAGTCAATTACGAAAAGTTATTAGAAATAAAAAAGTTTTTCCAAATGATATGGTAGTTTTTAAAATATTTTACTTAGCAATTGAAAATATAACAAAAAAATGAACAATGCCCATTCAAAATTGAAATACAGCAATTGCTCATTTTATGATAAAATTTGAAGATAGAATTAATCTAAACTAGTAACTTTGTAAAAAGATACACAGATTTTTAAAAAGCCTCACTTTTTGAACTGTAACATCTTTATTTTGCGCTAAATAATTTTTTAATTGATCTAAATCCTTTATTTTTTGGCTATGTCCTTTTTGATAATTCAAAATTGGTTTTATATGCCCAGTTTCTTTTTTTATTTTTCTTCATAAGAATAAAGTGTAACCCATCCATTCATTAAAGCGCCAATTGTTGTTTCACTATGAGTATTTTCATAGCGCCTTACTTCTTGAACACTACTATCACTAAAATTACAACATATAAATAAATCAAATGCTAAACAGTTTCGAGTTTTTCTTGTTCCACGTGTTGTTGGTATAAAACGATAAAAACAATTATTATTAAAATATTCTGCTCATTCATCACCAATCATATGCTTTAAAAATATCTCAACTAAAACCATAATTATTATCACTAAAATTAAGATTATATTTTTTATTCAGTTGTGCATAACTACTAATAAAAGCCATATTTTACTCCCTAATTTTTATAAAAAATATAATTAAATCATTAACAAACAAAATTTTGAAAGGAAGATTAAAAATGATAAATTTACCATTTGCAAATCATTTTGATTGAGACAAACACGATTTTAATCAAAATGAATTGAATTTAAAACAAACAGAATAACTATTTAAAGAAATAGATGATTTTTTATGAAATACATGTGATAAAACTAAATATAAATCATATAGATTTAGAAAACGAAAATTAAAAGCAAAAAAAGGTTTATAAAAAAGGTTTATTAAATTATAAACGACTTATTTGTACATAAGACATATTCCGTAAATAAATTTAATCAATTGTCAATAATAATATTTATAAATTTTTTAGTGTTAATAATTATAGAAGTTAATATTTTTAAAAAAATACTTTAAAAATAAATTTATATTTCAAACACAAAAATTGTTAATATTATTTTTATATTAACTTGATAAAAATTTAAATTTTTAAAAAAATATTTTTAATATTTTGGTAATGTTTAGTTAATTTTTTATTTTTAGTTTTTTTAATAGTGTAATATAGTATTTTTATAAATATTTTGTATTCCTTGATATCCCAAATCACCAATAATTATTGTTTTTTCTGAAAATTCAAGATTTGAATTTTTTAATATTTGAAAATCATGTACTTTTCCATTATCAGCAAAAATATCAACAATTTTTTTATTAAAAAAGTCATATATAATTTGAAATTTTATAGAAAACATTCAACTTTTACCAGAAAAATATTCTAACTGTAGTTTTTTTAGTTGGTCTTTCAATTTCAATTTCAGTTGAATCAATTAAATAAAATTGAAATTCATTTAAATCTTCTTTTTTTTTCTTAATTTTTGATTTATAACTAACTAAAGTAATGCTTACTCATATCTTGAAAAACAAAATCAATAGCTTTTTTAATATTTGGTTAATAATTTGGTAATATTTTTCTTATATTATGTTTTATAGCAAATAAAAAATGTTCAATTGGATTTAAATTAGGAGAATATGGTGGAAGAAATAATAGTTTGCATCCAGCATTTTCAATTAATTGTTGTGTTAATTTAGATTTATGAAACGTTGCATTATCTAAAACTATAATTTGTCCACGCTTTAATACTGGAATTAGTATATTTTTTACATATGATTCAAAAATTTTACTGTTGCAATGTCCTTCAAATGCTCATAGGGCTTTTAATTTACATTTATTTAGTGAACCAATTATACTAATTCTTTTTATTTTATATGCGGGTTTATTATCAAATAATATTTTACCTTTTTCAGATCAACCATATTTATAAAATTCATTATCATCAATTCCAGATTCATCAATATATAATACTAAATCTTCATTCATTATTTTAGCTATTTCTTTTAAAAAATCTTCTTGTTTATTTTTATCTCTTTGTTCATATAAAAAAGTTTTTTTTATATGTATAATTTAGTTTTTTGAAATAGTTATAAACTGTTTCTTTAGTCATATCACCAAATTTTTCAATTACTTTTTGAACTGTAACATCTTTATTTTGCGCTAAATAATTTTTTAATTCATCTAAATCCTTTATTTTGTGGCTATGTCCTTTTTGATAATTCAAAATTGGTTTTATATGCCCAGTTTCTTTTTTTCTTTTTCTTCATAAGAATAAAGTCTTTCTAGTAATATTGAACACTTTACAAATTTCTTTAATTTTCATGTTTTTACTTTCATAGGCTTCTATTACTTTTCTTCGTAAGTCTTCACTGTATGGTTTTGGCATAATTTAATCTTCCTAATCTATTTTAAATATTGCTGAATTGTACTTTTAAATTCAAAAAATGTTTAAATTACATATTATTATTTTACATTATTTATGAGTAAACATTACTTTAGTTAGCTATATATTTTGTTTTTAAAAACTGATAATCTTTGTCATCACTAAGTTTATTTTCTACTCAAGTAATATTTCGAAAACAACTTGATGCACTCATTTTATATTTAATACTCATTTGGAAAAAAGTATAATATTCTTTTCAGTATACTAAAGTCATCATCAATCTTTCTTCAACTGAAAGTTTATATTTTCTACCTTTAGTTTTTTTTAAATTTTCTATTTCAATTAATTTTGTTAACATTTCATCAAAATGAAAACGTTTTATACCAAAATATCTATAAAATTGTTCGTTTTTTAATTTTTTTAAATTTTCAAAATTCATTTTTATCAACACCTTATTTTTTTATTAATAAAGAAATTATAAAATAAATTTTAAATTATTAATTGACTTTTAAAAAATTTATTTATGGAATATGTCTAAAGAATTAAAAAAATATATCTTTAATAGTAATGGCGATAAAGATAACTAAAAATAATATAGCTCCAGCAATAGTAACAATAATTTTATATTTTTCATTTAATTTTTTTCTCGTTACTGCTTCAACTGCATTTTCAACAAATTTATAACCATCCAATGGCGGAATTGGTAACATATTTAATAAAAATAAATTAGATGATAATAATGCTGCTCAACGAAAATATGTACTTGCTACTTGTGTTGATGATAAATCAGGATTTAAAAAACTATTAGTTGATTTAACAATACCAACAGGTCCTGATAAATTTTGTCAATGAAAAGTAACTAATTGTCCCAATGCTTGTAAAAGACTGTAACTATCTTTAAAACCATCAATGATACCATTACTAATAACTTGTCCTGCATTTAAATAATAACTGCCTTGACTAACACCAATGAATAGTACTCCTTTTTGTTCTACTGGTTTAAAAGTAACAGTTTTATCATCTTTATTATCAAAAGTAATTTCGTAATCAGCAATAACTGTACCATTAGTAGTCTTTTTATTATATTTACTTAATCATGCTTCTAAATCATAATATGATTTAATTGATTGTTTAGATTCAATATCACCAGTATTATAAATACTAGTAATAGCATCAGTATCTAAAATTTTAAAAGTTGGATTATATTCATTATATTTTTGAACAGTTTCATATAATGGTCCTGTTGTTGCGTAAGTTGGTGGCAAGTTAGGATCATATTTATGTGGGTAAATTCCATATCCAATCATTAATAAAATAAAAGCTAATAATAAATTCATTAGTGCACCTGCACTAATGAAAACTGCTTTTTTACCACGTTGCAAGTTTTCCATCATTCGTTTACTATCAATTACTTCATCTTCTCGTCCTTTAGGAGCATCAGCAATTTCTGAAGCAATAGAAACATAACCACCCAATGGTAATAGTCTTAAAGTATAACGTGTTTCTTTTTTACCTCACTGCAAAAATTTTGGTCCCATACCAATAGCGAATTCATATACATATGCTCCTGATAATTTAGCAATTACAAAATGAGCAAATTCATGCAAGGTAATTAAAAATAATATTGTAAATAAACCAATTAAAATGGCTAAAAATATATACATAACTTCATCCTTAAATTTTATATATTAAGCAATAACTTCTAGAGTAATTAGAGAACCAAAAATAACTACTGTTGAAAATGAATCTAAACGATCTAATAATCCTCCATGTCCAGGTAGAATATTTGAAAAATCCTTAACATGATAATTACGTTTCAAATAAGAAAATAATAAATCACCTATTTGACTAACGATTGAAAGAATAAAAATAGTAGCAAAATAAGCAATATAGATTGGCGCTTTACTATTAACTTCTAAAAAAGGCAATGGATTATAATTGCTTGTTTCTAAAAAAATAATCACTGTTATCATACTTAAAATAATTGCTGTTATTAAACCGGTAATAGCACCTTCTCAAGTTTTATTTGGTGATATACTTGGTGCCATTTTTGTTTTACCATAAATTATACCACCAATAAAAGCACCAACATCATTAGACATAACAATAATGAATAAAAACAATAATGTTGGTCATCCTAGTTTTGAAAGTTTAATTTCTGATAACATTAAAAAATTAACAGCTTTAACAACAAATACTAAATAAATAATTCAAGTAAAAATAAAAACAACATCACTTAATTGAAAATTTTTACTTCGTCAAGTAATTAAAAGAAAAATACAAATGAAAAATAATAAAGTTAATAAAGTCATTCAAGTTTCAAATCAATAATGATTATAAATATATGGGCCAAAAGTTTCCTTACCAAGTGGAACTCATAAAAGTATGACTCCTGTTAAAATTATAAAAATTTTAAGTAAAACTGATCAATTTGATTGTTTTCTTAAATTAATAATTTCTCATAAACAATCAACAAAAATTAAAGTATTAATTATCATAAATGTATAGGCTGATCACTGTGGTTTATTACCAAAAATTGGTTCTAAATAAACTGCGCCAATAAACATTCATAATACGCCACAAGCAATTAACATAAAACTTGTAAGAATACGATTTCGATAGGTTCTAAAAAAATTACTAAGTTTTGCAAAAAAAGAAACTTTAGATTTTATATTTTCTTTATTTATTATCTTTTTTTTCACAATATTTAACCCCTAACTATTTATTGCTTTATTGCTAAATTTTCATTAAATCGGCTTTTTTAATATTTTCTATTAATACAAGTTCTTTAATTTTACTATCAGTTAAATCTTGAATTGTAGTTTCTGCATGCTTTTCTTGATCTTCTGGTAATTTTATTTTTTTCAGATTTTGAACAGTATCACGTCGACAATTACGGATTTTAACTTTATATTCTTCAGTTTTTTTACTCAAATCTTTAACTAAAGATTTACGAACGTCTTCTGTTAATTGTGGGAAAATTAAACGTATATTCTCTGCTTCGCTTTTAATTTGTAATTTCAAATCAGCTTTTGTAACAGCTTCTGTAATGTCTTTAATTAAACTACGATCATATGGTTTAATTAATAATTGATGTGCTTCTGCTACTTTAACTTGCGCAATATTACTTAAATTATCAACACCACCATAACATTTAACATTAACTCGTTCTAAGATATTAGGATTAACTCTCCCGGTGCGAATTTTGTTAATTTCATTTTTATAACGTAAAATTATTTCATTCATCAGATTTGTGGCTTCTAAAATAATAACTTCCATATTTGTTTTCCTCCTAGTTAATAATTTAAAGTTGTTTTTAAATCAAACTATAAAAATTATATAATAATTTTTATTAAAACCAATGGAAAACTATTTAAAAAAATAAAAAACATCATTAATTAATGATGTTTTTTATTAATATCTTTGGATTTTATTTTCATCATTTTTTAAATCAACTAATATAAAAATACCACCAATAATACCTAATGCAGCACCAAAGATAATTCTTAATATTGCTAAAGCAATTTTTTGATCAGTAGTCGCTTCACCTTTACTTACTTTTTTTTATAAAATAAAACCGGGTATTGTTCATAATAAAGGAATTATAAAAATTGATTCTAAAATAAAAATAATAAATATTAATATACTTCCTGCTTTTAACATATTTTTTCCCCTTCTTTAATTTTTATAATTAATAATTTTAAAGTTTAGTTTTTTAACTTATCAATGTTATAACTTTAATTTCTTCTGATTTCAAATCTCTAATTATTAATAATTTTCATTTGTATTAATAGTAACAAAAAAATATGATAATTAACAATAACTGTAATTATATTTTTTAAAATATTTAATGATTTAAACAGTTGGTGGCATACCACAATCTATTCTAGGTAAAAGATGAACACCACCAAAATATATCGCTAAATAAACTTTTAAATTTCTAAAATTTCCTGTTACTAATGGACCATCATCAACTCTAGCATGGAACTGAGTACTAACATTTGTATTAAATATTTGAACTAGAGAATCAAATTGTTTTTGTTTACTTTCTGAATTTATTACTAATTTAAAATTAGCAACAGACTCACCTTGTTTAAATCATTGCGTAACAGTTAATTTTAAAGCATTTTTATCACTAATAAGTTCAGTAATAACTATCTTTGAAATGTTTAATCCATCATTTTTAGCAGTATTGATAGTATAAGATTTTACTACACTATCATCATCTTTGCTTATAATATCAATTTGACAATTACCAGCAAGAACTTTAAAATCAGTTCCTGTATTATTTTCTTCAGTTTTACCCGCTTCAGTAATTGTAATTTTTGCAGATAAGGTAGTAATTTTTTTAACATCATCAGATGAATATTCTTCATTTTCACTACCACTTGTAATTCCTAATTATTTCAAAAATGCTGCAGCATCAGCATCTTTTGCTTGATTTGGATTTCTAATGTCGTTTGCGTTTAATAAACTGTTTTTAAAATTAGTCATCATAATTTTTGTGTCATCAGCCTCAATTGAATACTTCTCTTTACCAGTAGTTTCATCCCTCTTTAATTCTTGATTAATTAAACTCGTATTTTTGTCACTATATCAGTCTAATAATTTTTCATATTTACCATTTAATATTGGTACTTTTTTTTCAAAATCACAGGCAACAATTGAACTTTCTGCAGTTGTAATTAAAGTAGTGGCAGCCATTAATCGTAATAATCTTTTTATATTTTTCATATAATGTTTTCTCCTCTTTTAGATAATTTTCTAAAAAATATAAATTATTTTCTGCTATTTATTATATATTCTTCTTGATTTGAAACTATTTTTATAATTTTAATTATTAATAATATTTTTTAAATGATAAAAAAGAATATAAATTAAAAAAGATTGTAATTGCAATCTTTTAAAATATATTTAAACTTGTGGAGTCCCAAAATCTATAGTAGTTGTAACTTTTAATTCTCCAAATTTTACGGTTAAGTATACTTTTTGAGCTGCATACTTAATTATCGCTGTTTGACCTTGAGCATCAGAAGTTCAAACTAATGATACTTTATCTTTACTAAATAAGTTAACTAAATAATTATATAGATTTTTTTCTTTAGAATTATCAGTTTTTCAAGGTAAAGACTTAAGTACATCTTTGCCTTGTTCAAATCCATTAGCTTTAGTTAAATCCAATTTTGCTGATTGTACAAGCGTACCTACTTGAGTAGGAACACCTAATGTATCTTTCTTAAGAGTATTAATAGTATATTTTTTTACAGATTTGGCATCTTTTCCAGTTGCCTTATCCATAATATTAATTTTACAAGTACCAGCAGCAACATTAAAATCAGTATTTCCGCTATTTGCTTCAATTTTACCTGCTTCAATACTTTCAACTTTTGCAGATAAAGCAGTAATCCCTTTAACATCATCAGCTGAATAAAACTTCTTGCTATCAGGTGTAAATCCTAAATCTTTTAAAAAGGCTGCAGCATCGTTACTTACTGCTTGAGATTTATTAGAATCAGCACCATCACCTGCTTTTAATAATTTTTCATTAAATTTAGTTGCTGTAATTTTTGTATTATCAGCAGCAACAATAGCAATTGAATAATTTTCTTTGCCAGAAACACTTTCATCTTTTTTTAGTTCTTGCTTAATTATACTTGTATTTTCATCACTATATCATTGTACTAATGTTTCGTATTTGCCATTCAATGCTGGCGCTTTTGTTTGAGTTCCACATGCAACAACTGAACTTGCTGCAACTGTTGTTAAAGCAGCAGCGCCCATTAATCGTAGTAATGTTTTCATGTTTCTCATATTGTTTTTCTCTTTTAGATAATTTTTCTGAAAAATATAAACTATTTTCTGTTATTAATTATACATTCTTTTTTATTTGGTGTTCTTTTTATAATATTTTTCATTATTAAGTGTTATTTTGATTTTTTAAAAAAAATAATTTCAAAAATGTTATGATTAAATTAAAATTATTATTATTTTTTATATTTAAAAATTAAGAACAGAAAATAAAAATACATTTTTTTAATTAAAATTTCAAGGACAGAAGATTACTAGAAAAATTAATTTATTTATTAAATTTTGTTCGTTTATAAAATGTGTTTTTAATAGTCTAATTGTTCTTTATGAATTTGAATGTTTTCTGGATTATTATTATTGAAAATAATTTAATTGTATGGGTTACACTTTATTGGACACTAATTACGTAGACAAGTGAACAAATTAGTTAAAAGAAAGGAATTATAATTACGGCCAATATTAACTCATATTCAGATGAATTTAAAAAACAAATAGTAGCTTTATATCAAAGTGGTAAGTCAGTGTTTTGTCTTGCTAAAGAGTACAATGTTACAAGAGCAGCTACTTATAATTGAATTAAGCAATTTACTAATTCAGGCAGGTTTAAAACTAAAGATAACCGTTCTGTTGAAGAAAACGTATTAATTTGATAAATTAAGAAAAGAATTAAAACAGTTACGAATGGAAAATGATATTTTAAAGCAAGCAGCACTAATAATAGGCAGAAAATAGAAATTATTACTAAAAATAAAGTTAAATATAAAATTCGTACAATGTGTCGTTTTTTAAAAATCTCTAAATCAACATATTATTTTAATTTCAAGAAAAAAGAAGATAAAATTCAAAATAATATGTATGATGAAGCTGTTATTAGTGTTTTTAAAGAAAATAAAGAAGCTTATGGAACAAGAAGATTAAAATTTGTTCTAAAAGAAAAGAAAATTAATTTATCAAGACGAAAAATTAAAAAAATTATGAATAAACATAATTTAATATCAAAATACAATAAATTATCATACAAAAATTATCATAATAAAGTGAATGATAGTCAAATTACTAATCTCGTTAATAGAGACTTTAATAATATGCTTAAAAATGAAGTTATTGTTAGTGATTTAAATTATGTTCAAGTTAATGATAAATGAAACTATATTCGCTTATTAATCGACCTGTACAATCGCGAAATTATTGGACATAGTGTAGGTAATAAAAAAGATGCATCATTAGTATATCAAGCATTTATGTTCTCAAATCATTGTTTAAAAAATATTCAAATATTTCATAGCGATCTCGGTAATGAATTTAATAATAAAACTATTGATAAACTTTTATTAGCCTTCAATATTACCCGCTCTTTAAGCAAAAAAGGTTGCCCTTATGATAACGCTGTTGCTGAAGCAACTTTCAAAACTTTCAAAACAGAATTTATTAATGATAAAAATTTTACATCATTAATCCAATTAAAATTATAATTATTTGATTATATCAATTGATACAACAACATAAGAATCCACAGCACTCTAAACTACTTAACCCCCATAAAACACCAAGCACAAATGTCTACCAAAAAACAGTCCTAAAAAAGGTTGCCATCCCAAAATATTTATAAAAATACTATATTACCAATTAAAAAAACTAAAAACAAAAAATTAACTAAACAAGAAAAAATCTACAATAAAATTATTTCAAAAATTAGAATTAAAGTTGAACATGTTTTTGCTTGATTAAAAAGATTCAAAATTTTAATAAATAAATGTAGAAAAAGTATATTTAGAATTATGTACTTAAGATTTAACTTACTTTGTGAAATTTTTATCAAGTTAATATAAAAATAATATTAACAATTTTTGTGTTTGAAATATAAATTTATTTTTAAAGTATTTTTTTAAAAATATTAACTTCTATAATTATTAACACTAAAAAATTTATAAATATTATTATTGACAATTGATTAAATTTATTTACGGAATATGTCTAATATAATCTACGATAATAAAAGTCTATCATTTAATAAATTTCTATTGTTTTCAAATTAATAATATTGTATAATTAACAATGAATTAGAATTATAGCAAGACAGCTAACAGCTGTCTTTATTATTTCTAGTGTAATATATTTTATTTTTTTATTTAAGTATATTTTCATTTTGAAATAAATCTATTTCAAATACTATTAAATAATAAACAACAATGTTTATAAAAAACAAGGAGGAGAAAAAGTGGACAAAGAAATTAGTCAAATCATTTTAAATGCCATAAATGAAATTGCTGAAGAAAAACAAATAGCAAAAGAAGATATCATTGAAGCTTTAAAAGAAGGACTAAAAAAAGCATATGAATATCAAAGTCATCGTGATGATAGTACAAATATCAGAATTGAAATTGATCAAAATAAAGGTACTATTAAAATTTTAAAGGATTTAATTGTTGTTCCAAAAGTTGAAGATCCTGAATTAGAAATTGCGCTTTCAACTATTAAAACAAAGAATCCCGGCTTAACAATTGGTGATACATATACGCAAATAATTCCTAGTGATCAATTCTCTCGTTTATCAATTTTTAAAGCCATTCAAGTAGTTAAACAATCAATTCGTGAAGCAGAAAAAACATCAATTTATGATGAATTTATTGATAAAAAGGATCACATATTAATTGGTACTATTGAAAGAGTTGAAGAAACTTATATGTTAATTAAAATTGGTAGAGCCTATGCTTTCTTACCAAAACAAAATCAAATCCCTAGTGAGATCTTACCAAAAAATAAACCAATTGCTAATAATACTTATATCAAATTTTATGTTGAAGATATTATTAAAAATAAAAACTATGGTCAAATTTTAGCATCAAGAACTCACGTTAATTTTTTACGTTGTTTACTAGAATTAGAAGTTCCTGAAATCGCACAAGGCGTAATCGAAGTTAAAGATATTGCTCGTATTCCTGGAATTAGAGCTAAGGTTGCAATTGTTAGTCATGATCCAAGCATTGATGGTATTGGTGCATGTATTGGCCCAAAAGGAGAAAGAACAAAACTAATTACGCAAGAATTAAGTGGCGAAAAAATTGACATTATTGCCTGAAATCCTAATATAAAAGAATATATAATTAACGCTTTAACACCAGCTAAAGTTATTTCAATTGATATTAATGAAGAAGAAAAACAAGCAAATATTATTGTTCTTACTGAACAATTATCATTAGCTATTGGTAAAAATGGTATGGCTGCTAAATTAGTTGCCGGTGTAACTCACTGAAATATTAATATTACTTCATTAGAACAAGCAAATGAAAATAATATTAAATTTACTTGAAATGGTAATATTAAAGAAAGTGAATATGAAAAGTTTATATCTGAATTATTAAAAAAAACACAATGAAAAAATAAAAATCAATAAACAATAAAGTAGGTCATTATGAATAAAATACCTTTAATTCAACGTAAAAAAATACCAATGCGTAAATGTATAGTTACAAATACTATTTTACCTAAACGTGAATTAATTAGAATTGTTATTAATAAAGAAGGACAATTATTCATTGATAAAACTGGCAAACAAAATGGTCGAGGTGCCTATATCCAACCTAAACTTGAATTAATACCTTTGCTTATTAAAAATAAGGCATTAGAACGAGCATTAAAAACAAAAATTCCAAATGAATTTTATGAACAATTAATTAATGAAATTAAAAAAAATTGAGATTAATTTTCCCAAGCGAAAGGCGGGATGCAAATGGCAAAAAAACGAATATCTCAACAAACACAAAATATTAATCAACAACTAAAACAAAAAACATCTCAAATTAATGAAAAAGGAGTATTTTTATATAACGAACCATTAACTATTTCAGAATTTGCTAAAGCATTGCATCATCCAGTAACTGACATTATTAAATACTTCATGAAACAAGGCAAACTATTTAATCAAAATCAAATATTAACTCAAGAATTAATGTTTGAACTTTGTTTGGAATGAAATATTGATTTTGAAAAAGCTAAAGTGGTAACATATGAAAACTTATTAGAAAATATTAATCTCGAAGATGATAAAAAAAATTTAGTAACTCGACCACCTGTTGTTACAATTATGGGCCATGTTGATCATGGAAAAACAACACTATTAGATACTATCCGTAATTCTAAAGTTACTAATCAAGAACACGGTGGTATTACTCAACATATTGGCGCTTATCAAATTAAAACTAATAATAAATTAATTACTTTTATTGATACCCCAGGTCACGAAGCATTTACTGAAATGCGTTCACGTGGTTCTAAAATTACTGATATTGTTGTTCTAGTAGTTGCTGGTGATGATGGTGTGATGCCACAAACTCGTGAAGCAATTGACCATGCAAAAGTAGCTGGCGTTTCAATTATTGTTTTTGTTAATAAAATGGATAAACCAAATGTTAATACTGATCGCATTATGAATGAACTAGCTAATTGTGATTTAACTAGTGAAGAATGAGGTGGCGATACTATTTTTGTTTATGGTAGTGCTTTAAAAAATCAAGGAATTGATAAATTATTAGAAGCAATATTAGTAATTGCTGAATTAAAAGAACTAAATGCTAATCCAAATCGATTTGCTAATGGAACTGTTATCGAATCTCATCATGATAAAAATGTTGGTTCAATTTGTACTTTATTAATACAAGGTGGAACACTAAAAGTTACTGATATTGTAGTCGCGGGTAGCGTTAAAGGAAAAATTAAACGTCTTATTAATGATACTGGTAAAATAATTACTGAAGCCGGACCTTCAATGCCTGTTCAAGTTTTAGGATTTGAAACAGCCCCTACTCCTGGTGAATCTTTTATTGTTTTTAATGATGATAAATTAGCAAGAAAAGTATCAATAGTACGACAGACAGAAGAAACAAATAAAATTAGAAATAATCGACAAATTAGTTTAGGTAATTTAACACAAGATGTTGCTACAGGTGAATTAAAACAAATTAATGTTATTTTACGAGCAGATACTCAAGGTTCAGTGCAAGCAATCGTTCAAGCAGTAAATAAAATTAATGTTAATGATATTACTGTTAAGTTTATTAGAGCAACTATTGGTGGTATTAGTGAATCAGATATTAAACTTGCTCAAACTTCAGGAAGTATTATTTATGGTTTCAATGTTAGCCCCAATCATGTTATTCGTGAAGCTGCTAACAATGCCGGTGTTGAAATTAGATTACATAATATCATTTATAAAATAACTGAAGAATTAGAATTGGCTGCTAAAGGTTTATTAGAACCAACTTATGAAGATAAAATTCTTGGTCAAGCACGAGTTATTAAAACTTTTCATTTTTCAAAAGTAGGAACAATTGCTGGTTGTGTTGTCATTAATGGTTTCATTCAACGTAATAGCAAAGTTCATATCATTCGTAATGATGTTGTTATTTATAACGGTGAAATCAGTGGTTTAAAACATGAAAAAAATGATTTAAAAATTGCTAAAAAAGAAACTCAATGTGGCGTTACTATTAGAAATTTTAATGACTTAAAAGAAAATGATATTATTGAATCATATTTAGTAGAAGAAGTGGAGACAAAATAGGATGTCTATCATTAAATTTGAACAACAAGAAAGTTTCTTAAAAAAAGAAATTACCAATATATTAAAAAAAGAATCAAAAAATATTCTTTTCAAAGATATCACTATTACTAATGTAAAAATAACAAAAGATAACAGTTATGCTACCATTTATTGAACAGTTTACTTAGATAATTTAGATATTAAAACCATTATTAATGCTTTAAAAAAAGCGAAAGGTTTTTGTCGAAGCGCACTTGCTAAAACAAGTAATAAATATAAAGTTCCAGAATTACGATTTAAATATGATAATACCAACACTAGAGTTAAAAACATTGAAGAAATATTAAAAAATATCAAAAATAATAATTATTCAAATGAATAAAAAGAATTAAAATTTTTTTATAATAATTATTAAATAATTACTATAAAACACTATTTAAAAAAATAAAATTATTAGTATAATAAAAAAGGAATCATCAATAAAATAAGGTAATTATTCAGTAGCTACTAAGTAAGAAAGGAAAGCTACTATTTAATGGCACAAAAAATTTATTCAACACCAAATAGTGATGATTTTTATGTTATTCCTGAATTTTTAGAACATCAACAATGTTGAATGTCATGACCAGAAAGAACCAATAATTTAAGATTACGTGATAAACCAGCACAAGAAAAAATAAGTAAACTTGCTAATATTATTAGTGAACATGAACATGTATAGCTAACTAAAGTAATGTTTACTCATAAATAATGTAAAATAATAATATGTAATTTAAACAGTTTTTTAATTTAAAAGTACAATTCAGCAATATTTAAAATAGATTAGGAATATTAAATTATGCCAAAACCATAAAGTGAAGACTTACGAAGAAAAGCAATAGAAGCCTATGAAAGTAAAAACATGAAAATTAAAGAAATTTGTAAAGTGTTCAATATTACTAGAAAGACTTTATTCTTATGAAGAAAAATAAAAAAAGAAACTGGGCATATAAAACCAATTTTGAATTATCAAAAAGGACATAGCCACAAAATAAAGGATTTAGATGAATAAAAAAATTATTTAGCGCAAAATAAAGATGTTACAGTTCAAAAAGTAATTGAAAAATTTGTTGATACGACTAAAGAAACAGTTTATAACTATTTCAAAAAACTAAATTATACATATAAAAAAACTTTTCTATATGAACAAAGAGATAAAAATAAACAAGAAGATTTTTTAAAATAAATAGCTAAAATAATGAATGAATATTTAGTATATATTGATGAATCTGGAATTGATGATAATGAATTTTATAAATATGGTTGATCTGAAAAAGGTAAAAGATTATTTGATAATAAACCCGCATATAAAATAAAAAGAATGAGTATAATTGGTTCACTAAATAAAGGTAAATTAAAAGCCCTATGAGCATTTGAAGGACATTGCAACAGTAAAATTTTTGAATCATATGTAAAAAATATACTAATTCCAGTATTAAAGTGTGGACAAATTATAGTTTTAGATAATGCAACGTTTCATAAATCTAAATTAACACAACAATTAATTGAAAATTCTGGATGCAAACTATTATTTCTTCCACCATATTCTCCTAATTTAAATCCAATTGAACATTTTTGATTTGCTATAAAACATAATATAAGAAAAATATTACCAAATTATTGACCAAATATTAAAAAAGCGATTGATTTTTTTCAAGATATGAGTAAACATTACTTTAGTTAGCTATATATTAAATGAATTAAATTTTTTAAATAAACCATTTAAATTTGTTTGGTAATGTTTAGTAATCTGTGTAACTTACAAAAATAACTATGTTTAATTAATTCTAGTAAATAAAATTAAATAACTAGAAAGAGTGAGTTACGTATGTCTAAAAAACAAAATATTAATAATAATTATCCAATATCAAAAGCAGTAGATTTATTACTAGAAAATACTGAAGATTTAACAACAGTTTTTAAAGAGGGAGGTTTATATAAAGCATTAACAAAAAGATTAGTTGAAAAAAAGTTGCCATTCCACAGAAATTGGTTCTGAAAAAACTGCCAAATTAATTGAAAAATATGGTAATTTATATTTTGAAAATTTTGACCAAGCAAATTTAAAAGTTTGTGGAGATAGTGCAAAATGAATTATAAAAACTGCTACAATTTTAAATGCTAAATTTATTTTAGATAAATTCCATGATTTTCATGTTTTATATCTTGGTATAATGGCTGGAAGAAGAAAAAATCAAATTGCTAAATTACACTATCAAAATGCAATAACTTTATTTGAAAAAGGTCAATATTATGAATTAATTGATTTTTTACAATAGACATATTCCGTAAATAAATTTTTTAAAAGTCAATTAATAATTTAAAATTTATTTTATAATTTCTTTATTAATAAATTAATAAGGTGTTGATAAAAATGAATTTTGAAAATTTAAAAAAATTAAAAATGAACAATTTTATAGATATTTTGGTATAACACGTTTTCATTTTGATGAAATGTTAACAAAATTAATTGAAATAGAAAATTTAAAAAAAACTAAAGGTAGAAAATATAAACTTTCAGTTGAAGAAAGATTGATGATGACTTTAGTATACTGAAAAGAATATTATACTTTTTTCCAAATGAGTATTAAATATAAAATGAGTGCATCAAGTTGTTTTCGAAATATTACTTGAGTAGAAAATAAACTTAGTGATGACAAAGATTATCAGTTTTTAAAAACAAAATATAAATCAAAAATTGAGAAAAAACAAGAAGATTTAAATGAATTTCAATTTTATTTAATTGATTCAACTGAAATTGAAATTGAAAGACCAACTAAAAAAACTACAGTTAGAATATTTTTCTGGTAAAAGTTGAATGTTTTCTATAAAATTTCAAATTATATATGACTTTTTTAATAAAAAAATTGTTGATATTTTTGCTGATAATGGAAAAGTACATGATTTTCAAATATTAAAAAATTCAAATCTTGAATTTTCAGAAAAAACAATAATTATTGGTGATTTGGGATATCAAGGAATACAAAATATTTATAAAAATACTATATTACCAATTAAAAAACTAAAAATAAAAAATTAACTAAACAAGAAAAAATCTACAATAAAATTATTTCAAAAATTAGAATTAAAGTTGAACATGTTTTTGCTTGATTAAAAAGATTCAAAATTTTAATAAATAAATGTAGAAAAAGTATATTTAGACTTATGTACTTAAGATTTAACTTACTTTGTGAAATTTTTAATAAAACAAAACCATTAAAATAAAAAAATATTTTTAATATTTTTTTAAAAATTTAAATTTTTATCAAGTTAATATAAAAATAATATTAACAATTTTTGTGTTTGAAATATAAATTTATTTTTAAAGTATTTTTTTAAAAATATTAACTTCTATAATTATTAACACTAAAAAATTTATAAATATTATTATTGACAATTGATTAAATTTATTTACGGAATATGTCTAATCATTAACTTTGCAATATAAAAAATTAAAAGTTGGTTATTTTATTAATGCCAAAGATGGTGTATTAAACCAAGCATTAGTTGAAAATATTGGTTGCTTTACTGAAACTAATATTAAACAAATTTTAAAACATATGATTGGTGATAGAACTTATAACATTGATATGTATACAAAAATGGTTAATTTTAAATGCTATCAAATAAATACAGCCATCCGGTTATTATAAAATAAAATTAAAATTTTTAAAAAAAACCAAAAATAACATAAAACTTATTAAAGATGATTTAATAATAATTTTTGACTTATAAAAGTAAGTATTATTGTTGACTAATATTTTTCAAGTGTTAAGATTAACATACAGTTGCATACTAAATTCAAAATTATTCTCGTCTAACTTTATAATTTTAAGACAAATTTAAATATTATTGACAACATCGGTATGCTCCCAATATTTTTTATAAATATTTTTGGGAAATTTTAACTCGATATCGACAGTTATTAATTAAAAAAATATATTTTTTTCAAAATTATTATCACTACTATTTTCCTATATTTCATCAATAAGAAATTATAAAAGATTCTGCAATTACTATAATAATGTTATATATGATTGTAAAACATTATTGACGTTGAACATATATTATTGTATATCATAATATTTATATAAATTAATACGTATAAGTATTAAGTTTAATGGTAATGTTTAGTAATCTGTGTAAATTGCAAAAATAACTATGTTTAATTAATTATAGTAAATAAAATTAAATAAATAGAAAGAGTGAGTTACGTATGTCTAAAAAACAAAATATTAATAATAATGATCCAATATCAAAAGCAGTAGATTTATTACTAGAAAATACTGAAGATTTAACAACAGTTTTTAAAGAGCGATGTTTATATAAAGAATTAACAAAAAGATTAGTTGAAAAAATGTTGAATTCTGAAACGCAAAATTATTTAGGATATGAAAAAAATCAACATAATAATAGTGAAAATGCTCGCAATGGTATAAATTCAAAAAAATTAATAACTCAACAAGGTAAAATTGAGATTAATGTACCACGAGATCGTAATAGTAATTTTGAGCCAGTAATAGTTGCAAAAAGACAAAGAAGATTTGATGGTTTTGATCAACAAGTTATTTCATTATATGCCAAAGGCATGACTTTATCAGATATTAGAATGCAGTTACAAGAGTTATATCATGGTACTGATATTAGTGAAAGTGTTATTATTCAAATTACTGATGATGTTATTGATGATGTTAAAGCATGACAAAATCGGCCATTAGAAAGTGTTTATCCGATTGTTTATTTTGATTGTATAGTAGTTAAAGTACGACAAGATAAACGCATTATTAACAAATCAGTTTATATAGCACTAGGAGTTGATTTAGAAGGTAAAAAAGATGTTTTAGGTTTATGAATTAGTGAAAATGAAGGTTCTAAGTTTTGATTATCTAATTTCACAGAAATGAAAAATCGAGGCTTAAATGATATTCTTATTGCTTGTAGTGACAATTTAACAGGAATGTCAGAAGCAATACAATCAGTTTATCCTAAAACCGAACATCAATTATGCATAGTTCATCAAATTAGAAATAGTTTAAAATATGTTTCATACAAACATAGAAAATCACTAGTTACAGATTTAAAACCAATTTATAGTGCATGTAGTGAAGAACAAGCAATGCAAGCTTTAGAATCTTTTGAAAGTAAATGAAATAAACAATATCCTCAAATTGCTAAATCATGATATAAAAATTGAGATAATTTAATGGTTTTTATTAGTTATCATTCAGAAATCAAAAGAGTTATTTATACAACAAATGCTATTGAATCTGTTAATAGTCAATTACGAAAAGTTATTAGAAATAAAAAAGTTTTTCCAAATGATATGGCAGTTGTTAAAATATTTTACTTAGCAATTGAAAATATAACAAAAAAATGAACAACGCCCATTCAAAATTGAAATACAGCAATTGCTCATTTTATGATAAAATTGGTAATGTTTAGTAATCTGTGTAACTTACAAAAATAACTATGTTTAATTAATTCTAGTAAATAAAATTAAATAAATAGAAAGAGTGATTTACTTATGTCTAAAAAACAAAATATTAATAATAATGTTCCAATATCAAAAGTAGTAGATTTATTACTAGAAAATACTGAAGATTTAACAACAGTTTTTAAAGAGGGAGGTTTATATAAATAATTAACAAAAAGATTAGTTGAAAAAATGTTTAATTCTGAAATGCAAAATTATTTAGGATATGAAAAAAATCAACATAATACTAGTGAAAATGCTCGTAATGGTATAAGTTCAAAAAAATTAATAACCCAACAAGGTAAAATTGAGATTAATGTACCACGAGATCGTAATAGTAATTTTGAGCCAGTAATAGTTGCAAAAAGACAAAGAAGATTTGATGGTTTTGATCAACAAGTTCTTTCATTATATGCCAAAGGCATGACTTTATCAGATATTAGAATGCAGTTACAAGAGCTATATCATGGCGCTGATATTAGTGAAAGTGTTATTAGTCAAATTACTGATGATGTTCTTGATGATGTTAAAGCATGACAAAATCGGCCATTAGAAAGTGTTTATCCGATTGTTTATTTTGATTGTATAGTAGTTAAAGCACGACAAGATAAACACATTATTAACAAATCAGTTTATATAGTACTAGGAGTTGATTTAGAAGGTAAAAAAGATGTTTTAGGTTTATGAATTAGCGAAAATGAAGGTTCTGAGTTTTGATTATCTAATTTCACAGAAATGAAAAATCGAGGCTTAAATGATATTCTTATTGCTTGTAGTGACAATTTAACAGGAATGTCAGAAGCAATACAATTAGTTTATCCTAAAACCGAACATCAATTATGCATAGTTCATCAAATTAGAAATAGTTTAAAATATGTTTCATACAAACATAGAAAATCACTAGTTACAGATTTAAAACCAATTTATAGTGCATGTAGCGAAGAACAAGCAATGCAAGCTTTATAATCTTTTGAAAGTAAATGAAATAAACAATATCCTCAAATTGCTAAATCATGATATAAAAATTGAGATAATTTAATGGTTTTTATTAGTTATCCTGCAGAAATCAAAAGAGTGATTTATACAACAAATGCTATTGAATCTGTTAATAGTTAATTACGAAAAGTTATTAGAAATAAAAAAGTTTTTCCAAATGATATGGCAGTTTTTAAAATATTTTACTTAGCAATTGAAAATATAACAAAAAAATGAACAATGCCCATTCAAAATTGAAATACAGCAATTGCTCATTTTATGATAAAATTTGAATATAGAATTAATCTAAACTAGTAACTTTGTAAAAAGATACACAGATTTTTAAAAATCCTCAATTTTAATGAATTAATTTTTAAATTTTGGTAATTTGTTACAATTATCAATTCCTGAATTAACACTAAAATTTTTATGTTCTGTTACTTTTTATACATTTCATTTTGAAAGATCTTGATTAAAAATTTTAGCATTATAAAACATATAACTCATATCTTCTACATTAGATACGTTTCACTTTGATATATCTTGATTAAATATTGAAAATCAATCAAAAACATTGCTAAACATATAACCCATAAATTTTACATTTGAAGTATCTCATTTTTCAATATTTTGATTAAATTGTTTTGTACCTTCAAACATAGCTGACATATTTTTTACTTTTGAAGTATCTCATTTTTCAATATTTTGATTAAAAGATATAGCGCTATAAAACATACTGCTCATATCTCTTACATTTGAAGTATTTCAAGATGAAATGTCTTGATTAAATTCCTGTGCACCTTGAAACATACTTGACATATTTGTTACTTTTGAAGTATATCACTTTGAAATATCTTGATTAAATAACATAGCGCCATAAAACATTGAACTCATATCTATCACATTAGAAGTATTTCAAGATGAAATATCTTGATTAAATTTTTCAGTAAAACCAAAAGCACTAGAAAACATATTTTTTAAAGATGTGATTTCTGATGGTAATTGATTAGGTACTTTCTCAATTGTTACTGGCATTCTAACAACTTTAATTTCTCCATTTTCATTTTTATAAAAACCAATTTTCACAATTTCTTTAGTTTTTATAAGTAATAAATCATGTGCATTAGTTGTTTGTTTATTTCCGTTTTGATCAATATAAATTGTGTCTTGTTGATTTTTTTGTTGAACATCATTTTTTTCAAAATTATTCTTATGTATATTTGTATTTAAAAAAACTTTTTAAATTTGCTAATGCTGTTGTTCCAAGTGTTAAAACACTTAGTGTTGTTAATATTTTTTTTCATAAATTAATTATCCTTTGAAATCTATCCCTATAAATTTCTCATATTTCCCATTTTTTTTATTTCATTTTTTGGATTCAATATTTTATACAAGTTAATAATACATTAAATTTATAAAAAGTTATTAACCAATTAAATATTGTTAATAAATACTTACTTTTTTAAATTAAATTATTTAATAAAAATATTTACTAAAATAAATTAGTTTTTATTAAATAACATACTAATTATATGTAGATAATATTCAATATTTTTTTACTTTTTCTTTCTTCTTTTTAATACAAATATTGGAATAACAATTGCAAAAAATATTAAAGCAGTAAAACCAATAGTAATAATCATACATATTCTATTTATCTTTTTTTTGTATTGATTTAACTCTTGTGCATTAATAATTTCATAGCCATAATAACTTATAATATTACGTTTACGAAATTTAAAAATAACAATATTAATCATATGAATAAAGAAAATAACACCTAAAATAATTGTTAATGTTATTGCATCTTTAATAATATCAGGAACATTAACTGTTCATTTTTGAATAATAAAAGTTAATTTCTGACCACTAATCAAAAACATAATGCCAATAATAATACCAAGAACAATATAACTAATAATACTTATTCAATTAATAATTATCAAGTTAGCATGAATTTTACGATAATTTCTAATTATAAAATTAGGAGGTAATAGCAATCCTTTTAGTGTTCTTTCAATATATAAATCCACTTCTCTTCTTAATGTCACAAATTCAATAATATTAATCAAAATAATAGTAAGAGCAATAATCGCTAATGGAATAGTAATTACAGGATGAGGAATAATTTTTATGTTAATCATACCAAAATATAAACCAATAAAAGTTGAAGCAATAATTAATGTCATAACACCAATAAATAATAAAATCAATTGTTTTAGCTTCTCTGATTTAATTTCTCTGCTAATTGGTTTTGGAATTTTAAAACTATTTTTATAACTAACTATTTCCATAGTATTAAATGTTTGTGGTTGATCATAATACATATCTTTTTCTTTAGTGAAGTTTTCATTGATCGGCACTGTCTTTTTTTCTTGTAAAGGTATTATATAAGAACTAGTAACTTGTATATTTTTACCATCATATTTTTTTTCATTATAATCGTTTTCATTAAAATCAGAATTATTAATATTTTCTTTATTTTTATTAATTGGTGGTACAACATTGCTAAAATAAGTGTTATTATTAGTTGATTTTTGATAATCTTCTTTATCTGATAACCTATTTTTTTGTGAAAAAAATTTATCAAATAATTTAAATTTTATTTTAGACATATACATCACCTACATTTAATTAGTTAAAATATTTTTTCTTTTTAGAAATATGTTTACTTGAATAAAATTTTCTTTGTAATTTAGCAATTTCATGTTCAATTTCCAAAATTTTATCTTCAAATTGATAATCTTTTTCTTCTAAACTTAAGTATCCTTTAATAGAAATCCTTTTGCGTAAATACATTATTAATAAAATTGATAATAATAACAGAAAAATCAAAAGCGCTAATCAACCCATTGAATATAAAAAAGTAGTAATTGGAATCTCAAAACCTAAAAACTTAATGGTATTAGTACTACTATCATCACTTACTACCGCTAACACTAATTTCACCTCATACATTAGTATATAAATATTATAACAAAAACACCAAATCTAATTAATATTATCTATTTAATAGCTTATTTTCTGTTATAATAATTGTTTTAATAATAAAAAAGAATATTATTAATATTCTTTTTTATATGTTCATCCTTCGCTACGTAAATATTTTGCTGCAACAAATTGTGCAAATATTGCTAGAAACAGACCAAAGAAAGTAATCGATAATAAAATTGTATAATCAAGGATTGGACGATTAATTAAAAATAAATCTTCTGGTGGGCGCTGTAACTCTAAAATAAATCTAATTAAATTTCATCCAAAAAAGTAAAGTCCCATTTGAACACCTGCATGCATCATTCGATAATGATGATGATTATTTATTTCATAAAGTTTTTTGCTTTTATTTATATAATCATTAATTTTCTTACCAGAAGGTTTTACTTCTGCTAATGCTTTATTTACTACATTTTTTGGTACTTGATTATAATAGTAAACTTCATTTCACATTTTAGTTCAAGTCAAATGCTTCGGGTCACGATTTACTTTATTTCAATATTTTGGATTAAAAGTTATTTTTCCTCAGTATTTAAAATTATCTTTAAAATCAAATTGAAACTTATCTGGTTCCACTTTTCATGGCTTTTTACCAAATCATTTACCAAGATTTGGAACAATAAATGTAATCGCTAATCATAAACCTAAATTAGCAATCGATTCATAAAGAAATATTGGTGCACGATAAACAATTTCACCATTAATCGTTTCGGGATTACCACTTGGTCCACCAATTAATTTAAAACAATTATCACGAATAAAAGCAGGTAATCATGATAATGAATCATAACTTACAACGTTACCAAGTAATTCATGATTAAAGAAATTACCTCAACGTCCTAATATCTGTCCTAATAAAATATTAGGAATAATTAAATCGCCATATATTCATAATGATATTTTATACTTACGACCAACGAAGTAAAAAATAATTGCGCCAGCAATAATGCCAAATAAAACACCACCATGAATAGACATCCCTGGTTTTCAAAATGCAAATTTTTCAAAAAAACTAATTGACTTATCAGGAACATCCTTGCCGAGAAAACTAGCACCAAATAATGAAGCAGGAATAATAAATATTATTGATCATGCTAAAGAATCAGTAGGAACACGATAACGTTTAAATTTTACTCAATAAGCAATAATTGAAGCAAAAATACCTGACATAATAGCAAATGCATAAACATGAAATCATCCACCATAAGTATCAGTAATGCCGTGAGGTCCAACAAAATCTAAATTTAACATAACAAACACCTCACTTACAAGACGATCTTTTAATATAGAATACCATAATAGAATACCATAACTAACTAAGAATCACAATATAAATAAAGGCAAACAATACATATTAAATATATATTTTTGATAAAGTGTAATTGTAATTGACATTTTTTGAGATTTTTTATTGTATATTATTTTTTGCAAATACAAAAAATAATGTATTTTTGCTAAATCTTAATTTATTTTTTTTAAAAAAAAGGGGATAAAAATGAAATTTAAACAATTATTATTATTAATTACCAGTGTTACAAGTTTAGGGATGATATTATCAAATAATAAAATAATTAATAACAATCAAAATACTACTTTTTTAAATAAAAACAATGTTTCTAAAATTAGTTTTAAGAAAATGACAGGCACTACTGGTGAAATTAATGGTTTAACTTTTAAGGGTGAGCAAACTTATTCTGTTAATAATAAAGGTTTTTTTATAAAAGTGAAAATGGTCAATCTTTTGAAGAAATAAATTTACTTAATTATGATTATAAAATAAAATCACTAATTACAACACCTAATGGAACAATTTACGTTGGAACTTATAATAGACATATTCCGTAAATAAATTTAATCAATTGTCAATAATAATATTTATAAATTTTTTAGTGTTAATAATTATAGAAGTTAATATTTTTAAAAAAATACTTTAAAAATAAATTTATATTTCAAACACAAAAATTGTTAATATTATTTTTATATTAACTTGATAAAAATTTAAATTTTTAAAAAATATTAAAAATATTTTTTTATTTTAATGGTTTTGTTTTATTAAAAATTTCACAAAGTAAGTTAAATCTTAAGTACATAAGTATAAATATACTTTTTCTACATTTATTTATTAAAATTTTGAATCTTTTTAATCAAACAAAAACATGTTCAACTTTAATTCTAATTTTTGAAATAATTTTATTGTAGATTTTTTCTTGTTTAGTCAATTTTTTATTTTTAGTTTTTTTAATTGGTAATATAGTATTTTTATAAATATTTTGTATTCCTTGATATCCCAAATCACCAATAATTATTTTTTTTATGAAAATTCAATATTTGAATTTTTTAATATTTGAAAATCATGTACTTTTCCATTATCAGCAAAAATATCAACAATTTTTTTATTAAAAAAGTCATATATAATTTTAAATTTTATAGAAAACATTCAACTTTTACCAGAAAAATATTCTAACTGTAGTTTTTTTTAGTTGGTCTTTCAATTTCAATTTCAGTTGAATCAATTAAATAAAATTGAAATTCATTTAAATCTTCTTGTTTATTTTTATCTCTTTGTTCATATAGAAAAGTTTTTTTTATTTGTATAATTTAGTTTTTTGAAATAGTTATAAACTGTTTCTTTAGTCATATCATCAAATTTTTCAATTACTTTTTGAACTGTAACATCTTTATTTAGCGCTAAATAATTTTTTAATTCATCTAAATCCTTTATTTTGTGGCTATGTACTTTTTGATAATTAAAAATTGGTTTTATATGCCCAGTTTCTTTTTTTCTTTTTCTTCATAAGAATAAAGTCTTTCTAGTAATATTGAACACTTTACAAATTTCTTTAATTTTCATGTTTTTACTTTCATAGGCTTCTATTACTTTTCTTCGTAAGTCTTCACTAGACATATTCCGTAAATAAATTTAATCAATTGTCAATAATAATATTTATAAATTTTTTAGTGTTAATAATCATACATATTCTATTTATCTTTTTTTTGTATTGATTTAACTCTTGTGCATTAATAATTTCATAGCCATAATAACTTATAATATTACGTTTACGAAATTTAAAAATAACAATATTAATCATATGAATAAAGAAAATAACACCTAAAATAATTGTTAATGTTATTGCATCTTTAATAATATCAGGAACATTAACTGTTCATTTTTGAATAATAAAAGTTAATTTCTGACCACTAATCAAAAACATAATGCCAATAATAATACCAAGAACAATATAACTAATAATACTTATTCAATTAATAATTATCAAGTTAGCATGAATTTTACGATAATTTCTAATTATAAAATTAGGAGGTAATAGCAATCCTTTTAGTGTTCTTTCAATATATAAATCCACTTCTCTTCTTAATGTCACAAATTCAATAATATTAATCAAAATAATAGTAAGAGCAATAATCGCTAATGGAATAGTAATTACAGGATGAGGAATAATTTTTATGTTAATCATACCAAAATATAAACCAATAAAAGTTGAAGCAATAATTAATGTCATAACACCAATAAATAATAAAATCAATTGTTTTAGCTTCTCTGATTTAATTTCTCTGCTAATTGGTTTTGGAATTTTAAAACTATTTTTATAACTAACTATTTCCATAGTATTAAATGTTTGTGGTTGATCATAATACATATCTTTTTCTTTAGTGAATTTTTCATTGATCGGCACTGTCTTTTTTTCTTGTAAAGGTATTATATAAGAACTAGTAACTTGTATATTTTTACCATCATATTTTTTTTCATTATAATCGTTTTCATTAAAATCAGAATTATTAATATTTTCTTTATTTTTATTAATTGGTGGTACAACATTGCTAAAATAAGTGTTATTATTAGTTGATTTTTGATAATCTTCTTTATCTGATAACCTATTTTTTTGTGAAAAAAATTTATCAAATAATTTAAATTTTATTTTAGACATATACATCACCTACATTTAATTAGTTAAAATATTTTTTTCTTTTTAGAAATATGTTTACTTGAATAAAATTTTCTTTGTAATTTAGCAATTTCATGTTCAATTTCCAAAATTTTATCTTCAAATTGATAATCTTTTTCTTCTAAACTTAAGTATCCTTTAATAGAAATCCTTTTGCGTAAATACATTATTAATAAAATTGATAATAATAACAGAAAAATCAAAAGCGCTAATCAACCCATTGAATATAAAAAAGTAGTAATTGGAATCTCAAAACCTAAAAACTTAATGGTATTAGTACTACTATCATCACTTACTACCGCTAACACTAATTTCACCTCATACATTAGTATATAAATATTATAACAAAAACACCAAATCTAATTAATATTATCTATTTAATAGCTTATTTTCTGTTATAATAATTGTTTTAATAATAAAAAAGAATATTATTAATATTCTTTTTCATATGTTCATCCTTCGCTACGTAAATATTTTGCTGCAACAAATTGTGCAAATATTGCTAGAAACAGACCAAAGAAAGTAATCGATAATAAAATTGTATAATCAAGGATTGGACGATTAATTAAAAATAAATCTTCTGGTGGGCGCTGTAACTCTAAAATAAATCTAATTAAATTTCATCCAAAAAAGTAAAGTCCCATTTGAACACCTGCATGCATCATTCGATAATGATGATGATTATTTATTTCATAAAGTTTTTTGCTTTTATTTATATAATCATTAATTTTCTTACCAGAAGGTTTTACTTCTGCTAATGCTTTATTTACTACATTTTTTGGTACTTGATTATAATAGTAAACTTCATTTCACATTTTAGTTCAAGTCAAATGCTTCGGGTCACGATTTACTTTATTTCAATATTTTGGATTAAAAGTTATTTTTCCTCAGTATTTAAAATTATCTTTAAAATCAAATTGAAACTTATCTGGTTCCACTTTTCATGGCTTTTTACCAAATCATTTACCAAGATTTGGAACAATAAATGTAATCGCTAATCATAAACCTAAATTAGCAATCGATTCATAAAGAAATATTGGTGCACGATAAACAATTTCACCATTAATCGTTTCGGGATTACCACTTGGTCCACCAATTAATTTAAAACAATTATCATGAATAAAAGCAGGTAATCATGATAATGAATCATAACTTACAACGTTACCAAGTAATTCATGATTAAAGAAATTACCTCAACGTCCTAATATCTGTCCTAATAAAATATTAGGAATAATTAAATCGCCATATATTCATAATGATATTTTATACTTACGACCAACGAAGTAAAAAATAATTGCACCAGCAATAATGCCAAATAAAACACCACCATGAATAGACATCCCTGGTTTTCAAAATGCAAATTTTTCAAAAAAACTAATTGACTTATCAGGAACATCCTTGCCGAGAAAACTAGCACCAAATAATGAAGCAGGAATAATAAATATTATTGATCATGCTAAAGAATCAGTAGGAACACGATAACGTTTAAATTTTACTCAATAAGCAATAATTGAAGCAAAAATACCTGACATAATAGCAAATGCATAAACATGAAATCATCCACCATAAGTATCAGTAATGCCGTGAGGTCCAACAAAATCTAAATTTAACATAACAAACACCTCACTTACAAGACGATCTTTTAATATAGAATACCATAATAGAATACCATAACTAACTAAGAATCACAATATAAATAAAGGCAAACAATACATATTAAATATATATTTTTGATAAAGTGTAATTGTAATTGACATTTTTTGAGATTTTTTATTGTATATTATTTTTTGCAAATACAAAAAATAATGTATTTTTGCTAAATCTTAATTTATTTTTTTTTAAAAAAAAGGGGATAAAAATGAAATTTAAACAATTATTATTATTAATTACCAGTGTTACAAGTTTAGGGATGATATTATCAAATAATAAAATAATTAATAACAATCAAAATACTACTTTTTTAAATAAAAACAATGTTTCTAAAATTAGTTTTAACAAAATGACAGGCACTACTGGTGAAATTAATGGTTTAACTTTTAAGGGTGAGCAAACTTATTCTGTTAATAATAAAGGTTTTTTTATAAAAGTGAAAATGGTCAATCTTTTGAAGAAATAAATTTACTTAATTATGATTATAAAATAAAATCACTAATTACAACACCTAATGGAACAATTTACGTTGGAACTTATAATAGACATATTCCGTAAATAAATTTAATCAATTGTCAATAATAATATTTATAAATTTTTTAGTGTTAATAATTATAGAAGTTAATATTTTTAAAAAAATACTTTAAAAATAAATTTATATTTCAAACACAAAAATTGTTAATATTATTTTTATATTAACTTGATAAAAATTTAAATTTTTAAAAAAATATTAAAAATATTTTTTTATTTTAATGGTTTTGTTTTATTAAAAATTTCACAAAGTAAGTTAAATCTTAAGTACATAAGTATAAATATACTTTTTCTACATTTATTTATTAAAATTTTGAATCTTTTTAATCAAACAAAAACATGTTCAACTTTAATTCTAATTTTTGAAATAATTTTATTGTAGATTTTTTCTTGTTTAGTCAATTTTTTATTTTTAGTTTTTTTAATTGGTAATATAGTATTTTTATAAATATTTTGTATTCCTTGATATCCCAAATCGCCAATAATTATTTTTTTTCTGAAAATTCAATATTTGAATTTTTTAATATTTGAAAATCATGTACTTTTCCATTATCAGCAAAAATATCAACAATTTTTTTATTAAAAAAGTCATATATAATTTTAAATTTTATAGAAAACATTCAACTTTTACCAGAAAAATATTCTAACTGTAGTTTTTTTTAGTTGGTCTTTCAATTTCAATTTCAGTTGAATCAATTAAATAAAATTGAAATTCATTTAAATCTTCTTGTTTATTTTTATCTCTTTGTTAATATAGAAAAGTTTTTTTATATGTATAATTTTGTTTTTTGAAATAGTTATAAACTGTTTCTTTAGTCATATCACCAAATTTTTCAATTACTTTTTGAACTGTAACATCTTTATTTTGCGCTAAATAATTTTTTAATTCATCTAAATCCTTTATTTTGTGGCTATGTCCTTTTTGATAATTCAAAATTGGTTTTATATACCCAGTTTCTTTTTTTCTTTTTCTTCATAAGAATAAAGTCTTTCTAGTAATATTGAACACTTTACAAATTTCTTTAATTTTCATGTTTTTACTTTCATAGGCTTCTATTACTTTTCTTCGTAAGTCTTCACTAGACATATTCCGTAAATAAATTTAATCAATTGTTAATAATAATATTTATAAATTTTTTAGTGTTAATAATTATAGAAGTTAATATTTTTAAAAAAATACTTTAAAAATAAATTTATATTTCAAACACAAAAATTGTTAATATTATTTTTATATTAACTTGATAAAAATTTAAATTTTTAAAAAAATATTTTTAATATTTTTTTATTTTAATGGTTTTGTTTTATTAAAAATTTCACAAAGTAAGTTAAATCTTAAGTACATAAGTCTAAATATACTTTTTCTACATTTATTTATTAAAATTTTGAATCTTTTTAATCAAGCAAAAACATGTTCAACTTTAATTCTAATTTTTGAAATAATTTTATTGTAGATTTTTTCTTGTTTAGTTAATTTTTTATTTTTAGTTTTTTTAATTGGTAATATAGTATTTTTATAAATATTTTGTATTCCTTGATATCCCAAATCACCAATAATTATTGTTTTTTATGAAAATTCAAGATTTGAATTTTTTAATATTTGAAAATCATGTACTTTTCCATTATCAGCAAAAATATCAACAATTTTTTTATTAAAAAAGTCATATATAATTTGAAATTTTATAGAAAACATTCAAATTTTACCAGAAAAATATTCTAACTGTAGTTTTTTTTTAGTTGGTCTTTCAATTTCAATTTCAGTTGAATCAATTAAATAAAATTGAAATTCATTTAAATCTTCTTGTTTTTTCTCAATTTTTGATTTATATTTTGTTTTTAAAAACTGATAATCTTTGTCATCACTAAGTTTATTTTCTACTCAAGTAATATTTCGAAAACAACTTGATGCACTCATTTTATATTTAATACTCATTTGGAAAAAAGTATAATATTCTTTTCAGTATACTAAAGTCATCATCAATCTTTCTTCAACTGAAAGTTTATATTTTCTACCTTTAGTTTTTTTAAATTTTCTATTTCAATTAATTTTGTTAACATTTCATCAAAATGAAAACTTTTTATACCAAAATATCTATAAAATTGTTCATTTTTTAATTTTTTTAAATTTTCAAAATTCATTTTTATCAACACCTTATTAATTTATTAATAAAGAAATTATAAAATAAATTTTAAATTATTAATTGACTTTTAAAAAATTTATTTACGGAATATGTCTACTGTATGGTTTTGGCATAATTTAATCTTCCTAATCTATTTTAAATATTGCTGAATTGTACTTTTAAATTCAAAAACTGTTTAAATTACATATTATTATTTTACATTATTTATGAGTAAACATTACTTTAGTTAGCTATATATAGTAATACAAAATTATAGTATATCAAAAATAATAATTAAATAAGATAAAAAAGTATAAATGTTTGTTTTTGTTTAATAAACACTAAAAATTTACTTTTTATTAAGTAATTACACAAATTATTTATAATGTAATTGATTTATTTAATTCATAATCATATTCTTTTAAAAGTTGTTTTGAATTGTTTATAATTTTTTTTATTTCTGGTGAATATTGTTCCATTTGTGCTTGTGATACTTCGAACCTGCCTATTCTTATTAGTTAAAGTTCAATTTTTTTACTAATTTTTTCTTCTTTTAATTCAGAAGAACAAGATCATAATTATAATGGTTCATCTGAAAATAGCTTGCTTTCTAATTCTTTGATTTCTTTTCAAATATTTTTAATTTTTTATTCAATTTCTTTAATGTTCATTTTTTCTTTTTTACGTTCTTCATTTAAATTTATTATATATTCTGTAATTCCAAGTTGGTCATCATTAATTTCAAAAAATGTAATTAAAGATGTCAATACCTTGATGCCAGTATTTTTGCTATTTTTTATTATTTGTGCAATATTTGGAAAATCTGTTTTAAATTGTGTTCGGTTTTTTGATTCTTGTTTATTTTCATTATCTTGTAATTGTTTTTCTTCAAATGTTTCGAATTCTTGAGATTGTTGAAGATTTTCCTCATTAACTTTTGTATCATTATCTAAGATTATATTTTCAAATATTTTTAATAAATATTTACCTGGTATTTTTTTGTTAATATTTTTTATTGCTTCTTTTTTTTCTTTTTTCTCATTCATTTTGAAATAGTTTTTCTTTTTCTATATAAGTTAAAGGCATATCTTTTAATCTTTTTTCCTTTCTTTAATTTTAATTTAATAAAAAACCTAATATAAATAAATTTCTATATTAGGAATCAACTTTTATTAAATTATAAATAAATATTAGCATAAAAAATAATTATATTTATAAATTTAATAATTAACACTAATAAATTTAAATTATAGATTTATTAATGTATAAGGTGTATTAAAATTAAGATTAGTGTAGTCAATTTTCTTATTTTTATTTAGAAGTAGTTATTTTATCAAACTAGGAATCCTTTACATTATTTATTGTAAAAATTAAAAATTATTAAGTTACAAAATGATAAAATTAATATATAAAAAGTAAAGGAGGAAGTAAATGGAAAAAATTGGTGCTGCAGTTTATTTACATTTAGCAAATTTAGAAGAAATTAAAAATTATACCGAATTATTAGCCAAGAACAGTATTAAAACTATTTTTACAACTGTAATTAGTTTTAAAAAAAACAGATTATGAAAATTTAAAAAAATTACTATTATTAACACAAATTGCTAAAAAGTATAATATGCATGTTTTTGCAGATATTAATATTGAATTTATTAATGAATTTAATCTGAATCTTAATAAACAACTTGATTTCATAAATTTTTTTAAAATGTATGGTTTATAGGGTATTCGTTGCAACGAAGGAATTGATATTAAACATCAAGCAAAATTAATTCAAAATCGTTTAAATTTTAAAATATTTATTAATGGTTCATATGTTGTTAATGATATCAACTACTTAATATTATTTTATAAAGCTAATGTTAATAACCTTATTAGTTGTTATAATTTTTATCCACAAAGATATACCGGTGCTGATATTGACTTTTTTGTTTAAATCAATCTGAAAGCGTTGTTAATAAAATTCCATTTGCCAGCTTTGTTACATTATTAGGAAAAGATAAAATTGGACCTTGAAAATATAATGATAATTTACCAACATTAGAACTGCATCGTGATTGACCATTGGTAATACAAATTCGTCATTATATTGCTTTATGAATTGATATGATAATTATTGCTAACCAGTTTTTAACAGAATATGGTTTGAAAATGATAAATGAAATTGATTATAAAAATTTATCGTTAAAAATTGAGTTAAATTCTAATATTACTGATAGCGAACAACAGATTCTTTTTGACAAAAATATTCATAAAGTTAGATCTGATTTAGCACGAGATATAATTAGTAGTGTTATTTCTCGAGTTATATATCAAGAATTAGATATTCCTGCTAACAATACTAATCAATGATTAGAAAAAGGTGATGTTTTTATTATTAATAATAAAGCACAAAATTATCGCGGTGAATTGCATATTATTACAAATAAAATTAAAAATGATGGTATTCGTAACGTTGTTGGTAAACTTTCTAAAGAAGATTTAAATTTTATTCCATTTTTATTATCAAACCGTTCATTTAGATTTATTTTATAAATAAATTTTTATTTTATTTATTAAAAACATAAACATTTAAAATATGATAAAATCATTAAGTATTATTAAATAATAGTTAGTAAGTGTGAAATTTTAAAAGATAATCTTACTTTTAATTTTTTTTAAAATAAAAAGTTTAATATTGTATAAAAATATTGATAATTTTTTAATTTACTAATATAATTGTTAAAGTAAAATAAAAAATAGGAGCTGACATGAATGCATTCAGTGAAAAAATCACCATCATCAGACAACAAAGAAAACGAAGAACGAACAAGTAGTGAACAAGAGTTTCAACATCTTTTAAAAGGATTTAGTAAAAAGGCCCAAGAGACTAAAAGAGCAGAAAAAAGACATAAACATTTTCTTTCTGCGCGTGATGAAAAACGCGAAAAACAAAGCGCTGCTGCTAAAAAGAAAAAACATCGTAAGTAATAAAAAGGAAAAAATGGTAATCACTGTTAATTATTATTGGCGGTGATTTTTTATATGAAATATCCTTTTGTTCAACAAGAAACAGAAAATGATTGTGGTTCGGCATGTCTTGCTATGATATAGCTAACTAAAGTAATGTTTACTCATAAATAATGTAAAATAATAATATGTAATTTAAACAGTTTTTGAATTTAAAAGTACAATTCAGCAATATTTAAAATAGATTAGGAAGATTAAATTATGCCAAAACCATACAGTGAAGACTTACGAAGAAAAGTAATAGAAGCCTATGAAAGTAAAAACATGAAAATTAAAGAAATTTGTAAAGTGTTCAATATTACTAGAAAGACTTTATTCTTATGAAGAAAAAGAAAAAAAGAAACTGGGCATATAAAACCAATTTTGAATTATCAAAAAGGACATAGCCGCAAAATAAAGGATTTAGATGAATTAAAAAATTATTTAGTGCAAAATAAAGATGTTACAGTTCAAAAAGTAATTGAAAAATTTGATGATATGACTAAAGAAACAGTTTATAACTATTTCAAAAAACTAAATTATACATATAAAAAAACTTTTCTATATTAACAAAGAGATAAAAATAAACAAGAAGATTTTTTAAAAGAAATAGCTAAAATAATAAATGAAGATTTAGTATATATTGATGAATCTGGAATTGATGATAATGAATTTTATAAATATGGTTGATCTGATTAAAAGCCCTATGAGCATTCGAAGGACATTGCAACAGTAAAATTTTTGAATCATATGTAAAAAATATACTAATTCCAGTATTAAAGCGTGGACAAATTATAGTTTTAGATAATGCAACGTTTCATAAATCTAAATTAACACAACAATTAATTGAAAATGCTGGATGCAAACTATTATTTCTTCCACCATATTCTCCTAATTTAAATCCAATTGAACATTTTTGATTTGCTATAAAAAATAATATAAGAAAAATATTACCAAATTATTGACCAAATATTAAAAAAGCGATTGATTTTGTTTTTCAAGATATGAGTAAACATTACTTTATTTAGCTATAATTTAAACAGTTTTTGAATTTAAAAGTACAATTCAGCAATATTTAAAATAGATTAGGAAGATTAAATTATGCCAAAACCATACAGTAGACATATTCCGTAAATAAATTTTTTAAAAGTCAATTAATAATTTAAAATTTATTTTATAATTTCTTTATTAATAAAAAAATAAGGTGTTGATAAAAATTAATTTTGAAAATTTAAAAAAATTAAAAAATGAACAATTTTATAGATATTTTGTTATAAAACGTTTTCATTTTGATGAAATGTTAACAAAATTAATTGAAATAGAAAATTTAAAAAAAACTAAAGGTAGAAAATATAAACTTTCAGTTGAAGAAAGATTGATGATGACTTTAGTATACTGAAAAGAATATTATACTTTTTTCCAAATGAGTATTAAATATAAAATGAGTGCATCAAGTTGTTTTCGAAATATTACTTGAGTAGAAAATAAACTTAGTGATGACAAAGATTATCAGTTTTTAAAAACAAAATATAAATCAAAAATTGAGAAAAAACAAGAAGATTTAAATGAATTTCAATTTTATTTAATTGATTCAACTGAAATTGAAATTGAAAGACCAACTAAAAAATACAGTTAGAATATTTTTCTGGTAAAAGTTGAATGTTTTCTATAAAATTTCAAATTATATATGACTTTTTTAATAAAAAAATTGTTGATATTTTTGCTGATAATGGAAAAGTACATGATTTTCAAATATTAAAAAATTCAAATCTTGAATTTTCAGAAAAAACAATAATTATTGGTGATTTGGGATATCAAGGAATACAAAATATTTATAAAAATACTATATTACCAATTAAAAAAACTAAAAATAAAAAATTAACTAAACAAGAAAAAATCTACAATAAAATTATTTCAAAAATTAGAATTAAAGTTGAACATGTTTTTGCTTGATTAAAAAGATTCAAAATTTTAATAAATAAATGTAGAAAAAGTATATTTAGACTTATGTACTTAAGATTTAACTTACTTTGTGAAATTTTTAATAAAACAAAACCATTAAAATAAAAAAATATTTTTAATATTTTTTTAAAAATTTAAATTTTTATCAAGTTATAGCTAACTAAATTAATGTTTACTCATAAATAATGTAAAATAATAATATGTAATTTAAACAGTTTTTGAATTTAAAAGTACAATTCAGCAATATTTAAAATAGATTAGGAAGATTAAATTATGCCAAAACCATACAGTGAAGACTTACGAAGAAAAGTAATATAAGCCTATGAAAGTAAAAACATGAAAATTAAAGAAATTTGTAAAGTGTTCAATATTACTAGAAAGACTTTTTTCTTATGAAGAAAAAGAAAAAAAGAAACTGGGCATATAAAACCAATTTTGAATTATCAAAAAGGACATAGCCACAAAATAAAGGATTTAGATGAATTAAAAAATTATTTAGCGCAAAATAAAGATGTTACAGTTCAAAAAGTAATTGAAAAATTTGATGATATGACTAAAGAAACAGTTTATAACTATTTCAAAAAACTAAATTATACATATAAAAAAACTTTTCTATATGAACAAAGAGATAAAAATAAACAAGAAAGATTTGGGACTTTCCTAAAAACTGTGTTTTTTAAATAAATTTTAGTTGTAAAATCACTAAGTTACACAGATTACTAAACATTACCGAAGATATTGATTTAAAAGAAATAGCTAAAATAATGAATGAATATTTAGTATATATTGATGAATCTGGAATTGATGATAATGAATTTTATAAATATGGTTGATCTGAAAAAGGTAAAAGATTATTTGATAATAAACCCGCATATAAAATAAAAAGAATGAGTATAATTGGTTCACTAAATAAAGGTAAATTAAAAGCCCTATGAGCATTTGAAGGACATTGCAACAGTAAAATTTTTGAATCATATGTAAAAAATATACTAATTCCAGTATTAAAGGGTGGACAAATTATAGTTTTAGATAATGCAACGTTTCATAAATCTAAATTAACACAACAATTAATTGAAAATGCTGGATGCAAACTATTATTTCTTCCACCATATTCTCCTAATTTAAATCCAATTGAACATTTTTGATTTGCTATAAAACATAATATAAGAAAAATATTACTAAACATTACTTTAGTTAGCTATATATGGTCAGAAAAAATAAGTGGTAAACAAAAAATACATTTGTATTTTGATACAATAAAACAAAATGCTAATGATGTAGTATGAGATGGAAAATATCCATAAGGGTACTTTAATCATTAAATTTCGATATTTATATAAGAAATATTTTCATTATATTTATCAAATAGATTAATACTTTTTAAGTTGATTTCTTGTTTATCTGTTATTAAAATCAAATCATAATTACTAGCACCAAATATTCCACGAATTTCAATCCGATTTAAATTATTAATTGGATTTTCAATTTTTAATTGAAAATCATTATCATTATCAATTTGTGAAATTTCTTTATAAAATTCTAATTTAGAAAATAATTGTGATTGATTTGAACCATACAAATTTAAAGCATTTTCAATTTTATTATTATTAATAATTGCTCTAGTGAAATATTTTCTATATTCTCCATTACCAAGTGTTCAATCAGCAAGAATTAATGATGGAATATTATTGGTTTCTAATTCGTTTGTAATAGATAATCAGTTAAATTGATTATCATCAAGTTTAAATAATTATGGATGGGTTACAATTTATTGGACACTAATTACGTAGACAAGTGAACAAATTAGTTAAAAGAAATGAATTATAATTATGGCCAATATTAACTCATATTCAGATTAATTTAAAAAACAAATAGTAGCTTTATATCAAAGCGGTAAGTCAGTGTCTTGTCTTGCTAAATAGTACAATGTTACAATAGCAGCTACTTATAATTGAATTAAACAATTTACTAATTCAGGCAGTTTTAAAATCAAAGATAACCGTTCTGTTGAAGAAAATGAATTAATTAAATTAAGAAAAGAATTAAAACAATTAAGAATGGAAAATGATATTTTAAAGCAAGCAGCACTAATAATAGGCAGAAAATAGAAATTATTACTAAAAATAAAGTTAAATATAAAATTCGTACAATGTGTCGTTTTTTAAAAATCTCTAAATCAACATTTTATTTTAATTTCAAGAAAAAAGAAGATAAAATTCAAAATAATATAGCTAACTAAAGTAATGTTTGCTCATATATTGAAAAACAAAATCAATCGCTTTTTTAATATTTGGCGGTAATGTTTAGTAATCTGTGTAAATTACAAAAATAACTATGTTTAATTAATTCTAGTAAATAAAATTAAATAACTAGAAAGAGTGAGTTATGTATGTCTAAAAAACAAAATATTAATAATAATGATCCGATATCAAAAGCAGTAGATTTATTACTAGAAAATACTGAAGATTTAACAACAGTTTTTAAAGAGGGAGGTTTATATAAAGAATTAACAAAAAGATTAGTTGAAAAAATGTTGAATTCTGAAATGCAAAATTATTTAGGATATGAAAAAAATCAACATAATACTAGTGAAAATGCTCGTAATGGTATAAATTCAAAAAAATTAATAACTCAACAAGGTAAAATTAAGATTAATGTACCACGAGATCGTAATATTAATTTTGAGCCAGTAATAGTTGCAAAAAGACAAAGAAGATTTGATGGTTTTGATCAACAATTTCTTTCATTATATGCCAAAGGCATGACTTTATCAGATATTAGAATGCAGTTACAAGAGTTATATCATGGTGCTGATATTATTGAAAGTGTTATTAGTCAAATTACTGATGATGTTATTGATGATGTTAAAGCATGACAAAATCGGCCATTAGAAAGTGTTTATCCGATTGTTTATTTTGATTGTATAGTAGTTAAAGTACGACAAGATAAACGCATTATTAACAAATCAGTTTATATAGCACTAGGAGTTGATTTAGAAGGTAAAAAAGATGTTTTAGGTTTATGAATTAGTGAAAATGAAGGTTCTAAGTTTTGATTATCTAATTTCACAGAAATGAAAAATCGAGGCTTAAATGATATTCTTATTGTTTGTAGTGACAATTTAACAGAAATGTCAGAAGCGATACAATCAGTTTATCCTAAAACCGAACATCAATTATGCATAGTCCATCAAATTAGAAATAGTTTAAAATATGTTTCATACAAACATAGAAAATCACTAGTTACAGATTTAAAACCAATTTATAGTGCATGTAGTGAAGAACAAGCAATGCAAGCTTTAGAATCTTTTGAAAGTAAATGAAATAAACAATATCCTCAAATTGCTAAATCATGATATAAAAATTGAGATAATTTAATGGTTTTTATTAGTTATCCTGCAGAAATCAAAAGAGTTATTTATACAACAAATGCTATTGAATCTGTTAATAGTCAATTACGAAAAGTTATTAGAAATAAAAAAGTTTTTCCAAATGATATGGTAGTTTTTAAAATATTTTACTTAGCAATTGAAAATATAACAAAAAAATGAACACTGCCCATTCAAAATTGAAATACAGCAATTGCTCATTTTATGATAAAATTTGAAGATAGAATTAATCTAAACTAGTAACTTTGTAAAAAGATACACAGATTTTTAAAAAGCCTCAGTTTTGAAACTATAATTTTGTGTTTGATTTAGATACATGTGGGGATAATTTCCTATATAGGCTTTTATCTCCATTTATGTGATAAAATTTAAAAATAGTACATAAAGGGATAAAAGCCTTATTTTTTATTATTTAATTAAAAGTTTCTGTTTAGATTAACTACTAAAATTTATTTTATTCTTATTTTATAGTATGATTTACCTATAAACTTATTTTTTTATTATAAAGGAGAAATAATAATGAATGTACTAAAAACATATGAGATTTGAAAAAAGCAAAACTTACCACAACACTTAAAAAAACAATTAACTACAATGTCTAAAAATGAAATTGAAGATGCTTTTACTAGAACTTTAGAATTTGGTACAGCTGGCATGCGTGGTATTACTGGAGTTGGTACCGGCAGAATTAATGAAATTATTATTATGAAAGCAACTGTCGCATTTATTCAATATTTAAAATCTGCTTTTTCTGAAAAAGACTTACTTCGTGGCGTTATTATTGCTCATGATAATCGTCACTTTTCAGCAGAATTTACAATGTTAACAGCAAAAACTTTAGCCAAACATAAAATTCCTGTTTTTTTATTTAAAAATAATGATTTAAGACCAACACCAGTACTTTCATATAGTATTAGAAAAGTTAATGCTCTTGCTGGAATTGTTATTACGGCCAGTCATAATCCTCCTGAATATAATGGTTATAAAATTTATGATCAATACGGCTGTCAATTCCTTCCTAATGTTACCAATATAATTAGCAATAAAATGGAACAATTGTCTGATGATTTTCAATTAACATTCGATTATGATACTAACCTAATTAAAGAAGTGCCTTCAACAGTAGAAGATAATTATCGTAATGATATTAAAAATTTACAGTTTTATCCACAAGTTAAAAATCGTAACTTTAAAATTGTATTTTCTAATCTACACGGTACTAGTCGTGAATGAGTTAAACCAATTTTAGAACAATGCGGTTATGAAATTATTTTAGTAACAGAGCAAGCTAACTATGATCCTGATTTTAAAGGTGTGGTGTCGCCCAATCCCGAAGTAAAACCAACATTTGATTTAGCAATTAAACACGCTAAAAAACATGATGCACCATTAATTATTTTAAATGATCCTGATGCTGATCGCATTGGTATTGCTGTAAAACATAATAATGATTATGTATTATTAACAGGTAATGAAACAGCACCAATTTTATTAGAATATTTATTAAGCCATTATCAACTTAATAAAACAATGCCAAAAAATCCCGTTATGTACAATACATTTGTTACTTCCAATTTATCTGATATGATTGCTAAATCATACGGATGTCAAGTCATTAAAACGTTAACTGGCTTTAAATGAATTGGTGCAGAAATGCTAAAAGAAAAAGCACGTAACATTAACTTTGTTTTTGGTTTTGAAGAAGCATATGGTTATGTTATTAAAGATATTACTCGTGACAAAGATGGTATTCAATCAGCAATAGTAGCGGCAGAAGCGGCTTGATATTATCAAAATTCACAAAAAACATTAGTTGATATTTTAGAAAATATTTATCAAAAATTTGGATATTATTACTGTTATACTGTTAATCTTATTTTAAAAGGAAAAACAGGACAAAATACTATTAATAATATGTTAGAAACATTAAGAACTAGTAAAATACCAACACTTAATAATATTAAAACAATTAAAGTTGAAGATTATCAAACTGGTTTACATGGAATGCCATCGCAAAATTTACTAAAATTTTACTTCAGTGATGGTTCATGATTTGCTGTTAGACCTAGTGGAACTGAGCCAAAAATTAAATTCTATTTTGTTTGTGTTGATAAAACCATTAATGATGCACAATTAAAAATGAAAAAAATGTATGAAGAATTAGCTATCAAATATATAAATATCAAAGATATAAAATGATAGAAAGGAACTAAAAAATGACTGTAATTAAAGATATTAAACCTAATAATGTTTTAAGTTTAGTAGTAATTATTAATCGAGTAATTCAAGGTGTTGCTTCTAACAATACTAATTATTTAAACTTACAATTACAAGATAAAACTGGGACAATTTCAGCAAGAATTTGAGACGTAAGCAAAGAAACTATTGAACAATTAACAATAGAACAAGTAATTAAAATTGAAGCAAATAGCATTAATTATAATAATGAAATACAACTAAAAATTAATAATTGAACTATTATTACCAATCCTAGTGAATATTATGATTTATTACTTACACAAGCACCAATTAATATTATTGAAGCATGAACTGAAATTAGTCAAACAATAAAGGAATTTAAAAATCAAATTTTAAAAAAAGTATTAATCCAATGTTTTAATAAAAAAAATATTGATGATTATAAAAAATGACCAGCAGCAGTTAAAATGCATCATGCTGTTCAAAGTGGTTTATTATGACACTCAGTAACAATGCTAAGAATGGCAAAACAAGTAGTAGCGCTTTATAATGATCGTAATATTAATATTGAACTATTATATGCAGGAATCATTATGCATGATTATGGAAAAATGGTTGAATTAAATAATAATCCTATTAGTTCATATACACTATCAGGTAAAATGATTGGTCATATTTCATTAGGTGCAATGCAAGTTACACTTGCTTGTAAGGAATTAAATATTAACTTAGAGGAAGAAATCGTAGTTTTATTACAGCATCTAATATTAGCTAGTCATGGTAAATATGAATATGGATCACCTGTCTTACCAAAAACAATAGAAGCTGAAATTTTACATCATTTAGATAACTTAGATGCAAAAATCTATTCAATTGATGAAGCATTGGTTAATATTAATGTTGGTGAATCTACTGCTCGTATTGCAAGTATTGAAAATAGAATGTTCTATAAACATCAAAATTTAAAGGAAAAAAAATAAAAAAGTTTAAATAATAAAAAATCTCTTTTAATTAAAAGAGATTTTTTATTATTTATCATAAATTTTACTAAATTAATTAATTTATAGCTAACTAAAGTAATGTTTACTCATAAATAATGTAAAATAATAATATGTAATTTAAACAGTTTTTGAATTTAAAAGTACAATTCAGAAATATTTAAAATAGATTAGGAAGATTAAATTATGCCAAAACCATACAGTGAAGACTTACGAAGAAAAGTAATAGAAGCCTATGAAAGTACAAACATGAAAATTAAAGAAATTTGTAAAGTGTTCAATATTACTAGAAACTGGATGGGTTACACTTTATTGGACACTAATTACGTAGACAAGTGAACAAATTAGTTAAAAGAAAGGAATTATAATTATGGCAAATATTAACTCATATTCAGATGAATTTAAAAAACAAATAGTAGCTTTATATCAAAGTGGTAAGTCAGTGTCTTGTCTTGCTAAAGAGTACAATGTTACAAGAGCAGCTACTTATAATTGAATTAAGCAATTTACTAATTCAGGCATTTTTAAAACCAAAGATAACCGTTCTGTTGAAGAAAATGAATTAATTAAATTAAGAAAAGAATTAAAACAGTTACTAATGGAAAATGATATTTTAAAGCAAGTAGCACTAATAATAGGCAGAAAATAGAAATTATTAATAAAAATAAAGTTAAATATAAAATTCGTACAATGTGTCGTTTTTTAAAAGGTAATGTTTAGTAATCTGTGTAACTTACAAAAATAACTATGTTTAATTAATTCTAGTAAATAAAATTAAATAAATAGAAAGAGTGAGTTACTTATGTCTAAAAAACAAAATATTAATAATAATGATCCAATATCAAAAGCAGTAGATTTATTACTAAAAAATACTGAAGATTTAACAACAGTTTTTAAAGAGGGAGGTTTATATAAAAGACATATTCCGTAAATAAATTTTTTAAAAGTCAATTAATAATTTAAAATTTATTTTATAATTTCTTTATTAATAAATTAATAAGGTGTTGATAAAAATGAATTTTGAAAATTTAAAAAAATTAAAAAATGAACAATTTTATAGATATTTTGGTATAAAACGTTTTCATTTTGATGAAATGTTAACAAAATTAATTGAAATAGAAAATTTAAAAAAAACTAAAGGTAGAAAATATAAACTTTCAGTTGAAGAAAGATTGATGATGACTTTAGTATACTGAAAAGAATATTATACTTTTTTCCAAATGAGTATTAAATATAAAATGAGTGCATCAAGTTGTTTTCGAAATATTACTTGAGTAGAAAATAAACTTAGTGATGACAAAGATTATCAGTTTTTAAAAACAAAATATAAATCAAAAATTGAGAAAAAACAATAAGATTTAAATGAATTTCAATTTTATTTAATTGATTCAACTGAAATTGAAATTGAAAGACCAACTAAAAAAAACTACAGTTAGAATATTTTTCTGGTAAAAGTTGAATGTTTTCTATAAAATTTCAAATTATATATGACTTTTTAATAAAAAAATTGTTGATATTTTTGCTGATAATGGAAAAGTACATGATTTTCAAATATTAAAAAATTCAAATCTTGAATTTTCAGAAAAAACAATAATTATTGGTGATTTGGGATATCAAGGAATACAAAATATTTATAAAAATACTATATTACCAATTAAAAAAACTAAAAATAAAAAATTAACTAAACAAGAAAAAATCTACAAAAAAATTATTTCAAAAATTAGAATTAAAGTTGAACATGTTTTTGCTTGATTAAAAAGATTCAAAATTTTAATAAATAAATGTAGAAAAAGTATATTTAGACTTATGTACTTAAGATTTAACTTACTTTGTGAAATTTTTAATAAAACAAAACCATTAAAATAAAAAAATATTTTTAATATTTTTTTAAAAATTTAAATTTTTATCAAGTTAATATAAAAACAATATTAACAATTTTTGTGTTTGAAATATAAATTTATTTTTAAAGTATTTTTTTAAAAATATTAACTTCTATAATTATTAACACTAAAAAATTTATAAATATTATTATTGACAATTGATTAAATTTATTTACGGGATATGTCTAAATAATTAACAAAAAGATTAGTTGAAAAAATGTTGAATTCTGAAATGCAAAATTATTTAGGATATGAAAAAAATCAACATAATAATAGTGATAATGCTCGCGATGGTATAAATTCAAAAAAATTAATAACCCAACAAGGTAAAATTGAGATTAATGTACCACGAGATCGTAATAGTAATTTTGAGCCAGTAATAGTTGTAAAAAGACAAAGAAGATTTGATGGTTTTGATCAACAAGTTCTTTCGTTATATGCCAAAGGCATGACTTTATCAGATATTAGAATGCAGTTACAAGAGTTATATCATGGTGCTGATATTAGTGAAAGTGTTATTAGTCAAATTACTGATGATGTTATTGATGATGTTAAAGCATGACAAAATCGGCCATTAGAAAGTGTTTATCCGATTGTTTATTTTGATTGTATAGTAGTTAAAGTACGACAAGATAAACGCATTATTAACAAATCAGTTTATATAGCACTAGGAGTTGATTTAGAAGGTAAAAAAGATGTTTTAGGTTTATGAATTAGTGAAAATGAAGGTTCTAAGTTTTGATTATCTAATTTCACAGAAATGAAAAATCGAGGCTTAAATGATATTCTTATTGCTTGTAGTGACAATTTAACAGGAATGTCAGAAGCAATACAATCAGTTTATCCTAAAAACGAACATCAATTATGCATAGTTCATCAAATTAGAAATAGTTTAAAATATGTTTCATACAAACATAGAAAATCACTAGTTACAGATTTAAAACCAATTTATAGTGCATGTAGTGAAGAACAAGCAATGCAAGCTTTAGAATCTTTTGAAAGTAAATGAAATAAACAATATCCTCAAATTGCTAAATCATGATATAAAAATTGAGATAATTTAATGTTTTTTATTAGTTATCCTGCAGAAATCAAAAGAGTGATTTATACAACAAATGCTATTGAATCTGTTAATAGTCAATTACGAAAAGTTATTAGAAATAAAAAATTTTTTCCAAATGATATGGCAGTTTTTAAAATATTTTACTTAGCAATTGAAAATATAACAAAAAAATGAACAATGCCCATTCAAAATTGAAATACAGCAATTGCTCATTTTATTATAAAATTTGAAGATAGAATTAATCTAAACTAGTAACTTTGTAAAAAGATACACAGATTTTTAAAAAGCATCTTTTAAAAATCTCTAAATCAACATATTATTTTAATTTCAAGAAAAAAGAAGATAAAATTCAAAATAATATGTATGATGAAGCTGTTATTAGTGCTTTTAAAGAAAATAAAGAAGCTTATGGAACAAGAAGATTAAAAGTTGTTCTAAAAGAAAAGAAAATTAATTTATCAAGACGAAAAATTAAAAAAATTATGAATAAACATAATTTAATATCAAAATACACTAAATTATCATACAAAAATTATCATAATAAAGTCAATGATATTCAAATTACTAATCTTGTTAATAGAGACTTTAATAATAGGCTTAAAAATGAAGTTATTGTTAGTGATTTAAATTATGTTCAAGTTAATGGTAAATGAAACTATATTCGCTTATTAATCGACCTGTATAATCGCGAAATTATTGGACATAGTGTAGTTACTAAAAAAGATGCATCATTAGTATATCAAGCATTTATGTGCTCAAATCATTGTTTAAAAAATATTCAAATATTTCATAGCGATCGCGGTAATGAATTTAATAATAAAACTATTGATAAACTTTTATTAGCCTTCAATATTACCCGCTCTTTAAGCAAAAAAGGTTGTCCTTATGATAACGCTGTTGCTGAAGCAACTTTCAAAACTTTCAAAACAGAATTTATTAATGATAAAAATTTTACATCATTAATCCCATTAAAATTAGAATTATTTGATTATATCAATTGATACAACAACATAAGAATCCACAGCACTCTAAACTACTTAACCCCCATAAAAAACCAAGCACAAATGTCTACCAAAAAACAGTCCTAAAAAAAGTTGCCATTCCACTTTTTACAAAGTTACTAGTTTAGATTAATTCTATAGACATATTCCGTAAATAAATTTTTTAAAAGTCAATTAATAATTTAAAATTTATTTTATAATTTCTTTATTAATAAATTAATAAGGTGTTGATAAAAATGAATTTTGAAAATTTAAAAAAATTAAAAAATGAACAATTTTATAGATATTTTGGTATAAAAAGTTTTCATTTTGATGAAATGTTAACAAAATTAATTGAAATAGAAAATTTAAAAAAAACTAAAGGTAGAAAATATAAACTTTCAGTTGAAGAAAGATTGATGATGACTTTAGTATACTGAAAAGAATATTATACTTTTTTCCAAATGAGTATTAAATATAAAATGAGTGCATCAAGTTGTTTTCGAAATATTACTTGAGTAGAAAATAAACTTAGTGATGACAAAGATTATCAGTTTTTAAAAACAAAATATAAATCAAAAATTGAGAAAAAACAAGAAGATTTAAATGAATTTCAATTTTATTTAATTGATTCAAATGAAATTGAAATTGAAAGACCAACTAAAAAAAACTACAGTTAGAATATTTTTCTGGTAAAAGTTGAATGTTTTCTATAAAATTTAAAATTATATATGACTTTTTTAATAAAAAAATTGTTGATATTTTTGCTGATAATGGAAAAGTACATGATTTTCAAATATTAAAAAATTAAAATCTTGAATTTTCAGAAAAAACAATAATTATTGGTGATTTGGGATATCAAGGAATACAAAATATTTATAAAAATACTATATTACCAATTAAAAAACTAAAAATAAAAAATTAACTAAACAAGAAAAAATCTACAATAAAATTATTTCAAAAATTAGAATTAAAGTTGAACATGTTTTTGCTTGATTAAAAAGATTCAAAATTTTAATAAATAAATGTAGAAAAAGTATATTTAGACTTATGTACTTAAGATTTAACTTACTTTGTGAAATTTTTAATAAAACAAAACCATTAAAATAAAAAAAATTTTTAATATTTTTTTAAAAATTTAAATTTTTATCAAGTTAATATAAAAATAATATTAACAATTTTTGTGTTTGAAATATAAATTTATTTTTAAAGTATTTTTTTAAAAATATTAACTTCTATAATTATTAACACTAAAAAATTTATAAATATTATTATTGACAATTGATTAAATTTATTTACGGAATATGTCTTATCTTCAAATTTTATCATAAAATGAGCAATTGCTGTATTTCAATTTTGAATGGGCATTGTTCATTTTTTTGTTATATTTTCAATTGCTAAGTAAAATATTTTAAAAACTGCCATATCATTTGGAAAAACTTTTTTATTTCTAACAACTTTTCGTAATTGACTATTAACATATTCAATAGCATTTGTTGTATAAATCACTCTTTTGATTTCTGCAGGATAACTAATAAAAACCATTAAATTATCTCAATTTTTATATCATGATTTAGTAATTTGAGGATATTTTTTATTTCATTTACTTTCAAAAGATTCTAAAGCCTGCATTGCTTGTACTTCACTACATGCACTATAAATTGGTTTTAAATCTGTAACTAGTGATTTTCTATGTTTGTATGAAACATATTTTAAACTATTTCTAATTTGATGAACTATGCATAATTGATGTTCGGTTTTAGAATAAACTAATTGTATTGCTTCTGACATTCCTGTTAAATTGTCACTACAAGCAATAAGAATATCATTTAAGACTCGATTTTTCATTTCTGTGAAATTAGATAATCAAAACTTAGAACCTTCATTTCCACTAATTCATAAACCTAAAATATCTTTTTTACCTTCTAAATCAACTCCTAGTGCTATATAAACTGATTTGTTAATAATGCGTTTATCTTGTCGTACTTTAACTACTATACAATCAAAATAAACAATCGGATAAACACTTTCTAATGGCCGATTTTGTTATGCTTTAACATCATCAATAACATCATCAGTAATTTGACTAATAACACTTTCACTAATATCAGCACCATGATATAACTCTTGTAACTGCATTCTAATATCTGATAAAGTCATGCCTTTGGCATATAATAGACATATTCCGTAAATAAATTTAATCAATTGTCAATAATAATATTTATAAATTTTTTAGTGTTAATAATTATAGAAGTTAATATTTTTAAAAAAATACTTTAAAAATAAATTTATATTTCAAACACAAAAATTGTTAATATTATTTTTATATTAACTTGATAAAAATTTAAATTTTTAAAAAAATATTAAAAATATTTTTTTATTTTAATGGTTTTGTTTTATTAAAAATTTCACAAAGTAAGTTAAATCTTAAGTACATAAGTCTAAATATACTTTTTCTACATTTATTTATTAAAATTTTGAATCTTTTTAATCAAGCAAAAACATGTTAAACTTTAATTCTAATTTTTGAAATAATTTTATTGTAGATTTTTTCTTGTTTAGTTAATTTTTTATTTTTAGTTTTTTTAATTGGTAATATAGTATTTTTATAAATATTTTGTATTCCTTGATATCCCAAATCACCAATAATTATTGTTTTTTCTGAAAATTCAAGATTTGAATTTTTTAATATTTGAAAATCATGTACTTTTCCATTATCAGCAAAAATATCAACAATTTTTTTATTAAAAAGTCATATATAATTTGAAATTTTATAGAAAACATTCAACTTTTACCAGAAAAATATTCTAACTGTAGTTTTTTTTAGTTGGTCTTTCAATTTCAATTTCAGTTGAATCAATTAAATAAAATTGAAATTCATTTAAATCTTCTTGTTTTTTCTCAATTTTTGATTTATATTTTATTTTTAAAAACTGATAATCTTTGTCATCACTAAGTTTATTTTCTACTCAAGTAATATTTCGAAAACAACTTGATGCACTCATTTTATATTTAATACTCATTTGGAAAAAAGTATAATATTCTTTTCAGGATACTAAAGTCATCATCAATCTTTCTTCAACTGAAAGTTTATATTTTCTACCTTTAGTTTTTTTTAAATTTTCTATTTCAATTAATTTTGTTAACATTTCATCAAAATGAAAACGTTTTATACCAAAATATCTATAAAATTGTTCATTTTTTAATTTTTTTAAATTTTCAAAATTCATTTTTATCAACACCTTATTAATTTATTAATAAAGAAATTATAAAATAAATTTTAAATTATTAATTGACTTTTAAAAAATTTATTTACGGAATATGTCTAATGAAAGAACTTGTTGATCAAAATCATCAAATCTTCTTTGTCTTTTTGCAACTATTACTGGCTCAAAATTACTATTACGATCTCGTGGTACATTAATCTCAATTTTACCTTGTTGGGTTATTAATTTTTTTGAACTTATACCATTGCGAGCATTTTCACTAGTATTATGTTGATTTTTTTCATATCCTAAATAATTTTGCATTTCAGAATTCAACATTTTTTCAACTAATCTTTTTGTTAATTATTTATATAAACCTCCCTCTTTAAAAACTGTTGTTAAATCTTCAGTATTTTCTAGTAATAAATCTACTGCTTTTGATATTGGATCATTATTATTAATATTTTGTTTTTTAGACATAAGTAACTCACTCTTTCTGGTTATTTAATTTTATTTACTAGAATTAATTAAACATAGTTATTTTTGTAAGTTACACAGATTACTAAACATTACCTATTTTTTATTTAATATAACAGGAATAATTAAAGGGTTTCTTCTTTTCTTTTTAAATATATAAGGTGCTAATGTTGATTTGATAGCATTTTTTATCGTGGCAAAAGTAGGTCTTTGGCTTTTTAATACTTCATTAATAGCTTTTGTTAGTAATGATATTGCTTCAGATACTAAAGGTGCTGCATCGCGAACATAGAAAGAACCGCGAGAAATAAATGTTGGTGGTGCTAATAATTTATTATTTTGTGAATCAATAGAAACAACAATTGCAATTAAACCATCTTTAGAAAGAATTTGTCTATCACGGATTACTGCAGCAGTTGTTACTCCTGACATATCTTTTCCACCATCAACATAAATAGGATCGGCAGCAATGCGTTTATCACTTAAAGAACATTTACCATTATCCATAATAATTGGATCACCATTAGCACAAATAAATATATTTTCTTCGGGGATTCCGATTGATACAGCTGTTTCTTTATGAACTTTTAACATTCTATAATCACCATGCATTGGCATAAAGTATGATGGTTTAATTAAATTTAACATTAGTTTTTGTTCTTCTTGTGAAGCATGACCAGAAGTATGCAATCAATTTAATGGTGAATTTTCTTCAACAATCGCACTAAGTCGTGTTAGTTTATTAACTACTCTTTCAACGTCAGCACGGTTACCGGGAATTGCCGATGAAGAGAATATTACTGTATCACCGGGTATAATTTTTATTTGACGATGTTCGCGATTAGCAATTCTTGATAATGCCGCCATTGGTTCACCTTGGGAACCTGTACAAATAATAACAATTTGATTATTATCATATTTTTTAGTTTCTTCTGTTTTAATAAATGAACTATCACGAACTTTTAAATGTCCCATTTGACGAATAACATTAACTATTCTTTCTAAACTTCTTCCAACAACAACAACTTTTCTATTATGTTTTGTTGCGACTTCAATAATTTGTTGTAAACGGTGTACATTAGAAGCAAAAGTAGAAATTAAAATTCTGCCCTTCGCTTTAGCAAATATTTCACTAATTCTTTTAACAACAAGCATTTCTGTCATTGTATAACCGGGTACTTCAGCATTGGTTGAATCTGCTAAAAATAATGTTACTCCTTTTTGACCCATTTGTGCCATTTTATCAATATCTGCTTTATGACCTAAAGGTGTTCAATCAAATTTATAATCACCTGTTGTAACAACAGTTCCATTTGAATTTTCTACACAAATTCCATATGCATCAGGAATTGAATGATTAACAGCAAAGAAACTAATAATAAATCTGTTAGTTTTAATTTTACTATTACCATCAACAATATTTATTTTTATTTTTGATTTTATCCCTTTGTCTTTAATTTTATGACGAATTAAAGCTGCTGCTAAATTAGGAGCGTAGATAGCCGGAATATCACTAATTTCTTTTAATAAGTATGGTATACCACCAATATGATCTTCATGACCATGAGTAATAAATATTCCTTTAATTTTATGTTTATTTTCTTTTAGGTAGCTATAATCAGGAATTACTGCTTCAATTCCTGGCATAGAAGCATCAGCAAATTTTACTCCAGCATCAATAATAATAATTTCATTATCTTGTTCAATTACATAAGTATTTTTTCCAACTTCTTCTAGCCCACCAAGCGCAAAGATTTTCGTGACGAACTTTTTAACTGGCATAGTATTTTTTGTGGATGTATCACTCATATTTTTTCTCCTTCATTCATTTTAAAATTATAAGAAAATAACATAAAACATAACATAAAAAAATGTAATGAATTTAATCATGTTTTTACTTATTACTTATTTGGTATATTATATTTAACTATAATAAAACAATTTAAAAACTTAAGTTTATCATTCTACTTTATATCATAATCCATTTATCATCATTAAGTCAATGATTATCCTTATTAATGTGATGATAAAAGAGTTTTCCTTCTAAATGGTCTTGCTCATGTTGAAAAACAATTGCTTCATAACCTCTAACAGTTAAAGTTACTTTCTTCTTTTTTAAATAGTCATAACCTGTAACATTGATTTTATAATTACGTGGAACTAAACCTTCATGAGGGTGATTAGTTACACTTAAACAACCTTCACCTTTTTTTAAATAAGCTATTTGTTCGCTTTTACCAATGATTTTTGGATTTATTAATGCATGTTCATAGTAAATAATCTTTTCATTTTTATCAGTAATTGGCAATAAAATATAATACATTTTTATATTTTCTCCAATTTGTGGTGCAGCAATACCAATAGCTTCAGTTAAAATGTTGTTAGCATTAAATTCTTTATCTTGTGATGCTTTTACTCAATCAATCATACGTTTCATAATATTTTCATATTTAGGTGTTAAGGGTAAAATAACATCAGCACAAGGTTTTAATAAACTAGGTTTTGTATCTTCAGTAATTCAAGATGCTGATGGTACTTCGTTTTGTAATTTGTTTAACATCGCAGATCCTTTCATCAGTTTGTAATAAATAATAAATTAAACTAATTTGCTTTTATCAAATTTAATGATAAAGTTATTATAAACTAAATTTTGGAGAAAACATGAAAATTATTGCTGGAAAATTAAAAGGAAAAAAAATAATTACTTTAGATGGTTTATCAACACGGCCAACATTAAATCGAATTAAAGAAAATATTTTTAATATTATGTTAAATTATTGTAGTTTTGAAGATAAAATTGTTGTTGATTTATTTGTTGGAAGTGGTAATTTAATTCTTGAAAGTTTATCACGAGGGGCAAAATTTGCTTTTGCAAATGATATTAACAAAGTTGCTTGTAATATTATTAATCAAAATTGTTTTGCTTGTAATTTACAAGAACAAGTTAAATTAAGTAATTTGGATTATCAAATTTTTAGTAAAACACTAGTACAACAGTGTGATATTATTTTTATTGATCCACCGTTTGTAAATATTACTTGTCAACAGTGAATTATTGATTTCTTTTATAAAAATAATTTACTTGCTAATAATGCTTTAATTGTTTTAGAAACAAATGTACCACTTGAAAATTTACAATTAAATTTCCATTTTAAAGTAGTATCTAATAAAAAATACGGTAAAATATATATTAAAATAATTCAATTTTATGAAAAGTAGAAAGTAGAATCTAAATGGCACAAAAAAAAGGAAAATTAATTATTCTTTCTGGACCAAGTGGTGTTGGTAAGGGTGCAATTATTGCTAAATTATTTGCTGATAAATCATTAAATTTAGCATATTCAGTTTCGATGACAACAAGAAAACCACGTAATAAAGAACAAGATGGCATTAATTATTTTTTTGTTGATGTATCAACTTTTTTAAATCATGTTAAAGGTAATGATTTTTTAGAATATACAAATTTTATTGGTAATTACTATGGTACTAGTAAGAGTTATGTTTTAAATTTGCAAAATCAAGGTTATAATGTTATTTTGGAAATTGAGGTTGATGGTGCTAGTCAATTTTTAAAAAATTATGAATATCGCAATGATATTATGAGCATTTTTATTATGCCTCCTTCTTATCAAGAATTAGAACAAAGAATTCGTATGCGCGCTAGTGAGTCAGAAGCAATTATTGAGAAAAGGTTAAATAAAGCAAAAGAAGAATTTAAAGTTCAACATGAATATGATTATATTGTTATTAATGATGACTTAGATATTGCTATTAAAGAAATAACAGATATTATTAAAAATAATATTAATTAGTTTTTGATTTGATAGGTAATGTTTAGTAATCTGTTTAACTTACAAAAATAACTATGTTTAATTAATTCTAGTAAATAAAATTAAATAACTATAAAGAGTGAGTTACTTATGTCTAAAAAACAAAATATTAATAATAATGATCCAATATCAAAAGCAGTAGATTTATTACTAGAAAATACTGAAGATTTAACAACAGTTTTTAAAGAGGGAGGTTTATATAAAGAATTAACAAAAAGATTAGTTGAAAAAATGTTGAATTATGAAATGCAAAATTATTTAGGGTATGAAAAAAATCAACATAATAATAGTGATAATGCTCGCAATGGTATAAATTCAAAAAAATTAATAACTCAACAAGGTAAAATTGAGATTAATGTACCACGAGATCGTAATAGTAATTTTGAGCCAGTAATAGTTGCAAAAAGACAAAGAATATTTGATGGTTTTGATCAACAAGTTCTTTCATTATATGCCAAAGGCATGACTTTATCAGATATTAGAATGCAGTTACAAGAGTTATATCATGGTGCTGATATTAGTGAAAGTGTTATTAGTCAAATTACTGATGATGTTATTGATGATGTTAAAGCATGACAAAATCGGCCATTAGAAAGTGTTTATCCGATTGTTTATTTTGGTTGTATAGTAGTTAAAGTACGACAAGATAAACGCATTATTAACAAATCAGTTTATACAGCACTAGGAGTTTATTTAGAAGGTAAAAAAGATGTTTTAGGTTTATGAATTAGTGAAAATGAAGGTTCTAAGTTTTGATTATCTAATTTCACAGAAATGAAAAATCGAGTCTTAAATGATATTCTTATTGCTTGTAGTGACAATTTAACAGGAATGTCAGAAGCAATACAATCAGTTTATCCTAAAACCGAACATCAATTATGCATAGTTCATCAAATTAGAAATAGTTTAAAATATGTTTCATACAAACATAGAAAATCACTAGTTACAGATTTAAAACCAATTTATAGTGCATGTAGTTAAGAACAAGCAATGCAAGCTTTAGAATCTTTTGAAAGTAAATGAAATAAACAATATCCTCAAATTGATAAATCATGATATAAAAATTGAGATAATTTAATGGTTTTTATTAGTTATCCTGCAAAAATCAAAAGAGTGATTTATACAACAAATGCTATTGAATCTGTTAATAGTCAATTACGAAAAATTATTATAAATAAAAAAGTTTTTCCAAATGATATGGCAGTTTTTAAAATATTTTACTTAGCAATTGAAAATATAACAAAAAAATGAACACTGCCCATTCAAAATTTAAATACAGCAATTGCTCATTTTATGATAAAATTCGAAGATAGAATTAATCTAAACTAGTATCTTTGTAAAAAGATACACAGATTTTTAAAAAGACTCTAATTTATTTTTATTTTATAAATAAGATTTTCAAATTTTTTGATTTCCACTTAAAACATGTGCAGCAAGACGATATTCATCAGCTAATTTGTTGATTGCATTTACCATTACTTCTTTTTGATAATTATTATTAAATTGTAATTCTTGTTTTGTTTTTTTATTTTTTTGATATCTTTTTTGGTCATATTTTTTCTTTTTTGCTTTTACCTCGGATTTTTGCTCATATTTTTGCTTTTTTGTCTTCACTTCTGGACTTTGAGCATATTCTTTCATTTTTTCTTTATTTTTTTATATCACTCTTGATTATATTTTCTCTTTCTTGCTTTCACTTCAGGTCTTTGAGTATATTCTTTTTTCTTTTTTATTTTTTTGATATCACTTTTTCTTATACTCTTTTTGTTTTTCATTATTCATAAATTTATCACCCCTTAAATCTGGGTCATTGTTGCAGATTTACGATTTTTATTATTGTTTATTTTTTTTGGTCATCACAAATCAAAATCTTCTTTAAACTTTAAAATGCAAGTAAAATATTTAATATATAAAATTAGCGAACTTAATTAAAAAATCGCTAATTTATTAAATATTTAAATTTGGATATTTGCGTTTTAAAAAAAATAATAAAACTTGAATATCAGCAGGACTAACACCAGAAATTCTTGTAGCATGACCAATTGTTAATGGTCTAACACGCTTTAATTTTTCTCTAGCTTCACCAGTAATACTTTCTACTAAATCATAATCAATATCACTAGGAATTTGTTTTTTTTCTAAACTATTAGTTTGTTGCGCCATTTTTAGTTGTTGATTAATATACCCTGAATATTTAATTGTAATTTCTAATTCCATTAATTCATGATATTGTAAATCATTTATTAAAGGTAACTGTGAAGTAAACATTGATAATTTGACACGTGGACGTTTTAATAATTCATAAGCAATAATATGATTATTTGGAATTGAGCCTAAATTATTATTAATAATATACTTAGCAACTTCTGAATTGGGACTAATTTTAATAGTTTTTAATTTTTCAACAATATTAGACATTAATGTTTGTTGAATATTAAATTGTGATCAACGTTGCTCACTAACTAAGCCAACTTGATAACCATATTTAATTAATCTTGTTTGAGCATTATCATTTCGTAATAATAAACGATGTTCAGCTAAAGAAGTTAATAAACGATAAGGTTCGACTGTTCCTTTTGTTACTAAATCATCAATTAAAACTCCGATATATGCTTCATCACGCTTTAAAATTAATGGTTTTTCTTTTTTTATTTTTAAATGTGCGTTAATTCCGGCCATTAAACCTTGACACGCTGCTTCTTCATAACCACTAGTACCATTAATTTGACCAGCACTAAATAAGTTTTTAATTAATTTAGTTTCCAATGTTGGTCATAATTGTGTTGGTTCAAAAGCATCATATTCAATAGCATATGCTCATTTTAATACTTCACAATTTTCTAAGCCAGGTAATGTTCTCAACAATTTATCTTGCACATCAATTGGCATCGATGTTGAAAAACCTTGGACATAAATTGAATCCAAAGCAAGTGATTCTGGCTCTAAGAAAATTTGATGACGAGGCTTATCAGCAAAACGTACTACTTTATCCTCGATACTTGGACAATAACGTGGTCCAGTACCTTGTGCTTCACCATTATACATTGGTGATTTATCTAAATTATTATTAATAATGGTATGAGTTTTATCATTTGTATAAAGTAAATAGCAAGGTAATTGTTTTGCTAATGGTAAAAAAATTTTAGTTTCATGTGAAAATGATAAAGGTAAATCACTACCTAGTTCAATATTAGTTTTGTCAAAATCAATACTATTTTTTTTAATACGAGGTGGTGTCCCTGTTTTTAAACGTATCATATTAAAGCCTACAATTTTTAATTGTTCAGAAATACTATTACTTGTTCTTTGACCATCTGGTCCTTCTGATTTCTTATTATGACCTTGTAAAGTTAAAGCTGTCATATAAGTGCCAGTAGTTAAAATAACAATTTCACTTGTAATTTTTTCGCCATTCTCTAAAATAACACCCTTAGCAGTGTTTTCTTCAATTATTAATGATTGTACCATAACTTCTAAAATTGTTAAATTTTCTTGTTTATTTATTGCATTTTGCATATATTGTGAATAAGCAATTTTATCAGATTGAGAACGAATAGTTCAAACTGCTGGACCACGTGAATGATTTAATAGTTTCATTTGCAAAGCAGTAGCATCTGCTGCTTTAGCCATTTCGCCACCAAGTGCATCAATTTCACGAACCACAACTCCTTTGGCGGGTCCGCCAATAGAAGGATTACATGGCATTAATGCAATTTTAGTTTTATCAAGAGTAATAATAGCGGTTTTATGACCTGCTCGGGCAGAAGATAATGCCGCTTCAACACCAGCATGACCAGCACCAATTACAATAATTTCATAGTCATATTTCATTGATTTCACCTACATTTCATAAAATATTACATATCAAAATTAATAACATCAAAAATAAGAAATTTTATTTTTAATTTCTTTAGTAATTTTATCATAAAATGAGCAAAATATTCATGTACTTTTTAGACTTTTATTAAATAAAATTGAATTTTAGTTAATAATCTTCTCGATTATAATTCATTATATTTTATACAAGATATAAATATTATTTAAAGAATTAGTGTTGCACCTAAAAATAGCAACTGTTTTGATTAATAATCATTAATACTAATTAATACTAATTAAAAACCAGTAATTACTTACTTTTAAGTATTTTATTTATTAGCACAAGATGTGTTTTTATTGAAAAGACACTTTTGTCATTAACATTAGTGACTGTATCCAATGGTGATAAAACATATGCAACATCTATTTCTTTTTCCATAACTGTAACCTCTTTTGTATACAATTTGACTTAAATAATTTATCTTAATATCCCTATAAGTATAATTATAATGTTAATTTTTAAATTTGCAAATTTTTATTTACTATACCTTTAAACTTAAAAAGTATTTTTATATATAAAAATACATCTTATATTAATTAAGATAAAGAACCACCAAATAATCTCCCCATTTTAATATTAAGAATATTACATAAAGTTTTTAAATGGTAATGTTTACTGAAATGTATATTAATTAATTTATGTAAAGTGGTAACATCTACCAATGGATCATGATGATCAAATTTAATTTGATTACTATGAGCAAGAGCACTTAAACGGTTATTAGGATAATCATATGTTCTTCTAAATAGATTAACTGAACAAATGTAAAAAAAATTAGGACATTTTAAATCATAATGGTTAATTAATGATCTTAAGATATTAATGTTAAAGTTAGCATGATGAGCAATAACAACAGTATTTTCAGTAAAAAAAACAACGATTTCTACTCATAATTCTTTAAAATTTGACATTAAAGATACACTTTCACTTGTAATTCCATGAACATGAGAAAAAGTAAATTCTTCAGGATGTGGTTTAATTAACGAACTATAAGTTTTGATAATTTTACCTTGTGTTACTTTTATCATAATTAATTGACAAGCACTTGTTTTATTCGAATTTGCAATTTCAAAATCAATAAAAACATAATTAGTATTATCAATCCCTCAATCATGAACACTAAATTTTTTCTTACTATTTAATTTTGATTGTTTTCTTTTTAATAACATTTTTTTAGCAAAAATATTTTTACTATCTTTACTTTTATACTGTTTAAAAGGTGTAATTATTTCTTGTTTTCCTTCTATATTACCTTTTGATTCAGAATTATCATCTGTTTCAAAATCATCATTTGTCTTCTTGAATTTTAAACTTTTAAAAAACATATTAATGGCAATAGCAACTTTCTATCTAAATTTTCATAAATTAATATTAGTTATTCCTTTGATAAATTATAACATTTATAAGTTAGAGTAACTATATTTTTACTTATAAAACTTCATTTTTTGCAAAATTCATTAATTAATTATCATTCTTTAACAACTAACTTAATATAATTTATAAAAATTGTTGACAATAAAAAAATATTATAATGAACATGAAGATGAAGAATTATATCTGTTAATGTTTAGTAATCTGTGTAACTTACAAAAATAACTATTTTTAATTAATTCTAGTAAATAAAATTAAATAACTAGAAAGAGTGAGTTACGTATTTCTAAAAAACAAAATATTAATAATAATGATCCAATATCAAAAGCAGTAGATTTATTATTAGAAAATACTGAAGATTTAAAAACCGTATTTAAATAGGGAGGTTTATATAAAGAATTAACAAAAAGATTAGTTGAAAAAATGTTGAATTCTGAAATGCAAAATTATTTAGGATATGAAAAAAAATCAACATAATACTAGTGATAATGCTCGCAATGGTATAAATTCAAAAAAAATAATAACCCAACAAGGTAAAATTGAGATTAATGTACCACGAGATCGTAATAGTAATTTTGAGCCAGTAATAGTTGCAAAAAGACAAAGAAGATTTGATGGTTTTGATCAACAAGTTATTTCATTATATGCCAAAGGCATGACTTTATCAGATATTAGAATGCAGTTACAATAGTTATATCATGGTGCTGATATTAGTGAAAGTGTTATTAGTCAAATTACTGATGATGTTAAAGCATGACAAAATCTGCCATTAGAAAGTGTTTATCCGATTGTTTATTTTGATTGTATAGTAGTTAAAGTACGACAAGATAAACGCATTATTAACAAATCAGTTTATATAGCACTAGGAGTTGATTTAGAAGGTAAAAAAGATATTTTAGGTTTATGAATTAGCGAAAATGAAGGTTCTAAGTTTTGATTATCTAATTTCACAGAAATGAAAAATCGAGTCTTAAATGATATTCTTATTGCTTGTAGTGACAATTTAACAGGAATGTCAGAAGCAATACAATTAGTTTATTCTAAAACCGAACATCAATTATGCATAGTTCATCAAATTAGAAATAGTTTAAAATATGTTTCATACAAACATATAAAATTGGTAATGTTTAGTAATCTGTGTAACTTACAAAAATAACTATGTTTAATTAATTCTAGTAAATAAAATTAAATAACTAGAAAGAGTGAGTTACGTATGTCTAAAAAACAAAATATTAATAATAATGCTCCAATATCAAAAGCAGTAGATTTATTATTAGAAAATACTGAAGATTTAACAACAGTTTTTAAAGAGGGAGGTTTATATAAAAGACATATTCCGTAAATAAATTTTTTAAAAGTCAATTAATAATTTAAAATTTATTTTATAATTTCTTTATTAATAAATTAATAAGGTGTTGATAAAAATGAATTTTGAAAATTTAAAAAAATTAAAAAATGAACAATTTTATAGATATTTTGGTATAAAACGTTTTCATTTTGATGAAATGTTAACAAAATTAATTGAAATAGAAAATTTAAAAAAAACTAAAGGTAGAAAATATAAACTTTCAGTTGAAGAAAGATTGATGATGACTTTAGTATACTGAAAAGAATATTATACTTTTTTCCAAATGAGTATTAAATATAAAATGAGTGCATCAAGTTGTTTTCGAAATATTACTTGAGTAGAAAATAAACTTAGTGATGACAAAGATTATCAGTTTTTAAAAACAAAATATAAATCAAAAATTGAGAAAAAACAAGAAGATTTAAATGAATTTCAATTTTATTTAATTGATTCAACTGAAATTGAAATTGAAAGACCAACTAAAAAAACTACAGTTAGAATATTTTTCTGGTAAAAGTTGAATGTTTTCTATAAAATTTCAAATTATATATGACTTTTTTAATAAAAAAATTGTTGATATTTTTGCTGATAATGGAAAAGTACATGATTTTCAAATATTAAAAAATTCAAATCTTGAATTTTCAGAAAAAACAATAATTATTCGTGATTTGGGATATCAAGGAATACAAAATATTTATAAAAATACTATATTACCAATTAAAAAAACTAAAAATAAAAAATTAACTAAACAAGAAAAAATCTACAATAAAATTATTTCAAAAATTAGAATTAAATTTGAACATGTTTTTGCTTGATTAAAAAGATTCAAAATTTTAATAAATAAATGTAGAAAAAGTATATTTAGACTTATGTACTTAAGATTTAACTTACTTTGTGAAATTTTTAATAAAACAAAACCATTAAAATAAAAAAATATTAAAAATATTTTTTTAAAAATTTAAATTTTTATCAAGTTAATATAAAAATAATATTAACAATTTTTGTGTTTGGAATATAAATTTATTTTTAAAGTATTTTTTTAAAAATATTAACTTCTATAATTATTAACACTAAAAAATTTATAAATATTATTATTGACAATTGATTAAATTTATTTACGGAATATGTCTAAAGAATTAACAAAAAGATTAGTTGAAAAAATGTTTAATTCTGAACTGCAAAATTATTTAGGATATGAAAAAAATCAACATAATACTAGTGATAATGCTCGCAATGGTATAAATTCAAAAAAATTAATAACTCAACAAGGTAAAATTGAGATTAATGTACCACGAGATCGTAATAGTAATTTTGAGCCAGTAATAGTTGCAAAAAGACAAAGAAGATTTGATGGTTTTGATCAACAAGTTCTTTCATTATATGCCAAAGGCATGACTTTATCAGATATTAGAATGCAGTTACAAGAGTTATATCATGGTGCTGATATTAGCGAAAGTGTTATTAGTCAAATTACTGATGATGTTAAAGCATGACAAAATCGGCCATTAGAAAGTGTTTATCCGATTGTTTATTTTGATTGTATAGTAGTTAAAGTACGACAAGATAAACGCATTATTAACAAATCAGTTTATATAGCACTAGGAGTTGATTTAGAAGGTAAAAAAGATGTTTTAGGTTTATGAATTAGTGAAAATGAAGGTTCTAAGTTTTGATTATCTAATTTCACAGAAATGAAAAATCGAGGCTTAAATGATATTCTTATTGCTTGTAGTGACAATTTAACAGGAATGTCATAAGCAATACAATCAGTTTATCCTAAAACCGAACATCAATTATGCATAGTTCATCAAATTAGAAATAGTTTAAAATATGTTTCATACAAACATAGAAAATCACTAGTTACAGATTTAAAACCAATTTATAGTGCATGTAGCGAAGAACAAGCAATGCAAGCTTTAGAATCTTTTGAAAGTAAATGAAATAAACAATATCCTCAAATTGCTAAATCATGATATAAACATTGAGATAATTTAATGGTTTTTATTAGTTATCCTGCAGAAATCAAAAGAGTGATTTATACAACAAATGATATTGAATCTGTTAATAGTCAATTACGAAAAGTTATTAGAAATAAAAAATTTTTTCCAAATGATATGGCAGTTTTTAAAATATTTTACTTAGCAATTGAAAATATAACAAAAAAATGAACAATGCCCATTCAAAATTGAAATACAGCAATTGCTCATTTTATTATAAAATTTGAAGATAGAATTAATCTAAACTAGTAACTTTGTAAAAAGATACACAGATTTTTAAAAAGCCTCGCTATTTCTTTTAAAAAATCTTCTTGTTTATTTTTATCTCTTTGTTCATATAGAAAATTTTTTTTATATGTATAATTTAGTTTTTTGAAATAGTTATAAACTGTTTCTTTAGTCATATCACCAAATTTTTCAATTACTTTTTGAACTGTAACATCTTTATTTTGCGCTAAATAATTTTTTAATTCATCTAAATCCTTTATTTTGTGGCTATGTCCTTTTTGATAATTCAAAATTGGTTTTATATGCCCAGTTTCTTTTTTTATTTTTCTTCATAAGAATAAAGTCTTTCTAGTAATATTGAACACTTTACAAATTTCTTTAATTTTCATGTTTTTACTTTCATAGGCTTCTATTGCTTTTCTTCGTAAGTCTTCACTTTATGGTTTTGGCATAATTTAATATTCCTAATCTATTTTAAATATTGCTGAATTGTACTTTTAAATTAAAAAACTGTTTAAATTACATATTATTATTTTGCATTATTTATGAGTAAACATTAATTTAGTTAGCTATAAATTATCTTGAAAATTTAATGAAGTTTTTAATCATTCTTTAAAATTAGTAAATCCAGTAGGTTTTGCATCCATAATATTATAAAATGTTGTTTCTGGATGACTACTTGTTTTTATTTTATCATTTATACCAGCAAGCAAACCACCATAATTATTAATATCAGTTTTAGATAAATCATTATTACCAGCAATAAATAATCTTCTTGAAGCAAATACTTTACTTTCAAATATTTCTTCTGTTCCTTGTTGAATAGGTTCTTGACTTTGAAGAATAGGTCTTCCATAATAATAACAACTTGATAATAATTCTAATCCATAACTTTGTCTATGACTATAACGTACACCAATATCACGCATTAAAGTACGATTTAAGGTTAATTTTCCTTTTTCAATAGTAGGAAAAGCATAACCACTAACCAGGCTTGCATATTGTACAAAATCAAGTGTATTTTGACCACTACTAATTACTCTATCATTTAAACTACTAAAAGTTAAAACCTGCATACTAAATGCACCATTATAAGGACTATAATAATTTGTTACATTTGAAATATATAATAATTGTCTATCTTGATTTTTTCCAATATTACCACCAATATTTTCATTTTCATCATTAAATACAACAAAAAATTGTAAATAATCATCAATTGTAATATGTTCTTCAAACATTACTAAAGTATATTGTCTTTTAGTTTGTACTGTTTTAAATATTTGATTATTTGGTAAATTACTAAAATCAACACCACTTGTATCATTAATTAAATAAGCATTTCACTAATCACCTATTTTATATTGTTTTGTATAAAATTCATCTTGACCACTAGGTTTATGAGTTATAGGGTCAATAATTCCTTTATTTTTTTGATATATTTTTGTACTATTTTTTCAAATACAAACAACTGGATTATTGGAATGGCAATCTTTTTTAGGACTGTTTTTTGGTAGACATTTGTGCTTATGTATTTTATGGTGGTTAAGTAGTTTAGAGCGCTGTGGATTCTTATGTTGTTGTATCAATTGATATAATCAAATAATTCTAATTTTAATTGGATTAATGATGTAAAATTTTTATCATTAATAAATTCTGTTTTGAAAGTTTTGAAAGTCGCTTCAGCAACAGCGTTATCATAAGGACAACCTTTTTTGCTTAAAGAGCGGGTAATATTGAAGGCTAATAAAAGTTTATCAATAGTTTGATTATTAAATTCATTACCGCGATCGCTATGAAATATTTGAATATTTTTTAAACAACGATTTGAGCACATAAATGCTTGATATACTAATGATGCATCTTTTTTAGTACCTACACTATGTCAAATAATTTCGCGATTGTACAGGTCGATTAATAAGCAAATATAGTTTCATTTACCATTAACTTGAACATAAGTTAAATCACTAACAATAACTTCATTTTTAAGCATATTATTAAAGTATCTATTAACAAGATTAGTAATTTGACTATCATTGACTTTATTATGATAATTTTTGTATGATAATTTAGTGTATTTTGATATTAAATTATGTTTATTCATAATTTTTTTAATTTTTCGTCTTGATAAATTAATTTTATTTTCTTTTAGAACAACTTTTAATCTTCTTGTTCCATAAGCTTCTTTATTTTCTAGACATATTCCGTAAATAAATTTAATCAATTGTCAATAATAATATTTATAAATTTTTTAGTGTTAATAATTATAGAAGTTAATATTTTTAAAAAAATACTTTAAAAATAAATTTATATTTCAAACACAAAAATTGTTAATATTATTTTTATATTAACTTGATAAAAATTTAAATTTTTAAAAAAATATTTTTAATATTTTTTTATTTTAATGGTTTTGTTTTATTAAAAATTTCACAAAGTAAGTTAAATCTTAAGTACATAAGTCTAAATATACTTTTTCTACATTTATTTATTAAAATTTTGAATCTTTTTAATCAAGCAAAAACATGTTCAACTTTAATTATAATTTTTGAAATAATTTTATTGTAGATTTTTTCTTGTTTAGTTAATTTTTTATTTTTAGTTTTTTTAATTGGTAATATAGTATTTTTATAAATATTTTGTATTCCTTGATATCCCAAATCACCAATAATTATTGTTTTTTCTGAAAATTCAAGATTTGAATTTTTTAATATTTGAAAATCATGTACTTTTCCATTATCAGCAAAAATATCAACAATTTTTTTATTAAAAAAGTCATATATAATTTGAAATTTTATAGAAAACATTCAACTTTCACCAGAAAAATATTCTAACTGTAGTTTTTTTTAGTTGGTCTTTCAATTTCAATTTCAGTTGAATCAATTAAATAAAATTGAAATTCATTTAAATCTTCTTGTTTTTTCTCAATTTTTGATTTATATTTTGTTTTTAAAAACTGATAATCTTTGTCATCACTAAGTTTATTTTCTACTCAAGTAATATTTAGAAAACAACTTGATGCACTCATTTTATATTTAATACTCATTTGGAAAAAAGTATAATATTCTTTTCAGTATACTAAAGTCATCATCAATCTTTCTTCAACTGAAAGTTTATATTTTCTACCTTTAGTTTTTTTTAAATTTTCTATTTCAATTAATTTTGTTAACATTTCATCAAAATGAAAACGTTTTATACCAAAATATCTATAAAATTGTTCATTTTTTAATTTTTTTAAATTTTCAAAATTCATTTTTATCAACACCTTATTAATTTATTAATAAAGAAATTATAAAATAAATTTTAAATTATTAATTGACTTTTAAAAAATTTATTTACGGAATATGTCTTCTTTAAAAGCACTAATAACAGCTTCATCATACATATTATTTTGAATTTTATCTTCTTTTTTCTTGAAATTAAAATAATATGTTGATTTAGAGATTTTTAAAAAACGACACATTGTACGAATTTTATATTTAACTTTATTTTTAGTAATAATTTCTATTTTCTGCCTATTATTAGTGCTGCTTGCTTTAAAATATCATTTTCCATTCGTAACTGTTTTAATTCTTTTCTTAATTTAATTAATTCATTTTCTTCAACAGAACGGTTATCTTTGGTTTTAAAAATGCCTGAATTAGTAAATTGCTTAATTCAATTATAAGTAGCTGCTCTTGTAACATTGTACTCTTTAGCAAGACAAGACACTGACTTACCACTTTGATATAAAGCTACTATTTGTTTTTTAAATTCATCTGAATATGAGTTAATATTGGCCATAATTATAATTCCTTTCTTTTAACTAATTTGTTCACTTGTCTACGTAATTAGTGTCCAATAAAGTGTAACCCATCCATATTACCAGTTAAAATTAATTCATATTGTCCAAAATCACTTATTTTACTATTAATTGGTTTATAACCAGTTTCACAGTTAAAGGTATAGCACCATTATTTATAATAAATGGAAATATTTTGCAATAACTACATCTCTTTATTAATTGTTGAGTTTGCTTTAATGCTAGATGTGCTTGTTTCATTAATTGAATTTTCATTGCGTTGCTCATTATCATTTGTGTTTTCTCCAATTTCATTATTTATTTTTTTAGTTTCTTTAATAATATGTTTTAATTTATTTTCAGCCATTAAATGGTCAATATTATCATATTCACCAATTGCTTCTTCTTGTGACATTATGCCATTATTTAATCTTGAATTAATAATTTGGTCTTGTACAATTTGGTCAGTCATAGCAATTGGAATAAATTTAAAACTATAAGGTCTTTCTTCAATTCCATTTCAATAATTTTGACCACTTTCTTTTTTTGAATAAGTAACTAAAATATCAAGCATTCTATAAATATAAGGAGTATAATGTGCAATTTTTGTTTCTTTAGTTTCCATTATCATATTGATTATTAAGCATACTTTGATTTTTATTAGTATAAACATCACTACCATGTTCATCATAATCATAACCAGAACCATTAAATATTAATTTAGCAGTATTATTAATATCTAATCAATAATTATCAAATTTAGGGTCACCTTGAATAATAACCATACTTGAATTACCATTTTTATTATAAATTTCTACACGAACATCAATAAGAAATCAGCAAATTCACTAATATCCATTTCATTATTTTTTAATTTTAATATTTGTTCTGGTTTTAATTTACCTAATGCTCTAGTTCTATTTAATACCCTTTCTTTTTGTTTTTGTGTAAATGCTTTATTAACATCATGAATTAATTTATAAACATTTTGACAATCTGGATAAGCATTTAATTGTGTTGAATTACCATATAAATTTAAATACGGTAAATTAGTTATTTCTACAATTGGTAAATAATCAAATGGATTTTTTAATTCATATTCTTCAATTGGTTCAATATCTGGTTTCATTTTAGTTTTTGTAGAACCTAAAATAATTTCTTTTGAACCACTAAATACTTCAACTTTTACTTTTCCATTTTGCATTGTTACTCAAGTTAATTTTGCACTATCACTTTGTTCTTGTTGAAAAAATAATTCTGCTGATTGTTCTTGATCATTAAATTTAGCAACTCTATCCATAAAACTTGGTGTTGGAACAAGTAATGCTAATTCATTATTTTTAGTTAACATTCATATTAAAAATGATTTTCCTAATAAACTTTCTTGTAAACCAAATTTATATAATCTTTCAAATCATTTATCTTTATCTTTTAATTTATTTAAAAAATAGACATATTCCGTCAATAAATTTAATCAATTGTCAATAATAATATTTATAAATTTTTTAGCGTTAATAATTATAGAAGTTAATATTTTTAAAAAAATACTTTAAAAATAAATTTATATTTCAAACACAAAAATTGTTAATATTATTTTTATATTAACTTGATAAAAATTTAAATTTTTAAAAAAATATTAAAAATATTTTTTTATTTTAATGGTTTTGTTTTATTAAAAATTTCACAAAGTAAGTTAAATCTTAAGTACATAAGTCTAAATATACTTTTTCTACATTTATTTATTAAAATTTTGAATCTTTTTAATCAAGCAAAAACATGTTCAACTTTAATTCTAATTTTTGAAATAATTTTATTGTAGATTTTTTCTTGTTTAGTTAATTTTTTATTTTTAGTTTTTTTAATTGGTGATATAGTATTTTTATAAATATTTTGTATTCCTTGATATCCCAAATCGCCAATAATTATTGTTTTTTCTGAAAATTCAAGATTTGAATTTTTTAATATTTGAAAATCATGTACTTTTCCATTATCAGCAAAAATATCAACAATTTTTTTATTAAAAAAGTCATATATAATTTGAAATTTTATAGAAAACATTCAACTTTTACCAGAAAAATATTCTAACTGTAGTTTTTTTTAGTTGGTCTTTCAATTTCAATTTCAGTTGAATCGATTAAATAAAATTGAAATTCCTTTAAATCTTCTTGTTTTTTCTCAATTTTTGATTTATATTTTGTTTTTAAAAACTGATAATCTTTGTCATCACTAAGTTTATTTTCTACTCAAGTAATATTTCGAAAACAACTTGATGCACTCATTTTATATTTAATACTCATTTGGAAAAAAGTATAATATTCTTTTCAGTATACTAAAGTCATCATCAATCTTTCTTCAACTGAAAGTTTATATTTTCTACCTTTAGTTTTTTTTAAATTTTCTATTTCAATTAATTTTGTTAACATTTCATCAAAATGAAAACGTTTTATACCAAAATATCTATAAAATTGTTCATTTTTTAATTTTTTTAAATTTTCAAAATTCATTTTTATCAACACCTTATTAATTTATTAATAAAGAAATTATAAAATAAATTTTAAATTATTAATTGACTTTTAAAAAATTTATTTACGGAATATGTCTATAGTATTTTTATAAATATTTTGTATTCCTTGATATCCCAAATCACCAATAATTATTGTTTTTTCTGAAAATTCAAGATTTGAATTTTTTAATATTTGAAAATCATGTACTTTTCCATTATCAGCAAAAATATCAACAATTTTTTTATTAAAAAAGTCATATATAATTTGAAATTTTATAGAAAACATTCAACTTTTACCAGAAAAATATTATAACTGTAGTTTTTTTTAGTTGGTCTTTCAATTTCAATTTCAGTTGAATCAATTAAATAAAATTGAAATTCATTTAAATCTTCTTGTTTTTTCTCAATTTTTAATTTATATTTTGTTTTTAAAAACTGATAATCTTTGTCATTACTAAGTTTATTTTCTACTCAAGTAATATTTTGAAAACAACTTGATGCACTCATTTTATATTTAATACTCATTTGGAAAAAAGTATAATATTCTTTTCAGTATACTAAAGTCATCATCAATCTTTCTTCAACTGAAAGTTTATATTTCCTACCTTTAGTTTTTTTTAAATTTTCTATTTCAATTAATTTTGTTAACATTTAATCAAAATGAAAACGTTTTATACCAAAATATCTATAAAATTGTTCATTTTTTAATTTTTTTAAATTTTCAAAATTCATTTTTATCAACACCTTATTAATTTATTAATAAAGAAATTATAAAATAAATTTTAAATTATTAATTGACTTTTAAAAAATTTATTTACGGAATATGTCTAATCAAAATAAATAATCGGATAAACACTTTCTAATGGCCGATTTTGTCATGCTTTAACATCATCAATAACATCATCAGTAATTTGACTAATAACACTTTCACTAATATCAGCACCATGATATAACTCTTGTAACTGCATTCTAATATCTGATAAAGTCATGCCTTTGGCATATAATGAAAGAACTTGTTGATCAAAACCATCAAATATTCTTTGTCTTTTTGCAACTATTTACTGGCTCAAAATTACTATTACGATCTCGCGGTACATTAATCTCAATTTTACCTTGTTGAGTTATTAATTTTTTTGAACTTATACCATTGCGAGCATTATCACTAGTATTATGTTGATTTTTTTCATATCCTAAATAATTTTGCATTTCAGAATTCAACATTTTTTCAACTAATCTTTTTGTTAATTCTTTATATAAACCTCCCTCTTTAAAAACTATTGTTAAATCTTCAGTATTTTCTAATAATAAATCTACTGCTTTTGATATTGGAACATTATTATTAATATTTTGTTTTTTAGACATACGTAACTCACTCTTTCTATTTATTTAATTTTATTTACTAGAATTAATTAAACATAGTTATTTTTGTAAGTTAAACAGATTACTAAACATTACCTTTGATGGTTTTGATCAAAAAGTTTTTCCAAATGATATGGCAGTTTTTAAAATATTTTACTTAGCAATTGAAAATATAACAAAAAAATGAACAATGCCCATTCAAAATTGAAATACAGCAATTGCTCATTTTATGATAAAATTTGAAGATAGAATTAATCTAAACTAGTAACTTTGTAAAAAGATACACAGATTTTTAAAAATCCTCAGTTATCCTGCAGAAATCAAAAGAGTGATTTATACAACAAATGCTATTGAATCTGTTAATAGTTAATTACGAAAAGTTATTAGAAAGAAATAAAAACCTATTTGTTCAAGATTAACTTAATTCATTTTTAAATTCATAAATATGAATATCAGTTTTATCAACAACAAAACCAATAACATACGAAATACCACAAAGAAAATCTATAATTCTTCTTCGATCATTTTCAACAGTTGTTGTTAAATTAACTTTAATTGGTTTTTGTAAAATCATAACATTAGCAATTGATTCAATTTCTTGATAATTTTTAGGAGCAAATTCTTGTATTTGTTCTTGAAAACTGGTTTTATAATTACTATTTTCATCATTGTCTTTATATTTTTTACTTCTTCATCCCATAATTAATTAAACTCCCTTTCGTCTTCGTAAAAATGATGGTAAATCATCATCTGCTTCAATTGCTGCTTCTTGGACTAAATTTTGTTGTTCTTCTTCTTTTTTCTTTGTTTGTTCTTTAATTTCTTCGCTTAAATATTGAGTCTTATTAGTAATAAATTCATGATTATCAACTTTTGAACTATAAACAAAATTATTAGCATTAGCACCTTCTTCATCAAAACCAGTGGCAATAACTGTTACAATCATTTCATCATTTAAATTTTCATTAACAGCGACACCAAAAATGATATTAACATCATTACCCGCAGCATCACGAACTAAATCAACAGCAATATTACCATCAGTTAATGTCATTGTTGTTCCACCAGTAACATTAACAATAGCATTTTTAGCACCCTTAATTGTCACATCATCAAGTAAAGGAGAAGAAATAGCTTTTGTTGCGGCTTGTTTAGCTTTATGTTCACCCTTTGACATTCCAATACCAAATAAGGCATTACCTTTATTTTCAATAATAGTACGAACATCAGCAAAATCTAAATTTATTAAAGCAGGAACAGCAATTAAGTCAGTAATAGTCTGTACACCTTGACGTAAAATATTATCTGCTTCTTTAAACGAATCTTTAAGAGGAATATTACCAATTACTTGTAATAATTTATCATTAGAAATAATAATAATTGCATCAACTTGTTTCTTTAAATTTTCAATTCCAACTACGGCATGAGCATTACGATTACGTCCTTCAAATTTAAATGGTTTAGTAACAATAGCAATTGTTAAAGCGCCACATTCTTTAGCAATTCTTGCAACAATTGATGCAGCACCAGTACCAGTACCACCACCCATACCAGCAGCAATAAAAACCATATCTGCACCATCTAAAGCACGTTTAATCTCTGCTTCACTTTCAATTGCGGCTTGTTTGCCAATTTCGGGATTAGCTCCAGCTCCAAGTCCCTTTGATAATTCTTTGCCCAAAATAATTTTATTTTCAGCTGGAGATGCATTAACTACTTGTGCATCAGTATTAGCAACATAAAAATCAACACCTTGTACCTCTGCTTCAATCATTCTATTAACAGCATTATTACCAGCACCACCAATACCAATTACCCGAATTGATGCTATTGGTTTAAATTGTGAATTATTATGTTCCATTTTATTTTCCTCCTGATTAATCAAATTGTCTTCTTCTATTTACTACCATCATTATACTGATAATTTGGTTGAAAGGGGGAATTATAATGCTTATTATCATGATTATTAGAATGCGTATAATGATTTAATTTTGATACAATTTCTGGTTTATGTATTGATGAAATATAATTATTACTAAAAACATTTACTAAATGTTGGTAGTGAGTATTACCGATTAAAGTAGTTCACTGATAACTATATGCACCAGGAGTTTGGCTAAGCATATAGTTTACTTCTTTTAGTTTGCTATTATTTTTAAAATAGTTGGTAAAACCACATAAACCAATAGTAATTCCCGTAAAAATAATTTCCATATCTGAACTCTTATTATCACTAACTTCATCAAGAAAATATTCAATACAAGCAATAATTTCATTAATTTGTTTTTTAACTGTTGCTTGTAAATCAGTTTTTGTTAAACGAACAATAGATTTTTTCTGCTCATCAACATACTTATCAACAACAACATCGCATAAATAATTACTGCTTATATTAATAATTTTTTGTAAATATCTTTCAGCTTTATCATAACCACAATGCATTTGCTTCATTAATGATTGAATTATTTGATTTCAACCAATTTTAATATTGGTTGTTGCAAATAATACTGAATTACTAAAAACACTAATCTTAGTACTATTAATATTTCAATCAACTAAAACTGTATTACGATTAAAATCAGTATTTTTAATATTACATACTAATGCAAATTGATCTAAAGTAACCGTTAACAATTCTGTTTCGGCATTAGTTAATACTTCGAGGTGAGAATTATATAAACTTTTAGGTAATGAATAAACTAAAGCATCAACATGCATAACTTGTCCTTTTTTAGCAATTGGTAATTGTTCATTACCAATTGAATGATCAACTTTAAAATTGTATGGTTTAGTTAAACAAATAATTTCACTATTATCAATAGTAATGTTTTTAGCCATTTCAATCACTTTACTACAATCTTCATCAGTAATAATGTGGTTAGCATCTTTAAAATCAAGTGATGCTTGTGATTGATAAATTTTTAAATTATTTGAAGGTAAAGTTAAGGCAATACGTTGTACTTTTATATTTAAAGTATTATTAATTTTATTAATAATTTGCCTTAATAACTTACCTGTAGCAATTGAATTAATAATTACACCATTTTCAGAAAACTGTTCAGTATCAACAGTTTCTTTATATAAAACCTGAATTTGATTATTAACATAATTATTAACCATAACTTTTAAACTAAAGTCTTCAATTTGACATACAACATATAATTCTTGAAAATTCATATTGTTCACCTCCAAACATTTTTATGAATCAATATAAGTAATAACTCTTAACTTTGCACTTCGTGCTCTTGGATTTTTATTTATTTCATCAGGCTTTGGTGTAATTGGTTTTTTAATTATTAATTGATATTTTGTTTTTCAATTATTGTGAACTGGTAATTTAGCATATAATTGCGCTTGTGGATCAATTAAAACTTCATTAAAAGTTTGTTTAACAATACGATCTTCTAAAGAATGAAAACTAATAACAACAATTCTACCATTAGAATTTAATAATTTCAAAGATTGTTTTAAAGAAGATTTTAATGTTTCTAACTCGTTATTAACAGCAATTCTTAATGCTTGAAAAGTCTTTTTGGCAGGATGATGATGCTTATTTAATACTCTTACTGGTAATGATTTTTTAATAATCATAACCAATTGTAAAGTGGTATCAATTGGTTGAAAAGTTCTTGTTTTAATAATATTTTTAGCAATACTACTAGCAAATACTTCTTCACCATAATTTTTAATAATTGTTTTTAATTGCTCATAATTATAATTATTAACAATATCTCACGCATTTAATTTTTGACTTTGATCCATACGCATATCTAACTTAGCATCTTTCATATAACTAAATCCTCTAATATCTTCATCAACTTGTGGTGATGATATACCTAAATCATATAATATACCATCAACTTTAGTAATATTTCTTTTTAAAAACTCATATTGAATATTGGCAAAATTACTTTTAATTATTTCATATTTATCTTTAAAATCTTTTAAAATAATTTTACTATTATCAATGGCCATTTGATCTTGATCAAAAGCATATAGTTTGCCAGAGGTAAGTTTTGATAGTATAACTTTACTATGACCTGCTCGTCCTAATGTACAATCGACATAAATACCATCAGGTTTAATATTTAAGAAATAAATAGCTTCTGTTAACATTACAGAAATGTGTATTGCATTGATATTATTCATAATTTTTATATCTCATCTAGAGCTGCTCCCGCTGACTCAAATTTATCCTTGGTATCTTGATTAAAACTATTTCAATTAGTTTCTGATCAAATCTCAATTTTATTGGATAGTCCAATCATAATTACTTTTTGTTTAATATCAGCTAGTGTCAATAATGAATGTGGAATATTAATGCGACCTTTACTATCAATAGTTAATTCTTCTGAATTAGCAAATACTTGTCTTGCCAAAATTCTGGCTTCTTTCTGACCTTCAGATTGTGATAAGATTTTATCTTGTCATTTAATAAATTCAATTTCGTTACGAATAACTAAACAGCCTTCAAAACCTTTAGAAACAATAACAATCTCATTGTTATGAAAATAACTTCTAAACTTAGAAGGAATTATCATTCGTTTCTTTTCATCTAATGTTGACAATGATTGTCCTAGTAGCATAATATCACCCACACTTTCCCACTATTACCCATATTATATAACCTTTGGCATATAATTGCAATTGATTACTTTAAATGTATGACTAGCCAGTAAAATAAAAGAGCATACAATAATAAAAATAAAAACTCATTTACTTTAAAAAAATAAAGAAATGAGTTAAAAGTTTTTAAATTTACCGTTTGTCAATATTATATGTTTTTATAAAAAACAAATATAATATTTTATTATATTATTCTAATTTTTATTATAGTTAATTACTTAGAAATTAAATACTTTTGATCAAATTAAATAGTGTTATTAATAAAAAAGTTTTTAAATTTAGGTAATTTATTAGAATCAGAAATTGCTGAACCAACAGCAAAATGAGTGTGATATAGTACATTGGATACATCTCACTTCGAAAGATCTTGATCAAATAATACTGAGCCAGCAAACATACCAGTGATAATTCTTACATTGGATACATCTCAAGTTGATAAATATTGATTAAATAAAAAACAACGAGTAAACATACCACTCATACTTCTTACATTAGATACATCTCAAGTTGAAATATTACCATTAAATGATGAAGCATCCATATATAAAAAGAGACTTTCCTAAAAACTGTGTTTTTTAAATAAATTTTAGTTGTAAAATCACTAAGTTACACAGATTACTAAACATTACCCATAAAGAAGTGATTTCTGGTGGTAATTTGTCAGGTACTTCTTTAATTGTTTCTGGCATTCTAACAACTTGAATTTCACCTTGTTGGTTTTTATAAAAACCAATTTGAGTAATTTTGGTAGTTTTTATATTTGATAAATCTCTTTTATTAGTTGTTTGTTCTTTTCCATCTTTATCAATGTAAATTGTATCTTGTTGTGTTTTTTTATCTAAAATTTTAATTTTTTGTGGAGTTTTATTTAAAACAGTATTTAAAGCTCCAATAGATGTTCCAAATGCTAAAACACTTAATGCAGTCATCAATTTTTTCATATTGAAAACCTCCCTTTTTATCTTATTCAATAACTTTTTATTAAATCTATAAGTTATTTATATATTAGAATGCTTTTTAAGATAACACAATAACAAATATTTATACTCCCACAAAACACTACTTTTAGCATAAAATTAACAAATCAAGCAATAAAAATCACTAGCAACAATAAAGATGCTAGTGATTTTTTATTATTAAATTTTAAAAATCTATTTAAATAAATTCAACAAAAAACTATTACTAATTAGCAACAAAAAATGAATTAACAGATTTTAATGAAGATGAATCATTATCAATATTTGTTTCATTACATCTTGTCTTAAACTCTTCATCATTAATTAGTAAAGTACCATTTTCTTCATTATCCAATATGCTCTGATTTTCATTATTAGTTTCAAAATCAATAGGATTTCAAAATTTATTTATTAATCAATTAGTAGTTCCAGAAACTCCATCAAGTGTAGCAAAAATTGGAGCAATAATTTTTGAATCAAGACCAGGTGTTCAAAATAATGTCCCTCCTCCAATAACTGCAGCAAAAGGACATAATAAATTAAAACCATCTTCAATTGACTTTAATATTTTATTAGTTGTTGAATCTTTATTATTAAAATAAATACGTGTAAGTGTTGTTGTTCCAGCCAAAACACCAGAAATAGCAGATATTTCAAAACTAATAAATGGTAGTAAATTAGGAATTGTTAAATCTCAATTACTTGCTTTAGTAAATATTGTTTTAATATTTATCGGGACTTTCCTAAAAACTGTGTTTTTTAAATAAATTTTAGTTGTAAAATCACTAAGTTACACAGATTACTAAACATTACCCTTTTATACCCTTTATGTACTATTTTTAAATTTTATCATATAAATGGAGATAAAAGCCTATCTAGGAAATTAACATCTAATGTTGTAACTATATATGAGGTATTTGTTAATATTTTTCAAACTTCTATTAATGTTGCTACTTTTTTACTATCTGGTAAAAATGTAAATGTTGTCCCAAAAACACCACTATTTAAAGCATTTGCTAAATTTAATCATTGTGAAACTTGACGAGCATTATGTAATAATTTAGTAGTTGCACCAGCACTACCAGCACCAATAGCATTTAAAGCAATAGTAATAATTTTTTTATACTGTTCTTGATTATTTATCATTTAATTACTCTTCTTTCTAAGTTAAAATTTATCTAATTAAACAGCAAAAAAGCCTGTTTAGGTAATAATACTAAACAGGCTTAATGATTTAAGCACATATTTCTTGTCTGTTCATATACATTATAAAATCAAAACATTTAAAAAACAATATTCAAAATAAAGTAAATATAAAAATATTAAGTAATGTAAACAACAATCTTTACATTACTTTTTTTCTTCAATGGTATTTAAAATATTGATTAAATTTCCTGCGGTTGTTGCAAGTGTTAAAACACTTAATCTTGTTAATAATAATTTCATAATTAGTCCCCTTTATTTTCTCCAATAACTTTTTCTTAAATCTATAAGTTATCTATATTTTAAATTGTTTAAAGAAAAATGCAATAACCGTCTTGTATATTAAGATACTTTTTAAATTAAAATATCTAATTATTGAAGAAAATTATTAAAAATTATTGACTAATATGAAAAAATTTTATTTTAAAGATTTTACTTGTAAGAAAATTAGCATTTTTAAATGTAATATCATAACTTTTATTATCTAAATTATTTTTAATTTTATAACTTAAAACTGCACTAACACTACCATCATCATGTTTAAATGTATTCATTGCAATATCACTTAAAGTAAAATAACTATTATTGGTAATATCAAAATATTTACTATACATATCTTTATATAAATTTTCTTGGTCCTTTAACATATTATCAAGAATACCATTATGATGTGTTTTATCAACTATTATATTTAGTAAGGAATTTAAACTACTAGTAGAAGTATTTAATCAATTAGAAAAGTTTGCAAAAACACTATCTTGTTTAAAATTAGTTTCACCACCAAATTGAACACCTAATAATTGTAATATTTCTTTAGTTTTACTAATATTATCTGTTGTTGGATGATTAATAATATATTTAAGATTATTTAAAGCATTAATAAAATATTTACTACCAAAAGTTAAATCTAAATATTTTACTAAATCTTTTAAATCAATTAATGGATTTGTTGTTAAATATTTATTAGTAAACTCAAATATTTTATGAATTGTGTCACTAATTGGAACATTTTTAATTGCTGATTCTAAACTATTAACAACTTGTTGAGGAATATCACTAATAGCTGAAATAAAAGAAAATTCCTTTTGAATCTCAGGTAATGTTCAATATGAATAAGTTCATGCAAAGGTAGCTTTCACAATAATATCTTCACCAAAAGGTCCGGCCATTAAATCGGCAACTAATTTAAGCATATTATCTTTTGAAGATATTAATTCTTGAAAAATAGTTAATACTTTTTTTAGTTGAACTGTATTATTTTTAAGTAGTGTTTTATCATCTCAAGTAATACCATCAATGCCGAAAGTTGGATTAGTTAATTTTAATACTTCGCTTTTAACCATTGGTATTATTGTTTTTATTAAATAAGGTCATGCCACTGGATTTGTTAAAATCTTATTAAGATTTTCACTAAATGTAGCATTAAAATTATCAGAATTAAAACCAATAGGTCCAGCACCTCATAAATCATATTTAATATTATCGCTAATTATTTCACCAATATATTTTCCTGATATTGACTTAAACATATAATTAAAATTAACACCAGCTATATATTCATAAAATTGATTTCAATTTCAATTTTTTGCTTCATCTTTAACATAGTATCACTTTTCATGACTTGGAATATTTCAAGCTTGAGCAAATGTCGCTTTCTTTGACATATAATCTTGCATTTTTTCAAAAGTAGTATTACCACTAAAATTATCTTCTTGATCTCAATCCGCTAATAATTCATCAATAGTATTAGTTATAATTGGAATATAATTAGTATAAGATAAGTAATCATTAATATTTGGTATTAAATTTTTAATATTTTTTAACATTCCATCAATCATATTAACAGTATCATCATTAGATAAAATAGAATTATTTAAATAATTTTTAACCATTGGCAATATGTCACGATAAATACTATAACTATTAATATTATTGGTGATATTATCAACTTTAGATTGATTAATAACATTAGGTTGAAATAAAGACTGAATAGTATTAATACTATTACCATCTAAGTTGCTAGTTCAATCATTAGACATATTCCGTAAATAAATTTAATCAATTGTCAATAATAATATTTATAAATTTTTTAGTGTTAATAATTATAGAAGTTAATATTTTTAAAAAAATACTTTAAAAATAAATTTATATTTCAAACACAAAAATTGTTAATATTATTTTTATATTAACTTGATAAAAATTTAAATTTTTAAAAAAATATTAAAAATATTTTTTTATTTTAATGGTTTTGTTTTATTAAAAATTTCACAAAGTAAGTTAAATCTTAAGTACATAAGTCTAAATATACTTTTTCTACATTTATTTATTGAAATTTTGAATCTTTTTAATCAAGCAAAAACATGTTCAACTTTAATTCTAATTTTTGAAATAATTTTATTGTAGATTTTTTCTTGTTTAGTTAATTTTTTATTTTTAGTTTTTTTAATTGGTAATATAGTATTTTTATAAATATTTTGTATTCCTTGATATCCCAAATCACCAATAATTATTGTTTTTTCTGAAAATTCAAGATTTGAATTTTTTAATATTTGAAAATCATGTACTTTTCCGTTATCAGCGAAAATATCAACAATTTTTTTATTAAAAAAGTCATATATAATTTGAAATTTTATAGAAAACATTCAACTTTTACCAGAAAAATATTCTAACTGTAGTTTTTTTAGTTGGTCTTTCAATTTCAATTTCAGTTGAATCAATTAAAAAAAATTGAAATTCATTTAAATCTTCTTGTTTTTTCTCAATTTTTGATTTATATTTTTTTTTTAAAAACTGATAATCTTTTTCATCACTAAGTTTATTTTCTACTCAAGTAACATTTCGAAAACAACTTGATGCACTCATTTTATATTTAATACTCATTTGGAAAAAAGTATAATATTCTTTTCAGTATACTAAAGTCATCATCAATCTTTCTTCAACCGAAAGTTTATATTTTCTACCTTTAGTTTTTTTAAATTTTCTATTTCAATTAATTTTGTTAGCATTTCATCAAAATGAAAACGTTTTATACCAAAATATCTATAAAATTTTTCATTTTTTAATTTTTTTAAATTTTCAAAATTCATTTTTATCAACACCTTATTAATTTATTAATAAACAAATTATAAAATAAATTTTAAATTATTAATTGACTTTTAAAAAATTTATTTACGGAATATGTCTATTAATAAAATCATTTCCATTATTATTACCTGTAAGATTATCAATTTGAATAGAAGGGGCTTGATTATACAAATTATTTAATAAATTATTAGTATTAAAACCTTTATTTTTACCAATTAATAACGATTTACCAACAATAGAGGTTTCATTAGCATACTTAGTTGCTGTTTTAGTATCAACATTGTTGTTAGCAAAATTATTAATACTAATATTGTTTTTATCAATTGTGAATGCTAAAAGCGACATACTAGAACTTAATAAAAGGCTGGTAGTAAAAAATAAATTTAATTTTCGTTTCATATTTTACACTCCATTTATAATGATTTTCTTATTATTATAAACTATTACAAAATAATGTACAGTAAATTTTATTTTTAAAAAAAATATCTACTAATAAGTTAAATTAGTAGACACTTAATACATTTTAATTATGAATTTAATTAGATATTCCGTTTTTGTTAAGTTAGGACTAATAACTAGTAAAGGAATATTTATAAATTTATGAGAAAGTATGTTTATTATGTTTTTTTGGTGTAGAAGCATTAGTTTGTGTTTTATTAAAAACATGTGTTGGTTTAACTTAATGATTATTCTCTTGAGTGAAATGAGAATATTTTTTGTGTTGATGTAATTTATTATTACATTTATTAAACAAATGTTTAATCAAATGTAAGGGATTTACTATACAGTGATGATGATGACATAAAATATCGACAATATTAGTTAATAAATAATTAACATTTTTATTAGCTTCCAAATTATGTTGGATAGGTTTTTCTAAAATGCTATAAAAGGCAGGAATAATATTATTATAATTAGCGATATCTCTTTCCTGTAAATATGTTAACATTTCCAAAACTTTTTTATTATTTACTAAATCATTATTACTTTTAAACTTTCTATTATTGATAATGCTATGATAAGAATTTGGAACACATAAACGATATTTTATTTCCCTTGATGATTTTATTTTCTTTTTTCTTAATTTCAGAAAAAATATTATTATAAAACCAATTAAAAAAATAATACTCATGATAATAATTAAAATAACTATTAACTTCATATATTGCTCCCTAATTTTATTTTTAATTAATAATTATTAATTTAACATTTTATTTTATAAAATAAAATACTTTTTATTAAAAATAATAACGTTTAGCAGAACCTACATTTCTTTCAACTAAACTAAATAAGATAAAGATAAAAATAAATCTTAAAATTTCAATACCAAGTAAAATAAATAATATAATTACTGAATGATTATTAAAATTAAGAATATTATTATCATATTCATCAGGTCTTGATAGGTTAGGACTAAAATAAAGCACTACTAAAGTTAAAGCAAAAGATAAAGTAGCGATAATCGCATTTAAGGGCACTATTACTAGACCAGTACTTATTTTTTTGATAGTATCTACTTTTAAATTTTTACTTTTATTGCACAATTTAAAAAGATAGTAGTAAATAAAATAAAAAGAAACAATAAATAAAATATTAGCAATATTATCAAAGAAAATTTGAATTGGTGGATGATCACTATCTGCTAATAAATGTAATCAAGGTTCGATAATACCAATTGCTAATGTATAATATAAACCAATAATTGGTAAAGCGAAAGCGATAATTAATGAATCAAAAATTCTTAATGGTAAAATTACTCCCATAAACTGAATAGGTATTTCAATTAACGAAGAAGCAACAGCTAATCCCAATAAAATTCCTGTCAAAGTAATATTAAAAATTTGTTGTTTTGAATTAATCTTTATTTTTTTCTTTGTTTTTATATCTACTTTTTCTTTTTCTTGGTCAACACTTTTAGCTCTCATTATAACTTCTCCTTTTTAAAATAGGTATTTAATTAAAGAAATACTTATTTATAAAAATAATAAATTAATTTTAATTAAAAAACAAGACATTTATTAATTTTTTATAAAAACTATTAATACTACTCTAATTTAGAAAATTAATTAACAATAGACATATTCCGTAAATAATTTTTTTAAAAGTCAATTAATAATTTAAAATTTATTTTATAATTTCTTTATTAATAAATTAATAAGGTGTTGATAAAAATGAATTTTGAAAATTTAAAAAAATTAAAAAATGAACAATTTTATAGATATTTCGGTATAAAACGTTTTCATTTTGATGAAATGTTAACAATGGATGGGTTCCACTTTATTGGACACTAATTACGTAGACAAGTGAACAAATTAGTTAAAAGAAAGGAATTATAATTATGGCCAATATTAACTCATATTCAGATTAATTTAAAAAAAATAGTAGCTTTATATCAAAGTGGTAAGTCAGTGTCTTGTCTTGCTAAAGAGCACACTGTTACAAGAGCATCTACTTATAATTGAATTAAGCAATTTACTAATTCAGGCATTTTTAAAACCAAAGATAACCTTTCTGTTGAAGAAAATGAATTAATTAAATTAAGAATGGAAAATGATATTTTAAAGAAAGCAGCACTAATAATAGGCAGAAAATAGAAATTATTACTAAAAATAAAGTTAAATATAAAATTCGTACAATTTGTCGTTTTTTAAAAATCTCTAAATCAACATATTATTTTAATTTCAAGAAAAAAGAAGATAAAATTCAAAATAATACGTATGATGAAGCTGTTATTAGTGCTTTTAAAGAAAATAAAGAAGCTTATGGAACAAGAAGATTAAAAGTTGTTCTAAAAGAAAAGAAAATTAATTTATCAAGACGAAAAATTAAAAAAATTATGAATAAACATAATTTAATATCAAAATACACTAAATTATCATACAAAAATTATCATAATAAAGTCAATGATAGTCAAATTACTAATCTTGTTAATAGAGACTTTAATAATATGCTTAAAAATGAAGTTATTGTTAGTGATTTAACTTATGTTCAAGTTAATGGTAAATGAAACTATAGACATATTCCGTAAATAAATTTTTTAAAAGTCAATTAATAATTTAAAATTTATTTTATAATTTCTTTATTAATAAATTAATAAGGTGTTGATAAAAATGAATTTTGAAAATTTAAAAAAATTAAAAAATGAACAATTTTATAGATATTTTGGTATAAAACGTTTTCATTTTGATGAAATGTTAACAAAATTAATTGAAATAGAAAATTTAAAAAAAACTAAAGGTAGAAAATATAAACTTTCAGTTGAAGAAAGATTGATGATGACTTTAGTATACTGAAAATAATATTATACTTTTTTCCAAATGAGTATTAAATATAAAATGAGTGCATCAAGTTGTTTTCGAAATATTACTTGAGTAGAAAATAAACTTAGTGATGACAAAGATTATCATTTTTTAAAAACAAAATATAAATCAAAAATTGAGAAAAAACAAGAAGATTTAAATGAATTTCAATTTTATTTAATTGATTCAACTGAAATTGAAATTGAAAGACCAACTAAAAAAAACTACAGTTAGAATATTTTTCTGGTAAAAGTTGAATGTTTTCTATAAAATTTAAAATTATATATGACTTTTTTAATAAAAAAATTGTTGATATTTTTGCTGATAATGGAAAAGTACATGATTTTCAAATATTAAAAAATTAAAATCTTGAATTTTCAGAAAAAACAATAATTATTGGTGATTTGGGATATCAAGGAATACAAAATATTTATAAAAATACTATATTACCAATTAAAAAACTAAAAATAAAAAATTAACTAAACAAGAAAAAATCTACAATAAAATTATTTCAAAAATTAGAATTAAAGTTGAACATGTTTTTGCTTGATTAAAAAGATTCAAAATTTTAATAAATAAATGTAGAAAAAGTATATTTAGACTTATGTACTTAAGATTTAACTTACTTTGTGAAATTTTTAATAAAACAAAACCATTAAAATAAAAAAATATTTTTAATATTTTTTTAAAAATTTAAATTTTTATCAAGTTAATATAAAAATAATATTAACAATTTTTGTGTTTGAAATATAAATTTATTTTTAAAGTATTTTTTTAAAAATATTAACTTCTATAATTATTAACACTAAAAAATTTATAAATATTATTATTGACAATTGATTAAATTTATTTACGGAATATGTCTAATAAAAATATCATAATAATAATTTGATAAATAATTTTTATTACAATAAAAATAACAAAAACTAAAAAAATAAATTATAATATTAATCATTAATTTAAACAGTGTTAAATCCTTATATAGATATTTTTCTGTATTAGGATTTTTATTAAATTAAATATTTAAAAAGAAAAGGAAGATTAAAAGATGGCAAAAAAATATACACCCGAAATAAAAGAAAAAGTATTACAATATTTACAAGATGGTAAAAGTTATGATGAAATCAAAAAAGAAACTGGCATTTCAAAAACAACAATTTGAATTTTAAAACAAAAAGCAAGAAAAAATGAACTTAAAACAAAATATTCAGTCAACTCAACTCCAAGAGATATATTAGAAGAAGCTATTAATATTGCGGAAATCAATTGTGATAATAATGAAAATCAAAATTATAAAGAAGAATTTTTAAATCAACAAAAAGATCAATTAAAATATATTATTTAAATATTAAAATGTTGTACTAAAATTTGTACTGGCCTAACTAATAATAAATATAAAAACAAAACTGAAGTAAATTTAATTAAATTAAATGGTACAAATACAATTCAAATCTTATCTTTAAGATCACCAGAACCATACATGTCTAAAATAAAAGCTCAATTATAAAAAGCACTAATTAATGATACTAAAATACAAGTAATAAAAATTGTTGGTATTTCAATAATCATTAATCTTTTTCAAAAATTATTAGATTGCGTTTTTCAAAATGGTAATTGCTTAAATAATAATTTAAAACTACTATATAATAACAATAAAGTAATAGTATTTAACATATAAGCAAATTCACCAATTGGTTCAGCATTACCAGAAGGAAAATGAGGCAAGATTAAACTTAGTCAAGGAACAATAATGGCAATTAACAAACTATAAGGAAGTTTAATAATTAACAATGCAATTAAATTAATAGTATTACCAAAATCAATTTTTAAAAAAGGTAAAAAAATAGGTGGTGTTTCTAATAAGGTCATTAATGTCGTAACTGCTAATAAACTACTAACTAACGCTATCCTATTAGTAGTTAGTTTTAAAGAATTATTCATATTGCTTTTAAATTGTTGTCACTTTTTCTCATATTTTAAACTCATCTTTTACTCCTTAAAATACATTTATTATTTTAATTATATATAAAAAAACGTTTATTTATTATATAATAAAATTAATTTTTAAAAGGAGATGAAGTATTAATGAATAAAAGTGAAAATAACATTGTGCAAATGGTAGTTGAAATTCCCAAAGCATCAAGTAATAAATATGAATATGATTGAAAATCTAAAACTATGATATTAGATCGTGTTCTTTATGGCGCTAATTTTTATCCCGGTGAATATGGATATATCCCTGAAACTTTAGATTACGATGGTGATCCTTTAGATATCATTAGTTTAATTACTTATCCAACTTTCCCTGGTTGCTTAGTAGAAGTTAGAATTTTAGGAATGATTAAAATGATTGACGGTGGTGAAGTTGATACTAAATTATTTGGTGTTGTTAATTCTGATCCACGCTTTAATGAGTATCAAGATCTAAAAGATGTACCACAACATTTACGTGATGAAATTGTTAATTTCTTTCTACAATATAAAGAATTACAAAAAAAGAAAGTCATAATTGAAGGTTGAGGTAACTTAAAAGAAGCATTAACTGAACTTACAACATGTAAAAATATGTTTAAACAATATCAAAATGAAATGAATAATTTACCAAAAGCGCAATTAGCGTCATTATTAAACAAAAAATAAAGAAAAAATTGGGAGCGTACCGATGTTGTCGATAATATCAAAATTTGTCTTAAAATTATAAAGTTAGACGAGAATAATTTTGACTTCAATATGCAATTATGAGTTAATCTTAACACTTGTAAAATATTAGTCAACAATAATACTTACTTTTATAATTCAAAAATTCTTATTAAAGTTTGCTTTAATAAGAATGCTTTTGAAAAATCTGTGTATCTTTTTACAAAGTTACTAGTTTAGATTAATTCTATCTTCAAATTTTATCATAAAATGAGCAATTGCTGTATTTCAATTTTGAATGGGCATTGTTCATTTTTTTGTTATATTTTCAATTGCTAAGTAAAATATTTTAAAAACTGACATATCATTTGGAAAAACTTTTTTATTTCTAATAACTTTTCGCAATTGACTATTAACAGATTAAATAGCATTTGTTGTATAAATAACTCTTTTGATTTATGCAGGATAACTAATAAAAACAATTAAATTATCTCAATTTTTATATCATGATTTAGCAATTTGAGGATATTGTTTATTTCATTTACTTTCAAAAGATTCTAAAGCTTGTATTGCTTGTTCTTCACTACATGCACTATAAATTGGTTTTAAATCTGTAACTAGTGATTTTCTATGTTTGTATGAAACATATTTTAAACTATTTCTAATTGGTAATGTTTAGTAATCTGTGTAAATTACAAAAATAACTACGTTTAATTAATTATAGTAAATAAAATTAAATAAATAGAAAGAGTGAGTTACGTATGTCTAAAAAACAAAATATTAATAATAATGATCCAATATCAAAAGCGGTAGATTTATTATTAAAAAATACTGAAGATTTAACAAAAGTTTTTAAAGAGTGAGGTTTGTATAAAGAATTAACAAAAAGATTAGTTGAAAAAATGTTGAATTCTGAAATGCAAAATTATTTAGGATATGAAAAAAATCAACATAATAATAGTGATAATGCTCGCAATGGTATAAGTTCAAAAAAATTAATAACCCAACAAGGTAAAATTGAGATTAATGTACCACAAGATCGTAATAGTAATTTTGAGCCAGTAATAGTTGCAAAAAGACAAAGAAGATTTGATGGTTTTGATCGAGGATTTTTAAAAATCTGTGTATCTTTTTACAAAGTTACTAGTTTAGATTAATTCTATCTTCAAATTTTATCATAAAATGAGCAATTGCTGTATTTCAATTTTGAATGGGCGGTGTTCATTTTTTTGTTATATTTTCAATTGCTAAGTAAAATATTTTAAAAACTGCCATATCATTTGGAAAAAAATTTTTTATTTCTAATAACTTTTCGTAATTGACTATTAACAGATTCAATAGCATTTGTTGTATAAATCACTCTTTTGATTTCTGCAGGATAACTAATAAAAACCATTAAATTATCTCAATTTTTATATCATGATTTAGCGATTTGAGGATATTGTTTATTTCATTTACTTTCAAAAGATTCTAAAGCTTGCATTGCTTGTTCTTCACTACATGCACTATAAATTGGTTTTAAATCTGTAACTAGTGATTTTCTATGTTTGTATGAAACATATTTTAAACTATTTCTAATTTGATGAACTATGCATAATTGATGTTCGGTTTTAGGATAAACTGATTGTATCGCTTCTGACATTTCTGTTAAATTGTCACTACAAGCAATAAGAATATCATTTAAGCCTCGATTTTTCATTTCTGTGAAATTAGATAATCAAAACTTAGAACCTTCATTTTCACTAATTCATAAACCTAAAACATCTTTTTTACCTTCTAAATCAACTCCTAGTGCTATATAAACTGATTTGTTAATAATGCGTTTATCTTGTCGTACTTTAACTACTATACAATCAAAATAAACAATCGGATAAACACTTTCTAATGGCCGATTTTGTCATGCTTTAACATCATCAATAACATCATCAGTAATTTGACTAATAACACTTTCACTAATATCAGAACCATGATATAACTATTGTAACTGCATTCTAATATCTGATAAAGTCATGCCTTTGGCATATAATAGACATATTCCGTAAATAAATTTTTTAAAAGTCAATTAATAATTTAAAATGTATTTTATAATTTCTTTATTAATAAATTAATAAGGTGTTGATAAAAATGAATTTTGAAAATTTAAAAAAATTAAAAAATGAACAATTTTATAGATATTTTGGTATAAAACGTTTTCATTTTGATGAAATGTTAACAAAATTAATTGAAATAGAAAATTTAAAAAAACTAAAGGTAGAAAATATAAAATTTCAGTTGAAGAAAGATTGATGATGACTTTAGTATACTGAAAAGAATATTATACTTTTTTCCAAATGAGTATTAAATATAAAATGAGTGCATCAAGTTGTTTTCGAAATATTACTTGAGTAGAAAATAAACTTAGTGATGACAAAGATTATCAGTTTTTAAAAACAAAATATAAATCAAAAATTGAGAAAAAACAAGAAGATTTAAATGAATTTCAATTTTATTTAATTGATTCAACTGAAATTGAAATTGAAAGACCAACTAAAAAAAACTACAGTTAGAATATTTTTCTGGTAAAAGTTGAATGTTTTCTATAAAATTTCAAATTATATATGACTTTTTTAATAAAAAAATTGTTGATATTTTTGCTGATAATGGAAAAGTACATGATTTTCAAATATTAAAAAATTCAAATCTTGAATTTTCAGAAAAAACAATAATTATTGGTGATTTGGGATATCAAGGAATACAAAATATTTATAAAAATACTATATTACCAATTAAAAAAACTAAAAATAAAAAATTAACTAAACAAGAAAAAATCTACAATAAAATTATTTCAAAAATTAGAATTAAAGTTGAACATGTTTTTGCTTGATTAAAAAGATTCAAAATTTTAATAAATAAATGTAGAAAAAGTATATTTAGACTTATGTACTTAAGATTTAACTTACTTTGTGAAATTTTTAATAAAACAAAACCATTAAAATAAAAAAATATTAAAAATATTTTTTTAAAAATTTAAATTTTTATCAAGTTAATATAAAAATAATATTAACAATTTTTGTGTTTGAAATATAAATTTATTTTTAAAGTATTTTTTTAAAAATATTAACTTCTATAATTATTAACACTAAAAAATTTATAAATATTATTATTGACAATTGATTAAATTTATTTACGGAATATGTCTAATGAAAGAAATTGTTGATCAAAACCATCAAATCTTCTTTGTCTTTTTGCAACTATTACTGGCTCAAAATTACTATTACGATCTCGTGGTACATTAATCTCAATTTTACCTTGTTGGGTTATTATTTTTTTTGAATTTATACCATTGCGAGCATTATCACTAGTATTATGTTGATTTTTTTCATATCCTAAATAATTTTGCATTTCAGAATTCAACATTTTTTCAACTAATCTTTTTGTTAATTCTTTATATAAACCTCCCTATTTAAATACGGTTTTTAAATCTTCAGTATTTTCTAATAATAAATCTACTGCTTTTGATATTGGATCATTATTATTAATATTTTGTTTTTTAGACATACGTAACTCACTCTTTCTAGTTATTTAATTTTATTTACTATAATTAATTAAACATAGTTATTTTTGTAAGTTACACAGATTACTAAACATTACCATTATAATTAAAGTTGAACATGTTTTTGCTGGATTAAAAAGATTCAAAATTTTAATAAATAAATGTAGAAAAAGTATATTTAGACTTATGTACTTAAGATTTAACTTACTTTGTGAAATTTTTAATAAAACAAAACCATTAAAATAAAAAAATATTTTTAATATTTTTTTAAAAATTTAAATTTTTATCAAGTTAATATAAAAATAATATTAACAATTTTTGTGTTTGAAATATAAATTTATTTTTAAAGTATTTTTTTAAAAATATTAACTTCTATAATTATTAACACTAAAAAATTTATAAATATTATTATTGACAATTGATTAAATTTATTTACGGAATATGTCTATTATCAAAATTATTTATTGGTAAATACTGATTACCATTACTCATTAATGGTTGATTTTGTAATTTTCTTGAAATTGCAAAATAATATCAATGTCTCAAAAGATCATTTTTTTCTCATTGTCTTCTTTTTTCTTTTTCTATTTTTTCTAAAATATTATTAAGTTTTAAAATTTTTAATCCCACCTTTTTCAATTCTTCTTTTTGATTACTTATATTAACTTTTTAGCATACTATTTTGTTAATTTGTTTTTTTTCAAAATTATAATAACCAAAAGTTAAAAAATTAACTAATTTAATTTTAAATTTAAAAATTTTACTTGTTTTTTGTTTTTCGAAAATTTCTAATTTTTTAAGACTATTTATATTATAAGAAAGAAATATAGATTGTTTTTTAATATATGACTGCAATGTTTTTTCACATTTATATTTCTTATTACTAATATAATATAATATTATTTTTATTTTATTAATTTTCTTTTTTAATAAATTAATATCTAATTCTACATTATCTTTTAAGTATCGATCATCTAAAACATCATAAAAATGTTCTTCATTATCATCATGGCTTGTAATAAAATTAAAATGTTGATTTATAAAAGGAAAACTATTATTGATTTTGTATTTCTTCATAATTTTCACTCCTTAAACTGATATAATCTAGTGACTAATTACAATATTTTCTTAATCTTTTATATTTATTGATTATTAGATAAAATAAAAAAACAAAAATTAATAAATTAAATGCTAATTAAATTTAATATTAAACATTATTTATCTTTAAAAACTTTTTTAAAAATATAATCAACATTTATTAAAAAAATATTATTATTATAACATTCATTTAACTGTTCACTAGTTAAATATTGATTAATATTATTATTTATTAATACATCTTTAAAATTAATCATTTTATTTTGTGCTTCTAAAGTGCATTTTTGAATAAAATCATAAGCAATTTCACGTGTTATTTTTGGATTATTTTTAATAATAGCCAATAAAACTACTTGTGAAAAATAAAGTTCATTAGCTTTAGCAATATTATTTGCCATAGCACTAGTATTAATCACTAAATTATCTAAAATATTTGTCATTCTATTAATAATAAAATCCAATATATGATAAATATCAGGTAACATAATGCGTTCATTAGAACTATGTGAGATATCACGTTCATACCATAATAAATTATTCTCATATACTAAACTATTATAACTTCGAACTAATCTTGCTAAACCACAAATATTTTCAGAACCAATTGGATTTTTTTTATGTGGCATTGAACTTGAACCTTTTTGTGAAATATAAAATCCCTCTAAAAGTTCATTAACTTCGCTACGTTGACTCAAACGAATTTCTAAAGCTATTTTTTCAATTGTTGTAGCAATTGAACTTAATTGTGTAATTAAAAAAATCAAACGATCACGTTGTACTACCTGCGTAGCACAACTGTCAACTTCCATTTTTCATTTTTTGGCAATAAATTCACTAACTTTTGGCGAAATATGAACAAAATTACCCATAGCACCCGTAATCTTAACAACTTCAACTTGTTTTCTTGCTAATTCCAACCTTACTAACTGTCTATTTATTTCATCGTATCATAAAGCAAATTTTAATCCTAATGAAGTTGGTTCACCAAAAATACCATGACTGCGACCAATTACTAATTGATTTTTATATTTAAACGCTAACTCTTTTAATTTCAATTTTAAAGTAATTAAAGCTTTTTCAATAATTTCATTTGAAAATTTTATTTGTAGATTTTGGACACTATCAACCATATCAGTTGAAGTTAAACCATAATGAATTCAACGACTTTCAGTTTTTAAGTTAGCACTTAACATTCTAGTAAAAGCAACTACATCATGCTTAGTTTCTAATTCTAATTTATTCATTAATTCAATATCTAACTTAGTATTTTTTTTAATTAATTGAAAATCTTTAAGAGGAATTATATTTAAATGTTGTAATGATTCGCAAACATCAATTTGAAAATTCATTCATAAGTTTAAACGATTTTTAATATTTCAAATATTAGTCATTGCTTTTGTTTCGTAACGTTCAATCATTTTTACTCCTTAATAAATATAGTTTGTTTACGATCTGGACCAACAGAAAATATTATAATTGGAACACCCACCAACTCACTAATTTTTTTTAAATAATTTTTAGCATTTTCTGGTAATTCATCATAACTAGTAATATTAGTAATATCTTCATTTCATCCAGGCATAGTAATAAAATGTGGTTGACATTTATTAAAGTTATTAATTTGAGAAGGTATGTATCTAATTATTTCACCATTTAAAGTATAATGCGTACAAATGCTTAATTTTTCAATACCAGTAAGCACGTCTAACAACATAATAGCTAAACTAGTAAATCCATTAATTTGTGCACTATACTTAGCAATAACTGCATCAAATCATCCAATTCTTCTTGGTCTTTTTGAAACTGTTCCATATTCATTACCAGTCATACGAATATAATCTGCTAATTTACCAAAAACTTCACTAGGAAACACACCAGCACCAACTCTTGTACTGTATGCTTTAGTTACACCAATAATTTCATTAATTGCTTTTAAAGAAATACCTGAACCAATAGCAATTGAACTAGCGCTTGGATTAGAAGATGTTACAAAAGGATATGTACCATGATCTAAATCTAATAAAGTACCTTGTGCTCCTTCAAATAATATCTTTTTATTTCTAACTAATTGTTCATTTAAAAATTGACCAGTATCAATAATTAAATCTTTAAAGTATGGTAATAATTCTAATAAACGATTATATATTGTTTGCGCATTAAATTCTTTTTCATATCCATAAACATTTTTTAATATTTTATTTTTAATTCACAAATTATCAGTAATCAATTCTAATATCCGTTCCTTATCTAATAAATCACCCATTCGAATTCCAATTCGATTAACTTTATCAGCATAACAAGGTCCAATTCCTTTTTTAGTAGTTCCAATAGCTTTATCACCCTTAATTTTTTCTTCATATTCATCAAATGCTAAATGATAAGGTAAAATAATATGAGCACGATCAGAAATTCGTAAATTTTGACAACTAAAACCAGCAGCTTTTAAATATTCAATTTCAGAAACTAATTTTTCTGGATTAACAACACAACCATTAGCAATAACACAATATGAATCTTTATTAAAAAAACCAGAAGGAATAATACTTAATTTATATTTTTGATGATCAAAAACAATTGTATGTCCGGCATTATCACCACCACTTCAACGAACAATAACATCAGAATTTTGACTATAATAGTCAGTTATTTTACCTTTTCCTTCATCACCTCATTGACAACCAATAATAGCAGTAGTTTTAAATGGTTTTGGTTGATCGATTTTTGATATTAAAATATTTTTAGTATCGACAATTTTATTAACATTTTTTTGATTTTCTTCTTTTATTATATGTTTTGATTTTTCAAAATCTACTTTCATCTTATTAATGATTGGCTTAACAGTGTCAGTTTTTATTGATTGCGTTTTTACTTTAGTTGCTTTTTTTACATCTTTAACTTTTGGTTTAATAGTTTTATTAAGTCGTTCAACTTTAGTTTTTGTCTTTTCTATTGTTGGTTTGATTATATTTTTTTTTGCTTTCATATTGTCTCCTTTATACTCAAAAAAAGTATTTATAAATTTATAAATTAATTATATAATTATTTAATAATGATTATCAAAATATTGTGTGAGTAAAGTTAATAGTTATAATTTAATTTTATTTAAATAAAAGACAACTTTAAATTATTAATTTTTGGTTGAATTATATACCTTTTTATAAATATAATCAAGTATTTTAGACTATTATTTTAAAATTATCTAAACTAAAAATTCCTAACTATTTAGGTTTAGATTTATTAAGTTTTTAAAATATTAAAGTAAAAGATTTAATTTATTAATTCTTGCTGAATTAATTAAAAGCATATTATCAAGTACTTTATCATTATAAATTTTAGCACCATATCCTTTTAAAGATTTAACTAAATGTGATACATCACTTTCAGCACAAACTCCTTGATTTCAATTTTCTTTTTGATTGATAACGCCTTCTTTATTATTTTTAAAATTTTTATATATGTCTTCATTTACATTATTTTCTTTTAAAAAATCTAATAATGGATAATATTCACCATTAACAAATAAGTCATATGCATTTGTTATTTTTTTATTATCTACTTTTCTATTAAAAATAAATCCTTTTTTAAGCGCTTTAAATGCATGATGTCTATCAATTACATAAGGAATATTTTCTTTTTTAGCAGTAGTTTTAATTCAATGTGCACCATCACCAATAAATACTAAACTACTTTTATTATGAATATATTGTAAATCAAGAAAATCATAAATTTTATCAATTAATTCTTGTCTTTTAATTCTTTGACCATTTTTAGTTTTCATATAAGTAATTTTTTTATCTTTTAAAACGTTTCTACTTTTAGTAGATTTTTCTAAATCTTTACCTTTATTCGCACTAATTGTTCGAATAAGATTTTTTTGTTTTTTATTATCAAATAATGAAGATATAAAACAATCATCCATATTTACAAATAATTTTTCAGTTGGTAAAACTACTTTTTTTCTGTTATTTCTTCAACTCCTATTACTGCATTTTTCATTACATTGGTCATATATAGCTAACTAAAGTAATGTTTACTCATATCTTGAAAAACAAAATCAATAGCTTTTTTAATATTTGGTCAATAATTTGGTAATATTTTTCTTATATTATGTTTTATAGCAAATCAAAAATGTTCAATTGGATTTAAATTAGGAGAATATGGTGGAAGAAATAATAGTTTGCATCCAGCATTTTCAATTAATTGTTGTGTTAATTTAGATTTATGAAACGTTGCATTATCTAAAACTATAATTTGTCCATGATTTAATACTGGAATTAGTATATTTTTTACATATGATTCAAAAATTTTACTGTTGCAATGTCCTTCAAATGCTCATAGGGCTTTTAATTTACCTTTATTTAGTGAACCGATTATACTCATTCTTTTTATTTTATATGCGGGTTTATTATCAAATAATCTTTTACCTTTTTCAGATCAACCATATTTATAAAATTCATTATCATCAATTCCAGATTCATCAATATATACTAAATCTTCATTCATTATTTTAGCTATTTCTTTTAAATCAATATCTTCGGTATAATCTTCAATCTTCGGTAATGTTTAGTAATCTGTGTAACTTAGTGATTTTACAACTAAAATTTATTTAAAAAACACAGTTTTTAGGAAAGTCCCAAATCTTTCTTGTTTATTTTTATCTCTTTGTTCATATAGAAAAGTTTTTTTATATGTATAATTTAGTTTTTTGAAATAGTTATAAACTGTTTCTTTAGTCATATCACCAAATTTTTCAATTACTTTTTGAACTGTAACATCTTTATTTTGCGCTAAATAATTTTTTAATTCATCTAAATCCTTTATTTTGTGGCTATGTCCTTTTTGATAATTCAAAATTGGTTTTATATGCCCAGTTTCTTTTTTTATTTTTCTTCATAAGAATAAAGTCTTTCTAGTAATATTGAACACTTTACAAATTTCTTTAATTTTCATGTTTTTACTTTCATAGGCTTCTATTACTTTTCTTCGTAAGTCTTCACTGTATGGTTTTGGCATAATTTAATCTTCCTAATCTATTTTAAATATTACTGAATTGTACTTTTCAATTAAAAAACTGTTTAAATTACATATTATTATTTTACATTATTTATGAGTAAACATTACTTTAGTTAGCTATATTTTGTTTTTAAAAACTGATAATCTTTGTCATCACTAAGTTTATTTTCTACTCAAGTAATATTTCAAAAAAAACTTGATGCACTCATTTTATATTTAATACTCATTTGGAAAAAAGTATAATATTCTTTTCAGTATACTAAAGTCATCATCAATCTTTCTTCAACTGAAAGTTTATATTTTCTACCTTTAGTTTTTTAAATTTTCTATTTCAATTAATTTTGTTAACATTTCATCAAAATGAAAACGTTTTATACCGAAATATCTATAAAATTGTTCATTTTTTAATTTTTTTAAATTTTCAAAATTCATTTTTATCAACACCTTATTAATTTATTAATAAAGAAATTATAAAATAAATTTTAAATTATTAATTGACTTTTAAAAAATTTATTTACGGAATATGTCTTATTTCTAATTTGATGAACTATGCATAATTGATGTTCGGTTTTAGGATAAACTGATTGTATTGCTTCTGACATTCCTGTTAAATTGTCACTACAAGCAATAAGAATATCATTTAAGCCTCGATTTTTCATTTCTGTGAAATTAGATAATCAAAACTTAGAACCTTCATTTTCACTAATTCATAAACCTAAAATATCTTTTTTACCTTCTAAATCAACTCCTAGTGCTATATAAACTGATTTGTTAATAACGCTTTTATCTTGTCGTACTTTAACTACTATACAATCAAAATAAACAATCGGATAAACAATTTCTAATGGCTGATTTTGTCATGCTTTAACATCATCAATAACATCATCAGTAATTTGACTAATAACACTTTCACTAATATCAGCACCATGATATAACTCTTGTAACTGCATTCTAATATCTGATAAAGTCATGCCTTTGGCATATAATAGACATATTCCGTAAATAAATTTAATCAATTGTCAATAATAATATTTATAAATTTTTTAGTGTTAATAATTATAGAAGTTAATATTTTTAAAAAAATACTTTAAAAATAAATTTATATTTCAAACACAAAAATTGTTAATATTATTTTTATATTAACTTGATAAAAATTTAAATTTTTAAAAAAATATTAAAAATATTTTTTTATTTTAATGGTTTTTTTTATTAAAAATTTCACAAAGTAAGTTAAATCTTAAGTACATAAGTATAAATATACTTTTTCTACATTTATTTATTAAAATTTTGAATCTTTTTAATAAAACAAAAACATGTTCAACTTTAATTCTAATTTTTGAAATAATTTTATTGTAGATTTTTTCTTGTTTAGTTAATTTTTTATTTTTAGTTTTTTTAATTGGTGATATAGTATTTTTATAAATATTTTGTATTCCTTGATATCCCAAATCACCAATAATTATTGTTTTTTCTGAAAATTCAAGATTTGAATTTTTTAATATTTGAAAATCATGTACTTTTCCATTATCAGCAAAAATATCAACAATTTTTTTATTAAAAAAGTCATATATAATTTGAAATTTTATAGAAAACATTCAACTTTCACCAGAAAAATATTCTAACTGTAGTTTTTTTTAGTTGGTCTTTCAATTTCAATTTCAGTTGAATCAATTAAATAAAATTGAAATTCATTTAAATCTTCTTGTTTTTTCTCAATTTTTGATTTATATTTTGTTTTTAAAAACTGATAATCTTTGTCATCACTAAGTTTATTTTCTACTCAAGTAATATTTCGAAAACAACTTGATGCACTCATTTTATATTTAATACTCATTTGGAAAAAAGTATAATATTCTTTTCGGTATACTAAAGTCATCATCAATCTTTATTCAACTGAAAGTTTATGTTTTCTACCTTTAGTTTTTTTTAAATTTTCTATTTCAATTAATTTTGTTAACATTTCATCAAAATGAAAACGTTTTATACCAAAATATCTATAAAATTGTTCATTTTTTAATTTTTTTAAATTTTCAAAATTCATTTTTATCAACACCTTATTAATTTATTAATAAAGAAATTATAAAATAAATTTTAAATTATTAATTGACTTTTAAAAAATTTATTTACGGAATATGTCTAATGAAAGAACTTGTTGATCAAAACCATCAAATCTTCTTTGTCTTTTTGCAACTATTACTGGCTCAAAATTACTATTACGATCTCGTGGTACATTAATCTCAATTTTACCTTGTTGGGTTATTAATTTTTTTGAACTTATACCATTGCTTATGTGGTAATGTTTAGTAATCTGTGTAACTTAGTGATTTTACAACTAAAATTTATTTAAAAAACACAGTTTTTAGGAAAGTCCCTATTATTTTTTCATATCCTAAATAATTTTGCATTTCAGAATTCAACATTTTTTCAACTAATCTTTTTGTTAATTCTTTATATAAACCTCCCTCTTTAAAAACTGTTGTTAAATCTTCAGTATTTTCTAGTAATAAATCTACTGCTTTTGATATTGGATCATTATTATTAATATTTTGTTTTTTAGACATAAGTAACTCACTCTTTCTAGTTATTTAATTTTATTTACTAGAATTAATTAAACATAGTTATTTTTGTAAGTTACACAGATTACTAAACATTACCGTGTTTTCATTCAGATTCAATCTGGTTTGTGTTTACACCTGTTGATGACACATACCAAACTTCATGATTTATGATTTCATGTTTGTGATAGAAGTTTTTGAAACTTCCATATCCCTTCCAAGAATCCGTAAATAGACAACACCCAGTAGAAATGTTTTTCAATGCAAATCATAAAAGGTTTTTCTCGTCTTCTTTTTTCAATACTTTCACAATTAGTTTGTTGTTGGTTTTCTCATAAACTCCAACAATCAAGGTTTTATCCAACAAGGATCTTCCTTGTTGGATAAAACCTACATGTGAAAGATACATTTCATCCATCTGTGCTGTGCCATCATCAATGAACCCTGCATCTTGATTCCGAATTCTAGTTCTGTTTTCATGACCCATTCTTCAAGCTTTTTTATATGTCACACCCAATTCCCTTGCAACATCTGTTGATGGTATACCATGCTTTGTGTTTATTCATCTAAAGATGATATAAAACCAAGATGTCAAAGGTGTTTGTGACTTGTGAAAAATGGTGTAATGAAGAATAATAAATGTTTGATGACATTTCAAACATCTTATTCTTCTCAAATCAGAAACATTCAAACTAGAAGAAGCACACCTGATACATTTCATTACTTTCAACTTCACTATATATTTCAAACAATCGTTTTCATTTTGAAATATGCTATTGAATTCATTTCAATTCATTTTTTCTTCCACACTAGTACATGTGGGGATAATTTCCTTTAAAAATAGTGTTTTAATGAAGCGAATTGGAGCAACAAATATTAAACCAATTTTCTTTGTTCTTTCAGTTATAATAATTTGATTTTTCTTTATGATAGCAACATTATTATGATCTTTATTATGAGTTGGAATTATGTTTGGTGGTACTTATGGGTGAAGTGATATAGTAACAGCGAATTTTATTGGAGAATCTATCCCATTTATTATCTTAATTTTCTTTTCATCAATGGGTTTAGGAATGTTATTAGCCTCAATTTTCAAATCAGTAACTGCTTTAGTTGCAGCATCAAATGTAATTTATTTTCCATTTGCACTTTTAAGTGGGGTATTTTTCCCGGCTGAGTTAATTAATAGTAGTCCTGTTTTAAAATACGCAGCTTACTTTAATCCATTCAAATACGCTATGGATCCATTTATTAAATCTTTAAGTGGAACAAGTTTTACTTTTACAACAACTTATGGAATATATCTATGAGTTGCACTTGGATTAATTGGTATTTATACAATAGTTGCAAGTCCAAAATTACGTTGACAAGCATAATAAAACTAATAATTAAAAATAATAAAATTAAAAAGGACTAAAAGTCCTTTTTAATTTTATTATTTAAATAAATCACTATTACGTCAAAATTTATGATCTTTTGTATCTTTTTTATTATCATTATCTAAACTATCATCAAAAAGTGATGGATCGATTTCATAGGGTTTACCACTTAAAACATTATTAATAGCATTTTGATATTCCGAATTTGCTCTAATAATTTTATTACGATCAATTTTTGGATTAAGAATAGCAATAACTAGTATAATAGCAATTGGTAAAATTGCTGATGCTGCTGTAATATATGTTAATATTTGAAAAAATTTAAAATTCGCTAATCCTTTTAATCAGGGTAAAGCATTAGGATTAATTTTGTCACCTTTATCTAAAAAAGAAGTAAATGTTCTTAATAATGAATCATCTGTTGTCATATAAATTAAATTTGAAATTGTATAAATTATTCAAAAAATTAAAATAACTATTAAAAAATATGATGTTGAATATAAATCACGACCTAATTTTGGTGTTTTTAAAATTGAATATAAAAAACCTCCATTTAAAACTATTGTTGTAACAATAGTGAAAACTATAGTTTTTGATTGTTGTGCAAAATTATAATAAACGGGTGATGTACTATTATCTTTAATTTGAAAAGTACCTGCTATAAAATAAGTTAGTATATAAGTAACTATTGCTAGTACTGTTGTTAATAAGAAAAAAGCTGATAATATTTTCTTTAAAAGTGGAATATATTTTGGTTTATTCATATAAGGGTAAAATTTAGGATTTGTAGCAGGATGTTGCGGTAATACACCTAACTTCGCTAAATTTGCTAAAATATTATTATCAAGATTATTAATATTTAAATTATTACCTAAATTTCCAATGCCACCAATATTAGGATTTGTATCAACATTATTATCAACATTCTGATTATTTGCAATAACACTTGGTTTAACCTCAGTAGCAGCATCACTAAAATTATTTAATGCAGTAATTTGATCATTTAATTCATTAAAAGTATTATTATCAAACTGTCTTATTCGTTCAAGACTTTCTTTTTCCACAGTCTTACAAATATTAGTAATTGTAACTATTAATAAGTTACGCTCTTCAAGAATTTCAATACGATTTTTAGGAGAACTTTTAGTAATACTCAAACTACGATTTACCAAATTAGAAATTAACTGCAAAAATTCTATTGCATACTTTTTATCTTTTAATTCTTTTAGTTCTTTTTCAAGAAAAAATAAATTAGAAATTTGTAATTCTAAAATTTTTAAAAGTTCTTCATTAGCAAAAATAGATTTTCTAACAATTAAATTATTTAAACTGTTATATATAGTACTTGATATTTCATAGTATAATGCAATATTTAAATCTTCTTCTGAGTACACTTTTTCGGTTTTTTTCTTTGTAACTTTTTTTACTTTTGGTTTAACCAATGTAATGTCACTATTTTCTTCTACTAACTTTTTTTCTGTAACATCAGTATTTTTATTACTTTTCATTATATGTATCACCTCTTGAGTTTAAAACATCTATAATTATATACTAAATATTCAAAAAGAATAAATCAATTGCAATATTTTTATTAAACTTTCCTTTTTTGATATTGTAATCTAATTCATATAATTTTAACAAAATATTATTAATATTTAAATTAATATTTAAATATTGTTCTAATATTTTTACTTGAAACTTAGAAATATTTAATATATCGGAAATATCTTCATTACTTTTTTTTTGTTTAACTAAAATTTTGATATCTCTAATTAATTCTAATTGATATACAAGAATATTAATCAATTTAATTTTATCATAATTAATAACATTATAATAGTTATATTGTGTTCAAAAATTGTTATAATCTTTTTTTAATATATATTCAACAGTTTTAAAAATATTTGTTTCAAAATATTTAGGAACCACCTCAATAATAATATCTGAAGTTATTTTTTTTCCAATTAACCTTAATTTTGATAACTCATTTAAAATAATACTGACATCATTTGGCAAGTATTCTAAAAGAAAATTAGTCGCTTCTTTAGTAATGTTAACTTTAAAACTATTGCAAACTTTATTAATTAATAATAATAATTGTGATTTTGTATAATTTTTAATTTTGATAATATTAAATTGTTGAAATTCTCTACTAATTTTAAAATCAACATTTAAACTTTTAATAATTATCATTGTTTTTTGATTATGATTAAGCAAAGCATTAACAATTTTTTTTTCTTTAATATATTTTTGCCATAAATTACTGCTATCATTAATTACGATTACTTTATTTTCTTCAAATATACTCATAATTTGAATTTCATTAATAATATTAACAATTGTATCTTCTTGTAATTCATATAGATTATAATCATAATTTTCTTTTTTATGATTTTTTTTAATTAATTGTTCAATATTTTTTCTTACTAAATACTCATCTTGACCATGAACAATATAAACCATTTTTTCAACCTCACAAAATTATTAATATATTTTATGTTAATGTTATAATATCATAATGTTTCATATATAATCACACTTTTATTTTTTCCTCAATAATAAACTTTTTTAAGATTATTCAGTGTTTCAATATTCGGAAAACACTTTCTTTTTTGATAATATTCCAAATTTGAACTTTTATCTTATATACTAATTGTTATATCTAATGTTTTAAAACATTATCACTTTTCAACTAAATTATAAAGATCTTCAGCAACTGCTTGATGCACTAATGTTGTTGGATGAACTTCATCAAAGAAGAAATAATTATTTAATGTTTCTTTTGTTGAACCATTAACATATAGCTAACTAAAGTAATGTTTACTCATATCTTGAAAAACAAAATCAATAGCTTTTTTAATATTTGGTCAATAATTTGGTAATATTTTTCTTATATTATGTTTTATAGCAAATCAAAAATGTTCAATTGGATTTAAATTACGAGAATATGGTGGAAGAAATAATAGTTTGCATCCAGCATTTTCAATTAATTGTTGTGTTAATTTAGATTTATGAAACGTTGCATTATCTAAAACTATAATTTGTCCACGCTTTAATACTGGAATTAGTATATTTTTTACATATGATTCAAAAATTTTACTGTTGCAATGTCCTTCAAATGCTCATAGGGATTTTAATTTACCTTTATTTAGTGAACCAATTATACTCATTCTTTTTATTTTATATGCGGGTTTATTATCAAATAATCTTTTACCTTGGAATGGCAACCCTTTTTAGGACTGTTTTTTGGTAGACATTTGTGCTTGGTGTTTTATGGGGATTAAGTAGTTTAGAGTGCTGTGGATTCTTATGTTGTTGTATCAATTGATATAATCAAATAATTCTAATTTTAATTGGGTTAATGATGTAAAATTTTTATCATTAATAAATTCTGTTTTGAAAGTTGCTTCAGCAACGGCGTTATAATAAGGACAACCTTTTTTGCTTAAAGAGCGGGTGATATTGAAGGCTAATAAAAGTTTATCAATAGTTTTATTATTAAATTAATTACCGCGATCGCTATGAAATATTTGAATATTTTTTAAACAACGATTTGAGCACATAAATGCTTGATATACTAATGATGCATCTTTTTTAGTACCTAAACTATGTCCAATAATTTCGCGATTGTACAGGTGGATTAATAAGCAAATATAGTTTCATTTACCATTAACTTGAACATAAGTTAAATCACTAACAATAACTTCATTTTTAAGCCTATTATTAAAGTCTCTATTAACAAGATTAGTAATTTGACTATCATTGACTTTATTATGATAATTTTTGTATGATAATTTAGTGTATTTTGATATTAAATTATGTTTATTCATAATTTTTTTAATTTTTCGTATTGATAAATTAATTTTCTTTTCTTTTAGAACAACTTTTAATCTTCTTGTTCCATAAGCTTCTTTATTTTCTTTAAAAGCACTAATAACAGCTTCATCATACATATTATTTTGAATTTTATATTCTTTTTTCTTGAAATTAAAATAATATGTTGATTTAGAGATTTTTAAAAAACGACACATTGTACGAATTTTATATTTAACTTTATTTTTAGTAATAATTTCTATTTTTTGCCTATTATTAGTGCTGCTTGCTTTAAAATATCATTTTCCATTCTTAATTGTTTTAATTCTTTTCTTAATTTAATTAATTCATTTTCTTCAACAGAACGGTTATCTTTGATTTTAAAACTACCTGAATTAGTAAATTGCTTAATTCAATTATAAGTAGCTGCTCTTGTAACATTGTACTCTTTAGCAAGACAAGACACTGACTTACCACTTTGATATAAAGCTACTATTTGTTTTTTAAATTCATCTGAATATGAGTTAATATTGGCCATAATTATAATTCCTTTCTTTTAACTAATTTGTTCACTTGTCTACTTAATTAGTGCCCAATAAAGTGTAACCCATCCATCCTTTTTCAGATCAACCATATTTATAAAATTCATTATCATCAATTCCGGATTCGTCAATATATACTAAAGACATATTCCGTAAATAAATTTAATCAATTGTCAATAATAATATTTATAAATTTTTTAGTGCTAATAATTATAGAAGTTAATATTTTTAAAAAAATACTTTAAAAATAAATTTATATTTCAAACACAAAAATTGTTAATCTTATTTTTATATTAACTTGATAAAAATTTAAATTTTTAAAAAAATATTAAAAATATTTTTTTATTTTAATGGTTTTGTTTTATTAAAAATTTCACAAAGTAAGTTAAATCTTAAGTGCATAAGTCTAAATATACTTTTTCTACATTTATTTATTAAAATTTTGAATCTTTTTAATCAAGCAAAAACATGTTCAACTTTAATTCTAATTTTTGAAATAATTTTATTGTAGATTTTTTCTTGTTTAGTTAATTTTTTATTTTTAGTTTTTTTAATTGGTAATATAGTATTTTTATAAATATTTTGTATTCCTTGATATCCCAAATCACCAATAATTATTGTTTTTTCTGAAAATTCAAGATTTGAATTTTTTAATATTTGAAAATCATGTACTTTTCCATTATCAGCAAAAATATCAACAATTTTTTTATTAAAAAGTCATATATAATTTGAAATTTTATAGAAAACATTCAACTTTTACCAGAAAAATATTCTAACTGTAGTTTTTTTTAGTTGGTCTTTCAATTTCAATTTCAGTTTAATCAATTAAATAAAATTGAAATTCATTTAAATCTTCTTGTTTTTTCTCAATTTTTGATTTATATTTTGTTTTTAAAAACTGATAATCTTTGTCATCACTAAGTTTATTTTCTACTCAAGTAATATTTCGAAAACAACTTGATGCACTCATTTTATATTTAATACTCATTTGGAAAAAAGTATAATATTCTTTTCAGTATACTAAAGTCATCATCAATCTTTCTTCAACTGAAAGTTTATATTTTCTACCTTTAGTTTTTTTAAATTTTCTATTTCAATTAATTTTGTTAACATTTCATCAAAATGAAAACGTTTTATACCAAAATATCTATAAAATTGTTCATTTTTTAATTTTTTTAAATTTTCAAAATTCATTTTTATCAACACCTTATTAATTTATTAATAAAGAAATTATAAAATAAATTTTAAATTATTAATTGACTTTTAAAAAATTTATTGAGGCTTTTTAAAAATCTGTGTATCTTTTTACAAAGTTACTAGTTTAGATTAATTATATCTTCAAATTTTATCATAAAATGAGCAATTGCTGTATTTCAATTTTGAATGGGCATTTTTCATTTTTTTGTTATATTTTCAATTGCTAAGTAAAATATTTTAAAAACTGCCATATCATTTGGAAAAACTTTTTTATTTCTAATAACTTTTCGTAATTGACTATTAACAGATTCAATAGCATCTGTTGTATAACTCACTCTTTTGATTTCTGCAGGATAACTAATAAAAACCATTAAATTATCTCAATTTTTATATCATGATTTAGCAATTTGAGGATATTGTTTATTCCATTTACTTTCAAAAGATTCTAAAGCTTGCATTGCTTGTTCTTAACTACATGCACTATAAATTGGTTTTAAATCTGTAACTAGTTATTTTCTATGTTTGTATGAAACATATTTTAAACTATTTCTAATTTGATGAACTATGCATAATTGATGTTCGGTTTTAGGATAAACTGATTGTATCGCTTCTGACATTTCTGTTAAATTGTCACTACAAGCAATAATAATATCATTTAAGCCTCGATTTTTCATTTCTGTGAAATTAGATAATCAAAACTTAGAACCTTCATTTTCACTAATTCATAAACCTAAAACATCTTTTTTACCTTCTAAATCAACTCCTAGTGCTATATAAACTGATTTGTTAATAATGCGTTTATCTTGTCGTACTTTAACTACTATACAACCAAAATAAACAATCGTATAAACAATTTCTAATGGCCGATTTTGTCATGCTTTAACATCATCAATAACATCATCAGTAATTTGACTAATAACACTTTCGCTAATATCAGCACCATGATATAACTCTTGTAACTGCATTCTAATATCTGATAAAGTCATGCCTTTGGCATATAACGAAAGAACTTGTTGATCAAAACCATCAAATCTTCTTTGTCTTTTTGCAACTATTACTGGCTCAAAATTACTATTACGATCTCGTGGTACATTAATCTCAATTTTACCTTGTTGGGTTATTAATTTTTTTTAATTTATACCATTACGAGCATTTTCACTAGTATTATGTTGATTTTTTTCATATCCTAAATAATTTTGCATTTCAGAATTCAACATTTTTTCAACTAATCTTTTTGTTAATTCTTTATATAAACCTCCCTCTTTAAAAACTGTTGTTAAATCTTCAGTATTTTCTAATAATAAATCTACTGCTTTTGATATTGGAACATTATTATTAATATTTTGTTTTTTAGACATAAGTAACTCACTCTTTCTATTTATTTAATTTTATTTACTAGAATTAATTAAACATAGTTATTTTTGTAAGTTACACAGATTACTAAAAATTACCTTTTGATCAACAAGTTCTTTCATTATATGCCAAAGGCATGACTTTATCAGATATTAGAATGCAGTTACAAGAGTTATATCATGGTGCTAATATTAGCGAAAGTGTTATTAGTCAAATTACTGATGATGTTATTGATGATGTTAAAGCATGACAAAATCGGCCATTAGAAAGTGTTTATCCGATTGTTTATTTTGATTGTATAGTAGTTAAAGTACGACAAGATAAACGCATTATTAACAAATCAGTTTATATAGCACTAGGAGTTGATTTAGAAGGTAAAAAAAGATATTTTAGGTTTATTAATTAGTGAAAATGAAGGTTCTAAGTTTTGATTATCTAATTTCACAGAAATGAAAAATCGAGGCTTAAATGATATTGCTTGTAGTGACAATTTAACAGGAATGTCAGAAGCAATACAATCAGTTTATCCTAAAACCGAACATCAATTATGCATAGTTCATCAAATTAGAAATAGTTTAAAATATGTTTCATACAAACATAGAAAATCACTAGTTACAGATTTAAAACCAATTTATAGTGCATGTAGCGAAGAACAAGCAATGCAAGCTTTAGAATCTTTTGAAAGTAAATGAAATAAACAATATCCTCAAATTGCTAAATCATGATATAAAAATTGAGATAATTTAATGGTTTTTATTAGTTATCCTGCAGAAATCAAAAGAGTGATTTATACAACAAATGCTATTGAATCTGTTAATAGTCAATTACGAAAAGTTATTATAAATAAAAAAGTTTTTCCAAATGATATGGCAGTTTTTAAAATATTTTACTTAGCAATTGAAAATATAACAAAAAAATGAACAATGCCCATTCAAAATTGAAATACAGCAATTGCTCATTTTATGATAAAATTTGAAGATAGAATTAATCTAAACTAGTAAATTTGTAAAAAGATACACAGATTTTTAAAAAGCCTCATTCTAATTTTTGAAATAATTTTATTGTAGATTTTTTCTTGTTTAGTTAATTTTTTATTTTTAGTTTTTTTAATTGGTAATATAGTATTTTTATAAATATTTTGTATTCATTAGACATATTCCGTAAATAAATTTAATCAATTGTCAATAATAATATTTATAAATTTTTTAGTGTTAATAATTATAGAAGTTAATATTTTTAAAAAAATACTTTAAAAATAAATTTATATTTCAAACACAAAAATTGTTAATATTATTTTTATATTAACTTGATAAAAATTTAAATTTTTAAAAAAATATTAAAAATATTTTTTTATTTTAATGGTTTTGTTTTATTAAAAATTTCACAAAGTAAGTTAAATCTTAAGTACATAAGTCTAAATATACTTTTTCTACATTTATTTATTAAAATTTTGAATCTTTTTAATCAAGCAAAAACATGTTCAACTTTAATTTTAATTTTTGAAATAATTTTATTGTAGATTTTTTCTTGTTTAGTTAATTTTTTATTTTTAGTTTTTTTAATTGGTAATATAGTATTTTTATAAATATTTTGTATTCCTTGATATCCCAAATCACCAATAATTATTGTTTTTTCTGAAAATTCAAGATTTGAATTTTTTAATATTTGAAAATCATGTACTTTTCCATTATCAGCAAAAATATCAACAATTTTTTTATTAAAAAAGTCATATATAATTTGAAATTTTATAGAAAACATTCAACTTTTACCAGAAAAATATTCTAACTGTAGTTTTTTTTAGTTGGTCTTTCAATTTCAATTTTAGTTGAATCAATTAAATAAAATTGAAATTCATTTAAATCTTCTTGTTTTTTCTCAATTTTTGATTTATATTTTGTTTTTAAAAACTGATAATCTTTGTCATCACTAAGTTTATTTTCTACTCAAGTAATATTTCGAAAACGACTTGATGCACTCATTTTATATTTAATACTCATTTGGAAAAAAGTATAATATTCTTTTCGGTATACTAAAGTCATCATCAATCTTTCTTCAACTGAAAGTTTATATTTTCTACCTTTAGTTTTTTTTAAATTTTCTATTTCAATTAATTTTGTTAACATTTCATCAAAATGAAAACGTTTTATACCAAAATATCTATAAAATTGTTCATTTTTTAATTTTTTTAAATTTTCAAAATTCATTTTTATCAACGCCTTATTAATTTATTAATAAAGAAATTATAAAATAAATTTTAAATTATTAATTGACTTTTAAAAAATTTATTTACAGAATATGTCTATTGAGCATTGAAATGGTAAAGAATTTATTGATTTTTCAGTAGGTATTGATGATATTAAATTGGAAAATAATGAAATTTTTCAACTTGAATTAAAATAAAAGTTTTTTATAATTCTTTAATCTTGGCATTGATTAATTTTTTTTGATTTTGATACTTTTCTAATTTCTGCTTTTCTATTTCAACTTTTGTTGGTGGTGCCTTTGCTAAAAATTGTTGGTTATTTAAAATATCTTTACTACGTTTTATTTCATTTTCAATACAAACTAATTCCCCTTTTAATTTCGCTAATTGTTCTTCTTTATTAAATAAATTTGAAACATTAATTTCTATTACTGCTGAATTAATAATTTTAATTATTTTATTATTAACAGACAACGGACTATCACTAATAGTAACAATTTGACTATTAGTTAATTGTAATAAATAAGGATTTAAAGTATTTTTTTCTACTTCAAAAAAATAATTAGTCGTATTGATATGAATAGTTAACGGTAATTTTAAAGATAAATTAAGTTCTTTACGAATTTCTCGAATATTACCAATAATTTCAATTAATATTTCAACAAATTGTGTTACATCTTTTTTTTTTCCATAACTTTAACTTTAGGAAACTTATTTGTTAAAATGCTATTTTTATACCCCATTTCTTCATAAATTGCTTCTGTAATAAAGGGAATAAAGGGATGAACCATAATAATAATTTGCTGTAAAACATAATATAATGTTTGTAATGAGTTACTTTGTTGCTCTTGATTTTGTAAATTAACTTTATTTAATTCAATATATCAAGAACAATATTTATTTCATATAAAATTTGATAGTGCTTTAACTACTAAAACAAATTCATATTTTTCCATATATCGCTCTACATAAATAATCAATTGATTAAGTTCTTGCAAAATTCATTGATCAATAAATGATAACGAATTATTATAGACAATATTTTGATCCAATTGAAACTTATCATCAATATTCATTAGTACATAACGTGCAGCGTTTCATAACTTATTATTGAAATTTCAAGCTGACTCAACTTTAGTAATACTAAATCTTAAATCTTGACCGGGAGCACAATTGCTAACTAAAAAGTAACGTAAAGCATCCGCACCATACTTTTTAATAACTTCCATTGGAACAATTCCATTATTTAATGATTTTGACATTTTTCTACCTTGTTCATCACGAATTAAACCATGAATTAAAACATTAGTAAATGGTTTTTGATTAGTAAATTTTCAACCCATAAACATCATTCGTGCAACTCAAAAAAATAAAATATCATAAGCAGTAACTAATACTGATATTGGATAATATTTTTGCAAATCAACATTATTTTGTGGTCAACCCAAGGTTACAAAAGGTCATAAACCGCTAGAAAATCATGTATCTAATACGTCTGATTCTTGAATATAATCGTTAATTGGTGATGGCGGGTTAGTATCAACATAAATTTTCTTAGTTTTTTTATGATATCAAACCGGAAGCGAATGACCCCATCACAATTGACGGGAAATACATCAATCTTGAATATTATTTAATCACTGCAAAAGTTGTTGTTCAAATAATATTGGATGAAAATCAATCTTTGTTTTCTTATTTTTTTGTTTATCAATAATCATTTCAACTAATGGTTTCATTTTTATGAATCATTGTTGTGATAAATATGGTTCAATAATAGCGTTACTTCTTTCTGAATAACCGACTTGATGAAGATGGTCTTCAACCTTTACAACTAAATTTTCTTTTCTTAATTGTTCAACTAATTGTTTACAACATACCATTCGATCTTGATTGATATATGATTGTGCTAATTCATTCATAGTTCCATCAACATTCATACAAATAGGCATTGCTAAATTGTGACGTAATGCAATTTCATAGTCATTAGCATCATGAGCCGGTGTACATTTCATAGCACCCGTTCCAAAATTCATATCAACATAATCATCAGCAATAACTTTAATTAACATTTTATTAGCCGGATTAATAACCATTTTACCAATAAATTGTAAATAACGTTTATCTTTACTATTTACAACTATACACTGATCAGCAAACATTGTTTCTGGTCTGGTAGTAGCAATAGTAATAAATTCACTACTATTTTCTATAAAATATTTTAAATAATACATTTTTCCTTTTGTTTCATGATAATTCACTTCAATATTAGAAATAGCGGTTTTTAATTCTGGATCTCAATTTACTATCTTTTTTCCTCGATAAACTAAACCTTCTTTATATAACTTTACAAATACTTCATTAACTGCTTGCTTAACATTTTCATCTAAAGTAAATACTTCATGCGAATAATCTAATGCTAAGCCAAGTTTTGCTCACTGTTTTCTTATGTTTTGTTCATATTCTGTTTTTCATTTTCATGCTTGTTGTAAAAATTTATCTTTACCTAATTCTTGCAAATTAAGTTTTTGTTCTTCTTTAATACGTTGTGCAACTTTAACCTGAGTGGCAATGCCAGCATGATCCATACCGGGTATAAATAAAGTATTAAATCCTTGTAAACGTTTATAACGAATTAATAAATCTTGGATAGTACTATCTCAAGCATGACCTAAATGTAAAAGTCCGGTTACATTGGGTGGTGGTAAGATAATAGAAAATGTAGGATTAATAGAGCTAAAATTTGCCTTAAATAATCCAGATTTTACTCATTGTTGATAACGATCTTTTTCAATTTCAATATGATTATATTTTTTGTTTAAATTTCTATTCATTTGTTATACTCCTTTTTAAAATAAAAAAACATTCCACAAATAGGAACGTTTCTTAACGCGGTACCATCCTAATTCATTTACAAAGTAAATGCACTTAATTATTATTTAAATTACTAATAATATAAGCTACCTTCAAATTAAACTTGCTTAGTTTACAGCAACCACTAAGTCTCTAAATTACCATTTAATTTTACTTTTTTATATTTTAAATTAATTATGTATTTTATTTTACATTGTTAATTTTAAAAAACAAGACATTTGAGAAAAGAAAAAATCTATATATTAAAATTATCTTTTTTAAGAACAGAAGTTGATGTTTTCATAGACTGCATGCAGTCTAATTTATTTTTTATATTTTGATCAAAATCACACAATAAAGGAGTATCATCTTTTTTTGATATGTTTGTTTTTCTAATAATTTTATTTTTCTTTGTTCTGGTGTTAAGTTATTTCATCATTTTTTTGCCTCATTTTTAACAACCTCTACTTGTTTGGGGGTTAAAGTATTTCATCATTAGACATATTCCGTAAATAAATTTAATCAATTGTCAATAATAATATTTATAAATTTTTTAGTGTTAATAATTAATCATGTACTTTTCCATTATCAGCAAAAATATCAACAATTTTTTTATTAAAAAAGTCATATATATCTAACTAAAGTAATGTTTACTCATAAATAATGTAAAATAATAATATGTAATTTAAACAGTTTTTGAATTTAAAAGTACAATTCAGTAATATTTAAAATAGATTAGGAAGATTAAATTATGCCAAAACCATACAGTGAAGACTTACGAAAAAAAATAATAGAAGCCTATGAAAGTAAAAACATGAAAATTAAAGAAATTTGTAAAGTGTTCAATATTACTAGAAAGACTTTATTCTTATGAAGAAAAAGAAAAAAAGAAACTGGGCATATAAAACCAATTTTGAATTATCAAAAAGGACATAGCCACAAAATAAAGGATTTAGATGAATTAAAAAATTATTTAGCGCAAAATAAAGATGTTACAGTTCAAAAAGTAATTGAAAAATTTGGTGATATGACTAAAGAAACAGTTTATAACTATTTGAAAAAACTAAATTATACATATAAAAAAACTTTTCTATATGAACAAAGAGATAAAAATAAACAAGAAGATTTTTTAAAAGAAATAGCTAAAATAATGAATGAAGATTTAGTATATATTGATGAATCTGGAATTGATGATAATGAATTTTATAAATATGGTTGATCTGAAAAAGGTAAAAGATTATTTGATAATAAACCCGCATATAAAATAAAAAGAATGAGTATAATCGGCTCACTAAATAAAGGTAAATTAAAAGCCCTATGAGCATTTGAAGGACATTGCAACAGTAAAATTTTTGAATCATATGTAAAAAATATACTAATTCCAGTATTAAACCGTGGACAAATTATAGTTTTAGATAATGCAACGTTTCATAAATCTAAATTAACACAACAATTAATTGAAAATGCTGGATGCAAACTATTATTTCTTCCACCATATTCTCTTAATTTAAATCCAATTGAACATTTTTGATTTGCTATAAAACATAATATAAGAAAAATATTACCAAATTATTGACCAAATATTAAAAAAGCTATTGATTTTTTTCAAGATATGAGTAAACATTACTTTATTTAGCTATACATATATTCATTAACTACTTTTAATTTATCAGTCATATGATTAACATATTGTTCAATAAATGTTTTTTTATCTTCACTATCTTTGATATTTCTTAATTGACTTTCAGCTTTCTTCAATATATCTTTTAGTTGTTTTCTTTCAGATTCAAAACTTGCTTTGATTTTCAACAATATTTTGTTTCTTGATTTCTAATTCCTCAAGTTTTAAACTAAGAGTTTGAAGATATTCTTTCACATTGTTTCGATCTTTTATTTTCTTTAAATATTTTTGTAAATAATCATTATATTTTTCTTCTCCAAATAACATAAAAAACTCCTTTATAAAATAAAAAAATCATTACTCTTAAAAAATAAAACAATAGGTCAAAAACTATTTTTAATTTATGTTTTTATTATATTAAAATCAAACAAATTTTAATATAATTAATTGAATTATTTAACTTTATCATTGATAATTAATTATATTAAAAAATTAATTTGGAGGAAGCAAAATATATGGCTCGTATTATATCCGGAATAACTAGCACTGGAAAATTAACTCTTGGTAACTACTTGGGAGCAATTAATATTTTTTTAAAATTGCAAGAAGAACATGAACTCTTAATATTTGTTGCAAATTTACATGGATTAACACTACCAATAAAAGCACAAGAATTAAGAGATAATATTAAAGATATTGCTGCTTGATATTTTGCTGCTGGTATTATACCAAATAAATCTCATATTTTTATTCAATCTGATGTTTTAGCCCATAGTCAATTAGGATATATATTATTATGTAATAGTTATGTCGGTGAATTAGAACGAATGACACAATTTAAAGATAAAAGTCAAAAAATGACAAATCAACAAAATAAAACGATTAGTATTCGAACAGGTATTCTTACATATCCAGCATTAATGGCTGCTGATATTTTACTATATGACGCTGATTTTGTGCCAGTTGGTGTGGATCAAACTCAACATTTAGAATTGACAAAAACTTTAGCAACAAGAATGAATAACAATTATAAAACTGATTTATTCAAAATTCCTAAAATCATTATTGATAAACAAGCACAGAAAATTATGAGTTTACAAGAACCTGAAAAAAAAATGTCAAAATCTGATACTAATCTAAGAAATACTATTTTTTTAAGCGATAGCAAACAAGAAGTTACCAATAAAATTAAAAAAGCAGTTACTGATTCAGAAAATATTATTAAATTTAATCCAGAACATAAGCCTGGAGTTAGTAATTTATTAACTATTTATGCTAGCATTACTAAAAAAGATATCAAAACTTGTGAACAATACTTCAGCAATCACAATTATGGTTTTTTAAAAGAAGAAGTAATTAAAGTAATAAATGATTTATTAGAACCAATGCAAAAAAAACACCAAGAATTTATTAATGAAAAATCATCACAATTAGCAAAATATTTAGAAGAAGGTGCAAATTTTGCTAATAATATTGCTACTAAAAAATTAAACTTTGTTCAAGACACAATGGGTATTAATTTTATCGAGAAAGAAAGATAGGAGGAAGAGACAATGTCTTTATACAATAAAAAACAAAAACATTTAATCCTAGTTGATTTAGATGGTACTCTACTAAAAAGTGGCGGTCGAGAAATTCATATTAATACTAAAAAAGCACTAATTGATGCTCAAAAAGAAGGTCATATTGTTTCTATTGTCACTGGTCGACCTTATCGTGGATCAATTAAATTTTATCGTGAATTAGGTCTTAATACATTACTATGCAATTTTAATGGTGGCCATATTCATGATCCAAAAATCAAAAAATTCAAACGATTAGTTTTTCCAATTTCTGAAACAATTGTTAAACATATTTTAAATGAAGACTATATTTTTCAACAAATTGAAAACGCGGTTATTGAATATTACAACAAAGCAGTATGTTGAAAAAAAGATGATTTCTTTGAAACTTATTTTCATTTAGATACTATTGAAAATGATACTTTTACAATTAGTAAATTAATTCGTGATTGAAAAGGGAACGCTAATGTCATTTTAATTGAATTTAAAGAAAATACCAATCTTGATCAAGTATATCGTGACTTAGAAAAATATTCAAAATCAATTAAGGTAAATACTTGAAATCGCTATGATAATAATAAACTAATCTTTGAAATTTCAAGTAAATTTATTGATAAAGGAATGACAGCTCGCATTTTGGCTCAATATTATAATGTTGATATTAGAGATGTTATTGCTTATGGTGATGAAATTAATGATAAAGAAATGTTGATGGAAGTTGGCTATGGTGTAGCAATGAAAAATGGTAATATTGTTATTAAAAGTATTGCCGATGATATTACTACTAAAACTAATGATGAGGGTGGAGTTGGTGATCATTTATCAAAATTATTAAATCTTTATGAAGAAAGTGAAATTTATATGGGCGTATCAAGTTAATGGTTAGATTTAATAAGAACTTAAATGAGAGATAACACTCTCATTTTTTAATTGTTAAACAATTATAATTAATTATTTTATTAAACCAGCACTTTATTAAAGTAATTAATTATTACATAACTAAATAAAAAAATTATTTAGACTATTGTACTGGAATATTCCAATAGTAATTTTTGTATTGCTATTTTACAATTTGATATTTTTTTGGTTCCCTTCCCCTAGAACCCCTACCCTCCAAGGCTTTGCTACTTACAGTAGCATAAGCCTTGCGTATAGTAGATAAGTAGTTAGTAGTATATAAGCCTTATCACCTACAGTGATAAAAGGCTTATACATAGAAAGGATACGTAATGATTAATGTTAATTTAGATATTAAAAATAAAATTAAAGAAACAACTAAAGGTATGTTATTAGAAATTGGTGAATATGAAACATGATTTCCTATTAAAGATACTATTATTGATGAAAAAAATAAAAAAATAGCATTAAAAATAATTGAAGATTTTTATTATAAATTAGGTAAAAAATCAATTACAAAAGATATTGAAAGTGTTAAAGGTAGTGATATTTTAAAATATATTAAAAATATTCCAAATATTACTAGAAATGAAAATGAATTAATATCTTGTTAATTTTATGAACAATATAATGGTTATTATATTTTTAAAAATGATAAAAATCAAGAATGTTTTAAATATAACATTACATGAGAACAAGGCATGAAAAGTTTTAAAATAAATAATCCATATAACGATAATGATTTAGCAATTAATTATATTGTTACACCAATGAAAAATATAAATACTCATAATGAAAAAATATTTTATTTAAAGTATTAAAGGAAATTAATATGTTATTAAATGTTGAAAAAATAGAATTAATAAAAAATTTATGTAATGAAAAATTACTTAAAAATCAAAAATATATTTAAATAGATGAAATATTAAAAATTATAGAAAGGGATTAATAATTATGGAATGTAGAGAATATAGAATTAAAGGTTCATGTGATATTTGTCATAAAAATTCATCATATGGAAATAGAACTTGTAATAAATGTTTTTATAAATTAATGAGTGATAATGATGAAATTTAATATACATAATGAAAAATATATATGAATTAGTGAAATTGATAATAATTATTATTGTAATAAATGTATTAATGACATGATTGAAGAAGATATGTATTTAACATCAAATAATTGAGATTCTTTATATGAATATTATATTAATGAATTACAATTAGAAAATTTTAAAGGAGTTTAATAATATGCAAAATAAAGATTTTCAAGATATCAAAAATGATTTACAAATATTTTTTAAAGATATAGAAAATGGTAAATATGGTCAAAGAATTAAAGAATTATTTTTGAAAGAAGAAAGTAGTGAATAAATATGACAGCAGCACCTAAAAAGAAACCAGAAGATTTAATGATTAAACAAATTATTATTCATTTAAGATTTACTGAAAAAGATTATGAAAAATTAAAAGAAATTTGTGAAGAAAAAAATATGAAAATTAATGGTTTTATAAGAATTTTAATTAAAAAAGCAATAAATAGAAAGAGTGATTATAATGAATAATTTATATAAAAAAATACTTAAATTACAGTTAGAAATTGGTAGTACACCTAAAAATGGTTTTAATAAATTTGGAAATTATAAATATTGATTATTAAGTGATATGTTTAATAAATTTAAATTATTATGTAAAAAATTAAATATTGTTATTACACATGAAGATATATTAACAACAGATAGAAAAATTAATTATTTAGATACTAAAGAAGTAGAAATAACTTATTTTAAAAGATATACAATTATTGATTTAGATAATGATAAAGAATTAAAATATTTTGATATACTTGCTTGCGCTAAAAATACAGATATAGCAAAAGCGAAAGATAGTGCAGAAACTTATGCTTATAGATATTTCTTAATTAATTTACTTTTATTAAGCGAAGATGAACTTGACCCAGATAATGATAGTGTTAATTTAATTCAAAATAATAAACCGCAAAATAATTACGTTAATAATATAAAAAAATCTAATGAAAAATGAGAACCAAGTGAAAAACAATTAGATTATTTTGAAAAATATATGATTACAAATACAGTTTTATTTGATGAATGTATAAGAGAAGATATGGAAAAATTAAATCCAAGTAATAATAAAGATTTTTTAATATTAATGAGTGAAAATTATTTAAAAGTATTATTTGATAAATTTAAAGAAATTCGTGAAAGATTTAAAAATTTAAAAAATAATAATAAAAATGAGTATAGAAATTATGAATAATTATTTACTTTCAATTGACCCAAGTATAAAAAATACTGGATTTAATTTATGAAAACCTTGTTGTAAACATAATAAATCTTGAAATGAAGAATGTATTTTTTTAATTGATAAAGAATGTGAAATAACTTCTGCTATTCCAGTTTTAATTCTTAAGACATATTCCGTAAATAAATTTTTTAAAAGTCAATTAATAATTTAAAATTTATTTTATAATTTCTTTATTAATAAATTAATAAGGTGTTGATAAAAATGAATTTTGAAAATTTAAAAAAATTAAAAAATGAACAATTTTATAGATATTTTGGTATAAAACGTTTTCATTTTGATGAAATGTTAACAAAATTAATTGAAATAGAAAATTTAAAAAAAACTAAAGGTAGAAAATATAAACTTTCAGTTGAAGAAAGATTGATGATGACTTTAGTATACTGAAAAGAATATTATACTTTTTCCAAATGAGTATTAAATATAAAATGAGTGCATCAAGTTGTTTTCGAAATATTACTTGAGTAGAAAATAAACTTAGTGATGACAAAGATTATCAGTTTTTAAAAACAAAATATAAATCAAAAATTGAGAAAAAACAAGAAGATTTAAATTAATTTCAATTTTATTTAATTGATTCAACTGAAATTGAAATTGAAAGACCAACTAAAAAAAACTACAGTTAGAATATTTTTCTGGTAAAAGTTGAATGTTTTCTATAAAATTTAAAATTATATATGACTTTTTTAATAAAAAAATTGTTGATATTTTTGCTGATAATGGAAAAGTACATGATTTTCAAATATTAAAAAATTCAAATCTTGAATTTTCAGAAAAAACAATAATTATTGGTGATTTGGGATATCAAGGAATACAAAATATTTATAAAAATACTATATTACCAATTAAAAAAACTAAAAATAAAAAATTAACTAAACAAGAAAAAATCTACAATAAAATTATTTCAAAAATTAGAATTAAAGTTGAACATGTTTTTGCTTGATTAAAAAGATTCAAAATTTTAATAAATAAATGTAGAAAAAGTATATTTAGAATTATGTACTTAAGATTTAACTTACTTTGTGAAATTTTTAATAAAACAAAACCATTAAAATAAAAAAATATTTTTAATATTTTTTTAAAAATTTAAATTTTTATCAAGTTAATATAAAAATAATATTAACAATTTTTGTGTTTGAAATATAAATTTATTTTTAAAGTATTTTTTTAAAAATATTAACTTCTATAATTATTAACACTAAAAAATTTATAAATATTATTATTGACAATTGATTAAATTTATTTATGGAATATGTCTTTAGTTATGATTTTAATAAATATGAACATTATGATTTTATAGAAAAAATTATTGAACAATTATCTATAAAAGCAAGTGAAGAAGATGCTCATTATAAATGGTCTAAATATATAGCTAACTAAAGTAATGTTTACTTAAAAAATTAAATTTTCCAATTAAATTCAAATATTACTGAAGAAAATTTAGAAAAATTAGTCAAAAATTATTATGAAAAATTTAATAAAAATATTAAAATCTTAGAAAAAATAAATATTAAATTAAATGATACTATTGATACAAGTAATCGATTAAATATTAATAAAATTAATAATTCTCAACTACCACCATTATTAAAAAGACTACCAAAAATAGAATCAAATATTTTTTCAATACCAATTAACTAAAAATATTTTCAAATAACTTTTTTTGGTAATGTTTAGTAATCTGTGTAACTTACAAAAATAACTATGTTTAATTAATTCTAGTAAATAAAATTAAATAACTAAAAAGAGTGAGTTACGTATGTCTAAAAAACAAAATATTAATAATAATGATCCAATATCAAAAGCAGTAGATTTATTATTAGAAAATACTGAAGATTTAACAACAGTTTTTAAAGAGGGAGGTTTATATAAAGAATTAACAAAAAGATTAGTTGAAAAAATGTTGAATTCTGAAATGCAAAATTATTTAGGATATGAAAAAAATCAACATAATAATAGTGAAAATGCTCGTAATGGTATAAGTTCAAAAAAATTAATAACCCAACAAGGTAAAATTGAGATTAATGTACCACGAGATCGTAATAGTAATTTTGAGCCAGTAATAGTTGCAAAAAGACAAAGAAGATTTGATGGTTTTGATCAACAAGTTCTTTCATTAGACATATTCCGTAAATAAATTTAATCAATTGTCAATAATAATATTTATAAATTTTTTAGTGTTAATAATTATAGAAGTTAATATTTTTAAAAAAAATACTTTAAAAATAAATTTATATTTCAAACACAAAAATTGTTAATATTATTTTTATATTAACTTGATAAAAATTTAAATTTTTAAAAAAATATTTTTAATATTTTTTTATTTTAATGGTTTTGTTTTATTAAAAATTTCACAAAGTAAGTTAAATCTTAAGTACATAAGTCTAAATATACTTTTTCTACATTTATTTATTAAAATTTTGAATCTTTTTAATCAAGCAAAAACATGTTCAACTTTAATTCTAATTTTTGAAATAATTTTATTGTAGATTTTTTCTTGTTTAGTTAATTTTTTATTTTTAGTTTTTTTAATTGGTAATATAGTATTTTTATAAATATTTTGTATTCCTTGATATCCCAAATCACCAATAATTATTGTTTTTTCTGAAAATTCAAGATTTGAATTTTTTAATATTTGAAAATCATGTACTTTTCCATTATCAGCAAAAATATCAACAATTTTTTTATTAAAAAAGTCATATATAATTTGAAATTTTATAGAAAACATTCAACTTTTACCAGAAAAATATTCTAACTGTATTTTTTTAGTTGGTCTTTCAATTTCAATTTCAGTTGAATCAATTAAATAAAATTGAAATTCATTTAAATCTTCTTGTTTTTTCTCAATTTTTGATTTATATTTTGTTTTTAAAAACTGATAATCTTTGTCATCACTAAGTTTATTTTCTACTCAAGTAATATTTCGAAAACAACTTGATGCACTCATTTTATATTTAATACTAATTTGGAAAAAAGTATAATATTCTTTTCAGTATACTAAAGTCATCATCAATCTTTCTTCAACTGAAAGTTTATATTTTCTACCTTTAGTTTTTTTTAAATTTTCTATTTCAATTAATTTTGTTAACATTTCATCAAAATGAAAACGTTTTATACCAAAATATCTATAAAATTGTTCATTTTTTAATTTTTTTAAATTTTCAAAATTCATTTTTATCAACACCTTATTAATTTATTAATAAAGAAATTATAAAATAAATTTTAAATTATTAATTGAATTTTAAAAAATTTATTTACGGAATATGTCTATTATATGTCAAAGGCATGACTTTATCAGATATTAGAATGCAGTTACAAGAGTTATATCATGGTGCTGATATTAGCGAAAGTGTTATTAGTCAAATTACTGATGATGTTATTGATGATGTTAAAGCATGACAAAATCGGCCATTAGAAATTATTTATCCGATTGTTTATTTTGATTGTATAGTAGTTAAAGTACGACAAGATAAACGCATTATTAACAAATCAGTTTATATAGCGATAGGAGTTGATTTAGAAGGTAAAAAAGATATTTTAGGTTTATGAATTAGTGAAAATGAAGGTTCTAATTTTTGATTATCTAATTTCACAGAAATGAAAAATCGAGGCTTAAATGATATTCTTATTGCTTGTAGTGACAATTTAACAGGAATGTCAGAAGCAATACAATGAGTTTATCCTAAAACCGAACATCAATTATGCATAGTTCATCAAATTAGAAATAGTTTAAAATATGTTTCATACAAACATAGAAAATCACTAGTTACAGATTTAAAACCAATTTATAGTGCATGTAGTGAAGAACCAGCGATGCAAGCTTTAGAATCTTTTGAAAGTAAATGAAATAAACAATATCCTCAAATTGCTAAATCATGATATAAAAATTGAGATAATTTAATGGTTTTTATTAGTTATCATGCAGAAATCAAAAGAGTTATTTATACAACAAATGCTATTGAATCTGTTAATAGTCAATTATGAAAAGTTATTAGAAATAAAAAAGTTTTTCCAAATGATATGGCAGTTTTTAAAATATTTTACTTAGCAATTGAAAATATAACAAAAAAATGAACACTGCCCATTCAAAATTGAAATACAGCAATTGCTCATTTTATGATAAAATTTGAAGATAGAATTAATCTAAACTAGTAACTTTGTAAAAAGATACACAGATTTTTAAAAATCCTCACTTTTTTATAACTTTATTTACTTGTACTATAATTTTTCATATATTGAACTAATGTTTTAATTAATACACCCATACCACGATCATTTTTATAAGCAGTTCCCGCAATATCTAAATGTAAAAATGGTTTATCTTCACTAAATTCTTTTAAAAATGCAGCAGCATTTGATGAACAACCATATGGATCTTTAGAAATATTACTTAAATCAGCTATTTTAGATGAACGCATATTTAAAATATTTTGTTGATGAATTGGCATTCTTCAAATTTCTTCATTAGTTTGTTGTGATGATAATTCAAAATCATTAAATAATTTATCATCAGTAGCAAAAGCACCAGTCATATAGCTACCTAATGCCACTAGCATTGCACCAGTTAAAGTTGATAATTCAATAATACGATTTGCTTTTTCTTTACGTAAAGCATATGTCATACCATCTGCTAATACCAGCCTTCCTTCTGCATCGGTATTATTAATTTCTACAGTTTTACCATTCATTGAAGTAAAGACTGTTTCTACTAAAGTAGCATGACCACCAATCTTATTTTCTGTTAAACAAGCAACAGCAACAAAGTTTATTTTTAATTGTAATTTAGCAGCAGCAATGGCAGCATTACATACACTAGCTGCACCCGACATATCAAATTTCATACCTTTCATTGCTGAAGAAGGTTTTAGTGAATAACCACCACTATCAAAAGTAATTCCTTTACCAACTAATCCTAAAATATCATCGGCATGCTGTGGATCACCTTTATATTCTAAAACAACAACACGAGCATCAAAATTACTTCCAGCATTAACTGCTAATAATAAATTCATATTTAGTTCTGTTATTTCTTTTTGCCCTAAAACCTTTACTGATAAATTTTTAATACCTTTTGCTGCATCTTGAATTTTTTTTGCAAAAACTTCGGGATATAATAAATTAGGTGGCATATCTTGCAAATTACGTGCTAAATTAATACTTTCTCCTTGAATTTCGATCTGTTGTTGTGAAGTATAGTTAGGGAATTTTGCTGTTGAAACAACATTATATTTAACTTTTTTTTCTTCATTTTTTTTACTTTTTAAAGTATATTCTTTAAAAGTATCGAATCATAATGCTTCATATATAGTTTGTAAAAGTATACTTTCATCTAAATTACTCGTAACAAAAGATTTGACATCAATATCCAAATCTTGACTATTATTACTACTAAAATTTACAAAAAAATTATAAACATCATTACGAGTTAAGCTCTTACTATCACCTAAATATAGGTAATAAGTTTTATCTTCAGAAATTAATGTTAATTTATTTTTTTCTTTAGCAATCAATTCATGAGGAACTTTATCAGCGAATACCGCTGTTAATTTTAATCCAAGTTTACTACTAACATTAAGTAGAATATTTTTATCCATATTTTCACTCCTAAATGGTAATATTAAAATAATTACAATATATCTGAATTAATATTTTCGAAAATTACAACAAAAATAGATAAGTTAAACAATATTATTGTATTATTATTGTATTGTAATATTACCATAGAATGGAGCAAAAACTATGAAGCGTTCTGAATTAAATGAAAAAAATAAAAAAAAGTACTGCTGAGATTTTAAGCATTTATTTATTAATAATGAATCTTGAAAAAAAACTTTACCTGATTTTGATAAATTTGCCAATCAACTTTTAACTTTTAAAGGAAAATTAAATAATATTGATAACTTTAAAAAATATTTAGTAATTAGCAAAGAAATATCAATGTTAGGCTCTAAAGTTGTACAATATTTACATTATGGAGATTTAGATCAAACTAACTTAGAATTGCAACAATTATCTAGTTTATTTGCGACTCAACAAAGTAAGTTATCGGAAAAGTTAGCGTGGATTGAACCAGAAATTAAAACTATTGGTTTACAAACTATTAAAAACTGGATTAATAATGATCCCTCATTAATGATATATAAACATGATATGGAAGTTTTCTTTAAATTTGAAAAATTTATTTTAAGTGAGCACGATGAAACTTTACTAAGCAAAGTTAGTAAATCAAGAAGTGCTGCTGGTGGTTTATATGATAGTTTGGTTTATGCTGATAAACAAAAAACAATGTTTAATTATCAAAATAAAGAACAAGAATTAACGCAAACTTTATATTTAGACATTTTAGAAAATAGTAATCCAGTAAAAGATCAACAATTAAGAATTGATATTTCAAAAAAATTTTATGAAGATATTAAAAATAAAAAACATTCATTAGCACAAGTTTATGAAAGTATTTTAGAAGTAGCTGTTGAAGAAATAAAAATTCGTAACAACGATAAAGAAAAAGATAATAAAAAACATTTAACTACTTTAGAATATAGTTTATTAAGTGATGATGTACCATTAATACTATATGAAAATTTAATAAAAACGGGACAGAAACACGCTATTTTAGTAGAAGAATTTTATAATTTAAAACGTAAATTTTTTAAATTTAAAAAATTTTATAGTACCGATACTAGTTTAAAAATGACAACAATACCAACCAAAAAATTCAGTGTTGAAGAAGGTATTAATTCAATCAAAAAAATTTTAAGTATCTTAGGTGATGAATATTCAGAACAATTAAACTTAGCATTATTACCAGGTAGAATTGACTATTATGAAGACACAAATAAACGAACTGGTGCTTATTCAACAGGTGGTAATGGCGTAGAACCCATTATTTTAATGAATTGAGATGATACTATTAATTCGCTTAATACACTAGCTCATGAATTAGGTCATTCTGTTCACACCCTATTTTCAGAAAAATATCAAAAATATCCAAATGCTGACTATCCAATTATTTTAGCTGAAGTTGCTTCAACAGTTAATGAACATCTAGCATTTGATTATTTATATAATCAAACGTCAAATAATCAAGAACGCATTTACTTACTACAAACTCATATTGAAACTGTAATTGGTACTTTTTTTCGTCAAATTCAATTTGCTGAATTTGAATGAGAAGCACATAAATTAGTAGAAAAAGAAGTGCCATTAAACGCCGATATTTTGGCTGATTTATTTGAAAATACAGCAAATAAATATGGACAAAAAGCATTAGATAAATACGAAGAAAAAGCAAAAGGATACTCATGACCACGAATTCTTCATTTTTTCCACTCACCTTATTATGTTTATAAATATGCTACCTCAATTACCGTTTCTTATAAACTTTATGAAGATGTTAAAAATGGTAAAAAAGAAAATTTACTTAACTTTTTAAAAAATGGTGGCAGCAAATATCCGTTAGATATTTTAAAAGATGCGGGTGTTGATTTAACACAAATTGATGTTTATAACCCATTAATTACTAATTTAAAGAAAATGATTAACCAATTATCAGACTTAATTAATAATAAAGATAATTAAATTGCAAAAAAATAATATATAATACTAATGGTGTTTTAGTCCTTTAGCATTTTATTTAAAACGTTATAAAATAATATGTACATATTTTGACTATTACAATTAGTAAAGACTAAGGAGAATAAATAAAAAATGAATGTGAAATTTGATTTTGAAGATATAAATCTAATTGCAAATAAAGCAATAGTTAAATCACGAAAAGAATGTGATACCAGCGTTAAACTAAATGATTTTACTTTTAAAATTCCAATTATTCCGGCAAATATGAGTGCTGTCATTAACCAAGAATTATGTATTTGATTGGCTAAAAATAATTACTTTTATGTAATGCACCGTTTTAATATCGATCAAATTAAATTTATTAAAAGTATGCATGAACAAAAATTATATGCTTCAATTAGCATTGGCGTTAAAAAAGAGGATAAAGAGTTACTTGAACAATTAATCAAACTGAATCTAATTCCTGAATTTATTACTATTGATATTGCTCATGGTCATAGTAATGCTATGAAAGAAATGATTAAATTTATAAAAAATACTTTTGCTAAAACAAATACTAAACCTTTTATTATTGCTGGTAACGTTATGACAAAAACCGCTGTTAAAGATTTAGAAAAATGAGGCGCTGATGCAATTAAATTTGGTGTTGGTCCAGGAAAAGCTTGTATTACTAAACTAAAAACTGGATTTGGTACAGGTGGTTGACAATTAAATGCTTTACAAGATGTTGCCAATAGCACCACTAAACCATTAATTGCAGATGGCGGTATTAGATGTAATGGTGATATTGCTAAAGCAATAGCTTTTGGTGCCACTATGATTATGGCAGGAAGTATTTTAGCGGGTTATGATGAATCACCTGGCAAAATTGTTACAATAAATGGTCAATCTTACAAAGAATATTTTGGATCAGCAAGTATTTTTAACAAAGCGGAAGCGAAAAATATTGAAGGTAAAAAAATACTTGTTCCATATAAAGGTTCAATTGCCGATACTTATAAAGAAATGGAAGAAGATTTACAATCTGCTATTTCTTATGCTGGCGGTAAAGATTTATCTGCATTAACAAAATGTGATTATGTTATTGTTAAAGGCACTATTAATAATGGTGACGATCGTTAATAACTTTTAATTAAAATATAAGCAAATCAAACAGCCTATGATGATAATTGAATTCACCGGCATAATTGTTTAATTATATTAAAGAATCTAATGATTAAATTATTTTTAGGTAATGTTTAGTAATCTGTGTAACTTACAAAAATAACTATGTTTAATTAATTCTAGTAAATAAAATTAAATAACTAGAAAGAGTGAGTTACGTATGTCTAAAAAAATATTAATAATAATGATCCAATATCAAAAGCAGTAGATTTATTACTAGAAAATACTGAAGATTTAACAAAAGTTTTTAAAGAGGGAGATTTATATAAAGAATTAACAAAAAGATTAGTTGAAAAAATGTTGAATTCTGAAATGCAAAATTATTTAGGATATGAAAAAAATCAACATAATACTAGTGAAAATGCTCGTAATGGTATAAATTAAAAAAAATTAATAACCCAAAAAGGTAAAATTGAGATTAATGTACCACGAGATCGTAATAGTAATTTTGAGCCAGTAATAGTTGCAAAAAGACAAAGAAGATTTGATGGTTTTGATCAACAATTTCTTTCATTAGACATATTCCGTAAATAAATTTTTTAAAAGTCAATTAATAATTTAAAATTTATTTTATAATTTCTTTATTAATAAATTAATAAGGTGTTGATAAAAATGAATTTTGAAAATTTAAAAAAATTAAAAAATGAACAATTTTATAGATATTTTGGTATAAAACGTTTTCATTTTGATGAAATGTTAACAAAATTAATTGAAATAGAAAATTTAAAAAAACTAAAGGTAGAAAATATAAACTTTCAGTTGAAGAAAGATTGATGATGACTTTAGTATACTGAAAATAATATTATACTTTTTTCCAAATGAGTATTAAATATAAAATGAGTGCATCAAGTTGTTTTCAAAATATTACTTGAGTAGAAAATAAACTTAGTGATGACAAAGATTATCAGTTTTTAAAAAAAATATAAATCAAAAATTGATAAAAAAAAGAAGATTTAAATGAATTTCAATTTTATTTAATTGATTCAACTGAAATTGAAATTGAAAGACCAACTAAAAAAACTACAGTTAGAATATTTTTCTGGTAAAAGTTCAATGTTTTCTATAAAATTTCAAATTATATATGACTTTTTTAATAAAAAAAATGTTGATCTTTTTGCTGATAATGGAAAAGTACGTGATTTTCAAATATTAAAAAATTCAAATCTTGAATTTTCAGAAAAAACAATAATTATTGGTGATTTGGGATATCAAGGAATACAAAATATTTATAAAAATACTATATTACCAATTAAAAAACTAAAAATAAAAAATTAACTAAACAAGAAAAAATCTACAATAAAATTATTTCAAAAATTAGAATTAAAGTTGAACATGTTTTTGCTTGATTAAAAAGATTCAAAATTTTAATAAATAAATGTAGAAAAAGTATATTTAGACTTATGTACTTAAGATTTAACTTACTTTGTGAAATTTTTAATAAAACAAAACCATTAAAATAAAAAAATATTAAAAATATTTTTTTAAAAATTTAAATTTTTATCAAGTTAATATAAAAATAATATTAACAATTTTTGTGTTTGAAATATAAATTTATTTTTAAAGTATTTTTTTAAAAATATTAACTTCTATAATTATTAACACTAAAAAATTTATAAATATTATTATTGACAATTGATTAAATTTATTTACGGAATATGTCTATTATATGTCAAAGGCATGACTTTATCAGATATTAGAATGCAGTTACAAGAGTTATATCATGGTGCTGATATTAGTGAAAGTGTTATTAGTCACATTACTGATGATGTTATTGATGATGTTAAAGCATGACAAAATCGGCCATTAGAAAGTTTTTATCCGATTGTTTATTTTGATTGTATAGTAGTTAAAGTACGACAAGATAAACTCATTATTAACAAATCAGTTTATATAGCACTAGGAGTTGATTTAGAAGGTAAAAAAGATGTTTTAGGCTTATGAATTAGTGAAAATGAAGGTTCTAAGTTTTGATTATCTAATTTCACAGAAATGAAAAATCGAGGCTTAAATGATATTCTTATTGCTTGTAGTGACAATTTAACAGGAATGTCAGAAGCAATACAATCAGTTTATCCTAAAACCGAACATCAATTATGCATAGTTCATAAAATTAGAAATAGTTTAAAATATGTTTCATACAAACATAGAAAATCACTAGTTACAGATTTAAAACCACTTTATAGTGCATGTAACGAAGAACAAGCAATGCAAGCTTTAGAATCTTTTGAAAGTAAATGGAATAAACAATATCCTCAAATTGCTAAATCATGATATAAAAATTGAGATAATTTAATGGTTTTTATTAGTTATCCTGCAGAAATCAAAAGAGTGATTTATACAACAAATGCTATTGAATCTGTTAATATTCAATTACGAAAAGTTGTTAGAAATAAAAAAGTTTTTCCAAATGATATGGCAGTTTTTAAAATATTTTACTTAGCAATTGAAAATATAACAAAAAAACGAACAATGCCCATTCAAAATTGAAATACAGCAATTGCTCATTTTATGATAAAATTTGAAGATAGAATTAATCTAAACTAGTAACTTTGTAAAAAGATACACAGATTTTTAAAAAGCCTAACCAAATATTAAAAAAGCGATTGATTTTGTTTTTCAAGATATGAGTAAACATTACTTTAGTTAGCTATATATTAAATTTTGAATTGGTGAAAATTCATTTTTTTATAATGATAGCCTTACTTTTTCTATAGTATTAGATAAAGTTACTTTTAATAATTCAATAAATAGTTAGTTTATATTAAAAGAATGTAAATTTGAAAAATATTTATTTAAGTATAAAGGATATTGAATTAAAAATGCTGGTAATTTTCCAGCATTTTTAAAGTTTTATTTAATAATAAATTATATTAGAAAATTAAACTATTATTTATTCAAACTCTGATTTAGGAAATACATATTTATCGATAACTTTTGCAACACCACCACAAGTATTTTTACTAGTAACGTCATATGCTATTTCTTTTAAATTAGGATGAGCATTTTGCATTGCAATACCATATTTAGCCCACTTTATTAATTTATAATCATTCATACCATCACCACAAGCTAGTACTTGGTCAGGAGTAATATTTCATTTTTTGCATAAAAATTGTACAGCAACAGCTTTATTAACACCAATTGGATTAATTTCGATAACACTATGAGAAGAAGTAGCGAGTTCTAAATCTTTTATAGTATTTAATTGTTCTAAAATTGGATTAACTTGTTTTTTCTTTTTACAAAATAATAAAATTTTATACATACCCTCATCGGTATTCTCATCAATTTGTTTAGTTGGTAGGTTATTAAAATTTTCCATAATTTTAACTTTTAGCGATCTACGATTAATTAAGCCTGTTTTATTATCGGTACTATATCCTCACATTGCTAAATTATTTTTATTAGCAAATTTAACTATTGTTTGTATTTGCTGTTTTGTTAATGATTTTTCATATAATATATCTAATCTATTATCATTAGTAATATCAATGATGTTACCGCCATTATAACAAATAATATGACCGGTTTTTTCGTGCATTAAACATGCTTTTGCAATATCAATGGTTGAACTTGGTGCTCTTCCTGTTGCAATAATAACTTTAATATTTTTTTGATATGCTTTTTGAATTGCAATTAGATTTTTAGGATGAATTTTTCATCTACTTTTTAGTAAAGTTCCATCTAGATCAAGAACAATTAATTTAATAGCCATTATAAATACCTTATTTTCCCATTTCTTCGATAATATTAGTCATATCTTTTTCAGAAACTAAACTAAAAGTTTTTTTAACTTCTTTTCCTTCTTTATTAAAATAAATTAATGTTGGAATTGATTGGATTTCATATTCTTTTGCTAGTTCTTTAGCTTTGTCAACATCAACTTTAATAAAATTAATATTTTTGTTTTTTTCGTCATTAGCAACATTTTCAAATCTCGGCCCTAACATTTTACAAGGACCACATCATTCTGCTGAAAAATAAATTACTGTTATTTTTTTTGATTGTAAAAGTTGCTCAACTTCTTTTATAGAATTAATATGTTGTATTTTGCTTTCATTATGCATGTGTTCACTACCTTTTCTTTTAATTTATTTTATGGTTTAATTCTATCATTAGTTTTAATTTTTAAAACATTAAACTATAAAATAATTTTTTTAATTTTAGTTATTACTATATAAATATTTATAATTTTTTTAGAATAAATTTAGGAAATTATCCCCACATGTACTAGTGTGGAGGAAAAAATGAATTGAAATGAATTCAATAGCATATTTCGAAATGAAAACAATTGTTTGAAATATAGCTAACTAAAGTAATGTTTATTCATAAATAATGTAAAATAATAATATGTAATTTAAACAGTTTTTTAATTTAAAAGTACAATAGACATATTCCGTAAATAAATTTTTTAAAAGTCAATTAATAATTTAAAATTTATTTTATAATTTCTTTATTAATAAATTAATAAGGTGTTGATAAAAATGAATTTTGAAAATTTAAAAAAATTAAAAAATGAACAATTTTATAGATATTTTGGTATAAAACGTTTTCATTTTGATGAAATGTTAAAAAAATTAATTGAAATAGAAAATTTAAAAAAAACTAAAGGTAGAAAATATAAACTTTCAGTTGAAGAAAGATTGATAATGACTTTAGTATACTGAAAAGAATATTATACTTTTTTCCAAATGAGTATTAAATATAAAATGAGTGCATCAAGTTGTTTTCGAAATATTACTTGAGTAGAAAATAAACTTAGTGATGACAAAGATTATCAGTTTTTAAAAACAAAATATAAATCAAAAATTGAGAAAAAACAAGAAGATTTAAATGAAGTTCAATTTTATTTAATTGATTCAACTGAAATTGAAATTGAAAGACCAACTAAAAAAAACTACAGTTAGAATATTTTTCTGGTAAAAGTTGAATGTTTTCTATAAAATTTCAAATTATATATGACTTTTTAATAAAAAAATTGTTGATATTTTTGCTGATAATGGAAAAGTACATGATTTTCAAATATTAAAAAATTCAAATCTTGAATTTTCAGAAAAAACAATAATTATTGGTGATTTGGGATATCAAGGAATACAAAATATTTATAAAAATACTATATTACCAATTAAAAAAACTAAAAATAAAAAATTAACTAAACAAGAAAAAATCTAAAATAAAATTATTTCAAAAATTAGAATTAAAGTTGAACATGTTTTTGCTTGATTAAAAAGATTCAAAATTTTAATAAATAAATGTAGAAAAAGTATATTTAGACTTATGTACTTAAGATTTAACTTACTTTGTGAAATTTTTAATAAAACAAAACCATTAAAATAAAAAAATATTAAAAATATTTTTTTAAAAATTTAAATTTTTATCAAGTTAATATAAAAATAATATTAACAATTTTTGTGTTTGAAATATAAATTTATTTTTAAAGTATTTTTTTAAAAATATTAACTTCTATAATTATTAACACTAAAAAATTTATAAATATTATTATTGACAATTGATTAAATTTATTTACGGAATATGTCTAATTAAGCAATATTTAAAATAGATTAGGAAGATTAAATTATGCAAAAACCATACAGTGAAGACTTACGAAGAAAAGTAATAGAAGCCTATGAAAGTAAAAACATGAAAATTAAAGAAATTTGTAAAGTGTTCAATATTACTAGAAAGACTTTATTCTTATGAAGAAAAAGAAAAAAAGAAACTGGGCATATAAAACCAATTTTGAATTATCAAAAAGGACATAGCCACAAAATAAAGGATTTAGATGAATTAAAAAATTATTTAGCGCAAAATAAAGATGTTACAGTTCAAAAAGTAATTGAAAAATTTGGTGATATGACTAAAGAAACAGTTTATAACTATTTCAAAAAACTAAATTATACATATAAAAAAAACTTTTTTATATGAACAAAGAGATAAAAACAAACAAGAAGATTTTTTAAAAGAAATAGCTAAAATAATGAATGAAGATTTAGTATATATTGATGAGTCTGGAATTGATGATAATGAATTTTATAAATATGGTTGATCTGAAAAAGGTAAAAGATTATTTGATAATAAACCCGCGTATAAAATAAAAAGAATGAGTATAATTGGTTCACTAAATAAAGGTAAATTAAAAGCCCTATGAGCATTTGAAGGACATTGCAACAGTAAAATTTTTGAATCATATGTAAAAAATATACTAATTCCAGTATTAAAGCGTGGACAAATTATAGTTTTAGATAATGCAACGTTTCATAAATCTAAATTAACACAACAATTAATTGAAAATGCTGGATGCAAACTATTATTTCTTCCACCATATTCTCCTAATTTAAATCAAATTGAACATTTTTGATTTGCTATAAAACATAATATAAGAAAAATATTGGTAATGTTTAGTAATCTGTGTAACTTACAAAAATAAATATGTTTAATTAATTCTAGTAAATAAAATTAAATAAATAGAAAGAGTGAGTTACGTATGTCTAAAAAACAAAATATTAATAATAATGGTCCAATATCAAAAGCAGTAGATTTATTATTAGAAAATGCTGAAGATTTAACAACAGTTTTTAAATAGGGAGGTTTATATAAAGAATTAACAAAAAGATTAGTTGAAAAAATGTTAAATTCTGAAATGCAAAATTATTTAGGGTATGAAAAAAATCAACATAATAATAGTGATAATGCTCGCAATGGTATAAGTTCAAAAAAATTAATAACTCAACAAGGTAAAATTGAGATTAATGTACCACGAGATCGTAATAGTAATTTTGAGCCAGTAATAGTTGCAAAAAGACAAAGAAGATTTGATGGTTTTGATCAACAAGTTCTTTGATTATATGCCAAAGGCATGACTTTATCAGATATTAGAATGCAGTTACAAGAGTTATATCATGGTGCTGATATTAGTGAAAGTGTTATTAGTCAAATTACTGATGATGTTATTGATGATGTTAAAGCATGACAAAATCGGCCATTATAAAGTGTTTATCCGATTGTTTATTTTGATTTTATAGTAGTTAAAGTACGACAAGATAAACTCATTATTAACAAATCAGTTTATATAGCACTAGGAGTTGATTTAGAAGGTAAAAAAGATATTTTAGGTTTATGAATTAGCGAAAATGAAGGTTCTAAGTTTTGATTATCTAATTTCACAGAAATGAAAAATTGAGGCTTAAATGATATTCTTATTGCTTGTAGTGACAATTTAACAGGAATGTCATAAGCAATACAATCAGTTTATCCTAAAACCGGACATCAATTATGCATAGTTCATCAAATTAGAAATAGTTTAAAATATGTTTCATACAAACATAGAAAATCACTAGTTACAGATTTAAAACCAATTTATAGTGCATTTAGTGAAGAACAAGCAATGCAAGCTTTAGAATATTTTGAAAGTAAATGAAATAAACAATATCCTCAAATTGCTAAATCATGATATAAAAATTGAGATAATTTAATGGTTTTTATTAGTTATCCTGCAGAAATCAAAAGAGTGATTTATACAACAAATGCTATTGAATCTGTTAATAGTCAATTACGAAAAGTTATTAGAAATAAAAAAGTTTTTCCAAATGATATGGAAGTTTTTAAAATATTTTACTTAGCAATTGAAAATATAACAAAAAAATGAACAATGCCCATTCAAAATTGAAATACAGCAATTGCTCATTTTATGATAAAATTTGAAGATAGAATTAATCTAAACTAGTAACTTTGTAAAAAGATACACAGATTTTTAAAAAGCCTCAAAATATTACCAAATTATTGACCAAATATTAAAAAAGCGATTGATTTTGTTTTTCAAGATATGAGTAAAGATTACTTTAGTTAGCTATATATCAAGCATTTATGTGCTCAAATCGTTGTTTAAAAAATATTAAAATATTTCATAGCGATCGCGGTAATGAATTTAATAATAAAACTATTGATAAACTTTTATTAGCTTTCAATATTACCCGCTCTTTAAGCAAAAAAGGTTGTCCTTATGATAACGCTGTTGCTGAAGCAACTTTCAAAACTTTCAAAACAGAGTTTATTAATGATAAAAATTTTACATCATTAATCCAATTAAAATTAGAATTATTTGATTAGACATATTCCGTAAATAAATTTAATCAATTGTCAATAATAATATTTATAAATTTTTTAGTGTTAATAATTATAGAAGTTAATATTTTTAAAAAAATACTTTAAAAATAAATTTATATTTTAAACACAAAAATTGTTAATATTATTTTTATATTAACTTGATAAAAATTTAAATTTTTAAAAAAATATTAAAAATATTTTTTTATTTTAATGGTTTTGTTTTATTAAAAATTTCACAAAGTAAGTTAAATCTTAAGTACATAAGTCTAAATATACTTTTTCTACATTTATTTATTAACATTTTGAATCTTTTTAATCAAGCAAAAACATGTTCAACTTTAATTCTAATTTTTGAAATAATTTTATTGTAGATTTTTTCTTGTTTAGTTAATTTTTTATTTTTAGTTTTTTTAATTGGTAATATAGTATTTTTATAAATATTTTGTATTACTTGATATCCCAAATCACCAATAATTATTTTTTTTCTGAAAATTCAAGATTTGAATTTTTTAATATTTGAAAATCATGTACTTTTCCATTATCAGCAAAAATATCAACAATTTTTTTATTAAAAAAGTCATATATAATTTCAAATTTTATAGAAAACATTTAACTTTTACCAGAAAAATATTCTAACTGTAGTTTTTTTTAGTTGGTCTTTCAATTTCAATTTCAGTTGAATCAATTAAATAAAATTGAAATTCATTTAAATCTTCTTGTTTTTTCTCAATTTTTGATTTATATTTTGTTTTTAAAAAATGATAATCTTTGTCATTACTAAGTTTATTTTCTACTCAAGTAATATTTCGAAAACAACTTGATGCACTCATTTTATATTTAATACTCATTTGGAAAAAAGTATAATATTATTTTCAGTATACTAAAGTCATCATCAATCTTTCTTCAACTGTGAAAGTTTATATTTTCTACCTTTAGTTTTTTTTAAATTTTCTATTTCAATTAATTTTGTTAACATTTCATCAAAATGAAAACGTTTTATACCAAAATATCTATAAAATTGTTCATTTTTTAATTTTTTTAAATTATTAATTGAATTTTAAAAAATTTATTTACGGAATATGTATATTATATCAATTGATACAACAACATAAGAATCCACAGCACTCTAAACTACTTAACCCCCATAAAACACCAAACACAAATGTCTACCAAAAAACAGTCCTAAAAAAGGTTGCCATTCCAATTTATTTTAAATGTATTATCTTAAATTTTGTATAGAAACCTTTAACTTTAAATTATAAAATTGATTAAGTTCTTTTATCGAGATTATCTTTAAATAAATAAATATATGATAAAATGAAAATGAAATAAATTGTAGTAAGGAGTTTTTTTCATGGCAAATAAACCAAAAAACAGTGTTTATAATGAATTATCAATTCAAATTTTAGAAGGTCTAGAAGCAGTTAGAAAAAGACCTGGAATGTATATTGGTTCTACTGATAATCGTGGTCTTCATCATCTAGTTTGAGAAATTGTTGATAATGGTATTGATGAAGCATTAGCTGGCTTTTGTACTAGTATTGTTGTTACTATTAATGTTGATAAGTCAGTTACTGTTGAAGACAATGGTCGTGGTGTTCCAACTGGTATGCATGCTTCAAAAAAAAGTACTCCCGAAGTTATTTATACGGTTTTACATGCTGGTGGAAAATTTGACACTAATAGTTATAAAACATCGGGCGGTTTACATGGTGTTGGTGCTTCAGTAGTAAATGCTTTAAGTAATTGAATGATTGTTACTATTCATCGTGATAAAAAAATTCATGAAATTAAATTTAAAAATGGTGGTAAGATTGATCAAAGTTTAAAAATGATTGGTAACACTTATAAAACAGGAACTAGGGTACAATTTTTACCTGATTTTCATCTTTTTTTTCTAGGTTGTGATTGAAATGTTCATTTATTTGAACAACATTTACGTGAAAGTGCTTTTTTAATTAATGATTTAAGTATTCAATTAATTGATAAGAGGACAGGTACTGAAGAAACTTTTCATTATGAAAATGGCTTAGTTGCTTTTATGCAATATTTAAATAAAGATAAAAAAAATTTATCACCAATTGTTAGTTTAAAAGGTAAACAAAATAATATTGACGTTGAAATTGTATTACAATATACGGAAGATTATAGCGAAACGTTAGTAGGGTTTGCTAATAACGTTAAAACTGTTGATGGTGGAAGTCATTTAGTTGGTTGTAAAAGTGGTTTAACAAAAGCTATTAATGAATATGCAAGAAAACAAGAATTATTAAAAGCAAAAGATAAAAATTTAGAAGGTAATGATTTGCGAGAAGGTTTGGTTGCTATTGTTTCATTGCGTATTCCTGAAAATTTAATTCAATATGAAGGTCAAACAAAAGGTAAATTAGGAACGCCCGAAGCAAGAATTGTTGTTGATAATATTGTTAATGAAAGATTTTCATTTTGACTTCACGAAAATAGTGATGCTGCTAAAAAAATTATTGATAAAGCCATTAAGGCTCGTTATATTCGTAATGCTTTAAGAAAAGAACGTGAATCATTGCGTAATAAAAGTAAAGATACGCAAAAATTTTTAGTAGGTAAATTGGTGCCTGCACAAAGTAAAAATCCTAATATTAATGAATTATTTTTAGTGGAAGGAGATTCCGCTGGTGGCAGTGCCAAGTCAGGTCGTGATCGTAAGTTCCAAGCGATATTACCGTTAAAAGGAAAAGTAATTAATGCCGAAAAAACTAAAGTAATTGATCTTTTTAATAATGAGGAAATTAGTATGATTATTAATGCGATTGGTGCTGGTGTTGGTAACGAATTTAGTATTGAAAATTGTAATTATAATAAAGTCATTATTATGACTGATGCCGATACTGATGGTGCCCATATTCAAATTTTATTACTAACTTTTTTCTATCGTTATATGCGAGATTTAATTACTTCGGGTAATATTTATATTGCATTACCGCCTTTATTTAAAATTTCTTTTAAAGAAGAAGAGCGAGAGAAACATGTATATGTTTGAAATGAGTTAGAATTAAAAGATAAAGTTGAAACAATTAAAGGTAAATATGACCTGCAACGTTATAAAGGTTTAGGAGAAATGAATGCTGAACAATTATGAGAAACAACTATGGACCCAAACGTCCGTCAATTAATTAAAATTACTATTGAGGATGCTCTATCAGCAGAAACAGAAATTCAAATATTAATGGGTGATAAACCAGAAAAAAGACGAAAATGAATTGAAGAAAATATTTCTTTTGAAGCTAGTGATTATTAAGAAAAAAGGAGTTTATAAGTTATGAATAGTAAAGAAGAGATTCAACAAAATAATGAACAAATTTTATCTTATCCTATTGATGATATTGTTGCAGAACGTTTTGGTCGATATGCCAAATATATTATTTTAGAACGAGCATTGCCCGATATCCGTGATGGTTTGAAACCAGTTCAACGTCGAATTTTGCATGCTATGAATGATTTGGGTTTAACCAATGATAAAGCATATAAAAAAGCAGCTCGTGTTGTTGGAGAAGTAATTGGTAAATATCATCCTCATGGTGATACAGCAGTTTATGCTGCTATGTGTAGAATGGCACAAGAGTGAAAGGTAGCATGACCATTAGTACAAATGCATGGTAATAAAGGTTCAATTGATGGTGATAATCCTGCTGCGATGCGATATACAGAAGCACGTTTATCATTAATTTCAGAATTATTATTGAAGGATATTAAGAAAAATACTGTTACTTTAATTAAAAATTTTGATGAATCAGAAACAGAACCAACAGTTTTACCTGCCTATTTTCCAAATTTATTAGTAAATGGTGCTTCTGGAATTGCCGTTGGAATGGCAACTAATATTCCGCCTCATAATTTACAAGAAGTAATTAATGCAATTGTCATGAGAATTAATAATCCACAATGTAATTTAAGCGAATTAATGCGTGTTATTAAGGGTCCTGACTTTCCAACCCGAGGAATTATTCAAGGTATTAAAGGTATTAAAGAAGCTTATCGTTCTGGTAAAGGGCGAATTGCAATTCGTGCCAAAACTCATATTAATAATGAAGGTGAAATTCCACAAATAATTATTACCGAAATTCCATTTGAAGTTATTAAACAAGATTTGATTAAAAAAATTGATGATGTTAAAACATTAGCGAAAATTCATGGTATTAAAGAAGTACGTGATGAAACGGATCGTTTTGGTTTACGAATAGTTATTGATTTAGTAGAAGATAGTAAACCGCAAGAAATTTTAAATTATTTATTTAAAAATACCAATTTACAAATTTATTATAACTTTAATTTAGTAGCAATTGCTAACAAAAAACCAGTACAAATGAGTTTAATTAATATGTTAGATTTTTATATTAATCATCAAATTGATGTTGTTACTAAGCGTTCACAATATGACTTAGCACAATTAGAACGAAGATTAGAGATTGTTAATGGTTTAGTTATTGCGTTAAGCGAAGTTGATAAAGTAATTAAAATTATTAGAACATCAACTGACCGTATGCAAGCAAAATTAAATTTAATATCAGCTTTTAATTTTACTGATATTCAAGCAGAAGCAATTGTACAATTGCGTTTATATCGTTTAACTGCTACTGATATTCAATCATTAGTTTTAGAAAAAGCAGATATTGAAAGTAAAATTATTGTTTTACAAGAAATTCTTAATAATGAAAATTCACTACGTCAAGTTATTATTACTGAGTTAGAACAAATTAATTCTCATTTTTCTGGATTAAGAAAATCACAAATTAAAGGTGAAATTTCTGAAATTACAATTGATGAAAAAGCAACATTGCGACAAGAAAATGTATTTGTTAGTATTAGTTATGATGGTTGAATTAAGGTAATAAGTAGTAAAGTATTTTTCCAAAATCTTGATTATAAAGATTTTGGACGTAAGCCAAATGATGTTATTATTGGTGGAGCAATGTTCAATAATTTTAATAATTTATTATTTTTTACAAATAAAGGTAATTATTTTTTAATACCAATTTTTAAATTAGAAGAAAATAAATGGAAAGATAATGGTATTCATGTTAATACGTTATGTAAACTTGAAGGAAATGAAAAAATTATTAGTGTTGCACAAGTTAATAGTTTTGAACAGCCAAATGTAAATATATTAGTCGCTACTAGATATGGTTTAATTAAAAGAATGCCACTTTTAGAGTTAGCAACTACCAGATTTAATAAAACCGCAAAATATGTTAAGTTAAAAGAGAACGATAGTGTTATTAGTGTTAATAGTACTACCGGTCATGATTTTATTGTTATTAGCACTCGCAAGGGTATGACTTTAAAATATTTAGAAACGAAAGTTCCATTATTAACTAAAACTGCAACAGGTGTTAAAGCTTTGAAAATTAATTTTGAAGAAGATGAAGTGGTAGGAATGGCTTGTGGTAATAGTAATGATATTTATGCAATGTTAACATCAGTTGGAACAATTAAACGAATGTTATTCAATACTATTGAACAAACTTTACGAACAACAAAAGGTAATAAAGTAATAAAATTTCCTAAAAATAAAAGTATTAGTATTATTAAAACTTTCTTATCACCAGCAACATCTTTTATTAATATATTAACGAAAAAAGAAAAATGATTAGTGATTAAAGCAAGTGACATTAATCTTAGCAAGGTAAATGAAGGAACTGGCAAAGTACTTGCTGATGATATTATTGCTGGCGGTAGTAATTTAGTGATTGATTTAAAAACTGATGTTATTGATGCTGATATATCATCAATATCAGAAAGTTTTGATGCAAAAGAAAGCAACAATGGTATTTAAAATAAACTTTTTTCTTGAAAATTATGGACTTTTTAAAGAATTAGTTTTTTTGATCTTCATAATATAAATTTAAATAATAATTTTAGTTAAGAGTGAATAGGATATGACTTATATCAATGCTATAATTATTATGGTAGTGATTTAAGGAGGAAGTATAAATGACAAATATTATTATTAAATATCAATCTCTAATTAATGGTGAATTGTATGAAAATGGTAATTGAATATCAGTTATCAACCCCACCACTAATAAAATAGCAGGCCAAGTTCCTGCCTTAACTAAAGTTGAAATTAAAAAAGTATATGAATCTGCAAAATTTGCTCAAAAAAATTGAGAACAAATGCCTATTTTAAAAAGAATTTCTTTTTTAAATTCTTGAAAACAATTAATTATTCGCGATAAATTAATACTTGCTGAATTAATGACTAATGAAATTGCTAAAGGCACAAAAGCAGCTTGCAGTGAAATTGATAGAACAGTTGAATATATTGAATATACTTTACAAGAAGCATTACGTCTTCATCCTGAATCTTATACAGGTGATAGTTGAGGAAGTATGAACAAATTAGCTTTTTTTGAATATGTGCCAAAAGGAATTGTTCTTGCCATTTCCCCTTTTAATTATCCGATAAATTTATCAGTCTCTAAAATATTTCCAGCACTTGTTACTGGTAATAGTGTTGTTTTTAAACCCGCAACACAAGGATCATTGGTGGGATTACACTTAGCTAAATTAGCTAAAGAAGCTAACATTCCTAATGGTGTTTTTAATGCTATAAGTGGTAAAGGTAGTGAAATTGGTGATAGTTTAGTTGAAAATGAAGCAATTAATGTTATTTCTTTTACTGGTAGTGCTGTTGTTGGTAAACGTATTTCACAGAAATCTTTAAAAACTGATTTGATTTTAGAATTAGGAGGCAAAGATCCAGCAATAGTGCTTAATGATGCTGATCTTGAAGATACAGCAACCAAAATCATTAAAGGTGCATTTAGTTATTCAGGACAACGCTGTACTGCTATTAAAAGAGTGTTAGTACAAAGAACAATTAGTAGCAAATTAATTCCGATTTTAAAAGAAAAAGTTGAAAAGTTAACTGTTGGTTTGCCCACAGATGATTGTGATATTACTCCTATTATTGATCAACCAACAGTTGATAATGCTAAAAAATTAATTAAAGATGCTTTAGATAAAAGAGCCAATTGTTTAGTTGGTAATAAATTTAAAGAAAATTTAATGTGACCAACTATTATTACTGACGTAACAACAAAAATGAATTTAGCATGAGAAGAACCTTTTGCACCATTGTTGCCGATTATTATTTTTGATGAAGTAAAAGAAGCGATTAATATTGCAAATGATTCACAATATGGTTTACAAGCTTCTGTTTTTACTACTAATATTAATAGTGCAATGAGTATTGCTAAATTATTAGAAGTTGGAAGTGTTAATATTAACGATCAGTCACAACGTGGTCCCGATCACTTTTCTTTTGTTGGTGTTAAGGATTCGGGTCTTGGCGTACAAGGTATTCGTCCTTCGTTACTTGCTTTTACTAGACCAAAAGGGATTGTTATTAATTGAAAAACAAAAATTTAAAAGAAAAAAGAAAACTTATTTTTTTATTAAAATAGTGTTAAGATAAAAATGTAATAAATTTTTGTCCTTGTTAATTAGATTTTTTTTAACATTCTTATATAAAAAGCATAATAAAAATATTACATATCATTGTAACTTTTATTTTAAAAAGTAAGTTATTAAAATAGCGCCGAGGATAAAGTACTGTTACATGAAATGCAAAAAATATGGAGGTAAGTAAATATGGCAAAACGAAAAATTGTCATTGTTGGATGTGGAACTGTTGGTAGTAGTTTTATTTACAGTGCCATTAATCAAGGTTTAGCCCAAGAATATGTATTGATTGATGCTTTTGAAGGTATAGCTGAAGGTAATGCGATTGATTTTGCTGATTGTCAAGCAGCTTTAGATCATCCTTTTATTTCAATTAAGGCTGGAAATTACAGCGATTGTAAAGATGCTGATATTATTGTTATTACTGCCGGAAGACCGCAAAAAGATGGTGAAACAAGATTAAATATGGTAGCAGATAATGCCAAAATTATGAAGAGCATTGCTTTAGAAATTAAAAAATCAGGATTTAAAGGTGTTACTATTATTGCATCTAATCCTGTTGATATTATGACCACTGTTTATCAAAAAATTACACAATTTGATTATCATCAAGTATTAGGTTCTGGTACAATTTTAGATACCTTACGTTTACAATATTTAATTGGAGAAAAAATTGCAGTTAATCCAAAGTCAGTTGCTGCTTATGTAATTGGTGAACATGGTGATTCTTCAATGATTCCTTGAAGTTCGGTTTCGGTAGGTAATAAAACTATTTATCAACAAATTACTGAAGGTAGAATTAAAGAAAAAGATTTAGAAGAATTAAGAAAAGAAGTAGCACAAAGAGCTTATAAAATTATTAAATTAAAACGTACAACTTTTTATGGTATTGGTGCAGCATTGGCATTATTAGTAAGAAATATCCTTGAAGGACAAAATCACGTTTTAGTAGCAGGTGCTTATTTACAAGGAGAATATGGACAGCAAGGTTTTTATATTGGTGTACCAACAATACTTTACGAAAAAGGTTGAAACAGAGTAGTTCAGTTACCATTAACGAAAGAAGAGCAAACGGCATTTGATAAATCTTGTGCAATTATTAAAGAAACTTTAGAAACAGCTTTTGCTGCTATTAAATAAAAGATAGGAGCATTTTATTCGTGAATACAACTGTAGAAAATATCAATAATGAAGAAACATTAACAAGTATTGAAACTTATATTGCTGTTTATAAGTATGCATTAAAGAAAGCAGAAAGTCCATTATTAAAAACTTTTTTGATGGGTATTGCAGCCGGACTTTTTGTTGGTATTGCTTATATTGCTGCTGTTTTTGGTAGTAGAGGATTAAGTGATAATGGTATTAAAAATTTAACATTTGGTTTTATTTTTACTTTAACAATTACTATGATTGTCTTTATGGGCGGTGAACTTTTTACTTCTAATTCCATGATATTTATGCTATTAATAAAAAAAAGTTAATTAACAAGAATGTTAATTAACTTACTAGTAGTATTAATTGGTAATTTTATAGGTTGTTTTATTCTTTCATTATTTACATGATGAGCAGGCTTTTTTGATAATCAAGTTTTTTTGGATAATGCTGTTAGTATTTTTAATCATAAATTAGTAATGTCTTGATGAAAAGCCTTTTTTAGTGGGATATTATGTAATTTTTTAGTAGCAGGAAGTGTTTATATTTCTCATGCCACTCGTTCATCTACTGCTAAATTTTTATTGATAGGATTATTAATTATGGTTTTTGACTTATCTGGTTTTTCTCCCTTTTTATCAAATGCTTATGTTTGAGGATTAGGGCCTTTGTTTAATATTTATGGAATTCATAGTGGATTTAATGACTTTTTACAATTTGGTTATCAAGTACAACTTCCAATTTTATTTGGTAATTTTATTGGTGGTGATATTTTATTAACCGGTATGTATTATTTAATTTTTAGAAAATAATTACCAAAAATAACATTATAAATATATTATTAGTTTAATATAAAAATTAATCCATTACTTTAGTTTTAAGTAATGGATTAATTAATTTTATGAAAATAAATTAATTGTAAATAGAAGTTATTTGATAAGTATATTTTAAAATTTGTCAAATTAAAGATTTTAAAAAGGAGAATGGTTTTGATAAAAAATATTTTTTAGAAAATAGATTAGAATATTTTAATATTAATTTTTTATTGCATTTATTTTTTTTTAAAATTAAAATGTAATTAACTTCTTAAATTTAAGAAGTTAATGGGAAAAAAAAGGGTTTTCATCATGAAAGCATTATTAAAAACATTAAGTGTTTTAACACTTGCAACAACTGTTAGCAGTTTAAGTAGTATTTTAAATACTAATAATATAGGTACGAATTCTAATCAGTTACAAGATTTAAAATGTAATCTTCAACAAAGTAAAGATGATATTTCTTTAATTAATTTGAATAAAAAAGGTAAATTTTATTTTTTTAATAATAATCTTGGTTTAGTGATTAATGGAAATTAATTATTATTTTTAGGTGCGGCCTGAAAACTGTAATTTTATGGTGGTTAAATTCCATCTTGCTTTAAACATCCAGAATAATGCATTCCTCACATTTTAAAGTATGGAAGCTTTTAAGATGCAAGCATGAGGTAAAAGTGGGTAACATTAAGCCTGAATAATGAATCCCTGCAAGCATAGTTAGATATGATTACGAGAGGAATCTGTGATTGAATTGTCGTTACATGCAATATGCGAAATAAGGCTGATTAACGCATAAACCAAAAAGTTATCGAAGTACAAGAGGAATCCATTTCTAAATAATTGATTATTGATGTTCTCAACTTCCGGCAAATAGCAGAAATCTAACTCTAACGCGAAATAAAATTATGGAACAGGATAACTACATAAATATTCTTTATTTAAACAAATAAAGCAGGTAGCCAACCGTAAATATTTATGTAGTAGGATTGTCTAAAAAGCCAATGCCTAAAGTAATGTTTAGGATATGCAGACGTAGACACTTTAATTTGGGAGGTAAAGTTATGAATAGCAATAAAAATGTTATAGACCAACAAATTGTTAGGTATGAATGAAATACAATCACCTGACGAAAGTTAGAAAAATTTGTATTTAAGTTGCAAAAACGAATTTACAAAGCTTCAAAATGTAATTATAGCTAACTACAGTAATGTTTACTCATATCTTGAAAAACAAAATCAATATCTTTTTTAATATTTGGTCAATAATTTGGTAATATTTTTCTTATATTATGTTTTATAGCAAATCAAAAATGTTCAATTGGATTTAAATTAGGAGAATATGGCGGAAGAAATAATAGTTTTCATCCAGCATTTTCAATTAATTGTGGAATGGCAACCTTTTGGAATATTTCAACAAATAAACGATGGACATCAAATTGATAGTTTAGTAGTTGACAAGGATAATACTGTTTTTGTTGGTTCTTGAAATGGTCGTCTTTATAAGATAAAGAATGGAATATATGAGGTAATCTTAGAAACAAATCCAAACCACGAGGTTAAACGTTTAGTCATTGATAGAGATAATAATTTATTTGTTGGTATTGACTCCAATAAAGTATATAAAAAAATAGAAGGTACAGATTTATGTTCTGAATTATCTGAAATAAAAAATACTTATGATCATATTTTTGCTTTAGAAGTTGGCCCAGATGATTCAATTTATGCTGCTGGATCGCAAGTAATCTTATATACAACTAAAAATTTTAATAAAATATAGGTTATATATAAGTAATTAGTATTAAAATATAGCTAACTAAAGTAATGTTTACTCATATCTTGAAAAACAAAATCAATCGCTTTTTGGTAATGTCTAGTAATCTGTGTAACTTACAAAAATAACTATGTTTAATTAATTATAGTAAATAAAATTAAATAACTAGAAAGAGTGAGTTACTTATGTCTAAAAAACAAAATATCAATAATAATGATCCAATATCAAAAGCAGTAGATTTATTACTAGAAAATACTGAAGATTTAACAACAGTTTTTAAAGAGGGAGGCTTATATAAAGAATTAACAAAAAGATTAGTTTAAAAAATGTTGAATTCTGAAATGCAAAATTATTTAGGATATGAAAAAAATCAACATAATAATAGTGATAATGCTCGCAATGGTATAAATTCAAAAAAATTAATAACTCAACAAGGGAGGCTTTTTTAATATTTGGTCAATAATTTGGTAATATTTTTCTTATATTATGTTTTATAGCAAATCAAAAATGTTCAATTGGATTTAAATTAGGAGAATATGGCGGAAGAAATAATAGTTTGCATCCAGCATTTTCAATTAATTGTTGTGTTAATTTAGATTTATGAAACGTTGCATTATCTAAAACTATAATTTGTCCACGCTTTAATACTGGAATTAGTATATTTTTTACATATGATTCAAAAATTTTACTGTTGCAATGTCCTTCAAATGCTCATAGGGATTTTAATTTACCTTTATTTAGCGAACCAATTATACTCATTCTTTTTATTTTATATGCTGGTTTATTATCAAATAATCTTTTACCTTTTTCAGATCAACCATATTTATAAAATTCATTATCATCAATTCCAGATTCATCAATATATACTAAATCTTCATTCATTATTTTAGCTATTTATTTTAAAAAATATTATTGTTTATTTTTATCTCTTTGTTCATATAGAAAAGTTTTTTTATATGTATAATTTAGTTTTTTGAAATAGTTATAAACTGTTTCTTTAGTCATATCACCAAATTTTTCAATCACTTTTTGAACTGTAACATCTTTATTTTGCGCTAAATAATTTTTTAATTAGTCTAAATCCTTTATTTTGTGGCTATGTCCTTTTTGATAATTCAAAATTGGTTTTATATGCCCAGTTTCTTTTTTTCTTTTTCTTCATAAGAATAAAGTCTTTCTAGTAATATTGAACACTTTACAAATTTCTTTAATTTTCATGTTTTTACTTTCATAGGCTTCTATTACTTTTCTTCGTAAGTCTTCACTTTATGGTTTTGGCATAATTTAATCTTCCTAATCTATTTTAAATATTGCTGAATTGTACTTTTAAATTCAAAAACTGTTTAAATTACATATTATTATTTTACATTATTTATGAGTAAACATTACTTTAGTTAGATATATATGACTTTTTTAATAAAAAAATTATTGATATTTTTGCTGATAATTGAAAAGTACATGATTTTCAAATATTAAAAAATTCAAATCTTGAATTTTCAGAAAAAACAATAATTATTGGTGATTTGGGATATCAAGGAATACAAAATATTTATAAAAACACTATATTACCAATTAAAAAAACTAAAAATAAAAAATTAACTAAACAAGAAAAAATCTACAATAAAATTATTTCAAAAATTAGAATTAAAGTTGAACATGTTTTTGCTCGATTAAAAAGATTCAAAATTTTAATAAATAAATGTAGAAAAAGTATATTTAGACTTATGTACTTAAGATTTAACTTACTTTGTGAAATTTTTAATAAAACAAAACCATTAAAATAAAAAAATATTTTTAATATTTTTTTAAAAATTTAAATTTTTATTAAGTTAATATAAAAATAATATTAACAATTTTTGTGTTTGAAATATAAATTTATTTTTAAAGTATTTTTTTAAAAATATTAACTTCTATAATTATTAACACTAAAAAATTTATAAATATGGTTGATCTGAAAAAGGTAAAAGATTATTTGATAATAAACCCACATATAAAATAAAAAGAATGAGTATAATTGGTTCACTAAATAAAGGTAAATTAAAAGCCCTATGAGCATTTGAAGGACATTGCAACAGTAAAATTTTTGAATCATATGTAAAAAATATACTAATTCCAGTATTAAAGCGTGGACAAATTATAGTTTTAGATAATGCAACGTTTCATAAATCTACATTAACACAACAATTAATTGAAAATGCTGGATGCAAACTATTATTTATTCCACCATATTCTCCTAATTTAAATCCAATTGAACATTTTTGATTTGCTATAAAACATAATATAAGAAAAATATTACCAAATTATTTACCAAATAGAGGCTTTTTAAAAATCTGTGTATCTTTTTACAAAGTTACTAGTTTAGATTAATTCTATCTTCAAATTTTATCATAAAATGAGCAATTGCTGTATTTCAATTTTGAATGGGCATTGTTCATTTTTTTGTTATATTTTCAATTACTAAGTAAAATATTTGAAAAACTGCCATATCATTTGTAAAAACTTTTTTATTTCTAATAACTTTTCGTAATTGAATATTAACAGATTCAATAGCATTTGTTGTATAAATAACTCTTTTGATTTCTGCATGATAACTAATAAAAACCATTAAATTATCTCAATTTTTATATCATGATTTAGCAATTTGAGGATATTGTTTATTTCATTTACTTTCAAAAGATTCTAAAGCTTGCATTGCTTGTTCTTCGCTACATGCACTATAAATTGGTTTTAAATCTGTAACTAGTGATTTTCTATGTTTGTATGAAACATATTTTAAACTATTTCTAATTTGATGAACTATGCATAATTGATGTTCGGTTTTAGGATAAACTAATTGTATTGCTTCTGACATTTCTGTTAAATTGTCACTACAAGCAATAAGAATATCATTTAAGCCTCGATTTTTCATTTCTGTGAAATTAGATAATCAAAACTTAGAACCTTCATTTTCACTAATTCATAAACCTAAAACATCTTTTTTACCTTCTAAATCAACTCCTAGTGCTATATAAACTGATTTGTTAATACTGCGTTTATCTTGTCGTACTTTAACTACTATACAATCAAAATAAACAATCGGATAAACACTTTCTAATGGCCGATTTTGTCATGCTTTAACATCATCAATAACATCATCAGTAATTTGACTAATAACACTTTCGCTAATATCAGCACCATGATATAACTCTTGTAACTGCATTCTAATATCTGATAAAGTCATGCCTTTGGCATATAATGAAAGAACTTGTTGATCAAAATCATCAAATCTTCTTTGTCTTTTTGCAAATATTACTGTCTCAAAATTACTATTACGATCTCGTGGTACATTAATCTCGATTTTACCTTGTTGGGTTATTAATTTTTTTGAATTTATACCATTGCGAGCATTATCACTATTATTATGTTGATTTTTTTCATATCCTAAATAATTTTGCATTTCAGAATTCAACATTTTTTCAACTAATCTTTTTGTTAATTCTTTATATAAACCTCCCTCTTTAAAAACTGTTGTTAAATCTTCAGTATTTTCTAGTAATAAATCTACTGCTTTTGATATTTGATCATTATTATTAATATTTTGTTTTTTAGACATAAGTAACTCACTCTTTCTATAGACATATTCCGTAAATAAATTTAATCAATTGTCAATAATAATATTTATAAATTTTTTAGTGTTAATAATTATAGAAGTTAATATTTTTAAAAAAATACTTTAAAAATAAATTTATATTTCAAACACAAAAATTGTTAATATTATTTTTATATTAACTTGATAAAAATTTAAATTTTTAAAAAAATATTAAAAATATTTTTTTATTTTAATGGTTTTGTTTTATTAAAAATTTCACAAAGTAAGTTAAATCTTAAGTACATAAGTCTAAATATACTTTTTCTACATTTATTTATTAAAATTTTGAATCTTTTTAATCAAGCAAAAACATGTTCAACTTTAATTCTAATTTTTGAAATAATTTTATTGTAGATTTTTTCTTGTTTAGTTAATTTTTTATTTTTAGTTTTTTAATTGGTAATATAGTATTTTTATAAATATTTTGTATTCCTTGATATCCCAAATCACCAATAATTATTGTTTTTTCTGAAAATTCAAGATTTGAATTTTTTAATATTTGAAAATCATGTACTTTTCCATTATCAGCAAAAATATCAACAATTTTTTTATTAAAAAAGTCATATATAATTTGAAATTTTATAGAAAACATTCAACTTTTACCAGAAAAATATTCTAACTGTAGTTTTTTTTAGTTGGTCTTTCAATTTCAATTTCAGTTGAATCAATTAAATAAAATTGAAATTCATTTAAATCTTCTTGTTTTTTCTCAATTTTTGATTTTCATTTTGTTTTTAAAAACTGATAATCTTTGTCATCACTAAGTTTATTTTCTACTCAAGTAATATTTCGAAAAGAACTTGATGCACTCATTTTATATTTAATACTCATTTGGAAAAAAGTATAATATTATTTTCAGTATACTAAAGTCATCATCAATCTTTCTTCAACTGAAAGTTTATATTTTCTACCTTTACTTTTTTTTAAATTTTCTATTTCAATTAATTTTGTTAACATTTCATCAAAATGAAAACGTTTTATACCAAAATATCTATAAAATTGTTCATTTTTTAATTTTTTTGAATTTTTAAAATTCATTTTTATCAACACCTTATTAATTTATTAATAAAGAAATTATAAAATAAATTTTAAATTATTAATTGACTTTTAAAAAATTTATTTACGGAATATGTCTTATTTATTTAATTTTATTTACTATAATTAATTAAACATAGTTATTTTTGTAAGTTACACAGATTACTAAACATTACCATTAATTGTTGTGTTAATTTAGATTTATGAAATGTTGCATTATCTAAAACTATAATTTGTCCACGCTTTAATACTGGAATTAGTATATTTTTTACATATGATTCAAAAATTTTACTGTTGCAATGTCCTTCAAATGCTCATATTGCTTTTAATTTACCTTTATTTAGTGAACCAATTATACTCATTCTTTTTATTTTATATGCGGGTTTATTATCAAATAATCTTTTACCTTTTTCAGATCAACCATATTTATAAAATTCATTATCATCAATTCCAGATTCATCAATATATACTAAATCTTCATTCATTATTTTAGCTATTTCTTTTAAAAAATCTTCTTGTTTATTTTTATCTCTTTGTTCATATAAAAAAGTTTTTTTATATGTATAATTTAGTTTTTTGAAATAGTTATAAACTGTTTCTTTAGTCATATCGCCAAATTTTTCAATTACTTTTTGAACTGTAACATCTTTATTTTGCGCTAAATAATTTTTTAATTAATCTAAATCCTTTATTTTGTGGCTATGTCCTTTTTGATAATTCAAAATTGGTTTTATATGCCCAGTTTCTTTTTTTCTTTTTCTTCATAAGAATAAAGTCTTTCTAGTAATATTGAACACTTTACAAATTTCTTTAATTTTCATGTTTTTACTTTCATAGGCTTCTATTACTTTTCTTCGTAAGTCTTCACTGTATGGTTTTTGCATAATTTAATCTTCCTAATCTATTTTAAATATTGCTGAATTGTACTTTTAAATTCAAAAACTGTTTAAATTACATATTATTATTTTACATTATTTATAAGTAAACATTACTTTAGTTAGCTATACCTAGTTTTGAAACTATAATTTTGTGTTTGATTTAGATACATGTGGGGATAATTTCCTAGATAGGCTTTTATCTCACTTTATGTGATAAAATTTAAAAATAGTACATAAAGGGATAAAAGCCATCAAAAATTAGATATTTTAGCAATTAAGTATTGCAAGTGCTAATGTTTTATATTATAATCCAGTTAATACATTATTTGAGGTGAGACAATGAAGATAAAAAATATTACTAATATTCCAGTACTAGTAACAAGAGGAAGTTTTGTTTTCCCAACAGTTGAAATAGAACTAGAAGTTGGCAGACATAAATCAGTAGCGGCGATTAATGAATCGGTAGTTAAGTTTAATTCAGAAATTATTTTAGTTTCGCAAAAGGATCCAAAAGTAGATAATCCTCAATTAAGTGAAGTCTACAATCATGGTACTTTGTGTAAAGTGCAAATTCAAAAAAGTCATAATGATGGTACACTTACCGTATCTTTTTATGGACAACAAAGAGTTAAAGTTTCTAAGTTTTATGATGATAAATTTTATACAGGAGATGCTGAAACTTTAGTTATTCCTAATGTTTCAAAATCATTAGAAGAAGAGTTGATCCAAAGAATTGTAAATAATTTACAACAGATTTTAGATGTTCATGGTTCAATTCCACAAGGTGTAATTAGTCAAATCACTGATGGAATGAAAGCTAGTGAAATTATTGATAAAATGGCTCAATTTTTACCATTTTTAACTATCAATAAACGCCAAGAAATTTTACAAGAAATTGATATTAATAAACGTTTAGATTTATTATTGAAAGATATTGGTGGTCAAAAACAAGTTGGTTCCATTGAAAAGGATTTAACAGCTAAAATTAAAGATCGTATTGATGAACAACAACGTGAATATTATTTGCGAGAAAGATTGCGTGCTATTAAAGAAGAATTAGGCGAAATTGATGGTAAGTCTAATGAAATGAAACGTTATTTAGAACGTTTAGAAACAGAAGAGTTTCCTGAAGCGATCAAAACTCGTGTTAAAGAAGAAATTAGTCGTTATGAAGATATGCCACAAGCTTCAAGTGAATCAAATATAATTCGTACATACATTGATTGAATGATGACTTTACCTTGATTTCAAAAAAGTGAAGAAATATTTGATTTAATTAATGCAAAAAAAATTCTTGATAAATATCACTATGGTTTAGAAAAAGTTAAAGAAAGAATTATTGAATATCTTGCTGTTAAAAAAATGGCTAAGGCAATGCCAGGGCAAATTATTTGTTTAGTTGGTCCTCCTGGTGTTGGTAAGACTTCTTTAGCTAAATCAATTGCTGAAGCGATGGGGCGTACTTTCGTTAAAGTTTCACTTGGTGGAGTTAAAGATGAATCTGAAATTCGTGGTCATCGTAAAACTTATATTGGTGCGATGCCAGGAAGAATTATCCAAGGTATGAAACGTGCTAAAGTTATTAATCCATTATTTTTATTAGATGAAATTGATAAAATGTCATCTGATTATCGTGGTGATCCAGCTAGTGCTATGTTAGAAGTATTAGATCCTGAACAAAATGCTAATTTTTCAGATCATTATATTGAAGAAAATTATGATTTATCACAAGTTATGTTTCTAGCAACAGCTAATTATATGGAAGGTATCCCTGAACCATTAAAAGATCGAATGGAAATTATTAAGCTTTCTTCATATACAGAATTAGAAAAAATTGAAATTGCAAAAAAATATTTAATTCCTCGTGTTATTGAAATTACTGGTTTGAATAATAAAATGTTAAAATTTAAAACAAATTCAATTGAAGAAATAATTAAATATTATACAAGAGAATCAGGTGTTCGACAATTAGAAAGATTATTAAATAAAATTGCTCGTAAATTTATTGTTAAACTTTTGAATAAAAAAATTAGTACTGAAGAAATTGTTGCTGATAATGTTAAATATTATTTAGGAAAACAAATTTTCGATTATACTAAAAAAGAAAATGAATCACAAATTGGAGTGGTAACTGGTCTTGCTTATACTCAATATGGTGGTGATATCTTACCAATTGAAGTAAACTACTTTAAAGGAAAAGGTAATTTAGTATTAACTGGTAAATTAGGTGAAGTTATGAAAGAATCTGCTACTATTGCTTTAGATTATATTAAAGCAAATGCTATTACTTTCAATATTCCTGATACTTTCTTTGCGGAACATGATATTCATATCCATGTTCCTGAAGGAGCAGTGCCAAAGGATGGTCCAAGTGCTGGTATTACTTTAACAACTGCAATTATTTCTGCTCTGACAACTAGACCTGTATCAAAAGATATTGGTATGACAGGTGAAATTACACTTCGTGGTCATGTATTACCGATTGGTGGATTAAAAGAAAAATCAATTTCTGCCCATCGTAGTGGACTAAAAACAATTTTAATTCCAAAAGCTAATATAAAAGACTTAGAAGATATTCCAGAAGAAGTAAAGAAAAAAATAAATATTGTTTCAGTTGAATTTTATTTTGAAGTATATGATTTTATTTTTAATAAACATAAAGCAAAAATTCACCCACCTATTAATAATATTAAACCAACTTCAAGTATTATTGATGAAGGTTAAAATCTAATTAAATTATTAATAACTATAACTTTAAAAAAGAAAATACTAAAAACAAGTATTTACTTTTTTTATAAAAAAATTTTATATTTGTGATAAATTTAATTTGCTTTTATTTGTTACAGAAAAATTAATTTCCGAATTTACAATTTTAATTATATTTTTTTTTGTTAATTCGTAATATTAGTTCATTTATTTTTAATAAATTTTGTTGTTTAATTTCTTTGATTTTTGTTAAAATAGTTATTTTGTTTCTATTTTTTTATTTCAATTAAATAATCCAATAGTAATTATTTTCATTAGGTTTTTATCCCTTTATGTACTATTTTTAAATTTTATCACATAAATGGAGATAAAAGCCTTATTTTTTCCCAATAACTTCTTATTTTTAAAAAGTGAATATATTTTATTTTTTTTCAAATAAATTTCAAATAAAAATAGAACAAATTTTAATTTAAACTAAAAATCATAAAAAAATATTTTGAATGTTATAATAGTAGTAAATATGGATTAATTTGCATATATTATATAAAGCAGGAGTGGCGTTGTCTGAGAAATACCCTATAACCTGATCTAGTTAGTACTAGCGGAGGGAGACTTTATTTTTTATATTTTAAAAAATGATAACTCCTTTTTGTTATGTAAGATAAATTAAAGGAGTTATCATTTTATTATGTTTAAAGAACAACTATTAACAACTATCAATTATAATAAAATTAAAAGCAAACTGGGGGTAGGGATGTTAATTAAAGCATCAGCCATTTTTAGTTTAATTACTCTTTTAACATTAACAGTTGTTATTAGTATTTTACCTGCTAGTAGTATTAATCACTTTTTTAAAGTTACTACTATTATTGGTTGACAATTTTATAGCAGTAAAATTTATTTAATATTAATTCTTTATTTATTATTAATTTTATCAATTTTATTATCTGTTATTACATGAACAGTTAAAATAGAAGATATGCATAAAAATATTGTTATTATTACATTACTATCAATTTTTAGTATCAATCCCATTGCATTAATTTTTAATTTAATTAAACATTATCAATGACAAAAAGAAGAAACTTTTGCCATTTTAAAAAAAAGATGATGAACTAATTTTAAATTTGCATTTGGTATTAAACGATGATTAGTTATTGATTATACAATTATTGGTTTATTTACTGGCGTAACTATTGCTTGTGCTTTTATTGAACAAAATTTATTACCAAAAATGCCATACGGCGGCGGTATTGCTATTAAATATATACCTTTAATGGTTATTAGTTATATTATTGGCTTTGCAGGTGGATGATTAACGGGTATGATTAGTGCTTTAATGTCATTATTATTTATTGGTGGTGGTTATGTTATTAATGCTTGAAGTTATTTATTAGATTATTTTTTGCCAATGACAACGCCCGCTATTATTTCGTTATTACGTTTTAATTTAAAAGCTGATAAATCAATTTTTACTTATATTAATTATTTTTTACATTGTTTTTTAGTTTGTTTAATTATTTATTTTTGACAAACAATAGCAGGATATTTTATTTGATCACAAATTACTAATGATGACGGAAGTAAAAATATTTGATCAGGGTTTAATCCTCTTTTTTACTCATTAGTTTACAATTTTATTCATATTTTTTTGTTTACTTATCCAATTATGCAATTAACAATACCTTTTATTTATCGTGGTTTAGTTAGTCACTATGTAGAAAGATATCGTTAGAATAGTAATTATAATTACTATTTCTTTTTTAAATATGATTATAATATTAATTGATAGAAAGGGTGATTATAATGAAAAATGATTAAATAATCAAAGATATGGGTGAGTAAAGTTAATAGTTATAATTTAATTTTCTTTAAATAAAAGACAACTTTAAATTATTAATTGTTGTTTATATTATATACCTTTTTATAGATTTATTCAAGTATTTTAGACTCTTATTTTAAAATTATCTAAACTAAAAATTCCTAAATATTTAGGTTAAGATTTATTAAGTTTTAACAATTTAAAGTAAAAGTTTTAATTTATTAATTCTTGCTGAATTAATTAAAAGTAAATTATCAAGTACTTTATCATTATAAATTTTAGCGCCATATCATTTTAAAGATTTAACAAGATGTGATACATCACTTTCAGCACAAACTCCTTGATTTCAATTTTCTTTTTGATTTATAACGCCTTCTTTATTATTTTTAAAATATTTATATATTTCTTCATTTACATTATTTTCTTTTAAAAAATCTAATAATTGATAATATTCACCATTAATAAATAAATTATATGCATTTGTTAATTTTTTATTATCTACTTTTATTATAAATATATTGTAAATCAAGAAATTCATAAATTTTATTAATAAATTCTGCTTGTTTAATTCTTTGACCATTTTTAGTTTTCATATAAGTAATTTTTTTATCTTTTAAAACATTTCTACTTTTAGTAGATTTTTCTAAATCTTTACCTTTATTTGCACTAATTGTACGAATACGATTTTTTTGCTTTTTATTATTAAATAATGAACTTATAAAACAATCATCCATATTTACAAATAATTTTTAATTTGATAATACTATCTTTTTGTCTTTTACTTTCTCAACATCTATGATTGCATTTTTCATTACATTAGTCATATATGTTTTAGAAAAATTAGAATTTTTTACTGTATCTTGGACATCAGATTGTCTTTTACCATTACCTGAATTTTTTATTATTATATGTTCTAAACTAGTAAGTGTTCTTTTTCTTTTTTTAAGTTTTATATAATCATCTAAAGGATAGTAATATTTATTAGTTTCTAATATTAAATAACATCTACGATAAAAATTATTTACTTTACCATATTGAGTATTTGGACTTCTGGGAGCAGTTTTAACATATTTATGTTTACTTTTATCATATATGTTGTGATATCAAAAATTATCATATTCTTCTCATATATTTGTTACATAATTAATACCATTATTTTTAATTTGATTATCAAGTTCATCATAATTAAGTTCATCACTAAAAAAATTCATAATATTACCCTCACTCAATTATTAATTTTGATTTGATTATAGTTTTATTAAAAATAAAATGTTGTAATAAGATAATTTCTAAAATGTTATAATTAAGATATAAGTTTTAAAATAAGGTGATAATATGTCAGCAAAAAGAAAAGAATTAGGTAATTATAAAGAAAAAATAAATGAATATTTTAGAGATAATAAAAATGTTCCAACTAGAATGACAAAAACTGTTTAAATTACATATTATTATTTTACATTATTTATGAGTAAACATTACTTTAGTTAGCTATAAATGGAGATAAAAGCCTATCTAGAAAATTATCCCCACATGTATCTAAATCGAACACAAAATTATAGTTTCAAAACTAGGTATTTTATTGAATTCATATGCAGATTCTTTTGCATATAAATGAATATTGTGTTTTTAAACTTTTATGTGTGTTCGGAAAGTTCGTCGGATGTGTTTTCATGCAGATTCAATCTGGTTTGTATTCACACCTGTTGATGACACATACCCAACTGCATGATTTACGATTTCATGTTTGTGATAGAAGTTTTTAAAACTTCCATATCCCTTACAAGAATCCGTAAATAGACAACAACCAGTAGAAATGTGTTTCAATGCAAATCATAAAAGGTTTTTCTCATCTACTTTTTTCAATACTTTCACAATTAGTTTGTTGCTGTTTTTCTCATAAACTCCAACAATCAAGGTTTTAAAAAACAAGGATCTTCCTTGTTTTTTAAAACCTACATGTGAAAGATACATTTCATCCATCTGTGCTGTGCAATCATCAATGAACCCTGCATCTTGATTCCAAATTCTAGTTCTGATTTCATGGCCCATTCTTCAAGCTGTTTTATATGTCACGCCCAATTCCCTTGCGACATCTGTTTATGGTATACCATGCTTTGTGTTTATTCATCTAAAGATGAGATAAAACCAAGATGTCAAAGGTGTTTGTGACTTGTGAAAAATGGTGTCATAAAGAATACTAAATGTTTGATGACATTTCAAACATCTTATTCTTCTCAAATCAGAAACATTCAAACTATAAGAAGCACACCTGATACATTTCATTACTTTCAACTTCGCTATATATTTCAAACAATCGTTTTCATTTTGAAATATGCTATTGAAAAATTATTTCAATTCATTTTTTCCTCGACACTAGTACATGTGGGGATAATTTCCTTTTTAAATTTAGAAAATTATATAAGAGAAATTAGATTATCACACTATAGACTAGGTTTAGTAGATCAACATATTAACATTTTGGATGGGTTACACTTTATTGGACACTAATTACGTAGATAAGTGAACAAATTAGTTAAAAGAAAGGAATTATAATTATGGCCAATATTAACTCATATTCAGATGAATTTAAAAAATAAATAGTAGCTGTATATCAAAGTGGTAAGTCAGTGTCTTGTCTTGCTAAAGAGTACAATGTTACAAGAGCAGCTACTTATAATTGAATTAAGCAATTTACTAATTCAGGCAGTTTTAAAACTAAAGATAACCGTTCTGTTGAAGAAAATGAATTAATTAAATTAAGAAAAGAATTAAAACAATTAAGAATGGAAAATGATATTTTAAAGCAAGCAGCACTAATAATAGGAAGAAAATAGAAATTATTACTAAAAATAAAGTTAAATATAAAATTCGCACAATGTGTCGTTTTTTAAAAATCTCTAAATCAACATATTATTTTAATTTCAAGAAAAAAGAAGATAAAATTCAAAATAATATGTATGATGAAGCTGTTATTAGTGCTTTTAAAGAAAATAAAGAAGCTTATGGAACAAGAAGATTAAAAGTTGTTCTAAAAGAAAAGAAAATTAATTTATCAAGACGAAAAATTAAAAAAATTATGAATAAACATAATTTAATATCAAAATACACTAAATTATCATACAAAAATTATCATAATAAAGTGAATGATAGTCAAATTACTAATCTTGTTAATAGAGACTTTAATAATAGGCTTAAAAATGAAGTTATTGTTAGTGATTTAACTTATGTTCAAGTTAATGATAAATGAAACTATATTTGCTTATTAATCGACCTGTACAATCGCGAAATTATTGGACATAGTGTAGGTACTAAAAAAGATGCGTCATTAGTATATCAAACATTTATGTGCTCAAATCGTTGTTTAAAAAATATTCAAATATTTCATAGTGATCGCGGTAATGAATTTAATAATAAAAATATTGATAAACTTTTATTAGCCTTCAATATTACCCGCTCTTTAAGCAAAAAAGGTTGTCCTTATGATAATGCTGTTGCCAAAGCAACTTTCAAAACTTTCAAAACAGAATTTATTAATGATAAAAATTTTACATCATTAATCCAATTAAAATTAGAATTATTTTATTATATAAATTGATACAACAACATAAGAATCCACAGCACTCTAAACTACTTAACCCCCATAAAACACCAAGCACAAATGTCTACCAAAAAACAGTCCTAAAAAAGGTTGCCATTCCAGGCATGACTTTATCAGATATTAGAATGCAGTTACAAGATTTATATCATGGTGCTGATATTAGCGAAAGTGTTATTAGTCAAATTATTGATGATGTTAAAGCATGACAAAATCGGCCATTAGAAAGTGTTTATCCGATTTTTTATTTTGATTGTATAGTAGTTAAAGTACGACAAGATAAACGCATTATTAACAAATCAGTTTATATAGCACTAGGAGTTGATTTAGAAGGCAAAAAAGATATTTTAGGTTTATGAATTAGTGAAAATGAAGGTTCTAAGTTTTGATTATCTAATTTCACAGAAATGAAAAATCGAGGCTTAAATGATATTATTATTGCTTGTAGTGACAATTTAACAGGAATGTCAGAAGCAATACAATTAGTTTATCCTAAAGCCGAACATCAATTATGCATAGTTCATCAAATTAGAAATAGTTTAAAATATGTTTCATACAAACATAGAAAATCACTAGTTACAGATTTAAAACCAATTTATAGTGCATGTAGTGAAGAACAAGCAATGCAAGCTTTAGAATCTTTTGAAAGTAAATGAAATAAACAATATCCTCAAATTGCTAAATCATGATATAAAAATTGAGATAATTTAATGGTTTTTATTAGTTATCCTGCAGAAATCAAAAGAGTGATTTATACAACAAATGCTATTGAATATGTTAATAGTCAATTACGAAAATTTATTAGAAATAAAAAAGTTTTTCCAAATGATATGGCAGTTTTTAAAATATTTTACTTAGCAATTGAAAATATAACAAAAAAATGAACACTGCCCATTCAAAATTGAAATACAGCAATTGCTCATTTTATGATAAAATTTGAAGATAGAATTAATCTAAACTAGTAACTTTGTAAAAAGATACACAGATTACTAAACATTACCAAAATTTCACAAAGTAAGTTAAATCTTAAGTACATAAGTCTAAATATACTTTTTCTACATTTATTTATTAAAATTTTGAATCTTTTTAATCAAGCAAAAACATGTTCAACTTTAATTCTAATTTTTGAAATAATTTTATTGTAGATTTTTTCTTGTTTAGTTAATTTTTTATTTTTAGTTTTTTTAATTGGTAATATAGTATTTTTATAAATATTTTGTATTCATTGATATCCCAAATCACCAATAATTATTGTTTTTTCTGAAAATTCAAGATTTGAATTTTTTAATATTTGAAAATCATGTACTTTTCCATTATCAGCAAAAATATCAACAATTTTTTTATTAAAAAGTCATATATAATTTGAAATTTTATAGAAAACATTCAACTTTTACCAGAAAAATATTCTAACTGTAGTTTTTTTTAGTTGGTCTTTCAATTTCAATTTCAGTTGAATCAATTAAATAAAATTGAAATTAATTTAAATCTTCTTGTTTTTTCTCAATTTTTGATTTATATTTTGTTTTTAAAAACTGATAATCTTTGTCATAACTAAGTTTATTTTCTACTCAAGTAATATTTCGAAAACAACTTGATGCACTCATTTTATATTTAATACTCCTTTGGAAAAAAGTATAATATTCTTTTCAGTATACTAAAGTCATCATCAATCTTTCTTCAACTGAAAGTTTATATTTTCTACCTTTAGTTTTTTTTAAATTTTCTATTTCAATTAATTTTGTTAACATTTCATCAAAATGAAAACGTTTTATACCAAAATATCTATAAAATTGTTCATTTTTTAATTTTTTTAAATTTTCAAAATTCATTTTTATCAACACCTTATTAATTTATTAATAAAGAAATTATAAAATAAATTTTAAATTATTAATTGACTTTTAAAAAATTTATTTACGGAATATGTCTATAGAAAATCACTAGTTACAGATTTAAAACCAATTTATAGTGCATGTAGTGAAGAACAAGCAATGCAAGCTTTAGAATCTTTTGAAAGTAAATGAAATAAACAATATCCTCAAATTGCTAAATCATGATATAAAAATTGAGATAATTTAATGGTTTTTATTAGTTATCCTGCAGAAATCAAAAGAGTGATTTATACAACAAATGCTATTGAATCTGTTAATAGTTAATTACGAAAAGTTATTAGAAATAAAAAAGTTTTTCCAAATGATATGGCAGTTTTTAAAACATTTTACTTAGCAATTGAAAATATAACAAAAAAATGAACAATGCCCATTCAAAATTGAAATACAGCAATTGCTCATTTTATGATAAAATTTGAAGATAGAATTAATCTAAACTAGTAACTTTGTAAAAAGATACACAGATTTTTAAAAAGCCTCGAAAGCCTCTTCCTTTCTTAATTAAATTATTATTTTTTGATTTTTCTTACTGCATCACGATTTTTAATCGTCTCTCTTTTATCATAATTTTTTTTACCACGAGCCAATGCTATTTCTAACTTTGCTCTACTTTTACTATTTAAATATATCATTGTTGGAACAACAGTTAAGTTTTTTTGCTTTTGTTCTTGTTGAATTTTTTTAATTTCACGAGCATTTAAAAGTAATTTTCTTTTTCTTAATGGATCAAGTATATAACTAGTAGTAAATTTATAAGTATTAATGTTCATATTAATAATATAAGCTTCATTATTACTAAAAGTTACGTAACTATCCTGTAAAGATACATTACCTAAACGAATTGATTTAATTTCAGAACCAGTCAAAACAATTCCCACTTCTAATTTTTCTAATAATTCATAATTAAAGTATGCTTTTTTATTTTTTGCAATTATTTTCATTGTTTCCACCATTATTTTCATAAACTTTATAATTATATTATATAATAATAATTTCATAAATACCGAAATACTTACTTAAATTTGTTTTTTATTAAGAACATGCTATAATCTAATGAAGGTTAGATTAATCAATAGTTTTTCTAGCAATGATTAATGTAAAAATTAAACATAAAATTAATATTTGTTGTATAACAACTCAAGAAATAGATTTTATATTTTTTTACGGGTTTTTGTTAATTTTATATATTAATAAACAACTGAAAGGAGTCTAAGGACATGGCATGAGAGTTAAATACTAAAGCAACAGCAGTAAAAAATAGTCAATTTTATCAAGGCGATTTGGGTTTTGATAAAAATAATAATGATAAATTAATTATTTATAAAATTTTAACTGGTAAAAAACTTGAGGTTTGTAAAATTATTATTGATGAACAAAATCATATTTTAAAAATTTGTACTAAAACGGAAATTATTAATGAAGATGAATTTGAAATTTACACATTTGGTTTAGAAGCAGATACTGCTGATTTTATCTTAAAACTTATTGCTAAAAATCAAATTAATGCTGAAATTAATTATGCATTTATAAATAATATTGAAGATTCTTATAATATATCTGAATCAGAATCATTAGAAGAAAAAAAGAGAAAAATTAGGAAACTCTTTTAACTATTTATAAATTTCTTCTCAATTATAAACTGAACCATAACACAAAGCTTTAATTTTAAAATCATTGTTATTATTGATAATTTCTAAAATAGTTTGGGCAATAGAAATCCCTGAGGCAACTATATCATCAATAATAATAATGTTTTTTTTATTAAAAAAATTAATATATTTAGGTAATAAATGAATCTTATTAGTAATTTCCATTTGTCTTTCGCTAACTTTTAATTTATTTTCTCAAAATTTACGGTAGTTATCAACTTGGAAAATATTATTAATAGATAATATTTTATGATTTAATTTTTTTTTAATAATTTTAACTAATTCAATTATTACTAATTCTAAACTACTAACTGAAGTAGGTTTTTTTGGCATCATAATAAAATAATCTAAATTTTCAAACAAATTAAATTTTTGACCAACTTCAAATAAATTAGTTGCTAATCTTATTACAATATCTTGTTCAATATTTACTTGCTTAATTAAGTTATAATCTTCATTAACTCACAATAAATCCGGATATTGTTTTAAGCCTGGCGATTTAAAATAATTATAATAATAGCATTCAATGTTAAGATTGCTTTGTTGAATTAATCTTTTTTGCCCTTGTATTTTCATTTTTTTACTCCATTTTTCTTTTCACTTTTATTTTTTTTAACTTTACCATTTAGTTTTATCTTTTTTCTATATTTAAAATTATTTGCTTTATACATTTTTGATGATTGATTATTATTATTTTTATCACGTTTTTTTATTTTGCTGACCATTTTCTTCTAAAATAAAATCAATAGTTCTAGCGACTTTATTTGCACTTTTTACAAGAACACTGACCTTTTGACCAAGAGCATACTGTTTTCGTTTTCTTTCACCAAACAAACTCATTGCTTTTTCATTAAAAATATAATAATCATCAGTCATGTCTGCAATTCTAATTAAACCCTCAATTGTATTATCTAACTCAACAAATAATCCAAAACAAGTTACACTAGAAATTATACTTTCAAATTTATGACCAATAAATTGCATCATGTATTCTGTTTTTTTCATTTGATCTACAGCTCGTTCACACTCTAATGCTTTTAATTCCATATTACTAGATTGCTCAGCAACTCAATTAGTAAAACTTTGATATTTCTCAATTATTTTAGCATTTATTTCTCTTTTAACTATATATTGACGCAATAAACGATGAACTATTAAATCAGGATAACGTCTAATTGGCGAAGTAAAATGTGTATAATAATCACTAGCAAGTCCAAAATGGCCAATACATTTATTAGTATACTGTGCTTTTTCCATACTTCTTAATAATAAAGTTGATAAAACTTGAAATGTTGGTAATTGTTTTAAAGAATTTAATAATAATTGTAAATCTTTTGAACTAATATTTGTGATTTTTGGATTTAATTTAATACCCATTAATTTCAGAATTGTAACCATTTGATGCATTTTTTTAGAACGAGGATGTTCATGAACACGATAAATAAAAGGTAATTTCATATCAAATACAGTTTTAGCAACTACTTCATTAGCTCTAATCATAAAACTTTCAATTAATTTTTCAGCGATATCACGAGTTCTTAAAATAATATCAGTTACTTCTCCATTATCGTTAATAATTGTTTTTGCTTCATTAATTTCAAAATCAATTACTTCAGCATCTTGTTTAAACTTTCATAAAATTTGGTGCAATTCTTTTGCTTTTAGTAACATTTCTCAAATTTGTGGATGTGTTTTAATAAAATTTGGATTTTTACCATTATATCCGTCATTTACTTCGTCATAATTCATTCTTCTTACTGATTTCATAAATGCCTGATAAATTTTATGTTTTACTGTTAAACCATTCTTATCAATTTCCATATCACAAACCATACATAAACGTTCTACTTGTTCATTTAAAGAACAAATACCATTTGATAACTGCGTCGGTAACATAGGAATAACACGATCTGCTAAGTAAACAGATGTACCACGAGTAGATGCCTCTTCATCTAAAGGACTATTTTCTGTTACATAATAACTAACATCAGCAATAGCTACAATTAAACGATAATTACCATTAACTAGTTTAGTAACACAAATAGCATCATCAAAATCTTTAGCATCTTTACCATCAATTGTAACTAATAACTCTTTAGTCAAATCAATACGACCAATTTTATCTGATTCTAAAACTGTTAATGGCACCTTATCTGTTGCTGTTAATGTTTCAACATCAAATTGTGATTTAATACCAATTTCATAAATAACAGCTAAAATATCAACACCAGGATCATTAATATTACCCAAGATTTTAGTAATAGTAACATTAAAAATATTTTGTTCAAAATTTTTAATTTTTGCAACAACAATATTATTTTCTAACGCTTTATCGGGGTTTAAAATATTAACTTCATACTGTTGTAACTTTGCATTTTGAATTAATAATGTTTTTACTTTCGTATCTGCATTAACAATAACATTACCAATAAGAAGATTAGTATCACGTTTAATAATTTTTAATACTACAGCCTCATCATTCTGATTATTAATTTTTACTAACTTACATAATACTTCGTCATTATTTAACGCATTATTTATGTTTTTTATATTAACGTAATATTTTTCTTCACTATTTAATAATTTAACAAATCCAAATCCTTTTTTAGTAATTTGAATTTTGCCAATAAATAAATTATTATTTTTTAGCATATAAAATTGTTGTTCTTTATTTTCCAAAATAATTTCACTATTTTTCAATTCTTCTAAATCAGCAATAAGCTCTTGCTGTTGATGATGATTAGTGATATTAAGTTTCGCTGTTAAATCAACCGTTGATAAAGGTGTAATACTATTTTGTAACTCATTAATAATCTCTTGCTTCATTTCAATCAATCCCAACTTTATCCTAATTATATAATTAATTATAATCTATCTTTTAAAATTTATAAAAAGGCACACTAAAATGTGCCTTTTTATAAAATAATTATCATTAATTTATAACTCCAATAGTATTAATAAGAATTCTTACTATTATTGCCATAGTAAATAACGATATTCCTAATACTAAAGTGGCAATAGAAAATAACTTACTTCAACCACGTTCTTTAGTGCTAGCAAATAATTCTTGATTTCCCCCACTTAAAGCACCAAGTCCATTATGATTTTTTTTGCCTTGTAATAAACCTAAAATTACTAATAATATAGCGATAATTAAGGCAATAATTTCAAAAGCAAAAATAATGTTTTGACTCATTTTGTCACTTCCACTTCTTTATAATATTATTAATATTACACTTAATTTTACTAAAAATAAAAAAATTTCATAATTATTATTATGGCTTATTTCATAATTAAAATTTTAATTATGAAATAAGCCTAATATGTTATGTTTTATAATTCTTTTATAGGAAAAATTTATTAACTTTATTCTGGTTCAATTTCTAAGTAATTTCCAACAGCATTTGTTACAATCTTTCATCCATATTGATTTGTCATCATATAAAAAATGTTTATTTCTGAAAAATTATTATACATAACTTTAACTAAATTTTTTAAATTACTATCACTTAAACTATTTGCTAAGGTTCCTATAAATTGCGGAAATTTAGTAATTTCACTTAAAAACTTTTTTTCAAAAAGTTGATAGTCATCTTTATTATCTTGAAAAATTTCTGCTAATCTTATTCACATATCATTACTAATACCTAATTTAATTTTGCTTGATTCTGTATATTGTGGAGTTTTATTGTCTAAAGGCACGTAATATTTTTCTATTTTATTATATTGATTATGGGAATTGATATCAGCATTTTGAGCATGGGATTAATTATACGCTAAATATGCTATTCAACCAACTATAATTACTCCAACCACAACTCATCCAATAGGTCCTCTTTCAATCATAACAGATGCACCACCTTCAACAACCTCTTCGCCAATAGCAATCGCTCCTTCCTCACCAACTTCTAATAAAGGCACCGCTTCTTCTGTTTCAACTACTGTTTTAGCTTGTGGAGAACTTATTCATTTAACAACTTTATATGCAGGCGGAATACTCATAGTTGTGGTAGTGGTTAGACTTTTTAATAAATATTCATTTTTATTAGGTATTATAAAAACGATTCCGTATTTATGCAATTCAACAATTTTTTCAAATTGTGCTCAACTAGCATCAGTAAAATGTTGTCCATAAGTTTCTGTTAGTTTTTTTCTTGCATTATTTTTACTTTCTGTAGATGTGGTGTGATAAATATCTAATAATATTTGGTCAATAATTTGTGTTTTTAAAATATCACACTTTGGTTTCTGATTTGTTCTAGAGTCTGTAATTTGATTACTGTGTTGATTTCTATTTCTAGAACTAGTTCCAATGTTAAAAGATTGTTCAGATGTTAATGGCAAAACAGCGCTTCCACCTGCTGAAGGTGAAGGGATTGTTGTTGTAGTGGTGTGCGAATTACTTGGTCTATAATTTGATATATAGCTAACTAAAGTAATGTTTATTCATATCTTGAAAAACAAAATCAATCGCTTTTTTAATATTTGGTCAATAATTTGGTAATATTTTTCTTATATTATGTTTTATAGCAAATCAAAAATGTTCAATTGGATTTAAATTAGGAGAATATGGTGGAAGAAATAATAGTTTGCATCCAGCATTTTCAATTAATTGTTGTGTTAATTTAGATTTATGAAACGTTGCATTATCTAAAACTATAATTTGTCCACGCTTTAATACTGAAATTAGTATATTTTTTACATATTATTCAAAAATTTTACTGTTGCAATGTCCTTCAAATGCTCATAGGACTTTTAATTTACCTTTATTCAGTGAACCAATTATGTTTATTCATAATTTTTTTAATTTTTCGTCTTGATAAATTAATTTTCTTTTATTTTAGAACAACTTTTAATATTCTTGTTCCATAAGCTTCTTTATTTTCTTTAAAAGCACTAATAACAGCTTCATCATACATATTATTTTGAATTTTATCTTCTTTTTTCTTGAAATTAAAATAATATGTTGATTTAGAGATTTTTAAAAAAAGACACATTGTGCGAATTTTATATTTAACTTTATTTTTAGTAATAATTTCTATTTTCTTCCTATTATTAGTTCTGCTTGCTTTAAAATATCATTTTCCATTCTTAATTGTTTTAATTCCTTTCTTAATTTAATTAATTCATTTTCTTCAACAGAACGGTTATCTTTGGTTTTAAAACTGCCTGAATTAGTAAATTGCTTAATTCAATTATAAGTAGCTGCTCTTGTAACAGTGTACTCTTTAGCAAGACAAGAAACTGACTTACCACTTTGATATAAAGCTACTATTTGTTTTTTAAATTCATCTGAATATGAGTTAATATTGGCCATAATTATTATTCCTTTCTTTTAACTAATTTGTTCACTTGTCTACGTAATTAGTGTCCAATAAAGTGTAACCCATCCAGGTTTTGTTTTATTAAAAATATTAACTTCTATAATTATTAACACTAAAAAATTTAGAAATATTATTATTAACAATTGATTAAATTTATTTACGGAATATGTCTATTATAATTTTTCCAAGTTATTTATTATTAATTATATGGAAAAAATAATGTTTATTTTAAGTGTTTTAAATAGTTTTGTATTGAAAGCAATAACTAAAGAATAACCTAGCAAGATAAAATGGTGTTAAAATTAACTTGTAATATAAGTCATTCAAGAATTGTAGGGGATAGTATGAAATATATAGTTAATTTAAATGTTCGTTCTAATTATTCATTTCTTTCATCAACTATTAAAATAAGTGATTATATTGAATTTGCTAAAAAAAATAATTTAAAAGTTCTATCTTTAGTAGATAAAAATATAATGTATGGTGCTTATGAATTTTGTAATTTATGTATAGAGAATGATATTAAACCATTAATTGGTTTAAATTGTGTTTGAGAAAGTGCTAGTGATAAAGTTGAATTAACTATTATGGCAACTTCATATGCTGGTTATCAAAGATTAATAGAACTTTCTACTATTATTAGTACTAATAATAATATTGTTACTACTAATGATGTAAAAAAATATCTTAATCAAACACGTGAAGTTTTAGTTATTATTCATGCTAATAACAAAAATATTAGATATATTAAAAATAATTATGATATTTTAAATTCAACAGGTCATGAACTAGTTTATTTTGGTTTAGTAACTAGTGATATGGATAATATTACTTTATTAAAATCGATTACATCTAATATTATTCCAATTGATTTGGTTTTATATTTAGATGAAAAACAACATCGTACTTATCAAATTTTACAAGCTATTAAAGAACAAAAAACATTAAAATCAGAAGATTTATCAAAAAGTAATGATTTTTTATATAAAACTAAACAAGATTTAATACAACATTATCCAAATGAAATTATTGAAAACATTGAAAAGGTTATTTGATTATGTAATTTAAAATTTCCTAAGAATAAGCCAAATAGTGCAGAATTAAGTTTACCAAAATTTACTTGCCCTAATAATCTTACTAGTAATTTATATTTGCAAGAATTATGTAAGCAGGGATTAGAAGCGCATTTTCAAAGTCGTGAAATTCCTGAAACATACGTTAAAAGAGTTTTATATGAATTACAAGTAATTAATGAAATGGGTTTTGCTGATTATTTTTTAATTGTTAATGATTATGTTAAATTCGCAAAAAGCAAGAATATAATGGTTGGACCAGGTAGAGGAAGTGTTGCTGGTAGTTTAGTGGCATATGTTTTAGGAATTACTGGTGTTGATCCTATTGCTTATAATTTAATTTTTGAAAGATTTTTAAATCCAGAACGAATATCATTACCAGACATTGATATCGATTTTGAAGATACAAGAAGAGATGAAGTTATTAAATATATTCATCAAAAATATGGCAAAGAACATGTTGCATATATTGTTACTTTTCAAACAATTGCTAGTAAAATGGCAATTCGTGATTTGGGAAGAGTTTTTCAAGTTAATATCGAAGATATTAATGAAATGACAAAATTAATACCAATTAAATATAATTTTGAAATAGATATGGCTATTAAACAATCACCAAAATTAGCATGATATGCAAATAAGTATCCTTTATTGTTTACTTTAACCAAAGAAATTCTTGGTTTTCCACGACAAACTAGTACTCATGCAGCAGGAATCGTTATTACAAGTGCAGCATTAGTTACTGCTATTCCATTACAATTAGGATTTCAAGGTATTTATCAAACGCAATTTCCAATGCAAACCCTAGAAGCTCTTGGTTTGATAAAAATGGATATTTTAGGATTACGTAATTTAACTATTTTGCAAAATATTTTACAACAAGTAAGTAAACATTATTTTTTAAATTTAAAATTATCTCAAATTCCTTTAAATGATGAAAAAAGTTTTAGCATTATTAAAGATGGTGATACAACCGGTATTTTTCAATTGGAATCTTCAGGAATGCGTCAAATTTTAATTAAAATGAAAGTTGATAGCTTAGAAGATATTATTGCTAGTTCTTCTTTATTTCGTCCTGGACCACAAGAGTACATTCAAGATTATATTAATCGTAAATTAGGAAAACAAAAAGTTGCGTATATTCATGAAGATTTAAAACCTTATTTAGCATCAACTTATGGCATTATTATTTATCAAGAACAAATATTATTAATTTTACAGAAAGTTGCTGGTTATTCATTAGGAAAAGCTGATTTAATTCGTCGTGCAATTAGTAAAAAAGATAATACAGTTATGAAAGAACAAGCAAACTCATTTATTAAAAGTGCTGTTAATAGAGGTTATTCATCAAGAGTTGTTAAGAAAATATGAGAAGATATTGACAAATTTGCTGGTTATGGATTTAATCGATCTCATGCTGTTGCTTATTCATTAATTAGTTATTATTTAGTTTATTTAAAAGCAAATTATCCATTGGCATTTATGGTATCGTTATTAAGTAGTGTTATTGGTAATGATCAAAAAATGTTACAATATTTGAATGAATGTCAAAAATATCAAATTAAAGTTTTACCACCATCAATTCAATTTTCTGGAATTGATTTTTTAATTGATGATGCTAAAAAAGTTATTCGTTATAGTTTACAAGCAATTAAGCAAATGAGTCAAGGTAGTTGTAGTAATCTTATTAAAGAACGTACTAGTAATGGATTTTTTCAAGATTTTTTTAATTTTTGTGCTCGAGCAATATTTATTGGTTTGAATCGTAAAAACATTGAACATTTAATTGCCGCTGGTGCTTTAGATGATATTCAATCAAATCGAACAATGTTATTATTAAACTTGGATGCTGCATTAGAATATGCCAATATGGTACAGGTAAAAGATGAAACTAGTGGCAAATTATCATTAAATTTTAATTTAATCGCTAATCCAATTATGTTACAAAGAGAAGATGATTGAAATAATAATAGTATTAATGAACATCGTGCATTAGGAATTTACTTAAAATATAATCCTAAATTACTATGAAAAGAGCAATTAGATCCTCATAATAAAGCTATTGATTTAGCATATATTAATAATTATGTTGATCAACATGTTAGAGTATATGGAGTTATCAATAATATTAGAGTAATTAAAACTAAAAATAAAAAATTAATGGCTTTTTTTGAAATGCAAAATGATAGTAATGTTATTGAAGTAACAATTTTTGAAAAGTTATATCAAATATACCAAGAATATTTACAAGTTAATAAAGTAATTTTAATGGAAGGAAAGGTAGAAATTTATAATGATAATATTCAGTTAATTTTATCAAGAGTAATTAAAAATTTATAGTAAGCATATAATTTTATCTATGCTTACTATATTAAATAATAAATATAATCAATGATTTTTAAGTTTCTTAGTTTAATTTCTAATAATAAATAAAAAATTAATGAACATAATAATTATTAATAATTTCACAATTTTCAATAGCATCTCAAAAGTTATTATCTACTTTTTTTTATTTTTAAATAAATATTTAAAAAGATTAGTAATATAGTTATAAATAATAAAATCGGACTTAAAATTATAGCAAAAACAATTCCAATTTTTAGTTGTACTAATGATTTAAGATTATAGTTTTCAACAATATTTCGGAAGAGGTAATGTTTACAAAAATATAATTTATTATTAGTTAATATATATAGCTAACTAAAGTAATGTTTACTCATAAATAATGTAAAATAATAATATGTAATTTAAACAGTTTTTGAATTTAAAAGTACAATTCAGCAATATTTAAAATAGATTAGGAAGATTAAATTATGCCAAAACCATACAGTGAAGACTTACGAAGAAAAGTAATAGAAGCCTATGAAAGTAAAAACATGAAAATTAAAGAAATTTGTAAAGTGTTCAATATTACTAGAAAGACTTTATTATTATGAAGAAAAAGAAAAAAAGAAACTGGGCATATAAAACCAATTTTTAATTATCAAAAAGTACATAGCCACAAAATAAAGGATTTAGATGAATTAAAAAATTATTTAGCGCTAAATAAATATGTTACAGTCCAAAAAGTAATTGAAAAATTTGATGATATGACTAAAGAAACAGTTTATAACTATTTCAAAAAACTAAATTATACAAATAAAAAAAACTTTTCTATATGAACAAAGAGATAAAAATAAACAAGAAGATTTTTTAAAAGAAATAGCTAAAATAATGAATGAAGATTTAGTATTATATATTGATGAATCTGGAATTGATGATAATGAATTTTATAAATATGGTTGATCTGAAAAAGGTAAAAGATTATTTGATAATAAACCCGCATATAAAATAAAAAGAATGAGTATAATTCGTTCGCTAAATAAAGGTAAATTAAAAGCCATATGAGTATTTGAATGACATTGCAACAGTAAAATTTTTGAATCATATGTAAAAAATATACTAATTCCAGTATTAAAGCGTGGACAAATTATAGTTTTAGATAATGCAAAGTTTCATAAATCTAAATTAACACAACAATTAATGGTAATGTTTAGTAATCTGTGTAACTTACAAAAATAACTATGTTTAATTAATTCTAGTAAATAAAATTAAATAAATAGAAATAGTGAGTTACGTATGTCTAAAAAACAAAATATTAATAATAATGATCCAATATCAAAAGCAGTAGATTTATTATTAGAAAACACTGAAGATTTAACAACAGTTTTTAAAGAGGGAGGTTTATATAAAGAATTAACAAAAAGATTAGTTGAAAAAATGTTGAATTCTGAAATGCAAAATTATTTAGGATATGAAAAAAATAAACATAATACTAGTGAAAATGCTCGCAATGGTATAAATTCAAAAAAATTAATAACCCAACAAGGTAAAATTGAGATTAATGTACAACGAGATCGTAATAGTAATTTTGAGCCAGTAATAGTTGCAAAAAGACAAAGAAGATTTGATGGTTTTGATCAACAAGTTCTTTCATTATATGCCAAAGGCATGACTTTATCAGATATTAGAATGCAGTTACAAGAGTTATATCATGGTGCTGATATTAGTGAAAGTGTTATTAGTCAAATTACTGATGATGTTATTGATGATGTTAAAGCATGACAAAATCGGCCATTAGAAAGTGTTTATCCGATTGTTTATTTTGATTGTATAGTAGTTAAAGTACGACAAGATAAACGCATTATTAACAAATCAGTTTATATAGAACTAGGAGTTGATTTAGAAGGTAAAAAAGATGTTTTAGGTTTATGAATTAGTGAAAATGAAGGTTCTAAGTTTTGATTATCTAATTTCACAGAAATGAAAAATCGAGGCTTAAATGATATTCTTATTGCTTGTAGTGACAATTTAACAGAAATGTCAGAAGCGATACAATCAGTTTATCCTAAAACCGAACATCAATTATGCATAGTTCATCAAATTAGAAATAGTTTAAAATATGTTTCATGCAAACATAGAAAATCACTAGTTACAGATTTAAAACCAATTTATAGTGCATGTAGTGAAGAACAAGCAATGCAAGCTTTAGAATCTTTTGAAAGTAAATGAAATAAACAATATCCTCAAATTGCTAAATCATGATATAAAAATTGAGATAATTTAATGGTTTTTATTAGTTATCCTGCAGAAATCAAAAGAGTGATTTATACAACAAATGCTATTGAATCTGTTAATAGTCAATTACGAAAAGTTATTAGAAATAAAAAAGTTTTTCCAAATGATATGGCAGTTTTTAAAATATTTTACTTAGCAATTGAAAATATAACAAAAAAATGAAAACTGCCCATTCAAAATTGAAATACAGCAATTGCTCATTTTATGATAAAATTTAAAGATAGAATTAATCTAAACTAGTAACTTTGTAAAAAGATACACAGATTTTTAAAAAGCCTCATTAAATTATCTCAATTTTACCTTGTTTGGTTATTAATTTTTTTGAATTTATACCATTGCGAGCATTATCACTAGTATTATGTTGATTTTTTTCATATCCTAAATAATTTTGCATTTCAGAATTCAACATTTTTTCAACTATTCTTTTTGTTAATTCTTTATATAAACCTCCCTCTTCAAAAACTGTTGTTAAATCTTCAGTATTTTTTAATAATAAATCTACTGCTTTTGATATTGGATCATTATTATTAATATTTTGTTTTTTAGACATAAGTAACTCACTCTTTCTAGTTATTTAATTTTATTTACTAGAATTAATTAAACATAGTTATTTTTGTAAGTTACACAGATTACTAAACATTACCAAAAATATTAAAAATATTTTTTTATTTTAATGGTTTTGTTTTATTAAAAATTTCACAAAGTAAGTTAAATCTTAAGTACATAAGCCTAAATATACTTTTTCTACATTTATTTATTAAAATTTTGAATCTTTTTAATCAAGCAAAAACATGTTCAACTTTAATTCTAATTTTTGAAATAATTTTATTGTAGATTTTTTCTTGTTTAGTTAATTTTTTATTTTTAGTTTTTTTAATCGGTAATATAGTATTTTTATAAATATTTTGTATTCCTTGATATCCCAAATCACCAATAATTATTGTTTTTTCTGAAAATTCAAGATTTGAATTTTTTAATATTTGAAAATCATGTACTTTTCCATTATCAGCAAAAATATCAATAATTTTTTTATTAAAAAAGTCATATATAATTTGAAATTTTATAGAAAACATTCAACTTTTACCAGAAAAATATTCTAACTGTAGTTTTTTTTAGTTGGTCTTTCAATTTCAATTTCAGTTGAATCAATTAAATAAAATTGAAATTCATTTAAATATTCTTGTTTTTTCTCAATTTTTGATTTATATTTTGTTTTTAAAAACTGATAATCTTTGTCATCACTAAGTTTATTTTCTACTCAAGTAATATTTCGAAAACAACTTGATGCACTCATTTTATATTTAATACTCATTTGGAAAAAAGTATAATATTCTTTTCAGTATACTAAAGTCATCATCAATCTTTCTTCAACTGAAAGTTTATATTTTCTACCTTTAGTTTTTTTTAAATTTTCTATTTCAATTAATTTTGTTAACATTTCATCAAAATGAAAACGTTTTATACCAAAATATCTATAAAATTGTTCATTTTTTAATTTTTTTAAATTTTCTATTTCAATTAATTTTGTTAACATTTCATCAAAATGAAAACGTTTTATACCAAAATATCTATAAAATTGTTCATTTTTTAATTTTTTTAAATTTTCAAAATTCATTTTTATCAACACCTTATTAATTTATTAATAAAGAAATTATAAAATAAATTTTAAATTATTAATTGACTTTTAAAAAATTTATTTACGGAATATGTCTAATGAATGAAGATTTAGTATATATTGATGAATCTGGAATTGATGATAATGAATTTTATAAATATGGTTGATCTGAAAAAGGTAAAAGATTATTTGATAATAAACCCGCATATAAAATAAAAAGAATGAGTATAATTGGTTCACTAAATAAAGGTAAATTAAAAGCCCTATGAGCATTTTAAGGAAATTGCAACAGTAAAATTTTTGAATCATATGTAAAAAATATACTAATTCCAGTATTAAAGTGTGGACAAATTATAGTTTTAGATAATGCAACGTTTCATAAATCTAAATTAACACAACAATTAATTGAAAATGCTGGATGAAAACTATTATTTCTTCCACCATATTCTCCTAATTTAAATCCAATTGAACATTTTTGATTTGCTATAAAACATAATATAAGAAAAATATTACCAAATTATTGACCAAATATTAAAAAAGCGATTGATTTTGTTTTTCAAGATATGAGTAAACATTACTTTAGTTAGATATATGTTTATTCATAATTTTTTTAATTTTTCGTCTTGGTAAATTAATTTTCTTTTATTTTAGAACCACTTTTAATCTTCTTGTTCCATAAGTTTCTTTATTTTCTTTAAAAGCACTAATAACAGCTTCATCATACATATTATTTTGAATTTTATCTTCTTTTTTTCTTGAAATTAAAATAATATGTTGATTTAGATATTTTTAAAAAACGACACATTGTACGAATTTTATATTTAACTTTATTTTTAGTAATAATTTCTATTTTCTGCCTATTATTAGTGCTACTTGCTTTAAAATATCATTTTCCATTCGTAACTGTTTTAATTCTTTTCTTAATTTAATTAATTAATTTTCTTTAACAGAATGGTTATCTTTGGTTTTAAAACTGCCTGAATTAGTAAATTGCTTAATTCAATTATAAGTAGCTGCTCTTGTAACATTGTACTCTTTAGCAAGACAAGACACTGACTTACCACTTTGATATAAAGCTACTATTTGTTTTTTAAATTCATCTGAATATGAGTTAATATTGGCCATAATTATAATTCCTTTCTTTTAACTAATTTGTTCACTTGTCTACGTAATTAGTGTCCAATAAAGTGTAACCCATCCACCAAGATGTCAAAGGTGTTTGTGACTTGTGAAAAATGGTGTCATGAAGAACACTAAATGTTTGATGACATTTTAAACATCTTATTCTTCTCAAATCAGAAACATTCAAACTAGAAGAAGCACACCTGATACATTTCATTACTTTCAACTTCGCTATATATAGCTAACTAAAGTAATGTTTACTCATAAATAATGTAAAATAATAATATGTAATTTAAACATTTTTTTAATTTAAAAGTACAATTCAGCAATATTTAAAATAGATTAGGAAGATTAAATTATGCCAAAACCATACAGTGAAGACTTACGAAGAAAAGTAATAGAAGCCTATGAAAGTAAAAAAATGAAAATTAAAGAAATTTGTAAAGTGTTCAATATTACTAGAAAGACTTTATTCTTATGAAGAAAAATAAAAAAAGAAACTGGGCATATAAAACCAATTTTGAATTATCAAAAAGGACATAGCCACAAAATAAAGGATTTAGATGAATTAAAAAATTATTTAGCGCAAAATAAAGATGTTACATTTCAAAAAGTAATTGAAAAATTTGGTGATATGACTAAAGAAACAGTTTATAACTATTTCAAAAAACTAAATTATACATATAAAAAAACTTTTCTATATGAACAAAGAGATAAAAACAAACAAGAAGATTTTTTAAAAGAAATAGCTAAAATAATGAATGAAGATTTAGTATAGATTGATGAATCTGGAATTGATGATAATGAATTTTATAAATATGGTTGATCTGAAAAAGGTAAAAGATTATTTGATAATAAACCCGCATATAAAATAAAAAGAATGAGTATAATTTGTTCACTAAATAAAGGTAAATTAAAAGCCCTATGAGCATTTGAAGGACATTGCAACAGTAAAATTTTTGAATCATATGTAAAAAATATACTAATTCCAGTATTAAAGCTTGGACAAATTATAGTTTTAGATAATGCAACGTTTCATAAATCTAAATTAACACAACAATTAATTGAAAATGCTGGATGCAAACTATTATTTCTTCCACCATATTCTCCTAATTTAAATCCAATTGAACATTTTTGATTTGCTATAAAACATAATATAAGAAAAATATTACCAAATTATTGGCCAAATATTAAAAAAGCGATTGATTTTATTTTTCAAGATATGAGTAAACATTACTTTAGTTAGCTATAATACTAAATATTCATTCATTACTTTAGCTATTTCTTTTAAAAAATCTTCTTGTTTATTTTTATCTCTTTGTTCATATAGAAAAGTTTTTTTATATGTATAATTTAGTTTTTTGAAATAGTTATAAACTATTTCTTTAGTCATATCACCAAATTTTTCAATTACTTTTTGAACTGTAACATCTTTATTTTGCCCTAAATAATTTTTCAATTCATCTAAATCCTTTATTTTGCGGCTATGTCCTTTTTGATAATTCAAAATTGGTTTTATATGCCCAGTTTCTTTTTTTCTTTTTCTTCATAAGAATAAAGTCTTTCTAGTAATATTGAACACTTTACAAATTTCTTTAATTTTCATATTTTTACTTTCATAGGCTTCTATTACTTTTCTTCGTAAGTCTTCACTGTATGGTTTTGGCATAATTTAATCTTCCTAATCTATTTTAAATATTGCTGAATTGTACTTTTAAATTCAAAAACTGTTTAAATTACATATTATTATTTTACATTATTTATGAGTAAACATTACTTTAGTTAGATATATTTCAAACAATCGTTTTCATTTTGAAATATGCTATTGAATTCATTTCAATTCATTTTTTCCTCCACACTAGTACATGTGGGGATAATTCCCTTTTTAATTTTTTTAGATTTATTTGAAAAAATATTAATTAAACACTTTCTATTTTAAATAATTAAAAGTGAAATAATGTTTTTTTTAATAAAACAAGATATAAATATATTAATAGTTTTAAAAAAACTACTAAAATATTTTTAAAATTTAATGGAGGATGAAAATGCAAACTTTTATTGGAATTATAGGTTATTTAGCCGGAATATTATCTATTATAACATTTATTCCACAAGCAATAAAAACAATAAAAACTAAGGAAACTAAACATATAATCTTATCAACTTATATTATTTACAATATTGCTAATCTTTTTTTCTTGATATTTGGAATACTTTCAGTAACATTACCAGTAATGTGACCAGAAGGTGCTGATACTCTTGAAATTGCAATTTGAGGTTCTATCTTAATAATACCGTATACAGTAACAATGACTGCAACTAATTGTATTATTTATGTTAAAGTAAAAAATATGAAAACGTTGGGCGAAAATGCTAGAAATTTGGAGTAATAAAAATAATGGCAAATACTGAATGATGAATTATTACTATAATAGGGATTATTGGAGCGCTTATTGCTGTTATAGCATTTTGTCCACAATCTTTAAAAACAATAAAAACTAAAAAAACAGATGGTATTTCTTTACTTACATTTATTCTTTATACAACAGCTAACAGTTTATGAGTATTATGGGGCATTATTCATTTATCATATCATGGCGGTTCTGAATCAACAATTTTAATGAAAGATTTAGTTATAATTTGTGCTAATACACCTTGTGCAATATGATCAGGAATTATTCTTGTTATTAAAATTAATAATATGTATAAATATGGTGAAGATTGTAAAAAATGAAAAGGTAAAGTAAATATAAAGAGCAACTTTTAATAGTTTATTTTTTATTAAAAATAATAATTTATTACTAAAAATGCATTGTAATGATGCATTTTTTAATAGTTATAATAGTAAAATACTTATCAAAATTAAAATTAATAATTTAAGTTATAATATATGTATAATTAAAAATTTTGTGGGGTTAAATAATGATAATTCAAAATGATGTTTATAAAATTCTAGTACAAGTAATCCTAGAAAAAGGTCATTGTAATGTTTTATTAGCACAAATGATGCGAGATAAAAATCTAACATTATCAGAAAAAGAAGCAATTGAAAAGATAGTACTAGGAACTTTAAAAAATCAAATTTATTTAGATTATATATTAAATCAAATATGAAATGTTTTGAAATCAGTAATTACTATTCCTTTTCGCATAACTATTTTATTATGAATAGTTTTATATGAAATCTATTTTTTAGAAATTACTAATAAAGAAATCTTCATTGAAAATAATTTAAAAAAAGTAAGAACCATTGATAATAAACTAACATTTATTATTTCTAAAGTATTAGATTTATGTTTTACTGAATTTAGATCAGAATTTAACTTACAAAAAGAAAGTAAACAAAATATTAAATTAATTAAATATAGTTATCCTAGTTGATTATATTATTTAATAAAATCACAATTTAGTATTAATATTGCAAATCAATTGATAAAAGATAACTTAAGAATGCCATTAATTAGTTTTAGAGTTAATACATTAAAAACTACTGTTAATAAAGTGTTAAACAATGAAAATTATAAATCTTTTAACTTTTGTTTAAGCAAGATAGTATCTGATGGTATGATTAGTTCAAAGTCAATTTTTAATACAAAATTATATGAAAATGGTGAAATTATTAAACAAGACCAAGCAAGTATGTTAGTTAGTCATTTTTTAAATCCACAACCATATGATGAAGTATTAGATATGTGTGCAGGAATTGCTAGTAAAACAGCTCATATGGAAACTTTAATGTCTAATCACGGTAAGATAGTTGCTTGTGATATCAATGAAGAACGATTAAAAATTGGTGCTACTTATTTAAAAAAATTAGGCGTAACAAATACTGAAATTAAATATGGTGATTCTACAATATTGGATGTTAATAATAAGTTTGACAAAATTTTAATTGATGCCCCTAGTGCTGCTTGAGGTTTAATTAAAAGAAAACCAGAAGTTAAACTTATCAATTGAAGTAAAGAAGAAATTAATCACTTAATTACTGTTCAATCAAAATTATTAAATAAGGCTTATCAAATTTTAAAACCCGAAGCAATAATTGTGTATGTTGCTTGTACTTTCAATATTAAAGAAAATCAAAATCAAATTGAGAAGTTTGTTAAAAATCACGCAGATATGACAATCATTGCAGAAAAACAATTTTTTGGTTTTAATAACAATACTGATGGATTTTATATTTGTAAATTAAAAAAAGGAATATAGGGGGTCAGTTTATGAAAATAAATGCTAGTTATAAAACAGATGTTGGTAATTATCGTACAAATAATCAAGATGCCGTTTTATATTTAACAAATAATACGGGACAAGTTATTGGTGTTGTTTGTGATGGTTTGGGTGGTCATAAATGTGGTGAAGTGGCCAGTAATATGGCTGTTAGTATGTTACAAAAATTTTTTGAAACAACAGATTTTACTAAATTAAAACATGATAAACAAATTCATGCATGATTACAAGAAAAGATAGATATTATTCAAATTGAAATGAATAATTTTAGTTTAAGTAATGAACAAGCGCTTGATATGGGAACAACTATGGTAATAATTTTAATTACTAATAACAAAGCTTATTTAGTAAATATTGGTGATTCACGTATTTATCAATATAATGAACAAGGATTAAAACAGTTAACAGTTGATCATAATATTTTAAATTTATATTTACAAAAAAACACAACTAAAGAATCAAGTGTTGATTTAAATCACACCTATTGAAAGGCATTAACTAGTGCTCTTGGTCCACGTAAGCCATTAAAAACCGATATTTTTCATTTACCCTTAATAATTCCATCATATTTTCTTTTAACTAGTGATGGTGTTCATGATTTTTTAGAAGAATATGAAATAGTTAATATTTTAGAAAAAAATGGAAATATTAATAACAAAGTTAAGTTATTAATTAAGCAAGCATTACTTAATGTTTCAACTGATAATGTTACTGTATTATTAATGGAAATAAAATTTTAGTCTTTTGACATTTTTGTGTAAAATATAAATTATAAATAAGTTAGTAATTTTTAAAAAATAAATTTAAAAGTAATGGTGAAACTAATGGAAATAAATAAATTATTGAATAATCGTTATCATATTTTAAAAATTATTGGTTCGGGTGGTATGGCTAAAGTTTATGAAGCACAAGATAAATATTTAAATCGGCAAGTCGCTTTAAAAGTAATTAATCCAATTTCACCACTAGATGACTTAATAAAAGAACGATTTTTGCAAGAAATTAGAGCAGTATCTAGAGTTAGACATCCCAATGTTATTTTGGTATATGATGTTTTTATTGATAAGAAAGATTGATGCTTAGTTTTTGAATTATTAGAAGGTAAAACATTAAAAGAATATTTAAGTAATTATTCAGTTTTATCAGTTAATGAAGTTATAGTTATTATGAAAGAAATTTTAAAAGGGGTTAATGCGTGTCATGTAGTCAATATTATTCATCGTGATTTAAAACCTGAAAATATTATTTTAACTAGTAGTGGAGCAATTAAAGTTTTAGACTTTGGTATTGCTGTTATTGATGATTATGAAGTTAAAAAACACGCTAATCAAGTTGTAGGCACAATGAAATATATTGCTCCAGAAGTAGTAAAATTTCAAAAACCAACAATTCAAAGTGATATTTATGCTTTAGGTATTATATTATATGAATTATTAGTTGGTAAACCACCTTTTTTTCATAAAAATCCACAAATATTAGCGGTCAAACATATTAAAGAACCAATGCCATTAATTCATGAAATTAATAAAAATATTCCACAAAGTTTAGAAAATATTATTTTGAAGGCAACTGCTAAGGATATTAATGATCGCTATCGGACAATTAGTGAATTGAGTAATGATTTAGATTGTTGTTTAAAAATGGAAAATAAAAATAATATGTTATTTAATAAAAATTACTTAAATTCACAAAAATTAAAAAAACCATTTTATTTAAAAAAAGAATTTTTATCATATTTAATTTTAATTATATTATTACTTATTGGTGTTATTATAAGTATATTAATTTTATATTAATTGGAGGACACTATGAACTTTAAACAAGGAATAGTTATTGGAGTTGCAAATAACTTTGTTGAAGTAAGAATTGAAAATCAAATTTATTCTTGTTTAATCAAAGGAAATTTAAAATTTCAAACAGCAAAAATTTTAGTTGGTGATTATGTTAAAGTTAATTTTAAAGATGATAAAAACCCTTTGGTTGAATTAATTTTGCCTCGATTTAATGAACTATATCGACCAAGCATTGCTAATGTTGATCAAGTATTAATTGTTAGTTCTCTTGTTAATCCTTTTCTTAGTAGTTTTCTATTAAATAAATTATTAACTATTTTTAATTATTATCATTTAAAAATAATTTTAATATTTACAAAAATTGATTTGGTAACTAAAGATAATGAAGTTTGAACAAAAGTTAAAGCATATCAGAATTTAAATTTACCAATAATTTTTATTTCAAATTTTAAAAAAAATGGTATTGAAGATTTAAAAAAAGTTTTTACAAACAAGTTATCAATATTAACAGGTACTTCAGGAGTGGGAAAGAGTTCAACTTTAAATAGTTTGGATAATAATTTAAAACTATGAACACAGGGTATTTCTACAAGTTTAAATCGTGGTAAACATACCACAACTAAAACTCGCCTTTATTTTTTACATGATGGTATTATTGCAGATACACCTGGTTTTTCAGTCTTTCAGTTTCAAGGTTTAAGTAGTATTGATATTGCTACTAATTTTCCTAGTTTTACTAATATTTGACAAAATTGTAAGTTTCGTACTTGCTTACATCAGCAAGAACCAGAATGTGCAATTAAAAAAGCAGTTGCAAATAAAATAATTTCCAGTTTTTTTTATGAAGATTATTGTAAAATTTTAATAGAATTCAATAAAATTAATAATTTAAAATAAAGGATGGTAATATATGAAAAAAGAAGTGACGATTGCCGCTAGCATTTTAACTGCTAACTTTCTATCTTTAAAAGATGATTTATTAAATTTACAAAATGCAGGAATTAATTGAATTCATTTTGATGTTATGGATCATCATTTTGTTGAAAATTTAAGTTTTGGTGCAAAAATATTAAGTGATGTATGTAAATTTAGTTCTAATATCAATATTGATTGTCATATGATGGTAAAGATAACAACATTAAAAGTATGTGATTATTTAAAACCATTTATAATTTTACCGCAAGTTAAAAATATTACTTTGCATTATGAAGCATTAACAGAAGAGCAATTAAAAGAATTTATGCAGTGAAAAAACCCTGGTTTTAAAAAAGGAATTGCCATTAATCCTGATACACCAATTTCAAAAATTTATGATTATTTGAAAGATCTTGATACAATTTTAATTATGAGTGTGCAACCAGGTGCGGGTGGAAAACGTTTTTTAGATTTAACTATTAATAAAATTAAAATGTTAGTAAAACATATCGATAATAATTTTCCAAATATTACAATTGCTGTTGATGGTGGCATTAATAATTGAACAGCAAATGATTGTATTACTGCTGGTGCTAATTACTTAGTAGCGGGTAGTTATTTATTAAATAGTGATAATTCAGTAAAAAAACAAGTTGCGATGTTAACAAATTATGAAAAATAGTTATATTAAAAAATTAGTAATTGTTTGTCGTGATTATAATTTAATTTGAGAACAATTTATTAATCCAATTTTTATTGGTGTTGAAACTGGTGTTTTATCATGATTAAAATATAAAAAATCAATTAAGTTTATTTGTGGTGATAATGATACCATTAATAAACAACAGTTAAAGATTTTAAATGATCAAAGTAAAATACATAATTTTGAAATTATTACTTTTAATAAAAAAAATATTTTATTGATAGTGAACTTGCGATAGTTACTGCAATTTCCAAAAAAATTAATTTTCAACAAATAGTGATAGTAAGTGATGGAATACGTTGGGATATGTTACTTGCTAGTATTAATATAATAAAAAAATATGAATGTTTTAACCCAATTTTATTAGGTGAAAATAATTATTGTTTTTTATTAAAAGCAAAATCAGAATATATTTTTTACAATTGACAATTAACATATAGCTAACTAAAGTAATGTTTACTCATATCTTGAAAAAAATCAATAACTTTTTTAATATTTGGTCAATCATTTGGTAATATTTTTCTTATATTATGTTTTATAGCAAATCAAAAATGTTCAATTGGATTTAAATTAGGAGAATATGGTGGAAGAAAAATTGGATGGGTTACACTTTATGGGGCACTAATTACGTAGACAAGTGAACAAATTAGTTAAAAGAAAAGAATTATAATTATGGCCAATATTAACTCATATTCAGATGAATTAAAAAAACAAATAGTAGCTTTATATCAAAGTGGTAAGTCAGTGTTTTGTCTTGCTAAAGAGTACAATGTTACAAGAGCAGCTACTTATAATTGAATTAAGCAATTTACTAATTCAGGCAGTTTTAAAACTAAAGATAACCGTTCTGTTGAAGAAAACGTATTAATTGGATAAATTAAGAAAAGAATTAAAACAGTTACGAATGGAAAATGATATTTTAAAGCAAGCAGCACTAATAATAGGCAGAAAATAGAAATTATTACTAAAAATAAAGTTAAATATAAAATTCGTACAATGTGTCGTTTTTTAAAAATCTCTAAATCAACATATTATTTTAATTTCAAGAAAAAAGAAGATAAAATTCAAAATAATATGTATGATGAAGCTGTTATTAGCACTTTTAAAGAAAATAAAGAAACTTATGGAACAAGAAGATTAAAAGTTGTTCTAAAAGAAAAGAAAATTAATTTATCAAGACGAAAAATTAAAAAAATTATGAATAAACATAATTTAATATCAAAATACACTAAATTATCATACAAAAATTATCATAATAAAGTCAATGATAGTCAAATTACTAATCTTGTTAATAGAGACTTTAATAATAGGCTTAAAAATGAAGTTATTGTTAGTGATTTAACTTATGTTCAAGTTAATGGTAAATGAAACTATATTTGCTTATTAATCGACCTGTACAATCGCGAAATTATTGGACATAGTGTAGGTACTAAAGAAGATGCATCATTAGTATATCAAGCATTTATGTGCTCAAATAGTTGTTTAAAAAATATTCAAATATTTCATAGCGATCGCGGTAATGAATTTAATAATAAAAATATTGATAAACTTTTATTAGCCTTCAATATTACCCACTCTTTAAGCAAAAAAGGTTGTCCTTATGATAACGCTGTTGCTGAAGCAACTTTCAAAACAGAATTTATTAATGATAAAAATTTTACATCATTAATCCAATTAAAATTAGAATTATTTGATTATATCAATTGATACAACAACATAAGAATCCACAGCACTCTAAACTACTTAACCCCCATAAAACACCAAGCGCAAATGTCTACCAAAAAACAGTCCTAAAAAAGGTTGCCATTCCAAATTTTTTAAAATTTAGAAAAACTAATTATTATTTTATGCCAAAAGTATATTAATAAAATCTTAAAAAAAAGATAGTATAATAAAAATCATAAACTTAATATAAGTTTTCTAACCCTTATTTTTATTAAAAATAAATGGGTTTTTTTATTTTTTAAAAGAGGAGAAATTAAAAAATGGTAAAAGAAAAAATGTTATCTGCAACAGAGTTAATAAAAAAACTGGAAAGTATAAAGTTAAGATATCAAAAACAACATAATACTCAAATTCCTTATTTTAAAAGAATTATTGAAGAATTAAAAGGAATATCTTTGGTTGCAGATATTCCTAATGTTATTAAAAATATTAAATATCTTCAATATAATTGTGGAAAAAGTACAAAAAAATATTCTGATAAAGCAATAATGCCAATTTTATCTTTGTTTACTGTAACTATTAGTTTTTTAGAAGCACAAGCAAATAAGGGAACATTGGCAATAGATTTTAAAAATATATATAAATATGATTTAAGTAATGTTTTAACTACTTCAGAAGATAAGTTATTTGTATTAGGTTCACAAACTGATTTAGAAGTTGAAATAAAGCATAGAGATAGTTCTAAAAGTTTAGATGATTTAACACTATATGATAGTTCAGACATTAGTGAAATTTTTAAAGAAATTCAAGAAAAAATATATGATTTAAAAATACTAAAAGAAGCTAAAAATAAAATATGTGGACAAATTAATTATTTTAATTTGAATTTCAAAAATGAAAAACAATTAGCAAGAAGATGGTGACATTGACCACTTAAATTTTTGACTTGTGGAATGTGAGAAAGTAATAAAATTAAAGCAATTAATAATAAATATAGTAAGGATAGTTTTAATAAATTAATTTGCGAACATAATGTATTAAATACTAAAATTAATAAGTTAGAAAGTGATATTGAAATTTTAAAAACTAAAGTTAATAAATTAGAAAAGAAAACTAAAATATTAGGAAGTAGTAGTTTAAATTATGGTAAAAAATGAAAATCAATAAATGATTTAGATGAACATAATATTGTAGAAAAGAGTTTTTCATATCAAAATTTATTATAAGACGTTATTATTTGGTGATAATTTATTTTTTTAATTTAAAATAAAAATTAATATCTTTAAAATTTTGAGGATTTTTAAAAATCTGTGTATCTTTTTACAAAGTTACTAGTTTAGATTAATTCTATCTTCAAATTTTATCATAAAATGAGCAATTGCTGTATTTCAATTTTGAATGGGCAGTGTTCATTTTTTTGTTATATTTTCAATTGCTAAGTAAAATATTTTAAAAACTGCCATATCATTTGGAAAAACTTTTTTATTTCTAATAACTTTTCGTAATTGACTATTAACAGATTCAATAGCATTTGTTGTATAAATCACTCTTTTGATTTCTGCAGGATAACTAATAAAAACCATTAAATTATCTCAATTTTTATATCATGATTTAGCAATTTGAGGTAATGTTTAGTAATCTGTGTAACTTACAAAAATAACTATGTTTAATTAATTCTAGTAAATAAAATTAAATAACTAGAAAGAGTGAGCTACGTATTTCTAAAAAACAACATCAATCGCTTTTTTAATATTTGGCCAATAATTTGGTAATATTTTTCTTATATTATGTTTTATAGCAAATCAAAAATGTTCAATTGGATTTAAATTAGGAGAATATGGCGGAAGAAATAATAGTTTGCATCCAGCATTTTCAATTAATTGTTGTGTTAATTTAGATTTATGAAACGTTGCATTATCTAAAACTATAATTTGTCCACGCTTTAATACTGGAATTAGTATATTTTTTACATATGATTCAAAAATTTTACTGTTGCAATGCCCTTCAAATGCTCATAGGGATTTTAATTTACCTTTATTTAGTGAACCAATTATACTCATTCTTTTTATTTTATATGCGGGTTTATTATCAAATAATCTTTTACCTTTTTCAGATCAACCATATTTATAAAATTCATTATCAGCAATTCCAGATTCATCAATATATACTAAATCTTCATTCATTATTTTAGCTATTTATTTTAAAAAATCTTCTTGTTTGTTTTTATCTCTTTGTTCATATAGAAAAGTTTTTTTATATGTATAATTTAGTTTTTTGAAATAGTTATAAACTGTTTCTTTAGTCATATCACCAAATTTTTCAATTACTTTTTGAAATGTAACATCTTTATTTTGCACTAAATAATTTTTTAATTCATCTAAATCCTTTATTTTGTGGCTATGTCCTTTTTGATAATTCAAAATTGGTTTTATATGCCCAGTTTCTTTTTTTCTTTTTCTTCATAAGAACAAAGTCTTTCTAGTAATATTGAACACTTTACAAATTTCTTTAATTTTCATTTTTTTACTTTCATAGGCTTCTATTACTTTTCTTCGTAAGTCTTCACTGTATGGTTTTGGCATAATTTAATCTTCCTAATCTATTTTAAATATTGATTAATTGTGCTTTTAAATTCAAAAACTGTTTAAATTACATGTTATTATTTTACATTATTTATGAGTAAACATTACTTTAGTTATCTATATGCAAAAGAAGCTGCATATAAATTCAATAAGATAACTAGTTTTGAAACTATAATTTTGTGTTTGATTTAGATACATGTGGGGATAATTTCCTAGATAGGCTTTTATCTCCATTTATGTGATAAAATTTAAAAATAGTACATAAAGGGATAAAAGCCTTATTTTTTTTAAAATTAAAGAAATATCTTTTCAATTTTAGAATATATCTGTTATAATCTAAAATATATAGGTTAGAACTAAACAATTTGAGAAGGGGATAAATAAATTATTGCTACATTTTATAAAACTGTTTAATAAATAAATGTAAATGAATTTTAAAAGATGTAGAGTTAATATTTATTTATGGTATTTCAAAAAAATAGTTTGGTAGAGAGTTATTTTTTAATTTTTAATATTATTTATTTTTCCACAAAAACAAAAATTGTAAAAACCTATGTGTTAAAGTATGTTTATATTAATTTTTTAAGAGCAGGTTATTTGGGTTACTATAATTTATGCATCCTTTTAGAAGGAGGGTAAAAAAATGTCTGTTTTTAATAGACTTGCATGTGTTTTTAAGCCACCTGCAAAAAAAGAAATTTTTAGTGAAGACTTAAAGCAAGTTAATAAAAAATTTATTATTTTACGTAATCAAGTTTTTGGTTTTAGCATTTTATCATATATTCTTTACTACTTTACTCGTCAAGCGTATACAGTAGCGGGTTCTGCTTTAGAAAGCAATGGTAGCATAACTAAAATGGAGTATGCTTTAATGGGAACAATTTTTGCGGTTGTTTATGGTGGTGCTAAATTTATTGTTGGAAATGTCGCTGACCGTAGTTCAGGAAGAGTAATCATGATTGTTGGATTATTTGTTTCTTCTATTTTAAATATTATTATGGGTGGTGTAGTTGCTTTTGCTGGAAATAAAATTAGTGTTGGTCCGTTTGTAATGATGTTGAGTTTGATTGCGATGTTGGCTGTTTTCCAAGGTATGGGTTGACCAGCTACAGCTAGACTATTTTCTCATTGATTTACTGATAAAGAACGTTCAGGACGTATTGGAATTTGAAACTCAGGACAAAATATTGGCGCTGCTTTATTACCAGTTGTTGTTATTTCTTTAGTAACAGTACTTGATCCGGGTGGAACAATTTATGGTTTATATTTTTGAATTCCTAGTGTTTTTGCTTTAGCTATGATTCCATTATGTTTATGAGGATTACGTGATCGCCCCGAAGCAGAAGGGTTACCTACTGTTGAAAAATGAAAAGGTGTTCTAGAACATAAAGAAGAAAAAGCAGAACTTAATTGAAAAGAAATTTTTGTAAAGTATATTTTAAAAAATAAATTTTTATGAATATTAGCATTTGCTAATATTTGAGTATATGTTGTACGACAAGGACTGGCAGGATGAACATTAATTTTAATGAAAGATGTTCATGGTTTAGATTTAAAACATAGTAAATGATTTGCTGCCTGTTTTGAATTATCTGGTTTATTTGGTGGTATTTCTGCAGCATATTTTGCTAAGTGATTTTTTAATAATCGTAAAGCACCATTAATGATATTTGGATTATTAATTGCACTTTGTGGACTGGTTTTATTGCAAGTTGCTCCTCGTGGTAATATGCCTATGCTTATTACTGCTTTAATGATTGCTGGTTTTGGTGTTTATATGCCACAAGCGATGATTGGTGCTACTGCTATTGAACTAACAAATAAGAAAGCAGCCGCTACTGCTTCAGGATTTACAGGATTATCTGGTTATTTTCTTGGTGATGCTCTTTTTTCAAAAGTAGTAATTGCTGGTTTTTGTAATGAAAACTGAGATTATTTATTTTATTACTTTTATGGTTGTATTGCTGCTGCTATTCTTTCATTAGCTTTACTATGAACAAAAAATCAAGATAATAAAATATTATAAAAATATTATTAAATTAGAACCATAATAAGGGTGCTAATTTTTTTATTTAAAATGATATTTTAATAATAAAATTAATAAAATTTTATTAATTTTAAAAGTTGCGGTGTTATAATAAATTTAAGACACACAAAATTATTGGTTATTAGCCTACTAGTATTATTTTTTATTTTTACTAAGTATTTTTTTTATGTTTTTTTGTAATGTCTTAAAGGAAAAATATATTGTTATTTTAAAATAAATCTAGTTATATATTCTTATTTTTTATTTAATGAAATTACAATATATTATTTATGGGGTTTTTCTTTTACATATTGATAGAAAAAATGAAATTTAGTTGATTAAATTATTATTTGTAAGTAAAACAATAATTTCTTATATAGCTAACTAAAGTAATGTTTACTCATAAATAATGTAAAATAATAATATGTAATTTAAACAGTTTTTGAATTTAAAAGTACAATTCAGCAATATTTAAAATAGATTAGGAAGATTAAATTATGCCAAAACCATACAGTGAAGACTTACGAAGAAAAGTAATAGAAGACTATGAAAGTAAAAACATGAAAATTAAAGAAATTTGTAAAGTGTTCAATATTACTAGAAAGACTTTATTCTTATGAAGAAAAAGAAAAAAAGAAACTGGGCATATAAAACCAATTTTGAATTATCAAAAAGAACATAGCCACAAAATAAAGGATTTAGATGAATTAAAAAATTATTTAGCGCAAAATAAAGATGTTACAGTTCAAAAAGTGATTGAAAAATTTGGTGATATGACTAAAGAAATAGTTTATAACTATTTCAAAAAACTAAATTATATAGCTAACTACAGTAATGTTTACTCATATCTCGAAAAACAAAATCAATCGCTTTTTTAATATTTGGTCAATAATTTGGTAATATTTTTCTTATATTATGTTTTATAGCAAATCAAAAATGTTCAATTAGATTTAAATTAGGAGAATACGGTGGAAGAAATAATAGTTTGCATCCAGCATTTTCAATTAATTGTTGTGTTAATTTAGATTTATGAAACGTTGCATTATCTAAAACTATAATTTGTCCACGCTTTAATACTGGAATTAGTATATTTTTTGAGGCTTTTTAAAAATATGTGTATCTTTTTACAAAGTTACTAGTTTAGATTAATTCTATCTTCAAATTTTATCATAAAATGAGCAATTGCTGTATTTCAATTTTGAATGGGCAGTGTTCATTTTTTTGTTATATTTTCAATTGCTAAGTAAAATATTTTAAAAACTGCCATATCATTTGGAAAAACTTTTTTATTTCTAATAACTTTTCGTAATTGACTATTAACAGATTCAATAGCATTTGTTGTATAAATCACTCTTTTGATTTCTGCAGGATAACTAATAAAAACCATTAAATTATCTCAATTTTTATATCATGATTTAGCAATTTGAGGATATTGTTTATTTCATTTACTTTCAAAAGATTCTAAAGTTTGCATTGCTTGTTCTTCACTACATGCACTATAAATCGGTTTTAAATCTGTAACTAGTGATTTTCTATGTTTGTATGAAACATATTTTAAACTATTTCTAATTTGATGAACTATGCATAATTGATGTTCGGTTTTAGGATAAACTGATTGTATTGCTTCTGACATTCCTGTTAAATTGTCACTACAAGCAATAAGAATATCATTTAAGCCTCGATTTTTCATTTCTGTGAAATTAGATAATCAAAACTTAGAACCTTCATTTTCACTAATTAATAAACCTAAAATATCTTTTTTACCTTCTAAATCAACTCCTAGTGCTATATAAACTGATTTGTTAATAATGCGTTTATCTTGTCGTACTTTAACTACTATACAATCAAAATAAACAATCGGATAAACACTTTCTAATGGCCGATTTTGTCATGCTTTAACATCATCAATAACATCATCAGTAATTTGACTAATAACACTTTCACTAATATCAGCACCATGATATAAATCTTGTAACTGCATTCTAATATCTGATAAAGTCATGCCTTTGGCATATAATGAAAGAACTTGTTGATCAAAACCATCAAATCTTCTTTGTCTTTTTGCAACTATTACTGGCTCAAAATTACTATTACGATCTCGTGGTACATTAATCTCAATTTTACCTTGTTGAGTTATTAATTTTTTTGAACTTATACCATTACGAGCATTATCACTATTATTATGTTGATTTTTTTCATATCCTAAATAATTTTGCATTTCAGAATTCAACATTTTTTCAACTAATCTTTTTGTTAATGCTTTATATAAACCTCCCTCTTTAAAAACTGTTGTTAAATCTTCAGTATTTTCTAGTAATAAATCTACTGCTTTTGATATTGGATCATTATTATTAATATTTTGTTTTTTAGACATACATAACTCACTCTTTCTATTTATTTAATTTTATTTACTAGAATTAATTAAACATAGTTATTTTTGTAAGTTACACAGATTACTAAACATTACCGATTTTTTACATATGATTCAAAAATTTTACTGTTGCAATGTCCTTCAAACGCTCATAGGGCTTTTAATTTACCTTTATTTAGCGAACCAATTATACTCGTTCTTTTTATTTTAGACATATTCCGTAAATAAATTTAATCAATTGTCAACAATAATATTTATAAATTTTTTAGTGTTAATAATTATAGAAGTTAATATTTTTAAAAAAATACTTTAAAAATAAATTTATATTTCAAACACAAAAATTGTTAATATTATTTTTATATTAACTTGATAAAAATTTAAATTTTTAAAAAAATATTAAAAATATTTTTTTATTTTAATGGTTTTGTTTTATTAAAAATTTCACAAAGTAAGTTAAATCTTAAGTACATAAGTCTAAATATACTTTTTCTACATTTATTTATTAAAATTTTGAATCTTTTTAATCAAGCAAAAACATGTTCAACTTTAATTCTAATTTTTGAAATAATTTTATTGTAGATTTTTTCTTGTTTAGTTAATTTTTTATTTTTAGTTTTTTTAATTGGTAATATAGTATTTTTATAAATATTTTGTATTCCTTGATATCCCAAATCACCAATAATTATTGTTTTTTCTGAAAATTAAAGATTTGAATCTTTTTAATCAAGCAAAAACATGTTCAACTTTAATTCTAATTTTTGAAATAATTTTATTGTAGATTTTTTCTTGTTTAGTTAATTTTTTATTTTTAGTTTTTTTAATTGGTAATATAGTATTTTTATAAATATTTTGTATTCCTTGATATCCCAAATCACCAATAATTATTGTTTTTTCTGAAAATTAAAGATTTGAATTTTTTAATATTTGAAAATCATGTACTTTTCCATTATCAGCAAAAATATCAACAATTTTTTTATTAAAAAAGTCATATATAATTTGAAATTTTATAGAAAACATTCAACTTTTACCAGAAAAATATTCTAACTGTAGTTTTTTTTAGTTGGTCTTTAAATCTTCTTGTTTTTTCTCAATTTTTAATTTATATTTTGTTTTTAAAAACTGATAATCTTTGTCATCACTAAGTTTATTTTCTACTCAAGTAATATTTCGAAAACAACTTGATGCACTCATTTTATATTTAATACTCATTTGGAAAAAAGTATAATATTCTTTTCAGTATACTAAAGTCATCATCAATCTTTCTTCAACTGAAAGTTTATATTTTCTACCTTTAGTTTTTTTTAAATTTTCTATTTCAATTAATTTTGTTAACATTTCATCAAAATGAAAACGTTTTATACCAAAATATCTATAAAATTGTTCATTTTTTAATTTTTTTAAATTTTCAAAATTCATTTTTATCAACACCTTATTAATTTATTAATAAAGAAATTATAAAATAAATTTTAAATTATTAATTGACTTTTAAAAAATTTATTTACGGAATATGTCTTTTATATGCGGGTTTATTATCAAATAATCTTTTACCTTTTTCAGATCAACCATATTTATAAAATTCATTATCATCAATTCCAGATTCATCAATATATACTAAATATTCATTCATTATTTTAGCTATTTCTTTTAAAAAATCTTCTTGTTTATTTTTATCTCTTTGTTCATATAAAAAAGTTTTTTTATATGTATAATTTAGTTTTTTGAAATAGTTATAAACTATTTCTTTAGTCATATCACCAAATTTTTCAATCACTTTTTGAACTGTAACATCTTTATTTTGCGCTAAATAATTTTTTAATTCATCTAAATCCTTTATTTTGTGGCTATGTTCTTTTTGATAATTCAAAATTGGTTTTATATGCCCAGTTTCTTTTTTTCTTTTTCTTCATAAGAATAAAGTCTTTCTAGTAATATTGAACACTTTACAAATTTCTTTAATTTTCATGTTTTTACTTTCATAGTCTTCTATTACTTTTCTTCGTAAGTCTTCACTGTATGGTTTTGGCATAATTTAATCTTCCTAATCTATTTTAAATATTTCTGAATTGTACTTTTAAATTCAAAAACTGTTTAAATTACATATTATTATTTTACATTATTTATGAGTAAACATTAATTTAGTTAGCTATACATATAAAAAAACTTTTTTATATGAACAAAGAGATAAAAACAAACAAGAAGATTTTTTAAAAGAAATAGCTAAAATAATGAATGAAGATTTAGTATATATTGATGAGTCTGGAATTGATGATAATGAATTTTATAAATATGGTTGATCTGAAAAAGGTAAAAGATTATTTGATAATAAACCCGCATATAAAATAAAAAGAATGAGTATAATTGGTTCACTAAATAAAGGTAAATTAAAAGCCCTATGAGCATTTGAAGGACATTGCAACAGTAAAATTTTTGAATCATATGTAAAAAATATACTAATTCCAGTATTAAAGCGTGGACAAATTATAGTTTTAGATAATGCAACGTTTCATAAATCTAAATTAACACAACAATTAATTGAAAATGCTGGATGCAAACTATTATTTCTTCCACCATATTCTCCTAATTTAAATCCAATTGAACATTTTTGATTTGCTATAAAACATAATATAAGAAAAATATTACCAAATTATTGACCAAATATTAAAAAAACTATTGATTTTGTTTTTCAAGATATGAGTAAACATTACTTTAGTTAGCTATAAGTAAGGTAATTTAATAATGAGTAATGATTATGAATGACTATGATATTGTGATAGTTATGATTGTAAAAATAATAACAGTAATAAAGAAATATATGTTTGTTCAATTAAAAAAGATACAAAATTAGGATTATGTAAAACTCATTTTAATAATTATAGAAATATAACCATTGATTATATTATTGATAAAAAATAAGAAAATGTAGGTAAATAAAATGAAAAAGTATTTTTGTTGAACATGTAAACAACATAAATTAGATTATTTATTCTTTAATACTAATGATATAAAAACAAGACAAAACTTTTTAAGAGATAAAATAATAAAGCAATTTGTTATGACTGTATTTTAAATGTTAGGTTAAGTAGGAGGTATAAATATGAATAAACAAAAACCATTTTCTTATAAAGACCAAGAAATTATTAATGAATATAATAAAAAACGTAATCAAGAAATAATAAAAGAACATTTAAATAATATAGAAAAATTAAGAGAAGTTTTTAAAAAAGAAGTAATTAATAGACATATTCCGTAAATAAATTTTTGAAAAGTCAATTAATAATTTAAAATTTATTTTATAATTTCTTTGTTAATAAATTAATAAGGTGTTGATAAAAATGAATTTTGAAAATTTAAAAAAAACTAAAAAATGAACAATTTTATAGATATTTTGGTATAAAACGTTTTCATTTTGATTAAATGTTAACAAAATTAATTGAAATAGAAAATTTAAAAAAAACTAAAGGTAGAAAATATAAACTTTCAGTTGAAGAAAGATTGATGATGACTTTAGTATACTGAAAAGAATATTATACTTTTTTCCAAATGAGTATTAAATATAAAATGAGTGCATCAAGTTGTTTTTGAAATATTACTTGAGTAGAAAATAAACTTAGTTATGACAAAGATTATCAGTTTTTAATAACAAAATATAAATCAAAAATTGAGAAAAAACAAGAAGATTTAAATGAATTTCAATTTTATTTAATTGATTCAACTGAAATTGAAATTGAAAGACCAACTAAAAAAAACTACAGTTAGAATATTTTTCTGGTAAAAGTTGAATGTTTTCTATAAAATTTTAAATTATATATGACTTTTTTAATAAAAAAATTATTGATATTTTTGCTGATAATGGAAAAGTACATGATTTTCAAATATTAAAAAATTAAAATCTTGAATTTTCAGAAAAAACAATAATTATTGGTGATTTGGGATATCAAGGAATACAAAATATTTATAAAAATACTATATTACCAATTAAAAAAACTAAAAATAAAAAATTAACTAAACAAGAAAAAATCTACAATAAAATTATTTCAAAAATTAGAATTAAAGTTGAACATGTTTTTGCTTGATTAAAAAGATTCAAAATTTTAATAAATAAATGTAGAAAAAGTATATTTAGACTTATGTACTTAAGATTTAACTTACTTTGTGAAATTTTTAATAAAACAAAACCATTAAAATAAAAAAATATTAAAAATATTTTTTTAAAAATTTAAATTTTTATCAAGTTAATATAAAAATAATATTAACAATTTTTGTGTTTGAAATATAAATTTATTTTTAAAGTATTTTTTTAAAAATATTAACTTCTATAATTATTAACACTAAAAAATTTATAAATATTATTATTGACAATTGATTAAATTTATTTACGGAATATGTCTAATGAATATAAAGAAAAAATAATTAATAGAATACTTGATTATGAAACCTTTTATATTGGCCATACACAAGGTTTAACTCCATTCGGATTTATTATTAAATTAAGAGATGAAATTAAAGGCGACTTTGATTAATAATGCAATATGAAATAAAGATTGGTATTGACCCAGCTGGTATTGGTAATAATGGAATTGTTATATATTCAAATGAAACTAATAATATTATTTTTCGTGAAACATTCCAAGCAAAAACTATTTTAGAATGTAAAAATATTTATAAAGAAAAATTAAAATATTTTAAGAAATTTTTAAATAATAAAAAAGTATTAGTAAGTGTAGAAAATTTTTATTTAAACCCAAAACAATTATTAACCAATCCCTTAGCAACACCTAAAATTATTGGTGCATTAATGGTATTAGTAAAAGATATTATGAATTGAGATTATCAAGAAAACCATCCAAAAAATAAAGATAAAATGAAAAATCTTGGTTTTAAATTTTCAACAATTTCAGGAACAAGATGCGTATAAGCAAACCCAATTATAAGTAATTATAAAAATGAAAGATAAATCCAATTATGTGAAATTAACAGTAAAACTAAGTAATGCTATTGAATCTGTTAATAGTCAATTACGAAAAAGGTAATAAAGAATTATATTATAGTGTTAGAGGTCAATGAAATGGATTAAACTATGTTACTTTAATTTTTAATAACCAAAAATTTTATAAACGATGTATTTTATTAAACAAAAATGATGAAATTATAGTAACTGGTCAAATCTTTAATACTTTAAACATTCCTAAAAATCGTGCATTTTGTTCAATAAATGTTAAATGATTTAAAAAATGAAAAGAGTAAAAAATGATATTATGAAAAATTTTATTAATAGTACCAATATTAATAACAAGCATAACACTAATAATGTTTTTAATATTTATTATTAAAGAATTAAAAAATGAATATAAAGTATTAAAAATATTAAGTGAAATTGCTAATTAAATTAAAAATAAGTAGAATAATAATGAAAACGTGTAAAGTTTGTAAAGAAAATTATAATTTACCAAATTGTAAAAATTGTTTTAAAAACCCAAATATAAAAGAAATTGATGAATTAATTATTTGAGAAAATTAGAAATGGTGAATTTGATAATGAATAAATAAAAATTGATTAAAAAATTAGATGAATTTTTAAAAATTACTGATGATAATTGAGGAGCAAAAGCAATTATTTTAACTATTGTACAATAGACATATTCCGTAAATAAATTTAATCAATTGTCAATAATAATATTTATAAATTTTTTAGTGTTAATAATTATAGAAGTTAATATTTTTAAAAAAATACTTTAAAAATAAATTTGGTAATGTTTAGTAATCTGTGTAACTTACAAAAATAACTATGTTTAATTAATTCTAGTAAATAAAATTAAATAACTAGAAAGAGTGAGTTACTTATGTCTAAAAAACAAAATATTAATAATAATGATCCAATATCAAAAGCAGTAGATTTATTACTAGAAAATACTGAAGATTTAACAACAGTTTTTAAAGAGGGAGGTTTATATAAAGAATTAACAAAAAGATTAGTTGAAAAAATGTTGAATTCTGAAATGCAAAATTATTTAGGATATGAAAAAAATCAACATAATAATAGCGAAAATGCTCGTAATGGTATAAATTCAAAAAAATTAATAACTCAACAAGATAAAATTAAGATTAATGTACCACGAGATCGTAATAGTAATTTTGATCCAGTAAATAGTTGCAAAAAGACAAAGAAGATTTGATGGTTTTGATCAACAAGTTCTTTCATTATATGCCAAAGGCATGACTTTATCAGATATTAGAATGCAGTTACAAGAGTTATATCATGGTGCTGATATTAGTGAAAGTGTTATTAGTCAAATTACTGATGATGTTATTGATGATGTTAAAGCATGACAAAATCGGCCATTAGAAAGTTTTTATCCGATTGTTTATTTTGATTGTATAGTAGTTAAAGTACGACAAGATAAACTCATTATTAACAAATCAGTTTATATAGCACTAGGAGTTGATTTAGAAGGTAAAAAAGATATTTTAGGTTTATGAATTAGCGAAAACGAAGGTTCTAAGTTTCGATTATCTAATTTCACAGAAATGAAAAATCGATGCTTAAATGATATTCTTATTGTTTGTAGTGACAATTTAACAGGAATGTCAGAAGCAATACAATCAGTTTATCCTAAAACCGAACATCAATTATGCATAGTTAATCAAATTAGAAATAGTTTAAAATATGTTTCATACAAACATAGAAAATCACTAGTTACAGATTTAAAACCAATTTATAGTGCATGTAGTGAAGAACAAGCAATGCAAGATTTAGAATCTTTTGAAAGTAAATGAAATAAACAATATCCTCAAATTGCTAAATCATGATATAAAAATTGAGATAATTTAATGGTTTTTATTAGTTATCATGCAGAAATCAAAAGAGTGATTTATACAACAAATGCTATTGAATCTGTTAATATTCAATTACGAAAAGTTGTTAGAAATAAAAAAGTTTTTCCAAATGATATGGCAGTTTTTAAAATATTTTACTTAGCAATTGAAAATATAACAAAAAAATGAACAATGCCCATTCAAAATTGAAATACAGCAATTGCTCATTTTATGATAAAATTTGAAGATAGAATTAATCTAAACTAGTAACTTTGTAAAAAGATACACAGATTTTTAAAAAGCCTCGACAAAGAAGATTTGATGGTTTTGATAAACAAGTTCTTTCGTTATATGCCAAAGACATGACTTTATCAGATATTAGAACGCAGTTACAAGAGTTATATCATGGTGCTGATATTAGTGAAAGTGTTATTAGTCAAATTACTGATGATGTTATTGATGATGTTAAAGCATGACAAAATCGGCCATTAGAAAGTGTTTATCAGATTGTTTATTTTGATTGTATAGTAGTTAAAGTACGACAAGATAAACTCATTATTAACAAATCAGTTTATATAGCACTAGGAGTTGATTTAGAAGGTAAAAAACATGTTTTAGGCTTATTAATTAGTGAAAATGAAGGTTCTAAGTTTTGATTATCTAATTTCACAGAAATGAAAAATCGAGGCTTAAATGATATTATTATTGCTTGTAGTGACAATTTAACAGGAATGTCAGAAGCAATACAATCATTTTATCCTAAAACCGAACATCAATTATGCATAGTTCATCAAATTAGAAATAGTTTAAAATATGTTTCATACAAACATAGAAAATCACTAGTTACAGATTTAAAACCAATTTATAGTGCATGTAGTGAAGAACAAGCAATACAAGCTTTAGAATCTTTTGAAAGTAAATGAAATAAACAATATCCTCAAATTGCTAAATCATGATATAAAAATTGAGATAATTTAATGGTTTTTATTAGTTATCCTGCAGAAATCAAAAGAGTGATTTATACAACAAATGCTATTGAATCTGTTAATAGTTAATTACGAAAAGTTATTAGAAATAAAAAAGTTTTTCCAAATGATATGGCAGTTTTTAAAATATTTTACTTAGCAATTGAAAATATAACAAAAAAATGAACAATGCCCATTCAAAATTGAAATACAGCAATTGCTCATTTTATGATAAAATTTGAAGATATAATTAATCTAAACTAGTAACTTTGTAAAAAGATACACAGATTTTTAAAAAGCCTCAAGGCATGGCTTTATCAGATATTAGAATGCAGTTACAAGAGTTATATCATGGTGCTGATATTAGTGAAAGTGTTATTATTCAAATTACTGATGATGTTATTGATGATGTTAAAGCATGACAAAATCGGCCATTAGAAATTGTTTATCCGATTGTTTATTTTGATTGTATAGTAGTTAAAGTGCGACAAGATAAACGCATTATTAACAAATCAGTTTATATAGTACTAGGAGTTGATTTAGAAGGTAAAAAAGATGTTTTAGGCTTATGAATTAGTGAAAATGAAGGTTCTAAGTTTTGATTATCTAATTTCACAGAAATGAAAAATCGAGGCTTAAATGATATTATTATTGCTTGTAGTGACAATTTAACAGGAATGTCAGAAGCAATACAATCATTTTATCCTAAAACCGAACATCAATTATGCATAGTTCATCAAATTAGAAATAGTTTAAAATATGTTTCATACAAACATAGAAAATCACTAGTTACAGATTTAAAACCAATTTATAGTGCATGTAGTGAAGAACAAGCAATGCAAGCTTTAGAATCTTTTGAAAGTAAATGAAATAAACAATATCCTCAAATTGCTAAATCATGATATAAAAATTGAGATAATTTAATGGTTTTTATTAGTTATCCTGCAGAAATCAAAAGAGTGATTTATACAACAAATGCTATTGAATATGTTAATAGTCAATTACGAAAATTTATTAGAAATAAAAAAGTTTTTCCAAATGATATGGCAGTTTTTAAAATATTTTACTTAGCAATTGAAAATATAACAAAAAAATGAACACTGCCCATTCAAAATTGAAATACAGCAATTGCTCATTTTATGATAAAATTTGAAGATAGAATTAATCTAAACTAGTAACTTTGTAAAAAGATACACAGATTTTTAAAAAGCCTCTATTTGTTTTGTTTTTGGTGTTCTTAATTAAAATTAATTGAGAAAAGAATGAGTATATTGCTAAATTTTTAATCATAAGTATTATTATCTAAATTACTTGTAAGTTATTATTATCAATAAAGTTTGATTAATAAATTGATTTAATAAGATATTATCTATTACATTTTATGCGTTTTATTAAGGGTATAAAACTTTATTTTAAATTGTGTTCTAATTGTTAATAGTAGCATTGTTTTTTATTATTGTTACTGTTATATATGAAAATTAGATGATTATTTTTGTAGTTTTATGAAAAAAAATATTAAAAAATGATAAATTTATTGTATAATATTTAACGGTTTTACTTATAGAAACTAATATGGCGACTGTGGCGTAGCGGTCTAGCGCATCAGTTTGTGGAACTGACATTCGCGGGTTCAAATCCCGTCAGTCGCCCCATTTAATAAAATTATGTTTTTTATTACTCCTTTTTGGAGTTTTTTCTTTTTTAAATAAATATTATTATAAATTTATTTTTCGCTTTTTATTTACTAAATAAATAATGGTATAATTATTATGTTTTATGATTTGCAGAAAGTTGAGGTTTAAATGTATATGTACCTTAAAGAAGGGCAAATACTTTCAATTCATGCATATAAGCATAATGGCGATTTATATCGTAGTTGAAATAATTCAATTGTTTTAGAAGATACTGAAAAATATTTAGTTTTAGTAAATGAGAATGTAACAATTACTGAAATTAATGGTCGTAAATGAACAACCGTTGATCCAGCAATTTGGTTATTTTTTAAAAATGATTGATACAATATTATTTGTATGATTCGTAATGATGGTGTTCATTATTATTGTAATATTGCCAGTCCCTTTATTTTAGATTCGCAAACAGTTAAATACATTGATTATGATTTAGATGTTAAAGTATTTCCTAATCGTTCTTATAAACTGTTAGATTTGAAAGAATTTAAAACTAATCGTCGAATATGAAAGTATCCAATACCTTTACAAAATATATTATGACAAAATATAAATAAATTAAAAAAAGGAATTAAAAAAAATGAAATTAATTTATTTAATGATGATTTAATTTTAAATTATTGAAAAAATTACCAAAACCAAAGTTTACAAAAATAGCAAGAACATATGTTCTTGCTATTTTTTATATTAAAACTTTTTATAATTAAATTAAATTTTTTTATAAAATAGGTATTTTTTTTGCATAATTATGTTCTCTCATAATGCTGTTTATATTACTTTTTTTACTTTTATTTTCAATACCATTATTTATATTTTGAATATCTATAGCTAACTAAAGTAATGTTTACTCATAAATAATGTAAAATAATAATATGTAATTTAAACAGTTTTTGAATTTAAAAGTACAATTCAGCAATATTTAAAATAGATTAGGAAGATTAAATTATGCCAAAACCATACAGTGAAGACTTACGAAGAAAAATAATAGAAGCCTATGAAAGTAAAAACATGAAAATTAAAGAAATTTGTAAATTGTTCAATATTACTAGAAAGACTTTATTATTATGAAGAAAAAGAAAAAAAGAAACTGGGCATATAAAACCAATTTTGAATTATCAAAAAGGACATAGCCACAAAATAAATGATTTAGATGAATTAAAAAATTATTTAGCGCAAAATAAAGATGTTACAGTTCAAAAAGTAATTGAAAAATTTGGTGATATGACTAAAGAAACAGTTTATAACTATTTCAAAAAACAAAATTATACATATAAAAAAACTTTTCTATATGAACAAAGAGATAAAAATAAACAAGAAGATTTTTTAAAATAAATAGCTAAAATAATGAATGAAGATTTATTATTATATATTGATGAATCTGGAATTGATGATAATGAATTTTATAAATATGGTTGATCTGAAAAAGGTAAAAGATTATTTGATAATAAATCAGCATATAAAATAAAAAGAATGAGTATAATTCGTTCACTAAATAAAGGTAAATTAAAAGCCCTATGAGCATTTGAAGGACATTGCAACAGTAAAATTTTGGTAATGTTTAGTAATCTGTGTAACTTACAAAAATAACTATGTTTAATTAATTCTAGTAAATAAAATTAAATAACTAGAAAGAGTGAGTTACGTATGTCTAAAAAAAATATTAATAATAATAATCCAATATCAAAAGCAGTAGATTTATTACTAGAAAATACTGAAGATTTAACAACAGTTTTTAAAGAGGAAGGTTTATATAAAGAATTAACAAAAAGATTAGTTGAAAAAATGTTGAATTCTGAAATGCAAAATTATTTAGGATATGAAAAAAATCAACATAATACTAGTGAAAATGCTCGCAATGGTATAAATTCAAAAAAATTAATAACCCAACAAGGTAAAATTGAGATTAATAGACATATTCCGTAAATAAATTTTTTAAAAGTCAATTAATAATTTAAAATTTATTTTATAATTTCTTTATTAATAAATTAATAAGGTGTTGATAAAAATGAATTTTGAAAATTTAAAAAAATTAAAAAATGAACAATTTTATAGATATTTTGGTATAAAACGTTTTCATTTTGATGAAATGTTAACAAAATTAATTGAAATAGAAAATTTAAAAAAAACTAAAGGTAGAAAATATAAACTTTCAGTTGAAGAAAGATTGATGATGACTTTAGTATACTGAAAAGAATATTATACTTTTTTCCAAATGAGTATTAAAGACATATTCCGTAAATAAATTTTTTAAAAGTCAATTAATAATTTAAAATTTATTTTATAATTTCTTTATTAATAAATTAATAAGGTGTTGATAAAAATGAATTTTGAAAATTTAAAAAAATTAAAAAATGAACAATTTTATAGATATTTTGGTATAAAACGTTTTCATTTTGATGAAATGTTAACAAAATTAATTGAAATAGAAAATTTAAAAAAAACTAAAGGTAGAAAATATAAACTTTCAGTTGAAGAAAGATTGATGATGACTTTAGTATACTGAAAAGAATATTATACTTTTTTCCAAATGAGTATTAAATATAAAATGAGTGCATCAAGTTGTTTTCGAAATATTACTTGAGTGGAAAATAAACTTAGTGATGACAAAGATTATCAGTTTTTAAAAACAAAATATAAATCAAAAATTGAGAAAAAAACAAGAAGATTTAAATGAATTTCAATTTTATTTAATTGATTCAACTGAAATTGAAATTGAAAGACCAACCAAAAAAAACTACAGTTAGAATATTTTTCTGGTAAAAGTTGAATGTTTTCTATAAAATTTCAAATTATATATGACTTTTTTAATAAAAAAATTGTTGATATTTTTGCTGATAATGGAAAATTACATGATTTTCAAATATTAAAAAATTCAAATCTTGAATTTTCAGAAAAAACAATAATTATTGGTGATTTGGGATATCAAGGAATACAAAATATTTATAAAAATACTATATTACCAATTAAAAAAACTAAAAATAAAAAATTAACTAAACAAGAAAAAAACTACAATAAAATTATTTCAAAAATTAGAATTAAAGTTGAACATGTTTTTGCTTGATTAAAAAGATTCAAAATTTTAATAAATAAATGTAGAAAAAGTATATTTAGACTTATGTACTTAAGATTTAACTTACTTTGTGAAATTTTTAATAAAAAAAAACCATTAAAATAAAAAAATATTTTTAATATTTTTTTAAAAATTTAAATTTTTATCAAGTTAATATAAAAATAATATTAACAATTTTTGTGTTTGAAATATAAATTTATTTTTAAAGTATTTTTTTAAAAATATTAACTTCTATAATTATTAACACTAAAAAATTTATAAATATTATTATTGACAATTGATTAAATTTATTTACGGAATATGTCTAATGTACCACGAGATCGTAATAGTAATTTTGAGCCAGTAATAGTTGCAAAAAGACAAAGAAGATTTGATGGTTTTGATCAACAAGTTCTTTCATTATATGCCAAAGGCATGACTTTATCAGATATTAGAATGCAGTTACAAGAGTTATATCATGGTGCTGATATTAGTGAAAGTGTTATTAGTCAAATTACTGATGATGTTATTGATGATGTTAAAGCATGACAAAATCGGCCATTAGAAAGCGTTTATCCGATTGTTTATTTTGATTGTATAGTAGTTAAAGTACGACAAGATAAACGAATTATTAACAAATCAGTTTATATAGCACTAGGAGTTGATTTAGAAGGTAAAAAAAGATATTTTAGGTTTATGAATTAGTGAAAATGAAGGTTCTAAGTTTTGATTATCTAATTTCACAGAAATGAAAAATCTGTGTATCTTTTTACAAAGTTACTAGTTTAGATTAATTCTACCTTCAAATTTTATCATAAAATGAGCAATTGCTGTATTTAAATTTTGAATGGGCAGTGTTCATTTTTTTATTATATTTTCAATTGCTAAGTAAAATATTTTAAAAACTGCCATATCATTTGGAAAAAATTTTTTATTTCTAATCACTTTTCGTAATTGACTATTAACAGATTCAATAGCATTTGTTGTATAAATCACTCTTTTGATTTCTGCAGGATAACTAATAAAAACTATTAAATTATCTCAATTTTTATATCATGATTTAGCAATTTGAGGATATTGTTTATTTCATTTACTTTCAAAATATTCTAAAGATTGCATCGCTTGTTCTTCGCTACATGCACTATAAATTGGTTTTAAATCTGTAACTAGTGATTTTCTATGTTTGTATGAAACATATTTTAAACTATTTCTAATTTGATGAACTATGCATAATTGATGTTTGGTTTTAGGATAAACTGATTGTATTGCTTCTGACATTCCTGTTAAATTTTCACTACAAGCAATAAGAATATCATTTAAGCCTCGATTTTTCATTTCTGTGAAATTAGATAATCAAAACTTAGAACATTCATTTTCACTAATTCATAAACCTAAAACATCTTTTTTACCTTCTAAATCAACTCCTAGTGCTATATGAACTGATTTGTTAATAATGCGTTTATCTTGTCGTACTTTAACTACTATACAATCAAAATAAACAATCGGATAAACACTTTCTAATGGCCGATTTTGTCATGCTTTAACATCATCAGTAATTTGACTAATAACACTTTCACTAATATCAGCACCATGATATAACTCTTGTAACTGCATTCTAATATCTGATAAAGTCATGCCTTTGGCATATAATGAAAGAACTTGTTGATCAAAACCATCAAATCTTCTTTGTCTTTTTGCAACTATTACTGGCTCAAAATTACTATTACGATCTCGTGGTACATTAATCTCAATTTTACCTTGTTGAGTTATTAATTTTTTTGAACTTATACCATTACGAGCATTATCACTATTATTATGTTGATTTTTTTCATATCCTAAATAATTTTGCATTTCAGAATTCAACATTTTTTCAACTAATCTTTTTGTTAATGCTTTATATAAACCTCCCTCTTTAAAAACTGTTGTTAAATCTTCAGTATTTTCTAGTAATAAATCTACTGCTTTTGATATTGGATCATTATTATTAATATTTTGTTTTTTAGACATACATAACTCACTCTTTCTATTTATTTAATTTTATTTACTAGAATTAATTAAACATAGTTATTTTTGTAAGTTACACAGATTACTAAACATTACCTGTTAGTGATTTAACTTATGTTCAAGTTAATGGTAAATGAAACTATATTTGCTTATTAATCGACCTGTACAATCGCGAAATTATTTGACATAGTGTAGGTACTAAAAAAGATGCATCATTAGTATATCAAGCATTTATGTGCTCAAATCGTTGTTTAAAAAATATTCAAATATTTCATAGCGATCGCGGTAATGAATTTAATAATAAAACTATTGATAAACTTTTATTAGCCTTCAATATTACCCGCTCTTTAAGCAAAAAAGGTTATCCTTATGATAACGCTGTTGCTGAAGCAACTTTCAAAACTTTCAAAACAGAGTTTATTAATGATAAAAATTTTACATCATTAATCCAATTAAAATTAGAATTATTTGATTATATCAATTGATACAACAACATAAGAATCCACGGCACTCTAAACTACTTAACCCCCATAAAACACCAACCACAAATGTCTACCAAAAAACAGTCCTAAAAAAGGTTGCCATTCCAAATATTTTATTTTAATTTTGGCTTTTATCCCTTTATGTACTATTTTTAAATTTTATCACATAAATGGAGATAAAAGCCTATCTAGGAAATTATCCCCACATGTATCTAAATCAAAAACAAAATTATAGTTTCAAAACTAGGTATCTTATTGAATTTATATGCAGCTTCTTTTGCATACAAATGAATATTTTGTTTTGAAACTTTTATGTGTGTTCGGAAAGTTCGTCGGATGTTTTTTCGTGCAGATTCAATCTGGTTTGTGTTTACACCTGTTGATGACACATACCCAACTTCATGATTTATGATTTCATGTTTGTGATAGAAGTTTTTGAAACTTCCATATCCCTTCTAAGAATCCGTAAATAGACAACACCCAGTAGAAATGTGTTTCAATGCAAATCATAAAAGGTTTTTCTCGTCTGCTTTTTTCAATACTTTCACAATTAGTTTTTTGCTGGTTTTCTCATAAACTCCAACAATCAAGGTTTTATTCAACAAGGATCTTCCTTGTTTTTTAAAACCTACATGTGAAAGATGCATTTCATCCATTTGTGCTGTGCCATCATCAATGAACTCTGCATCTTGATTCCAAATTCTAGTTCTTATTTCATGACCCATTCTTCAAGATGTTTTATATGTCACGCCCAATTCCCTTGCAACATCTGTTGATGGTATACCATGCTTTGTGTTTATTCATCTAAAGATGAGATAAAACCAAGATGTCAAAGGTGTTTGTGACTTGTGAAAAATGGTGTCATGAAGAATACTAAATGTTTGATGACATTTCAAACATCTTATTCTTCTCAAATCAGAAACATTCAAACTAGAAGAAGCACACCTGATACATTTCATTACTTTCAACTTCGCTATATATTTCAAACAATCGTTTTCATTTTGAAATATGCTATTGAATTCATTTCAATTCATTTTTTCCTCCACACTAGTACATGTGGGGATAATTTCCTTAATTTTTTATTATATAAAAATGTTAAAAAAGAAAAAAACCTTTAATGAAAAACATAAAGGTTAACAAAATAATGTATGGTGCGGAACAAGGGACTTGAACCCTCATGCCTTTCGGCGCCAGAGCCTAAATCTGGTGCGTCTGCCAGTTTCGCCAATTCCGCATTTTTGGTGTCCCGTATAGGTCTCGAACCTACAACCCTCAGATTAAGAGTCTGATGCTCTGCCAATTGAGCTAACGAGACATCTAGGGGAATAAAAAAACAAGTAATTATAATACTTGCAGTCTAAATATTAATTAATGGTGACTCGTACGGGGATCGAACCCGTAATGTAGGAATGAAAATCCTATGTGTTTACCAATTCACCAACGAGCCGTAGAAAACAAGAGTTTATAATAATGGCGCCCAGTATAGGATTTGAACCTATGACACTTCGATTAACAGTCGAATGCTCTGCCGCTGAGCTAACTGGGCATTTATTAAACCTTAATTATTATATTGAAGAAAAGTATAATTTGCAATAACTAATAAAGTTTTTTTTATTTTTTTCTTGATTACGGCAATGTATATGCTTTATTAATCATTTTTTTAAATTAAATATAATAATAACTTAAGTATTATTTGTAATAACGAATACTATTAGTGGTAAAAATAATTAGAAAGAAGTAAACATAGAAATTATGTACAATTACATTATCAATATAAAGGGCTTTTAATTTATGAAGTTATTATTAGCAACATTAAGTTTTTTAACATTCGGAACAACTGTAGGAACTTTTGGAAATGTATTAAGTACGAATCTAAGCAAAATAAATAATAGCATTAAAGAAACTTATACTATAATTCCTAATTCATTTAGTTTGAAAAGTGAATTAAGAAAAAAAATGAATACTGATAATATTGATGTTGATATGTTAGATGGAATGACAAAGGCTATTATTCGTTATATGCCAGATACAACAGATTTACCTTTTTTAGTTAAAGATGTTAATTTGCTTTGACTAAGTAATGATATTAGTCAAATAATAACTAAAAAAGCATTGCCTTATAGTAAAAGTTTTAAAAAAAACGGAATAGTTGATAAAGATTTAATTTTAGAAGCAATTAATATTATGAATGTTACTAAGTTTTCTAATAATGATTTAGATGTACTGATTAATCAAGATAATAAAAATATTTCTTTAATAGCGAAAAGTAATAGTCGCTTTCAAGGGAAAATAGATATTTTAAATAAGCCAGTAGAATTTTCGGATATTGTTTATGAACAAAATCTTGGAAAAATTTATTTTAATACTGATATGTATGAAAAAAGCACATTCTTACATCCAACAAGTTAATTTGGGAGATTTGCAACAGTTATGAAATATTTAGGAAATCGTAATAAATTAATAAAATTTTATGAAAATGAGATTACATCTGCTTTAACTAGTTCAGCATTAAAAATATATGAGTTAAGTTTTCCCGATTTTAATAATGAAGGAAATATTGAATTTAGTTTTGCAATTGAAAATATTATGAATTATCCATCATTTAAAGCAAACTTTTTACCATTACCAACAGAAAATAATCGAGTTTTTATTAACTACCAAGGTAAACAACTAAAAAATGATGAAGAAATTGATATTAAGTTAGAATGATTATATACAGAAGACATATTCCGTAAATAAATTTTTTAAAAGTCAATTAATAATTTAAAATTTATTTTATAATTTCTTTATTAATAAATTAATAAGGTGTTGATAAAAATGAATTTTGAAAATTTAAAAAAATTAAAAAATGAACAATTTTATAGATATTTTGGTATAAAACGTTTTCATTTTGATGAAATGTTAACAAAATTAATTGAAATAGAAAATTTAAAAAAACTAAAGGTAGAAAATATAAACTTTCAGTTGAAGAAAGATTGATGATGACTTTAGTATACTGAAAAGAATATTATACTTTTTTCCAAATGAGTATTAAATATAAAATGAGTGCATCAAGTTGTTTCCGAAATATTACTTGAGTAGAAAATAAACTTAGTGATGACAAAGATTATCAGTTTTTAAAAACAAAATATAAATCAAAAATTGAGAAAAAAAAGAAGATTTAAATGAATTTCAATTTTATTTAATTGATTCAACTGAAATTGAAATTGAAAGACCAACTAAAAAAAACTACAGTTAGAATATTTTTCTGGTAAAAGTTGAATGTTTTCTATAAAATTTCAAATTATATATGACTTTTTTAATAAAAAAATTGTTGATATTTTTGCTGATAATGGAAAAGTACATGATTTTCAAATATTAAAAAATTCAAATCTTGAATTTTCAGAAAAAACAATAATTATTGGTGATTTGGGATATCAAGGAATACAAAATATTTATAAAAATACTATATTACCAATTAAAAAAACTAAAAATAAAAAATTAACTAAACAAGAAAAAATCTACAATAAAATTATTTCAAAAATTAGAATTAAAGTTGAACATGTTTTTGCTTGATTAAAAAGATTCAAAATTTTAATAAATAAATGTAGAAAAATTATATTTAGACTTATGTAATTAAGATTTAACTTACTTTGTGAAATTTTTAATAAAACAAAACCATTAAAATAAAAAAATATTAACTTCTATAATTATTAACACTAAAAAATTTATAAATATTATTATTGACAATTGATTAAATTTATTTACGGAATATGTCTATTATATGCCAAAGGCATGACTTTATCAGATATTAGAATGCAGTTACAAGAGTTATATCATGGTGCTGATATTAGTGAAAGTGTTATTAGCCAAATTACTGATGATGTTATTGATGATGTTAAAGCATGACAAAATCGGCCATTAGAAAGTGTTTATCCGATTGTTTATTTTGATTGTATAGTAGTTAAAGTACGACAAGATAAAAGCATTATTAACAAATCAGTTTATATAGCACTAGGAGTTGATTTAGAAGGTAAAAAAGATGTTTTAGGTTTATGAATTAGTGAAAATGAATGTTCTAAGTTTTGATTATCTAATTTCACAGAAATGAAAAATCGAGGCTTAAATGATATTCTTATTGCTTGTAGTGACAATTTAACAGGAATGTCAGAAGCAATACAATCAGTTTATCCTAAAACCGAACATCAATTATGCATAGTTAATCAAATTAGAAATAGTTTAAAATATGTTTCATACAAACATAGAAAATCACTAGTTACAGATTTAAAACCAATTTATAGTGCATGTAGTGAAGAACAAGCAATGCAAGCTTTAGAATCTTTTGAAAGTAAATTAAATAAACAATATCCTCAAATTGCTAAATCATGATATAAAAATTAAGATAATTTAATGGTTTTTATTAGTTATCCTGCAGAAATCAAAAGAGTGATTTATACAACAAATGCTATTGAATCTATTAATAGTCAATTACGAAAAGTTATTAGAAATAAAAAAGTTTTTCCAAATGATATGGCAGTTTTTAAAATATTTTACTTAGCAATTGAAAATATAACAAAAAAATAAACAATGCCCATTCAAAATTGAAATACAGCAATTGCTCATTTTATGATAAAATTTGAAGATAGAATTAATCTAAACTAGTAACTTTGTAAAAAGATACACAGATTTTTAAAAAGCCTCCCATCAAATCTTCTTTGTCTTTTTGCAACTATTACTGGCTCAAAATTACTATTACGATCTCGTGGTACATTAATCTCAATTTTACCTTATTGAGTTATTAATTTTTTTGAACTTATACCATTGCGAGCATTATCGCTATTATTATGTTGATTTTTTTAGTATCCTAAATAATTTTGCAGTTCAGAATTAAACATTTTTTCAACTAATCTTTTTGTTAATTCTTTATATAAACCTCCCTCTTTAAAAACTGTTGTTAAATCTTCAGTATTTTCTAGTAATAAATCTACTACTTTTGATATTGGAACATTATTATTAATATTTTGTTTTTTAGACATAAGTAACTCACTCTTTCTAGTTATTTAATTTTATTTACTAGAATTAATTAAACATAGTTATTTTTGTAAGTTACACAGATTACTAAACATTACCGCAACTATTAAAAAAGCTATTGATTTTGTTTTTCAAGATATGAGTAAACATTACTTTAGTTAGCTATACATGTGGGGATAATTTCCTAGATAGGCTTTTATCTCCATTTATGTGATAAAATTTAAAAATAGTACATAAAGGGATAAAAACCCTTATATATTATCTAATATTTATATTTTCTTCATTTAAAAATTAATGAATTTCCAACAACAGTTATATCAGAAAGAGCCATTGCAATTGCAGCCAACGGTGGAATAATAAATCCGGCAGCAGCTAATGGAATAATGATAATATTATAACTAAATGCTCAAATAAAATTCATTCAAATATTATTTTTAGTTTTTTTAGTTAAAACAATAGCCTTATAAACAATACTAATATCATTATCAAGAATAGTAATATCACCAATTTTTTTAGCAATATCACTGCCAGAGCCCATTGCAATTGCTAAATCAGATTGTTCTAAGGCAATAACATCATTAATACCATCACCAACAAACGTTACTTTTTTACCTTTTGCTTGTAAATCAGCAACAATTTGTGATTTACCTTGTGGTGTAACATTAGCGAAGTATGTTTCTATCCCAACACGATTAGCAATAGCAAGTGTTTGTGATTCATTATCACCACTAATTAAAATAACCTCAATTCCCTTTTTTTTAACTTTTTCAATTGTTAATAATGCATTTGTTTGTAATTCATCTTCTAAAATAAAAATATTAGTAACAACTTTATTAATTGCCAATGCCAATACTTTCTGGCTAGGAGTAACTGTTTCAAAGTCAAATGTTTTTAGAAATGGACTAAATGGCATTTTTGCTTTTTGTAAATTTTCAAGTGATGAAATTTGTAATTCTTCAGTTTGATATTTTGCTTTAATACCAAAACTAATTTGTTCTTTAACCTCGGTAATTGTCAATGATTGTCTAACATTATTAGTATTAGAATATAAAGAAAAAGCTAAAGCCAAAGGATGTGTTGAATGCTTTTCCATAGCAATTGCCTTATTAACATGTTTTTCTTGACCATAAATTTTAGTAATAACCAAATTACCAGTAGTTAATGTTCCTGTTTTATCAAAACAAATGGTATCAATCTTAGTAATTTTTTCAAAAGCACTAGCCTTATTATAAATGATTCCTATTTTTGCTGCTTTATTAATTCCAACAGCAACTGCTAATGGTGTTGCAATTCCTAATGCACAAGGACAAGCAATTATTAAAGTTGCAATTGCAATTTCTAATGATTCTTGCACACCATTACCTACTGCAAAATAACGAATAAGAAAAACTAAAATGGCAATTAAAATAACAGTTGGTGTAAATCACCCAGAAATTTTATCAGCCAATTTTTGTAATTTTGGTTTCTGAGATTGTGCATCTTCAACTGCCTTAATAATACTTGCTAATACTGTGTATTTACCAATTTTAGTTGCTTTCATCCTAAAACTATCACCAACATTATTAGTTCCAACAATTAAATTTTGGTTAACTTTTTTCGTAATAACTTGCGATTCACCAGTTAACATTGATTCATTAATAAATGCTTCTTCACTAATTAATTGACCATCAGTAGGAATATTTTCACCTTTTCGAATAATTAAAATATCATTTAATTGTACATCTTCAATATTAATAAAAGTTTCTGTTTTGGTATTATAATCATATTTTAAGATTGATTTTGGCTTTAATGACATTAAACTTTCTAAGCCGCTAGTAGCCCTTTTCTGTGCAACAGCACTAATTAAATCACCAAGTAAAACAATCATAATAATTGAAGCACTAACTTCAAAATATAAGTGTTTGGTTTTATTAATTATCATTAAATAAATAGAAAAAATAAATGCCGTTGTTGTTCCTAGTGCTAATAAAGTATGCATACCAGGTCATTTTTGTTTAATTAATTCTTGATAAATACCAATATAAAATTTACGACCAAAATAAAATTGAATTGGAATTGCTAGTTCAAGTTGAACATAAGGATTACGTAAACTATCAAAAAATGAAGTATTAGGTATCATAATTAATAATAATGGTAGTAACAATATTCAACCAATAATAAGTTCAATTAAATCACGTAATTTAACATTATGTTGATGATTATGATGTTGTTCTGACATATGAGATTGATGTTGTTCACTACTATGACTATGACTACTATGATCATCTGTAATATCTTTCATATCAACTTGGTGACTCGTTTTTATATCTTTAATCTCAGTTTCAAACTTACAAATTTTATATCCTAAATGATGCATTGCTTTTTTAATTTTTTTTTCATTTCAAAACTTAGGATCATAACTAAATTGTGCTTTTTTAGTAGCAAAATTGATACTAACAGTAATACCATCTTCTTTAGTAAAATGTCTTTCGATGACACTAGCACAAGAGGTACATGAAACATCTGACAGTACTGCTCTACTAATAACAAAATTATCATTTATATCACTTGTATTATTCATATTAACTTCATCTCCTCAAATTTTAATATTTTAATCTTTTCTATTATTTTTTAACACACAATATACACAAAAATAAATTATACACATTTTAATGTTAAAAAATATTAAAAACAATAAATACCCAATAACATGATTGGGTATTTATTACCTTAAAAAGTAATATATTTATATTATAACATAGACTACCTTAAATCTAAAAATTAATTATAAACCGGCCATTTTCTTTGGTTCTATTTTTACTTCAATTTGTGAATCTATATTATTTATAGCGGTTTTTTTATCTGCAAACTTATCATTGTCAACTTCAATTTGTCTTCTTTGTTTTTCATCAAATTTTTTTGCTGCATCTATGCCAAAAATAATAGCACCACCAATAGCAGCAGCAGTTATAATATCAGCTTCTAATTGTTCTTCAGAACGGTTACTAACAGCACTGACACCGCCCGCAACATTAGCAGCAACTAAACCGCTCATTTGAGCAATAGGATTAATATACAAAGCACCAACAGCACTACCAGTAGCAACACCTTTAGTCACTTTTATAATTTTTGCGGTTGTTCGATGTTTTGTTTTAAATTCTTTTCATTTTGTAGGTTTTTGTTCTACATTTTCTTCTGATTTTGCTTCAAGATTTTGTAAAATTTCATTTTTTATAGGCATTTCTTTTAATCTTCCTTTCAAATAAAAACTCATTAATTTTGATAAAAATTAATGAGTTAAAAACTTATATTAAGTTTAATTATTATTATATTCTATTCTATACTGAATATTGATATTTTTAATAAATATATACATATAAAAAAACTTTTATCTTTTTTTTATAGCAACAAATATTATACTGTTAAGTTTCTAATTCAACTTCATCAGTATTAACATCATCTGCTAATTTACTAATTACTAAATCAATTCCTTGTTTACTAATACTAGAAAATAAAATAATAGGAGTATTAGTACTAAGTTTTAAAGTTGATAATATTAATTTTTTCTTTTTTACTAATTGACTATTTTTAACTTTATCAACTTTAGTAGCGATTAAATGAATTTTTAAATGATAATGTTGTAAATATTCCAACATATCAATATCATCTTTACTGGGTGCATGTCTTAAATCTAATAATAAAAAAACTGCTTTTAAATTTTTTCGTGACTGAAAATATTCATCCATCATTGTCGCAAATTGGATTTTTTTTTCATTTGATACTTTAGCAAAACCATAGCCAGGAACATCAACAAAGCGACAAATATTATTATTAATTGTAAAAAAATTTAGCATTTGTGTTTTACCAGGTGTTTGTGAAACTCTAGCTAACTTACCATTATTACAAATTGTATTTAAAAATGTTGATTTACCAACATTACTGCGACCAACAAAACAAAATTCAGGAATTTCATCCTGCGGCCATTGTTCTTCTTTAATAGCGCTAGTTAAAAATTGTGCTTGCTTAATTCGTTCCATTTTTTACCTCTTATTCAAAAATATATTATAGTCAATAGTTAAGATTTAAACTAATTATTATTTATTATGGCTTTTATCTCTTTATGCACTATTTTTAAATTTTATCACATAAATGGAGATAAAAGCCTATCTAGTAAATTATCCCCACATGTATCTAAATCAAACACAAAATTATAGTTTCAAAACTAGGTATCTTATTTAATTTATATGCAGCTTCTTTTGCATATAAATGAATATTGTGTTTTGAAACTTTTATGTGTTTTCGGAAAGTTCGTCGGATGTGTTTTCATGCAGATTTAATCTGGTTTGTGTTTACACCTTTTGATGACGCATACCCAACTTCATGATTTACGATTTCATGTTTGTGATAGAAGTTTTTGAAAATTCCATATCCCTTCCAAGAATCCGTAAATAGACAACACCCAGTAGAAATGTGTTTCAATGCAAATCATAAAAGGTTTTTCTCATCTGCTTTTTTCAATAATTTCACAATTAGTTTGTTGCTGGTTTTCTCATAAACTCCAACAATCAAGGTTTTATTCAACAAGGATCTTCCTTGTTTTTTAAAACCTACATGTGAAAGATACATTTCATCCATCTGTGCTGTGCCATCATCAATAGACATATTCCGTAAATAAATTTTTTAAAAGTCAATTAATAATTTAAAATTTATTTTATAATTTCTTTATTAATAAATTAATAAGGTGTTGATAAAAATGAATTTTGAAAATTTAAAAAAATTAAAAAATGAACAATTTTATAGATATTTTGGTATAAAACGTTTTCATTTTGATGAAATGTTAACAAAATTAATTGAAATAGAAAATTTAAAAAAACTAAAGGTAGAAAATATAAACTTTCAGTTGAAGAAAGATTGATGATGACTTTAGTATACTGAAAAGAATATTATACTTTTTTCCAAATGAGTATTAAATATAAAATGAGTGCATCAAGTTGTTTTCGAAATATTACTTGAGTAGAAAATAAACTTAGTGATGACAAAGATTATCAGTTTTTAAAAACAAAATATAAATCAAAAATTGATAAAAAACAAGAATATTTAAATGAATTTCAATTTTATTTAATTGATTCAACTGAAATTGAAAGACCAACTAAAAAAAACTACAGTTAGAATATTTTTCTGGTAAAAGTTGAATGTTTTCTATAAAATTTCAAATTATATATGACTTTTTTAATAAAAAAATTGTTGATATTTTTGCTGATAATGGAAAAGTACATGATTTTCAAATATTAAAAAATTCAAATCTTGAATTTTCAGAAAAAACAATAATTATTGGTGATTTGGGATATCAAGGAATACAAAATATTTATAAAAATACTATATTACCAATTAAAAAAACTAAAAATAAAAAATTAACTAAACAAGAAAAAATCTACAATAAAATTATTTCAAAAATTAGAATTAAAGTTGAACATGTTTTTGCTTGATTAAAAAGATTCAAAATTTTAATAAATAAATGTAGAAAAAGTATATTTAGACTTATGTACTTAAGATTTAACTTACTTTGTGAAATTTTTAATAAAACAAAACCATTAAAATAAAAAAATATTAAAAATATTTTTTTAAAAATTTAAATTTTTATCAAGTTAATATAAAAATAATATTAACAATTTTTGTGTTTGAAATATAAATTTATTTTTAAAGTATTTTTTTTAAAAATATTAACTTCTATAATTATTAACACTAAAAAATTTATAAATATTATTATTGACAATTGATTAAATTGATTTACGGAATATGTCTAATGAGCCCTGCATCTTGATTCCGAATTATAGTTCTGATTTCATGACCCATTCTTCAAGCTGTTTTATATGTCACACCCAATTCCCTTGCAACATTTGTTGATGGGATGCCATGCTTTGTGTTTATTCATCTAAAGATGAGATAAAACCAAGATGTCAAAGGTGTTTGTGACTTGTGAAAAATGGTGTCATGAAGAATAAGATGTTTGATGACATTTCAAACATCTTATTCTTCATAAATCAGAAACATTAAAAATAGAAGAAGCACGCCTGATACATTTCATTACTTTCAACTTCGCTATATATTTCAAACAATCGTTTTCATTTTGAAATATGCTATTGAATTCATTTCAATTCATTTTTTCCTCCACACTAGTACATGTGGGGATAATTTTCTTTATTATTTTAATTTTTATTAATATTAATAAAATTAGTAAAATAAATATTATCTAATGGTAATATACCAAAACTAAAAAATAATGCAGCCAAAATGATAACACCAACAATAATACAAATAGCACGTCATTTTATAATTTTAAATAATAACATAAAACTAATAATAGCAATAGCTATTATAATAATACTAACTATTACAAATGTATTCATGTTTACCTCTTATTATTTTAATTATTAAAGTAACACGTAACATTAATTAATAATAACATAAAATAAATTCTAATATTTTATAGTAATCATCTTTTTCTTAAAATTATATAAATTAAAAAAAGTTATCTTTTTAAAGAGAAACATGTTAAAATGTCAAAGGATAAAGGAGAGTGATATCATGACTGACAGCGATTACATTTATAATAAGAAAAATAATACTAATTTAAAAATTAGTAATTTTAAAAGTGTACTTTTAAATAAAGATTCAGTCAAATATTCTCCTATTATTTTTACTAAAAAAATATTTTTTTAGCGTGTTAATAAATTTCTAAACCCTTATTTAAAAGTCTTAAAATAAGAAAAATAAGGAGGTAAAGAAATTATGAAGATTTTTTTAAACAAAATTTATTTTAAATTACAATTTAGTTTTAAAAAACCATTAGTTTACACAAATGGTGATTATATTAAACAAATTGCACATTTTAACCAAAAACAATTACTAAAAAAATTAGATTTACATAATTTTGGTTTTAAAACAGACAAAATTGAAATAAGAAGAAAAAAATATGGTATTAATACTTTAAAAAATACAAAATTTAATTGAATTTTAGAATTTTTAAAATGATATTTTGGACCATTCAATATAATTTTAGCAATTATTACTATCTATAATTTATTCTCATATTTTACAACAAATGATACTTCAATTTATTCATTGGTTGCCACTATTATTGTTGGAACTATGATTTTATTAAGTAGACATATTACGTAAATAAATTTAATCAATTATCAATAATAATATTTATAAATTTTTTAGTGTTAATAATTATAGAAGTTAATATTTTTAAAAAAATACTTTAAAAATAAATTTATATTTCAAACACAAAAATTGTTAATATTATTTTTATATTAACTTGATAAAAATTTAAATTTTTAAAAAAATATTTTTAATATTTTTTTATTTTAATGGTTTTGTTTTATTAAAAATTTCACAAAGTAAGTTAAATCTTAAGTACATAAGTCTAAATATACTTTTTCTACATTTATTTATTAAAATTTTGAATCTTTTTAATCAAGCAAAAACATGTTCAACTTTAATTCTAATTTTTGAAATAATTTTATTGTAGATTTTTTCTTGTTTAGTTAATTTTTTATTTTTAGTTTTTTTAATTGGTAATATAGTATTTTTATAAATATTTTGTATTCCTTGATATCCCAAATCACCAATAATTATTGTTTTTTCTGAAAATTCAAGATTTGAATTTTTTAATATTTGAAAATCATGTAATTTTCCATTATCAGCAAAAATATCAACAATTTTGTTATTAAAAAAGTCATATATAATTTGAAATTTTATAGAAAACATTCAACTTTTACCAGAAAAATATTCTAACTGTAGTTTTTTTTAGTTGGTCTTTCAATTTCAATTTCAGTTGAATCAATAGACATATTCCGTAAATAAATTTTTTAAAAGTCAATTAATAATTTAAAATTTATTTTATAATTTCTTTATTAATAAATTAATAAGGTGTTGATAAAAATGAATTTTGAAAATTTAAAAAAATTAAAAAATGAACAATTTTATAGATATTTTGGTATAAAATGTTTTCATTTTGATGAAATGTTAACAAAATTAATTGAAATAGAAAATTTAAAAAAACTAAAGGTAGAAAATATAAACTTTCAGTTGAAGAAAGATTGATGATGACTTTAGTATACTGAAAAGAATATTATACTTTTTTCCAAATGAGTATTAAATATAAAATGAGTGCATCAAGTTGTTTTCGAAATATTACTTGAGTAGAAAATAAACTTAGTGATGACAAAGATTATCAGTTTTTAAAAACAAAATATAAATCAAAAATTGAGAAAAAACAAGAAGATTTAAATGAATTTCAATTTTATTTAATTGATTCAACTGAAATTGAAATTGAAAGACCAACTAAAAAAAACTACAGTTATAATATTTTTCTGGTAAAAGTTGAATGTTTTCTATAAAATTTCAAATTATATATGACTTTTTTAATAAAAAAATTGTTGATATTTTTGCTGATAATGGAAAAGTACATGATTTTCAAATATTAAAAAATTCAAATCTTGAATTTTCAGAAAAAACAATAATTATTGGTGATTTGGGATATCAAGGAATACAAAATATTTATAAAAATACTATATTACCAATTAAAAAAACTAAAAATAAAAAATTAACTAAACAAGAAAAAATCTACAATAAAATTATTTCAAAAATTAGAATTAAAGTTGAACATGTTTTTGCTTGATTAAAAAGATTCAAAATTTTAATAAATAAATGTAGAAAAAGTATATTTAGACTTATGTACTTAAGATTTAACTTACTTTGTGAAATTTTTAATAAAACAAAACCATTAAAATAAAAAAATATTAAAAATATTTTTTTAAAAATTTAAATTTTTATCAAGTTAATATAAAAATAATATTAACAATTTTTGTGTTTGAAATATAAATTTATTTTTAAAGTATTTTTTTAAAAATATTAACTTCTATAATTATTAACACTAAAAAATTTATAAATATTATTATTGACAATTGATTAAATTTATTTACGGAATATGTCTAATTAAATAAAATTGAAATTCATTTAAATCTTCTTGTTTTTTCTCAATTTTTGATTTATATTTTGTTTTTAAAAACTGATAATCTTTGTCATCACTAAGTTTATTTTCTACTCAAGTAATATTTTGAAAACAACTTGATGCACTCATTTTATATTTAATACTCATTTGGAAAAAAGTATAATATTCTTTTCAGTATACTAAAGTCATCATCAATCTTTCTTCAACTGAAAGTTTATATTTTCTACCTTTAGTTTTTTTTAAATTTTCTATTTCAATTAATTTTGTTAACATTTCATCAAAATGAAAACGTTTTATACCAAAATATCTATAAAATTGTTCATTTTTTAATTTTTTTAAATTTTCAAAATTCATTTTTATCAACACCTTATTAATTTATTAATAAAGAAATTATAAAATAAATTTTAAATTATTAATTGACTTTTAAAAAATTTATTTACGGAATATGTCTAGTGGAACCCTAATTTACATTCAATCAATAGGAGCTTTTTTTATTACTAAACATTTAACAATTTTGGCCAAAAATACAACTACTGTTATTCGTAATATAAACATTAATCAAATTACTAAAGAAAACTCAATTAAAATAATTAAACAAGCACAAGAAATAAATGTTAATGAATTATTACCAGGTGATTTAATTTATTTATCAGCCGGTGATTTAATTCCTGCTGATTTAAAAATTTTATTAAGCAATGATTTATTTATTAATAAATCATCATTAACAGGAGAATCACTACCTGCTGAAAAACACGCTATTAACGATCCTGCATATCAAAACTTATTTGATTTACAAAATATTTGTTTTATGGGAACAAGTGTTGTTTCTGGAAGTGCAATTGCTATTGTTATAGCAACAGCTACTAACACCTACTTCGCTACTATTGCTGATACAATAAATAAACAACGTCCATTAAGCAGTTTTTCCAAAGGAATTAAACGCGTTACTTTAATGTTAATTTGCTTTATGCTAGTAATGGTACCCATTGTGTTAATTATCAATGGTCTTTTAAAAAACAATTGACCTGCAGCATTTATTTTTTCAATTTCGGTTGCTGTTCGTTTGACTCCTGAAATGCTAACAATGATTGTTACCTCTAATCTAGCGCGAGGCGCTAGTAAAATGAGTAAACAAAAAGTAGTTGTTAAACAACTAGCTGCTATTCAAAATTTAGGTGGAATTGATATTTTATGTACTGATAAAACAGGAACTTTAACTAATGATAATATTGAAGTAGTCAACCATATAAAATTGGATAATAAAACAAATAATGACTTAATTAAGTTTATTTATTTAAATAGTTATTTTCAAACAGGAATAAAAAATCCAATGGATAATTCAATACTTGAATTTGGAGAAAAAAACAAATTAAAAAATATAAGTAATTATTATCAAAAAATTGATGAAATTCCTTTTGATTTTAATCGTCGTAAATTAACAGTTGTTTTAGAAGATAAATTAAATAAGGCTTTTATCCCTTTATGTACTATTTTTAAATTTTATCGCATATAGCTAACTAAAGTAATGTTTACTCATAAATAATGTAAAATAATAATATGTAATTTAAACAGTTTTTGAATTTAAAAGTACAATTCAGCAATATTTAAAATAGATTAGGAAGATTAAATTACGCCAAAACCATACAGTGAAGACTTACGAAGAAAAGTAATAGAAGCCTATGAAAGTAAAAACATGAAAATTAAAGAAATTTGTAAAGTGTTCAATATTACTAGAAAGACTTTATTCTTATGAAGAAAAAGAAAAAAAGAAACTGGGCATATAAAAACAATTTTGAATTATCAAAAAGGACATAGCCACAAAATAAAGGATTTAGATGAATTAAAAAATTATTTAGTGCAAAATAAAGATGTTACAGTTCAAAAAGTAATTGAAAAATTTGGTGATATGACTAAAGATACAGTTTATAACTATTTCAAAAAACTAAATTATATAGCTAACTAAAGTAATGTTTACTCATATCTTGAAAAACAAAATCAATCGCTTTTTTAATATTTGGTCAATAATTTGGTAATATTTTTCTTATATTATGTTTTATAGCAAATCAAAAATGTTCAATTGGATTTAAATTAGGAGAATATGGTGGAAGAAATAATAGTTTGCATCCAGCATTTTCAATTAATTGTTGTGTTAATTTGGTAATGTTTAGTAATCTGTGTAACTTACAAAAATAACTATGTTTAATTAATTCTAGTAAATAAAATTAAATAACTAGAAAGAGTGAGTTACGTATGTCTAAAAAACAAAATATTAATAATAATGATCGAATATCAAAAGCAGTAGATTTATTATTAGAAAATACTGAATATTTAACAACAGTTTTTAAAGAGGGAGGTTTATATAAAGAATTAACAAAAAGATTAGTTGAAAAAATGTTGAATTCTGAAATGCAAAATTATTTAGGATATGAAAAAATCAACATAATAATAGTGATAATGCTCGCAATGGTATAAATTCAAAAAAAATAATAACCCAACAAGGTAAAATTGAGATTAATGTACCACGAGATCGTAATAGTAATTTTGAGCCAGTAATAGTTGCAAAAAGACAAAGAAGATTTGATGGTTTTGATCAACAAGTTCTTTCGTTATATGCCAAAGGCATGACTTTATCAGATATTAGAATGCAGTTACAAGAGTTATATCATGGTGCTGATATTAGTGAAAGTGTTATTAGTCAAATTACTGATGATGTTATTGATGATGTTAAAGCATGACAAAATCGGCCATTAGAAAGTGTTTATCCGATTGTTTATTTTGATTGTATAGTAGTTAAAGTACGACAAGATAAACGCATTATTAACAAATCAGTTTATATAGCACTAGGAGTTGATTTAGAAGGTAAAAAAGATGTTTTAGGTTTATGAATTAGTGAAAATGAAGGTTCTAAGTTTTGATTATCTAATTTCACAGAAATGAAAAATCGAGGCTTAAATGATATTCTTATTGCTTGTAGTGACGATTTAACAGGAATGTCAGAAGCGATACAATCAGTTTATCCTAAAACCGAACATCAATTATGCATAGTTCATCAAATTAGAAATAGTTTAAAATATGTTTCATACAAACATAGAAAATCACTAGTTACAGATTTAAAACCAATTTATAGTGCATGTAGTGAAGAACAAGCAATGCAAGCTTTAGAATCTTTTGAAAGTAAATGAAATAAACAATATCCTCAAATTGCTAAATCATGATATAAAAATTGAGATAATTTAATGGTTTTTATTAGTTATCATGCAGAAATCAAAAGAGTGATTTATACAAGAAATGCTATTGAATCTGTTAATAGTCAATTACGAAAAGTTATTAGAAATAAAAAAGTTTTTCCAAATGATATGGCAGTTTTTAAAATATTTTACTTAGCAATTGAAAATATAACAAAAAAAATGAACAATTCCCATTCAAAATTGAAATACAGCAATTGCTCATTTTATGATAAAATTTGAAGATAGACTTAATCTAAACTAGTAACTTTGTAAAAAGATACACAGATTTTTAAAAAGCCTCTTATAAAACTGCCTGAATTAGTAAATTGCTTAATTCAATTATAAGTAGCTGCTCTTGTAACATTATACTCTTTAGCAAGACAAGACACTGACTTACCACTTTGATATAAAACTACTATTTGTTTTTTAAATTCATCTGAATATGAGTTAATATTGGCCATAATTATAATTCCTTTCTTTTAACTAATTTGTTCACTTGTCTACGTAATTAGTATCCAATAAAGTGGAACCCATCCAATATGGAAATTTATATTAATAAAAATGTTGAAAAATGTGAAAATAATGGAGTTTTAGAGAAACACTTTCAAGGTTTTGTTAAAACTGCTCAAGAAGAAAATGTAGTTATTATTTTAAAACCCGTTAATCCAATTACTAAATATTTGTTACCACGAAAATATCCAACAAAATCATCAAGTATTAAAAATAAAAGTTCTGATTGAGGTATACAATCTGGCTTTATAATTTCTTTAGATGAGTTAACATTTTTAAGTAAGATAGGATTAAAAGATAATGAAACACAAACTGAAAAAATAGATCTTCTTTGTAAGAAATTTTCAATAAAATTAAATAAAAATAATAAAGATAGTAAAATAAATCCTGTTTCTTTAAAATTAAAAAATAATGAAACTATTTTAAAAATTACTAATGAACATGTTTTCTTTTTATTAGTTAACATGGAAAAAATTGGAATTATTGATGCTGAATTTTTTTTGGATAAAATTTTTGTTAAATGTTGTCAACCAAAAAATAAAAAAAATGAGATAGTACTTTATTTAGAAAAAGAAAAAAATAATAATATGTATAATGTTTATTATATTTTTGCGCTTGATGATGAAAATAATATTAAAAATTTAAATAATAGAGATTTAAAAGAAATAATAGAAATTGAAAAAAATAATTTAATTTATTTTCCAATTTCTATTATTTGTCAAGAAATTTCTAAAGAAAAAAACCAATAATTCCTGATTATGATCTTTTGGCGGTTTGTTGAGAAATAGATGATGCAATAAAAAATCATCAACCACCAATACCTACAAATTCATTTTCAGCATTTAAACTAAATAGTTGATCAGTTGGTTATAAAGAAAGATATTTTAAAAAAATTTTTAAAAAACCTAATAGTCGCGAAAAAGGCAAAGATTTTGAACAAGATGAAGAAGGCGGAGGAAATGTATTGGATAAAAATAAATAATTTCTTGATAAATTAAATAAAAATTTAGGATATGAAAGAAGATTAAAGGATGAATTATGTCCGATTCATCATACCTTTGAACTTGTTAATCCTTATTCTAAAGGTTTTAATGAAAATTTTTATACATTTTTTTACCTAATCAACAATTATTAACTGATTTTACATTTCCCAATGGAATAAAAGTAGATAAACAGACTATTTCTTATTTTGCTGTTTATGAACCTTTTAATGATGGAATTTTTTTATGAGTAAAATTTCTAGAACCTTTTTTGTTTTATATAAAAACAAAAGGATATTATGTTCCAAGTAATTGTTTTGTAAAACAAACTGATTTTTTAGGTTTTGCTAATTCATTTAATACTTGATTTAGAAAAATAAGAGAAGAACAAAGCGAAAGACGGAAATCTAATGAACTAATTTTATCAGTTAATGTTGAAGCAGTAAATAGTTTAGAAAATGATAAAAATAATTCCAAAAAAATAAAAGAGCAGTTATTTTGTATTAATTCACATTTTTCTTTGTGTTAGATTCCTTTTTTTAAATTTTTGTTTTAAGTATCAATCATAAATAATAGCGATAATAGTTAAAATGAAACCAATACTAAGAAAACCAGAAATAATATAACCTAAAGTATTACCACGCGCTTCATTAATTGTTCAATTAACTGCTAAATTTCTTAGATTATTAATTTCTGTTGAATTCATATTTTCTAGCTCCTTAAAAGTATAATTAAGTTTTAAAGCAGCATTTCATAATTTTATACCAGTATCAGTAGTTCAAAATTCAACAATAGGTAAATTATTACCATGATAAATAGTAAAATATTGTCAGTTGCTAATATTATTTCAATTAACAGTTTGTAGTAAATATACATTATTATTGCTTTTGACATTTAATTTAAAAGTAGTTTTTGGTTTTAATGTTCATAAATTCATTTTATTCATAGTAGTACTATCAATAGTAATAATATTTACAAATTGGATAGTATTATCATAGTTAAAATTAATTGTAAAACCGTCATTAGTATTAGTGCTATTAATATCATATAAATTATTATTTACTATTCCAACATATTTAATATTAGTATTAGCGCTATTATCTAGTGTTGGCAAAATATTTTGATTATATATTAATACATGATAAGTTATTATTTCATCTTCAAATTTAATATTAATTTCAGAATTACTATTAATAATAGTCGTAATACTATTATTAATATTTGGTAATAATGGTTGATTATCATTAATAGTAATATCTTTTAGTTCATCATTAGTTACATTTAAAATTAAACTATTATTACTAATTCAATTATTAGTACGGTTAACTGCAGTGAGTTTATCTTTATCAATATATGAATTAATAAAATTAGTCAATTGTTCATCTTTAGTTTTATTAAATTTAATAGTATTAATTCGACTTCAATTGTTATTTTTACTATCACTTAGTAATAATTTACTTGTATTATTATTAATAAAACCAAGATTATAATTTATTCTTTGGAAATTGGCACAATAACCAATTTTAGTAAAAGTACCTAATTCATTTACAAAATAGCCAATTTCTTGTTCATCAATAAAAACACCTAAACCATCATGAAGTAAAATGAAATTATTCATATAATGTTCATTAATTTTTGTAAGTTTAATATCATTACTATCAGTAATGCTTAAATGATAAGGTTGTCCAAAAAATTTGGAGTTATTTTTGAGATTTACGTTTAAAATCCCTTGATTGTTACCAGTCTTGCTAAAAAAAACAGTAGTAGTACTAAACAGCGGTTCCTTATTAATAATTAATGGTTTTGTTGTAGCGTTACCATTATCATCTATTGTTAAATAAAATAATTGCCCATTAACATCACGAATAATGCCACCATTATCATTAATGGCAACAAAAGAATTTAATAGTATTGGATTAGGAACATTAATATTAATTGGTTTGATATTACCATCAACTTTTAGAATATAAGAATTTTGATCACCACCAACAAAAACGCCAAAATTAGCATTTATAGCAGTAAAACTAGTTTTACCTTTTCCATAATGATAGGGAGTAACTAAGTTAGTTACTTTTCCCTCTGTATTAATTAAGTCAGCGCCAATATCGGTACTAACGATATTATTACCAAAGTTAGTAAAAGTATGATTTGGAGTTTCAATGGCAGTAGCATCATCACTAATACCATTTTTAGTCATTAAAAATGAATTATTAATAAAATTACTATCATCACTTTTATGAAAATTATTTAAAGTAGCAATTCCTAAGTTATCATCAAATCTAATAAAATTACTAATTTGTAAGTCTAAATTATTATATGTGCCATCCTTATTTAATAAATAAGATTGTGCTTGTGAATTTGTAAAAATACCAGCAATAGAATTAGTTGAATCATTTTCATTTCAATTATAAAAATTTCCACTTTCAAAAGCTAAGGTTAAACTTTGTTCGTTTAGGATAGTATTTTCTGATTTTATTTCTTTATGATGATAATTATTTATTTTCACTTGGCTTAAATTAGTAAAAGTGACTAGTGAAATAGTAACTAGTGTATATAAAATTTTAAACATATTATCAATTCCTTTAATATAAACTAATATTAATTATAAAGATTTTGAAGATAGTGTATAGCAAAATAATAAAAATAAGTTACAATTTATATATGATATTTTATAAATTAAGGAATGATTATAATTATGAAAAAAATTTTAACATTAATGGGTACTATTGCTTTTGGTAGTGGAATAGTAACGCCAGTTTTAGCTTGTTCTGATCAACAACAAGATAGTATTTTAAAAGCAATTACTAATGGTAATGGTAATTATAATGGTTGAGAAGCAACTTTATCAAAAGTTGGTATTAAAAAACCAGTGGATGTTCCTATTGATGGTCAAAGACCTGAAAAAGAACAAGTTATTAAAAATGAAGCATTAGAAAAAAGTCTTGCACAATCACTTGCCAAATTAATTTTAGATAAAGGAAATATTAAAGAACCAACTTGATTTGATAGTCAATTAGAAGTGGGTACTAAATGTTATTATTTTACGATTGATAATGGTAAAATAGATGAATCAACAAAAGCAAGAACTTGAGATGTTGATGCTTCAACTGGTAGAATTAGTATTAATATTACTTATCAAGTTGGAGTAGTAAATAATGATAAAATTTTTAAAGTTGAACAATACATAAAAAAAAATTTTAATATAAAATGTTATTATACACAAAGCGATTACATAGTTTATAGTTGTGTTAGTGATGTTACTAAATTATCAGAACAAATAGTACCAATTAGTGTTGATGAAAAAAGTAAACCTGATATTGAAAAAACATATGCTGATTTTTCTAAAAAAACTAAAACTTTAGTTCAAGAAGGAATAAGTTTAGCATTAAATAATAATCCTCATGTCAATTCTGTTAATATTAATATCAAAGGAATTGATGGTCAAAAAGTTACAAGTTCTGGTCCTAATAAATTAGAACTTAAAGTTAATTTTGTGATTAGTTTTCAAGATTCATTAATTGACATGTCTTTACCTTCGTCTTATGATGATAGTAATTATGTTCCAACAATACTTAAATTTAATAGTTAAAAAGGAGTTTAATATGTCCAATAATTCAGAAGCAAAAAATAAAGATAAAGAGCCACCATTAATTGTTGATGCCTTTACTTTTAAAAATATTGGCGTTAAGCAAGAGATCCATTCTTCATGAAAAAACTTTAATTGAAAAATAACTTCCAAAAATTTATTATTAATTTTTATTGGTGCTTTTTTAACAACTGTTTCCTTTTTTTATTTTATTAATCGTGCTGGTTTATATACTAATGGTTTATCAGCTTTTGCACAATTAATAGCTAAATTTATTGCCTTATCTTATAATGGCAGTATTACTGAACAAGAAACAACCCAAGCATTTTGATTTTATCCAGTATATTTTCTTATTAATGGTCCTATCATTATTTGAGGATTATTCAAGGTTGGATTTCGTTTTACTCTTTATACTATTATTTATTTGTTATTTCAAAACGGAATTAACTTTTTGTTAACATCAATTGATGTTCTTAAAAATTTTCAAGTTTTAGGTAATGAGCGATTAAAAGTTACTACAGATTATTGGCGCTTAGTTTTACCATGTACTTTTATTTTTGCTGCTTTAGGTGGATTAATTTATGGTGCTGGTATTGGTATTTTATTTAAAACTGGTGGATCTAGTGGTGGTATGGATTTTATTAGTACTTATATTTCTATGAAACGTAAATATTCAATTGCTACTATTATTAGAAATACTAATATTATTATTGTTGTTATTGTTTTAATTCTTGATGGAACTTTTTTACAGAAAACTAGTCTTGTTGATAATTTTTTAGTTAGACCTTATTTTATGTCAACGCTTGTTTATATTTATGTAGCAGCTTTTGTTATGAATAGAGTTTATCCAAAATATATGTTGATGAGTGTCTTTATTATTTCTAATGAATTAGAGCAAATCCGTAATGATATTTATCGAAATAATTATTTACGTGGTGGTAATGTTTGAAATGTGAAAGGTTTGTATTCAGGTAATGAATATAAAATGATGATGACAACAATGTCGTTATTAGAATATAATTTTTTTAAAACAAAAATAGTTAGAATCGATCCTAAAGTTTTTATGGTAGCAGTTCCTGCAAAATATATGAATGGTGGTAATGCAGGTAAACCTCCACAAAATGCACCTGTTAATATTACTGAAATTAATGATTTTTTAGAAAAAAACTAATAATATATATGTTATAATGTAATTAGTTTTATAATAGTAGGCTTTTATAATTCTAAATAGATTATTACATCTATAGTTAGTCTTTTTCTATTTTTTATAAAACAAAATTAGTTATAAACTATATTAAGAATTAAAAAAGAATGGAATAATTATGAAACATAATTTATCACCAAAAGTTGTAAATGAGATTGTTAATAATATTCATACTGACTATAATAATAGTAGTAATCATTGATGAATTAAATTAATAAATAATCGTTTATGAATTATTACTATCATTATTACTCTAGTTGCTATTGGTGCTAGTATTGGTTTTAACAAATCATCATTTATTAAAAAACCATTTACCATTATTAGTATTATTGGATTCATTGTTGGATGTTTTTTATTAGTACAGAGTTTTGTATTAAAAACTAAAATTCATGAAAAATTAATAGAAGAATTACCAATTATTAACTATTATCAATGAGTTATTAAAGATAATAATTCACAAATGAATTTAACAACTATTAGTGATTATTGAACAATTGAACCACAAGGCAATTTACCTTTAGATGAACAACCTAATTATTATAATTATTGCGAACAAGTAATGATAGGAAGTATTAATGGTCAAAATTTTAACTATGGAAGTATCATTAATCAAAAAGTTATGTATGAAACAAGTTCTGGATATAATAGTGCTGCTCAAGTTATTGAAACAGAAAAAATTACTTGTTATTATACACGTTTTGTTTATTACACAACTATTATTAGGAATAATAATTTTACAATGACATTAACACCACGTAATATATTTTCAAAAAAATTTCGTAGTAAAAAGAAAGTTCAATTAGAATCACATTTATTTGAAGATTTATTTGAAGTAAAATGTGATAATCAAATTAAATTAAGATTAATTTTAGAACCAAAAGTAATGAATTTACTTAATGAATTTGCTTATAGTTTAGGAAATAAGGATTTACCAGTTATTCACATAGAAAATGAACAATTAATATTAAGTTGAAAATATGAATTAGGAAAAAATCCTTATAATGATGGAAAAGGAAAATTGATGGTTTTACCCACTACTACTAATCTTGAAAAGTTTATTAATAAATTATTAGCAATGATTAGTAAAGATATTTTAAATTTAACGCAAGCACAAATGTGAGTTAATAGCTTACAATTATAATAATAATTTATATAAATTACTTTACAATAATTTAAAAATAAGGTAGATAAAATTATGAATAACTATCAATTATTAAAATCAAGTTGAAAATGATTTAACAATAAATATTTGATGCAGACGATCTTATGAATATTGTTAACAATTTGTTTGATTATTTGTGCAATTTTATGAGAAGTTAAAAGTAGTATTTTTAATAAAATTTTAACATTTGATTTTTTTAATAATGCTAGTATTACTGATGAAACTATTATTACTTTAAAAACTTATTTATATATTGCTATTTTTAGTAGTTGTATTGCAAGTAATACTTTAATATTTATTCAAATCAGATGTTGAATGAAAAAATATATTGAAAATAAATATAAGGTAATTTCAAATTTTGAAAATAATTTCTTTATTTTTAAAACTTTATTAGTATTAAATGTTGCTAAAAACATTACTTATATTTTTTGTTTTACTAATGTTTTTACCACATTATTTGTTTTAACTTATTGATTTTGTTATTTTATTATTTATATTATTTTAGAAAAAATATTAGAAGAAAAAAATCAGATTCTTGGTAATCCTTGATGAAAAGATATAGAAAAACGATCATTATTTATTATTTTAGGTTTTGAAGTTTTATATTTAATTGTAAAAAATTCAATTTTGATTTTTACTAAGGGTGATATTAATATTGATCAATTTTTAAAGTACTTTATTCCCGCTAGTTCTTTAGCATTAATATTAGCAGTCTTTATTCAAAGTTTAGTTAAAAACGATGTTAAAACTATTTTAAAAAATATTAAAGATGTTAAAACCAAAGTTGATGATTTTAAAATATTTTATAATTGAGATTATAAAAATATCATTAGTGATTTTTTATTTGTTAAAGAAGCGCCAATAATTATTCGAAATGAATTAAAACAAAAAGTATTAACTAATGAAGAAAAAAATAAAATATTTGAACTTTTAAATGAAATTTATCAATTTCTAATATTTGTTGAAAAACAAAATATTAAAGTTAGTGAGTTGAAATATATTTATTATCATTTATTTTATGAAATAACAGATCGCGCTGAAATTTCACAAATTAAAAATAGAATTATTAATACAAAAAAGAAAAATTTGAAGATAATACTGAAAAAGTAGTGATTATCTAAGGAGGTTTATTATGAAAAAAATATTAAAAATTATAAGTGTTTTTACATTTACTAGTATTACTAGTATTAATATTAGTGCATGTGATGTTTTTCACAATTCATCAGTTGATTATCAGCAATTATTAGCTGATGCTGCAAATTTAATTGCTAATAATACTTATCCCAATTTTACTAATTTTTTAAAACCCGAAAATAAAACTCATGTTTCTGATTTTAAAAAATTAATTGAAGACAATATTTGGAACTTGTTTAATACTACTCCAGAAGATTTTAGTAATATTACTTATGAAATTACTAATGGTCAAGATGAAATAAAAAAAATTAATAGTACTAACATTAAAATTCATTTAACTGTTTATAATAATTCTGCAGTAAAAGATTGTAGTTTTGATGCTAATTTTAGTCTATTACAAGATTATATAAATGAAAAATTAGAACCATTAGTTAATGGAACGCAATATTTATCAATTAATAAAAAGGATAGTGGTAGATTTTATAATAATTTAGTTACTGCTGGTGCTACTTTTAAAAGAGAAGAAAAAAATCAAAAAGAACAATATTTAAGAAATAATTCAGATGCAGCTGAAAATTTTTGAAAATCATTTCAAGAGTCAATTCCTTCTGAAGAAGTGAAAAACCCTTTACTTGGCAATATTTTAGTTCCACTGTTAAATTTTATTCCAAAAAAACCCGTTACTTGGTTAACTTTTGATAATTTTACACCATATTTGTTAAATGCTGGTGGATATAATAATGTTATTGCTCTTTCTGGTAATAAAAAAATTGGTGATAAATATTATGATTATATAAAAATTGGATTGGAGGGTAAAAATTCAAAGGATATTGATTTTGGTAATAAATATGAAGGTTTAACTTTTATTTTTACTACTAATAGTTAATTAATAAATTTTTAGTTCCTTTTTGAAAAGATAAAAATTAATAATACAAAATTACTTTTATAACTAATTTTGTATTAAAAAAATTAAAAAAATATAGACAAGTTATAAAACACATGCTATTATTTTTTCATACCTTTTTAGGTTAAATAATATATGCGACTATAAAAAGTAGCGACTTAAAAAAATATTATTATATACGAAAGAAGTTTTTAAAATGTCTCCTTTATTTACAGGTGATCAAAATCCTAATATTCGTAGAATGTATGATGATAGTGCAATAAGTTTATTGGGTTTAAGTGGTGCTTTTTCTAGCATATCTATAGCTAACTAAAGTAATGCTTACTCATATCTTGAAAAACAAAATCAATCGCTTTTTTAATATTTGGTCAATAATTTGGTAATATTTTTCTTATATTATGTTTTATAGCAAATCAAAAATGTTCAATTTGATTTAAATTAGGAGAATATGGTGGAAGAAATAATAGTTTGCATCCAGCATTTTCAATTAATTGTTGTGTTAATTTAGATTTATGAAACGTTGCATTATCTAAAACTATAATTTGTCCACGCTTTAATACTGGAATTAGTATATTTTTTACATATGATTCAAAAATTTTACTGTTGCAATGTCCTTCAAATGCTCATAGGGATTTTAATTTACCTTTATTTAGTGAACCAATTATACTCATTCTTTTTATTTTATATGCGGGTTTATTATCAAATAATCTTTTACCTTTTTCAGATCAACCATATTTATAAAATTCATTATCATCAATTCCAGATTCATCAATATATACTAAATATTCATTCATTATTTTAGCTATTTCTTTTAAAAAATCTTCTTGTTTATTTTTATCTCTTTGTTCATATAGAAAAGTTTTTTTATATGTATAATTTAGTTTTTTGAAATAGTTATAAACTGTTTCTTTAGTCATATCACCAAATTTTTCAATTACTTTTTGAACTGTAACATCTTTATTTTGCGCTAAATAATTTTTTAATTCATCTAAATCCTTTATTTTGTGGCTATGTCCTTTTTGATAATTCAAAATTGGTTTTATATGCCCAGTTTCTTTTTTTCTTTTTCTTCATAAGAATAAAGTCTTTCTAGTAATATTGAACACTTTACAAATTTCTTTAATTTTCATGTTTTTACTTTCATAGGCTTCTATTGCTTTTCTTCGTAAGTCTTCACTTTATGGTTTTGGCATAATTTAATATTCCTAATCTATTTTAAATATTGCTGAATTGTACTTTTAAATTCAAAAACTGTTTAAATTACATATTATTATTTTACATTATTTATGAGTAAACATTACTTTAGTTAGCTATATTTCATTAAATGCTTATGGTATTTCAAATCTTATTAGTTGATTAACTGAATTAATCCCAAATAGATTTGAAACTATACGTAAAATAGCAAATATGGCAACTGGTGGTTGTTTAATATCAAGTGGTGTAGCAATGGGTATAAATAATGATTTTAATAATGCTTATGCCATTCCAACTATTGTTGCTGGTGCAAGTGAAATTATTAATAATTTATTACCTATGGAAAGAAAATTTGATTTAGAAACGCAAGAAACAATTTTTACAAATGAAACAGCACAGTTAATCAATGATAATAGTTTTTAAATTAATAGTGAAACAAATAGTAAATATGGTAGTGATAATATGAGCGAAGTACCATTAAATGATGATAATGGTTCATTAACTTGAGATTATAATCATATGATTTTATAATTTTTCCTATAATTATTGAATGAATATATTATGCATTAGCAAGTAATGATATTAAATTAGCGTTAATAAATGCTTTAAAAAATTATTATAAAAATCAATCATTAAAAGCAGTATTTGATAGTGAAAATGTTAATGAAAATGAAATACATCAACCTTATTCATTTTTAAATCCAAATATAATTAAAAAATTAATAAGTATATTAAAACCAAGTGAATTAAGTATACTTCAACATGAAATTAATAAATTTAAAAATCCAATAAATAGTTTTAAAAAATCTATTATGTCAACAGAAATTAGAACAGTTAAAAATTATGTAAATAAATTTAATAATTTATTTAAAGAAAATGAAGAAGAAATACCAGATAATGCATGAGAAGTATTATCAAGTTCATGATTTAAAAAAGTAAAATTTATTGTTGATAATAAAAATTTAAAAATTGGAACTTTAACAACATTATTTCAAAGTGATAATGATAAAAAACAAATATGATATGGCCCTTATACTTATCCAGCATTTTCACAAGAAATATGAATATTAATGACACAAGCAAAAGGTAAAAATGGTACTGGTTCTGGAACTATATTTTGAAAATTTTGAAATAGAAAATGATTGCCAAGTGAATTAAGAAAATATGTTAAAAGTGAATTAGCAAAAAAAGGTAAATATTATGGTTCACAAGATACTAGTGTAATTTATCCAAATAATATTAATGTACAAAAATCTATTAATTTTATTAATAGATTAGAAAAGGGATTTTTTAAATTAAAAGAATATAAAACTTTATCTAAAAATGAAATAGGAAGTAATCAATGAAGATACGAAAGAAAACAATTATTAAAAAAATATTTACATACAAATATAGCTAACTAAAGTAATGTTTACTCATATCTTGAAAAACAAAATCAATAGCTTTTTTAATATTTGGTCAATAATTTGGGAGGCTTTTTAAAAATATGTGTATCTTTTTACAAAGTTACTAGTTTAGATTAATTCTATCTTTAAATTTTATCATAAAATGAGCAATTCCTGTATTTCAATTTTGAATGGGCATTGTTCATTTTTTTTGTTATATTTTCAATTGCTAAGTAAAATATTTTAAAAACTGCCATATCATTTGGAAAAACTTTTTTATTTATAATAACTTTTCGTAATTGACTATTAACATATTCAATAGCGTTTGTTGTATAAATCACTCTTTTGATTTCTGCAGGATAACTAATAAAAACCATTAAATTATCTCAATTTTTATATCATGATTTAGCAATTTGAGGATATTGTTTATTCCATTTACTTTCAAAAGATTCTAAAGCTTGCATTGCTTGTTCTTCGCTACATGCACTATAAATTGGTTTTAAATCTGTAAATAGTGATTTTCTATGTTTGTATGAAACACATTTTAAACTATTTCTAATTTGATGAACTATGCATAATTGATGTTCGGTTTTAGGATAAACTAATTGTATTGCTTCTGACATTCCTGTTAAATTGTCACTACAAGCAATAAGAATATCATTTAAGCCTCGATTTTTCATTTCTGTGAAATTAGATAATCAAAACTTAGAACCTTCATTTTCGCTAATTCATAAACCTAAAATATCTTTTTTACCTTCTAAATCAACTCCTAGTGCTATATAAACTGATTTGTTAATAATGCGTTTATCTTGTCGTGCTTTAACTACTATACAATCAAAATAAACAATCGGATAAACACTTTCTAATGGCCGATTTTGTCATGCTTTAACATCATCAATAACATCATCAGTAATTTGACTAATAACACTTTCACTAATATCAGCACCATGATATAACTCTTGTAACTGCATTCTAATATCTGATAAAGTCATGCCTTTGGCATATAATGAAAGAACTTGTTGATCAAAACCATCAAATATTCTTTGTCTTTTTGCAACTATTACTGGCTCAAAATTACTATTACGATCTCGTGGTACATTAATCTCAATTTTACCTTGTTGAGTTATTAATTTTTTTGAACTTATACCATTACGAGCATTTTCACTATTATTATGTTGATTTTTTTCATATCCTAAATAATTTTGCATTTCAGAATTCAACATTTTTTCAACTAATCTTTTTGTTAATTCTTTATATAAACCTCCCTCTTTAAAAACTGTTGTTAAATCTTCAGTATTTTCTAATAATAAATCTACTGCTTTTGATATTGGATCATTATTATTAATATTTTTTTAGACATACGTAACTCACTCTTTCTATTTATTTAATTTTATTTACTAGAATTAATTAAACATAGTTATTTTTGTAAGTTACACAGATTACTAAACATTACCTAATATTTTTTTATTTTAATGGTTTTGTTTTATTAAAAATTTCACAAAGTAAGTTAAATCTTAAGTACATAAGTCTAAATATACTTTTTCTACATTTATTTATTAAAATTTTGAATCTTTTTAATCAAGCAAAAACATGTTCAACTTTAATTATAATTTTTGAAATAATTTTATTGTAGATTTTTTCTTGTTTAGTTAATTTTTTATTTTTAGTTTTTTTAATTGGTAATATAGTATTTTTATAAATATTTTGTATTCCTTGATATCCCAAATCACCAATAATTATTGTTTTTTCTGAAAATTCAAGATTTGAATTTTTTAATATTTGAAAATCATGTACTTTTCCATTATCAGCAAAAATATCAACAATTTTTTTATTAAAAAGTCATATATAATTTGAAATTTTATAGAAAACATTCAACTTTTACCAGAAAAATATTCTAACTGTAGTTTTTTTAGTTGATCTTTCAATTTCAATTTCAGTTGAATCAATTAAATAAAATTGAAATTCATTTAAATCTTCTTGTTTTTTCTCAATTTTTGATTTATATTTTGTTTTTAAAAACTGATAATCTTTGTCATCACTAAGTTTATTTTCTACTCAAGTAATATTTCGAAAACAACTTGATGCACTCATTTTATATTTAATACTCATTTGGAAAAAAGTATAATATTCTTTTCAGTATACTAAAGTCATCATCAATCTTTCTTCAACTGAAAGTTTATATTTTCTACCTTTAGTTTTTTTTAAATTTTCTATTTCAATTAATTTTGTTAACATTTCATCAAAATGAAAACGTTTTATACCAAAATATCTATAAAATTGTTCATTTTTTAATTTTTTTAAATTTTCAAAATTCATTTTTATCAACACCTTATTAATTTATTAATAAAGAAATTATAAAATAAATTTTAAATTATTAATTGACTTTTAAAAAATTTATTTAAGGAATATGTCTTATGTTTAATTAATTCTAGTAAATAAAATTAAATAACTAGAAAGAGTGAGTTACGTATGTCTAAAAAACAAAATATTAATAATAATGATCCAATATCAAAAGCAGTAGATTTATTACTAGAAAATACTGAAGATTTAACAACAGTTTTTAAAGAGGGAGGTTCATATAAAGAATTAACAAAAAGATTAGTTGAAAAAATGTTGAATTCTGAAATGCAAAATTATTTAGGATATGAAAAAAATCAACATAATAATAGTGAAAATGCTCGTAATGGTATAAATTCAAAAAAATTAATAACCCAACAAGGTAAAATTGAGATTAATGTACCACGAGATCGTAATAGTAATTTTGAGCCAGTAATAGTTGCAAAAAGACAAAGAAGATTTGATGGTTTTGATCAACAAGTTCTTTCATTATATGCCAAAGGCATGACTTTATCAGATATTAGAATGCAGTTACAAGAGTTATATCATGGCGCTGATATTAGTGAAAGTGTTATTAGTCAAATTACTGATGATGTTATTGATGATGTTAAAGCATGACAAAATCGGCCATTAGAAAGTGTTTATCCGATTGTTTATTTTGATTGTATAGTAGTTAAAGTACGACAAGATAAACGCATTATTAACAAATCAGTTTATATAGTACTAGGAGTTGATTTAGAAGGTAAAAAAGATGTTTTAGGCTTATGAATTAGTGAAAATGAAGGTTCTAAGTTTTGATTATCTAATTCCACAGAAATGAAAAATCGAGGCTTAAATGATATTCTTATTGCTTGTAGTGACAATTTAACAGGAATGTCAGAAGCAATACAATCAGTTTATCCTAAAACCGAACATCAATTATGCATAGTTCATCAAATTAGAAATAGTTTAAAATATGTTTCATACAAACATAGAAAATCACTAGTTACAGATTTAAAACCAATTTATAGTGCATGTAGTGAAGAACAAGCAATGCAAGCTTTAGAATCTTTTGAAAGTAAATGAAATAAACAATATCCTCAAATTGCTAAATAATGATATAAAAATTGAGATAATTTAATGGTTTTTATTGGTTATCCTGCAGAAATCAAAAGAGTGATTTATACAACAAATGCTATTGAATCTGTTAATAGTCAATTACGAAAAGTTATTAGAAATAAAAAAGTTTTTCCAAATGATATGGCAGTTTTTAAAATATTTTACTTAGCAATTGAAAATATAACAAAAAAATGAACAATACCCATTCAAAATTGAAATACAGCAATTGCTCATTTTATGATAAAATTTGAAGATAGAATTAATCTAAACTAGTAACTTTGTAAAAAGATACACAGATTTTTAAAAAGCCTCAACTATTACTGGCTCAAAATTACTATTACGATCTCGTGGTACATTAATCTCAATTTTACCTTGTTGGGTTATTAATTTTTTTGAATTTATACCATTACGAGCATTATCACTATTATTATGTTGATTTTTTTCATATCCTAAATAATTTTTCATTTCAGAATTCAACATTTTTTCAACTAATCTTTTTGTTAATTCTTTATATAAACCTCCCTCTTTAAAAACTGTTGTTAAATCTTCAGTATTTTCTAATAATAAATCTACTGCTTTTGATATTGGATCATTATTATTAATATTTTTTTAGACATACGTAACTCACTCTTTCTATTTATTTAATTTTATTTACTAGAATTAATTAAACATAGTTATTTTTGTAAGTTACACAGATTACTAAACATTACCGAAAAATTAAAAAAATTATGAATAAACATAATTTAATATCAAAATACACTAAATTATCTTACAAAAATTATCATAATAAAGTCAATGATAGTCAAATTACTAATCTTGTTAATAGAGACTTTAATAATAGGCTTAAAAATGAAGCTATTGTTAGTGATTTAACTTATGTTCAAGTTAATGGTAAATGAAACTATATTTGCTTATTAATCGACCTGTACAATCGCGAAATTATCGGACATAGTGTAGGCACTAAAAAAGATGCATCATTAGTATATCAATCATTTATGTGCTCAAATCGTTGTTTAAAAAATATTCAAATATTTCATAGCGATCGCGGTAATGAATTTAATAATACAACTATTGATAAACTTTTATTAGCCTTCAATATTACCCGCTCTTTAAGCAAAAAAAGGTTGTCCTTATGATAATGCTGTTGCTGAAGCAACTTTCAAAACTTTCAAAACAGAGTTTATTAATGATAAAAATTTTACATCATTAATCCAATTAAAATTAGAATTATTTGATTATATCAATTGATACAACAACATAAGAATCCACAGCACTCTAAACTACTTAACCCCCATAAAACACCAAGCACAAATGTCTACCAAAAAACAGTCCTAAAAAAGGTTGCCATTCCAAAACAAGGTATTGAAAATCAAAGTGCAAAGTGAAATATTGGTTGTTATACTGAAACAAATATTTGACATGTTTTAAAAGAAATGCTTGGAAATAGAACATATAATATTTTAATTTATATTAAAATGGTTATTTTTAAATGTAATAAAATAAATACAGAGACACAATTATTATAAATTAAAAATTTAGTTGTTTTTTTAAAAAAACAACTAAATAAAATAAAACTTATTAAATATACTTTAACAAGAATTTTTGTTGTGTATAAATATTAAATTTATTTTAGTAATTTTTAAAAATAAGCATTTTAGTTGCATTTAAGTTAAAAAAATTATATCATTTAGATATAATTTCATAAAAATCCAAATTATTTCTTGTCTAAAAAATAATAAGACTATATAAATTTTGATTTATTCCTGATTTTTGACAATCTCCCAAATAAAATAATAATAAGTATTATGATATTAAAGTATGACTTAAAAATATTTAAATGAAAATTGCAAAAAAGTAATTATTTTAACACTGATTGATAAATTATTCATATATTTTTGTTGAAGATAAATCATAAAATTTACCTTTAATAATATATACTATTGTTTCACAAATGTTAACTAAGTGATCACCTAGTCTTTCAATATACATCAACTGTTGCATTGTTGATGTATATTGAGAGAGTTGATCATTATTTTTGTTTACTTTTAACATATTGACAATGTTTTTCGTTGATTCACGAAAACGATTATCAATATCAATATCATATTCTGCTGCTTGATAAGCTTTATTAATATCATTTTCATTTATAGATTCACCAATTAAATCCATCATTTTAAATACTTTTTTCATTAATCCTGATAATTGAGATGTTAATTTAATTTCTGGTTTATATTTGACATTAAATTTGGATAAATTTTTAGCATAATTTGAAATACGTTCTAAATCACGAATAATATTCATATAGCCAATAATAGTACGTAAGTCAGTAGCAAAAGGATTTTGTTGAGCAATACTTCAAATTGCAGTAATTGTTAAACTTTCAGCGACTGTTCTAATTTCTTTATCGGTTTCAACAATTCTTTTTGACATGTCAAAATCTTGTGTTTCCATTGCTATTAAAGCGTCTTTATGTTCTTTTTTTACTTCTTTTAATAAAGTTAATAAGTTTTGTTTTAAATTTATGATATCTAAATCAAATCTACGGTTAATTATTTTCATTTTTTCCTCCTTTCTCTATAATTAATTATATATATTTTTAACCAAATCTGCCGGTAATATAATCTTCTGTTCTTTTATCTTTTGGTCGTGAAAATATTTTTTTAGTATTATTATATTCAATGACTTCTCCATTTAAGAAAAAGGCAGTTTTATCAGAAATTCGTGCTGCTTGTTGCATTGAATGTGTAACAACAATAATTGTAAAGTCTGATTTTAAATCATTCATTAAGTCTTCAATTTTAGATGCGGCAATCGGATCTAGAGCTGAAGTTGGTTCATCCATTAATAGTACTTCTGGTTTTAGGGCAATAGCACGAGCAATACATAAACGTTGTTGTTGTCCACCTGATAATGATAATGCTGAATCGAATAAGTGTTGAGCAACTTCATCTCATAAAGCCGCTTTTTTTAAAGCATCTTCGACAATTTGATTTAGAATCTTTTTATTTTTAATGCCTTGATTTTTTGGGCCATATGCCACATTTTCATAAATTGACATTGGAAAGGGATTAGGTTTTTGAAATACCATTCCAACTTTAGTTCGTAATGAAATAATATTTTTTTTATTTTCATAAATATCTTCATTATTAAATAATATTTGTCCATTAATTTTAACATCATCAATTAAATCATTCATTCTATTTAAAGTTCGTAGTAATGTTGATTTGCCACAACCACTTGGTCCGATAAAAGCGGTTACTTGATTACGACTTATTTCTAAATTGATATTAAATAAAGCCTGTTTTTTGCCATGATTATAGAAGAAATTTAAATTTTTAATAGTAAAAACATAATTACTTTTTGGAATATTTTCTATATTTGATAAATTATTTGATTTGTTATTTGGTTTTTTCTTAAATTTATCTTTCGCTTTTAAAAAGTAAGGTTTAATTACATTTACTTTTCTTTTTTTATTGCTATTCGCTGATTCTTTCTTGCTTTCATTTTTTCTTTTAATAATTCAATTGAGCATTTTGTTTTCACCCCGATTCCTGTTGTTAAACTTTTTTCAAAATGTTTTGCTATAAAGTTTAAAATAAATATTAGTATAACTGTTATTAGTGCTGTTTGGCACATCATTCCTAATTTATTAGGGTCGTTTGATTCTTTATTAACTAATAAAATATGGGTTGTTAAAGTTTGTCCTGAACTTAAGAAACCTTTATTGGGAAAAGCAACAGTGCTTCCTAATGTTAGATAAACTGGTGCTGATTCACCAATAATTCTACCCATTGATAAAATCATACTAGTAATAATTCCGCCAATGGCAGCTGGAATAACTACTTTTCTTATTGTTTCAAATTTACTAGCACCTAGTGCTAATGATGCTTCGCGATATTCAATAGGTACTGATTTTAATGTATCTTCTACTGCTTTAATAATAAGTGGTAAAATAACAATTGTTAATGTTAAACTAGCAGAAATTACTGAGAAACTTATTTGTAAGAAAGTAATAAAAAAAGTAAATCCAAACATACCAAAGATAATTGATGGCGTAGAAGCTAAGGTATTTAACACAAAACGTAATATTGAAGCAAATCAACTATTTTTGACATATTCGTGAAGATAAATTGCACCAATAATACCTAATGGCATAGCAATAGTAATTGTTGTTAATACCAATAAACATGTCATTGTGATAATTGATAAGTAACCTTCATCACCAGTTGTTCAAATTAAAGCTGCAAAATTAAAATTGAAAATGCTACTACCAGCATTACCACTAATGTTGAATATACCATTAATAATAATATCACCAATAATTCAAATAATTAATCCCATAGTAATAAAACAAGCTAGCCCCATAAAGAATAATCGAAAATAGTCTTTAAAGTGTTTTCTGACTTGATTTTTAATAGTTTTTTTACTAATAGTTAACATTAGTTGATTATCAGATAAATTTATTTTTTTTAAATTATAATTTCGTGGTTTTTTATGACCTTTTGCTTTTTTATCACTACGTTTATAAATTATTAAAACAATAAAGTTAATTATTGAAACTATAATAAATAAAAATAAACCAATTCCATATAATGCTGATATTTGTTGAGAACTAACTGCTTCTCCAATTTCTAGTCCAATTACTCCCGCTAAAGTAGAAATTGAACTAAATAAAAATGCAAGTGGACCATGTGCAAAATTTGGAGCTAGAGTACTATTACCAGCAATCATAACAACGGCCATTGTTTCGCCGATGACTCTTCCAAATCCAAAAATTATTGCGCCAATGATTTTGGTTTTTGCCGCTTTAAAAATGACTTTAAAACTAGTGTCAGTCCTGCTAATACCTAGTGCTAATGATGCATATAGATAAGATTTTGGTACTCGAGTAATAGCATTAACAGATAATGAAATAATTGTTGGTAATGCCATCATTGATAAAATAAAACTTGCTGTCATCATATTTTCTTTGGTTGGTGCTCCCATTTTTACAAAAATAGGACCAATGGTCATTAAACCAAAAGCACCAAAAACAACTGAAGGAATACCAGATAATAATTCTACTAAAGTTAATGTTGTTTTTTTTAATTTTGGTGGTAAAAATTCACATATAAATAATGATGTTAGTAAACTTAAAGGAATAGCAAGTATCATTGAAAATAGTGCAACTCAAAAAGTGGCAACGATAAAGGCAATAATACCAAAACTATTAGCACTAGGTAATCATTTACTATTTCCTAACATTTTAAATCAAATTAGAAAACTAATATTACTAAATGTTTGACCGATAATAAAACCAATTAATAATGAAGCAGCAATTAGTGCTAATGAAGATATAGACAATACACAAATTTTAGCAATCAGATCATAAGTATGTTTTTTTTGTTCACTAATAAAAACATTTTTTGGATCATGATTTTTATTAAAATGATTAAAAGTTATTTTATGTCAAAACTTTTTAAAAGATTTGGATTTCATTTATTAATACTCCTTTATGGAAAATTGTTTAATCACCGATTTAAATCATAATTTAATTTGTCAGTTAATGGTACTGCTGATTGTGCGTACTGAGCTTCTGAAAAAGCAGGAACTACGTATTCTTTATGACCTGGATAGTCAGGAATAAACAAGAATTTTAGAAATTTAACTAAAGTATTAATTTGTTTAAAATTTTTATTTATTAAACCTGTAAACGGTCGTGATAACTGATAAGTACCATTTTTAATGGTATCTAAACTTGGAGCAATATTTTCTCAATTAGCAATATGAATATTAGTGAATTGTTTATTCGAATCTAATTGTTTTTTATCTGAATATGAACTATAGCCAACACCACCAATAGACATATTAAACATTTGTGTACTTGAATTAACAGTTATTGATTGTGGATAATATGCTTTTGAATCACCCAGAACTTTTTCATTAAAAACATCTCGTGTTCCTGAACCATTTTCTCTAGTATAAGGTAATATTTTGAGGTCACAAGTTGGTTTGATTCAACCTTGATTTGGTTCTGAAGTATTTTGTGGAAATAAATCTCTTCAGAAAATAGAAGATTTAGTTAAATACATTTTTTTTACTTTATCTTGTGTAAAATTTAGATGTTTATTATTACCTAAGCAATCTTGTGGCAAATTACAAACTAAAATCATGCCATCTTTTGATAAAACAAAAGAAATTAAATTATTATTAGGAGTTGTATATTCTTTTGAAAGTCAGCCAATACCAAACATATTTTTATTAACGGGAATTACTGCTGCATCTGAACCTAAACTGTTATAAGTAAAGTCTGCTTCTTTATGATTATCGGGATAGCCTTCCATTAATGTATGCATTAAAGGCGCTACTGAAGTTGAACCGCCCATAATAAAATAGGGTTTATGACTAACTAAAGTTACGATAAAAATACTAATCATTGTGATTAATCAAAATAATGACAAAATTATTTTTTTTAGCATATAAATCCACCCAACTGAGAGTTTTCTTTATCATACACGTATTATAACAATATAATTGATAAAAACTAGAAAAATTATTTCATTTTTATAAAAAATGTAGGTTCTAGGCTATATTATTAATATTTTTAATTTAACATAAAAAATAAAAGAAAAGTATTTCTTTCTTTTATTAGTATTCTTTATTTATATATTTCAAAAGATAAAATAACTTTATTTTTTATTATCTAAAGCATTATTTTTCTTTAAAGTTTTTAAAGTACGAGCACTAATCATTAAAGTTTTTCCACCAATTTTTACTGGTTGTAAGTTTGGATTTCATTTTCTTCTAGAAGAGTTCATCGCATGCGAACGGTTGTTACCAGTTAGTGGACCAATACCACTTAAAACACATTTTCTTGCCATAGTTATTTTCTCCTTATTAATGTTTTAACTAATAAATAATACCATATTTATTTATTTATTTTAAAAAAATTAAAATTTATTTGTAAAAAATTGAATATTTACTAGGACATTATTTTAATAAGAAAAATTTAAATTATATATGGAAATTATCCCCACATGTACTAGTGTGGAGGAAAAAATGAATTGAAATGAATTCAATAGCATATTTCAAAATGAAAACGATTGTTTGAAATATAGCTAACTAAAGTAATGTTTACTCATAAATAATGTAAAATAATAATATGTAATTTAAACAGTTTTTGAATTTAAAAGTATAATTCAGCAATATTTAAAATAGATTAGGAAGATTAAATTATGCCAAAACCATACAGTGAAGACTTACGAAGAAAAGTAATAGAAGCCTATGAAAGTAAAAACATGAAAATTAAAGAAATTTGTAAAGTGTTCAATATTACTAGAAAGACTTTATTCTTATGAAGAAAAAGAAAAAAAGAAACTGGGCATATAAAACCAATTTTGAATTACCAAAAAGGACATAGCCACAAAATAAAGGATTTAGATGAATTAAAAAATTATTTAGCGCAAAATAAAGATGTTACAGTTCAAAAAGTAATTGAAAAATTTGGTGATATGACCAAAGAAACAGTTTATAACTATTTCAAAAAACTAAATTATACATATAAAAAAAACTTTTCTATATGAACAAAGAGATAAAAATAAACAAGAAGATTTTTTAAAAGAAATAGCTAAAATAATGAATGAAGATTTAGTATATATTGATGAATCTGGAATTGCTGATAATGAATTTTATAAATATGGTTGATCTGAAAAAGGTAAAAGATTATTTGATAATAAATCCGCATATAAAATAAAAAGAATGAGTATAATTGTTTCACTAAATAAAAGTAAATTAAAAGCCCTATGAGCATTTGAAGGACATTGCAACAGTAAAATTTTTGAATCATATGTAAAAAATATACTAATTCGAGTATTAAAGCGTGGACAAATTATAGTTTTAGATAATGCAACGTTTCATAAATCTAAATTAACACAACAATTAATTGAATATGATGGATGCAAACTATTATTTCTTCCACCATATTCTCATAATTTAAATCCAATTGAACATTTTTGATTTGCTATAAAACATAATATAAGAAAAATATTACCAAATTATTGACCAAATATTAAAAAAGCGATTGATTTTGTTTTTCAATATATGAGTAAACATTACTTTATTTAGCTATATATAGCGAAGTTGAAAGTAATGAAATGTATCAGGTGTGCTTCTTCTAGTTTGAATGTTTCTGATTTGAGAAGAATAAGATGTTTCAAATGTCATCAAACATTTAGTATTCTTCATGACACCATTTTTCACAAGTCACAAACACCTTTGACATCTTGGTTTTATCTCATCTTTAGATGAATAAACACAAAGCATGGTATACCATCAACAGATGTTGCAAGGGAATTGGGTGTGACATATAAAACAACTTGAAGAATGGGTCATGAAATCAGAACTAGAATTTGGAATCAAGATGCAGGGTTCATTGATGATGGCACAGCACAGATGAATGAAATGTATCTTTCACATGTAGGTTTTAAAAAACAAGGATCTTCCTTGTTTTTTAAAAAATTGATTGTTGGAGTTTATGAGAAAACCAGCAACAAACTAATTGTGAAAGTATTGAAAAAAGCAGATGAGAAAAACCTTTTATGATTTGCATTGAAACGCATTTCTACTGGGTGTTGTCTATTTACGGATTCTTGGAAGGGATATGGAAGTTTCAAAAACTTCTATCACAAACATGAAATCGTAAATCATGAAGTTGGGTATGTGTCATCAACAGGTGTAAAAACAAACCAGATTGAATCTGCATGAAAACACATCCGACGAACTTTCCGAACACACATAAAAGTTTCAAAACACAATATTCATTTATATGCAAAATTAAATTGGTAATGTTTAGTAATCTGTGTAACTTAGTGATTTTACAACTAAAATTTATTTAAAAAACACAGTTTTTAGGAAAGTCCCTATAAAGATACCTAGTTTTGAAACTATAATTTTGTGTTTGATTTAGATACATGGGGGGATAATTTCCTAGATAGGATTTTATCTCCATTTATGTGATAAAATTTAAAAATAGTACATAAAGGGATAAAAGCCTTATATATTTTTTTTAAAAAAATAAAAAATATGTTATAAATAAACTATATTATACAAATTTTTAAGAAATCTTGGAGGAAAAAAATGAATTCTATTATTTATGCTGTGCAAATTGATGATGAAAAAAAGATTGGTTTACATGCACGACCAATAGCCAAAATTGCAGTTGCTATTAGTAAGTATAAAAATATTGAGGTAGAAGTCATTAAATTACCTGATAATGCAGATATTACGAAATCAGTAAAACTTACTGGTAATGAAACTAAAGTTAAAGCTAAGTCAGTTCTTAATTTTCTAGGTTTACAAGCAAAAAATTTTAGTAAAATTGCTTTTATTATTACAAAAATGGATGAGAAAGAAGAAGATAAAAAACTTGAAGAAGTTAAATGAGAAATTATTTCTTTATTAAAAGAAGAAAAATTAATAAAGTAAATGGTTTTAAAATATTAAATTATATAAATGGAGGCATTTAATGAGCGAAATTAACAAAAATAAAGAAATAATAATTTCAGAACAAGGTTTAGAAAAGTTAAAAACTGAATTATATAAACGAATTAATGTTGAACGTGAATCAATAAAAGAACGATTAAAAGCAGCTAGGGCTGATGGTGATTTATCAGAAAATGCTGATTATACTAGTGCGCGTGAAGAGCAAGGCAAAAATGAAGCACGCATTCAAGAACTTGAAACGATTATTACTAGTGCTGTTATTCTTGAAGAACAAAAACAACGTAAAAATAGTAATATCAAAGCAGTTCGTGTTGGTAGTTGAGTAACAATTGTAAAAATTAAAGATGGTAAAATTGTTAATGAAACAAAAGAAAAATTTAAAATTGTTGGAAGCATTGAAAGTAATCCATTTGAAGGATTAATTTCTAATGAGTGCCCATTAGCGGTATCAATTATGAATTGTGTTGTTGGTGATATTGTTGATATTAAAGGTATTAAAGAAACATATAGGGTAAAAATTATAGAAGTAAAAAATAAATTATAAGTTTTGTTTTCTTTAGTATCTAAATTACTTTAGACATATTCCGTAAATAAATTTAATCAATTGTCAATAATAATATTTATAAATTTTTTAGTGTTAATAATTATAGAAGTTAATATTTTTAAAAAAATACTTTAAAAATAAATTTATATTTCAAACACAAAAATTGTTAATATTATTTTTATATTAACTTGATAAAAATTTAAATTTTTAAAAAAATATTGGTAATGTTTAGTAATCTGTGTAACTTACAAAAATAACTATGTTTAATTAATTCTAGTAAATAAAATTAAATAAATAGAAAGAGTGAGTTACTTATGTATAAACAAAATATTAATAATAATGATCCAATATCAAAAGCAGTAGATTTATTACTAGAAAATACTGAAGATTTAACAACATTTTTTAAAGAGGGAGGCTTATATAAAGAATTAACAAAAAGATTAGTTGAAAAAATGTTGAATTCTGAAATTAAAAATTATTTAGGATATGAAAAAAATCAACATAATAATAGTGATAATGCTCGCAATGGTATAACTTCAAAAAAATTAATAACTCAACAAGGTAAAATTGAGATTAATGTACCACGAGATCGTAATAGTAATTTTGAGCCAGTAATAGTTGCAAAAAGACAAAGAATATTTGATGGTTTTGATCAACAAGTTCTTTCATTATATGCCAAAGGCATGACTTTATCAGATATTAGAATACAGTTACAAGAGTTATATCATGGTGCTGATATTAGTGAAAGTGTTATTAGCCAAATTACTGATGATGTTATTGATGATGTTAAAGCATGACAAAATCGGCCATTAGAAAGTGTTTATCCGATTGTTTATTTTGATTGTATAGTAGTTAAAGTACGACAAGATAAACTCATTATTAACAAATCAGTTTATATAGCACTAGGAGTTGATTTAGAAGGTAAAAAAGATGTTTTAGGCTTATGAATTAGTGAAAATGAATGTTCTAAGTTTTGATTATCTAATTTCACAGAAATGAAAAATCGAGGCTTAAATGATATTCTTATTGCTTGTAGTGACAATTTAACAGGAATGTCAGAAGCAATACAATTAGTTTATCCTAAAACCGAACATCAATTATGCATAGTTCATCAAATTAGAAATAGTTTAAAATGTGCTTCATACAAACATAGAAAACCACTAGTTACAGATTTAAAACCAATTTATAGTGCATGTAGTGAAGAACAAGCGATGCAAGCTTTAGAATCTTTTGAAAGTAAATGAAATAAACAATATCCTCAAATTGCTAAATCATGATATAAAAATTGAGATAATTTAATGGTTTTTATTAGTTATTATGCAGAAATCAAAAGAGTGATTTATACAACAAATGCTATTGAATCTGTTAATAGTCAATTACGAAAAGTTATTAGAAATAAAAAAGTTTTTCCAAATGATATGGCAGTTTTTAAAATATTTTACTTAGCAGTTGAAAATATAACAAAAAAATGAACACTGCCCATTCAAAATTGAAATACAGCAATTGCTGATTTTATAGACATATTCCGTAAATAAATTTTTTAAAAGTCAATTAATGATTTAAAATTTATTTACGGAATATGTCTTTTGTTGTTTGATTTTTTCAAAATTATTATCTGGGATTTTTAAGCAATCATTTAGTAATTCTTTTATGTTAGAATTTTCAATATTAAATTTTTCAAATATTTCTTTTAAAGAAAGTTTAGTTTCAAAGTATGTTTCATCATTTTTAATATTTACACCTTCTTTAATAATTTTATTTTTTAAGTCATTTATTTCAGTTATATATGATGAATTTGGTAATTTTTTTTATTAATTTCAAATTTTGGTAAATTAAAAGTTGCTGTTATTACTCATGGGATATCTATTTTTTTAGATGCAACTGCATTATGGTAACCATTTTTTAAAAATTATTGTAATTATTTAGAAAAAATGGTTACTTTTGAACTATTGTAAATTGAATGTTGAACATTAATTAGATCTTTTTGATTATAATCAATCATTATTTCTAAATTTAAACGTTTACTTTTTAATTTAAAAGTATTATTTTTTAATATTGTTTTTATAATTTCATATGGTTTTGGCATATAAATATCCTTTCTTTTTTTAACTTATTAATAATTATTTAATACTAAATTAATTATATATTATGTTGTATTTTAATGTAGTAATAGGAGTTTTAAATAACATTAGACATATTCCGTAAATAAATTTTTTAAAAGTCAATTAATAATTTAAAATTTATTTTATAATTTCTTTATTAATAAATTAATAAGGTGTTGATAAAAATGAATTTTGAAAATTTAAAAAAATTAAAAAATGAACAATTTTATAGATATTTTGGTATAAAACGTTTTCATTTTGATGAAATGTTAACAAAATTAATTGAAATAGAAAATTTAAAAAAAACTAAAGGTAGAAAATATAAACTTTCAGTTGAAGAAAGATTGATGATGACTTTAGTATACTGAAAAGAATATTATACTTTTTTCCAAATGAGTATTAAATATAAAATGAGTGCATCAAGTTGTTTTCGAAATATTACTTGAGTAGAAAATAAACTTAGTGATGACAAAGATTATCAGTTTTTAAAAACAAAATATAAATCAAAAATTGAGAAAAAACAAGAAGATTTAAATGAATTTCAATTTTATTTAATTGATTCAACTGAAATTGAAATTGAAAGACCAACTAAAAAAACTACAGTTAGAATATTTTTCTGGTAAAAGTTGAATGTTTTCTATAAAATTTCAAATTATATATGACTTTTTTAATAAAAAAATTGTTGATATTTTTGCTGATAATGGAAAAGTACATGATTTTCAAATATTAAAAAATTCAAATCTTGAATTTTCAGAAAAAACAATAATTATTGGTGATTTGGGCTATCAAGGAATACAAAATATTTATAAAAATACTATATTACCAATTAAAAAAACTAAAAATAAAAAATTAACTAAACAAGAAAAAATCTACAATAAAATTATTTCAAAAATTAGAATTAAAGTTGAACATGTTTTTGCTTGATTAAAAAGATTCAAAATTTTAATAAATAAATGTAGAAAAAGTATATTTAGACTTATGTACTTAAGATTTAACTTACTTTGTGAAATTTTTAATAAAACAAAACCATTAAAATAAAAAAATATTAAAAATATTTTTTTAAAAATTTAAATTTTTATCAAGTTAATATAAAAATAATATTAACAATTTTTGTGTTTGAAATATAAATTTATTTTTAAAGTATTTTTTTAAAAATATTAACTTCTATAATTATTAACACTAAAAAATTTATAAATATTATTATTGACAATTGATTAAATTTATTTACGGAATATGTCTATTATAAGTTTAATTTAAAAAGATATTATTAAAATATTATTATTTTAGAATAATAAGTTATTTGGTGTACGAGGAAAAGGAATAACATCTCTAATATTATTAATACCCGTAATAAACATTAAAAATCTTTCTAGACCTAAACCAAAACCAGCACTTGGTGCATATCCATATTTTCTTAAATCAAAATATCATCGTAGATCATTACCTTCAATTTTGAATTGGGTTTTATTTTTTAGTAATTGTTCATAATTATCTTCACGAACAGAACCACCAATTAATTCACCAATCCCTGGCGCTAATAAATCCATAGCTGCCACTGTTTTTTGTTGTGGATGATTACTATCAATTGGATTAAGTTTCATGTAAAAAGCTTTGATGGTTTGTGGATAGTTAATAACAAAAGTTGGTTGTTTAGTTATTTCTTCGCATAAATATCTTTCATGTTCTGATTGTAAATCAATCCCTCATTTAATTTCATTAAATTCAAATTTTTTTCCTTTTTTTTGTGCATTTAAAAGTAATTCAATGACTTCTGTATAAGTAATAACTTTAAAATCAGAGTTAAAATCGGCAATTTTTTCTAATTTTTCAATTAGTGATTGTTCATTTTTAGTTTCTTGTTTTTGTTCTAAGAATTTTAATTCAGAATTACAATTATTTAGAACATCTCTAATAACGGTTTTTATTAGTTTTTGGGCTAGTATAATATTATCTTGTAGATTACTAAAGGTAAATTCTGGTTCTACCATTCAAAATTCTGCTGCGTGACGTGTAGTATTAGATTTTTCGGCACGAAATGTTGGCCCAAATGTGTAAACTTTTTGTAAAGATTGAGCGTAGGCTTCAGCATTTAACTGACCACTAACAGTTAATGAGGCTTTTTTCCCAAAAAAATCCTTTTCATATTTATCATTAGTTATAGTAGTGACAATAAAATTTTCACCAGCACCTTCAGCATCATTAGCTGTAATAAGAGGACTATGTAGGTAAATAAATTGATTATCATGGAAAAATTTATGAATAGATCATGATACTTGATCACGAATTCTAAATAATGACAAGAAAGTATTAGTGCGAATACGTAAGTGTGCGTGTTCACGAAGAAATTCATTTGTATGTTCTTTTTTTTGGATTGGATAATCATTAGCGCATATGTTGTAGACAGTAGCAGTAATTACTTTTAGTTCAAATCGTTGTTTCGTATTTGGTGTTAAAATTAAATTGCCAGTAATATTAACAGCACTACCGGTAGTAACATTAGTTAAATTGTTATTATTTTCTAAATTTGGATCATATACTACTTGTAAGTTATTAATTGAAGAACCATCGTTTAAATCTAAAAACCCAACTTTTTTACTATTTCGATTAGAACGAACCCAACCGTTAACAGTTACTTGTGTTGGTATTTTTTTAGTTTTATCGTTACTATTAATAAATAAATTATTAATTGTGTAAATCATTATTGTTCCTCCTATTTATTTTTATATAATAAATAAATTATATATTAACTATTATCTTAGCAGTAAATTATTTATGATTTTTTTCATTAATATTTGGGATAAATTTTATTTTTAGTTAGTATAAAATTTGAAATTCAATTTTAAGTTAATGTTATAATATTACTTATAGTAAAGGGGGTTTATTATGGGCAAATTTTTAAAGTTAATTACTAATAGCTTTATGACAGGTGTTAGTGAACCATGTTGTAATAATGAAGGATTTGCAGTTTTACCTTTTGTATATAAATATAATCAATATTGATTTTTATTAATGAAAGAAAAGAATCCTTTATTTGAAAATAAAAAGATATCATTTTTTAGTACTCTAACAGGTGGTTGTAAATTAGGTAAATCATCACTAGAAACTGTTAAGAATGAAATTTTAGAAGAGACAGGAATTAATATTAGCAGTTTAAAACTTGATTGTATTTATAGACTTGGTAGTTATTATGCTAATAAAACTTCAATAAAAATATGACATTTTTATGCTGTTGATTTATCTAGTTTGAATTTAGATTTAAAGTTAAGTTATTTTGGTAAAGGTGATGGTAGTATTGGTGAAAATGGTATTAATGGTATTTTTATTAATGAGAGTGAACTAGATAAAGTTAAAAGGAAGAAAATATGTTTAAAGATATAAAATTTAAATTTATAAAAAGAAAGAAAAATATAAAATAATTTTTATTATCAATACCCAAAGATCTTAATAAAATTCCATTTTCCGCTAAAGTAGATATTATTTGTTTAGGAATTTTTATGTTATGAAATACATTTTTTGATTTGAATCATTTTATTAATCCTAATTTATATCCTTCGGTCTGAACTATTGTAAATCGTCAAGATTATCATCCTTGACAGCAAGTATTATTATTCTTAAATGGTATTGCTGCTTTTACTAATGTTATTTGTATAATTTTAATTTCGTTTGGTAAAATTTCTAATTTTTTTTGAGGTTTTTTTGCTGTTAGTATTTATGGTTGTATTGCTTTAGTTTGAGATTATGTTGGTGATATGCAGTTGAATTTATTTTTCTTTTTTCCTTTTTAATTTATTGGCTATAGTTTATGGGAATTTCATTTAGATTAACAACAAGAAATAATTTATAAACGTTTAAATTTAAAAACAAGTATTGTTACTATTTACTTTGCAATTGTTTTATCAGTATTTTTTTATTTTGAAATTCCTATTTTCGGGACTTTCCTAAAAACTGTGTTTTTGAAATAAATTTTAGTTGTAAAATCACTAAGTTACACAGATTACTAAACATTACTGAATTTTCACGTGTAATTTTAGGTAAATATGATTTTGATGGTAATACTTTTCAACAAGTTTTACCACATATTCTAGATTAATTAACTAATTATTTAATTATTGTTGCACAAATAATAATGTTATTACTTTTTCGTGAACAATGAATTTTTGTAAGAAGTAAAGAAAAAGTGGTAGTTAAAAAAGAAACATATGAACATTAATATCTTTTAAATAAGAAAAATAATAATTTAGAAAATAAGTTATTTTTTTGTATAATAGTTTGTAAAGTATAAAATAATTATCAAAGAAGGTTATTATGAAAAAGAATGTATATATATTAAAAAATTTAGATGACACTAATGCTCTTGCCAAAATAATTGCTAAAATTGCTAAACCAAATTTAATTTTATTATTAAATGGTCCGCTTGGTAGTGGTAAAACGCAAATTACTAAATTAATTGGTAATTTACTTGGAGTTAAAAATATTATTAATTCACCAACTTTTATTATTTGAAATAAGTATCAAACTAAATATGAATGAAATTTCATTCATATGGATGCTTATCGTTTAATTAATCCTCATTTAGAAGAATATTATGAAATAATGATGAATAATTTTATGATAATTGAATGATCAGAAAGATTAAAAATTAATTTTAATAATTATTCATATATTGCTATAGATTTTAAAATTATTGATATTAATAGTAGGCAAATAGTTATTAATCCTAATCTTCTTACAAAAGAGGAAGAAAAGTATTTATTTGACGCATTAAAAAAAATATAGAATTTTATTTATAAAAAAAGTAGGAAAAATCCTACTTTTTTTATAATTGTATATGAAAGTAATTAAGCATAATACTATTAATAGTACTTTGACTAATTAAACCAATTTTTTGATATTGTTTTAATACTTCTAAAGTATAGTTATTATCATCAACAGGATAATAATTATTTAAACCTCAAAGTAAACCAGCAAATAATACTAATGAACCAATAGCAATTGGACTAAAAGCATAATACACAGTTATTTTACGATTATTATATCCGATTAAAGAAGCAAATAATCATCCTGTGACAAAAGCAATCATTCAATATAATAATGTCACTACTTGTTGATCAGTTATAAATCAAAATATTAGCATTAATAAAATAGTTGTAAAGAAACGATTCATAATTGGAGTTTTAAATAATTTATAATTTCAAATGAAAGGCAACATTGCTCCTAATGAAATTACAGGAAAAACTCAAAATCCTGACATGATATTAATATTATCAAAAACACTTTGTAAAATACCGGTTAGAATCATTGCGCCAATTCAAATGAAAATTGCTTTTCATCATCCATAAAATCCTTCAACAAATCTTCCAACATGATAAAACATTCAAAGTGAAAATATTAAATTAATAGGAGCTGAAGGATTTATATCATTACCAGCAAATGGATAAATTAATCACCTTCAATATTGATAAGCGCCAAATATTAAGTTATGATAATTGGCACCAAAAAGCAAATGTTGTTGTTTATAATCTAATGCTAATCAATCATCTTGACTAAGATTTATAATTACTAGAAAAACAACAAGTGTAATAATAGGAATTATAAAAAGAAATCAGGTAACTGCCAAATTAGCATTAGTACATTTTTTTAATGTTTCGCTTAAGTAACGACGGTTTTGAAAATTAACTTTTTTCCAATTATCACTTAAAGTTCCAGCACTATTATCTTCATTAGTATCTTCATTATTTTCAGTTTCAGTTTCAAGTTGGGGTAAGTCTACCTTAATAAATTTAGTAATACTAGGATAAAATTTAGATAATTCTTGAACGATTTTATCACTAGTAGCAACAATAACATCAACTGCTGGTGACCTTCGATTTTCGTTTTGGTTATCATCATTTAAGATAACCATTAAATAACGAATATCTTTAACACCTTCATCTGCTAATTGTTTATGTAAAATTTCATAAACTTCATCTTTGTTTTTTAAATGGTGAGGATTAAAATTATTTTCTTTAATAATTTTAATGATATGATAAGTATTACTATCTTTATTAGTTAGATATACTTCACCTTTAACATGTAGTTTTAATTCTTTAGGAACATTAAATGGTCGATAATCTTGATGACTAATAAAATAATCAACTAATTGTAAACCTAAAATATCTAGAATATTATCATCCATTATTTAACACTTTCCTTTCGTAATAATTGTAATTTATTTTCAAAAAAATCAGGTAAGTTACACTCAAAAGTCATAACTTTTTTAGTTGTGGGATGAGTAAAAGTAATGACTTTAGCATGTAAGTATTGTCCAATATTAGCATTTTCCAATTTAAATTTGCTGTATAAAGGGTCATTTACAATTGGATGTTCAATTCACTCAAAATGAACACGAATTTGGTGTGTTCGACCAGTTTCTAATTGACATTGAACTAAAGTATAGTCTTTAAATCGCTCAATAACTGTAAAATGAGTAGTTGCTTTCTTACTATTTTGTTCATTGACCATCATTTTTAGACGATTATTATTGCTTCTAGCAATAGGTGCTTTAATGGTTCCTGATCTACCTTTAATTGTACCATGAACTAATGCAATATAAATTCGTTTAATTTCATGTTTTTGTAATTGTTCTGCTAAAATATGATGACTAATTTTATTTTTAGCCACTAATAATAATCCTGTCGTTTGTTTGTCAATACGATGAACAATGCCTGGACGTAAATTATTTTCTTCAATATTTTCAATTTTAGATTGGAATAATAATCCGTTAACTAAAGTATTATCTCAATTACCTGCTCCTGGGTGGACAACCAAATTATTAGGTTTGTTAATAACAAGAATTTCATTATCCTCATAAACTATTTCAAAATCAATTGCAGTTGCTTTTAAAGTGTTATCTTTGTCATTTTTAATAATAATATTTATTTCATCATTATTTTTTAATAATAAGTTAGCTGATGAAATAGTTTTATTATTAACTATTACTTGCCCATTAGTGATTAAATTTTGGATAAAATTTCGTGAATAATGATGTTCTGTTAATACCATCGCTAAATATTTGTCGATGCGGATATTTTTGTTTTCATGATATTTTAGTTTTATCATCTTTTGATTTTCTGTCATTGATGATTGTTGTAAATGTTCCATTGTTGACTTCATTATTGTGTTCTCCAAACTTTTCTTGATAGGCATTAATTATGGTTCCAATAATTATTTGTAGAATAATAATTGTGATACCAATGGTAATGAATATATCCGCAGTATTAAAAATAGTATATGGTGGGAATAGTTGTCATAATAAAAAGTCAATAACACCGCCTTTGTGTAAAAATCTATCTGTTAAATTACCGATTGTTCCTGCAATAACAAAACTGAGACCTAGTGCTCTGTTAATAGATTTAGTAAATAATAGTCAGGTGCTACTAGCAATTGCTACTAGAAAAGCAAAAGTTATTAGAAATATTCTTTGATTTTGAAAAAAACTAAAAGCAGAACCATAATTAATAATAAATTTTAAATTAATAAATCAAGGTATAAATTTATATTCTTCACCAGCTTTTATTCCATTTTGTACTGCTAATTTTATCATTTGATCAGTGACAATTAGAATAATAATTGCGCAAAAACAAATTATTTTAGTTAATCATTTTCAATCACGTGTTTTTAAATGATTTTTAATTGCTAATCAAGAAAATTCCATAATTACTTCTTTCTAAACTAATATTAGTTATTTACATTATTAAAGATAACACTTCAAAACAACGATTACAAACATCTTCTTTTGTTTCATTAACAATTAATCAACAGCGAGGACATTTAGTACCATCTTTTGTTTTAACATTAATAGTTCAATCATTAACGTTGCTATTATTATAATCAATATTAACTTCACTAACAATTAATAATTGTGCTAATTCTTTTTCATCAATTGTTGATAAGATATTATGATTATCTTTAAAAATAATAGTTACTATTGTTTCTAGGGCTGTTTTAACAATTTTGTCTTTTTTAGCTTGTTCAATAACTTTATTAACTTCATTTTTAAAGTTAATAAAATATTCTCATTTTTCCATTAGTTTTGTTGCTTTGTTTAAATTTCATGGTTGTGGAAATTTTTTTAAATGAATAGAATCACTACTTGTGTTTAAATCTTTTTTAGTTAAACTTTGGAATGCTTCTTCAGTAGTGTGTGGTAAAATAGGGGCTAATAAACCAATTAAAGTTTTTACTATTAAAAACATTGTTATTTGTACTTGTTTTCTTCTAATGTCATTTTTGCTATTAACATATAAAATATCTTTAGTAAAATCACAATAAAAAGCAGACAAATCATTAGTAACAAAATTTAAAATTAAATGATAGATAGTATTAAATTGGTAAGTTTGATAATTTTCATTAATTTTAATCACTAATCCGTTTAATTTATTTAAAATATATTGATCAACTTCTGATAAACTATTAATAATTTCTTCTTGTTGTTTATTTTCAATAGTTTTGATATCTAAATCAAATAAATTACCTAGTAAGAAACGAAAAATATTTCTGATTTTACGATAGTTTTCACTAACTTGTTTTAAAATTTCAGTACCAATTCTTGTATCATCAGTAAAATCAACACTGGCTACTCATAATCGTAAAATATCAGCACCATTAGTATCACAAATTGATTTAACACTAATAACATTACCAATTGATTTTGACATTTTATTGCCTTTAGCATCAGTTACAAAACCATGTGCTAACAAGTTTTTATATGGACTACTATTATTAGTAATAGTTCCTGTTGTTAAACTTGAATTAAATCAACCACGAAATTGATCATTACCCTCCAAATATAAATCTGCTGGTCAAGGTAAATTATTATTTTTAATAACTGCTAAGTGGGAAACACCACTATCATATCAAACATCCATGATATCTTGTTCTTTATAAAAAATACCATTTGGGCTATCTTTATGTTGATATTTAGGTGGTAATAAATCTTTTGCTTCTTTTTCAAATCAAATATTTGAACCATGTTTAGCAAATAAATCAGCCACATGATTAATAAGGTTTATATCCATGATTGGTTCTTTTTTTTTAGTGTAAAAAATTGGAATTGGTAATCCTCAAGCACGTTGACGAGAAATGCATCAATCATAGCGATTATTTGTCATTAATAACATTCTTTTTTTTGCTCATTCAGGAACAAAATTTACTTTATTAATATTTTTAGTAAGTAATGGTTTGATTTTTTCAATAGCGATAAATCATTGTAAAGTAGCACGATAAATAACGGGTTTTTTAGTTCGTCAATCATGTGGATATTGATGTTTAAATCATTTCATACCAATTAATGTACCATTATTTTTTAAGCGCTCAACAATAATTTTATTAGTATCATCATAAAACTTATTGACTAATTGTTCATCATTGATTTCTGCTGTAAATTGACCTTGATCATTAATTGGACAAAGAATTTTGATATTATGTTTTAATCCTAAATCAAAATCTTCTTCACCAAACGCTGGAGCAGTATGAACAATTCCAGTTCCATCATTTATAGTAACATGAGAACCATGAACGATTGGGGTTTTTCTTTGATATAATGGATGTAATGCTGTTAATCCAATTAAATCTTTACCAGAAATTGTTTTAACAATTGTAAAATCGGTGATGTTGTTTGCTTTAGTAAAAGAATCAATCAATGGTTGTGCAATAATATATTGTTGTTCATTAGTCTTAATAATACTATATATAAATTCTTCATTTACTGCTAACATTTGATTGCTAGGAATGGTTCATGGCGTTGTTGTTCAAATTACTAGCGAGGTAGGTAAGTTAAATATTTTTTTTTCATCATTTAGTAAAAAGGCAACATAAATAGCAGCACTAGTTTTTGTTAAATATTCAACTTCAGCTTCAGCTAAGGCACTTTCACTTGATGGTGATCAATATACAGGATATAAATTACGATATACTAGTTTTTTTTCTACCATTTTAGAAAAAACTTTAATTTGTTCAGATTCATATTTTTTATCATAAGTAACATAATGATCTTTAAAATCTGTTAATAATCCTAATGTTTTAAATTGATTAATTTGATTAGCAACTTGCAGTTCTACATATTTTTGACATTGTTTTCTAAAATCTGATACTGCTATTTTTTTACGATTAATTCCTGAGTTAGTAACTGCTGTTTCAATAGGTAAACCATGCGTATCTCAACCTGCAATATAGGGTGTATAATAATTGCTACTATTATAATAGCGAACAATAATATCTTTTAAAATTTTATTTAATGCATGTCCTAAATGTAGATCACCGTTAGCATATGGAGGTCCATCATGAAGGATAAAAGTTTTCGTAGATTTTTTATTTTTGTTAATTAGTTGTTGATATATTTTTTGGTCTTGTCAATATTTTTGTAGTTGTGGTTCTTTTATAGTTAAATTAGCACGCATTTCAAAGTTAGTTTGAGGCATTAATAATGTATCTTTATAGTTTTTATTCATGTATATTATTCTCCTTTAAAATAACAAGTTTTATTTGTACTAATTATTCTTTTTTATTCTTAAATTATTATACTAGTAATTACTTGAAATTTGTATAATATTTACTTTATTTTAATAATAAGATTTTATAAAACTTAAAAGTTAAAAATATTACTTTTAGTGAGTATTATTTTATAATAAAGTATAAACTTATTAAAGTTTATAAAAAATATTTTTTTAATAATGTTAAAAAAGAGGTTAATGAATAATGTCAAAAATTTTTATTTCATATCATCATTTAAGAGAACAAAAAGCAAAGGATAAATTATCAGAATTAATTTTGGAATGTTATGGATAATATTTTGAAGTGAAAGACGTATCTGTAAAACTAGATGATATTGATCCGCAATTGCCTCCTAAAAAGATATTTAAAACTATTAGAGAAGAGTATAGACATATTCCGTAAATAAATTTAATCAATTGTCAATAATAATATTTATAAATTTTTTAGTGTTAATAATTATAGAAGTTAATATTTTTAAAAAAATACTTTAAAAATAAATTTATATTTCAAACACAAAAATTGTTAATATTATTTTTATATTAACTTAATAAAAATTTAAATTTTTAAAAAAATATTTTTAATATTTTTTTATTTTAATGGTTTTGTTTTATTAAAAATTTCACAAAGTAAGTTAAATCTTAAGTACATAAGTCTAAATATACTTTTTCTACATTTATTTATTAAAATTTTGAATCTTTTTAATCAAGCAAAAACATGTTCAACTTTAATTCTAATTTTTGAAATAATTTTATTGTAGATTTTTTCTTGTTTAGTTAATTTTTTATTTTTAGTTTTTTTAATTGGTAATATAGTATTTTTATAAATATTTTGTATTCCTTGATATCCCAAATCACCAATAATTATTGTTTTTTCTGAAAATTCAAGATTTGAATTTTTTAATATTTGAAAATCATGTACTTTTACATTATCAACAAAAATATCAACAATTTTTTTATTAAAAAAGTCATATATAATTTGAAATTTTATAGAAAACATTCAACTTTTACCAGAAAAATATTCTAACTGTAGTTTTTTTTAGTTGGTCTTTCAATTTCAGTTGAATCAATTAAATAAAATTGAAATTCATTTAAATCTTCTTGTTTTTTCTCAATTTTTGATTTATATTTTGTTTTTAAAAACTGATAATCTTTGTCATCACTAAGCTTATTTTCTACTCAAGTAATATTTCGAAAACAACTTGATGCACTCATTTTATATTTAATACTCATTTGGAAAAAATTATAATATTCTTTTCAGTATAATAAAGTCATCATCAATCTTTCTTCAACTGAAATTTTATATTTTCTACCTTTAGTTTTTTTTAAATTTTATATTTCAATTAATTTTGTTAACATTTCATCAAAATGAAAACATTTTATACCAAAATATCTATAAAATTGTTTATTTTTTAATTTTTTTAAATTTTCAAAATTCATTTTTATCAACACCTTATTAATTTATTAATAAAGAAATTATAAAATAAATTTTAAATTATTAATTGACTTTTAAAAAATTTATTTACGGAATATTTCTAATGAATCTACTACATAAGAATTTAATTAAAATTCATAATTTCTAATTTTAATTTTTTCCTTTTAGATTTATTTGTTCTCCTTTAATTTTCTAATTTTTTAATTGTTACTTTAATTCAACCTTGATAAACATCATTATCACCAACTATTAATGCAACATTGCTTTCTGGGTCAGAAACAATTATGTGTTTTGATTTAACATTTGGGTATTGTCTTAAAATAATTGCTCTAATATCATTACTTGTATGAATTGCTTTTGGAAATGGTGATAATATTTCAATTTCATCTTTATTTTCAAATAAAGTAGGTAATATTATCATTAATCAAAGTATCCTTCATTAATATAAATCTGAAGATTAAATAAAACACTTTCTTTTCCTGATTTAAATGAATCACTAGAATTAGATTCTTTATTTTCTTTTAGAGTTGTTATAATAAAATTAATTAATTTTTCCTTATTAATACAATTTTTATGCCTTGATTTATTAATTTCATCAACTTTAATTCTATGTTCTTTACAATATGCTCTACAATATTTATCAAATTGCTCATCTGTCATATTTTCACATTGTCTTTGTCTTTGTTCATTTTTAATTTCATCATAATGTGGTTCATGAATAAATTTTTCAAATGTTATTGTTTCAGTTCATGTACATCTATTCATTACTTATTCTCCTTATTTTTAATTTAATTAGCAATTTCACTTAATATTTTTAATACCTTATATTCATTTTTTAATTCTTTAATAATAAATATTAAAAATATTATTAGTGTTATGCTTGTTATTAACATTGGCATTATTAATAAAATTTTTCATAATATATTTTTTTACTCTTTTCATTTTTTAAATCATTTAACATTTATTGAACAAAATGCACGATTTTTAGGAATGTTTAAAGTATTAAAGATTTGACCAGTTACTATAATTTCATCATTTTTGTTTAATAAAATACATCGTTTATAAAATTTTGGGTTATTAAAAATTAAAGTAACATAGTTTAATCCATTTCATTGACCTCTAACACTATAATATAATTCTTTATTACCTTTTTCGTAATATTTTGATTCAATAGCATTACTTAGTTTTACTGTTAATTTCACATAATTGGATTTATCTTTCATTTTTATAATTCCTTATAATTGGGTTTGCTTATACGCATCTTGTTCATGTTTTGTTAATTTTATATTTCCTTGATAATTTGGTATTTTATCTTTATTTTTTGGATGGTTTTCTTGATAATCTCAATTCATAATATCTTGTACTAATACCATTAATGCACCAATAATTTTAGGTGTTGCTAAGGGATTGGTTAATAATTGTTTTGGGTTTAAATAAAAATTTTCTACACTTACTAATAATTTTTTATTATTTAAAAATTTCTTAAAATATTTTAATTTTTCTTTATAAATATTTTTACATTCTAAAATAGTTTTTGCTTGGAATGTTTCATGAAAAATAATATTATTAGTTTCATTTGAATATATAACAATTCCATTATTGCCAATACCAGCTGGGTCGATACCAATCTTTATTTCATATTGCATTATTAATCAAATTCTCCATTTTTAATTTCATCTCTTAATTTAATAATAAATAAGAATGGAGTTAAACCTTGTGTATCACCAATATAAAAGGTTTCATAATCAAGTATTCTATTAATTATTTTTTCTTTATATTCATTAATTACTTCTTTTTTAAAATCTTCTCTTAATTTTTCTATATTATTTAAATGTTCTTTTATTAGACATATTCCGTAAATAAATTTTTTAAAAGTCAATTAATAATTTAAAATTTATTTTATAATTTCTTTATTAATAAATTAATAAGGTGTTGATAAAAATGAATTTTGAAAATTTAAAAAAATTAAAAAATGAACAATTTTATAGATATTTTGGTATAAAACGTTTTCATTTTGATGAAATGTTAACAAAATTAATTGAAATAGAAAATTTAAAAAAAACTAAAGGTAGAAAATATAAACTTTCAGTTGAAGAAAGATTGATGATGACTTTAGTATACTGAAAAGAATATTATACTTTTTTCCAAATGAGTATTAAATATAAAATAGACATATTCCGTAAATAAATTTAATCAATTGTCAATAATAATATTTATAAATTTTTTAGTGTTAATAATTATAGAAGTTAATATTTTTAAAAAAATACTTTAAAAATAAATTTATATTTCAAACACAAAAATTGTTAATATTATTTTTATATTAACTTGATAAAAATTTAAATTTTTAAAAAAATATTTTTAATATTTTTTTATTTTAATTGTTTTGTTTTATTAATAATTTCTTGGTCTGGATGGGTTACACTTTATTGGACACTAATTACATAGACAAGTGAACAAATTAGTTAAAAGAAAGGAATTATAATTATGGACAATATTAACTCATATTCAGATGAATTTAAAAAACAAATAGTAGCTTTATATCAAAGTGGTAAGTCAGTGTCTTGTCTTGTTAAAGAGTACAATGTTACAAGAGCAGCTACTTATAATTGAATTAAGCAATTTACTAATTCAGGCATTTTTAAAACCAAAGATAACCATTCTGTTAAAGAAAATTAATTAATTAAATTAAGAAAAGAATTAAAACAGTTACGAATGGAAAATGATATTTTAAAGCAAGCAGCACTAATAATAGGCAGAAAATAGAAATTATTACTAAAAATAAAGTTAAATATAAAATTCGTACAATGTGTCGTTTTTTAAAAATCTCTAAATCAACATATTATTTTAATTTCAAAAAAAGAAGATAAAATTCAAAATAATATGTATGATGAAGCTGTTATTAGTGCTTTTAAAGAAAATAAAGAAGCTTATGGAACAAGAAGATTAAAAGTTGTTCTAAAAGAAAAGAAAATTAATTTATCAAGACGAAAAATTAAAAAAATTATGAATAAACATAATTTAATATCAAAATACACTAAATTATCATACAAAAATTATCATAATAAAGTCAATTATAGTCAAATTACTAATCTTGTTAATAGAGGCTTTAATAATAGGCTTAAAAATGAAGTTATTGTTAGTGATTTAACTTATGTTCAAGTTAATGATAAATGAAACTATATTTGCTTATTAATCGACCTGTACAATCGCGAAATTATTGGACATAGTGTAGGTACTAAAAAAGATGCATCATTAGTATATCAAGCATTTATGCGCTCAAATCGTTGTTTAAAAAATATTCAAATATTTCATAGCGATCGCGGTAATGAATTTAATAATAAAACTATTGATAAACTTTAGACATATTCCGTAAATAAATTTTTTAAAAGTCAATTAATAATTTAAAATTTATTTTATAATTTCTTTATTAATAAATTAATAAGGTGTTGATAAAAATGAATTTTGAAAATTTAAAAAAATTAAAAAATGAACAATTTTATAGATATTTTGGTATAAAACGTTTTCATTTTGATGAAATGTTAACAAAATTAATTGAAATAGAAAATTTAAAAAAACTAAAGGTAGAAAATATAAACTTTCAGTTGAAGAAAGATTGATGATGACTTTAGTATACTGAAAAGAATATTATACTTTTTTCCAAATGAGTATTAAATATAAAATGAGTGCATAAAGTTGTTTTCGAAATATTACTTGAGTAGAAAATAAACTTAGTGATGACAAAGATTATCAGTTTTTAAAAACAAAATATAAATCAAAAATTGATAAAAAACAAGAAGATTTAAATGAATTTCAATTGTATTTAATTGATTCAACTGAAATTGAAATTGAAAGACCAACTAAAAAAAACTACAGTTAGAATATTTTTCTGGTAAAAGTTGAATGTTTTCTATAAAATTTCAAATTATATATGACTTTTTTTAATAAAAAAATTGTTGATATTTTCGCTGATAATGGAAAAGTACATGATTTTCAAATATTAAAAAATTCAAATCTTGAATTTTCAGAAAAAACAATAATTATTGGTGATTTGGGATATCAAGGAATACAAAATATTTATAAAAATACTATATTACCAATTAAAAAAACTAAAAATAAAAAATTAACTAAACAAGAAAAAATCTACAATAAAATTATTTCAAAAATTAGAATTAAAGTTGAACATGTTTTTGCTTGATTAAAAAGATTCAAAATTTTAATAAATAAATGTAGAAAAAGTATATTTAGACTTATGTACTTAAGATTTAACTTACTTTGTGAAATTTTTAATAAAACAAAACCATTAAAATAAAAAAATATTAAAAATATTTTTTTAAAAATTTAAATTTTTATCAAGTTAATATAAAAATAATATTAACAATTTTTGTGTTTGAAATATAAATTTATTTTTAAAGTATTTTTTTAAAAATATTAACTTCTATAATTATTAACACTAAAAAATTTATAAATATTATTATTGACAATTGATTAAATTTATTTACGGAATATGTCTAATATATGCCAAAGGCATGACTTTATCAGATATTAGAATGCAGTTACAAGAGTTATATCATGGTTCTGATATTAGCGAAATTGTTATTAGTCAAATTACTGATGATGTTATTGATGATGTTAAAGCATGACAAAATCGGCCATTAGAAAGTTTTTATCCGATTGTTTATTTTGATTGTATAGTAGTTAAAGTACGACAAGATAAACGCATTATTAACAAATCAGTTTATATAGCACTAGGAGTTGATTTAGAAGGTAAAAAAGATGTTTTAGGTTTATGAATTAGTGAAAATGAAGGTTCTAAGTTTTGATTATCTAATTTCACAGAAATGAAAAATCGAGGCTTAAATGATATTCTTATTGCTTGTAGTGACAATTTAACAGGAATGTCAGAAGCAATACAATCAGTTTATCCTAAAACCGAACATCAATTATGCATAGTTCATCAAATTAGAAATAGTTTAAAATATGTTTCATACAAACATAGAAAATCACTAGTTACAGATTTAAAACCAATTTATAGTGCATGTAGCGAAGAACAAGCAATGCAAGCTTTAGAATCTTTTGAAAGTAAATGAAATAAACAATATCCTCGAATTGCTAAATCATGATATAAAAATTGAGATAATTTAATGGTTTTTATTAGTTATCCTGCAGAAATCAAAAGAGTGATTTATACAACAAACGCTATTTAATCTGTTAATAGTTAATTACGAAAAGTTATTAGAAATAAAAAAGTTTTTCCAAATGATATGGCAGTTTTTAAAATATTTTACTTAGCAATTGAAAATATAACAAAAAAATGAACAATGCCCATTCAAAATTGAAATACAGCAATTGCTCATTTTATGATAAAATTTGAAGATAGAATTAATCTAAACTAGTAACTTTGTAAAAAGATACACAGATTTTTAAAAAGCCTCTTTATTTTTAATTTATTTTATTAATTTTAATTAAGTATTGATGAAATTAGCATTTATAGCTAACTAAAGTAATGTTTACTTATAAATAATGTAAAATAATAATATGTAATTTAAACAGTTTTTGAATTTAAAAGTACAATTCAGCAATATTTAAAATAGATTAGGAAGATTAAATTATGCCAAAACCATACAGTGAAGAATTACGAAGAAAAGTAATAGAAGCCTACGAAAGTAAAAAAATGAAAATTAAAGAAATTTGTAAAGTGTTCAATATTACTAGAAAGACTTTATTCTTATGAAGAAAAAGAAAAAAAGAAACTGGGCATATAAAACCAATTTTGAATTATCAAAAAGAACATAGCCACAAAATAAAGGATTTAGATGAATTAAAAAATTATTTTGCACTAAATAAAGATGTTACAGTTCAAAAAGTGATTGAAAAATTTGGTGATATGACTAAAGAAACAGTTTATAACTATTTCAAAAAACTAAATTATACATATAAAAAAAACTTTTTTATATGAACAAAGAGATAAAAATAAACAAGAAGATTTTTTAAAAGAAATAGCTAAAATAATGAATTAAGATTTAGTATATATTGATGAATCTGGAATTGATGATAATGAATTTTATAAATATGGTTGATCTGAAAAAGGTAAAAGATTATTTGATAATAAACCCGCATATAAAATAAAAAGAATGAGTATAATTGGTTCACTAAATAAAGGTAAATTAAAAGCCCTATGAGCATTTGAAGGACATTGCAACAGTAAAATTTTTGAATCATATTTAAAAAATATACTAATTCCAGTATTAAATCGTGGACAAATTATAGTTTTAGATAATGCAACGTTTCATAAATCTAAATTAGCACAACAATTAATTGAAAATGCTGGATGCAAACTATTATTTCTTCCACCATATTCACCTAATTTAAATCCAATTGAACATTTTTGATTTGCTATAAAACATAATATAAGAAAAATATTACCAAATTATTGACCAAATATTAAAAAAGCGATTGATTTTGTTTTTCAAGATATGAGTAAACATTACTTTAGTTAGATATATGTTATTAAAAATAGTTTTTTATATCTTAAAAGATATATAATAAAAAATTATTTATTTAATCTTTTGTAAATTTTTCTTGATTTTAATATATATATATCATATAATATAAAAGCTAGAATAAGCCAAAGACAGCAACGGACTTTTGTCTTAATTATGTTGCTCAGGTAATTTCCGTCATTATATATGCATGTGATTTACTCGGTTTTGCTCCGAGTTTTATTTACTACTTATTGCTAGTTATTTCAGAATAATAAGGAGGTGTACTTATGCGCCCAGCAATGGTTGAAAAACAAAAAACTATTGATTTAATTGCTAAGCAAATTAATGATTCAAAAACAACAATTGTTGTACAATATCAAGGTATGAATGTTGAAGAAATTAGTTCTTTACGTAAGGAATTAAGAACTAAAGGTGCAACATTCACTATTTATAAGAATAACTTAGTTGCTCGTGCTTTAAAAAAAGAATATTCATCGCTTGAAAGTAGTTTAGTTGGCCCAAATGGTTTTATCTTTGGATTTGAAAACGAGTTAGAAACAGCTAAAATAGTTTCTAATTATGCTAAAATTAATAAATTATTAGTATTAAGAGGTGGTATTTTCGAAGGGAAAGTTATTGACCAAAGTGAGTTACAAAAAATAGCTTCATTACCATCAAAATTAGAATTAATTTCAATGTTAGCTTCTTTTTTACAAGCGCCAGTTCGCAATTTGGCTTTAGCAATTAAAGCAGTAGCCCAAAAAAAAGAAAACGCATAATTAACACTTATTAAATAAAAAAATATATGGAGGAAAAAATAATGGAAAATATTACAAATAAACAAATTATTGAACATGTTAAAACAATGACAGCAGTTCAATTAAAAGAATTAGTTGAATTAATTGAAACAACTTTTGGAGTAACTGCTGCAGGTGCTTCTGCACCAGCAGCAGTTAAAGAAGAAGCGACAAAACCATCAACAGTTTCTGTAATCTTAAAAGAAGTAGGAGACAAAAAAGTTGATGTTATTAAAGCAGTTAAAGCAATTGTTGGTGGTACAATGTCTTTAATGGACGCTAAAAAAATGGTTGATGCAGTAGCGACAGGACCACAAAAGATTTTAGAAAATATTGATACAGCAAAAGCAACAGAACACGAATCAATGTTAAAAGCCGTTGGTGCTATTGTTGAAGTTAAGTAGTTCAAATATTAAAAATTTATATGAAAACCAGTTTTAATTAATACTGGTTTTCTGTTTGTTATTTAACTAAAAATTATCAACTTAAAACTTAATATTTTATCAAACTAATTAGTAAATTAATACTAATTAACTGAAATCAAATTATTTTATTTTAATAAATTTTTAAAATTGGAGATGAACCAATGTCATATACTACAAAACAATTTGGTCATTATGCTAAAAGACGTGACTATACTAAAGTATCAGGAAATTTAGATCTTCCTGATTTAATTTCAATTCAACGTGATACTTATAAATGATTTATTGATACAGGAATACAAGAAGTATTTAATGAAATATTTCCGGTAACTGATAATGATAATCGTATTATTTTATCATTGATTGATTGAGAATTTCGTAAACCAAGAAGAACATTAAAAGAAGCAAAAGATGAGTCAAAAACTTATGAAGCACCAATCTATACAAAATTATCTTTATCAATTCATGAAAATAATTGTCATTTAACTATTGCTGCTAAAGATAATATTTTAGATTATTTAATGCATTGAATTAAAGACCAATTTGGTATTAAAAACATTAATGAACCAAAAGTTAGCGATAATATATATTATTTTGAAGAAAAAAATGTTCATGCTAATAGTGAATTTTCAACTATTGAAGTTACTATTAAAAGTAGAGAAGAAGATGTTTTAATTGTTGATTATACATTAACTCGTGAAGGAGATGTATTTTTAGGTGATTTTCCATTAATGACACAAAAAGGAACATTTATTATTAATGGAAGTGAAAAGGTTGTTGTTTCGCAATTAGTTCGTTCACCAGGTGCATATTTTAAAATTGAAATTGATCCAAAAACCGGATTATATAAATTTTTAGGTGATTTAATTCCATCACGTGGAACTTGACTAGAATTTGAAACTGATTCTAAACGTAATAAATTAGTTCGTAATAAAAATACAATTAAAGATATTATTCAAGTTAAAATTGAAAAATCACGTAAAATTGCAGTAACCACTTTACTTACTGCCTTAGGATTAACTAAAGATGATGTTATTAATATCATTGGTAAAGATGATGTTTTATTAAATACTTATGAATATGATGAACATCAAAATTGACCAGCAGCAGTACAAGAAATTTATAAAAAAATTAAAGCCGGGGAAACTGCCAGTGTTGATGGTGCTGCAAAATTTTTAACTGGATTATTATTTGATTCAAAAAAATATGATTTAACAAAAGCAGGAAGATATAAGCTAATTCAAAAATTAGCTATTACAGATCGTGTTTTAAATTACACTCTAGCTGAAGATATTAAAGATATTAGAGGTAATGTTGTTTTATCCAAAAAAACAGTAATTGGTAAATCACAATTAGAAATTCTAAAAACAGTATTAGAAGAAGGAGCATGTTTAGTACCTTTAAAAACATTAATCAGTGATAGTGAACCAAAACATTATGTTCAGTTAATTAAAGTTTATAATGATAAAGAAAGATTAAATGAAGTTATTAATGTCGTTGGAATTAATCCTAAATGTAAAGAAGTGATTATTACTATTGCTGATATTTTAGCAACCCTTTCTTATATTTTAAATTTTGTTCATGGTATTGGTAATGCTGATGATATTGATCACTTAGCAAATCGTCGTATTCGTACAATTGGTGAATTACTACAAAACCAATTTCGTATCGGAATGGGACGTATTGAAAAAAACGTTAAAGAAAAAATGTCAACTACTGATAGTGATAAAATGAAACCAGCAAATATTACAAATAATAAACCATTAACAGCTGTTATTGGTGAGTTTTTTAACTTATCACAATTATCACAATTTATGGATCAAACTAATCCATTAGCAGAATTGGCTAATAAAAGACGTTTAACTGCTTTAGGACCTGGCGGATTATCACGTGATCGTGCTAGTTTAGAAGTTCGTGATGTTCACTATTCTCACTATGGAAGAATTTGTCCAATTGAAACTCCTGAAGGGCCTAATATTGGTTTAATCAATAATTTAGCCACTTATGCTCGTACTAATGAATACGGTTTTATTGAAACACCTTACCGTCAAGTAATTGCAGGTAAAATTACTAATGAAATTAAATATTTAACTGCCGGTGAAGAAAAGAATTATATCATTGCACAAGCTAATATTGAATTAGATACTAATAATGTTATTAAAAATAATAATGTTATTGCTCGTAGTAATGGTCAAAATATTATTGTTGGACCAAACGAAGTTGAATATATTGATGTTTCGCCAAAACAAATTGTGTCAATAGCTACAAGTTGTATTCCCTTTTTAGAAAATGATGATGCTAACCGTGCTTTAATGGGAGCTAATATGCAACGTCAAGCAATTCCATTATTAAAACCCCAAACACCAATTGTTGGTACGGGTGTTGAGTATGCTGTTGCTCGTGACTCAGGATTAGCTATTGTTGCTAATTTACCGGGAGTTGTACAATATGTTGATTCTCATGAAATTATTATTAAATCAGAAGATGAAATAACAACTTATGAGTTAAGTCGTTTTGAACGTAGTAATCAAGGAACAGCAGTAACTCATGTGCCATTAGTAAAAGTTGGTGATAAAGTTGAAGTTAATCAAATTTTAGCAGATGGACCTTCGATGAAAGATGGCGAACTTGCATTAGGACAAAATGTAATTATTGCTTTCATGACTTGACATGGTTATAACTATGAAGATGCTATTATTATTAATGAACGTTTAGTAAAAGATGATGTTTATACTTCAATGCATATTGAAGAATATAATTTAGAATGTCGAAAAACAAAACAAGGTAAAGAGGAAATTACACGTGAAATCCCTAATACTTCTGAACAATCAAGACGTTATCTTGATGACGAAGGAATTGTTTTAATTGGAACTGAAGTTAAAGAAGGAGATATTCTTGTTGGTAAAGTTACACCAAAAGGTCAAACACAATCAACTGCTGAAGAAAAATTATTAGCAGCTATTTTTGGTGAAAAATCACGTAATGTTAAAGATAATTCATTACGAGTACCTAATGGCGGTGCTGGAATTGTTCAAGGTATTAAACGTTATAAACGTGAAGATGGTTTTGACTTACCTTCAGAAGTAGAGGAAGTAGTTAAAGTATTTATTGTACAAAAACGTAAAATCCGAGAAGGAGATAAAATGGCTGGAAGACACGGAAATAAAGGTGTTATTTCTAAAGTCTTACCAATTGAAGATATGCCTTTCCTAGAAGATGGAACACCGGTTGATATTATGTTAAATCCATTAGGAGTACCATCGCGAATGAATATTGGACAAATTCTTGAATTACACTTAGGAATGGCTGCTAAAACTTTAGGAATTAAAGTAGCAACCCCTGTTTTTGATGGTGCAAAAAATCAAGACTTGTTAGATATTATGAAAGAAGCAAAATATAATGATTTTGATAAATTAACATTATATGATGGTTTAACTGGTGAAAAGTTTGCCAAGAAAATTTCTGTTGGTGTTATGTATATGCTAAAACTATCACATATGGTAGATGATAAATTACATGCTCGTAATGTGGGTCCATATTCATTAATTACTCAACAACCATTAGGTGGCAAGGCACAAAATGGTGGACAAAGATTTGGAGAAATGGAAGTTTGAGCATTAGAAGCTTATGGCGCTGCTCATACTTTACAAGAAATCCTAACTATTAAATCTGATGATATTAAAGGTAGAATTAAAACTTATGAAGCTATTCTACGTAATAAACAGATTCCAATGCCAGGTATCCCTGAATCATTTAATGTTTTAACAAAAGAACTACAAGGTTTAGGAATAAATATTGTGTTAATTGACGAAAAAGGTCAAGAACAAAAAGTGGTAACTTACGATGAAGAAGTCGAAAGTTATCTTGAGGATTAGAAAAGGAGTAATAAATATATGCAAATGCAAAAAAATTCAAAACATTATACTGCCCTTAAAATTTCTCTTGCTTCTCCCGATCAAATTCGCTCATGATCACACGGAGAAATTACAAAGCCAGAAACAATTAATTATAAGTCATTAAAACCTGAAAAAGATGGATTATTTGATGCACGAATATTTGGACCAACTAAAAATTATGAATGTACTTGTGGTAAATATAAGAAAATAAAAAATAAAGGTAAAGTTTGTGAACGTTGTTTAGTAGAAATTACTGAAGCAATTGTTCGACGTGAACGTTTAGGACACATTGAGTTAGAAGAGCCAGTAACTCATATTTGAATGTTAAAGGCTTCTCCTTCAAGAATTGCGTTAGCATTAGATATGAAAGCTAAAGACTTAGAAGAAGTAGCATATTTTGTTTCTTATATTGTTTTAGATCCAGGGACCGCTAAAGATTTAAAACAAAAAATGATTATGGATTTAGGTAATGCTAAATCTTCAACTGATACTCGTAATCGTTTACGTAAAGTATTTGCACAAATTTTAGAACAATTAGAACCTTCTTCTTTCGCTTATACTCGTGCTCAAATGTTAACTGATACTTTAGCAGATACTTCACGTCCATTTTCAATGGATGAATGTGCTCAATTTATTACTAAACATACTGGAACAAAATTTGGAATTGGTGCTTCAGCTATTGAGTATTTATTAAAAAATATTAATTTAGAAAAAGAATTTCTTGCCGTTAAAAAACAATTGACAAACAAGAAATCACAAACTGATCGTAGAAAACTAGAACGTCGTTTAGATGTTATTGATTCATTTGCTAAATCAGGAAATAAACCAGAATGAATGGTATTACACGCTATTCCGGTGATTCCACCTGATATTCGTCCAATTATTCAGTTAGATGGTGGTCGTTTTACAACATCAGAAATTAATGATTTATATCGAAGAATTATTATTCGTAATGAACGCTTAAAAAAAGTAAAACAAATGGGAGCACCAATCTTAATTATTAATAATGAAAAAAGAATGTTGCAAGAATCAGTTGATGCTTTATTTGATAATGAACGTAAAGCACGTCCAGTAACAGGAAGAGATAAACGTCCATTAAAATCTTTAACTTCAACATTAAAAGGAAAACAAGGACGTTTCCGTCAAAACTTATTAGGTAAGCGTGTTGATTATTCAGGTCGCAGTGTTATTGCTGTTGGCCCGGAATTAAAAATGTATCAATGCGGTATTCCTCGTGATATGGCAATTATTTTGTTCAAACCTTTTGTTGTGCAAAGATTAGTTCATCAAGAATTAGCTTTAAATATTAAAATTGCTGAAAAATTAATTGAAATCCAAGATGAACGAATTTGAGATGTTTTAGAAGAAGTAATTAAAGATCGTCCTGTTTTATTAAACCGTGCCCCAACTTTACATCGTTTAGGAATTCAAGCATTTGAACCAATTCTAGTTAAAGGGAAAGCTATTCGTTTACATCCACTAGTAACTCCTGCTTTTAATGCTGACTTTGATGGTGACCAAATGGCTGTTCACGTGCCAATTACTCAAGAAGCAGTAGCTGAAGCAAGAAGTTTAATGTTAGGTTCAAAAAATATTTTAAGTCCTAAAGATGGTAAACCAATTGTTACGCCAACTCAAGATATGGTTCTTGGCAATTATTATTTAACTATTGAAAAATTAGATGAATTAGGTCAAGGTTCAATTTTTAAAGATGTTAATGAAGCGATTAAAGCTTATGATACAAAACAAGTTTCATTACATGCTATTATTGGAATTCGTGTGGCTAGTTTAGGTGCAAGTAAATTTGCTGCTACCGATCAAAACAAATTTTTAATTACTACTATTGGTAAGATTATTTTTAATCAAATGTTTTCAGAAAGAATGCCATTTATTAATCGCCCAAATATTATTAATTTAACTGAAACTCATAATGAAGATTTAGTTACAACTAATGTTGATTTTCGTGAATTTATTAAAAAAAGAGTTATTGTTGAACCATTTAAGAAAAAATCTTTAGCAGATATTATTCATAAATATTTTAAAACTTTTGGAACTCAATTAACTGCACAAATGTTAGATAAAATGAAAAATCTTGGTTTTAAATTTTCAACAATTTCAGGAACAACAATTTCTGCAGGCGATGTTGTATCTTATTCAGGTAAAACAAGATTATTTAAAGAAGCAGATGAATATGTTAAAACAATTAACAAGTTTTATAAACAAGGTATGTTAACTAATCGTGAGCGTCATTACCATATTATTAATAAATGAAGTGGTATTAAAAATAATATTCAAGTTGAACTAGAAACAGTTTTAAGAAAAGATATTGAAAATCCAATCTTTATGATGTGAGATTCAGGTGCTAGAACTAATATTAGTAATTTTACTCAATTAGTAGGGATGCGTGGTTTAATGAATAATCCAAAAGGAGAAGTTATTGAATTACCAATTAAATCTTCATTCCGTGAAGGATTAAATGTTTCAGAGTTCTTTATTTCTACCCATGGTGCTCGTAAAGGAATGGCAGATATGGCGCTTAAAACTTCTGACTCAGGCTATTTAACAAGAAGACTAGTTGACGTTTCACAAGATATTATTGTTACTGAAGAGGATTGTAATACCGGTAATGGCTTTATAATTAGTGACGTTGTTGACCAAAAACGTAATAATATTATTGTGCCGTTACGTGATCGTTTATTTGGGCGTTTTGTTCAAGGTGATGTTGTTGATAGTAAAAATAATGTAATTGTTGCAAATAATGAATTAATTACTGAAAAATTAGTAGAAACAATATTAGAGGCAAAAATTACAAAAATAAATATTCGTTCAGTTTTAACTTGTGAAGCAAGTTATGGTGTTTGTCAAAAATGTTATGGTATTAATTTAACAACAGGTTCTATTGTTGCTATTGGTGAAGCAGTTGGAATTATTGCGGCGCAATCAATTGGTGAACCAGGAACTCAACTAACGATGAGAACTTTCCATACTGGAGGAGTTGCTGGTGGTAGTGATATTACCCAAGGATTACCAAGAATTAAAGAATTATTAGATATTACTAATCCCAAAGGTGCTGTTGCTATTATTAGTGAGTTTGATGGTAAAGTAACAGATATTCGTGAAGAGCAAGGAATTTATACAATTACTGTAAAGTCAAAACTTGACTATAAAGAATATAAAACTCAATATAATGCACAGGTAAGAATTAAAATTGGTGATAATGTTAAGATTGGCCAAAAACTAACTGAAGGTGCAATTAATATTACACAATTACTAGAAGTAGCGGGAATCATTGAAGTTCAACAGTATATTTTAAAAGAAGTACAACGTGTTTATCGTTTACAAGGAATTGAAATTTCTGATAAGTATATTGAAATTATTATAAAACAAATGTTGAATCGTATTTTTGTAGTTGAAGGTAATGATTCACCATTATTGCCTGGGGCGATTGTTGATATCAAAGAATTTAAGAATGTTAATGCCAAAATTATTGTTGCTGGTAAAAAACCCGCTTTTGGTCATCCAATTATTTTAGGGATTAAAAAAGCACCATTAGAATCAGAATCATTCTTGGCTGCTGCTTCTTTCCAAGATACAACAAGAGTATTAACTAATGCTGTTATTAAGTCAAAACAAGATAATTTACGTGGTTTAAAGGAAAATGTTATTTTAGGAAACTTGATACCGGCCGGTACTGGTTTAATGCCAACTGAGAAGTTAATAGGTATGGGTAATTCTTCACTTGAAGAAGAATACTAAATTAAAATAAAAAGTGAGAATAAAATTCTCACTTTTTAAATATTTATATTTTATTTGGAAATTATCCCCGCATGTACTAGTGTGGAGGAAAAAATGAATTGAAATGAATTCAATAGCATATTTCAAAATGAAAACGATTGTTTGAAATATATAGCGAAGTTGAAAATAATGAAATGTATCAGGTGTGCTTCTTCTAGTTTGAATGTTTCTGATTTGAGAAGAATAAGATGTTTGAAATGTCATCAAACATTTAGTAATCTTCATGACACCATTTTTCATAAGTCACAAACACCTTTGACATCTTGGTTTTATCTCATCTTTAGATGAATAAACACAAAGCATGGTATACCATCAACAGATGTTGGAAGGGAATTGGGTGTGACATATAAAACAACTTGAAGAATGGGCCATGAAATCAGAACTAGAATTTGGAATCAAGATGCAGGGTTCATTGATGATGGCAAAGCATAGATGGATGAAATGTATCTTTCACATGTAGGTTTTATTAAACAAGGATCTTCCTTGTTTAATAAAACCTTGATTGTTGGAGTTTATGAGAAAACCAGCAACAAACTAATTGTGAAAGTATTGAAAAAAGCAGATGAGAAAAATGGAATGGCAACCTTTTTTAGGACTGTTTTTTGGTAGACATTTGTGCTTGGTGTGGCAATGTTTAGTAATCTGTGTAACTTACAAAAATAACTATGTTTAATTAATTCTAGTAAATAAAATTAAATAACTAGAAAGAGTGAGTTACGTATAGCTAACTAAAGTAATGTTTACTCATATCTTGAAAAACAAAATCAATCGCTTTTTTAATATTTGGCCAATAATTTGGTAATATTTTTCTTATATTATGTTTTATAGCAAATCAAAAATGTTCAATTGGATTTAAATTAGGAGAATATGGTGGAAGAAATAATAGTTTGCATCCAGCATTTTCAATTAATTGTTGTGTTAATTTAGATTTATGAAACGTTGCATTATCTAAAACTATAATTTGTCCACGCTTTAATACTGGAATTAGTATATTTTTTACATATGATTCAAAAATTTTACTGTTGCAATGTCCTTCAAATGCTCATAGGGCTTTTAATTTACCTTTATTTAGTGAACCGATTATACTCATTCTTTTTATTTTATATGCGGGTTTATTATCAAATAATCTTTTACCTTTTTCAGATCAACCATATTTATAAAATTCATTATCATCAATTCCAGATTCATCAATATATACTAAATCTTCATTCATTATTTTAGCTATTTATTTTAAAAAATCTTCTTGTTTATTTTTATCTCTTTGTTCATATAGAAAAGTTTTTTTATATTTATAATTTAGTTTTTTGAAATAGTTATAAACTGTTTCTTTAGTCATATCATCAAATTTTTCAATCACTTTTTGAACTGTAACATCTTTATTTTGCGCTAAATAATTTTTTAATTCATCTAAATCCTTTATTTTGTGGCTATGTCTTTTTTGATAATTCAAAATTGGTTTTATATGCCCAGTTTCTTTTTTTCTTTTTCTTCATAAGAATAAAGTCTTTCTAGTAATATTGAACACTTTACAAATTTCTTTAATTTTCATGTTTTTACTTTCATAGGCTTCTATTACTTTTCTTCGTAAGTCTTCACTGTATGGTTTTGGCATAATTTAATCTTCCTAATCTATTTTAAATATTGCTGAATTGTACTTTTAAATTCAAAAACTTTTTAAATTACATATTATTATTTTACATTATTTATGAGTAAACATTACTTTAGTTAGCTATATGTCTAAAAAACAAAATATTAATAATAATGATCCAATATCAAAAGCAGTAGATTTATTACTAGAAAATACTGAAGATTTAACAACAGTTTTTAAAGAGGGAGATTTATATAAAGAATTAACAAAAAGATTAGTTGAAAAAATGTTGAATTCTGAAATGCAAAATTATTTAGGATATGAAAAAATCAACATAATAATAGTGATAATGCTCGCAATGGTATAAGTTCAAAAAAATTAATAACTCAATAAGGTAAAATTGAGATTAATGTACCACGAGATCGTAATAGTAATTTTGAGCCAGTAATAGTTGCAAAAAGACAAAGAAGATTTGATGGTTTTGATCAACAAGTTCTTTCGTTATATGCCAAAGGCATGACTTTATCAGATATTAGAATGCAGTTGCAAGAGTTATATCATGGTACTGATATTAGTGAAAGTGTTATTAGTCAAATTACTGATGATGTTATTGATGATGTTAAAGCATGACAAAATCGGCCATTAGAAAGTGTTTATCCGATTGTTTATTTTGATTGTATAGTAGTTAAAGTACGACAAGATAAACGCATTATTAACAAATCAGTTTATATAGCACTAGGAGTTGATTTAGAAGGTAAAAAAGATATTTTAGGTTTATGAATTAGTGAAAATGAAGGTTCTAAGTTTTGATTATCTAATTTCACAAAAATGAAAAATCGAGGCTTAAATGATATTCTTATTGCTTGTAGTGACAATTTAACAGGAATGTCAGAAGCGATACAATCAGTTTATCCTAAAACCAAACATCAATTATGCATAGTTCATCAAATTAGAAATAGTTTAAAATATGTTTCATACAAACATAGAAAATCACTAGTTACAGATTTAAAACCAATTTATAGTGCATGTAGTGAAGAACAAGCAATGCAAGCTTTAGAATCTTTTGAAAGTAAATGAAATAAACAATATCCTCAAATTGCTAAATCATGATAAAAAAATTGGTGGATTTTTAAAAATCTGTGTATCTTTTTACAAAGTTACTAGTTTAGATTAATTCTATCTTCAAATTTTATCATAAAATGAGCAATTGCTGTATTTTGATTTTGAATGGGCATTGTTCATTTTTTTGTTATATTTTCAATTGCTAAGTAAAATATTTTAAAAACTGCCATATCATTTGGAAAAACTTTTTTATTTCTAATAACTTTTCGTAATTGACTATTAACAGATTCAATGGCATTTGTTGTATAAATAACTCTTTTGATTTCTGCAGGATAACTAATAAAAACCATTAAATTATCTCAATTTTTATATCATGATTTAGCAATTTGAGGATATTGTTTATTTCATTTACTTTCAAAAGATTCTAAAGCTTGCATTGCTTGTTCTTCGCTACATGCACTATAAATTGGTTTTAAATATGTAACTAGTGATTTTCTATGTTTGTATGAAACATATTTTAAACTATTTCTAATTTGATGAACTATGCATAATTGATGTTCGGTTTTAGGATAAACTGATTGTATCACTTCTGACATTTCTGTTAAATTGTCACTACAAGCAATAAGAATATCATTTAAGCCTCGATTTTTCATTTCTGTGAAATTAGATAATCAAAACTTAGAACCTTCATTTTCACTAATTCATAAGCCTAAAACATCTTTTTTACCTTCTAAATCAACTCCTAGTGCTATATAAACTGATTTGTTAATAATGAGTTTATCTTGTCGTACTTTAACTACTATACAATCAAAATAAACAATCGGATAAACACTTTCTAATGGCCGATTTTGTCATGCTTTAACATCATCAATAACATCATCAGTAATTTGACTAATAACACTTTCACTAATATCAGAACCATGATATAGCTCTTGTAACTGCATTCTAATATCTGATAAAGTCATGCCTTTGGCATATAATGAAAGAACTTGTTGATCAAAACCATCAAATCTTCTTTGTCTTTTTGCAACTATTACTGGCTCAAAATTACTATTACGATCTCGTGGTACATTAATCTCAATTTTACCTTGTTGGGTTATTAATTTTTTTGAATTTATACCATTGCGAGCATTATCACTATTATTATGTTGATTTTTTTCATATCCTAAATAATTTTGCATTTCAGAATTCAACATTTTTTCAACTAATCTTTTTGTTAATTATTTATATAAACCTCCCTCTTTAAAAACTTTTGTTAAATCTTCAGTATTTTTTAATAATAAATCTACTGCTTTTGATATTGGGTCATTATTATTAATATTTTTTTAGACATACGTAACTCACTCTTTCTAGTTATTTAATTTTATTTACTAGAATTAATTAAACATAGTTATTTTTGTAAGTTACACAGATTACTAAACATTACCAAAAATTGAGATAATTTAATGGTTTTTATTAGTTATCCTGAAGAAATCAAAAGAGTGATTTATACAACAAATGCTATTGAATCTGTTAATAGTCAATTACGAAAAGTTATTAGAAATAAAAAAGTTTTTCCAAATGATATGGCAGTTGTTAAAATATTTTACTTAGCAATTTAAAATATAACAAAAAAATGAACACTGCCCATTCAAAATTGAAATACAGAAATTGCTCATTTTATGATAAAATTCGAAGATAGAATTAATCTAAACTAGTAACTTTGTAAAAAGTGGAATGGCAACCTTTTTTAGGAATGTTTTTTGGTAGACATTTGTGCTTGGTATTTTATGGGGGTTAAGTAGTTTAGAGTGCTGTGGATTCTTATGTTGTTGTATCAATTGATATAATCAAATAATTCTAATTTTAATTGGATTAATGATGTAAAATTTTTATCATTAATAAATTCTGTTTTGAAAGTTTTGAAAGTTGCTTCAGCAACAGCGTTATCATAAGGACAACCTTTTTTGCTTAAAGAGCGGGTAATATTGAAGGCTAATAAAAGTTTATCAATAGTTTTATTATTAAATTCATTACCGCGATCGCTATTAAATATTTGAATATTTTTTAAACAACGATTTGAGCACATAAATGCTTGATATACTAATGATGCATCTTTTTTAGTACATACACTATGTCCAATAATTTCGCGATTGTACAGGTCGATTAATAAGCAAATATAGTTCCATTTACCATTAACTTGAACATAAGTTAAATCACTAACAATAACTTCATTTTTAAGCCTATTATTAAAGTCTCTATTAACAAGATTAGTAATTTGACTATCATTGACTTTATTATGATAATTTTTGTATGATAATTTAGTGTATTTTGATATTAAATTATGTTTATTCATAATTTTTTTAATTTTTCGTCTTGATAAATTAATTTTCTTTTCTTTTAGAACAACTTTTAATCTTCTTGTTCCATAAGCTTATTTATTTTCTTTAAAAGCACTAATAACAACTTCATCATACATATTATTTTGAATTTTATCTTTTTTTTGGTAATGTTTAGTAATCTGTGTAAATTAGTGATTTTACAACTAAAATTTATTTAAAAAACACAGTTTTTAGGAAAGTCCCTCTTTTTTGAAATTAAAATAATATGTTGATTTAGAGATTTTTAAAAAACGACACATTGTACGAATTTTATATTTAACTTTATTTTTAGTAATAATTTCTATTTTCTGCCTATTATTAGTGCTGCTTGCTTTAAAATATCATTTTCCATTCGTAACTGTTTTAATTCTTTTCTTAATTTAATTAATTCATTTTCTTCGATAGAACGGTTATCTTTGGTTTTAAAAATGCCTGAATTAGTAAATTGCTTAATTCAATTATAAGTAGCTGCTCTTGTAACATTGCACTCTTTAGCAAGACAAGACACTGACTTACCACTTTGATATAAAGCTACTATTTGTTTTTTAAATTCATCTGAATATGAGTTAATATTGGCCATAATTATAATTCCTTTCTTTTAACTAATTTGTTCACTTGTCTACGTAATTAGTGTCCAATAAAGTGTAACCCATCCAATACGCCTGTTGCGTTTTTATTTTTAAGTTTGATTTTATCATATACTTTTCTAATTTAAAAACAAATAATAATTACATTTTGGGTGATTTAGAAAGTTTAGATTTACTTACTGATGATTTTGAATCTTGTAAGTTTTTTAATCTCTCAGCTTGTCTTTCGCTTTCAGCAAGTAATAAATCAAGTTTTCTACTTTGTTGTTTTGCTTCATGTAATATTTTTTTTTCTTTTTCTTTTGCTTCTTTATCCATAACAAAATATGCTCCTTTTAATAGAAAAAACTTAGATTTTTTTCTACATTGTAAAATATCCACAAATAGTATAAAACTTTTTTCAAAAAAAAACAAAAGATAAAAGAAAAAAAGATAACTCTTTTTGAAAAGAGTTATCTACAAAAAAATTAATTTATTTGTACAATTCGTGCCTTAATTCTTTTTTTGTCATATGCTTGTTTTGTTCTGCATTTATTTTATCTTTATTAAAACTATCTATATCTGAATCAAATACCTCAGAAGCACTTTCAATTCCAGAATCTCTTAATTTAATTTCTTGTTTTAATTCTTGATTTTGCTTCATATGAAATTCAATTTCTTCTTTTTGACTTCTAATAATATTTTCTAAAGTCACACATTGACTATCAAATTTAATATTTTTACTATCTATAAAATTCATATGTTCTTTATTTTCTTGCTCTAATTTACTAATTTTGTTTCGATTTTCTTGCATGTTACTTTCTAATTGTTTTATTTTTTCTTTCCCACTTTCAATTAGTGTTTCAAGTTTGCGATTTGATTGTTTTAATTGGTCTCTTTCTATTTTTATATCATAATGTCTTTTTTCTATCTCACATAAAAGTTCATTTTCTTTATCATTTAATTTTTCAACTACATTTTCACATTTATTTTTTATATATTGGTAATTAAAATTAAAGTTTGACATCTCATTTTTAATGTCTCTGTTTCTATTAATTTTTCCAAAAGTAAAAAATCTAATCACAAAATTTTTAAAAAAATTTATTTTTTTACTTTCTAAATTTTTAACAATTCTTTTTTTTAAAGGTTTTAAATTAGTTCGTAATAAATTTAATTGTAATTTTATATTATTAATAGTTTCAAAAACAGAATTAAATTCAATATGTTTATCATTATCACCATTGCTATTAAGTTTTGATTTTATAGAATTATCAATATCTAATAAATAATTTTGTTCTATAAAAATAACTTTATCTTTTAAAGTTTTAAAATCAACTTTATCTTGAACTAATCAAAGTTGATTTTCCTTTGTATTTGACATGTTTTTCACTCCTTTTTAAAAGCATAAAACCTATTTACTTTTAATAAAACAAAGCAATGGGTTAAAAACTATATAAACATTTTATATTTACATTATATATTTTTTTTATCTAAAAGCAAATTAAAACAATAGACTTGGTGCAAAACCTTTAATTTTAACGATTTAACGATTTGGAATGGCAACCTTTTTTAGGACTGTTTTTTGGTAGACATTTGTGCTTGGTGTTTTATGGTGGTTAAGTAGTTTAGAGTGCTGTGGATTCTTATGTTGTTGTATCAATTGATATAATCAAATAATTCTAATTTTAATTGGATTAATGATGTAAAATTTTTATCATTAATAAATTCTGTTTTGAAAGTTTTGAAAGTTGCTTCAGCAACAGCGTTATCATAAGGACAACCTTTTTTGCTTAAAGAGCGGGTAATATTGAAGACTAATACAAGTTTATCAATAGTTTTATTATTAAATTAATTACCGCGATCGCTATGAAATATTTGAATATTTTTTAAACAACGATTTGAGCACATAAATGCTTGATATACTAATGATGCATCTTTTTTAGTACCTACACTATGTCCAATAATTTCGCGATTGTACAGGTCGATTAATAAGCAAATATAGTTTAATTTGCCATTAACTTGAACATAAGTTAAATCACTAACAATAACTTCATTTTTAAGCCTATTATTAAAGTCTCTATTAACAAGATTAGTAATTTGACTATCATTGACTTTATTATGATAATTTTTGTATGATAATTTAGTGTATTTTGATATTAAATTATGTTTATTCATAATTTTTTTAATTTTTCCTCTTGATAAATTAATTTTCTTTTCTTTTAGAACAACTTTTAATCTTCTTGTTCCATAAGCTTCTTTATTTTCTTTAAAAGCACTAATAACAGCTTCATCATACATATTATTTTGAATTTTATATTCTTTTTTCTTGAAATTAAAATAATATGTTGATTTAGAGATTTTTAAAAAACGACACATTGTGCGAATTTTATATTTAACTTTATTTTTAGTAATAATTTCTATTTTCTGCCTATTATTAGTGCTGCTTGCTTTAAAATATTATTTTCCATTCTTAATTGTTTTAATTCTTTTCTTAATTTAATTAATTCATTTTCTTCAACAGAACGGTTATCTTTGATTTTAAAACTACCTGAATTAGTAAATTGCTTAATTCAATTATAAGTAGCTGCTCTTGTAACATTGTACTCTTTAGAAAGACAAGACACTGACTTACCACTTTGATATAAAACTACTATTTGTTTTTTAAATTAATCTGAATATGAGTTAATATTGGCCATAATTATAATTCCTTTCTTTTAACTAATTTGTTCACTTGTCTACGTAATTAGTGTCCAATAAAGTGTAACCCATCCAAGGAATACAAAATATTTATAAAAACACTATATTACCAATTAAAAAAACTAAAAATAAAAAATTAACTAAACAAGAAAAAATCTACAATAAAATTATTTCAAAAATTAGAATTAAAGTTGAACATGTTTTTGCTTGATTAAAAAGATTAAAAATTTTAATAAATAAATGTAGAAAAAGTATATTTAGACTTATGTACTTAAGATTTAACTTACTTTGTGAAATTTTTATCAAGTTAATATAAAAATAATATTAACAATTTTTGTGTTTGAAATATAAATTTATTTTTAAATTATTTTTTTAAAAATATTAACTTCTATAATTATTAACACTAAAAAATTTATAAATATTATTATTAACAATTGATTAAATTTATTTACGGAATATGTCTAAAGTATTGGTTTGAAAAATGATTTTTCTTCAATCGTTAAAAATCATAAAGTTATTTTATTTTCTTTAAATTCATTAGACTATCCTCAATTAGCTAGCAACATTGGTAAATTACTAATTAAAGATTTAAAAGAATTTGCTTCTATAAAACCACGAAATCAACAAATTAATATTATCCTTGATGAATTTAATTTTTTTGCAAGTGATAGCATCATCAATTTAATTAATAAAACTAGAAGTTTTAATTACCAATTTTTTTTATGTTTTCAAACAATTAATGATTTGAAAACTGATAATAAAGATTTAACAGACACTATTTTCGGAAACACAGTTAACATTATTGCTCATAATGTCAAAGACCCAAATAGTGCTGAATACATTGCCAAAGTCTTTGGCGCCAAAACTTCTCAAAAAATAACTAAGCAATATGATACTAAAAATAAGAAAAGTTCAAAAGGTTCAATAAGAGAAGTTGAAGAATACATTGTTCATCAAAATGATTTAAAAAAATTAAAAGTTGGACAAGCATACTGCAAGATAATTTTAGAAAATTAAATCCATTTTATTGACAAAATTATCATAGAAAAATACTAAGAAAATACCAAGAATGCTCTTGGTAATGTAAATGAAATTTTTCCCCAACCTATAAAGTAATTTCATTACTTTACCACAGATTACCTCGGTCAATCATAAGTTTACGTTGGGGGAGAAATAACTTTTTCTTTCTTTTGTATAAAAGAAAGAAAAAGTCCGCACGAAAGCGCTTTGCAAAAAGAAAGAAAAAGTTTTTCAAACATTATCCATTAACCAATAAGGAGTTGAAACAAAATGGAACAATTAAAAATTATAGAAATCATCAACCGCTGAGGGTACTTAAATACTTATCAGATTTCATTATTACTAAATAAAGAAATTAACGCTGTTGATTGATTAATCAGAACCTTAATAGACAAAAAATTAATTCGTGTAGACCAACTAACCAGAAAAAACATCTACATGCTCTCAAGTCTAGGAAACCGAAAACTTGGCAAAAAAAGTAAAAGCATAAGAATTAATTACAACGAATTAAAACATCAAGATTTACTCATCAAATGACTTTGTCAACAAACTGACATAATTTCTTATCAAACCGAAAGAGAACTAAAAACAGAAAGCTATCGAGAAAAAGGATATCCTGACTTATTAGTTCACTATGAAAATAAAATTATGATTATTGAATTCGAAAGAACTAGAAAAACTAAACAACGAATGAGACAAAAGTTTGATGGATTACGACATTATTGTAAAAACGGATACGATGTTTTATTTCTAGTTCCAAATGAAAACATGAAAAAATTTGTTGATGAGCAAATCAAAATCTATAATTGAAAAATCGCAACTTTCAAAACCCAAATATTCAATATTAATATAGATAATTAATAACTAAATTTTGGTTAAAACTTTAACTAATTGTAAAATACACAAAATTTGATAACATGTAGTTGTTATACAATATATAAGTTTTAACCCATTACTTTTATACCAAAGTAAATGGGTTTTAATGTTAAAAGGAGATATTAACATGACTAGCAAAACAAAATCACAAACATATAATTTTTTATTAGAAAATAAATCGATAGAAGATATTAAAAAACAAACAAACATTAATGTTAAAGAAATAAAAAACAAGAGACATGGCGGAAAAACATATAGGATTGATAATGCTAATAATCGACTAATTAATGATAAATTATCAGAAAACGAAATATTTTATGATACTTATGATACTGTATTTGATTGAAATAATATTTATACAGAAGAAATATCAAAATCACAAACAACAATTCAAGAACAAACAAAGGAAATCCAACAACTTAAAAATGAGATTGAAAAATTAAAACAGTCCAAACAAAGTGATTTTAATTTAACAAAATATTCATATAATGCAATAACAATTTGTGATGAAAAACAAAGAACAAATACAGGCGTAGATAAAATTTATGAAGAAATTTTACCAATTGAAGATAAAATAATATTTTTAACAACTTTTGTACATGATAATCAATCAATAACCGAAGAAATAATACATTTTTATCAACTTACAAATGGTAATATTGAAGTCATGAAACAATTGAAAAAATATGAAGATATAAACAAATATAAAGATGATCTTTCGTTAATTGAACCAAATTCAAATCATAAAAAAATTATAAAAATTGAACCTGTATCAATTAAAAAATTTTTAAATAACCAAAAAGAATCAAACTTAAACATAACAAAATCTGAATGAATAACATTTTTGACCATTTCAATATTTAGTTTATGTCTTTTATCTGTTCCTGCTGTTTTAACTATATTTTTACCTACAATTATAGTAGGAGCAACCGTAGGTATTATTATAGCTGAAAAAATAGGAATATTAGCAGTTTCTACTTTAGTAATTGGAGCCTTAGATAAAGTATTATGAAACCTTGTGTCACACAAAACCGAAAAAATCAAAACAAAAATAAAAAATACTATTTTTTGATTACTTAGAAAATTAACATTTTGTAAAAGTATTTCTAAAAATAAAGAAGAACTAGAAATTAAAAATAATATTAAAAAAACTATAGAAAATTTAACTAGTGATAAATTTGAAACTAAATTACAAACACAATATGATATTTTAAAACAAGAACTAGATAACAGAAAAGAAGAAAATCCAGACAAACTAATAAGTAATAACAAAATAAATCATAAATCAAATAATGTTCTAGAAAATTCAAGTATTGAATCATTAAACCCTAGTAATTTTGATTCATCTATACGAAATACAGTAAACCAGCAAGAGCAATCTTCGACAATTTCAAAAAGTAATTGAAATAAAGTGAAAGGTTTATTAACAACATAATTAGGAAATTAATAAAAAAGTCCTAATCACTATTTTTTTCAAAATAGTGATTTTTTATTGTTTTTTACACATTTTTAGTTTTTAAAATATATACTTTTTATTGGATATTTTAAAGGTAGAAAAAAATATTCAAAAATAATAAAGAGAGGAATTTTACAATATGGAAAAATGAAGTCAAGCAGATAAAGACAAATATGCAAAAGAAGCTGAACGAATAAACAAAGCTTGAGGACAAAAAAACGAACGTGAAAGACGAGAAAGAGTTGCTAATGCTCTTGGATTTGAAAAAGATAAAGCAAAAGTAAACAGTGAATCTTCAACAAGCAAAAGTCAAAGTTCTAGTAGTAAATCACAGAAAATGTAAATATTAAATATTTTAAAACTACTCAATTGAGTAGTTTTTTTGGTAATGTTTAGTAATCTGTGTAAATTACAAAAATAACTATGTTTAATTAATTCTAGTAAATAAAATTAAATAAATAGAAAGAGTGAGTTACGTATGTCTAAAAAACAAAATATTAATAATAATGTTCCAATATCAAAAGCAGTAGATTTATTATTAGAAAATACTGAAGATTTAACAACAGTTTTTAAAGAGGGAGGTTTATATAAAGAATTAACAAAAAGATTAGTTGAAAAAATGTTGAATTCTGAAATGCAAAATTATTTAGGATATAAAAAAAATCAACATAATAATAGTAAAAATGATCGTAATTGTATAAATTCAAAAAAAATAATAACCCAACAAGGTAAAATTGAGATTAATGTACCACGAGATCGTAATAGTAATTTTAAGCCAGTAATAGTTGCAAAAAGACAAAGAAGATTTGATGGTTTTGATCAACAAGTTCTTTCGTTAGACATATTCCGTAAATAAATTTTTTAAAAGTCAATTAATAATTTAAAATTTATTTTATAATTTCTTTATTAATAAATTAATAAGGTGTTGATAAAAATGAATTTTGAAAATTTAAAAAATTAAAAAATGAACAATTTTATAGATATTTTGGTATAAAACTTTTTCATTTTGATGAAATGTTAACAAAATTAATTGAAATAGAAAATTTAAAAAAAACTAAAGGTAGAAAATATAAACTTTCAGTTGAAGAAAGATTGATGATGACTTTAGTATACTGAAAAGAATATTATACTTTTTTCCAAATGATTATTAAATATAAAATGAGTGCATCAAGTTGTTTTCGAAATATTACTTGAGTAGAAAATAAACTTAGTGATGACAAATATTATCAGTTTTTAAAAACAAAATATAAATCAAAAATTGAGAAAAAACAAGAAGATTTAAATGAATTTCAATTTTATTTAATTGATTCAACTGAAATTGAAATTGAAAGACCGACTAAAAAAAACTACAGTTAGAATATTTTTCTGGTAAAAGTTGAATGTTTTCTATAAAATTTCAAATTATATATGACTTTTTTAATAAAAAAATTGTTGATATTTTTGCTGATAATGGAAAAGTACATGATTTTCAAATATTAAAAAATTCAAATCTTGAATTTTCAGAAAAAACAATAATTATTGGTGATTTGGGATATCAAGGAATACAAAATATTTATAAAAATACTATATTACCAATTAAAAAAACTAAAAATAAAAAATTAACTAAACAAGAAAAAATCTACAATAAAATTATTTCAAAAATTAGAATTAAAGTTGAACATGTTTTTGCTTGATTAAAAAGATTCAAAATTTTAATAAATAAATGTAGAAAAAGTATATTTAGACTTATGTACTTAAGATTTAACTTACTTTGTGAAATTTTTAATAAAACAAAACCATTAAAATAAAAAAATATTTTTAATATTTTTTTAAAAATTTAAATTTTTATCAAGTTAATATAAAAATAATATTAACAATTTTTGTGTTTGAAATATAAATTTATTTTTAAAGTATTTTTTTAAAAATATTAACTTCTATAATTATTAACACTAAAAAATTTATAAATATTATTATTGACAATTGATTAAATTTATTTACGGAATATGTCTATTCATTATTTTAGCTATTTCTTTTAAAAAATCTTCTTGTTTATTTTTATCTCTTTGTTCATATAAAAAAGTTTTTTTATATGTATAATTTAGTTTTTTTGAAATAGTTATAAACTGTTTCTTTAGTCATATCACCAAATTTTTCAATTACTTTTTGAACTGTAACATCTTTATTTTGCGCTAAATAATTTTTTAATTCATCTAAATCCTTTATTTTGTGGCTATGTCCTTTTTGATAATTCAAAATTGGTTTTATATGCCCAGTTTCTTTTTTTCTTTTTCTTCATAAGAATAAAGTCTTTCTAGTAATATTGAACACTTTACAAATTTCTTTAATTTTCATGTTTTTACTTTCATAGGCTTCTATTACTTTTCTTCGTAAGTCTTCACTGTATGGTTTTGACATCATTTAATCTTCCTAATCTATTTTAAATATTGCTGAATTGCGCTTTTAAATTCAAAAACTGTTTAAATTACATATTATTATTTTACATTATTTATGAGTAAACATTAATTTAGTTAGCTATAATTTAATATCAAAATACACTAAATTATCATACAAAAATTATCATAATAAAGTCAATGATAGTCAAATTACTAATCTTGTTAATAGAGACTTTAATAATAGGCTTAAAAATGAAGTTATTGTTAGTGATTTAACTTATGTTCAAGTTAATGGTAAATAAAACTATATTTGCTTATTAATCGACCTGTACAATCGCGAAATTATTGGACATAGTGTAGGTACTAAAAAAGATGCATCATTAGTATATCAAACATTTATGTGCTCAAATCGTTGTTTAAAAAATATTCAAATATTTCATAGCGATCGCGGTAATGAATTTAATAATAAAACTATTGATAAACTTTTATTAGCCTTCAATATTACCCGCTCTTTAAGCAAAAAAAGGTTGTCCTTATGATAACGCTGTTGCTGAAGCAACTTTCAAAACTTTCAAAACAGAATTTATTAATGATAAAAATTTTACATCATTAATCCAATTAAAATTAGAATTATTTGATTATATCAATTGATACAACAACATAAGAATCCACAGCACTCTAAACTACTTAACCCCCATAAAACACCAAGCACAAATGTCTACCAAAAAACAGTCCTAAAAAAGGTTGCCATTCCAAGTTAATATTTTATTATTTATAAGTTGAAAAAATATGAATGTTAGTAAACTAAATTAACCTTTACTAACATTCTTTTTTAGATTTAAATTTTTTTATATATTTTTCTAAAAAAACAGAATTACTTAATCAATCTTTTATAAAACTACTTTTTTATTAGACTTCTTTTACTCATTGATTAGGTACTACTGAAAAACCAATAGTATTATTACCAGTATGTGTTTTTAAAATATTACATAATGGTTCAACTTTATATTTGGTAAATCCTCTATTTTTTACTTTTTTAATTGCTTCATCAATAATATCTTTTCTACATCAACCATCAATAATATATATTGTTTCTTTAGTAACATCTTTAATTTTAGTAATAATATCTAACATTTCTTCCATAGTTTTACTTAACGTTCTAACTCTACCAATATTATCAATTGTTTCTTTACATCTTAAAATTGGTTTAAAACGTAAAAAATTACCAATTCTTGCTTTACTCATTGGTAATCTACCACCACGAGCTAAAAATTTTAAATCATTAGGAGCGATATAAGATTCATAAGTTTTGCGGAATTTATTTAAAATTTCTAAAATTTCAGGAATTTTTTTTCCATTTTTAACAATAGTAAAAGCAATTAAAACCATAAATTTTAAAGGTATTGAAGCAGCACCTGTTTCTAAAATATGGACTTTATTTTTATATTTTTCTTCTTTTTGTAAAACTTGCGAACTTGCATATTGTCCTGAAGCGTTATTAGCAATTGGTAAAAATAAAATTTGATCATATTTACTCAAAGCATTATCTCAATATTGTTCAAGTTTACCACGACTAGTTTGACTAGTTTTTAAAATATAGTGTTCATCAATCATCTTTTTACGAATTGTTTCACTATCAATATCAATATTATTATCATCATAAGCATTTTCTCCTTCAATAATATTTAAAGGAATAATTATTATTTCAGGATATTTTTTCATATCTTCAAGGGTAAAACCAGTAGCTGAATCACTTACAATTCCAATTTTCATTTTATTTGCTCCTAACTTTTTATACTAATAAATTATAGTAAAATTATAACAAATTTATTTTACTATATATCGTTTTAATTTGAAAAAATATAAAGTGACTATAAACTTATTAGTATTAAAAATAAAAATAGTCTTAATTACTCAATAATTAAGACTATTTTTTAATTAGTTTTAAGTTAAATAAATAATACGATCAGCAATAATTTCTGTATAGTAAAAATCATTAGATTTATTAGCAAATGTTTGAATTCTACCTTTAATACCAATAATTGCATTCTTTTTTAATAGTGTTTTTAATTCCTCTGTATTAACTTGGAATGGCAACTTTTTTTAGGACTGTTTTTTGGTAGACATTTGTGCTTGGTTTTTTATGGGGGTTAAGTAGTTTAGAGTGCTGTGGATTCTTATGTTGTTGTATCGATTGATATAATCAAATAATTCTAATTTTAAGTGGATTAATGATGTAAAATTTTTATCATTAACAAATTCTGTTTTGAAAGTTTTGAAAGTTGCTTTGGCAACAGCATTATCATAAGGACAACCTTTTTTTGCTTAAAGAGCGGGTAATATTGAAGGCTAATAAAAGTTTATCAATAGTTTTATTATTAAATTCATTACCGCGATCGATATGAAATATTTGAATATTTTTTAAACAACGATTTGAGCACATAAATGCTTGATATACTAATGATGCATCTTTTTTAGTACCTACACTATAGCTAACTAAAGTAATGTTTACTCATATATTGAAAAACAAAATCAATCGCTTTTTTAATATTTGGTCAATAATTTGGTAATATTTTTCTTATATTATGTTTTATAGCAAATCAAAAATGTTCAATTGGATTTAAATTAGGAGAATATGGCGGAATAAATAATAGTTTGCATCCATCATTTTCAATTAATTGTTGTGTTAATTTAGATTTATGAAACGTTGCATTATCTAAAAATATAATTTGTCCACGCTTTAATACTGGAATTAGTATATTTTTTACATATGATTCAAAAATTTTACTGTTGCAATGTCCTTCAAATGCTCATAGGGCTTTTAATTTACCTTTATTTAGTGAACCAATTATATTCATTCTTTTTATTTTATATGCGGGTTTATTATCAAATAATCTTTTACCTTTTTCAGATCAACCATATTTATAAAATTCATTATCATCAATTCCAGATTCATCAATATATACTAAATCTTCATTTATTATTTTAGCTATTTCTTTTAAAAAATATTCTTGTTTATTTTTATCTCTTTGTTCATATAAAAAAGTTTTTTTTATATGTATAATTTAGTTTTTTGAAATAGTTATAAACTGTTTCTTTAGTCATATCACCAAATTTTTCAATTACTTTTTGAACTGTAACATCTTTATTTTGCGCTAAATAATTTTTTAATTCATCTAAATCCTTTATTTTGTGGCTATGTCCTTTTTGATAATTCAAAATTGGTTTTATATGCCCAGTTTCTTTTTTTCTTTTTCTTCATAAGAAGAAAGTCTTTCTAGTAATATTGAACACTTTACAAATTTCTTTAATTTTCATGTTTTTACTTTCATAGGCTTCTATTACTTTTCTTCGTAAGTCTTCACTGTATGGTTTTGGCATAATTTAATCTTCCTAATCTATTTTAAATATTGCTGAATTGTACTTTTAAATTCAAAAACTGTTTAAATTACATATTATTATTTTACATTATTTATGAGTAAACATTACTTTAGTTAGCTATAATTAGTGCCCAATAAAGTGTAACCCATCCAGGTAATCTTTATCTTGGAACTAGAAATAGTTCTTGACATGGTGCTTTTTATAAATGTTTAGCAGGAGAAACAAACTTTAAACCAATATTAGGAATATATGGTGAAATATGAACAATAGCTATTGATAAAAATGAAAATGTTTATATAGGTACTAGAGAAAGTAGTTTTAAAGGTAAAGTTTATAAATATCAAAAAAATCAAAATACTTTTAAAAAAATGGATGGTATAAATAAATCTGTTTCTTCTTTAACTTTTGACAATGATGATAATATTTATGCAGGGGTTTGAACCGGTTCATATCAATCTACTAGTAATGGTGAAGTTTACAAATGTTTCGCAGGAGAAACAAACTTTAAACCAATGTCCGGAACAAAAGGGGGGAGTACTATCATTATTTTTTAATAAAAATACAAATTTTTTATATGTTACTACATGAAACGGAGATGGAAAAACTAAAACTAATGATGGTTCACTTTATAAATGTTTAGCAACAAATAATGCCTTTACTTTAGTTCAAAAAAATTTACCAGCTATATGACATCTAAAAACCAAAGATAGTGAACCATTTATTGAACTTGAATATTAACAAATATCAAAAAAATATAATTGAAATTAATAATTATTAATTTAACATTATTAAAAAATTGATTTCAATTAAATTACATAATTAATCTCTAATGAAAAATAATTAAATTATTTTTCATTAGAGTAATGTTTAGTAATCTGTGTAACTTACAAAAATAACTATGTTTAATTAATTCTAGTAAATAAAATTAAATAAATAGAAAGTGTTAGTTACTTATGTCTAAAAAACAAAATATTAACAATAATGTTCCAATATCAAAAGCAGTAGATTTATTACTAGAAAATACTGAAGATTTAACAACAGTTTTTAAAGAGGGAGGTTCATATAAAGAATTAACAAAAAGATTAGTTGAAAAAATGTTGAATTCTGAAATGCAAAATTATTTAGGGTATGAAAAAAATCAACATAATAATAGTGATAATGCTCGCAATGGTATAAATTCAAAAAAATTAATAACCCAACAAGGTAAAATTGAGATTAATGTACCACGAGATCGTAATAGTAATTTTGAGCCAGTAATAGTTGCAAAAAGACAAAGAAGATTTGGTGGTTTTGATCAACAAGTTCTTTCATTATATGCCAAAGGCATGACTTTATCAGATATTAGAATGCAGTTACAAGAGTTATATCATGGTGCTGATATTAGTGAAATTGTTATTAGTCAAATTACTGATGATGTTATTGATGATTTTAAAGCATGACAAAATCGGCCATTAGAAAGTGTTTATCCGATTGTTTATTTTGATTGTATAGTAGTTAAAGTACGACAAGATAAAAGCATTATTAACAAATCAGTTTATATAGCACTAGGAGTTGATTTAGAAGGTAAAAAAGATATTTTAGGTTTATGAATTAGCGAAAATGAAGGTTCTAAGTTTTGATTATCTAATTTCACAGAAATGAAAAATCGAGGCTTAAATGATATTCTTATTGCTTGTAGTGACAATTTAACAGGAATGTCAGAAGCAATACAATCAGTTTATCCTAAAACCGAACATCAATTATGCATAGTTCATCAAATTAGAAATAGTTTAAAATATGTTTCATACAAACATAGAAAATCACTAGTTACAGATTTAAAACCAATTTATAGTGCATGTAGTGAAGAACAAGCAATGCAAGCTTTAGAATCTTTTGAAAGTAAATGAAATAAACAATATCCTCAAATCGCTAAATCATGATATAAAAATTGAGATAATTTAATGGTTTTTATTAGTTATCCTGCAGAAATCAAAAGAGTGATTTATACAACAAATGCTATTGAATCTGTTAATAGTCAATTACAAAAAGTTATTAGAAATAAAAAAGTTTTTCCAAATGATATGGCATTTTTTAAAATATTTTACTTAGCAATTGAAAATATAACAAAAAAATGAACAATGCCCATTCAAAATTGAAATACAGAAATTGCTCATTTTATGATAAAATTTGAAGATAGAATTAATCTAAACTAGTAACTTTGTAAAAAGATACACAGATTTTTAAAAAGCCTCTTCATTAGAGATTTTTAATATTTATATTTTCTAATTTTATTAAACTTCTAATCACTTTAAAATTAAAATTTTACTTCTTAAATTCCAAATTTAATATTGATAACTGATCAGATGAAATTTCACTAGGACTATTTGTTAATAAACAAATACCACGATTATTTTTAGGAAAAGCAATAGTATCACGAATTGATTCGTTCTTAATTAAAATCATTAATAAACGATCAATGCCAAAAGCAATACCACCATGTGGAGGAACTCCGTAATTAAAAGCTGATAAGAAAAAACCAAATTTATTTTTAATTTCTGTTTTACTTAAATCTAATAATTCAAAAATCTTTTTCTGTAATTTATAATCATGAATTCTAATGCTCCCACCAGCAATTTCAAAACCATTTAAAACCAAATCATAAGCATCTGCAGTTAAAGTTCCTAAATCTTTATTTTTTATATCTAATAATTTTTCAGGATTTTTTGGACTTGTAAAAGGATGATGACAAGCTTGTCATTTATTTTCTTCCTGTTCAAACATTGGTCAATCAATAATTCAAATAAATTCAAAGTTTTCAATATTATTCATAAAATCTTTATGATTAATTCGTTTTGACAAATCATTAATATAAAAAATTCTAATAGCACCCATAACTTTATTAGCAATATCTTGTTGTTCATATACGAAAATTAAAAAATTATTATTATATTTTATTTTTGATATTTCTTCTGATAAAACTAAATCATCAAACTTTACTTTAGAATTATTATGAATATTTTTTTTCTTAATTAAGTCATAAATTATTAATGTTTTTCCTCCATGCTGATTGCTAATTTCTGTTAATTTTTTTATAGTTGTTTCATTCATTTTATCATTAACTATAAAACCCTTATAAATAAATCCATCACTATTATTGTTAATATTAATATTTATTAACTTACATGTACAACGTAAATCGGGTTTATCACTACCATATAAATCCATTGCTTGATCATAGGTAATTGATGAAAATGTTGAAGGAATATTACCAACTTTTAAAGTATTAAAAAGACTTATTAGCATATTTTCTACTATTAATTTAATTTCTTTACTAGTAGAAAATGCCATTTCTAAGTCTAATTGTTGAAATTCGGGTTGTCTATCAGCACGAAAATCTTCATCACGAAAACATTTAGCGATTTGATAATATTTGTCAATACCTGATATCATTAATAATTGCTTATAAATTTGTGGTGATTGTGGTAAAGCATAAAAATGTTTTTTTTGAATACGAGCAGGAACTAAAAAATCACGAGCACCTTCTGGTGTTGATTTTGTTAAGCAAGGAGTATCAATTTCTAAAAAATTATTTTGATTCAAAAATGTTCGTAAGCAACTAAGAACTTGGTGTTTAAATTTAATATTATAATTCATTGCTGGTCTTCTTAAATCTAAATAGCGATATTGTAAACGTAATTCTTCACTACCAAGCGTATTATCGTTTTTAATAACAAATGGTAAATTAATAGAATTGCTTAATATTTCAATATCTTTTGCTACTACTTCAATCATATCATTAGCGGTTTTTGCATCTTTATTTTTTCGTAAGACAACTGTTCCAATTACTTTTAAAACAGATTCAACTTTAACATTTTTTATTTCTTGATAATATCCGTTATCTGGTTTAACAATGACTTGTGTTGTTCCGTACATATCACGTAAATCAATAAAAATACCAAATTTATTAATACGAATATCTTTAACTCAACCACTAATAATAATTTCTTTTGTAATATCACCCTGCGTTAAATTACCACATGTATGAGTTCTAAAGAGTTTTTCCATATTCTTCATTCTCCTCTAATAATAGATTTTTAACCTTACTAAGCAATTGCTGTTCAGTATCAAAAATTAATTTTATCATTTCTTTTTTAACAAAAGAATAAAAACTAACCTGATTTTTTTCTTTTAAAAATAGTATATTTTTGGCTAAACTACGATCAATAATCTGTGACTTATTTTTATCTTGATATAAATTATATTCCATATCAATATGATAATTTTCTTTACGTAATTGTAATAATAAATCGGAAGACATTATTAATCCTAATTCGCTTAAAGCAATAATTTGTAAATCAATAATTGGTGGTTTATTAATATTTTTATTTTCTACCAATAATAACATTAATCTTTCAATACCAATTGCAAAACCAATAGCAGGAATTTTTAATGGTGAGCCCAATTCATTAAATAAATTATCATATCTACCACCACCAAGTAAAGTATTTTGACTTTCACCAATTCGTAAATCAATAGTAGTTATTTCAAAAATAATACCATTATAATAATCTAAACCACGAACTAAATGCTCATCAATAATAAAATCAACTTTATTATTTTTTAAACTATTAATAATAGTTGTAAAATATGTTTTTTCTTCATTAGTTAAAAAATCATTTAAATATGGTATTTCTAAATTTAATTTAGTACAAATTTTACAATCAAGAACTCTTAGTGGTGATACATTAACTCTAATTTGACAATTTTCACACAATTGCTTACTTTGATTTAATAATTGTTCTTTAAGTGCTATTTGATATTTATTTTTTGTTTCATTAGATCCAAAATAATTAATATTTAAAGTTAAATTTGGTATTGAAAAACTTTTTATCATTTCTAAGGCCATCATCATTACTTCAACATCAACTAAAGGATGTTTAACACCAACAGTTTCGATACCAAATTGATTAAATTGACGTTGACGCCCTTTTTGAGGTCTTTCATATCGAAACATCGAACCATAATAAAAATACTTTAACGTTTGCTTAGATTTATATAATTTATTTTCAATTATAGCACGAACAATACCTGCTGTACCTTCAGGACGAAGAGCTAATAATCTATCATTTTTATCATTAAATTGATAAATTTCTTTCTGAATAATATCAGTTGTATCTCCCACAACTCGTAAAAATAGTTGAGCATTTTCAAAAATAGGAGTAATAAATTCTTGATAATTATATTTAATTGCACACTGTGTTAAAGATTTAATAATATTACGATATATAATAACCTCTTCATTATACATATCACGTGTTCCTCTTGGTTTTTGAAATTGCATACTTTTTTTACTCCTTTTAATAAAAAATAAATCTTCTAAAAAAAAGTTCCTTTATTTTAGGAACGTTTTTTAACGAGGTACCATCCTAATTCATTTACAAAATAAATGCACTTAATTATAATTTATCATATTTAATTAATTAATAATACAAGCTATTTAATGTCATAAAATTAGTTAACCAGTGTTTGCGCCAACCACACCGTCTCTTAATGTTTACCCTAAATTTACTTTTAAATGATTAAAATATTATACTAAAATATTACATAATTATTCTGTTTATTGCAATAATATCAGGAATTTTTTTAATTGATGAAATAATTTGATGTAAACGTTCAATATTAGAAACTTTAATTAAAATTTTTAAACTTCCATTATTTTCCTTAAGTTTATTATTAGCATCCATACTTTGAATTTGTGCCTTTAAATAGCCCAAAATATTTAAAACATCAGTCATCAATGCTGGTCGATCTAAATATTGAATTTGAATTTTTGAATTATAAAGATGATGACTGGTTGCTAATAAATTTCACTTAGTATCAATAATACGTTCTTTCCGCTCTGGCAAACTAACATTAGGACAAATTAAACGATGAACTTTAATACCTTGCCCTTTAGTAATATAACCCGCAATTGGTTCATCAGGAATAGGTAAGCAACAATGAGCCAATGATGTTTTAGTATTGGGGGCATTTTCAATAATAATTTCATTATTACTACTTAAATTCATTGTTGTTTGTTGTTTAGTTTTTAATTCTTGAAATGTTGCTGAATCACTATATAAAATAGTAGTAACCGCCTGTTCAATTGTATAAGTTCCATTAGCAACATCTAAGCAAAAATCTTCATAAGTTTTATATTTTAATGATCTAATTCTTGACATAATAACATTACGTTTTGCAATTTTTCAACGAATGTAATTTTGAATAATATATTCTTCTATTTTTTCCTTTGTTTTTTTTATTTTCTCTTTGTTTTCTGTATCTTTAATTTTATTTTCTTGATTAAATTTTTCTTGCTGATTATTTAAATATTTTTTTATTTTATGTTGAGCAAAATTTGTCTTAACAATATTTAATCAATCACGAGAAGGACGTGCGGTTTTTGCGGTTTTAATTTCAACAATATCCCCTGATTTTAAAACAGTATTAATAGGAGAATAAATACCATTTATTCTTGCACCCACTGTTGTTTCGCCAATTTCAGTATGAACTTTAAAAGCAAAATCTAAAATAGTTGAACCAAATGGTAATGTTATAACATTACCATTTGGAGTTAATAAATAAATTAAATCACTAAAAATATCTTGTCGAATTTCTTTTTCTAAATTATTATCTTTGGCAATATTATCTGCTAATATGTTTTCATCAACATTTTGATTTAAGTCATTTAAATTTAATATTTCTTGAAAAATATTTAATTTTTCATCAATTTCTGCTTGACGTTTCTTAGGATTTTTATTTTCCCCTTCTTTATATCTTCAATGCGAAGCCGCACCTGCTTCAGCAAAATCTTCCATTTCTTCAGTTCTGATTTGTAATTCATAAATTTCATTATAAAAAACAACAGATGTATGTAATGATTGATACATATTATTTTTTGGTGTTGCAATATAATCTTTAAATCTACCCGGAACAGGAGTAAAACTTTGATGAATATAACCCAAAATGGCATAACAAATATCAATAGAATTAGTAACAACTCTAATTGCTAAAATATCATGTATATCATCAAAATCTTTTCCAAAATAATACATTTTACGATAAATAGAATATAAGTGTTTACTACGACCATAAATTTTAAAAATTAAATTTTTATGTTGTGATAATGTTTTACTTAATTCTTTAATAATTTCATTAACTAATTTTTCACGTTTTTCACGATCTAAATTAATAAGGTTATCAATTTTTTTATACTCTTTAGGATGTAATACCGCAAAAGAACGATCTTCTAGTTCTGATTGTAATTTACGCATACCTAGACGATGAGCAATAGAAGCATAAACTTCTAAAGTTTCTTTAGCAATAATTATTTGTTTTTCAGGATTTAAAAAATTAATAGTTCTAATATTATGTAAACGATCTGCCATTTTAATAATAATGACACGAATATCATGAGCTAAACTTAAATATAATTTACGTAAATAATTAGCTTTAATTTCATTTCTTTTTTCTTTTGCAAAATGGCTAACTTTAGTTACAGCTAAAACTAAATTAGCGACTTCCAAACCAAATTCTGCTACTAACTCATCAAAAGTTGTTGGTGTATCTTCTAAAATATCATGTAAAAATCCTGCTTGTATTGAAGAGACATCTAAATGTCATAATACTAAATTATATGCTGTTGATAAAACATGATAAACATAAGGATCGCCATTCTTTCGATATTGATCTTTATGTTTTAATAATGCATATTCATAAGTTGCTTTAATTTTTGTAATTTGCTTAGGATCTTTGATAAATGTTTTTGCTTCCGCTAATAATTGATTAAAATCTTTACAAGTTAAATTATTCATTATTTACTACTTATTAAAACTTAATTATTTCTAACAGCGGAATATTATCAAAATGATGTTTATTAGCGAATTCAGAAAGTGAAATTAAAGTAGCAATGCCAACTGATTGAGCGTTACTTTGCTTTATTAAATTAAGACAAGCATTAATTGTTCCTGAAGTTGCAATCAAATCATCAATTATTACTACTTTATCTTTTGTCGAAAGTACATTTTGTTGCATTTCTAATATAGCAGTACCGTACTCTAAATAATAAGTTACTTTATAGGTTTTACCTGGTAATTTACCTTTTTTACGTGCAAGAACTAATTTAATACCCAACTTATATGCTATAGCAGCACCAAAAATAAATCCTCTTGCTTCAGGTGCTAAAATTGCTGTTGCTCCACATTTTTTAATAAAATCTACAAAATTAATAACACTTTGAAATGCTTCTGGATTACTTAATATTGGGTTAATATCTTTAAATTGGATACCTTTAATTGAAAAATCAGAAATATTAATAATATTTTTTTTTAATGATTCTTTTGTCATTGCAACCATCTATTCATTAATACCTTTAATAACATATTCATCTGCACCAATGAAATGTTTTTTAATTTTATTAATACGTTTTTTATATCTATAAACTCTTCATTTCTCAAAATAAGTTCAAATAAAAGGAGCAATAAAGTAAGATGATACTAAACTTACTATACAACCTATTAATAATGATAAACTAACTATTCAGAAACTAGGAATAATAAACATAACAATTACTGATGTTATTAATACTACACCATTAATAACTAATGTTCTTGGTAAGGCCTTTTGAACACTTTTATTTGAAATTTGAATTATTTCTTCTGCGCTAATAACTTGTGTTTGATTATTATTAATTTTAATTTCACGAATATTATCGAAAATTGACATAATACTAATTATTGTTAAAATCATTACTCCCAATAATATTCCAACAATTGAAGTAGAAATTACAATTTGGAAAATACTAATAATAGCAAGTGTCATTAGTAAACTAAAAATAATAGCTAAAATTAAAGGAATAACATAAGTCAATTGAAATCTAATAATAATATAAATTAAAATAACAATAAAAGATAAAGCAATTGAAATAATCATATTAACTAATAAATCTACACCTGACTTAGCAACAACTAGATCAATTTCTCCTCATTGTAAAATAGATTCTTGTTTTCAATTTCTAGTAATCTCTCCTAAAAAATTCTTAAACCTTTGCTGCATACTTTGATAATTTACTGTTGTTTGAACAATAATCTTAAACTGATATTGTTTTCCTTCACCACCAGCAATTAAGGAAAAATTAATATTTTTAAAATATTTACTAAATTGACTATTATTTTGAATTTCTTTATTAATAAAATCTTTTGCTAATTCTGCTTCTTTAATAATATTGTAACTAGAATCACTTGGATCTTGAGTAATTGTACCCATTCCAACAAAATCAGTTCGTTGATCAAAACCAGAACCAAAATTAGAACCGATTACACCATAAGTAATACCTGAAGCAAGAACAATAACAGCAGAGCTCGAAAGAATTCATTTTGTTAATTTATGAAAATAATTTCAGTTATTTATTTTAAGTTTTGAAAAAACATTTTTTAAATCAACTAATATAAAAATACCGCCAATAATACCTAATACAGCACCAAAGATAATTCCTAATATTGCTAAAGCGATTTTTTGATCAGTAGTCGCTTCACCTTTACTTACTTTTTTGTATAAAATAAAACCGGGTATTGTTCATAATAAAGGAATTATAAATATTGATTCTAAAATAAAAATAATAAATATTAATATACTTCCTGCTTTTAACATATTTTTTTCTCCTTCTTTAATTTTTAACGGTTTTAATGCATTAATTAAATCTTGTTTCAATTTATTAATTTCTTGTGAAAGATTTAAAATTAAATCTTTCACTTTTGACTTATAAAATGATCTTGATTTACTATGTTCTTTTTTTAATTTCTGCTTATCAACTTTAAATTTTTTAATTAATGCTTTAACTTTATTTTTATAATTAATTTGAAGCTGACATTTTTCTGAAATTAATTGTTTTTTTATTTTTTGATCATCAGTTTTAATATTATTTGTATCTATTGAATTATTTAAAAATATAGTGCTTTTTCTACTAATATTATTATTTCCTAAAAGTTGAGGTTTATTTTCTAACCAGTTATTTCGTAATAATGTTCATAACATTAATCTTAATAAGATAATTCCAAAAATAATTACACCAAAAGTAGCAATAGAAGTCATAATAATAAAACCTTTGATAGCACGAGTTCCAAATCAGAAAATAGTTAAATTAACAATTAAAATAATAGCGCTACAATCTAATGAAGAGGATAATGTTTTCTTATTTGCTGATTTAAAAGCGCTAATCAAAGTTTTACCTTGCATATATTCATTTTTAAAACGTTCCAACAAACTAATAATCGTATCTAATAATAATGCAAAACCAATAATTAAAGCAATTACGCATTCAGGAGCAATTATACCATTAATGAAAACAAAACTAACAACAGTAAATAATAAAAATAATGATATTATAATTAGAACAATAATTCCCAACATACGATAATAAAACAGAAAAATAGTCATAAGAGCAAAGGTAACTAATATAATAATAACAACTGCAATTTTTAAAGATGTTGCACCTAGCGTTGGACTAACATTAGCATAAGATAACATAGTAAAATTATTTTTTGACAATCCTGATGTTAAAACACTTTTCATTTGTTCAACTGTTTCGAGATTAAAAGTGTCTGAATTAATTGAAATACTATTGCTAGTTACTTTAACTTCACCAACTCAATATGGAATATAACGATAATCAATAACATCTTCATGCAAAATATCTGAAACATCTGGTAAACGTAGTAAATCTTTAATATAAGGTAATCATGAATTCATAGGCGAACCAACAATAGGAGAAGCAAAAGGATCAAAACGATTAGCAGGATCATATGTATTTTTTTCATCATTAGTATCAACAGAAAGACTATGAACTGAACCTAAATTATCAGAATAAATTCAATTAATACCAAATTGACCATTTTGATTAGGATTTAATAGTCGTGCTAAAGTAGGGTCTTGTGCTTTAGCTCTAGCTAAAATATCAGTACCTTTACCAAGACCTGGTGTATTATTATCTAATAATGATGTTAATGATGCTTTAATCTTACCATCAGTATCATTTTTAAGATTATCAATTATAAAAGAAAGGGAGCGAATACCCTCCATACTACTTCGAATATAATCTAATAACTGACCAATATCTGAATAAATATAAAATGTATTTTCTTTGGCAGAAGTAAGTTCTTTTAAAACTGAATCATTTTTAACATCAAAAACAAGTTCTGGGCGATGAGTAACAGAATTATTAACAGCTTTAATAGCAGAAAACACATCACTAGTTAATAATCTTTTATCTCTTTTTGTTCAAGTAGTATCTTTGTCATCTTTCTTTTCGGTTGCTAATAAGTCATTACCATCTTTATCAACAATATAAGAATAACCACGTCGTGATACACTATGAACAAAAGTAGAAATATCAAATCCCGCATCTTTACTCAACGCTAAATTATAATTATTATTATTACTGCTAGTAATACTTTCAATGTCAACGTTACTAGTACCTAAAGGGTCAACTCTGTCTTTTAATAAATTAATAACATCTTTTTGTTTACCTTTACCATCATATTGAACTTGTGTTTGATAACCACCAGCAAACTCAATACTTAATTTACTATTATTTTCAACATATTTAGCACTAAACACTACTGAAATTATTATTGTAGAAACAATAATTATTAAACTAAAAATTCTTAAAAAAAATCCAAGATTTTTATTTTTTCTTGTCTTAGAAGAAGTGTTCATATTTCTTCACTCCTAAATCAATTTATTTATATAAACATAGATTGTATATTATTTAAGCACTATATAAGAATACCAAAATTCGTTATAAATAACAATTGTTTTACAGTGATATCAAAAATAATTATTTTCTAAATAAAATTAGGCTTTTATCCCTTTATGTACTATTTTTAAATTTTATCACATAAATGGAAATAAAAGCCTATCTAGGAAATTATCCCCACATGTATCTAAATCAAACACAAAATTATAGTTTCAAAACTAGGTATCTTATTGAATTTATAGCTAACTAAAGTAATGTTCGCTCATAAATAATGTAAAATAATAATATGTAATTTAAACAGTTTTTGAATTTAAAAGTACAATTCAGCAATATTTAAAACAGATTAGTAATATTAAATTATGCCAAAACCATACAGTGAAGACTTACGAAGAAAAGTAATAGAAGCCTATGAAAGTAAAAACATGAAAATTAAAGAAATTTGTAAAGTGTTCAATATTACTAGAAAGACTTTTTTATTATGAAGAAAAAGAAAAAAAGAAACTGGGCATATAAAACCAATTTTGAATTATCAAAAAGGACATAGCCACAAAATAAAGGATTTAGATGAATTAAAAAATTATTTAGCGCAAAATAAAGATGTTACAGTTCAAAAAGTAATTGAAAAATTTGATGATATGACTAAAGAAACAGTTTATAACTATTTCAAAAAACTAAATTATACATATAAAAAAACTTTTCTATATGAACAAAGAGATAAAAATAAACAAGAATATTTTTTAAAATAAATAGCTAAAATAATGAATGAATATTTAGTATATATTGATGAATCTGGAATTGATGATAATGAATTTTATAAATATGGTTGATCTGAAAAAGGTAAAAGATTATTTGATAATAAATCCGTATATAAAAGACATATTCCGTAAATAAATTTTTTAAAAGTCAATTAATAATTTAAAATTTATTTTATAATTTCTTTATTAATAAATTAATAAGGTGTTGATAAAAATGAATTTTGAAAATTTAAAAAAATTAAAAAATGAACAATTTTATAGATATTTTGGTATAAAACGTTTTCATTTTGATGAAATGTTAACAAAATTAATTGAAATAGAAAATTTAAAAAAACTAAAGGTAGAAAATATAAACTTTCAGTTGAAGAAAGATTGATGATGACTTTAGTATACTGAAAAGAATATTATACTTTTTTCCAAATGAGTATTAAATATAAAATGAGTGCATCAAGTTGTTTTCGAAATATTACTTGAGTAGAAAATAAACTTAGTGATGACAAAGATTATCAGTTTTTAAAAACAAAATATAAATCAAAAATTGAGAAAAAACAAGAAGATTTAAATGAATTTCAATTTTATTTAATTGATTCAACTGAAATTGAAATTGAAAGACCAACTAAAAAAATACAGTTAGAATATTTTTCTGGTAAAAGTTGAATGTTTTCTATAAAATTTCAAATTATATATGACTTTTTAATAAAAAAATTGTTGATATTTTTGCTGATAATGGAAAAGTACATGATTTTCAAATATTAAAAAATTCAAATCTTGAATTTTCAGAAAAAACAATAATTATTGGTGATTTGGGATATCAAGGAATACAAAATATTTATAAAAATACTATATTACCAATTAAAAAAACTAAAAATAAAAAATTAACTAAACAAGAAAAAATCTACAATAAAATTATTTCAAAAATTAGAATTAAAGTTGAACATGTTTTTGCTTGATTAAAAAGATTCAAAATTTTAATAAATAAATGTAGAAAAAGTATATTTAGACTTATGTACTTAAGATTTAACTTACTTTGTGAAATTTTTAATAAAACAAAACCATTAAAATAAAAAAATATTAACTTCTATAATTATTAACACTAAAAAATTTATAAATATTATTATTGACAATTGATTAAATTTATTTACGGAATATGTCTATAGTTATTTTTGTAAGTTACACAGATTACTAAACATTACCAAAACATTCAACTTTTACCAGAAAAATATTCTAACTGTAGTTTTTTTTAGTTGGTCTTTCAATTTCAATTTCAGTTGAATCAATTAAATAAAATTGAAATTCATTTAAATCTTCTTGTTTTTTCTCAATTTTTGATTTATATTTTGTTTTTAAAAACTGATAATCTTTGTCATCATTAAGTTTATTTTCTAATCAAGTAATATTTCTAAAACAACTTGATGCACTCATTTTATATTTAATAATCATTTGGAAAAAAGTATAATATTCTTTTCAGTATACTAAAGTCATCATCAATCTTTCTTCAACTGAAATTTTATATTTTCTACCTTTAGTTTTTTTTAAATTTTCTATTTCAATTAATTTTGTTAACATTTCATCAAAATGAAAACGTTTTATACCAAAATATCTATAAAATTGTTCATTTTTTAATTTTTTTAAATTTTCAAAATTCATTTTTGTCAACACCTTATTAATTTATTAATAAAGAAATTATAAAATAAATTTTAAATTATTAATTGACTTTTAAAAAATTTATTTACGGAATATGTCTAAAATAAAAAGAATGAGTATAATTGGTTCACTAAATAAAGGTAAATTAAAAGCCCTATGAGCATTTGAAGGACATTGCAACAGTAAAATTTTTGAATCATATGTAAAAAATATACTAATTCCAGTATTAAAGTGTGGACAAATTATAGTTTTAGATAATGCAACGTTTCATAAATCTAAATTAACACAACAATTAATTGAAAATGCTGGATGCAAACTATTATTTCTTCCGCCATATTCTCCTAATTTAAATCCAATTGAACATTTTTGATTTGCTATAAAACATAATATAAGAAAAATATTACCAAATTATTGACCAAATATTAAAAAAGCGATTGATTTTGTTTTTCAATATATGAGCAAACATTACTTTAGTTAGCTATATCATGGCGCTGATATTAGTGAAAGTGTTATTAGTCAAATTACTGATGATGTTATTGATGATGTTAAAGCATGACAAAATCGGCCATTAGAAAGTGTTTATCCGATTGTTTATTTTGATTGTATAGTAGTTAAAGTACGACAAGATAAACGCATTATTAACAAATCAGTTTATATAGCACTAGGAGTTGATTTAGAAGGTAAAAAAGATGTTTTAGGCTTATGAATTAGTGAAAATGAATGTTCTAAGTTTTGATTATCTAATTTCACAGAAATGAAAAATCGAGGCTTAAATGATATTCTTATTGCTTGTAGTGACAATTTAACAGGAATGTCAGAAGCAATACAATTAGTTTATCCTAAAACCGAACATCAATTATGCATAGTTCATCAAATTAGAAATAGTTTAAAATGTGCTTCATACAAACATAGAAAACCACTAGTTACAGATTTAAAACCAATTTATAGTGCATGTAGTGAAGAACAAGCGATGCAAGCTTTAGAATCTTTTGAAAGTAAATGAAATAAACAATATCCTCAAATTGCTAAATCATGATATAAAAATTGAGATAATTTAATGGTTTTTATTAGTTATTATGCAGAAATCAAAAGAGTGATTTATACAACAAATGCTATTGAATCTGTTAATAGTCAATTACGAAAAGTTATTAGAAATAAAAAAGTTTTTCCAAATGATATGGCAGTTTTTAAAATATTTTACTTAGCAGTTGGAAAATATAACAAAAAAATGAACAATGCCCATTAAAAATTGAAATACAGCAATTGCTCATTTTATGATAAAATTTGAAGATAGAATTAATCTAAACTAGTAACTTTGTAAAAAGATACACAGATTTTTAAAAAGCTTCTTTAAAAATAGTACATAAAGGGATAAAAGCCCTCTTTTTTTGTAGAATTTACTCTTTAATCTTTTTCTTCTAATTCGTTTTCTATTTCGGTTTCTATTTTAGTTAAAGTACCACTTTCAGCAGGAACACCACTAGTTAATGCAGTTGATGCAATGATTGTTTTAATAATTTTCTTTTTCATAATATAACCCTCTCTTTAAATTTTTGATAGTGTAATCATTTTATATGATTTATGAAATAAAACAGATTTGATATAAAAATATCGGGGTTTTAGAAATTTAAAATATATTCTTTGATAATTAGAAAAAACACAACATATTGATTTATATCATTAATATTTTCATCAACATTTCAATATTGATTTGAGTTTTTAAGTAGTCATTCATTTATTTGGATTTTTTTATTTTTATTACTTAATGATTTTTATTTTTTAACTTTTTTAATAAATTTTTCTTGATTTTTAAAAAGTGATATGCTGATAGTTTTGGTTTAATATATTTTGTTAGATATTTAATTATTTTTTTCCGTCATTAATAATTTTTAATTTTGAAAAAATATTTAATTTATTAATAAAATCCTTTCATGTAAAAACTAGTGTTAATTATATAACAAATTGTTTTTAGAATACATTCAGTTTTTTTAAAATTAATGTTCTGGTAAAAAATCTAAGAAACAAGAATCAATAATTACAAAAACAACATATTAACTATTTTATATATCTTTCAACGATGAAAGTCCATTTTTAAGTAAAAAATATATGTTATAATTTAATAAATAAGTAAAAAATATTATAGTTAGGGTGATAAAATTGAAAAAAAAAATTGGTATTGTCGCTGATTCCTCTTCAGGATTTTCAATTAAAGATTTAAAAGAAATGAATATTGGATTTTGTCCATTATTAATCACTTTTAGTGATGATACAACTATTACTGATGACCATAACATTCTAAATGATGAAGAATTCTATAATAGAATAGTTCATGAAAAACAATCTGCCAAAACTTCGCAAACACCACTTGGTCAAATGAGTATAATTTGAGAAGATGCTTTAACTAAATTTGAAAAGATTATTTTTATTTCTTTATCAAAAGGGTTATCGGGCCAATATAACACTGCTACTATGTTATCAAAAGAATCTAATTTTAAAGATAAGGTTTTTGTTTTTGATAGTAATGGTGTTTCAGTTATTAACTGACTATTAGTTAAAAAAGCATATCAAATGTCACTTAACGAAAAAAATAATGTCAATGATATTATAGAAGCACTAAAATTAATAAGAGATAACTATATAGCATTTATTTTACCTTATGATTTAAATTATTTAGTTCGTGGTGGTAGAATTTCAAAAGCAGCAGCAGCCTTAGCTACTATGTTAAAAATAACTCCAATTTTATCTTTTGACGGAACCATTGATAAATTTGATAAAACAAGAACATGAGATAAAGCTATTAAAAATACTCTTAAAGAAATTAATAAAAATAAAAAAATAGAAAGTATTACTCTTTTTTACATTATTCATGCTTTTGCTGAGGCAAAAGAAATAGAAAAAGTTACAAAATTTGTTAAAGATTATGGCATTAAAAACGTCAAAACTATTAATTTAGCAAATGTAATTTGTGCTCATACAGGAATTGGAACCTTCAGTTTTGTTGCTTTTAATTTAGATAAAGATAAATTACCAAAATTATAATAATAAAAAATTCACTTTTATGAGAAACATTTAAAAGTGATTTTTAATAATGGCAGGGGTGGCAGGACTCGAACCCACAACACTCGGATCTGAAGGCCGATGTTCTACCATTGAACTACACCCCTAAAATATTTAATTTAAATAGTACATGTTCAATTTTACGCGAAAGAAGTTTTAAGTTCAATTAAAATTTCATTTTTTTTATTTTTAATTCACATTTATCACAAATTCCATGAATTTCTAACTTATAATGTGAAAAATAAAAATTATTTTTAGTTGCTAATTTTTCAAGTTTTTCTTCTTGTAATGGTGAAATTTGTTGTTTATCTTCGAAAGAGGCATGAATAATTTTATTACAAAAATTACAAATAATATGAACGGTATTTTCTGATAGTTCATAAATTATTTGTTTTCCTTCAAAAACATTAGCATGAATAATATGTTCTGTCATTAATAAATCAATAGTATTATAAATGCTCATAATATTAATATTGTCATTACCTTCTTTTGTTAAAAAACTAATAATATCATTAATACTAACATGTTGCTTAAGCGTTAATACTTTAATAACTGCTTTACGAACATCAGTTAAACGATAGTCTTTATCTTTCAACTTTTGGATAATATTTTCAAAATTTTTATTCATACTAATCTCCTGATAAAATATAATATTACTTTTTTTTATTTTCTGCTGATTCTAATCTCTCAATTTCATTTATTAAATCTTGAACTGTTTTTGTTTGTAAATCCAGTAATTTATTATCATCAATTTTTACATGATGCTCTTCTTCTAATTTAAGAACAATCATTACTAATCCAAGAGAGTCAATTTTTACATCTTTAAATTTAGTTTTCGGTGTAATTTTTTCTTTAATCTCTGGATAATCCTCTTTAACAATTTTATGAATTTCACTTAAAATATTCATAAATTCACTCCTAATTTAAATCGTTTTTATTAATAGTTATACTTATTATAACATAGAGCATTAAATTTTATTTGTTATTTTAAAATATCATTCTAAATAATCTAGTTTTAAATTAGTATTATATTCAAGTCATACAGCATTATTTAAAATATTAAAATGAAAAATAAAATTATTAATTTTTCATTGTGGAAATGTTTTAATAATTAGCTTTAAAAATATGTATTGAAATAAATGTTAATTAAATTGTATTTTATATATAATATGTGACTGATTTGCTAAGATAGTACTATTTTTATCTAAAATAATTGTAATACTTTCATTTAATTTTTTAATATCAATAGCTTCTTCAACTATCTCTGGATTTAAATTTTCTTTTTTATCATCTACGGTCTCCAATTCTACATCATATTCTTTTACCATTTCATTTAAATTTTTATTAGTTTAAAAATTTTTGATAATAAAAAATAACATAATACTTAATGTAATAGTGATAGTAATAATTAAAATGCTAATTTGTAACTTACGTATAAACATTTTATACCTTTATTTGACTATGAATTAAATACTTATAATCAATAAAACTAAAGTTATCACTACTATAAAATTTTAATATTTCATTGTAATTTCAACTAAAATTAGTAGTTGCCACTCAATTTTCACTATTATTTCTTATTAATTTTTTAATAAAAATAGAATGATATGGACCACCAATAATTGGCTCACTACTTTCTTAAATAAATTTTAAATTAATATCATATTTAAAAAAGTTTTGAAAATTAAATGGAATATTTATATTAAAGTGAAAATCTTCAAATCTTGATAAGTCAAATTGATTTTTTCCTATTTCATCATTCAATACTATTTTATTTACAATGCTATTATAAATAGTGTTATAAAATTCTAAATAATATTCATCAATTTTTTTTATTACGTAATAAAAAAGCTGGTATTTTATTATTTTGATAAAATTTTGATAGATTTTCATTAATATTTAATGATGTATTTTGTTGTAAATCAAAATTATTATTAAATATTAATATTTTACGTAATATTGTTTCTTTATCATTAGACATATTCCGTAAATAAATTTAATCAATTGTCAATAATAATATTTATAAATTTTTTAGTGTTAATAATTATAGAAGTTAATATTTTTAAAAAAATACTTTAAAAATAAATTTATATTCCAAACACAAAAATTGTTAATATTATTTTTATATTAACTTGATAAAAATTTAAATTTTTAAAAAAATATTTTTAATATTTTTTTATTTTAATGGTTTTGTTTTATTAAAAATTTCACAAAGTAAGTTAAATCTTAAGTACATAAGTCTAAATATACTTTTTCTACATTTATTTATTAAAATTTTGAATCTTTTAATCAAGCAAAAACATGTTCAACTTTAATTCTAATTTTTGAAATAATTTTATTGTAGATTTTTTCTTGTTTAGTTAATTTTTTATTTTTAGTTTTTTTAATTGGTAATATAGTATTTTTATAAATATTTTGTATTCCTTGATATCCCAAATCACCAATAATTATTGTTTTTTCTGAAAATTCAAGATTTGAATTTTTTAATATTTGAAAATCATGTACTTTTCCATTATCAGCAAAAATATCAACAATTTTTTTATTAAAAAAGTCATATATAATTTGAAATTTTATAGAAAACATTCAACTTTTACCAGAAAAATATTCTAACTGTAGTTTTTTTTAGTTGGTCTTTCAATTTCAATTTCAGTTGAATCAATTAAATAAAATTGAAATTCATTTAAATCTTCTTGTTTTTTATCAATTTTTGATTTTCATTTTGTTTTTAAAAACTGATAATCTTTGTCATCACTAAGTTTATTTTCTACTCAAGTAATATTTCGAAAACAACTTGATGCACTCATTTTATATTTAATACTCATTTGGAAAAAAGTATAATATTCTTTTCAGTATACTAAAGTCATCATCAATCTTTCTTCAACTGAAAGTTTATATTTTCTACCTTTAGTTTTTTTTAAATTTTCTATTTCAATTAATTTTGTTAACATTTCATCAAAATGAAAACGTTTTATACCAAAATATCTATAAAATTGTTCATTTTTTAATTTTTTTAAATTTTCAAAATTCATTTTTATCAACACCTTATTAATTTATTAATAAAGAAAATATAAAATAAATTTTAAATTATTAATTGAATTTTAAAAAATTTATTTACGGAATATGTCTATTATATCAATCTTTTACTTTTGGAAAATGCGATACTAGATAACGTTTTATTTTTATCGGCACTATATTTGCAGTATTAATATTATTACCAGAAAACTTAAAAACCTCATCTAATCTTGATTATCCACCAACTATCATGTTCTTCATAATCGTTTTAGAAAAAATATGATAAAATTTTTTATCAGAGAAATTTGTCGTTAAAATAATAGGATTTTTAATTTCTAAATTAAAATTTGTTGTAATAAACATTTTTGGTTTAATTTGTAATTGATACTGTGGATTACTATTAAAATAAAAACTAAGTGATCCATAATTATGTTTATTATTAATATGACGATTTTCCTTTAAATTACTAGGTTTTTTACAATTAAAACTATAATTTAAAATATTTACATTATCTTTTTTAATTGCTATTGCTGGTAAAATTATCTTATAAGTTTTCATAACCATATGCAAAAAAAGAAATATCAGCATATGGACCGAGTTTATTATTTTCAAGTAATTCTAAATATGAAGAAGTAAAAAATCATCACTTAATTGATTTAGATATCACAAGTTGGCCAATTGCTTGCTTAATATTACTATAATTCAAATCATATTGAAACGTTACATCGTCAAGTAATAATTCACTTGGTTCTTTGTTAATATCACAATCATAACTATATGCTTCTACAATTTGAAGTTCAATATAATAATAACTGCTTTTTTGCAAAGTTTGGATCGGAAAGCCAACCACTGTAAATCTTGGAATTAAAAATAATTCTTTTTCATAAATGGGGCTGTTTTTTACATCACTCGTTAAATTCATCTTTTGTTCTAAAAAACTACGCGAATTCAATAAATCAATGCTATTAATATTCATTTTATATCCTTAAATTAAATATAAGTATAAAAAACGCTTAATAGCCGTTTTTTCTAATTTTTCATATTCTTTGATATGATAATATTTTTTTTCATCAATTTTTATTTGATTTAACTAAGAACGTTCTAATAATATAACTATATTCATTTTTTGGTAATAATGCTAAAACTGTATCAACAATTTGCACATGTTTTTCATAATTTTTTAAATCCTTATTTATCACTATCTTATTAGCATAGTGAACAGTATCCTCTTTCAAAACATAATTTTCTTTAAAATTATTATTTGCTAATGTTAATTTCGCTTGTTCATATTTAACAAAAATAGCAGCAATTAGTTGCTTATCAGCACTTATCTGTTCTTTCATTATTATCACCTCAATAATAATTTAAAAACAAATAATTATTTTTCCTCTATTTTATTTCTATTTAACTTACTATTTAATATGATCTTGCAAAATAAGTTCAGACACTATTAGGAGTTTGACACTTAAAACAATTACTTGGTTTTTTATATGGTTCTAAAGGAATACAACGTGATGTTGTACCAGTTAAACTTTTAATTTCTTCTTCACACTTTATTTGATCACAAAAAGGTACAATAAAGAAACCTTTATGAATTTTAACTAATTTATGATATTCATTAAAATCTGTTAATTCTTTTAAACTTGTATTTATTTTTTTTTGTGAACTATTAAATAAAGATTTATTTAATTTATTTAATTGATTAATAATAGTTGTTACTAATAATTTTTCATTATTCATTTCAACATCAATAGTATCTAAATTATGACGTAAAATTAATTTAATTACTTGGTTTTTAATTTCTTGCTCACCAATTGCAATAGTAATTGGAATACCTTTAATTTGACTTTCAATTTTCTTATAAGAAAAACTTTTATTATCTTCATTTATTAATACTCGGAAATGAGAACTTAAAATTTTAAATATTCTTTCAACAGTTATTTTAAATTTATCACTTTTAGGTGATAAATTTAAAAGCATAATCTGATGCGGTGCAATTGTAGATGGCAATACTAAACCTAGATCATCGCTATGTGCCATAATTAAAGCGCCAATTAATCTTGTCGATACACCTCATGATGTTTGATATCCTAATTCTTGTTTATTGTCTTTATTGCTAAATTTAATATTAAATACCTTTGTGAACTCTTGGCCAAAATAATGACTAGTACCGGCTTGTAATGCTTGTCCATCTTGCATCATAGTTTCAATTGTATATGTCATTTTTGCCCCAGCAAAACGTTCGTGAATTGTTTTTGCGCCAACAATAACTTTAATTGCTAATTGTTTTTGAACAAAATCAGCATACAACTTAATCATTTTTAATGTAAAGTTTTTTGCTTCTTCATCGTTATTATGCATTGTATGTCCTTCTTGTCATAAAAATTCACTAGTTCTTAAGAATGGTTTTGTATTTTTTTCTCATCTAACAACATTACATCATTGATTATATAATAATGGTAATTGTTTATATGAACTAATTATTTTTGAAAAATGACGACAAAATAAAACTTCTGAAGTAGGACGAATAATTAGTTCTTCTGATAATTGATTATTTCCAACTTTAGTTACAGTTGCACATTCTGGTGCAAAACCATCAATATGATCTTTTTCAACTTGAAATGCTTTTTGACTAATTAAAAGTGGTAACATTACATTTTCAATATTTAAAATTTTAAATTTTTGATTTAATAAATGTTGAATATTTTCTCAAATTGCATATCCGCGAGGACGAAAAATAATGGTACCGGCTGCCGAACCATTTTCTGCACCATAATCACAAAGTTCTGCTTGCTTAATAACATCAGTATATCATTTGGCAAAATCAATCTCTCTTGCTGTAATATTTTTATTCTTTGCATTATTCATAATGATCTATTCACCTTTCGTTGATTGACTTTTATGTCATTTCCAATAATTTGGATAATTTAAAGCATCTAGCACTTTATTTGCTTGTTCTGATTCTAATACTTTTCCTAGTAAATAGTCAACCTTTAATCCTTTTAAAACAATAATTTCAGGAACATTAATAATACCACGAGCTAAAATATTTTTAATACCTAAAATTCTTAAATAATGCAAGCAAATAATAACATCAATATATTTACTAAAACTAAAAGTAACTTGTTCTAATAAATTAGAAGTTAAAACTACATAATCAGGCTTAAAATGATTAATTAATTTAAAATTATCAATATGACGTAAATCATGAGTAAAAGAAATTTTTATTTTATTACTACGAATAGTTTTAATAATTGAATCATACTTATTCCAACTATTAATTTCACCAATATCTTGAAAATCAAAAATTAAATCACAATTTTCAAAAAGATTTTTTCTCTTATTAACAAGAGCAATCAACTTTGTTAAAATAGTTTTATCTTGTAACTCAATTAAACTAACAGGAAGAATAAGGTTTTTTTCTTGTTTTAATTTCGCAAATTTTTCAAATGTTTGAATAAATAAAGGTTCATTTAGTTTTCATCACAATCCTGAATCTTGAATATTACGCATCAAAACAATAAACGAAACATAATAAGAGTTTTTAACAAAATTTCATCAAGCATAGTAACAATTTGGCTCATTTGAATTATCACTTTTATATACTGGTCTAATACTAACACTTAATAATTTTTCCATTTGCTCTGATTGTAGAAGTGAATAGTGATTATAATCAGGATAATTTAAAATATCATTTGTCTTCAATTTAATTTCAATTAAGTCTCTACTTTGTACTACTTCTAATTGATTCTTATCAATAATTTTATTATATAATATATAGACATTTGAAGCATCAGTTTTTACTGAAGCATAAACACATCATATTTGACTTTGAATCTGCAAATAACTACTTTTTTCTACTAAATTACGTTTAATATAACTATTTATTTTTTTTTGGAATCGATATAAATTTATTTTCTTATTTCTAGAATAAATTAAAAACTGACCATCATAATATTTACAAATAATAGTATTATCTAATCCTAAAGTTATTTTACTATAATATGAAATTAATAATTCCATTCGTTCAATATTATTAAGAGTTAAAATATTTTCTAATGCTAAATAATTTTTTATTTTTATTAAAATCATATATTCAAATTGACTATTTATTTTTTTATTATATTTTTTTTGACTAAAATTATCTAAAATAGTTTGCACAAAAAATGACTTTACCACTGTTAACTCATTTTGTTGTAAAATAATTGCTTGTGAAATAGCAAAACGATTATAACGAATATTACTTTGCATTTGACCATACAAAACTTTATTATTATCAAAATAATCAATTGATAAATCATAAACAATAACTTTACTTCCTAATTGAAAGGAAACCGAAAAATGACATGGCTCAAATGGAACTTTATTCACTAATAAATCTTGAATAAAAATTTCAATTTTTACTTTAGTTTTACGATTCATCATTGATTTAAATACAAACAATGAAATTCGTTTTTTACGATTTAAAACTTCTAAGCGTTCAGAAAAAGTAATAATTTCATTTTTTAAATCAATTTTCAATGGAACTAAACTTAACAAATCACCATGGATAACGTTATAATATTGATTATTACGATGATTTAAACGCATAAATAAAATAATTATTATTGTCATAAAAGGAATTAAAGCAATAATTACAATTGTAGATCAACGCATAATTTCACCTCCATTTAATCAGAACCTAAAGTAATATTACCATTATTTCCTTGGAAAAGTTTTAACTTTAGTCTTTGATTATCAATATATAATTTAGCTAAACGAAACATTTTGCGATCTTTAACCAAAATTCAATCAATAGCTTCAACAGGAATTGTTTCATATATTTGAACACGATTAGTATCAACATTTAAACCTCAATCTTTAACAGTGTTTTGAAATAATTTATGAATATCAACAGAAATAATAGTTATTTTATTAACATCAACATTTTGCTCTGCACATCACTTTCAAAAAAAATGACGTGTTGAATTACCTAACTCTAATTCTAAATAAGTAGTGTGTTCTAAATGAGTTCAAACAATATATTCTTGCTTTGGCAATAATTTAATTTGTGAAGAAGGTTTAATTCCTTGTTCTAATATTAATGTAATGTTACTAACATCAGTATAAAAAAATAAGTTAAAAATATTTTTATTTTCTAAATGTTTAATAATTTGAATAGTTGATCTTCTTCTAAAATTTAAAAAAATATTATTGCGCTTTTTATTATTCGTTAAGGTAGAAGATTTATTAGATTTTTTTTGTTTTTTAAACCTATTAAAAAAAGGAGTTTTTTTTTCATTGTCTTCTGATAATTTAGAAATATCCAAATTAGGTTGATTTTCATCGCTAAAATATTCTTTAATTTTTTTAATTCGTCGACTTCAACCCATAAATTATGACCACCTTATTATTAATATTTACCTAATTATACTAAATTTTTTTAAAATAATGGCGCTAAAATTCTAAGTAATAATAAAAATACACCCCGATAGGCAAAACTACGATGTAGTAGTGGATTACTAATAATTAAACTAGAATGAATAAAATCTTTTTCAAATGAAGCAGATAAATCACTATTTGTTTTACTATCATAAACAATTACTAAAGTTTGATGATCTGAATAAAGACTACGATAATCAAAATTAGTTGAACCAATAATAGTAATATCATCATCAAAAATACCAGACTTAGAATGGTTAAAAACATTATTATATTCATAAATTTTAACACCTGACTCAATCAATGAATCATAATAAGTTCTTGACATATCTAATGATAAAAATTTATCAGTAATTCCGGGTAATGATAATCTAACATCAACACCAGAATAAGCGCTATTACGCAATGCAGTAATTAAATCGCTAGTTGGAATTAAATAAGGAGTACTAATTCAAACTCGCTTTTTAGCATTACTAATAAATTTAATAAATAAATCTTTTTGAATTGTTTCTTTAGTAATCGGTCCATCATCAATTACTTGGACAATAATATTATTTTTAATTTTTATTTCAGATTTTTCAGCACTAATATCGATAATATTACCAGTAATAAAATGCCAATCTTGTCTAAATATTAAATCAATTGATTTAACAACTTCCCCGACAATTCTAATTTGGGTATCTCTTCAAAAGCCATACTTTGCAGAAAGATAAATATAGTTATCTGCTAAGTTAACTCCGCCAGCATAGCCAATATTCCCATCAATAATGATATCTTTACGATGATTACGAAAATTATAATTTCCTGTCATAAATGGTAATCTAACTGGTGAAAATTTATGAATAATAATTCCCATTTTTTTCATTTTTCATATTTTATATTTAGATAAACTAAAATATGAACCAACAGCATCATAAATCATATAAACTTTAACTCCTGCTTCAATCCTTGCTTTTAAAACATTAATAATTACTTCTAATAGTTCCCCTTCGCCAAGAATAAAATAATTAATAAAAATATAACTTTTTGCTTGTTTTAAATCTTCAATTAATTTAACAAATTTATTAGGACCATTATTTAAAATTTGAACATCATTATTATTATAAAATGGTCGATGAGAAATTCTTGTTGTATAGTTAAATAAAGATAAAGTATCATCACTCAAAGTTATTTTTTTTGATTCTAAAATTGAATTAGCAAAAGTTCAATCTTCTTGGGTATAAAAATAACTATTTGTTTTTAAATAAGCTTTTTGTTTTCGTCGATAACGATAAGGACGACCAAAAGTTCAATATAAAAAAATACCGATGATTGGCAAACATAAGGTAACCATAATTCATGATAGTTTTGCATCTTGCATACGATTGGTAATAAAAATAATAATACCGGTTAAAATAGTTAAAGTAATAATTATCATCAAAATAATTCATGAATATTTAATATAATTAAATATAACGAAAACTATTGTTGCAATCAAAGCAATATATAAGATTAATGATAAAAGTAAGTTTACTCGTTTACGCATGATTTCTCCTTAATATAAAGAGTTCTTTATTAAATTATATCTAATTATTAATAAATTTATTATTTAAAAGTAAAAAAAGCAATTAATGCTTTTTAAATAATGGCGGAATGGGAGAGATTCGAACTCTCGCGACAGTTTCCCGTCCTAACTGATTAGCAATCAGTCCTCTTAAGCCTCTTGAGTACCACTCCAAAGTTATAATAATAATTATTTTTTTTACAATTATTATTATAACTTTAATTTTAAAATTTACTATGTATTTTTTAATTTTTTTTAAAAATCCTATATTCCAAAATAAAATTTCACTATTTTTTAAATTAAATAAATAATATATTACTAAATTTGTTACAAATTTATTTATTACTTGAAACTACTATTCAATAATCTAATTAATTTATACAACACAAACATTGCATTGATAATTTTCACTATCCTCTAAAACCTCTTGACGAATACGAACATAATAAATTGATGAACAACCTTTTTTAAAGGCTCTAATATAAGCTTTATTTAAATCACGAGTTGTCGCTTTATCAGTAATAAATAAAGTTAAAGAAATTGCTTGATCAACGTGTTGTTGTGCTGCTGCTACAATATCAATAATTGGATTAGGTCCTAATTCATATCCACCTGCAGTGTAATATGCTAAATTATTATCATCAATCTTATAAGCAGGAACATAAACACGACCTAATTTCCCTTCTTTTCGTACCTCAACAGGAGCAACTACTGGTTGTAGACTTGGTGTACATGAAGATAAATAACTAATTGAACCAGTGGGTGCTACTGCCATTAAATGTGAATTAGCCAATCCCGTTTCTTTAATTTTTATTACTAATTCTTTTCATTGCTTCTGAGTTGGAATCATAATGTTATATTTTGCAAATAATTCTTGTATTTTTTTTGTTTCAGGAGTTCATTTATCTGACTGACATTTTATATATTTATCAAAATATGAACCATCAGCAAATTTTGAATTTTTAAATCCACTAAAACTTCCGAATTTTAATGCTAATTTATTTGAAGCACTAAAAGCATAATAAGCCATAACATAAAAGAAAATATTAGTAAAATCAATTGCTTCTTTTGAATCATAAAAAATATGATTTGTTGCTAAAAATCCATGTAAATTCATAGCGCCTAAACCCAAAGCATGATTTTTTTTATTTCCATATGCAACTGATGGAGCGCTAGAAAAATCACTACTTCTTGATACGTGGTCTAATGAATGAATTGCTTGAAAAATAACTTCACCAAATTCACTTCCACTTTCCATTACTTTTGCAATATTAATACTTCCTAAATTACAACTAATATCTTCACCAATTTCTTTAAAACTTAAATCACTATTAAATTCACTAGCTGTACTTACTTGAATAATTTCACTGCACAAATTACTCATAACAATTCTACCAGGATGAGCATTATTTTTGTTTACTGTATCATCAAATAATAAATAAGGATATCCACTTTCAAAATGTAATTCAGCAATCATTTGAAATAATTTGCGAGCACTAATAAAATTTTTACTAATATCAGGGTTTTTTAACATATTATAATACTCTTTAGTAATAGAAATATCTGTCATTGCTTTACCATAAACTTTTGCAATATCATAAGGACTAAAAAGTGCCATCTGTTCATTATTTTTTGCTAATTCAAAAGTAATATCAGGAATAACTACTCCTAAAGACATTGATTTAATACGAATTTTTTCATCTGCATTTTCACGCTTTGAATCTAAAAATAACATAATATCTGGATGATGAACATTTAAATAAACTGCCCCAGCGCCTTGTCTTTGACCTAGTTGATTAGCATATGAAAATGAATCTTCAAGAATTTTCATAACCGGGATAACCCCTGTTGCTTGATTTTTAATATTTTTAATTGGCGCTCCAAATTCTCTTAAATTTGTTAAACACAAAGCAACTCCACCACCACGTTTTGATAACTGTAATGAAGTGGTAATAGCGCGAGCAATTGATTCCATGTTATCTTCAATTCGTAAAAGATAACATGAAGTGTATTCGCCTCTTTGTTTTTTCCCTGCATTTAAAAATGTGGGAGTAGCTGGTTGAAATCTACCAGACATAATTTGTCTTAAAATTTTACTAGCATGTTCAATATTACCATCAGCAAAAAATAAACTATTCATAACAACTCTATCTTCATAATTTTCTAAATATTGTTTACCATTAAAACTTTTTAAAGCATAAGAATTATAAAATTTTAAAATACCCATAAAACTTGTAAACTGATAATTAAAACTGTATGCTTCATTTGTTAATCGTTCAATTTCCGTAATTGAATATTTATTAATTATTGTTTCATCATAATATTGATTTTTTACTAAATATTCTATTCTTTCTTTAACTGTTTTAAAAAGCAATAAATTTAGTTTAATATGATTTTTCATATAAGATTGTGCTGCTTGCAAATCAAATTGTGCATTATTAGTAGTTTTTGCTCTAGCATTTAAAGTAACATATTCATCACTTTCTAAAGTTCCAGATAAAGTATTTATTTCATTAGTATTTTTTTTATCTTTATCTCAAAAATCTACTAATATATTTTTTATTGTTGATACATCATTATGAGTTCCTAATAATTCAAATTGAAATAATAGTGGGACATTTAATTTTTTTGAAAGAATTGGCCCAGCAATTGCAAAAGTATCGCCAAAATTAGTATTCCCCGACGCAATAACACCACGACAAAAATTACGATTTTGCTTATTATTTAAAAATTTAATTACCTGTTTAGGAACCGCCCCTTCTTTAATATCACCACCCCCACTATATGTTGGTGTTATTAACACATAATCTTTATCAACTAAAATTTCCTCTTGTAAATCGTGAGGAATTCTTGAATTTAAAACCTCTAATTTTTGAATAAAACGATGAGTATTATTTGACAAAGAAGAAAAATAAACAACATGAATTTTTCCTTCTGGCTTTAATATTTTTTGGTTTGAAACTTTTACAACATCATTATGCATTTTTTTCTCCTTTAAAATTAAAATTCTCAATCTTCATCTTGCGTTTCTACAGTAATGCCCATTACATAAGATGAACCATTACCTGAAAAGAAATCGTGATTTTCATCAGCTCGAGCTGATAATTGATTAAAAATTTCCGGTTTAATTCTTGTTTGTTCTTCACTAAAAGGTGAATCATATCCTAAATTTTGTAAAAACTTACCAGCATTATATAAACTAAACTTAATAGCGTCTTCAGCTAAATTAAATTCTTGATATAATTCTGTCAAATATTCCTTTTCTAAATCAATTAATTTAAACAATAAATCAAATACAAATTTTTTCATTTCTTCTTGTTTTTCTTTTGGTAATTTTTCAACTTTTCTTTGATATTTATAGCCACTATAATAATTATGAATAACTTTATCACGTAAAATTAATCTAATAATATCTGAAGTATTAGGTAATTTACTACGAGCAGATAAATAAAATGGTAAATAAAAACCACCATATAATAAAAAACCTGGCATTAAAGCGGCAGCTACTTTCGATTTTAAAGGATCATCACTTGTATAATAAGGAATTAGTGCACGTGCTCTGGCTTGTAAACTTTCATTATTAATTACTCACTCATGAGCAGATTCAATCTGCTTACTAGAACATAAAGTTGAAAAAATTGTTCCGTATGATCGAGCATGAACTGCTACCATAAAAGCAAAATTTGTATAAATAACTTGTTCATGATCAGTTAAAGAATTAGGTATTTGTGCAATATCACCAACCGTTGCTTGAATTGTATCTAATAAAGTTAAACCTGTAAATGTTCTTGTTATTAACTCTTGTCATTTTGGATTTAATGTTTTTCAAGAAGTCAAGTCATTAGAAACAGGAATTTTTTCTGGTAACCAAAAATTTTGAGTAATACGATTTCAAACCTCTAAATCTTTTTCATCATTGATTACATTTCAATTTACAGATCGCATTTTTCCATTAAAATTTTTCATAATATACTCTAATGGTGACTGTGATTGTTGAAAATATTTGTTATCTTTTGCCATTTATTATTACCTCTCTACTTAATTACACAACTAAAAACATCCCCTATATTATATAAAGGATGTTGTCATTATTAAAAATTACTTTATTAAAATTACAAATATTAAAAAATAAAAGTAATTATTAAAAATAATCATTAATTCACACCCAGGAATATAATATCACTTAAAAAATTAGACCGGTCTACTGGCTTAGCTTCATTTTACTTGTTACCCTTCTCAAAGTTTTATCTTCAATGGTTTTGTAACGTTCATCAACATCACAGTTGCTGGGGCAGCAAAGAATTCTCATCTTTTTCCCGAACATCTAAAGTTCCTTGTTATTTAGTTGTATAAATATTCTACTACAAGAAAAACAATTTTGGTAATTTATAAAAACATTACTATGTATTTTTTTAACCTCAACTATTTTAAAATTATTCTTAATTTTTTTATTATGAAAATTTTCATTTTAATATACAAAAATAATTTAATATATTAGACATATTCCGTAAATAAATTTTTTAAAAGTCAATTAATAATTTAAAATTTATTTTATAATTTCTTTATTAATAAATTAATAAGGTGTTGATAAAAATGAATTTTGAAAATTTAAAAAAATTAAAAAATGAACAATTTTATAGATATTTTGGTATAAAACGTTTTCATTTTGATGAAATGTTAACAAAATTAATTGAAATAGAAAATTTAAAAAAAACTAAAGGTAGAAAATATAAACTTTCAGTTGAAGAAAGATTGATGATGACTTTAGTATACTGAAAAGAATATTATACTTTTTTCCAAATGAGTATTAAATATAAAATGAGTGCATCAAGTTGTTTTCGAAATATTACTTGAGTAGAAAATAAACTTAGTGATGACAAAGATTATCAGTTTTTAAAAACAAAATATAAATCAAAAATTGAGAAAAAACAAGAAGATTTAAATGAATTTCAATTTTATTTAATTGATTCAACTGAAATTGAAATTGAAAGACCAACTAAAAAAACTACAGTTAGAATATTTTTCTGGTAAAAGTTGAATGTTTTCTATAAAATTTCAAATTATATATGACTTTTTTAATAAAAAAATTGTTGATATTTTTGCTGATAATGGAAAAGTACATGATTTTCAAATATTAAAAAATTCAAATCTTGAATTTTCAGAAAAAACAATAATTATTGGTGATTTGGGATATCAAGGAATACAAAATATTTATAAAAATACTATATTACCAATTAAAAAAACTAAAAATAAAAAATTAACTAAACAAGAAAAAATCTACAATAAAATTATTTCAAAAATTAGAATTAAAGTTGAACATGTTTTTGCTTGATTAAAAAGATTCAAAATTTTAATAAATAAATGTAGAAAAAGTATATTTAGACTTATGTACTTAAGATTTAACTTACTTTGTTAAATTTTTAATAAAACAAAACCATTAAAATAAAAAAATATTTTTAATATTTTTTTAAAAATTTAAATTTTTATCAAGTTAATATAAAAATAATATTAACAATTTTTGTGTTTGAAATATAAATTTATTTTTAAAGTATTTTTTTAAAAATATTAACTTCTATAATTATTAACACTAAAAAATTTATAAATATTATTATTGACAATTGATTAAATTTATTTACGGAATATGTCTATTTTACTATTGTTTTTTAAAGTAAAAAGACATTAATCTTTATACTTTATTTGTTAATAACTTTTTTCAACTTTTTGTAATTGTTTAATAAAATCATTAATAGTACCGTTATTTTTAATAATAAAATCAATATCTTTATTTCAAATTAAATATTTTTTTTGTTGATTTAATAGTGAAATAACTTGTAAATCATTAACATTATCACGTTCTTTTATTCGTTGGATTTTTTTATCTTCCTCAGCCTCAATTAAAATAATTTTATCAACTAATAAATTTAAATTTGTATTAAATAATACTGCACAATCAATAACAATTAATTCTTGGTGTATTTTATTATGAATAATATCTTCTTCAACGATTTTTACCATTTTTGGTCAAATAATATTTTCTAATTTACGTAAAATGTGAGGGTGTTGAAACGCTTCATACCGTAATTTTATTTTATTAATTGTTTTATCACTATTAATAAAAGTATTACCGAATTCATTAATTAATGCTTTTTTTGTTTCTTTTAGTGTATAAATATGTTTAACAACTTTATCAGCAAAAATAACATACGCACCTTTATTTTGAAAAAAATTTGTAGCGGTTGTCTTGCCTACTCCCGCTTCACCAATAATACCAATAATCATGAGTTCACCCTTACTTATGTTCAATTTGATAACTTGCAATAATACCAATCATTGCTGCATTATCAGTACAGTATTCTAATTTTGGAACAATTATTTTTAAATTTGGATATTTATTTTTTAAATCTAATACTGCTAATCTTAATTGCTGATTAGCACTAACTCCTCCTGCTAAAACTAAAGTTTTTGGATTATTTTTTTTTAATGCTAATTCAATTTTGTTAATTAACACTTGAATAACTGTTGTTTGAAAAGAAGCTGCAAAATTATTAAATTGTAACTTACCTTTTTCTTTATTTATCAAATTAGCACATGCTGATTTTAAACCACTAAAACTAAAATCTAAACTATTATCATTTTTAGGTAATGGTAATTTATAAGTTGGCTTTCCCAATTTAGCACTTCGTTCAATTTCAGGACCACCGGGATATTTTAAGCCTAACATTCTTGCGACTTTATCATAACATTCACCAACAGCATCATCTAATGTTTGACCAAGTATAGTGAAATTTAAATGTTCATTTGCCGACATCAACTGTGTATGACCACCACTAACTAATAAACCAAGTACTGGAAATTCTCATTCATTATTAATTAAAGAAGCATACAAATGTCCATACAAATGATTAGATGGAAGCAATGGCTTTTCTAAATAAGCAGCGATAGTTTCTGCTATAATTTTACCTACGTGTAAACAACTAGCAAGACCAGGAGTATTAGTATAAGCAACAAAATCAATATCCATAATTGAAATGTTAGATTTTTCAATTGCTGTTTGTAAGACAGTAGCGATATTTTTACTATGAGCTCGTGCTGCTAATTCTGGAACAACACCACCATATTGTTGATGAATATTAATTTGTGAAGCAATAATATTACTTAAAACATTTTTATCTTTAATAACAGCAACACTAGTTTCATCACAACTAGTTTCTATTGCTAAGATTATCATCAATATCCTCTTCTTTATAATAAGCAACTGCTGATTCTAAAACTAAAATCATCATTTTTTTAAAACTAGTTTCGCGTAATGTTGCTGAAATCGATTCACCGGTAATAAAAGAATCAGAAATCGTTAATAAACAAGCAGCATTTTTTTCTAAATGTTTTGCATTAGCAAATAAAGCAAAAGATTCCATTTCTACTGCTAAGCATTTGCTAATTAAAGGATTGGTTTTATAATCATTATCATTAATACGATAAAATACATCACTTGAATGAATTAAACCTGATCTTAAATTTATTTTTTCACTTACTATATACGAAGAATTTTCATTTTTTTGCTGATCAAATTCATTATCAATTTTTTGTGCCACTTTATTAATAATTTTGCTAATATTACCAACAGATTCAATTTGATTTTCATCAATATTAGCAGCATATTTAGCGAAAGTAGATTCACTATATACTTTATTAGTATTAATAATATCATAAACTTTAACATCTTTTTGATATGAACCAGCACTACCAACACGAATAATACAGTCAACATCATAAAATTTAAATAACTCATATGAATATATACCAATTGAAGGCATACCCATACCACTAGCAGCAATAGTAATATTATATCCTTTATATTTTCCAGTAAACATTAGCATATTACGAACATTATTTACTTGTTTTCAATCTTGTAAAAAATTAGAAGCAATGAATTGAGCACGTAATGGATCGCCTGGCATAATTACTACTTTTGCAATTTGATCAAGAGCAGCTTTAATATGAGCTGTTGGAATTTTTTCTTTATTTTCCATATATTCTCCTTTTTTTAAATAATAATAGTTATTATAATATATTGTTAATTTAGTAACAACATTAATATTTTTAATGACTGGTTTTATTTTAAAAATTAAATTTAATTTTACAACTTTTCATACTAATTAAAGAAAATAAAAAATAATCTAAAAAAGTTTAATCAACACCTTATTAGTTTTTTTAGTATAATTTACTAAAACTAAATAATGTTTAGTTTATATAAAAACTCATTACTTTATTTTAAAGTAAATGAGTTTTTATTTTAAAAAGGTGGGAAACATAAATGTTTAAAAATTTAACTAAAGGAAATAAAAAAGAAATAGAAGAATGCCAAAGAAAAATGAAAAATTCTTCTTAAAATTAAAAATATTTAAAACAAAAAATATATTTTTAATGAGAAAAATTAGGGAGATTGTCGAAAATCCGGAATAAATTAAATTATTGTAATCTTATTATTATGTTAGACAAGAAATAATTTAGATTTTTATGAAATTGTACTTAAATAATATATTTTTTTTAAAATATTGCAAATAAAATACTTATAATTAAGTTATCTAGGTGTTAAACTTATTCTAAAAATTAAGGAAAATTTAAAGATGAAACTTAAAGCAATTAAAAAATTACAGTTAATAACTGTATTAATATTTTTTTTAACTATTTTAATAACTATTACTGCTTTAATATTAATTGGTATTTCAAATTTTAGTTATAATAATTATGAACAGATTAAAATTACAAATGGATTTAATATTTTAAAAATTTATAGTACATATTTTATTTTATGTCATTGTGCAAATCATATATGTTTATTTCATATTTTTCAAAATAATCATAATTATTATAATTGAATTCAATTGCAAATTGGAGTTATTTTATTAATAATAGTGATGCCGATTTTTATATTTATAATTATAACATTAACTTTTTTCATTATTGGCTTAAAAAGAAAAATAAAAAATAATAATTTTTGAGATGCTATTGCAAATTGTGAAATAATAAGTAATTATTACATTCATTAAATTATGTTTCTAAATTTATCTTATTACATTTAAAAATAACCATTTTAATGTAAATCAAAATATTATATGTTCTATTACCAAGCATTTCTTTTAAAACATGTCAAATATTAGTTTCTGTAAAACAACCAATATTTCACTTTTCGCCTTGATTTTCAATGCCTTGTTTATTATTTTTGAAATACTGTTTTTTTAATTTTTTATGATTATCTAATTCTTTATATAAATAATTAATTAATTGTTCATATTGACCATTATTAATTAAATTTTTACAGTGATTATATTCTTTTAAATATTTTCCTTTATTTCCGACCATGATTCCAAGATATAATGTTCTAATTAAATGAAATTTATCTAAAACAAACTGTGCACCTAAATAATCTGCTACATCTTTAATTCATCCTGCGCTATCTCCACAAATAATTATTTTGGCTTGTTCAATATTTTAATAAAATTTTTGACAATGATCTTTAACAAATTCAGCAGTTTTTTTAACTCCAATTGCTGTTCTTGTTGGTCTTATAATCGCTTTTACTCTTTTATTTTGTGCTTTGTGATTAATATTATCTGTATATGTTACTATTAATCTAATAGATTGTTTTATACCCTTACGTTTAAAATTTCAAAATTTTAGATGAACATCATCAATCGCTACAAAAATAGGTTGATTTTTTTCTAATTTTACTTTAACTAGGTTTGCTTCAAGTATTTCGAAATTTTTAAAAACTCTATGAATGCTACTAACACTAATACATTTTTTTACAAATAGCACAAATATCATGATATCTTTTGCCATCTGCAAAATTTTCAATAATATTATCTTCAATATCTTCACCAATTCTTTTATATTTAGGTAATTGTAATATTTCATCAACTAAACAAAAACGAATTCATTTTTGTAATTCTTCATTAAAATATTCATAAATTCTTCTTTTATAGCTAACTAAAGTAATGTTTACTTATATCTTGAAAAAGAAAATCAATCGCTTTTTTAATATTTGGTCAATAATTCGGTAATATTTTTCTTATATTAGACATATTCCGTAAATAAATTTTTTAAAAGTCAATTAATAATTTAAAATTTATTTTATAATTTCTTTATTAATAAATTAATAAGGTGTTGATAAAAATGAATTTTGAAAATTTAAAAAAAATAAAAAATGAACAATTTTATAGATATTTTGGTATAAAACGTTTTCATTTTGATGAAATGTTAACAAAATTAATTGAAATAGAAAATTTAAAAAAACTAAAGGTAGAAAATATAAACTTTCAGTTGAAGAAAGATTGATGATGACTTTAGTATACTGAAAAGAATATTATACTTTTTTCCAAATGAGTATTAAATATAAAATGAGTGCATCAAGTTGTTTTCGAAATATTACTTGAGTAGAAAATAAACTTAGTGATGACAAAGATTATCAGTTTTTAAAAACAAAATATAAATCAAAAATTGAGAAAAAAACAAGAAGATTTAAATGAATTTCAATTTTATTTAATTGATTCAACTGAAATTGAAATTGAAAGACCAAATAAAAAAACTACAGTTAGAATATTTTTCTGGTAAAAGTTGAATGTTTTCTATAAAATTTCAAATTATATATGACTTTTTTAATAAAAAAATTGTTGATATTTTTGCTGATAATGGAAAAGTACATGATTTTCAAATATTAAAAAATTCAAATCTTGAATTTTCAGAAAAAACAATAATTATTGGTGATTTGGGATATCAAGGAATACAAAATATTTATAAAAATACTATATTACCAATTAAAAAAACTAAAAATAAAAAATTAACTAAACAAGAAAAAATCTACAATAAAATTATTTCAAAAATTAGAATTAAAGTTGAACATGTTTTTGCTTGATTAAAAAGATTCAAAATTTTAATAAATAAATGTAGAAAAAGTATATTTAGACTTATGTACTTAAGATTTAACTTACTTTGTGAAATTTTTAATAAAACAAAACCATTAAAATAAAAAAATATTAAAAATATTTTTTTAAAAATTTAAATTTTTATCAAGTTAATATAAAAATAATATTAACAATTTTTGTGTTTGAAATATAAATTTATTTTTAAAGTATTTTTTTAAAAATATTAACTTCTATAATTATTAACAATAAAAAATTTATAAATATTATTATTGACAATTGATTAAATTTATTTACGGAATATGTCTTTTATATAAACCTCCCTCTTTAAAAACTTTTGTTAAATCTTCAGTATTTTCTAGTAATAAATCTACTGCTTTTGATATTGGATCATTATTATTAATATTTTGTTTTTTAGACATACGTAACTCACTCTTTCTATTTATTTAATTTTATTTACTATAATTAATTAAACATAGTTATTTTTGTAAGTTACACAGATTACTAAACTGGAATGGTAACCTTTTTTAGGACTGTTTTTTGGTAGACATTTGTGCTTGGTATTTTATGGGGGTTAAGTAGTTTAGAGTGCTGTGGATTCTTATGTTGTTGTATCAATTGATACAATCAAATAATTCTAATTTTAATTGGATTAATGATGTAAAATTTTTATCATTAATAAATTCTGTTTTGAAAGTTGCTTCAGCAAAAGCGTTATCATAAGGACAACCTTTTTTGCTTAAAGAGCGGGTAATATCTAAGGCTAATAAAAGTTTATCAATAGTTTTATTATTAAAGGCTTTTATCCCTTTATGTACTATTTTTAAATTTTATCACATAAATGGAGATAAAAGCCTATATAGGAAATTATCCCCACATCTATCTAAATCAAACACAAAATTATAGTTTCAAAACTAGGTATCTTATTGAATTTATATGCAGTTTCTTTTGCATATAAATGAATATTGTGTTTTGAAGCTTTTATCTGTGTTTGGAAAGTTCGTCGGATATGTTTTCATTCAGATTAAATCTGGTTTGTGTTTACACCTGTTGATGACACATACCCAACTTCATGATTTACGATTTCATGTTTGTGATAGAAGTTTTTGAAACTTCCATATCCCTTCCAAGAATCCGTAAATAGACAACACCCAGTAGAAATGTGTTTCAATGCAAATCATAAAAGGTTTTTCTCATCTGCTTTTTTCAATACTTTCACAATTAGTTTGTTGCTGGCTTTCTCATCAACTCCAACAATCAAGGTTTTATTCAACAATGATCTTTCTTGTTTTTTAAAACCTACATGTGAAAGATACATTTCATCCATCTGTGCTGTGCCATCATCAATGAACCCTACATCTTGATTCCAAATTCTAGTTCTGATTTAATGACCCATTCTTCAATCTGTTTTATATGTCACACCCAATTCCCTTGCAACATCTGTTGATGGTATACCATGCTTTGTGTTTATTCATCTAAAGATGAGATAAAACCAAGATGTCAAAGGTGTTTGTGACTTGTGAAAAATGGTTTCATGAAGAATACTAAATGTTTGATGACATTTCAAACATCTTATTCTTCTCAAATCAGAAACATTCAAACTAGAAGAAGCGCACCTGATACATTTCATTACTTTCAACTTCGCTATATATTTCAAACAATCGTTTTCATTTTGAAATATGCTATTGAAAAATTATTTCAATTCATTTTTTCCTCGACACTAGTACATGTGGTGATAATTTTCTTATTAAATTCATTACCGCGATCGCTATGAAATATTTGAATATCTTTTAAACAACGATTTGAGCACATAAATGCTTGATATAATAATGATGCATCTTTTTTAGTACCTACACTATGTCTAATAATTTCGCGATTGTACAGGTCGATTAATAAGCAAATATAGTTTCATTTACCATTAACTTGAACATAAGTTAAATCACTAACAATAACTTCGTTTTTAAGCCTATTATTAAAGTCTCTATTAACAAGATTAGTAATTTGACTATCATTGACTTTATTATGATAATTTTTGTATGATAATTTAGTGTATTTTGATATTAAATTATGTTTATTCATAATTTTTTTAATTTTTCGTCTTGATAAATTAATTTTCTTTTCTTTTAGAACAACTTTTAATCTTCTTGTTCCATAAGCTTCTTTATTTTCTTTAAAAGCGCTAATAACAGCTTCATCATACATATTATTTTGAATTTTATCTTCTTTTTTCTTGAAATTAAAATAATATGTTGATTTAGAGATTTTTAAAAAACGACACATTGTACGAATTTTATATTTAACTTTATTTTTAGTAATAATTTCTATTTTCTGCGTATTATTAGTGCTGCTTGCTTTAAAATATCATTTTCCATTCTTAATTGTTTTAATTCTTTTCTTAATTTAATTAATTCATTTTCTTCAACAGAACGGTTATCTTTGGTTTTAAAACTGCCTGAATTAGTAAATTGCTTAATTCAATTATAAGTAGCTGCTCTTGTAACATTGTACTCTTTAGCAAGACAAGACACTGACTTACCACTTTGATATAAAGCTGCTATTTGTTTTTTTAATTCATCTGAATATGGGTTAATATTGGCCGTAATTATAATTCCTTTCTTTTAACTAATTTGTTCACTTGTCTACGTAATTAGTATCCAATAAAGTGTCACCCATCCACAGATTGTAATTCTCTTTGTTTTTGCTTTTCTTGCTTATTAACTTGGTATCTTTTTTTATCATATTCTCTCCTCCTTGCTTTCACTTCAGGCCTTTGTTTATATTCTTTTTGCCTTTCTTTATTGCGTTGATATCATAATTTACTATTTTTTAGTTCCAGTTCTTTATTAAGTTGATATCATTTTTTTCTATATTCTTGTTGCCTTTTTTTATTGCGTTGATATCATTTTTTTTATATTCTCACTGCTTTTCTTTAATAAGCTGATATCTTTTTTTATCATATTCTCTTCTCCTTGCTTTCACTTCAGGCCTTTGTTTATATTATTGTCTTTTTTCTTTATTTTTTTGAAATAAATAAGGTACATTAATAACTATACTTTCATTATCCATATGCTTTGCTCCCCTCTATAAACATAATTAATTTAATTTAAACTTTTACCACATTTTTCTATCTATCAAAAATTATATTTATTTTTTTTTGATAAATAAAACTTTATTATTGTGAATTTTTTTCAAATTCTTAATAAAATAACCATAAAATTTTTTATTTTTTATTATATTTTTAATTAAGTCTTGGAAAATATTACTAAAAAAGTAAAATTTAATTTCAAAATTAATTCATCATTAAAATTATTAATAACTAATTTTATCGTTTAGATTTATTGAAAGCAATACCCAATGCTTTTGGTGTTTTACTTCATTTTGATGTAAACACTAAAACTAATAAAGATGTTACAAAAGGCAATATATTCCATATATCAGAATTACTTGATATTCATTGAGGAATATTTGGTAAAAACGTAATTCTGGCACCTGTTGTTTCAACAATAGCAAATAAGGCAGCACCAATTGTAATCAATGGTACCCTTCATTGTCCAAAAATTAAAATAGCTAAAGCAATAAAACCATTTCCACTAACTGTCCCACGAAAAGTTTGACTAGCATACATTGGAAAAATACCACCAGCAATTCCTGCCAAAAAACCAGATAATAATACAGCAACATATCGTTGTTTAATAACATTAATTCCCGCAGCATCAACTGCATTGGGATTTTCACCAGTCGCAACATGATGTAATCCTCATTTAGTATATTTCAAAATAATAGCAATACTTACTAAAAATATAATTGCTAAAAATAAATATAAATTAAAAAATTCATTATTACCAATTTTTGGTAATTGATAAATATTTGTTAATGAAATAAAACCATTATTCCCTGGTAACTGAACAACAAAAACTGCAATTGCTGCTGCTAAAATATTAATTGCAACGCCAGAAATAATTTGATCAGATTTTAAAGTAACTGATGCAAAAGTATGGAAACAAGCAAATCCCATTCCCGCTAATCCACCTACTAATAAAGCAATAATTTGTGATCAATTACCTCAATTAACACCTATATTTTTCCCAAATGAAGAAAAAGCAAGAGCACCAATTGTCATCATTCCTTCAATACCAATATTAACAACACCAGCACGTTCTGAAATTAATCCAGATAATGCACCAAGTACTAAAACAACAAAAATTAAACTAGAATGTTCAAGAATTATTTTGAGTGCTTCCATTAACTTTTTCTCCTGTTCTTTCGGTTTTTATTTTCATAATTGCTTGTTGTTCATTTTTAAATATATCAGTAAATTTATTAATAAAAGTTGTCTTTTCAATTTCAGCTTTTTTAGTAAATTGTTTGGTTAATATATTAATATTACTATTAATTGGGATAATTTGACTTTTTAATTGCTGTTTGTTAATTTTATAATTTTTAATTAACTCTTTAATATTATTTTTATAATTAGTTTGAAGTTGATGTTTTGCTAAAATTAATTGTTTTTTTATTTTTTTATCGTCAGTTTTAACTTTTTGATTTTTTAATGACTTTAATTCATCACTTAATTCTTGTTTCAATTTATTAATTTCTCGATAAAGATTTAATTTTAAGTCTTTTACTCTTGACTTATCTAATATTGCTTTTTGTTTTTTTAATAATGTTATTTCTCGAATTAAATCTTGCTTATAGTTATAAACATTATTTTCATATTTCATTTTTTCATTAATATACATATTTAAACTTTCACCATAAATCGTTTTTATTTCTTGTTGAAAATTATTTCAATTACCAATTTTACCTTTTTTTCAAATTGCATTATATTGTTTATATATATAATGATTTAAAGCTTTATTTTCTTGGAAAAATTGTGCTCAATTAACACCAACTTTATCATTTTTATTATTAATAACTGCTTGTAACTGTAAGTTGATATCACTATTAACTTTATTAATTTCTTGCGAAAGATTTTGTTTTAAATTTTTAACTTTTGACTCATAATCTGATAGTGATTTATTATATTCTATCTTTAAGTGATTAATTTTAATATTTTTTTCTTTAATTAAATCTGATTTTAACTTATTATATTGTCTCTTTATTTTAAAATTTTCAATAAAATGATAGTACATCTTGGCAATAAAACTATTTGTAACTTTTCGTTTTTCTCCATCAAGGGCTATATTTAAATAACGAATTAAAAATTTAATTGGCTGTAAACGAGATAATAAAACTGCACAGGCAGCTGAATAAATAATAACACCAAAAATAATATCACCAGTTGCTGTTGGTAATGTTAATACTGAACCAATTGAACCACCGCTCTTAATTAAACCTCAAAGAAAAGCAGAACCCACAACACCTATTGGATTAATTTGACCAACTAAAGCAACAGCTATACTATCAAAACCAATAGTCGGCAAATCATCAGTTAAAAAACTAATTGAAGGATTTTTGGCAATGTAATAAATAACAGCCATTACTCCTACTAATGCTCCTGAAATAACAAATGATGTTATGCAATAATGTTTATGATTAATACCACTATAAACAGCAGCAAATGGATTTAAACCTACTGTTCGAATTTTATAACCTAAAGTTGTTTTTTTCAATAAGAATCAAACTGTTATTATTAAAATAATAGAAATTAATAATGGTATTATACAATTATAACCATTAATACTCATACTCATACTATCATGAATAGTTGCTGATGTTCCGTGATCAGCATCATATAAATCTTTATCGATTTTAAATAGTCATTTTACTAAATATCAAATTGTTCAATTTAATAAAATAGAAGTAACAACCTCATGAACATTAAAAAAAACTTTTAATAACACTGTTACCAACGCCACCAATATTGCTGCTAATACTCCAGCAAAAAACGCGCTAATTATAGCTAATGGTTGTGATAAGTCATAACGAACACCAATTGCGATAACAACAGCTCCTGCTGCTAACATTTGACCAGCAACTCCAATATTAAACATTCCTGAGCGGAAAGAAATAACTAGTGCTAATCCTGCTACAATATAAATTGCTCATCAAACTAAAGTATTATCTCAATTATTAGCTGGCCAACTTGTAAAAGCATATGTTAATAACAACTGAAAATAAGTAAAAGCATTTTGACCTGAACCAATTATAACAAAACAAGCAATAATTAATCCAAAAATAATGGCAAAAATTGAACCCTTAAATTTAGTAAGACTACTATTCATTTCTTTTGAACCAAGATATAAACGACTTCGTCGTTTTAAAAATCATGTTTTTTGTTTAAACATTATCTTCATTTCCTTCCATTAACATTTTTTGTCCCACCATCATTAATCCTAACTGTTCACGAGTAACGTTTTTAGCGCTAACATTACCAGTAATTTTACCAGCATGTAAAACAACAATTCGATCTGCTAATGACATAACTTCTGATAATTCATAAGAAATTAATAATACTGCATTACCTTCATTTTTTTCCTCAAGAATACGACTATGAATATATTCAATAGCGCCAATATCCAAGCCACGTGTTGGCTGAGCAACAACTAAAATTGTATGTTTTCTTGTTAATTCTCTACCAACAACCGCTTTTTGTTGATTACCACCCGACAAGCCTCTAACTAAAGCAAAACCACTTTTACTACCACGAACATCATAATTATTAATAATATTTTGTGCATAATATTGAATAGCTTTACTGCGAATCAAACCATGCTTAGAAAAAGGATATTCGCTAATATTTTGTAAAACCATATTATCAATAACATTATAATCTAAAACAAGTCCATATTTATGACGATCTTCAGGAATATGACTTAAACCACTTTTATATAAACTTTGAATTGAACTGTGTTTCATATTCTTATTACCAAAAAAAATATCACCTTTTTCTGGCTTAATTAAACCAGTAATTGCTGAAATTAATTCGGTTTGACCATTACCTTCAATACCGGCAATAGCCACAATTTCTCGTGACTTAACTTCTAAACTAAAATCAGAAAGACCCATTATTGATTTCTTATTACCAATTTTATGAACAAATAAATTATCAATTTTTAATAATACTGGTCCTAATACAACATTACCTTGATTTCTAATATCAACTAAATCTCTACCAACCATCAAAGTAGCAATTTCTTCTTTAGTTTTACTCTTAGATTCAAAAGTTTCAATAACTTTACCTAAACGAATTACTGTAACATTATCAGCAACTTGTTTAACCTCTTCTAATTTATGACTAATAAAAATAATAGTTTTACCATCACGTCTAAGTTCTTCAATAATTGTTAATAAACTAGTAATTTCTTGTGGTGTTAAAACCGCGGTTGGTTCATCAAGTACAATAATACTAGCGCCACGATAAAGAACTTTTAAAATTTCAACACGTTGTTGCATACCAACACTAGCATTCTCAATTTTTAAATTAAGTTTAATGTCTAATTTATATTTTTTTGAAATTTCTAAAATTTTAGATTTTGCTTTTTTATAATTAATTCACTGTCATTTATGAACTGGTTCACTACCTAAAATAATATTTTGTAAAATAGTGAAGTTATCAACTAATTTAAAATGTTGATGTACCATTCCAATACCTAATTCACCTGCTCTAATTGGTCCTGATATTACTACTTCTTTACCATTAATTTTAATAATACCTTTTGTTGGTTGATATAGTCCAAATAAGATTGACATTAGTGTCGATTTACCTGCACCATTCTCACCAACCAAAGAATGAATTTCTCCTTTTTTAATTTTAATAGAAATATTATTGTTAGCAATAATAGTATCTAAAAAAACTTTAGTAATACCTTCCATTTCAACAGAATATTGTAAGTTCTGTTTTTCAATATTTACTTCCATTTTATCACCCCTCTTAATTATTTAAATGGATCATATTCTTTTTTAATACCATTAATTCAATAATGTTCTTTTAAATTGAGTACTTTTTGTCATCCAGCAGAAATTTTATCTAATCAATTAGTAGTTTCTGTCATTAATGGTGTGTAAATATCTTTATCACCATCTTTAATTGCTTTATTTGGTGCTATTCCAGTAAAATTAGGTCCACCTCTGTATGGTGCATCATCAATAAATGTTTGATCGGCAGTTGGATCAGTTGGATGCACTGGATTCTGATTAGTTTTACCAACTGATTTTCAGAGCATAAGTTTAATTGAACTAATTAAATCTTTTTCTGCAGAAGTAATAAACCTATATGCATATTGTGGATATTGAAGTTGTTGATCTGTATCAACACCAATAATTTTACCTTGACCAGATTTTTTTAATGATGATAAAGTATCTTCGGTTTGTGGTCCTGCTACTGGAAAAATAATATTAGTTTTTTGTCGAGCAAGATCATCATTAATTGCTTGTGAACCTTTTGAACCTTGAGTAAAATCAGCACTAAATTGAGTGCCTGAATTTATAAATTTAATATTTGGTAATGGTTCTTTAAAATCTGAATTTAAAATTTTAACCCATGATATTAATTTTTCTTCATCTTCTTTGTTTTTAAATTTATTATTAAAAAATTGTATGGCTCAATAATAACCATACATATAATTAGTAACTGCCGGAATATCAAGTCCACCATAGGTTGACATTTTTAAATTATCAAGGCCACCATATTGATTAGCATGCGCAATTAACCATATTGCCCCCGCCAATCCGGATAAAAAACCTGATTGTTCTGCTTTGTAAAGTAAGCCAGCCAATTGTTTATTAGATTTTGGTACTTCTTTATTTGGAGTATCACCATCAATAAAAATAAATTTCACTTTATGTTTTAAAATAGTATCTTGTGCTTTAACCAAAGCATTATGATGTAAAAATCCTGAAGCAATAATTACTTTACTATTTATGAAAATGGCTTTATTATATGATGTCATTAAATCATCAGTATTAGTTGATTGGGGATTATCTCAAGAAACCTCAACTCTTTTATTTTTATATTGAGGATCAACATAATCACTATGTGTTCAATCATTAAACTCTTGTTTAAACTTGAGAGCAGCATTATATGATGATTCATTAAAAGAAGCATCATTAATAGTATGTCCATCAGTTACAACAGTTATTCGATAAATATTTGGATCATTAAACTGACTATTGCAAGCAATGATTGGCAATATCATTATTGCTGATAATGATATTGCACTAAATACAGTAAAAATTTTACGCATACTATTATATTCCTCCTACAATTATATATAAATATTTATATAAAAAAAATATAAAAAAAGAAAGCAAAAAACATTGCTTTCTTAATTCAATTATTCAAAATAAAATAAAACTGTGTATAAATAAATTTTGAAAATAAATAGGCGGGAATAACTTACTATTAAAAAATACAGTATATATGTATTTAATATTAATTATTTTCTTATTTTCACAATTAACTCTAAACACTAGTTTCTCCTTTAATGGCATAACTACCATTATATAAGATAATAAAACTTATTCTTTAAAAATTCAAGAATAATTATAAATTTTTTAAAATATATAGTAAATTTTTATTAAAACTGTGGTTTATACTTTTCAACACTTTCATCAACATAATTTTTTCAAACATTTTCTCACTTATCACGAGTAGAATCATTAGCTAAATCAGCAACTAATTTATTATAAGCATCAGTTACCTTTTGTGCTAAACGTCAATAATCATTACTATCAATAATTAAGTTATTATAAATAGCACTAATAGAATCATTATTAGCAATTCCAAGATATTGCTGACCACCTAATGCTGGTTGTGGTATGATACCATCAAAGTATTGTTCACCATTAATAGGTTTAATAACTGAATGTTGATCATCATTATTATAATCTAAATTAAAAGAATGTCATAATCAAGTATTAACTGACTTATGAATTCCTTTTAAAGCTGATGTAATAAAAATATCTTTAGCATAACTATATTGAACACTTTGATCAACATCGACACCAATAATTTTTGCTTTGCTATTAGTAGTAGAGTTTTTAACAGCTGATACTAAATCAATTGTTTGTGCTCCTGCAACAGGCATTACAATATCATCTTTATATCCATCAATTAATTGTGAAGTTATTGCTTTTGATGATTTTGTACCAGATTCAAAACTACCTGTAAATTGTTTAGCAATTTTATCAAAATGAATATCAAATTTATTAGTTCATTTTTCAATTTTTTCCTTACCCTCTTTAATTCTAATGGCATTAGTCATTTCCAATAAATTATCATTGCTATTACGATATTTATTAAAATAATATACGCCTCAATAATAACCCATCATATAACTAACAATAGTATCAGCTGGTAAACCACCAAAAGTTGACATTTTTAAAAAATTATCATATGTTTCGTGATTAGCAGCTAATCATATTGCTCCTGCTAATCCTGATAAAAACCCTGATTGTTCTGCTGAATAACTTAAACACGCCACATCAACTGGTTTTTCTAATTTAGCATCAACTAAAATAAAACGAACACCTAACTTTTTATATTGATTTTTAATAGCTGGTGTTAATGCACCAAGATGATTAAACCCAACAACAATAATTGTTTTAGCACCAGCAAATGTTGCTAAATTATAATTATTTTGTAAAGTTGAAACAGTACTATCTCGTGAAATAATTCAACGTGTTTTCATTTTTTTAGTTTTTCAAACTTCATTACCGAGTAAATTACTAATCATAATACGATTATCATTAAATGTTTTAGTAAACTCTTTTGAACCTTCTAATACTTGCTGATTAAAAGCTTTATCAAATAAATCACCACCATCAGTAATTATTCAAATATCACCAACACTAGGAATACTACATCCAATTAATCCTACTGATGAACTATTTATTAACAAAGTAATAATTAATAATTTTAAAAAATATTTCATAAATTTCTCCTATAAATAAAAAAATGTACTACAGTAAAAATATTAATATTTATTTACAATTTTTTTATACTTTATTTTTACCATATTTTTAATCAAAATTAATAATTACTCTATTATATGATTCGTGCACAATGAACAGGATTATATAAAATATTAGTTTTTAATTGTGAATTAGCCATTAACAGTTTAATAAATAGTTCAAAATCATTTTCTTTTAATACAAAATCATGCGTAAAACCTTTTATATCATTCATATCTGCTAATAATGCTAAAATAATTTTATGAATTATTCCTTATGAAGAATTTTTAGCATTACTATCAATTCTACTAATTGTTGCTTGACGAACACCTACTAATTTCACCAAATATGCTTGCGTTCAACCAAGTCTTAGACGTATACGCCTAATTTCTACTTCAATTGCCATTTTATTTCCCTCTCTAATTTTAGTTATTCCCAAACTTATTATGTTATGAAAAATTATAAAAATGATAAATTTTATTCTATATTTGCATAAAATATACTAAAATTAATATGGTGATACAAAATGGAAAATGAATTAATTAAATACTGAACAAAAAAAAGTTTTTTTTATGTTAGCGTTTTGTGATTAATTGTTCAAATTATTTTTATAATAATAGGTTCAATTTTAATAAATACTACTAGCAAAAAAATAATTAATATTTTATTAATAGTTGGCATAAATAGTTTAATTCTATTAATTTTGTTTGCTTTTTCTATTAATCATTATACTTATGAAACGGTTTATCAAATTAAAGTCAAAGGTAGTACTTTTCAAACTAAATTTTATCGTTATCTAATTATTCTATTTAGTTTTGGTTGATTAATTTTTTTCATTTTAAATGCATTATTTATGTTAGTTGAAACTGCCGTTTTTAAAAGCAAACTTGATTATTTTAATAATTTAAACGATCATTGATGAATTTTACTTATTGTAACAATATTTAACGTTTTAATTATTAGCATACATCGACAATTAATGCATTATACATTAACAAATTTACAATTACCATGAAGTAAATATATAAATAATAAAAAGTAGATATAATCTACTTTTTCTTTGCATCTCATAAATTTATAATGTTTTTTTGCACTAATTAAACCAAATAATGATCCACAAGCAACGAAAACATCATTCAATCCAATAAAAACAAATGATAATCCTAATACTAAAGTTATTACTCCATTGCCAATACTAACAATAATTAATGGTAATAATGTAACAACAATTGAAGCAACTCCAATTACTAAACTAAGAATATAACCAATTCTTTGTTCAAATGCTTTTCTTGAATTTATCATAACTAAAATAAATATAAGAATACCATAAGTTGTTAGACAAACTATCAATATAATTCATCCTAATCATTGAATAGTACTTAATCCAGAATCAAAAAATTCTTGTAATCCTTCTCCAAACTTCCATAATAATTAATAAGAACTTTCCATTAATCCTTTTAAAGAAATCATAATTATAGAAATAACCATTACCGGCATTAATGTTGTCAAAAGTAGATAAATACCAATGTTAGATAATGTTTTTGAAAATTTTAACATCCTTTTTACCTCTTTATAATTATTATTTCGCAATATTTATAGTAAACTATTCGTACTTTATTTTTAACATCTTATGCAAAAAAAAATAAAATCTATAAACAATAATTTTATTTATCAATCATTTTCAAAATTATTAAAAACTAAATGTAATTAATAATTAAGTATCTAATTTTACATTTATCTTAACATTTAGCCAATATAAATCAACAATAATACGTAATTTAAATAGTTAAAAATAATTATATATTGTCTTTTAAATTTTAAAAATAAATATATTATAGACATATTCCGTAAATAAATTTTTTAAAAGTCAATTAATAATTTAAAATTTATTTACGGAATATGTCTACTCTTTCTATTTATTTAATTTTATTTACTAGAATTAATTAAACATAGTTATTTTTGTAAGTTACACATATTACTAAACATTACCTATAAAATTCGTACAATGTGTCGTTTTTTAAAAATCTCTAAATCAACATATTATTTTAATTTCAAGAAAAAAGAAGATAAAATTCAAAATAATATGTATGATGAAGCTGTTATTAGTGCTTTTAAAGAAAATAAAGAAGCTTATGGAACAAGAAGATTAAAAGTTGTTCTAAAAGAAAAGAAAATTAATTTATCAAGACGAAAAATTAAAAAAATTATGAATAAACATAATTTAATATCAAAATACACTAAATTATCATACAAAAATTATCATAATAAAGTCAATGATAGTCAAATTACTAATCTTGTTAATAGAGACTTTAATAATAGGCTTAAAAATGAAGTTATTGTTAGTGATTTAACTTATGTTCAAGTTAATGGTAAATGAAACTATATTTGCTTATTAATCGACCTGTACAATCGCGAAATTATTGGACATAGTGTAGGTACTAAAAAAGATGCATCATTAGTATATCAAGCATTTATGTGCTCAAATCGTTGTTTAAAAAATATTCAAATATTTCATAGCGATCGCGGTAATGAATTTAATAATAAAACTATTGATAAACTTTTATTAGCCTTCAATATTACCCGCTCTTTAAGCAAAAAAGGTTGTCCTTATGATAACGCTGTTGCTGAAGCGACTTTCAAAACTTTCAAAACAGAGTTTATTAATGATAAAAATTTTACATCATTAATCCAATTAAAATTAGAATTATTTGATTATATCAATTGATACAACAAAATAAGAATCCACAGCACTCTAAACTACTTAACCCCCATAAAACACCAAGCACAAATGTCTACCAAAAAAACAGTCCTAAAAAAGGTTGCCATTCCATTACCGGAAGCAATGATTAGTTTCAAATTAAAATGTGGATATGATGGAGGAATCAAACTATTAAATAATTTAAAATTAATAATTTTGGCAGTTTCTTTAGGTGGAGTTGTGTCATTGATTGAACATCCTGCTTCAATGACACATTCTACTTATAATGCACAAGAATTAGCAGATGCAAATATTTCAGAAGGTCTTGTTCGTCTTTCAATTGGTATTGAATATGTTGAAGATTTATGAAATGATTCGGAACAAGCATTAAAAAAACTATAATAATTATTTATATATAAAACAATTTATTAGCAATATGCAACCATCAATAACATGTTTCCACTTAAACAAAAATCATTATAACCATTTGGTAAAATAAATGATTCACCTTTTTTAATACTAGTATCATCAATTATACCATTACCATCCAATACTGAGATTTGCAATCATCTAGTATTAGGATAACTATAATGCTTAATTCCCTCATTAATTAATTTAATTAACTTAAAAAACTTATTATCAACTAAATAATTATCATGACCATTAGCTTCACTGCTATTTAAATCAGGAGCTAAAACAATAGTTGATGCTTCTTTCAAATGCAAATTTCTTAAATTACCAAGTTCATCTTTACGACCATAATCATATAAACGATATGTAATATCTGATGATTGTTGGAGTTCAAAAACCATAGTATGTGCCAATAAGCCATGAATTTTTAGAGAATGAACATAAATAAATTGATCTTTTTTAATTGGAATATATTTTAATAGTTTATGTCATTGTCCTTTTGCCAATCATTGATTAAACTGATCTTTGGTTTTAGCATTATGACCCAAAATAACTTTACCTTTGGGTAAACATTCTAATATATACCAACATTCAGTTTTTCCTAAACATTGATGATTTTTTTCTGCGAATTTATCATCAGGGTGAATTTGAACGCTTAAACTATCATTTGCGTCTAAAATTTTTGTTAACAACGGATATTCTTTATTAATCACATTACCTGAACTATCAAGATTAGCAAATAAACTGGGTTGCTGTTTAAACAATTCTGCTAAACTTAATCCCTTATACTCGCCATTTAAAACATAACTCATTCCATTGGGATGAGCACTAACTAATCACGCTTCACCAATTGGTGTATTTTTAGGTAAATCAAAATTAAATTTGTGTGCTAATTTTTGACTACCTCATAATTTGCGAATAAAAGCAGGTTTTAAAAAAATTATTTGTGATGTGCTATTATTCATATTCACTCTCCTAAACTTTGATTATTTGTTCAATTAAACTTTATTTTTACTATTTTTAGATTTAGATTTTTTACTATTAAATATTTTCATGATTCTTTCGTTCATTAATTTAAAAAACCTTAATATTACGTGATTGAATAATTAATAATCCACCATATACTAAACAAGTAACAATACTTCCAACAATAATGGCTGAAAAGAATAAAAGAATACTTACCCAAAGCACATAATTAACTGAACTAACTGCACCTAAGATAGCAACAATAGGACCACCATGACCCGCAGCATCAGTTAATAAAAAAGCACCAGCAATAACACCAGCAACAGCGCTACCAATAATATTACTAATAATAGCACGTTTTGGATCTCTTACTGCAAAAGGAATCGCACCTTCAGAAATACCAATACACCACATTAACATTGCTGTTAAACCTAATGTACGTTCACTTTCATTAAATAATTTACGAAAAATCAAAGTTGTTAAACCCATTCCAAGTGGTGCAACAGGAATAGCCGCAACTACTGCTCCCATAAATAATTGTGAACTAGGATCAGCAGTTATCGTTTTTGAAGCTGCTAAAAAAGCAACTTTGTTAATTGGATCACCCATATCAAATCTAATCACGGCTCCTAGCAACATTCCAATTGCTGCCATTGCTTCACGTGGCATGTGGGTTAACCCATTTTGAAATTGTTCCATTATTCAACCAATTGGAGCTCTAATTGCATAAATAAAAGTGAAACTAATTAAAAATGTTACTACAATATGAATAAAGAAAATGGGCATAATTGGAGCAATAGTCTTTGGTACTTTTCAAGTAATAATTCATCTTACTAAATATCCAACACTTGGACCAATTAATAATGCTCCTAAAAATCCAGCAGAAACCTTTGGCTCTAAACCAGCAATTGGATAAAATAATCATGCTGTATTAGCGACATATGCACTTACCATTGCCGGAAACAAGGCGGCACTACTGCAATTAAATTAGCGATAAAAACAGCTAAAATTGGAATCATTAATGTAAAAGCAATACTTCCAGCTTGATTCATAAAATAAAGAAAATGATTGTGTGGTAACTTGGAAATATCAAAATCAGCACCATAAACTGCTTTAGCAATACCAATTGATAATGCTAACATAATTCCACCAAAAACAACAAATGGAAACATATAGCCAACACCAGCCATAATATGTTTCATAATTCCTTGTTTATCAGTAGTAAATAAATCAAATTATTTATTTACTTTTTCCGCTTTTTGTCCCAATTCTGACTTGTTTAATTCATAAGGTTTTGCGTTAGCGAAAGCATCATTAACAATACTTTCAGGATTTTTAATAACTTTGCTAATTTCCACTTTAGACATATTCCGTAAATAAATTTTTTAAAAGTCAATTAATAATTTAAAATTTATTTTATAATTTCTTTATTAATAAATTAATAAGGTGTTGATAAAAATGAATTTTGAAAATTTAAAAAAATTAAAAAATGAACAATTTTATAAATATTTTGGTATAAAACGTTTTTATTTTGATGAAATGTTAACAAAATTAATTGAAATAGAAAATTTAAAAAAACTAAAGGTAGAAAATATAAACTTTCAGTTGAAGAAAGATTGATGATGACTTTAGTATACTGAAAAGAATATTATACTTTTTTCCAAATGAGTATTAAATATAAAATGAGTGCATCAATTTGTTTTCGAAATATTACTTGAGTAGAAAATAAACTTAGTGATGACAAATATTATCAGTTTTTAAAAACAAAATATAAATCAAAAATTGAGAAAAAAAAAGAAGATTTAAATGAATTTCAATTTTATTTAATTGATTCAACTGAAATTGAAATTGAAAGACCAACTAAAAAAAACTACAATTAGAATATTTTTCTGGTAAAAGTTGAATGTTTTCTATAAAATTTCAAATTATATATGACTTTTTTAATAAAAAAATTGTTGATATTTTTGCTGATAATGGAAAAGTACATGATTTTCAAATATTAAAAAATTCAAATCTTGAATTTTCAGAAAAAACAATAATTATTGGTGATTTGGGATATCAAGGAATACAAAATATTTATAAAAATACTATATTACCAATTAAAAAAACTAAAAATAAAAAATTAACTAAACAAGAAAAAATCTACAATAAAATTATTTCAAAAATTAGAATTAAAGTTGAACATGTTTTTGTTTTATTAAAAAGATTCAAAATTTTAATAAATAAATGTATAAAAAGTATATTTAGACTTATGTACTTAAGATTTAACTTACTTTGTGAAATTTTTAATAAAACAAAACCATTAAAATAAAAAAATATTAACTTCTATAATTATTAACACTAAAAAATTTATAAATATTATTATTGACAATTGATTAAATTTATTTACGGAATATGTTTTTTATATAATGGTTTATTATTAAACCGTTCTAATTTTAAATCTGCAACACCGGCCGATACTGCAATAATAACTAAATCAGCATTGGCAATATCAGTTGCTGTAAAAGAACCTTTAATACCAATACTACCATGACTTTCAACTTTAATATTATAGCCTAAATTTTTTGCAGCAATTTCTAATTTATCTTGTGCAATATAAGTATGTGCTACCCCAACTGGACAAGCAGTAATTGCTATAATATTTTTAGTTTTTTTGAAGAACCTTTCATATATTCACTAATAGTTTTACCACTAGTTTCAACATTAGGTTTATTATTAATATTTAGTGATTGAATAATTACTTTTTTATCTTTTGAATTAAATAATATTGATTGAAATTCCGGTTTTGTTAATCTTTGTGCCACTTTTGATAAAATTTCCAAGTGTTCATTACCAGCACTTTTTAGTGGAGCAATTAAAGCAATTATTGCTTTAACGGGTTGTTCATCTAGCGCTTTCCAAGGAATTGGCTGTTTAAAACGCATAATAAAAATTCCTGATTTAACAATATCTTCATTACGAGCATGCGGCACAGCAACACCATCACCAAAACTAGTAGTTCCTTCTCTTTGTATAAAACTATTAACTAGTGATTTTTCACTAATATTTTTTTTCAAAAAACCTAATTTTTTAGCAGAAGTTGCTATTTCTTGAAAAGCTTCTGCTTGTGTTTTACAATCAGATTCAAGAAAAAAGTGCTCTACTGTCAAAATATCATCTTGTTTAGACAACATACTTCATCTCCTTACTTAATAAATATTAATGACATAATATTAAATTATTATTTTTAAAAAATTAATTAAATTTTTTAATTACTTTATTAGTTTTAATTCTATTTTCTCAATATCAATCTTTATGCTTTGGTTTTAATAAATATGTTGTTACTAAATCATTAAAATAAGTAATAGCAAATAATGGAGAAATAAATATTTCTTGTGCTTCATAAAGTCCTGAAGAAACAATATTAAATGTTCAATCAGCATAAGTCACTAATTCAGTTTTATCTTGTGATGTAACAACTGCAATTTTAGCATTATTCTTTTTAGCAAGTTTAGTTGCTTCAACAATAGTAGCGGTTTTACCTGATAATGAAAAAGAATTATTACATCTTCTGGAATAATTAAAGAAGCACGTATTAAAATACTATCATCATCTTCATTTAAACAGATTGATCGTAAACCAAACCGATATAATTTATTTGATAAATCCTCCGCGCCTAAACCAGAATGACCAATGCCTGCTAAATAAATACAAGCTTTACGATTATCATCTATTCAATTAATAAATCTTTGTAATTCCTCATAATTAATTGTTGAATCATTTAAATCCATCAGTTTTTTATAATGTTCTTTTAAAACACTACGATCACCAAAAAAATCACGATTTAAAGCTTTGAAAGTAGTTTCTTGCGCAGCTAAACTAATGATAAATTCACGATAACCTTTAAATCCCAACTTCTTAATTAAATTATAAACAACACTATAACCAACAGTATTTTCTTTAGACAAAGAACTAATAGTAACTTGATCCATTTTTTGACTATTCTTATTAATATAGTTAATAAGAACTTTTTCTTTTTTTGTGAAATTATTTTCTTCCTTTGATACTCTAGATCAAAAAATATCATTGATAAGCATGTAAAAACTCTTTTTTAAACTAATGTAAAATATTTAAATTTTATTATTTTTTAATTATGTGATGAAAATGGCTCATTAATATAATATGGTTGCAAATCTTTCATGTTTTTTACTTCGATAAAATATGGTGACAACTTTTGAAAATTTTCCACAATATTACACTTTTCTAAATTTTCAATTATTTTATAATCTAGTAAATCACTAATAATACCAATTTTAGCATTTTCATCTACTAATTGCGGCTGAATAATTATTTTTCCATTATCACATACTGCCAAATAACTTTTATTATTGTATGCTGACAAAACACTTATTGATTTTATTAATCCTGCCTGTAATAATAAACTATTAATAGTAAAAACCGTTAAAAAACTATTCAAAACTTTAAGTGTTTTGACAAAAGTAATTGCTACTCTAATTCCAGTATAACTGCCAGGACCATTTGCAATAACTACTTTTGAAATATCTTTTAATTTTATTTTACATTTTACAAGTAAATTAGTAATAGTTGGAATTGCCAATTCTGTTTGTTTTTGTCAAGCAATAAATGATGAACTTGCTAAAATTTTATTACCTTGCAAAATCGCCACTGTTAATTTGTTATTTGTTGTATCTAAATATAATTGATACATAACATCACCTTATTATTTCATTTAGTTGCTATTAATAATTTTCTAATATCTTACATACTTATTATAATATCATGTATAATGTAATTAAAATAGAAAAAATATAGAATTGTGAGTTGATCCATATGGAAATAAGAAAAAATATAGGATTTAAAAGTAAATTTTCTGATTTTTTACTTTGATCTGGACTAATTATTGCTGTTATAGGTCTAATAATGCAATTTGCAATAGTTTTAATTGAGTATAAACCAATAACAGTTGGAACACCTAATCCTCATAATTTATGAACTCCAGATGGCCCATGAGTTGGTATTTGAACAATGATTTCTACCTTTACTATTCAATCAAATTTTTTAGTTTTTCTTTTCTTTTGTTTTGTATTAACAAATCTTTTTCATGACAATCGCGCACAATTTGTTTTTGGGCGATTTTCATTAGCAATTACTGTTTATATTACCGTAACTCTTATCGTATTTTTTGTTGTATTATTTAAACCAATGATAAATAATTTAGATAGTAATAATAGTATTAGCATATTAAATTTTATAAATACATTTTTATTACATTTAATAGTACCAGTGATAGTGATTTTATATTTTATGTTTTCTGCTGGTAAATACTACTGAAAACTCGGAAAACAAACATATCTTTGAATACCAATTATTTCTATTTACATGTTTGCATATTTAGGTTATGCACTTGCTAAAGGAAATTTTGTTGGTTTTTTAAGAAAAGGAACGACAGAAATTGATTATTCATTTCCATATCTATTTTTAGATTTTCATAAAAGTTTAACTACTTTCTTTATTTATATCTTTGCAATTTTAATCTTATACATAATTTTGATGTTACTTTTTACTCTTTATAATAATATTATTTATAAGAAAAATAATAAACCAATAGTAGCTTTAAGAGATACAAATTTTTAATGTAAAATAATTGTAGGGAGGAATATATATTTGTGAAAAGTAAAATTTGAAATTGTATTATTTTTTTAAATATTATTTTGTTATTTTTTCCCTCCTTTTTCTTAATATATTTTATTTTAAAATTATATAAAAATTCCTTGTATAGCATACAAGGACTTAAAGTCAAATATAAAATTAAAAGCGACATTACCTCAATATTTTTTAAACATTTATAACTACCATTTTATTTTAACTCACTAAAAAGAAAAAAACAAGTAATAACATTTTTTACACTTATCATTTTATATCTTTATATAATATATTGTATTTTAACAAGTACTACTTAAAAATAATAAACTTTATTTTAGATATTTCTTTTTACGAATAATAACAACAACTATTGGAATTATAGTTAAAAAACTAATAATGAAGCCACAAATGATAATAATATTTCAATTATTAACTAACATTTTAGTTGTTAATGGTATATTAACATCTCAGGGACGATCTGAATTATTACTTTGTAAATAATTAACATAATTTTGTTTAGTAATATCACCTTGATATTGAATAAATCATGATAAAAAATAACCAGCAGCATTATTTTTTAAATCTTCAATTTTAATACTATTATTAGTAGCACTAGTTAAATATTGTTGAAAACCTGCTAATAAATTATTAGTTTTTTCAAAAAAATCAGTACAATTTGGAAAATTAGGTATTTTTGTATTGCTTCTATAAACAGTAATATATTGTTCAGAAGCGGCTTGACGTTGTAAGTAAGATGTATCTAAACCTATACAATAAACTTGAAAATTACTTCCTTGATTAAGATTTAAATTATCACCATCTTTAATAGGTGTTCCTGAATCATTTTTTGCTTTTTGTAAAGTTTGTGAATCAACGTTTCATTTTAGTCAATGTTGTTGTGAATCACTAATATTTACTTTAGCTTTCTCAATAGCTTTATTCATAACTATTAATGTATTTTTATTATCTTGTGAATTATTTTGAACTAAATATTGAGGTGTAATTACAGGATTTTCTTTAACTTTTTCATTACTAATAGTAGTAAATTGAATATTTGAACTATTATTTGTTAACTTAATAGTTTTACTATAGCCACTATCTTTAACACTAACATTAAAACTAGTTGATTTTAAATGATCGTCTGGTTTATGATTTAATATTGCATAACTAATTGAACCATTATCAAAAACTTCATCATTTTTATCATTTATTAATAATTGTTCATTCTTATCATTTTTATTTTTTGCTAAAATAGCTAACATTGGTTGATTAGTATCATTGGGATTACCATTATTAAGTGGTAAAATTGCTAACCGATCTTGAACGCTTTTATGACTATTTAAAAAATCATCGCTTGGTTTAATCATATAAGGAATACTAAAATAATTATTAAAATCTGCCCTAGGATTTACCGTTGCAAAAATACCATTTTTAATCTGTGCTGGTAAACTATTATCATGGTAACCAACATAAACATAACCAAAACTAGCGATATCATTAAAAATTTGTTTAGCAACACTACGACCAATAACTTTATCAGTAAAATATTTAATACCATTATCTGGTAAGATATTATTAGTTTTGTTTTCGATTTGTTCCTTAAATTTCTTATTAACTTCTTTACTAATATCATCATTTGAATTATTATTAACCTTATTAATAAGGTCTGATCAATCATTAAATTGTTCTGTTATTACTTCTTTATGCAATCTAATAAAATCTTCATACTTATTATTAATTGAATTTCAAGTATTAGCTTCACTAATTAAATTTTTATTATTTTCCTTAACAGTAATATGAAGCCCAGAAAGTTTGTTACTGTCATTAACATTACTAATATTAGATTGATGATTAGTAACTATCATTAAACTACTAGTAAGAGATAATGCCAAAGCCAAACTTATTTTTTTAAAACTAAAAGATAAGAAATTTGCCATTATGATTACTCCTTTTTTACCTATTATTTGTGTTTATAATTATAATATTAAATTAAGCATATTTTATTAAATACTTAAATCCTTAGTTTTAATAAAATAAAACTAAGGATATATAATCAATTATTAAACTTTTTGTTAAATCAACATATATAATTTTAATATCTATATAATTACTTATATATTCATTAAAATTATAAGGATAAAAATTATATCCTTAACATTAATAATAAACTTTATTACCAAAAAATCAAGATTAAATAATTAATAAGTTAATTTTTTTAACTTATTAAGTTTTTTAAATGATCATTTAGTAAATATTAATAGTGATAAGAAAAAACTTGATATACTAAATAAGCAGCATATTCAATCATAATAAAAAATTAAATTTCCTATCAAAAATTTAATTAAATTTAATTCTAATATAAATAGGAGAAAAAATATGAATTTAAAAAATAGTAGTGAATACCGATTAAAAAAAGAAATCTTATTAAATTTATTTGACGTTTATTTGGTCTACTTATTATTTCTTTATTCTTAATTTTTGATTTAATAATTACTATTAATTATCCCAATGCTTTCATTGTTCCTAATGTTGATAAACCAACTGAAAGATTGGCAATTTATTATTTTTATTTTGCAACTCAAACTAATTATTTAGTACTTATTTATTTATTTGCTTTTTTATTTGAAAGTAAATTTAAAGAAAATTCAAAACCAAGTTTTTATATTTTATTAAGCATTACTATTTATATTACAATTACAATGTTAGTATTTTGAATAGGTATCATTAGCAATAACCAAGAAAGAAGTAAATATGGAACTGATATTTATTTATGATTTAAAAAAATAATCCTAAATCTAATTATGCCAATTGTTATGATTTTAAATTTTGCTTTATCATGTGGACGTGCTTTTTATTCACTAAAAAATCATCATAAAATTTATATGTGATTTATTTTATTTTCTCCTTGTTTTTATGTAGTAATGGTAATGGTTCGTGGTGTACTACGTGTTAAACAAGGAAAAATAGGGGACTTTCCTAAAAACTGTGTTTTTTAAATAAATTTTAGTTGTAAAATCACTAAGTTACACAGATTACTAAACATTACCGAAAATGGCTTTTTAAAAATCTGTGTATCTTTTTACAAAGTTACTAGTTTAGATTAATTCTATCTTCAAATTTTATAATAAAATGAGCAATTGCTGTATTTCAATTTTGAATGGGCATTGTTCATTTTTTTGTTATATTTTCAATTGCTAAGTAAAATATTTTAAAAACTGCCATATCATTTGGAAAAAATTTTTTATTTCTAATAACTTTTCGTAATTGACTATTAACAGATTCAATAGCATTTGTTGTATAAATCACTCTTTTGATTTCTGCAGGATAACTAATAAAAAACATTAAATTATCTCAATTTTTATATCATGATTTAGCAATTTGAGGATATTGTTTATTTCATTTACTTTCAAAAGATTCTAAAGCTTGCATTGCTTGTTCTTCACTACATGCACTATAAATTGGTTTTAAATCTGTAACTAGTGATTTTCTATGTTTGTATGAAACATATTTTAAACTATTTCTAATTTGATGAACTATGCATAATTGATGTTCGTTTTTAGGATAAACTGATTGTATTGCTTCTGACATTCCTGTTAAATTGTCACTACAAGCAATAAGAATATCATTTAAGCCTCGATTTTTCATTTCTGTGAAATTAGATAATCAAAACTTAGAACCTTCATTTTCACTAATTCATAAACCTAAAACATCTTTTTTACCTTCTAAATCAACTCCTAGTGCTATATAAACTGATTTGTTAATAATGCGTTTATCTTGTCGTACTTTAACTACTATACAATCAAAATAAACAATCGGATAAACACTTTCTAATGGCCGATTTTGTCATGCTTTAACATCATCAATAAAATCATCAGTAATTTGACTAATAACACTTTCACTAATATCAGCACCATGATATAACTATTGTAACTGCATTCTAATATCTGATAAAGTCATGCCTTTGGCATATAATGAAAGAAATTGTTGATCAAAACCATCAAATCTTCTTTGTCTTTTTGCAACTATTACTGGCTCAAAATTACTATTACGAATCTCGTGGTACATTAATCTCAATTTTACCTTGTTGGGTTATTAATTTTTTTGAACTTATACCATTACGAGCATTTTCACTAGTATTATGTTGATTTTTTTCATATCCTAAATAATTTTGCATTTCAGAATTCAACATTTTTTCAACTAATCTTTTTGTTAATTCTTTATATAAACCTCCCTCTTTAAAAACTGTTGTTAAATCTTCAGTATTTTCTAGTAATAAATCTACTGCTTTTGATATTGGATCATTATTATTAATATTTTGTTTTTTAGACATAAGTAACTAACTCTTTCTAGTTATTTAATTTTATTTACTAGAATTAAATAAACATAGTTATTTTTGTAAGTTACACAGATTACTAAACATTACCACCGATTAAAAAAAGAAATCTTATTAAATTTATTTGACGTTTATTTGGTCTACTTATTATTTCTTTATTCTTAATTTTTGATTTAATAATTACTATTAATTATCCCAATGCTTTCATTGTTCCTAATGTTGATAAACCAACTGAAAGATTGGCAATTTATTATTTTTATTTTACAACTCAAACTAATTATTTAGTACTCATTTATTTATTTGCTTTTTTATTTGAAAGTAAATTTAAAGAAAATTCAAAACCAAGTTTTTATATTTTATTAAGCATTACTATTTATATTACAATTACAATGTTAGTATTTTGAATAGGTATCATTAGCAATAACCAAGAAAGAAGTAAATATGGAACTGATATTTATTTATGATTTAAAAAAATAATCCTAAATCTAATTATGCCAATTGTTATGATTTTAAATTTTGCTTTATCATGTGGACGTGATTTTTATTCACTAAAAAATCATCATAAACTTTATATGTGATTTATTTTATTTTCTCCTTGTTTTTATGTAGTAATGGTAATGGTTCGTGGTGTACTACGTGTTAAACAAGGAGAAAATATTAATACTTGTTATCCTTACTTTTTTTTCAACTACCAAAAATATGGTGTAGGAATATTAGTTACTACTATTATCTTTCTGTTAATTATTAGTATTGGTTTACAATACCTTTATTTATGAATTGATAACATACAATATAAAAAAAGCATGATGATGATAAACCAAATTTTCCAATCATTACTTATCCTTATGGTTTTAAATTATAAAAAATAAAATAAGGCTTTTAATTTCTAAAGCCTTATTTATACAATTTATTAAATATTTTTAATTATTCATTTACCATAGAAACTACTTCTTCTGGTTTATTAGTAACCGGAAGATATTTACCAATAATTAATAATACACCTGAAGCAATATTAAGTCCTAAAAAAATAATATTAATACCACTAATAAAATTAAAATTTGATGAAACCATAGTTATTAAAGAAAAACCTGCTAAAACCAAAGTTACAATTCCAACAGCTAAACCACTATTAGCATTCCCTTTTAAAACATTATTGCGCATAATAATTATTGCAATTGAAAATCAAATAGCAATTAAAAGTCAAAAAATCAATCCAACAATAAATGTTGTACTAACTCCTGATGTTAATGAAGTGCGTTCATATTTTGTAAAACTTTTAAAATGATACTACTTGCTGTTGCTAAAATAATTGTAATAATTACACTTCAAATAATATTTATAATATTTGTTATGAATCCAATTTTATCTCCAATAGACATATTCCGTAAATAAATTTTTGAAAAGTCAATTAATAATTTAAAATTTATTTTATAATCTCTTTGTTAATAAATTAATAAGGTGTTGATAAAAATGAATTTTGAAAATTTAAAAAAATTAAAAAACGAACAATTTTATAGATATTTTGGTATAAAACGTTTTCATTTTGATTAAATGTTAACAAAATTAATTGAAATAGAAAATTTAAAAAAAATAAAGTTAGAAAATATAAACTTTCAGTTGAAGAAAGATTGATAATGACTTTAGTATACTGAAAAGAATATTATACTTTTTTCCAAATGAGTATTAAATATAAAATGAGTGCATCAAGTTGTTTTCGAAATATTACTTGAGTAGAAAATAAACTTAGTGATGACAAAGATTATCAGTTTTTAAAAAAAATATAAATCAAAAATTGAGAAAAAACAAGAAGATTTAAATGAATTTCAATTTTATTTAATTGATTCAACTGAAATTGAAATTGAAAGACCAACTAAAAAAAACTACAGTTAGAATATTTTTCTGGTAAAAGTTGAATGTTTTCTATAAAATTTCAAATTATATATGACTTTTTTAATAAAAAAATTGTTGATATTTTTGCTGATAATGGAAAAGTACATGATTTTCAAATATTAAAAAATTCAAATCTTGAATTTTCAGAAAAAACAATAATTATTGGTGATTTGGGATATCAAGGAATACAAAATATTTATAAAAATACTATATTACCAATTAAAAAAACTAAAAATAAAAAATTAACTAAACAAGAAAAAATCTACAATAAAATTATTTCAAAAATTAGAATTAAAGTTGAACATGTTTTTGCTTGATTAAAAAGATTCAAAATTTTAATAAATAAATGTAGAAAAAGTATATTTAGACTTATGCACTTAAGATTTAACTTACTTTGTGAAATTTTTAATAAAACAAAACCATTAAAATAAAAAAATATTAACTTCTATAATTATTAACACTAAAAAATTTATAAATATTATTATTGACAATTGATTAAATTTATTTACGGAATATGTCTAATATATAATTTTTTATCTAATTTCTTTTCAATATTATCCATTTTTTTCTCTTTTTTTCTTAAAATCTTTTTTACATTTTAATACTCTCAATCTTAACATAAAAAAAATTTAAATTTTAAATTAAATACTAACACAAACAAAAAAATTTGGCATCGTGCTATTTTCCCATTGCTGGTATTTTCGCCGCTGGAGTGCTTAACTGCTGTGTTCGAGATGGGAACAGGTGTGACCACTCCGCCATGGACACCAAATAGTTTAGCAATTGCTCCCTAAAAACTAGAAACAGACATCTTTAAATTTGATTACTTTTGATTTGCAATAAAGAATATATTCTTCAATAAATCCTCGATCTATTAGTATCAGTAAGCTGAACATATCGCTATGCTTACACACCTGACCTATCAACCTTGTAGTATTCAAGGAATCTTACTTCTTTCGAATGAGAAATCTCATCTTGGAACTGACTTCGCGCTTAGATGCTTTCAGCGCTTATTCATGCCCTACATAGCTACCCAGCTGTGCCACTGGCGTGACAACTGGTGCACCAGAGGTAGGTCCATTCCGGTCCTCTCGTACTAGGAACAGCTTTCCTCAAATTTCTTGCGCCCACGACAGATAGGGACCAAACTGTCTCACGACGTTCTGAACCCAGCTCGCGTACCGCTTTAATGGGCGAACAGCCCAACCCTTGGAAGCTACTACACCTCCAGGATGCGATGAGCCGACATCGAGGTGCCAAACCTCCCCGTCTATATGAACTATTGGGAGAGATTAGCCTGTTATCCCCGGGGTAACTTTTATCCGTTGAGCGACGGCCTTTCCACACAGCACCGCCGGATCACTAAGCCCAACTTTCGTTCCTGCTCGACTTGTATGTCTCGCAGTCAAGCACCCTTTTACCTTTGCGCTCTACATATGATTTCTATTCATATTGAGGGTACCTTTGGGCGCCTCCGTTACTTTTTAGGAGGCGACCGCCCCAGTCAAACTACCTACCAGACACTGTCCTTAGACCAGATTATGGTCTCAAGTTAGAATTTCAATATAGCAAGGGTGGTATCCCAATGGTGACTCCATGCCTACTAGCGTCTGCATATCAACGTCTCCCACCTATGCTGTACAAACTACACCAAAATTCAATATCAAGTTGTAGTAAAGCTCCACGGGGTCTTTCCGTCTAATCGCGGGTAACCTGCATCTTCACAGGTACTAAGATTTCACCGAGTCTATAGCCGAGACAGCGTCCGGATCGTTACGCCTTTCGTGCGGGTCAGAACTTACCTGACAAGGAATTTCGCTACCTTAGGACCGTTATAGTTACGGCCGCCGTTCACTGGGGCTTTAGTTCAAAGCTTCGCTTACGCTAACAAATCTCTTTAACCTTCCAGCACTGGGCAGGCGTCACCCCCTATACATCGTCTTACGACTTAGCAGAGAGCTGTGTTTTTGCTAAACAGTCGCCCGGACCTCTTCACTGCGACTCATATTGCTATGAGTTCCCCTTCTCGCTAACTTACGGGGTTATTTTGCAGAGTTCCTTAGCTATAGTTATCTCGCTTGCCTTAGGATATTCTCCTTGACCACGTGTGTCCGTTCTCGGTACAGGCACCATGGTGATGTCTTTAGAAACTTTTCTTGGAAGTATGGCATCAAATGCTTCGTTACTAAGCGAACTGTTCACTCCCCATCGTACTTCAAGGTTAACGCTGTGCGGATTTGCCTACACAACCCTCTTTGTACTTAGCCCAGCACTACCAACCACTGGGACATTTTAGCCTTCTCCGTCATTCCATCAGTCACTATGGTGGTACAGGAATATCAACCTGTTATCCATCGACTACGCCTTTCGGCCTCGCCTTAGGTCCTGACTAACCCTGGGTGGACGAACCTAGCCCAGGAAACCTTGGTCAATCGGCATGAAGGATTATCACCTTCAATCGTTACTCACGCCGGCATTCTCACTTCTAAACGCTCCACTAGTCCTTCCGGTCTAACTTCGTCGCAGATTAGAACGCTCCCCTACCGCCCACAATATATGTAAACATATATACAGACCCATAGCTTCGGTACAATGCTTAGCCCCGGTACATTTTCCGCGCAGAATCATTCGACTAGTGAGCTGTTACGCACTCTTTAAAGGATGGCTGCTTCTAAGCCAACCTCCTAGCTGTCTGAACAATTCCACATCGTTTTCCACTTAGCATTGATTTGGGGACCTTAGCTGATGATCTGGGCTGTTTCCCTCACGTCCATGGACCTTATCACCCATAGACTGACTGCCAGATATGTAACAATGGCATTCGCAGTTTAATTGCATTCAGTACCCCGAGGTGGGGCCATCATACATTCAGAGCTTTACCTCCATTGCGCTAATTCTGACGCTAGTCCTAAAACTATATCGGGGAGAACCAGCTATCTCCAGGTTCGATTGGAATTTCACCGCTAGCCACAAGTCATCCACGGTCTTTTCAACGAACGTTGGTTCGGTCCTCCATTAACTGTTACATTAACTTCAACCTGCTCATGGCTAGATCACCTGGTTTCGGGTCTACGACCACATACTAAACGCCCTATTCAGGCTCGCTTTCACTTCGGCTCCGTCTTTTCAACTTAACCTTGCATGTAATCGTAACTCGCCGGCTCATTCTACAAAAGGCACGCCGTCACCCATTAACGGGCTCCGACTTGTTGTAAGCATATGGTTTCAGAAACTATTTCACTCCCCTCTCGGGGTACTTTTCACCTTTCCCTCACGGTACTGGTTCACTATCGGTAATTGGTTAGTATTTAGCCTTACGCAGTGGTCTGCACAAATTCCGACAAGGTTCCACGTGCCTCGCCGTACTCAGGATACTGTCAAGAGATTTATACATTTCGCATACTGGGCTTTCACCATCTATGGCGTTGCTTCCCAACAACTTCTGCTATATATAAATTTTGTAACTCTTCATAGGTCGAACCTAATAGACAGTCCTATAACCCCAGTCTGACGACTGGTTTAGGCTGCTCCCTTTTCGCTCGCCGCTACTAAGGGAATCGCATTCGCTTTCTTTTCCTCTAGGTACTAAGATGTTTCAATTCTCTAGGTATCACTCTCCACAACTATGAATTCATTGTACAGTACTATCTCATTAAAGATAGTGGGTTTCCCCATTCGGACATCTCCGGATCAAAGCTTATTTCCAGCTCCCCGAAGGTTATCGCAGGTAATCGCGTCCTTCATCGTCTTCCAATTCCAAGGCATCCACCATACGCTCTTAATAATTTATTTTTAGAATATCCTATTGCAAGATAAAAATTATCTTATTTTTTTTAAAAGATGTCTATTATCTAGTTTTTAAAGAACAATTGCTCAGAGAAAACAATCCCTGAAAACTAAACAGAACAAAAGAAGTAATCCAATAAATCATCCATCTAATTTTTTTTGTTGTCTTGGTTTCTTATTAGAAACTAAACTCCATAGAAAGGAGGTGATCCATCCCCACCTTCCGGTAGGGATACCTTGTTACGACTTAACCCCAATCATCAACCCTGCCTTTGGCAGCTCCCTCCTTGCGGTTAGGACACTGACTTCTGGCATTGCCAACTCTCGTGGTTTGACGGGCGGTGTGTACAAGACCCGAGAACGTATTCACCGCGACATTGCTGATTCGCGATTACTAGCGATTCCGACTTCATGAAGTCGAGTTGCAGACTTCAATCCGGACTGAGACTGACTTTTTGAGATTTGCTTGACCTCGCGGTTTAGCGACTCTTTGTATCAGCCATTGTAGCACGTGTGTAGCCCAGGTCATAAGGGGCATGATGATTTGACGTCGTCCCCACCTTCCTCTAGCTTACACTAGCAGTCTCCTTAGAGTCCCCAACTTAATGCTGGCAACTAAGGACAAGGGTTGCGTTCGTTGCTGAACTTAACCAAACATCTCACGACACGAACTGACGACAACCATGCACCACCTGTATCCTTATTAACCTCTACTATATCTCTATAACTTCGCAAGGTATGTCAAGACCTGGTAAGGTTCTTCGCGTTGCTTCGAATTAAACCACATGCTCCACCGCTTGTGCGGGTCCCCGTCAATTCCTTTGAGTTTCACTCTTGCGAGCATACTACTCAGGCGGAGTACTTAATGCGTTAGCTACAGCACTGCCTCATGGCAACACTTAGTACTCATCGTTTACGGCGTGGACTACTAGGGTATCTAATCCTATTTGCTCCCCACGCTTTCGTGCCACAACGTCAGTAATAGGCCAGTTAGCCGCCTTCGCCACTGGTGTTCCTTCATATATCTACGCATTCCACCGCTACACATGAAATTCCACTAACCTCTCCTATACTCTAGTAATGTAGTTTCCAAGGCGGTTAGGGGTTGAGCCCCTAAATTTAACCTCAGACTTGCAAAACCATCTACGCACGCTTTACGCCCAATAAATCCGGATAACGCTTGCCACCTATGTATTACCGCGGCTGCTGGCACATAGTTAGCCGTGGCTTTCTGGTAAGGTATGGTCGATACTAAAATCATTTCCTATTCTAGCACTTCTTGCCTTACAACAGACCTTTACAATCCGAAGACCTTCATCAGTCACGCGGCATTGCTCCATCAGGCTTTCGCCCATTGTGAAAAATTCCCTACTGCTGCCTTCCGTAGAAGTTTGGGCCGTGTCTCAGTCCCAATGTGGCCGTTCATCCTCTCAGATCGGCTACGCATCGTTACCTTGGTAAGCCATTACCTTACCAACTAGTTAATGCGCCGCATCCTCATCAATTAGCGAAACAAATGCTCCTTTCATTATTTATCATTTCAAATAAATAACATATGCGGTATTAGCTGTCGTTTCCAACAGTTATTCCCCACTAAATGGTAGGTTAGATACGTGTTACTCACCCGTTCGCCACTAAAGTATTGCTACTTTCGTTCGACTTGCATGTATTAGGCATGCCGCCAGCGTTAATCCTGAGCCAGGATCAAACTCTCAATAAAATTGTTTTTTTTAAAAGATGATGTCTAACTTATTTAATTTTTAATAAAAAATTGACGGATTAATTTTTGTTCTATTTAGTTTTCAAAGATTGTTTTTTCTAGTTTGTAACCCATTTATTTTTGGGACAATAACAATAGTACAACATGCCATAATTATTGTCAACCTAATTATCATAAAAAAACATTATTTTTTTAAAATTAAAATCATTAAAATTTTATATAAAAGACATATTCCGTAAATAAATTTAATCAATTGTCAATAATAATATTTATAAATTTTTTAGTGTTAATAATTATAGAAGTTAATATTTTTAAAAAAATACTTTAAAAATAAATTGATATTTCAAACACAAAAATTGTTAATATTATTTTTATATTAACTTGATAAAAATTTAAATTTTTAAAAAAATATTAAAAATATTTTTTTATTTTAATGGTTTTGTTTTATTAAAAATTTCACAAAGTAAGTTAAATCTTAATTACATAAGTCTAAATATACTTTTTCTACATTTATTTATTAAAATTTTGAATCTTTTTAATCAAGCAAAAACATGTTCAACTTTAATTCTAATTTTTGAAATAATTTTATTGTAGATTTTTTCTTGTTTAGTTAATTTTTTATTTTTAGTTTTTTTAATTGGTAATATAGTATTTTTATAAATATTTTGTATTCCTTGATATCCCAAATCACCAATAATTATTGTTTTTTCTGAAAATTCAAGATTTGAATTTTTTAATATTTGAAAATCATGTACTTTTCCATTATCAGCAAAAATATCAACAATTTTTTTATTAAAAAAGTCATATATAATTTGAAATTTTATAGAAAACATTCAACTTTTACCAGAAAAATATTCTAACTGTATTTTTTTTAGTTGGTCTTTCAATTTCAATTTCAGTTGAATAAATTAAATAAAATTGAAATTCATTTAAATCTTCTTGTTTTTTCTCAATTTTTGATTTATATTTTGTTTTTAAAAACTGATAATCTTTGTCATCACTAAGTTTATTTTCTACTCAAGTAATATTTCGAAAACAACTTGATGCACTCATTTTATATTTAATACTCATTTGGAAAAAAGTATAATATTCTTTTCAGTATACTAAAGTCATGACCAATCTTTCTTCAACTGAAAGTTTATATTTTCTAACTTTAGTTTTTTTTAAATTTTCTATTTCAATTAATTTTGTTAACATTTCATCAAAATGAAAACGTTTTATACCAAAATATCTATAAAATTGTTCATTTTTTAATTTTTTTAAATTTTCAAAATTCATTTTTATCAACACCTTATTAATTTATTAATAAAGAAATTATAAAATAAATTTTAAATTATTAATTGACTTTTAAAAAATTTATTTATGGAATATGTCTAAAGAATTAAAAAAATAAAATATTATTTATTCTACTAAAAATTTAATAGTAATATAATTACTCTTAATTGTTAATTGATATTGACCAATACCAATAAAGTCATACAACTTTAAAGCAAGATTTTTAAATTTTTTATTACAATCATTATTTAATAATAATATTTTTTCAATATTATTATTTTGTAAATCTTTCACTAATTTTGAATTAATCGTTTTATTTTCTGGTATTGATCAGTAATATTCTTTTATTAATTTATTACAACTAGTTAATTTACCATAATTTGTTCCGTCAATATCTGCAAAAATTACTGATTTATTTTCATTAAATGTCAAATGACCCGCTTGAAAGGCAATAATTTTTAAAGGTCCAAGGTTTTTATTAAAATTAACACGATTAATTGTACATAGTTCCTGATGCACAGTAAATGTTGATTGATAAGATAATAAAGGATAATCTTGATTAAAATGTTCATTAAGTAATAATGTTTCATAATCTAGTTTATATTTAAGAATAATTTTTAGTTAATTAACAACCAATTTGTTATTTTCAATGAAATTTGTAACTAAACATGGTATTTCATTAAAATTTGGAAAAATACGATTAAATACTTTATTACTTGTAACCTCATATACTAATGATGCTATTAATAAATTGTCATAATGATAATTAATTAATTCAGTATCTAATTCTTGACTTAATCTTAAATAAAAATAATTAACTATTTGATAATCATTTAAAAATAAGAATTGTTTTAAGATATTTTGATTACGATTAGTATCATTATCATGGTTTTGATAATTTTTTATTTTTTTTTGCTATTCGTAAATAAAAATCATTTAAAAAATTATAAAATTCTTCGATTGTCAAATCATAATCAATTAATATTTTAAAAATAGCATTATCATTATAAAGTTGATAATATGATTGAATTACTAAATAAATTTTTTTCGTGATTGATATCATTGCTTTAAATTAGTTAAAATGACGTTTTGACTTCTTGGTTCTAAAGTAATAGTACATCCATAAGGTAAATTAAAACTATTAGGTAATTGTTTATTAAAATTTATAATATGTTATTTAGAAAGATTTTTAATACCAATGGTTATGTCATATTTTTTATCAATATTAGTAATTAAATCATAAACCTCTAAACAATGTTTAGTTTCTGTTTTTCTCAATCCTCTTCCTAATTGCTGTAAATATACTGTTTTTGAATTAGTTGGTCGTAATAAAATAATATTATCAATTTCAGGAATATCAATTCCTTCATTAAAAATATTTACTACACATAAATAATTAATAATTCTATTTTTAAAATCATTAATTATTTTACTACGATTAGTTTTATTTTTACTTGTTAAAAAGTCTGCTTTTAAGCCCTGATTTTGCAAAAATCTAGCAACAATTTGTGCGTGAGTAATGTTAATACAAAAAATTAAACAAATCCGATTACTATAAAACCCAATATAGTCATTAATTACATCTAATAATAACTTATTTCTTGCTTCAGTATTTAATTTTTTAAATAATTGTTGATCATTATTTAAATCAATACCAGTTAAATCAGCAGTAATGTCATCAATACAATAATAATCAAATGGTGATAAAAGTTTTTCATTAATTGCATCTCACAATCGTAATTCATGTGCAAACTCATTATCAAAATAATTAATAATGTTTTTATTATCTTCTCGTTCTGGTGTTGCTGTTAAAACAATAATTTGTTTAGGATGAAAATAATTAAAAATTGTCTGAAAAGTTTTGGCAGCCAAATGATGAGCTTCATCAAAAATAATAATATCAAATTGTTGACGTTTAAACTTATTTAGATGTCTATGTACAGTTTGTACTGTTACAAATAAATATTGTTCTTGAAAATTATTTTGTTTACTATTTAAAATAGTTGCAAATTTTTTATAAATTATTACTTTTCGAAAAGTAATAATTGCTTGTTCAATAATTTCTCTTTGATGTGCTAAAAATAAAATTGAAGGTTTTTGATTATTATTTTCTTTGATTTGATTTAAATAGTCAAAAGCAGATACTACTGTTTTACCAACACCTGTTGCCATGACAATTAAATGTTTTGTTTTTTTAAGTTTTCTTCTTAACTTTAATTTATTAATTAAAGCAATTTGAAAATCATAAAGAAAATAATTAGTTGCTAATCATTGTTCATCTTTTTTATTTACAAGCAATCGATTATATTCAATTCGTGATATTAATTGTAATCTTTGTTGTTCATCATTTAAATCAACTAAATTATCATTTCATAATTTATAATACTGATTTAAAATGTTTTGATATAGTTACTTATTATCAAATTCATTAATTTTAATATTTCATTCACGACCACTAGTTAAACCTTTTTGTGTTAAATTTGATGAACCAATTATTGCTGAATAAAAACCTGAATTTCGTTTAAAGATGGCAGCTTTAATATGAATTCTTTCACTACGTTTTTCTAAATTATTTTCAACTTTGACTTTAATATTATGATACTTTTTTATTATTTTAACTAATGCATATAAATTAACAAATAAAGCCATATCATCAAAAGTAGTGGTAATAAAATTAATAGTAATATTATGACTTAAAGCATAAGCGAATGATGAACGTAACTTATTAATAATTGAATTTGATATAAAAGGATAAATAAAGTATACTTCATCACAAGTTCTAATTTCCTGATTTAAATGATTAATTAATTCTTGTTGGTTTTCATTAGTAAATAAATAATTATCACTTAATCTAATATTAGAAGTTAAATGATTATCTATGATATTATCATTTACTTGTAATAAAACGTTATTACTAAATTTATTAGTAGTAAAATTACTTATGATTTGATTTAAAAAATCAATTTTTGCTTCTGGTGATTTAATCCTTTTTAATTTTTCAATTAAAGTATTATTTAGTTGTTTAACTAAATAATGATCAATGTCTTTAATTAATTCTTTTTCATCATTAATATGTGATGTTTGGAAATTATTGCTAATATCATCACTAATCTTTAATAATAAATCATAATAGCCCTTATTTTTCATACTCTACACTTCCTAATAAATAGTGTCTATTTTAATAAATTATAATCTATATTTTAATATATTATTAACTATTATAAAATAATTTTGTAAAGTAAAAAACCTCTAATATTTAAAATATTATTTTAAATAAATAAGAGGAAGGTAATCTAAAATAAGATATATTCATATTTTATTTTTTTTCTGTTGATGATGTTTTTTCTGCTTGTAATGGATTAGTAATGCTTACACCTTTGTATGTCTTGCATTTCATACAGGCATGATGTGGTTTAGTAATTGCTCCACAATTTAAACAGTTAGTTGTAGTTGTTGCAGATAAACTATCATGGGCACGACGTGTATTTTTACGCATTTTTGACGTTCTTCTTGCTGGTACTGCCATAGTCTGTTGCCTCCTTACTTTCGTATCTCATAAATTATATATTGATTTACCAGAAAAATCTATTTTTTTTGATAAGTTTTTCAAATTTTTGGAAATAAAATACTAATAATTAAAATATTTTATTTATTGTTATAAATTTAAAAATATTTTAATTATTGGAATGACAACCTTTTTTAGGACTGTTTTTTGGTAGACATTTGTGCTTGGTGTTTTATGGGGGTTAAGTAGTTTAGAGGGCTGTGGATTCTTATGTTGTTGTATCAATTGATATAATCAAATAATTCTAATTTTAATTGGATTAATGATGTAAAATTTTTATCATTAATAAATTCTGTTTTGAAAGTTTTGAAAGTTGCTTCAGCAACAGCGTTATCATAAGGACAACCTTTTTTGCTTAAAGAGCGGGTAATATTGAAGGCTAATAAAAGTTTATCAATAGTTTTATTATTAAATTCATTACCGCGATCGCTATGAAATATTTGAATATTTTTTAAACAACGATTTGAGCACATAAATGTTTGATATACTAATGATGCATCTTTTTTAGTACCTACATTTCGCGATTGTACAGGTCGATTAATAAGCGAATATATTTTCATTTACCATTAACTTGAACATAAGTTAAATCACTAACAATAACTTAATTTTTAAGCCTATTATTAAAGTCTCTATTAACAAGATTAGTAATTTGACTATCATTGACTTTATTATGATAATTTTTGTATGATAATTTAGTGTATTTTGATATTAAATTATGTTTATTCATAATTTTTTTAATTTTTCGTCTTGATAAATTAATTTTCTTTTCTTTTAGAACAACTTTTAATCTTCTTGTTACATAAGCTTCTTTATTTTCTTTAAAAGCACTAATAACAGCTTCATCATACATATTATTTTGAATTTTATCTTCTTTTTTCTTGAAATTAAAATAATATGTTGATTTAGAGATTTTTAAAAAAAGACACATTGTACGAATTTTATATTTAACTTTATTTTTAGTAATAATTTCTATTTTCTGCCTATTATTAGTGCTACTTGCTTTAAAATATCATTTTCCATTCGTAACTGTTTTAATTCTTTTCTTAATTTAATTAATTCATTTTCTTCAACAGAACGGTTATCTTTGGTTTTAAAAATGCCTGAATTAGTAAATTGCTTAATTCAATTATAAGTAGCTGCTCTTGTAACATTGTACTCTTTAGCAAGACAAGACACTGACTTACCACTTTGATATAAAGCTACTATTTGTTTTTTAAATTCATCTGAATATGAGTTAATATTGGTCATAATTATAATTCTTTTCTTTTAACTAATTTGTTCACTTGTCTACGTAATTAGTGTCCAATAAAGTGTAACCCATCCAAAGTTATTATCAACAGCTTTAATATTAATGTCTATTGTTATTTCAATTTCTGTTTTAGGTATTCTATTCTTTCCTTCATATTTATTATTCATTTCTTTTACTTTGTCAATAATTTCACTATTAATAGTTTGTTTACCAAAATTATTTGTAAATTATTTTGCAATTTGAGTTAATAATTTATCAAGTTTATTAAATAAAATTAACTTTTCATAAACTTTGTTTGCTTCTTCAAATTTAAATGACATATTTTTAAATTCTTTCTTAATTAAATTTTAATTTCGATACTCTTCTTAATAACGTTTATTACATTTATAAACTTATTAAGTTAATGATATAAAACCTAAACTTGATTTTTTTATTAAAATAGTTTACTCATTTCATTACTTTAATAGTTATTGATTTACATTAATTAATAAGCAGCCTTAGTTTCTTGTCCTGAAATAATAGCAACACCATTACTAGTACCGATTCTAGTAGCGCCAGCATTAATCATCGCCATTGCATCATCTTGATTTTTAATACCACCAGAAGCTTTAATTGCAACACGAGGACCAATATTTGCTTTCATTAATTTAATATCAGCAACCGTTGCACCACCATTAGCAAAACCAGTTGAAGTTTTAATAAAATCTGCTTTTACTTTAGTTACTAACTGACAAGCAATAATTTTTTGTTCTGTTGTTAATAAACTACACTCAATTATTACTTTTAAAATAATATTTTGTGGACATGCATTACGAACTGCTTGTAGATCTTGCAATACAAGTTTTTGAACATTATCCTTTAGTGCCCCGATATTAATAACAACATCAATTTCTTGAGCACCATCTTTAATCGCATTAATTGTTTCTGCTACTTTAGTTTGTGTAGTATTGGCACCCAATGGAAAACCAACCACTGTACATACTTTAACATTACTATTTTTTAATAAAGTAACAACACGATTAATATAAAATGGATTAATACAAACTGCTTTAAAATAATAAGTTTTAGCTTCTTTACATAATGTATCAATCATTGATAATGTTGCTTCTGGTTTTAGTAATGTATGATCAATATATTCATTTAAATTAATATTACTTTTCATAAACTTCAACTCCTAATTCATTTTCACTTTTAATAATTGCTTCAATAACTTCAAGATTCATTAAACTATGATTTAATCAATAATCTCGACTTAAATAATCTTTATTTTTAATCATTTTTACAAAATCATTTAATTCATATGTCATTAAACTTTTTTCATTGGTATTATCTGCGATTTCTTTTATTCCGTTTTTAGTATAAACCTTAATTCCGCTTAATGGATGAACTTGTGATAAAACAAGACTACTATTATGACCTATAAATTCACTTTGTGCATAAGAGGTTACTCCTTTACTACAAGTAATAGTAGTAATAGTTCCATTTTCATGCTTCAAAATAACATGATTACTTAAATTAACATCATTAGGTAATTTAATTGCCATCGCTTTAACTGTTTTTACTTTACCTAATAAATACAATACTAATTGTAATGGATATACTAAACTATCATAAGTTGAACCTTTACCAAAATCTTTATCGAAAACAGAATCATATATTCCTTTTTCAACTGATGGCATTCTTGAAGAAATACGATTAAAATTAAGGTTAACTACTTCTGGATTTATTTCATGAACTAATTTTTTTAATTTAGAAAAAATAGGTAAATGAACAGTAACATAAGCTTCTAATAAAATTATTTTTTTACTTCTTGCTAAAGAAATTAGGTCTTTAACTTCTTCAACTGTAAAAGTAATAGTTTTTTCTACCAAAACATGAATATTATTATTTAATAATAATTTACTTTGTTTGTAATGCAAACCATTTGGTGAAGCAATATAAATAGCATCAATATGTTCTATAATTTTATTTAAATCATCAGTACTATGGGCAATATTATATTTTTTTGCTCATATTTCTGCTTTATCTAAACTTCTTGAATATATACAAGTTATTTTAACTTTTTTATTAGTTAACGCTTGCTTTATAAATCTTTGAACAATTTTTCCAGTTCCAATAATACCAATTCTAATCATCTTGTACTCCTCTAACTTTTTAAACTTGTTTCATAATTAATGATTGACATTAAAAATAAAGGTGCAGTTTCAGTACGTAAAATTAATTTTACCAAACTAATATTACTAAAATTAAGTTGTGTTAAAGTTGCAATTTCTTCTTTAGTAATTCCTCCTTCGGGTCCAACTATACTTGTTATTGATGATAATGTATTATTTATTTGACTAATTCAACTAGTTTCTGATGAATTTTCATATGCAACCAAATTAAGATGAGACCGATATCACTATAATTGTTTTAAATCAAAAACAACGGGTGTAACAATCGGAATTAAATTGCGATTTGATTGTTTGGCAGCGGCTTTTGCAATATTTTGTCAACGTAAAACTTTCTGTTCTGCTTTTGTTCTTGTTAAAACACTAACACATCGTTTTAACTGCAATGGCACAATTTGATAAACTCCCAATTCCACTGCTTTTTGAATGACTAAATCAAATTTTTGTTCTTTTAATAAAGATATTACTAATGTGATTTTACATCTTAATTCTGAATTACTATTTGGCACTGTTTTTATAATTTCGCATTTAATAACTGATGTAATTTCAATAATTTTTGTTAAATATTTTTATTCTTGATGAATAATAACTATTTCGTCATTAATTTTATGACGTAATACTTTAATTAGATGTTTACTATCTTCTTCATCAAATATTAAAATATTATTAGTTTTATGGTTAGTAAAGTAGCATTCCATAGTCCACCTCTAATTTGATTATAACATAAGGTAAAAATCAAATTAACAAGTTTTAACTATCATCTTTAATTTATAAAATATAAAATTTCTTGGGAGCATACCGATGTTGTCAATAATATTGAAATTTGTCTTAAAATTATAAAGTTAGACGAGAATAATTTTGACTTCAATATGCAATTGTATGTTAATCTTAACACTTGTAAAATATCAGTCAACAATAATACTTACTTTTATAATTCAAAAATTATTATTAAAGTTTGCTTTAATAAGTTTTATTTTTGGTTTTTTTTAAAATTTAAAATATTAATTTATAATAACTGGATGGCAGTATTTATTTGATAGCATTTAAAATTAACCATTTTTGTATACATATCAATGTTATAGGTTCTATCACCAATCATATGCTTTAAAATTTGTTTAATATTGGTTTCAGTAAAACAACCAATATTTTCAACTAATGCTTGGTTTAATACACCATCTTTTGCGTTAATAAAATAACCAACTTTTAATTTTTTATATTGCAAAGTTAATGATTGCAAAAAATCAATTAATTCATAATATTGACCTTTTTCAAATAAATTTATTGCATTTTGATAGTGTGATTTAGCAATTTGTGGATGGCTTACACTTTATTGGACACTAATTACGTAGACAAGTGAACAAATTAGTTAAAAGAAAGGAATTATAATTATGGCCAATATTAACTCATATTCAGATGAATTTAAAAAACAAATAGTAGCTTTATATCAAAGTGGTAAGTCAGTGTCTTGTCTTGCTAAAGAGTACAATGTTACAAGAGCAGCTACTTATAATTGAATTAAGCAATTTACTAATTCAGGCGGTTTTAAAACCAAAGATAACTGTTCTGTTGAAGAAAATGAATTAATTAAATTAAGAAAAGAATTAAAACAATTAAGAATGGAAAATGATATTTTAAAGAAAGCAGCACTAATAATAGGTAGAAAATAGAAATTATTACTAAAAATAAAGTTAAATATAAAATTCTTACAATGTGTCGTTTTTTAAAAATCTCTAAATCAACATATTATTTTAATTTCAAGAAAAAAGAAGATAAAATTAAAAATAATATGTATGATGAAACTGTTATTAGTGCTTTTAAAGAAAATAAAGAAGCTTATGGAACAAGAAGATTAAAAGTTGTTCTAAAAGAAAAGAAAATTAATTTATCAAGACGAAAAATTAAAAAAATTATGAATAAACATAATTTAATATCAAAATACACTAAATTATCATACAAAAATTATCATAATAAAGTCAATGATAGTCAAATTACTAATCTTGTTAATAGAGACTTTAATAATAGGCTTAAAAATGAAGTTATTGTTAGTGATTTAACTTATGTTCAAGTTAATGGTAAATAAAACTATATTTGCTTATTAATCGACCTGTACAATCGCGAAATTATTGGACATAGTGTAGGTACTAAAAAAGATGCGTCATTAGTATATCAAACATTTATGTGCTCAAATCGTTGTTTAAAAAATATTCAAATATTTCATAGCGATCGCGGTAATTAATTTAATAATAAAAATATTGATAAACTTTTATTAGCCTTCAATATTACCCGCTCTTTAAGCAAAAAAGGTTGTCCTTATGATAACGCTGTTGCTGAAGCAGCTTTCAAAACTTTCAAAACAGAGTTTATTAATGATAAAAATTTTACATCATTAATCCAATTAAAATTAGAATTATTTGATTATATCAATTGATACAACAACATAAGAATCCACAGCACTCTAAACTACTTAACCCCCATAAAACACCAAGCACAAATGTCTACCAAAAAACAGTCCTAAAAAAGGTTGCCATTCCACATGCTTTGTGTTTATTCATCTAAAGATGAGATAAAACCAAGATGTCAAAGGTGTTTGTGACTTGTGAAAAATGGTGTCATGAAGAATACTAAATGTTTGATGACATTTCAAACATTTAGTATTCTTCTCAAATCAGAAACATTCAAACTAGAAGAAGCACACCTGATACATTTCATTACTTTCAACTTCGCTATATATTTCAAACAATCGTTTTCATTTTGAAATATGCTATTGAAAAATTATTTCAATTCATTTTTTCTCGACACTAGTACATGTGGGGATAATTTCCATAAAATTATTTACTTATTTTAATGTAAAAATTAAAAAAATTTGGCATCGTGATATTTTCCCATTGCTGGTATTTTCGCCGCTGGAGTGCTTAACTGCTGTGTTCGAGATGGGAACAGGTGTGACCACTCCGCCATGGACACCAAATAGTTTAGCAATTGCTCCCTAAAAACTAGAAACAGACATCTTTAAATTTGATTAATTTTGATTTGCAATAGAGAATATATTCTTCAATAAATCCTCGATCTATTAGTATCAGTAAACTGAACATATCACTATGCTTACACACCTGACCTATCAACCTTGTAGTATTCAAGGGATCTTACTTCTTTCGAATGAGAAATCTCATCTTGGAACTGACTTCGCGCTTAGATGCTTTCAGCGCTTATTCATGCCCTACATAGCTACCCAGCTGTGCCACTGGCGTGACAACTGGTGCACCAGAGGTAGGTCCATTCCGGTCCTCTCGTACTAGGAACAGCTTTCCTCAAATTTCTTGCGCCCACGACAGATAGGGACCAAACTGTCTCACGACGTTCTGAACCCAGCTCGCGTACCGCTTTAATGGGCGAACAGCCCAACCCTTGGAAGCTACTACACCTCCAGGATGCGATGAGCCGACATCGAGGTGCCAAACCTCCCCGTCTATATGAACTATTGGGAGAGATTAGCCTGTTATCCCCGGGGTAACTTTTATCCGTTGAGCGACGGCCTTTCCACACAGCACCGCCGGATCACTAAGCCCAACTTTCGTTCCTGCTCGACTTGTATGTCTCGCAGTCAAGCACCCTTTTACCTTTGCGCTCTACATATGATTTCCATTCATATTGAGGGTACCTTTGGGCGCCTCCGTTACTTTTTAGGAGGCGACCGCCCCAGTCAAACTACCTACCAGACACTGTCCTTAGACCAGATTATGGTCTCAAGTTAGAATTTCAATATAGCAAGGGTGGTATCCCAATGGTGACTCCATGCCTACTAGCGTCTGCATATCAACGTCTCCCACCTATGCTGTACAAACTACACCAAAATTCAATATCAAGTTGTAGTAAAGCTCCACGGGGTCTTTCCGTCTAATCGCGGGTAACCTGCATCTTCACAGGTACTAAGATTTCACCGAGTCTATAGCCGAGACAGCGTCCGGATCGTTACGCCTTTCGTGCGGGTCAGAACTTACCTGACAAGGAATTTCGCTACCTTAGGACCGTTATAGTTACGGCCGCCGTTCACTGGGGCTTTAGTTCAAAGCTTCGCTTACGCTAACAAATCTCTTTAACCTTCCAGCACTGGGCAGGCGTCACCCCCTATACATCGTCTTACGACTTAGCAGAGAGCTGTGTTTTTGCTAAACAGTCGCCCGGACCTCTTCACTGCGACTCATATTGCTATGAGTTCCCCTTCTCGCTAACTTACGGGGTTATTTTGCAGAGTTCCTTAGCTATAGTTATCTCGCTTGCCTTAGGATATTCTCCTTGACCACGTGTGTCCGTTCTCGGTACAGGCACCATGGTGATGTCTTTAGAAACTTTTCTTGGAAGTATGGCATCAAATGCTTCGTTACTAAGCGAACTGTTCACTCCCCATCGTACTTCAAGGTTAACGCTGTGCGGATTTGCCTACACAACCCTCTTTGTACTTAGCCCAGCACTACCAACCACTGGGACATTTTAGCCTTCTCCGTCATTCCATCAGTCACTATGGTGGTACAGGAATATCAACCTGTTATCCATCGACTACGCCTTTCGGCCTCGCCTTAGGTCCTGACTAACCCTGGGTGGACGAACCTAGCCCAGGAAACCTTGGTCAATCGGCATGAAGGATTATCACCTTCAATCGTTACTCACGCCGGCATTCTCACTTCTAAACGCTCCACTAGTCCTTCCGGTCTAACTTCGTCGCAGATTAGAACGCTCCCCTACCGCCCACAATATATGTAAACATATATACAGACCCATAGCTTCGGTACAATGCTTAGCCCCGGTACATTTTCCGCGCAGAATCATTCGACTAGTGAGCTGTTACGCACTCTTTAAAGGATGGCTGCTTCTAAGCCAACCTCCTAGCTGTCTGAACAATTCCACATCGTTTTCCACTTAGCATTGATTTGGGGACCTTAGCTGATGATCTGGGCTGTTTCCCTCACGTCCATGGACCTTATCACCCATAGACTGACTGCCAGATATGTAACAATGGCATTCGCAGTTTAATTGCATTCAGTACCCCGAGGTGGGGCCATCATACATTCAGAGCTTTACCTCCATTGCGCTAATTCTGACGCTAGTCCTAAAACTATATCGGGGAGAACCAGCTATCTCCAGGTTCGATTGGAATTTCACCGCTAGCCACAAGTCATCCACGGTCTTTTCAACGAACGTTGGTTCGGTCCTCCATTAACTGTTACATTAACTTCAACCTGCTCATGGCTAGATCACCTGGTTTCGGGTCTACGACCACATACTAAACGCCCTATTCAGGCTCGCTTTCACTTCGGCTCCGTCTTTTCAACTTAACCTTGCATGTAATCGTAACTCGCCGGCTCATTCTACAAAGGCACGCCGTCACCCATTAACGGGCTCCGACTTGTTGTAAGCATATGGTTTCAGAAACTATTTCACTCCCCTCTCGGGGTACTTTTCACCTTTCCCTCACGGTACTGGTTCACTATCGGTAATTGGTTAGTATTTAGCCTTACGCAGTGGTCTGCACAAATTCCGACAAGGTTCCACGTGCCTCGCCGTACTCAGGATACTGTCAAGAGATTTATACATTTCGCATACTGGGCTTTCACCATCTATGGCGTTGCTTCCCAACAACTTCTGCTATATATAAATTTTGTAACTCTTCATAGGTCGAACCTAATAGACAGTCCTATAACCCCAGTCTGACGACTGGTTTAGGCTGCTCCCTTTTCGCTCGCCGCTACTAAGGGAATCGCATTCGCTTTCTTTTCCTCTAGGTACTAAGATGTTTCAATTCTCTAGGTATCACTCTCCACAACTATGAATTCATTGTACAGTACTATCTGATTAAAGATAGTGGGTTTCCCCATTCGGACATCTCCGGATCAAAGCTTATTTCCAGCTCCCCGAAGGTTATCGCAGGTAATCGCGTCCTTCATCGTCTTCCAATTCCAAGGCATCCACCATACGCTCTTAATAATTTATTTTTAGAATATCCTATTACAAGATAAAAATTATCTTATTTTTTTTAAAAGATGTCTATTATCCAGTTTTTAAAGAACAATTGCTCAGAGAAAACAATCCCTGAAAACTAAACAGAACAAAAGAAGTAATCCAATAAATCATCCATCTAATTTTTTTTGTTGTCTTGGTTTCTTATTAGAAACTAAACTCCATAGAAAGGAGGTGATCCATCCCCACCTTCCGGTAGGGATACCTTGTTACGACTTAACCCCAATCATCAACCCTGCCTTTGGCAGCTCCCTCCTTGCGGTTAGGACACTGACTTCTGGCATTGCCAACTCTCGTGGTTTGACGGGCGGTGTGTACAAGACCCGAGAACGTATTCACCGCGACATTGCTGATTCGCGATTACTAGCGATTCCGACTTCATGAAGTCGGGTTGCAGACTTCAATCCGGACTGAGACTGACTTTTTGAGATTTGCTTGACCTTGCGGTTTAGCGACTCTTTGTATCAGCCATTGTAGCACGTGTGTAGCCCAGGTCATAAGGGGCATGATGATTTGACGTCGTCCCCACCTTCCTCTAGCTTACACTAGCAGTCTCCTTAGAGTCCCCAACTTAATGCTGGCAACTAAGGACAAGGGTTGCGTTCGTTGCTGAACTTAACCAAACATCTCACGACACGAACTGACGACAACCATGCACCACCTGTATTCTTGTTAACCTCTACTATATCTCTATAGCTTCGCAAGGCATGTCAAGACCTGGTAAGGTTCTTCGCGTTGCTTCGAATTAAACCACATGCTCCACCGCTTGTGCGGGTCCCCGTCAATTCCTTTGAGTTTCACTCTTGCGAGCATACTACTCAGGCGGAGTACTTAATGCGTTAACTACAGCACTGCCTCATGGCAACACTTAGTACTCATCGTTTACGGCGTGGACTACTAGGGTATCTAATCCTATTTGCTCCCCACGCTTTCGTGCCACAACGTCAGTAATAGGCCAGTTAGCCGCCTTCGCCACTGGTGTTCCTTCATATATCTACGCATTCCACCGCTACACATGAAATTCCACTAACCTCTCCTATACTCTAGTAATGTAGTTTCCAAGGTGGTTAGGGGTTGAGCCCCTAAATTTAACCTCAGACTTGCAAAACCGTCTACGCACGCTTTACGCCCAATAAATCCGGATAACGCTTGCCACCTATGTATTACCGCGGCTGCTGGCACATAGTTAGCCGTGGCTTTCTGGTAAGGTATGGTCGATACTAAAATCATTTCCTATTCTAGCACTTCTTCCCTTACAACAGACTTTTACAATCCGAAGACCTTCATCAGTCACGCGGCATCGCTCCATCAGGCTTTCGCCCATTGTGAAAAATTCCATACTGCTGCCTTCCGTAGAAGTTTGGGCCGTGTCTCAGTCCCAATGTGGCCGTTCATCCTCTCAGATCGGCTACGCATCGTTACCTTGGTAAGCCATTACCTTACCAACTAGTTAATGCGCCGCATCCCCATCAATTAGTGAAGCAAATGCTCCTTTCATTATTTATCATTGCAAATAAATAACATATGCGGTATTAGCTGTCGTTTCCAACAGTTATTCCCCGCTAAATGGTAGGTTAGATACGTGTTACTCACCCGTTCGCCACTAAAGTATTGCTACTTTCGTTCGACTTGCATGTATTAGGCATGCCGCCAGCGTTAATCCTGAGCCAGGATCAAACTCTCAATAAAATTTTTTTGTTAAAAGATGATGTCTGACTTATTTAATTTTTAATAAAAAATTGACGGATTAATTTTTGTTCTATTTAGTTTTCAAAGATCGTTTTTTCTAGTTTGTAACCCATTTATTTTAGGGCACAATAATTATCTTACAGAAAACAAAACCCAATGTCAATCAAAATAATAGTAAAAATATAAATATTTTTTTCTTATAAAAAAATGGTTTAAATTTTACTAATATACTTAAGACATATTCCGTAAATAAATTTTTTAACAGTCAATTAATAAATTAATAAGGTGTTGATAAAAATGAATTTTGGAAATTTAAAAAAATTAAAAAATGAACAATTTTATAGATATTTTGGTATAAAACGTTTTCATTTTGATGAAATGTTAACAAAATTAATTGAAATAGAAAATATTAAAAAAAACTAAAGGTAGAAAAGACATATTCCGTAAATAAATTTAATCAATTGTCAATAATAATATTTATAAATTTTTTAGTGTTAATAATTATAGAAGTTAATATTTTTAAAAAAATACTTTAAAAATAAATTTATATTTCAAACACAAAAATTGTTAATATTGTTTTTATATTAACTTGATAAAAATTTAAATTTTTAAAAAAATATTTTTAATATTTTTTTATTTTAATGGTTTTGTTTTATTAAAAATTTCACAAAGTAAGTTAAATCTTAAGTACATAAGTCTAAATATACTTTTTCTACATTTATTTATTAAAATTTTGAATCTTTTTAATCAAGCAAAAACATGTTCAACTTTAATTCTAATTTTTGAAATAATTTTGTTGTAGATTTTTTCTTGTTTAGTTAATTTTTTATTTTTAGTTTTTTTAATTGGTAATATAGTATTTTTATAAATATTTTGTATTCCTTGATATCCCAAATCACCAATAATTATTGTTTTTTCTGAAAATTCAAGATTTTAATTTTTTAATATTTTAAAATCATGTACTTTTCCATTATCAGCAAAAATATCAACAATTTTTTTATTAAAAAAGTCATATATAATTTGAAATTTTATAGAAAACATTCAACTTTTACCAGAAAAATATTATAACTGTAGTTTTTTTTAGTTGGTCTTTTAATTTCAATTTCAGTTGAATCAATTAAATAAAATTGAAATTCATTTAAATCTTCTTGTTTTTTCTCAATTTTTGATTTATATTTTGTTTTTAAAAACTGATAATCTTTGTCATAACTAAGTTTATTTTCTACTCAAGTAATATTTCAAAAACAAATTGATGCACTCATTTTATATTTAATACTCATTTGGAAAAAAGTATAATATTCTTTTCAGTATACTAAAGTCATCATCAATCTTTCTTCAACTGAAAGTTTATATTTTCTACCTTTAGTTTTTTTTAAATTTTCTATTTCAATTAATTTTGTTAACATTTCATCAAAATGAAAACGTTTTATACCAAAATATCTATAAAATTGTTCATTTTTTAATTTTTTTAAATTTTCAAAATTCATTTTTATCAACGCCTTATTAATTTATTAATAAATAAATTATAAAATAAATTTTAAATTATTAATTTACTTTTAAAAAATTTATTTATGGAATATGTCTAAAATATAAACTTTCAGTTGAAGAAAGATTGATGATGACTTTAGTATACTGAAAAGAATATTATACTTTTTTCCAAATGAGTATTAAATATAAAACGAGTGCATCAATTTGTTTTTGAAATATTACTTGAGTAGAAAATAAACTTAGTTATGACAAAGATTATCAGTTTTTAAAAACAAAATATAAATCAAAAATTGAGAAAAAACAAGAAGATTTAAATGAATTTCAATTTTATTTAATTGATTCAACTGAAATTGAAATTAAAAGACCAACTAAAAAAAACTACAGTTATAATATTTTTCTGGTAAAAGTTGAATGTTTTCTATAAAATTTCAAATTATATATGACTTTTTTAATAAAAAAATTGTTGATATTTTTGCTGATAATGGAAAAGTACATGATTTTCAAATATTAAAAAATTCAAATCTTGAATTTTCAGAAAAAACAATAATTATTGGTGATTTGGGATATCAAGGAATACAAAATATTTATAAAAATACTATATTACCAATTAAAAAAAATAAAGGTAGAAAATTAACTAAACAAGAAAAAATCTACAACAAAATTATTTCAAAAATTAGAATTAAAGTTGAACATGTTTTTGCTTGATTAAAAAGATTCAAAATTTTAATAAATAAATGTAGAAAAAGTATATTTAGACTTATGCACTTAAGATTTAACTTACTTTGTGAAATTTTTAATAAAACAAAACCATTAAAATAAAAAAATATTTTTAATATTTTTTTAAAAATTTAAATTTTTATCAAGTTAATATAAAAATAATATTAACAATTTTTGTGTTTGAAATATAAATTTATTTTTAAAGTATTTTTTTAAAAATATTAACTTCTATAATTATTAACACTAAAAAATTTATAAATATTATTATTGACAATTGATTAAATTTATTTACGGAATATGTCTTTAGTAAAATTAAATTGCTTAATTAACTAAAAAACCATTTAAGAATTAGAACCTTAAATGGTTTTTTAATTTTTATAGTTATATTTTATTCTCAACTTGTTTTGTTAATAATTTTAAAAATTCTGATAAAGTAGCAATTTTACTTTCTTTTTGACCGTAATGACGATAACTTAAATTATTATTTTCTATTTCCTTATCACCAATAATAATTTGATAAGGAATTTTTTGAGTTTGTGTTTCAACAATACGTTTGCCAATAGTTCCACTGCTAATAATTTCAGTTCGTAAATTATGTTGTTTACAAGTTTGCAATAATTTATTCGCATATTCTAAGGTTTTTTCTTTTTCATTTATTGGTAAAATTGCAATTTGCCTTGGTGCTAATCATAGTGGAAAAACGCCTTTATTTTGTTCTAATAATGTGGCAATAAAACGTTCATATGTACCAATTAATCCTCGATGAACAATAACTGGATTTGTTTCATTATTATTTTCATCAATATAATTTAAATTAAACTTTTTCGGTAATAAGAAATCAAATTGAATAGTAGATATTGTAATTTCATGACCTAATGCTGTTTTAATTTGAACATCAAATTTTGGTCCATAAAAAGCAGCCTCACCAATCATTGGTTTATACTCTAATTGTAATTCATCTAAAACTTCACTTAATGCTGTTTCTGCCTGATTTCACATTTTATCATCATTAAAATATTTTTCTTTATCAGCAGGATCTCGTAAAGATAATGATAAATAATCAATTTTAATATTTAAAGTTTTTAAAACCTCAGCAATTAACTGATAACAACGTTTAAACTCTGTTTTCATTTGATCAAATCTAACAAAAATATGAGAATCAGTTAATTCCATGCTTCTCACTCGTTCTAAACCAGTTAAAGCCCCACTTGCTTCATAACGATATAATAAAGCATGCTCACTTAAACGCAAAGGTAAATCTTTATAACTACGAAGAGCACTTTTATAAATCATACAGTGATGAGGACAAGTCATCGGTCTTAATACCAATTGTTCTTCTGATAGTTCTGCTTTTTGTATTGGAGTGAACATATTTTCACGATAATGATCTCAATGACCACTTTTTTTATATAATTCAACAGAGCCTAAAACTGGTGTCGCTACTTCTTGATAATCTCACATAAATTCTTGTTTTCTCAAATATTTCTGCAAAACTTTTTTAATAACCATACCATTTGGTAAAAATATAGGTAATCCTTTACCACAATCATCATTAAAAGTAAAAATATTTAATTCTTTACCTAGTTTGCGATGATCACGATTTTTTCGTTCTTCAAGTTCATTAAGTTTATCTACTAATTTTACTTTTGAATAATCACAAATGCCAGAAATACGCTGTAATTGTTTGTTTTTATCATTTCCTAATCAATATGCACCAGTAATACTTAATAATTTAAAATCTTTTATTGATGAAGAATCATTAATAGCAACACCCGATGCCACTACTAAAGTCTTATTATCAACTAAATAAGAGCATTTTAATCCATTAACATGATTTAATTTAATATATTCTAAAGCAAAAGGATTGTCTTTATGAGTTTTTAAAGATTCTTCTTTAGTTTGACAAACTCTTTTAATTTCAATATTTTTTATTAAAATTTCACGCATTTTCTCTTCAATTTTAATTAATTCATCATTAGAAAGTCGCTTTTCATAATCAAAATCTAAATAAAAACCATTATCATTAGTATTAGCAATCGTAATTAACGCTTGTGGATACATTAATTTAATAGTATGAACTAAAATCATAGAACATCCATAATTTAAAATAGTTCATCCTAAAGCATCATCTTTTTTAATAAACTTGATTTCAGCATCTTCTTTAATTTCTAAATATAAATCTTTTAATTGTCCATTCAGAGTAAAAGCAATAATTGAAGAATCTATATTTTCATTTTCCTGTTTTAATAATTGATAACCAGTAATTGGATTTTCAATATTATAAGTCATCGTTTTGCCATTTAATTTAATTACATTAATTTTCATGTTTTACCTAATTCCTTTTCTAATTTACCTCAGTAGTACTAGGTTATTTGACAATAAAAGTTGTAAAAGGATTAGTATTATTATTAATATCTACTACTAATACTTTTGATTTAGTAGGGATTATATAAGTGCTACTAATGCTTTTAACTAATTGCGAAGAATTACTTAATTCTGCTGGAATTCCTTCAGCTGCTAAAAAAGTATAAATTCCAAAGTTTATTGCAAATTTATTATAATCAATAACATTATTAACAATAGGAATTATATAAACTGGCAAATGAGCATTAGCAATAGTTCTAATATAATTACTATCTTGACTATTAGTAATTAAATATTGTGGTTTTTCTTCAATAATTTTTTTAATAGTTTTAGCAACTAATTGATCTTTTGTATGCAATAAATCAGTAGCAATTTTACTCTGTTCTTGATGACTTTCAGCATCAACAAGAATTTTACTCATTATTGCAATTGATAACACAGGATAGTTACCATTGGCAGATTCACCCGATAACATTGTACATGTTGTTCCCCAATCCATAGCAACCCAAACATCAGTAACTTCAGCGCGTGTTGGATGAGGATTATCTATCATTGAATCTAACATTTGCGTAGCAACAATTATCGGTTTGTTAACAGTACGACATTTTTTAATTCATTCACGTTCTAAAAAAGGAACTTTTTCAAAAGGAATTTCAACTCCTAAATCACCACGAGCAACCATAATAGCATCTGATTCTTTTAAAATGCCATCAAAATTATTAACTGCTAATTGTGATTCAATTTTAGCAATGATTTGAATATGTTTACCATCATTATCATCTAAAACTTTGCGGATTTCTTTAATATCAGCTTCTGAACAAACAAATGATGCAGCAACATAATCTACTTTTTGCTGACAACCAAAAATTAAATCTGCTCTATCTTTTTCAGAAATAAAAGGTAAAGACAATTTAACATTTGGAATATTAATAGCACGACGATCTTTAATAGTATGTGTATTTAAAGCATGACAAATAACAGTATGATCTTTAACCGCTGTAACCTTTAATGTTAATTTACCATCATCTACTAGTAAATTATCATTAACTTTAATATCTTTTGCTAAATTACCATAATTTACAGAAAACTTATCGGCAGTACCAATAATCTCTTTATTGTCAATTATAGTAATAATTTCATTTTTTTTGATTTCTACACTACCCTTTGTAAAGGTATGTGTTCTAACTTCTGGACCTCTAGTATCTAACATAATAGCAACTGGTACATTTAATTGTTTAGATACTTCTCTAATCATTAAAACCCTTGCTAAATGTTCATCATGAGTACCATGAGAAAAATTTAAACGCCCACAAATTGAGCCATTTTCTATTAGTTGTTTAATAACATCAGCAGAATTTGAAGCAGGTCCTAAAGTAGTTACACATTTAGTTCTTTTTATAATTGATATCAAATTATTCACCTCTTTTTATTAAGTATTTTTTTTAAAAATAACTCCTGACAAACGTAAAATTTTATTAGCGACGTTATTTTTATTTATTGAAGGTGTGTTTAATGCATCTTGAATTTCAATAGCTACTAATTTATTATCTTGTAATCCAATACAAATACTAGATTTATTACTATTTGCAAATCTTTCGGCAGCAAAAATACCCATCATTGTTGCTAAATAACGATCAAATGCACTTGGTGTTCCCCCACGTTGAATTTGACCCAATATTACTGCTCTTGTTTCACAATCAGTATCTTTTTCAATGATTTTAGCTATTTTATTAACATCATATTGACGTTCAGTTACTACTATTACTAATGAACGACGTTGTTTTTTAGTGTACAACTGTTTAATAATATCAATCAATGACTGTTCTCCAATTCCTAAATCTTTAGTTGCAACTAAATCACAATTTGCAGCAGCAGCACTATGAAGAGCAAGGTCACCACAATTACGACCCATTACTTCAACAATCATAATTCTTCCATGAGAATTAGCGGTTTGACGAATTTTATCAAGATTTTCAACAATTGTATTAAGAGCGGTATCAAAACCAATAGTAAACTCACTTGAACTAATATCATTATCAATAGTACCTGGAATACCCACGCATTGAATAGCTGCTTCATTACTTAATTTTTGCAAACCATTATATGTGCCATCACCACCAATAGCAATTAAACCTTCAATTTTTTTATATTTTAAAATTTCAATACATTTTTTACGAGTTTCTTCTTGCTCAAATTCTCTAAAACGAGCAGACCCAATGATTGTTCCCCCCATCTCAGTTCCTAGATCAATTAAATTTGCTCAATTGTTATCAATAACATGAATGTCATTTGTCATTATTCCTTTATAACCATTTTTTATTAAAACTAATTCAAATGGTCTTTTATCAGTAGTAGCAATTTTACTATTTTCATGATTTATACCACGAAAAGTCTTATATACTGCATTAATAACATTATTCATACCTGGTGAATCACCACCAGAAGTTAAGATTCCAATTCTTCTTTTATTTAATTCTTGCATATTTAGTCATCCTCTCTTCTAATTACATTATTTTAGTGATAATTATTATAATTTGTTTAAAATTAAAAAGGATATCAGTAAATTTAATCATAAAATATGATTTTAATTAATTAATATTATAAAATACATCGTCACCTAAAAATTTAGCTTGATCTACTAAATCAGCTTCAATTGTTAATAAACGATTGTATTTTGCAACACGATCAGTTCTTGACATTGAACCTGTTTTAATTTGTCCAGTATTAAAAGCTACTGCTAAGTCAGCAATCATTGTATCTTCAGTTTCCCCAGAACGATGAGATACTACTGCCGTTCACCCAGCTTTTTGACACATTTCAATAGCTTCCATAGTTTCAGTTAATGTTCCAATTTGATTTAATTTAATTAATGCTGAATTAGCAACGTTTTTAATAATTCCTTCTTTAATAATTTTTGGATTAGTAACGAATAAATCATCACCAACAACTTGGAATTTACCTTCTGATTTTTCTAATAATAATTTAAATCCTTCTCAATCACCTTCAGCCAAACCATCTTCAATTGAAATAATTGGATATTTTTTAGTTAAATGAACTAAATAATCTACTAGTTGCGCTGAAGTTAATAATTTTTCAGTATTTTTACTTTTACCATCTTTATTACCAAAAACATATTTACCATTTTTATAAATCTCTGATGATGCACAGTCCATAGCAATTTTTATATCTTTATTTTGAGTATAACCCGCTTTTTTAATAGCTTCAACAATTAAATCTAATGCTTCTTCGGTTGATTTTAAATTAGGAGCAAAACCACCTTCATCACCAACTGCAGTAACTAAACCCTTACCTTTTAAAATACTTTTTAAAGCATGAAAAGTTTCGGCAGCCATTTGGATTGCCTTTGAAAATGTTTTAGCACCAACTGGCATTATTAAAAATTCTTGAAAGTCAATATTATTATCAGCATGAGCACCACCATTAATTACATTTAACATTGGGACTGGCAACTGACAAGCATTAGCACCACCTAAGTATGTATATAAGGGCACATATAATTCATCAGCGGCAGCTTTAGCAACTGCTAATGATACCCCTAAAATAGCATTGGCACCTAATTTTGTTTTATTTTCTGTTCCATCTAACTTAATCATTGTTTGATCAATTAATCTTTGATTAGTAACTTCCAAACCAATAATAGCTTCGGCAATATTTTCATTAATATTTTTAATGGCTTTCATAACACCAAGTCCACCATAAACTTTAGTATCTTTGTCTCGTAGTTCTAAAGCTTCTCTAGTACCTGTTGAAGCGCCTGATGGCACTAAAGCAAGCCCGTATCCACCATCTTCAGTTCAACATTCAACTTGAATAGTTGGATTTCCTCTTGAGTCTATTACTTGTAGTGCTCTAATATCAATAATGCAAGACATATTTGTTAATTCCTTCTTTCTTTAATATTTCACTAATTATTATACAGAAAAAAATATTGTTTAGAATCAAAAAAGCACAAATAAAAAATATTTGTGCTTCTAAAATAATGATGATTTAATTACATTTGTTGTTGTTGTGGATGTTGAGTTGTACTACTTGGTAATGATGCTCCATTAACTTTAGCAGCAGTATCACTATTTCATGATTTTGGAGTTACTCCATCATCTTCTGGTATTAAACTTTCGGGATTATTAAGAGCAGTAACTATTGTTTCCATTAATTCATCAGTTTCAATCGTTTTTTGATTAAAATTATTACTATCAGATAAATCTTTCCTATTAATAGTTACATTTTGTTTTAATTCATCTCTATAAAAAGTATAAATTATACTTTTAAAATTATCATCTTTATCAAAAGTTAAAGAAAAATCAACTTCATTTTTAGCTAAATATGATAATGCACGAATTTGTTCATGACTAAGTTTCACTTCTGCTTTTAATGGAATTCCAAGTTCATCATTACATAAAACATAACATTTTCCATTAAAAATATTAAAATTAAAAGTTTTAGTATTTTTTGAAAATAAGTTTGGTTTTAAATCAGGTATTGGCGTTACTGTTCTTGCTTCTGATACTCTTACTTTTGCTTTTTGATTTATGGTACTAAGTTGTTCTTTATCTTCATCACTTAACTTATTAGAGCAATTTACTTTCTTATTATTTTTATCAAAATAATATGCTCTTAAAAATTTACCATCACACTTATTAAATAAAATAACAGTATTTGCTTTTTTATTTTGATATATTAAATTATTCAAAATATCATTTTCATCTTTTTCTAATTTTAATTTTTTATCCAATGTTTGCTCATCAGTTGTTATATTTAAATCTCATAATTCTCTACTATCATCTCATTTTAAATTAATAACATTTTTAACGATAACTGGAGATAATTTTGTACTTGGTGGTTCTGGTTGTGTTGCCTGTTCATCAATAGCTCTTGCCACTTTAACTTGTGCTCCATTTTCTCCACAATGAATACCATTTAATTTGATAGGAAATAAATTATTATTTACAAAACTTTTTCTTAATTCCGATAAAGAAATTGTTCCAATACATTGTAGTTGATTTTGATCAGCAATAACTACTCATTTTTCTAATAAATTATTACTTGGGTTTTTTGCAAAGTATACTTTTTGATACTTACCAGCAACTTCTATATCATTTCATATATTTTTATTTTCTTGAGAAAGTTCTTGTTCAAAAATTACATTTTCTGGATCTGATTTAGAATCTGATATTTTTATTTTACCATCTTCTATTACTAAACTATACAAACCTTCTATGCTATTATTTTGCAATGTTTCAGAGATATTATTTGCAATCTGTAAAGGTTCAGGTAAATATTCTGGTAACACTTCTGGTGCATTTACTAAAAAACGCATAGCAACAATATCAATTTCTTGTTGTTCTTCTTTAAGAAGAGATGCTAATCCATTATTAATTGTTGGTTCTATAGTAAATCCTAATTGCGGAGGAATACTTAATGCTTTTAAATCATCAAATTGCTGGTCAGTTAAAGGATTAAATTCATATGCTTGATATCTTAGATTGTCATGAAATGAACCTGGAATAACCGTTGATGTTATTTTATAGGTTTCTCAAAAAATTTCTCCATTTTCGTTAATCTTTTTATTTAAATAAAAAATATAATTATCATTAATATTTTGAGCAGTTGTTGAGATTTTAAAATTATCATTTGGGTCAGTAACATTTTTAATAAAAATTTCATTTCCTTGACGATAAATAAAATAGTCTTTTTCAACATTCACTAAGTTTAAATGTTTTTTAAAATCTTCGATCATTCTACTATTTGAATAATAACCATTAATTTTATAGTGTTTCACATCTCAAACTGGGTTTGGTTGCTCAAATGGATTTTGCAATTCTGGAACATCTAATAAACTATTAATCTTTTGATTAATTAAAACATCATTTTCTTTAAACAGTCCAGAATTTATAAAAATTCCATTAAATTCTGATAATTTTATACTTCCTAATAATCCTAATTCAGGTCTTATTTCACCTTGAGATTCATCAAATAAAATTTTATATATTTTAATTTTAGTATTGTCAGTTTCATCTTCGAAAAAAACTAACTGATCTTTTTTAAATAAACTTTGATCATTTTGAGTTAATGATTCATCACTAATAAATATAGTATTAACTAATGAACCACTATCAACAACAAATTTTCCATCTTGATTTAAACTAACTATTTTTTTTACTTTTAATGGATTAATCTCGAAAGAAGAATTCTTCAAAATATTAAGTGTATTCTTTTTTGAATATAGTTCATCCTCTACTTCAATAGCACTATCTTCAACATCACTTATTTCTGATTGATATATATTTCTCATAATGTTTGTAAATCATTTAAAATTTTCCATTAGTGGCATTTTTATTTTTCTCCTTTAATTATTACGTTTATGGTGTTGGTGTAGATAAAACTGACTTAGCACTTTGTTCTACTGGTTTTGATGGTGTTTCAGTACCATTAACTTCTTTTGTAGGAAAAGAATTATTACTTTGTACTTCTTTTTTAGGTGCAACAGAATTATTTTGTGAATGTTGTGAATGTAAAGAAGAGGCTGTACTAATTACTCTTTCAAAAGTATCAATTAATTTTTCATCAATTTTTATATCTTTCCACTTATGAGTCTGTTTATCAATAATATATGCAAACAAAATCTTTCCATTTTTATCAACTTCAATATTTATACTACCATTACGAGGACATTTTTTGGATACAAAGTTTTTAAATTCCTTAGCATCATTTACATCTACAGGAACAATTGTTTTGTTTTTATCATCAATAAACAAATAACACGTTCCATTTTCAGCAAATGATAATTTCATAGGTTCTTCAGATCTTTTTATAATATTAACATTAAGATCATCTAACTCTTCTTTATATTCTTCATTATTTAAATTATTGGATTCTGATTCAGTTTTTAATAATAATGCTGGTAATTCTTTTTTACCTAAATATTCAAGAATAATCTTATCATTTTCTTTTTTAGTTCGATATAAATGTACTAGAGAACTATCTAATTTTTCTTTTACTATTACTAGTTGTTGTAATTTATCACTATTAATTGCTAAAGGTGGTTGTTGAATAATACTAACGTTTTCATCATTAGTATTTTTTACTAAACGTCCATTTTCATCTATATATACAAGTTCAATAATATATTCTTTTAAACTACTATCCAATTGTGTTTTTATATCATCAATCTTAACTTCCGAACTATTTAAAGTTATATTGGGTGATGATTCATCTTTTTTAGAACTTAATGATTTTTGTAGAAAGTCATTAAGTTCTCGATATTCTACTGTTTCTGGCATACTTTACCTCCAGAATTTTTAATAAATGTATAAATTTCCAAAATATAAAAGCTAAATATAATAAAACCCTTATATTTATTTAAAAAAATAAAAGGGGAAACACTATATTTAATTAATATTCCTATATTTTAATACTTTTATATTCTTAAAACAAGCACTTATCAATAAAAATAAAAAATCAATATATTTTTATTTAATAATTAAAGACTCACTTGTCATAACAGTTGGTTTAACTAAACCCAAAACTTCTAATAGCGTTGGAGCAATATTTGCTAAGCAACCACCTGATTTTAATTTTAATCCTGTTTTACAAATAATAAATGGTACTGGTTGTGATGTATGTTTTTTATTAGGATTACCCTCTTTATCAATCATGATTTCAGCATTACCATGATCAGCAGTAATCATTAAAATACCATTCACTTTTTTTATTGCTTGATACAATTTTCCAAGACATTCATCAATAACATCAATCGCATCAATGGCAGCATTTAAAAAACCAGTATGACCAACCATATCTGGATTAGCAAAATTTAAAAACATAACATCATATATGTTTTTAGAAATTTCACTTTCTAAACGAGTAGTAGTTTCGCGAGCACTCATTTCTGGTTTTAAGTCATAAGTTGCTACTTTTGGTGAAGGAATTAAAATTCTTGTTGATAGTGGATATTCAACATCAACACCACCATCAAAAAAATAAGTTACGTGTGCATATTTTTCAGTTTCAGCAATTCGTAATTGATGATATTGATTTTTACTTAATCATTCCCCTAAAGCATCAAACATTGATATAGGTGGAAAAATAACACCTTGTGGTTTAACACTTTTAGCATATTCCATCATTGAAATAAAAAAAGTATTTTTTAATGTTGGTATTTTCATACTAATATTAAAATCATATTTATTATTTGTTAATGCTGATGCTAATTGAATTGCACGATCAGGACGGAAATTAGCAAAAATAATGCTATCGTTATTAGTAATATTACCATTATTAATTTCAGAATTATAAGCAGGCATAATAAATTCATCATTACGACCAGCACTATATTCTGCATTAACATAAGCAATAGGATTAATAAATGAAGCGCCTTCATGATTAACTATTACATCATATGCTATTTTTAAACGATATCAACGTTTATCGCGATCCATAGCATAATATCTTCCTGAAATAGTAGCAACCATACCAACACCTAATTGTTTCATAGTTTTTAATAACTGTTCAATATAAATTTTAGAAATATCAGCTTTTGTATCACGACCATCTAAAATAGCATGAACATAAACATTCTTAAAATTTTGTTGTTTAGCAATTTCTAATAATGCCAAAATATGATTAATATGAGCATGTACTCCACCATCACTTAGTAAACCAATAATATGAACATTACTATTATTATTTTTGGCATGATTAATTGCTGACAATATTGTTTCATTTTTAAAAAATGTTTTATCATTTATTGACTTATTAATTAATGTTAATGACTGATAAATTACTCTACCGGCACCAATTTGTAAATGCCCAACTTCAGAGTTTCCCATTTGTCCTTCTGGCAAACCAACTGCAAAGCCAGAAGCTGAAACTTCAGTATGCGGATAAGTTTTTAATAAATAATCCAAATTAGGTTTTGTTGCAGAACTAATAGCATTAGTTGCACTAGATTTTGCAATACCAAAACCATCTAAAATACATAGTAATATTGGTTGTTTTGTTTTCATAAATTTCACCTCATATTTTATTTAATAACTTGTAACTGATGTTTAAAATTATCAGATTTAAAAATAGTAATCATTTTAGTAATAAAATCAGTAATACATTGATAATGAACAGCACTCAAAATAACAATATCTTTTTTAAAAACTATTTTAATAGATTGCTTTTTAGTAATTTTAGTAATTATTGTTTTTAAATCACAAATTGATTTTAAATCTTCACTTAATAAAATAACCATACTAGGATTATCACTAATATTATTAGAAAGAAATAAAATAGTATTACTACTATTAGCTAATAAATTGTGTCCTTTAATTTCCATTAAATTATAATCTAATAAATCATTATTAAAAGAATAATGAGTAATTTTCAAATTATCAATAACTTCTGAATAATAACCATAAGCAAAAGTCTGCGATAAATTTTCTATTATATCTTGAGATACTATACGCCATTTTGAAAATGACTTCAATAGTTCTTTATGAATTTTTTGTAATTGTCATAAATCTTGATAATTAGTAATATTAGTTATCGGTGCTATTGGTTGAATATTTTCAGGCTGATTAATTGCTCTAATTTTTTTATTAATAGCATTAATAGCAATAATGATTGGTTTTTTAGCATTAATAAAAAAGTTTTCAATTCGTTGTTTATTACCTGCTATTAATGTTATTTTTCGCTGATATTTATTAGTTTTAATAGCAACAACTGCTATTTTTTGCAAATTAATAATTTCTTGTAATTCAACTTCATTAAATTTTTTTAAATAACTATATTCTTTTTTATTTTGCAATAAAATTAACTGTTCTAATGATAATTTTTGTTGTAATAAAGAATTAATGATACATTCACTTTGCAATATTTGTTTTCTATTTATCTTTAAATTATTAAGAACAACAATAAAATTTTGTTCACTAATAGAAATAGAACTAAAATTAGAAGTTTTATAATTTAATTGTTTCATCAAACTATTTGTAAATAATTTAGCACCAATTTTATTATTAACTAATGATTGATGATGACTTTCATTGATGGTTAAATATAATGGAATATCGTTAATAACGATTGGTCCACTATTAACCTTAACTAAATGAATATAAGTATTAGGAATAAGAGTATTATTAACATCAATTACTTCACCAGTAAAATATTCATTAGTAATAATACCTTTGTCACTAACAATACTATCACTACTAGGAGCAAAAATAGTTTTAGTACAAATAATAAAGCCAATTTGTTCTAATTGATTATTGTCTTCACCATTTTTACTAAACAATGCTAAAATTTCTGACTTATTCCTAAAAGCATTGACAAAAGTGGTTGCCGGAAAGGCACGATGTTTAATTTTTTTTGTTAGTTTTGTTCACATACTTTTAATTTGTATCTTTGATAATTCCATGTTTAGTTAACTCCTTATTTTTATTAGTAATTTAAATAGAGTTAAATTAGTAAATCAAAAAAAGATTGTGGTACTAATGAAGCACCTCCAACTAATGCACCATCAATGTCAGGTTCAGAAAGTATTAATTTAATATTATCGGTTTTTACTGAACCACCATACTGAATACGTACTTGTTCTGCAACATTTTTATTATATAATTCACTAATAAATTCACGAATCATTTTACAAACCGTTTGGGCTTGTTGAACTGTTGCTGTTTTACCAGTACCAATTGCTCATATTGGTTCATAGGCAATTACTAATTTAGCAATATTTTCTGCTTTAATATTTTTTAATGCTAACTTAATTTGATTTTTAATTACTTCGTTAGTTTTTTTATTTTCATATTGGTTTAAAGTTTCACCACAACATAAAATCGGTATAATATTAGCATTAAATAGCGAATGTAATTTTTTATTTATTGTTTCATCTACTTCGTTAAAATATATTCTGCGTTCAGAATGACCAATAATAACATGACTAACCATCATATCTTTTAGCATCTTAATTGAAATTTCACCAGTATATGCACCTTCGGTTTCATAATGACAATTTTGAGTTGCAATAATTAAAGCAGAAATTTTATTCATTTTTAATAAAGGTAAATTAGTAAAACTAGCTGCTATTCCATAATCATATTTAATATTTTTAGTTTTTATTAATTTATTAAATTCATTTAAAAAAAATTGAGTTTCTTCTATATTTTTATACATTTTCCAATTTCCAATAATAATCTTTTTACGTTCCATTTGTTTCTCCTTTAAGTTAATTTTTTTTGATATAGTTGGCTTTAATAATGTTGCTGCTTCTTCAGTAATAATAATTGTAACATCATCATGATTTTGTAAAAAAGTACACGGATAATTTGGAGAAACTTTACCTTCAACTAACTCTCGAATAAGCTTGTGCTTTATTAGTTCCTGTAGCAATCAAAACAATCAATTTAGCTTGTAAAATAGTATGAATAACCATAGTAACAGCTTTGGTTGGTACATCTTCAACTTTAGAAAAAAATCTTTTATTAGCTTCAATTGTTTCTTTGGTTAAATTAACAACATGTGTTTTACTACTTGCAAGAGTACCTGGCTCATTAAAAGCAATATGACAATTAGTACCTAAGCCCAATATTTGTAAATCAATTGGTCCTTTTTCTTTTAATAATTTTTCATACTCTTCCACATTTTGGTCTAAATCACCAATACCTTTAGGAACATACGTATTTTTTAAATTAAGACTTTTAATATGATTAAATAATTGATGATTCATAAAATAACGATAACTTTTTACATGATCTGGAGTTAAACCAACATATTCATCTAAATTAAATGTTACGACTTTTGATCAATCTCTTTTGTTATTTTTTGCATCTGCTATTAATAAATCATATGTTTCAATTGGACTACTTCCCGTTGCTAATCCTAAAATAGCATTTGGTTTAACTTTAATAATATCAATAATAATTTTGCTTAATAATTGAGCAACCTCAGTTTTATCTTTTAAAATAATTAATTTCATAATTTAAAAACCCCTTATATTACTTACTTATTCTTGCTGATATGCGATTTTTACTTCACATATTGTTAAAAAATATCATTATTCTTAGTTAATACAATAATATCTGCTAATTTACCAATAACAATATCACCAGTTTTATTTGCGATTCCTACTTGTTTAGCGCTATTATAATAAGCCATTTTGATGCAATCTTGTCAATTATTATTAGTAATTTTTAATAAATTTTTAAAACCAGCAATCATTGTTGCGATGCTGCCTGCTAATTTTCCGGTTGCTTCAAAAGTAACCTTATTATTACTTTTAATGACAGGTAATGGTCCCAATAAATACTTACCATCAGGCTGTCCTTTCACACTCATGGCATCAGTAATCATACAAATTCCATTGGCATCTTTAATTTTATATGTTATTGCTAAAATATCAATATCAACATGAATTCCATCACAAATTAACTCAGTAACTAATTGATCATAATATAATGATGCTGGAACAACACCAGGATCACGATGATTATAGGGGCTCATTGCATTATAAAGATGGGTAATATGCGTTAAACCATATTCAACAGTTTTAGTTATTTCTTTAAAGGCAGCATTACTATGACCAACACTAGGAATAATATTATTTTTGATTAATGAATAAATAAAATTTGAATTTTTATTATTTAAATTAGGAACTATCTCAGGAGCATAAAAAATAAATTTTAAATTTTTGTTAATAATTATATTTAAAGATTTTACTAAATTAAGATGAGGAACATGAAGTAATGACGGAGTATGTGCTCCTTTTTGTAATTCTGAGATAAAAGGCCCTTCTAAATACGCACCAATAATTCGTGCCTTGTTACCTTTATTTTCTGTTTTCATATACTTAGCAAATACTGAAAGAATATTATCAATTTCTTTTTTGTTGGCAGTAACTGTTGCATAACAAAACTTTGTTACTCCCTCTTTTGGAACTAATTTTCCAAAATTATTAATTGATTCAATGGTGCCATCCATTAAACTATAGCCATAACCTCCATGTACATGTAAATCAATAAAACCAGGTATTATTGTTTGATTATGACAATCAATAACCTGAGCATCTTGAAATTCATAATTATACTTTCCTTCATTAATTTGGAAAATTAAATTATCTTTAATTACTAAAAAACCATTATTTATTATTTTCTTAATACTAATTATTTTCGCATTATTTAAAACTAAAATTTTAGACACCAATACCCTTCTTTCTAGAATTATTAATTATTTAAAATTGCTAATGACACTATTATACCTAAAATTTTAACTTAAACCTAAATCTAAGAAAAATAATTAAAAAAAGGCTTAATTGCCTATATTTTAAATAATGGTGGCTCGAAGCGGATTCGAACCACTGACACTTCGCTCTTCAGGCGAATGCTCTACCAACTGAGCTATCGAGCCGTTACCTATACAATAATAGCATATAAAAGTAAAAAATAACAAGGGGTTAAAACTTATTTTTTAATTTATTTAAATATATATTTATTTTTTTGCTAATTATCTTCTAATTACATATCTTCTTCAACAAAGTTTTTCAGTTTTTGGCATTAAGTGATTTGAGTCTCTTCTAATTTCTTCTTTTCAATTATTATTTGATAAATCAGTAGCCTCATTTTCTTTAGCAATATTTGCTTGTAAAAATATATTATTACCAATAATATTTAATGATTCACTTCTTTGAAATTCATGATCACTACATACATCATTTACTAAACTTTTGACAATTTTCAATAAATTTATCCTGTCATTCTTTAAACTCTTCGGAATTAATTGTCTTAGTTAAATCAACATCACAATAATAAGTTAATATTTCTTTTCAAACATTACGTCATAATTTTCTCATATTATTATGAGGAGTTTTAACTTTCAATTTTTTAATCAAAAAATCAAAATCTTGAATTTTATTTCTTCTTCAACAATTTAATAATGCAGTAATAATCGGAATTACTAATTGTTTATTATTTATTTTTTCTATTATTTCTTGTTTTTTATTTTCAAGATCTTCTAATCTAATTATACGTTCTTTTTCTAATTCTTGTAAAATATTAAAATACTCTTGATATTCTTTTATTGCTTGTGAACATATTATTAATTTAATTATTACTTCTCATTTGTTTATAAGTTAAATATCCATTTTAATCATTCTTTCCATTAGTTCAAATATGCCTCTTATAACCCACTATTTAATCCGATAATTTATTTATGTTTTATAAATAAATTCAATATATATCTAACTAAAGTAATGTTTGCTCATATATTGAAAAACAAAATCAATAGCTTTTTTAATATTTGGTCAATAATTTGGTAATATTTTTCTTATATTATGTTTTATAGCTAATCAAAAATGTTCAATTGGATTTAAATTAGGATAATATGGCGGAAGAAATAATAGTTTGCGTCCAGCATTTTCAATTAATTGTTGTGTTAATTTAGATTTATGAAACGTTGCATTATCTAAAACTATAATTTGTCCACGCTTTAATACTGGAATTAGTATATTAGACATATTCCGTAAATAAATTTTTTAAAAGTCAATTAATAATTTAAAATTTATTTTATAATTTCTTTATTAATAAATTAATAAGGTGTTGATAAAAATGAATTTTGAAAATTTAAAAAAATTAAAAAATGAACAATTTTGTAGATATTTTGGTATAAAACGTTTTCATTTTGATGAAATGTTAACAAAATTAATTGAAATAGAAAATTTAAAAAAAACTAAAGGTAGAAAATATAAACTTTCAGTTGAAGAAAGCTTGATGATGACTTTAGTATACTGAAAAGAATATTATACTTTTTTCAAAATGAGTATTAAATATAAAATGAGTACATCAAGTTGTTTTCGAAATATTACTTGAGTAGAAAATAAACTTAGTGATGACAAAGATTATCAGTTTTTAAAAACAAAATATAAATCAAAAATTGAGAAAAAACAAGAAGATTTAAATGAATTTCAATTTTATTTAATTGATTCAACTGAAATTGAAATTGAAAGACCAACTAAAAAAAATACAGTTAGAATATTTTTCTGGTAAAAGTTGAATGTTTTCTATAAAATTTCAAATTATATATGACTTTTTTAATAAAAAAATTGTTGATATTTTTGCTGATAATGGAAAAGTACATGATTTTCAAATATTAAAAAATTCAAATCTTGAATTTTCAGAAAAAACAATAATTATTGGTGATTTGGGATATCAAGGAATACAAAATATTTATAAAAATACTATATTACCAATTAAAAAAACTAAAAATAAAAAATTAACTAAACAAGAAAAAATCTACAATAAAATTATTTCAAAAATTAGAATTAAAGTTGAACATGTTTTTGCTTGATTAAAAAGATTCAAAATTTTAATAAATAAATGTAGAAAAAGTATATTTAGACTTATGTACTTAAAATTTAACTTACTTTGTGAAATTTTTAATAAAACAAAACCATTAAAATAAAAAAATATTAAATTCTATAATTATTAACACTAAAAAATTTATAAATATTATTATTGACAATTGATTAAATTTATTTACGGAATATGTCTATTGTTTACATATGATTCAAAAATTTTACTGTTGCAATGTCCTTCAAATGCTCATAGGGCTTTTAATTTACCTTTATTTAGTGAACCAATTATAATCATTCTTTTTATTTTATATGCGGGTTTATTATCAAATAATCTTTTACCTTTTTCAGATCAATCATATTTATAAAATTCAGGAATAGCAACCTTTTTTAGGACTGTTTTTTGGTAGACATTTGTGCTTGGTATTTTATGGGGGTTAAGTAGTTTAGAGCGCTGTGGATTATTATGTTGTTGTATCAATTGATATAATCAAATAATTATAATTTTAATTGGATTAATGATGTAAAATTTTTACATCATTAATAAACTCTGTTTTGAAAGTTTTGAAAGTTGCTTCAGCAACAGCGTTATCATAAGGACAACCTTTTTTGCTTAAAGAGCGGGTAATATTGAAGGCTAATAAAAGTTTATCAATAGTTTTATTATTAAATTCATTACCGCGATCGCTATGAAATATTTGAATATTTTTTAAACAACGATTTGAGCGCATAAATGCTTGATATACTAATGATGCATCTTTTTTAGTACCTACACTATGCCCAATAATTTCGCGATTATACAGGTCGATTAATAAGCAAATATAGTTTCATTTACCATTAACTTGAACATAAGTTAAATCACTAACAATAACTTCATTTTTAAGCCTATTATTAAAGTCTCTATTAACAAGATTAGTAATTTGACTATCATTGACTTTATTATGATAATTTTTGTATGATAATTTAGTGTATTTTGATATTAAATTATGTTTATTCATAATTTTTTTAATTTTTCGTCTTGATAAATTAATTTTCTTTTCTTTTAGAACAACTTTTAATCTTCTTGTTCCATAAGCTTCTTTATTTTCTTTAAAAGCGCTAATAACAGTTTCATCATACATATTATTTTGAATTTTATCTTCTTTTTTCTTGAAATTAAAATAATATGTTGATTTAGAGATTTTTAAAAAACGACACATTGTACGAATTTTATATTTAACTTTATTTTTAGTAATAATTTCTATTTTCTGCCTATTATTAGTGCTGTTTGCTTTAAAATATCATTTTCCATTCTTAATTGTTTTAATTCTTTTCTTAATTTAATTAATTCATTTTCTTCAACAGAACGGTTATCTTTGGTTTTAAAACTGCCTGAATTAGTAAATTGCTTAATTCAATTATAATTAGCTGCTCTTGTAACATTGTACTCTTTAGCAAGACAAGACACTGACTTACCAGTTTGATATAAAGCTACTATTTATTTTTTAAATTCATCTGAATATGAGTTAATATTGGCCATAATTATAATTCCTTTCTTTTAACTAATTTGTTCAATTGTCTACGTAATTAGTGTCCAATAAAGTGTAACCCATCCATTTCTTCGAAATCTTGATTATCACATGCAATAACTAAACTTGTGCTAACTGTAGTTAAAACAATTGCCGACATTAATCTTAATACCGATTTTATAATATTCATATTTTTTTCATCAATCTTTAAATCTTTTTTACTATACCTATTATATATAATTTTTGTTATATTACATTAATTATTATTTTATTATGATTTGAGTGTTTACTTAAAATTTAATCTGTATAATTAAATGAAAATTACCTTTATATTTGTAAAGTTTGTTTATTATTAATTGTTAAAAAAATATTATCATCTTCAATTAAATTTATGTTATTTTTAAAATAATCAAAAGCATCAATAGCAACTTCATCGATATCATAATAATAATTTATAATGTTAAATCTATTTTTATTAGCATTTTTATCTTTTTTATTTAAAGGTTTAATAAAAGAAGATTCTTTTCTTGATAATAAATCAATATTTTTTTCTAAAAATATTTTATCTTCTTCATTTATTTGAACTTTTGATTTAATTGCTAAAGCATTTTCTTTTTTTAGTAACATACAAGCATGATTTCATGCCGAATTCCCTGAACTATCTTTATAATCAATATCAACCGGTCATTTTGTTACTAAATAAGTTACTAATTTTTGTCAATCATTTAATACTGCTATATGCAATAATGAATAATTTTCCTCTTCAAATTTTAGACTATTAATAAATTCTTTTTTAAAAAAAAGATTTAGTTGTCCATCAATATTTTTGGTTTTTTTATTAATATAATCTTCATAATTTTGCAATATTTTAATAAATTTTCTTTCTATTTTTTTTGAATAAATTATTTCTTTATTTTTAATAAAAATAATATTCATTTTATTTATCATTTTTTTAACATTTAATAAATTTTCTCTTTTTAAACTATTTACTTCAATAATTATCTTTTTTATCTGTCAATGATTATATTTGGTTGCAAATAATAAAGCAGTATTGCCATTTACATCTAAATCATCAATATTAGCATTATGTGCTAATAAAGTTTTAACTATATCCAAATGTCCATTTTTAGCAGTTCACATTAAAGCATTGCAACCTTTTTCGTTTATAAAATTAACATTTGCACTATTTATTAATAAAGTTTTAACTATATCCAAATGTCCATTTTTAGCAGCAACAATTAAAGCGGTTTCTTTAATTATATTTTCATGATTAACATTAGCGCCATTTTTGATTAAAGTATTAACTACTTCTAAATGACCTTTTTCAGCAGCTCACATTAAAGCACTCAAACCATCAATAGTTACATGATTAACATTAGCGCCATTTTTGATTAAAGTATTAACTACTTCTAAATGACCTCTACCAGCTGCAGCAATTAAAGCAGTATAACCACAAATTTTTGTTATAGAATAAACATTTGCACCTTTATTTAATAACAAATTAACTACTTCTAAATGACCATTCCTCGCAGCTCACATTAAAGGCGTATAACCATTTTCATTTATACAATTAACATTAGCTCCCAATTCTAATAAAGTTCTGACTATTTCTAAATGACCATTCCTCGCAGCCCACATTAAAGGCGTATAACCAAACATATTTTTTCTATTAACATTAGGATAATTTGTTAATAAGGCATTAGCTATTTCTAAATAATTAGATTTAATCGCTGATATTAAAGCAGTATTACCATTTATAGAGACATGATTAATATTAGTGCCATTTGCTAGTAAATCATTAACTATTTCTGTATATCCATTTTTAGCAGCCACTAACAAAGCAGTTTCGCCATATCGATTTTCATGATTAACATTAACATTAAGTGTTAATAAAGTTTTAACTATTTCCAAATTTCCATTTTCAGTAATTAAAATTAAAGCAGTATTACCGAATTGATCCTCACAACTAACATTAGCATTATGTTCTAATAACAGATTAACTATTTTTGTATATTTTTTTTTAGCAGCTAAGATTAAAGCGGTATTACCATTTACAGATATGTAATTAATATTAGCATTATGTTCTAATAAAACATTAACTATTTCTAGATAACCTTTTTCAGCCGCCCACATTAAAGGCGTATAACCAGTTCTATCAATATAATCAATATTAATATCATATTTTAATATTTTATTAACTGCATCTAACTTTTTATTTTTAATAGCATCTATCATTTTTGCTTCTTTGTTATTAATATTTATATTTATTCCAAATATTTCTCTGACTCACTCAAACATATTCTTTTCCTTTCATTGTTTTTAAAAAAGAATGTATTTAAAATATTATTCTTTAAAATTTACCTTCATTATATATTTTTTTCTCCATTTTACAATGTTTAATACCGGCGTCCAAAAATATTTCAGAACAAACTTTATAACCCAAATTTTTATAAAAATTTAGTGCTTGAATTTTGGCATGAAGAGATATAACTTTAAATTGATTTTTAATTGCAACTTTTTCCATAAATTCCATTAATTTTTTACCAATACCCAATTTACGATATTCTTTCAATATACACACTCTTTCAATCTTTACAATATCTTCGACTTTTCGCATTCTACTAGTACCTATTCGTTTATTATTATCATCAAAAAATAAAAAGTGAATCGATACATATTCAAATTGATCAATTTCTTCTTCAAAAGGAACCTTTTGCTCATTAACAAAAACTTTTTTTCTAATAAAAAATGCTTGTTCTAAAATTTCAATATTATTAACTATTTCAATTTTCATGTTTTCTCCTTAAATATAAATAATATTTTAAATTAATTATATAATTAAATTTAACAATTAGTAAATTTTACCAATTAATAAGCGAATTTTTAATTAGTGCTATAATTTAAGTAAGCGATTTTAAAAAATATTTTTTTGGGGGAGGAAATAAATTTTGGAAGTACAAAAAAATCAATTTAAAAAATTACGACCGCATAATTTTTGGGGAGGACAATTTTTTTTATTATTTTTTTGAATAATATTTATTACATTACTAATTACTGCATTAGTCTTATTTTTAAATGAAAGAACAAGAATTGATAAACAAAATAATGTTAAAGAAATACTAGAACAAATTGCTAACGCAAAACAAGAAAGTGACAAAACTCCTTTCTATAAAAAATTAATGGCTATTTATTATCCATTAATTGATTTTTAATTAATGTCATTTATTTTTACTCAACATGATGATGCGCCAATAAGTGACTGAGGAAGTGCATGAACACAACGTTTAAATAGCATTAATACCGCTTATTCATATATCTTTATTACAATTTTAATCGCTTTAATTGCTTTACTTTTTTATATTATTATCATCATGAAACTTTATCGTCGTCGAGCATTTCAAAGAAAATATGGTTTAACAACTCAATTTGCAAATGATTATCCAATTTATGATATTAAAATGTATCTAGGTTTTACAGTTAATTTAGCTATTGTTTTTAGTTTTTAAATTTTATAACAACTATCATCGTATTAATTTATGGTATTAACTTCTTATTTCTTTTGATATATTTTAAAAATTAAAACAGAAATATTAATTATGCATAAATGATGAAAAACACCAAACTTTGCTTTATTTTTATCTGTTATTTTATTCCAAAATGGTTATACTTTATTAAAATCAATATTTGCTCAAAAGTTTAATGTTAACTTAGACTTAATTTTATCAATTATTTTACCAATTGGAACAATTACCATCTTTATTACCTTATTAATCAAAAATATGCTTAATTCACAAGTTACAGCAGTAAAAAATGCTATTAAAACAATTGGCGCTAAAATTGGTGCTTTTCAAATTTTCTATTATACACAAAAAGAAAAATCTTTAGAAGACTACATGTTTGTTGGTCAGTTGCCAACACTTGTTCGTATACCATTACAAAATAATAGCATTAACACCAAACAAGCAGTAACGCTAATGGAAACTATTGATGAAACAATAATATTTTTTAAAAACCACTTTCATAAACCAAAAGAATTAAACTATATGCTTTTTCACTTATTTAATAGAATAACTGATATTGAAGAAATTGAAGAAATAAAAAAAATATTCTTAAAATAGAAAAAAATAATTAATCAAAATTTCACAAAAAAGTTTTAAAAATAGTTAATACCATAGAAAATAATAAAATTTGTTATAATTGAGTAGAGTAATTATGATATGAGGAAAGGAAGTTATATACATGTGACCATTTAAAAAAAGGGATAAAACCGGAGAAGCAAAAGATCAAAAAAAATGTGATGGTTGTGGGAAAATGAAAAGTTCATCTGAATGTAATAAAGCAGCAGACGGTAAATGTTTGTGTAAAGATTGTGCTAAATAAATATATTAAATAAGTGTGTCATTAACACACTTATTTAATATATTTAGAAAGGAAGGATATAATGAAATGATTCAATAGACATATTCCGTAAATAAATTTTTTAAAAGTCAATTAATAATTTAAAATTTATTTTATAATTTCTTTATTAATAAATTAATAAGGTGTTGATAAAAATGAATTTTGAAAATTTAAAAAAATTAAAAAATGAACAATTTTATAGATATTTTGGTATAAAACTTTTTCATTTTGATGAAATGTTAACAAAATTAATTGAAATAGAAAATTTAAAAAAAACTAAAGGTAGAAAATATAAACTTTCAGTTGAAGAAAGATTGATGATGAATTTAGTATACTGAAAAGAATATTATACTTGTTTCCAAATTAGTATTAAATATAAAATGAGTGCATCAAGTTGTTTTCCAAATATTACTTGAGTAGAAAATAAACTTAGTGATGACAAAGATTATCAGTTTTTAAAAACAAAATATAAATCAAAAATTGAGAAAAAACAAGAAGATTTAAATGAATTTCAATTTTATTTAATTGATTCAACTGAAATTGAAATTGAAAGACCAACTAAAAAAAACTACAGTTAGAATATTTTTCTGTTAAAAGTTGAATGTTTTCTATAAAATTTGAAATTATATATGACTTTTTTAATAAAAAAATTGTTGATATTTTTGCTGATAATGGAAAAGTACATGATTTTCAAATATTAAAAAATTCAAATCTTGAATTTTCAGAAAAAACAATAATTATTGGTGATTTGGGATATCAAGGAATACAAAATATTTATAAAAATACTATATTACCAATTAAAAAAACTAAAAATAAAAAATTAACTAAACAAGAAAAAATCTACAATAAAATTATTTCAAAAATTAGAATTAAAGTTGAACATGTTTTTGCTTGATTAAAAAGATTCAAAATTTTAATAAATAAATGTAGAAAAAGTATATTTAGACTTATGTACTTAAGATTTAACTTACTTTGTGAAATTTTTAATAAAACAAAACAATTAAAATAAAAAAATATTTTTAATATTTTTTTAAAAATTTAAATTTTTATCAAGTTAATATAAAAATAATATTAACAATTTTTGTGTTTGAAATATAAATTTATTTTTAAAGTTTTTTTTTTAAAAATATTAACTTCTATAATTATTAACACTAAAAAATTTATAAATATTATTATTGACAATTGATTAAATTTATTTACGGAATATGTCTAATAAAAAAAACAAAAAAACTGATGATTAATCTTTAACAAAAACCGTAAAATGTTTTGATTGCGGAATGATGTTTGAACCTTTTGACATTCTTGATACAAAAGAAGGGAAATCTTTATGTAAAAAATGTTTCATTAAAGAAGAAGAAAAATAAATTAATGATGTGTTTAGCAAAACACATTTTTTATTATTTAAAATAAAATAAATAACTATTTTCACAATATTTTATTATAATTACTATGATAAATTAAATTAATTAAAAGGAGAAAAAATGAACATTTTTATAGAAATATTGGGGTATCTTGCAGCTATTTGTATTCCTTTGGCATTCTTACCACAAACTATTAAACTAATAAAAACAAGAAATACTTCAGGTCTTTCTATTTTTTCATATAGTATCTATCAACTGGGAGGTCTTACTTTTTTAATATTTGGCATACTTCATAATGATATTCCCATGATTACTTGTCAAACTATTACTGCTATACTAAATTTCATAATAATTGGGATTATTGTTAACAATTTAATTAAACAAAAAAATAAGGAGGAAAAAAATGTCTAATATTGCAATTGATATTATTGGATATATAGGTGCTTTTTTTATTTCAGTTGCCTTTTTACCACAAACTATTAAACTAATTAAAACTAAAAACACAAAAGGTTTATCATTAATTTCTTATAGCATATATCAAATAGGATTAACTTCATTCATAATTTATGCTAGTTTAATTAAAAACATTCCCTTACTAGCAGCAAATGCCTTTGGCACAGTTATTAATATCATATTATTAACATTAATAATTTATAATTTATATTATAATAATAAAGATAAAAATAACAATTTAACTTCCAAAAAATAAAATTTTTATTAACATAATACTTGCACAAGAATGGAGAAAAAAATGGAACATATTAATCTATTAGGAACTTTTATTTTTATTATCATTGGTTATTTAATTGGCTCAATCTCGCCTTCAATTATTATTAGTAAAATAAAATTTAAAACCGATGTTAGAGATTATTACTCTAAAAATGCTGGTGCTACTAATTCAACACGAGTTATGGGTGGTAAATGAGGAGCTATTATTTTAATTATTGATGGTTTTAAGCCCGCTATTCCTATTTTAATTGCATACGGTTTAACCTTTGTCAATATTACTAATCCTAATTATGAAGCAATGTTTAAACAAGCATATATTTATCCAACTGGTCTTGCTGCAATTATTGGTCACTGTTGACCACTATTTTATGGTTTTCGTGGTGGTAAAGGAGCTGCATCTTCATTAGGAGTACTATTAATGATTAATCCTATTTATTGCGTTATCACAATTGCTAGTTGATGATTTATTTTATATTTAAGTAGAATGTCATCTTTATCTTCAATGTTAATGATGATACTTGCTTTTATCTTATCATGAATACCGAATATGCCACTGCATGCTTTTCTTTCCCAACAAGACACTCAATACTATATTGTTAATATAACTATGGCTCTAATTTGAATATTAATTATTATTCGTCATTGAGATAATTGTAAAAGAATTCTTAATCATACTGAACGTAAAGTGACTATTTTTGATAAAAAAAATAAAAAATCATCTCTTTATACAAAATGAATAAAAATATTTTTTTAAAAAATGCTTGTTTTATGTTTAAAATTAATGTACTATTATAACCGTGTTGACTTAACATTGTTAATATTCTCTCCGATATTAGCTTTGCTTAAGCCGAATTATATTTAAAGGAGATTTGTAAAATATGGAACAAATTAAACAAGATGAATTAATTAAAAAATTTCGCTTAAATGCCAAAGATACTGGTTCTTCTGCAGTTCAAATTATTAATTTAACAAAAAGAATTTTAGAATTAACAGCCCATCTACAAGTACAAAAAAAAGATATTACTGCAAAACGAAGTTTGTTAAAAATGGTATCAAGCAGAAAACGTTTCTTAAAATACTTTAAAAAACAAGATGTTGCTACATACAATAAATTATTAACAGCACTATCACTAAAAGATAACTAATATTAAATCAGTATTTACTTATTAATACTCATTTTTTTATATACATCTAAATAATGGAATGGCAACCTTTTTTAGGACTGTTTTTTGGTAGACATTTGTGCTTGGTATTTTATGGGGGTTAAGTAGTTTAGAGTGCTGTGGATTCTTATGTTGTTGTATCAATTGATATAATCAAATAATTCTAATTTTAATTGGATTAATGATGTAAAATTTTTATCATTAATAAACTATGTTTTGAAAGTTTTGAAAGTTGCTTCAGCAACAGCGTTATCATAAGGACAACCTTTTTTTGCTTAAAGAGCGGGTAATATTGAATGCTAATAAAAGTTTATCAATAGTTTTATTATTAAATTCATTACCGCGATCGCTATGAAATATTTGAATATTTTTTAAACAACGATTTTAGCACATAAATGCTTGATATACTAATGATGCATCTTTTTTAGTACCTACACTATGTCCAATAATTTCGCGATTGTACAGGTCGATTAATAAGCAAATATAGTTTCATTTACCATTAACTTGAACATAAGTTAAATCACTAACAATAACTGCGTTTTTAAGCCTATTATTAAAGTCTCTATTAACAAGATTAGTAATTTGACTATCATTGACTTTATTATGATAATTTTTGTATGATAATTTAGTGTATTTTGATATTAAATTATGTTTATTCATAATTTTTTTAATTTTTCGTCTTGATAAATTAATTTTCTTTTCTTTTAGAACAACTTTTAATCTTCTTGTTCCATAAGATTCTTTATTTTCTTTAAAAGCACTAATAACAGCTTCATCATACATATTATTTTGAATTTTATCTTCTTTTTTCTTCAAATTAAAATAATATGTTGATTTAGAGATTTTTAAAAAACGACACATTGTGCTAATTTTATATTTAACTTTATTTTTAGTAATAATTTCTATTTTCTGCCTATTATTAGTGCTGCTTGCTTTAAAATATCATTTTCCATTCTTAATTGTTTTAATTCTTTTCTTAATTTAATTAATTCATTTTCTTCAACAGAATGGTTATCTTTGATTTTAAAACTGCCTGAATTAGTAAATTTCTTAATTCAATTATAAGTAGCTGTTCTTGTAACATTGTACTCTTTAGCAAGACAAGACACTGACTTACCACTTTGATATAAAGCTACTATTTGTTTTTTAAATTCATCTGAATATGAGTTAATATTGGCCATAATTATAATTCCTTTCTTTTAACTAATTTGTTCACTTGTCTACGTAATTAGTGTCCAATAAAGTGTAATCCATCCAGCAAAATATTCATTTCATAAATCAAAATGGTGATACGGCTTTGACAATCATTATTAATAATATTTTATTTTATGATAAAAACATAAAAAATATATTAGAAAACATATTTTATCAAGAGTATGAAGAATATATTACAAATAAGGCAAAAGTAGAAATTATTAAATACAGGCCAGAATTTTCAAATAACTCATTATTTCATGATATTAAAGATAATATATTAATACATTTAAATACTAATCAAGAAAAAGAAAAAAAGAAACTGGGTATATAAAACCAATTTTGAATTATAAAAAAGGACATAGCCAAAAAATAAGCCATCAACAAGCGGATATATAAAACATTAAATTTATCACAAATATAATGGATAGGTAATGTTTAGTAATCTGTGTAACTTACAAAAATAACTATGTTTAATTAATTCTAGTAAATAAAATTAAATAACTAGAAATAGTGAGTTGCGTATGTCTAAAAAACAAAATATTAATAATAATGTTCCAATATCAAAAGCAGTAGATTTATTACTAGAAAATACTGAAGATTTAACAACAGTTTTTAAAGAGGGTGGTTTATATAAAGAATTAACAAAAAGATTAGTTGAAAAAATGTTGAATTCTGAAATGCAAAATTATTTAGGATATGAAAAAAATCAACATAATACTAGTGAAAATGCTCGCAATGGTATAAGTTCAAAAAAATTAATAACTCAACAAGGCAAAATTGAGATTAATGTACCACGAGATCGTAATAGTAATTTTGAGCCAGTAATAGTTGCAAAAAGACAAAGAAGATTTGATGGTTTTGATCAACAAGTTCTTTCATTATATGCCAAAGGCATGACTTTATCAGATATTAGAATGCAGTTACAAGAGCTATATCATGGTGCTGATATTAGTGAAAGTGTTATTAGTCAAATTACTGATGATGTTATTGATGATGTTAAAGCATGACAAAATCGGCCATTAGAAAGTGTTTATCCGATTGTTTATTTTGATTGTATAGTAGTTAAAGTACGACAAGATAAACGCATTATTAACAAATCAGTTTATATAGCACTAGGAGTTGATTTAGAAGGTAAAAAGATGTTTTAGGTTTATGAATTAGTGAAAATGAAGGTTCTAAGTTTTGATTATCTAATTTCACAGAAATGAAAAATCGAGGCTTAAATGATATTCTTATTGCTTGTAGTGACAATTTAACAGGAATGTCAGAAGCAATACAATCAGTTTATCCTAAAACCGAACATCAATTATGCATAGTTCATCAAATTAGAAATAGTTTAAAATATGTTTCATACAAACATAGAAAATCACTAGTTACAGATTTAAAACCAATTTATAGTGCATGTAGTGAAGAACAAGCAATGCAAGCTTTAGAATCTTTTGAAAGTAAATGAAATAAACAATATCCTCGAATTGCTAAATCATGATATAAAAATTGAGATAATTTAATGGTTTTTATTAGTTATCCTGCAGAAATCAAAAGAGTGATTTATACAACAAATGCCATTGAATCTGTTAATAGTCGATTACGAAAAGTTATTAGAAATAAAAAAGTTTTTCCAAATGATATGGCAGTTTTTAAAATATTTTACTTAGCAATTGAAAATATAACAAAAAAATGAACACTGCCCATTCAAAATTGAAATACAGCAATTGCTCATTTTATGATAAAATTTGAAGATAGAATTAATCTAAACTAGTAACTTTGTAAAAAGATACACAGATTTTTAAAAAGCCTCAATTAATAAAAATTATCTTTTTTTAGTAGTACTTTGTTGACGTTTCATTGCTTGCATTACTGATTTAATTTGAGATTCAGTAGGTTTACGCCCCATTTGTAAATACATTGCACGAATCATATTTTCATTAATAGGAGGATTTTTCTGTAATTGTTTTTCGAAAATCTTCTTAGTAACAATAAAACCAACTAATCCACCAATTAATGCACTAGCAATGCCAATGATTAATACTGCTCACCAAACCATCATTATTAATTTCTCCTTACTTACTGTTTAAAAACTTATTAATTTTATCACACACTTGATTTGATGTAAATCCATATTTTTCTAGTACTACCTTATCAGGAGCAGAAATACCAAAAGTACTTACGCCAATAACAAAGCCATTACCTGCAACATATTTATATCAACTATCTTTAGACCCCATTTCAATAGCAACTTTTATAATATCATTAGGTAAAATTTTATTTTGATATGTTTTATCTTGTTTATCAAAAATAAAAGTAGAAGGCATTGAAACTACACGAACATTAAGCTTTTGATCATTTCATAGTTGTTCTTGACTAGCAATAGCCAACGAAACTTCACTACCGGTAGCAATAATAATTAAATCTAAAGTTTTACTACTCTTCTCTTTACTAATAATATAAGCACCTTTTTGAACTGCCTCAATATTACTATTTGCAAGTTGTGGTAAATTTTGTCTAGTAATAATAATAGCACTAGGGTTAGTTTTGCTAGATAATACCATTAAATATGCACCAATTGTTTCTTTTGTATCAGCGGGGCGAATTACATTAAAATTAGGAATAGTTCTTAACATTGTTAGTTGTTCAACTGGTTCATGGGTAGGACCATCTTCGCCAACTGCAATACTATCATGACTAAAAATAAACAAAGATGGAATTGACATTAAAGCTGCTAATCGTAATGCAGGCTTTAGATAATCGCTAAACACAAGAAAAGTAGAACCAAAAGGAATTGTGCCTTGATGTAACGTCATACCGTTAACAATAGCGCCCATTGCAAATTCTCTTACTCCATAATGAATATGTCTTCCTGAATGATCAAGAGGTAAAAAGTCTTTATCTGTTACTAATGCTTTAGTTGAGCCAGCTAAATCAGCACTACCACCAATTAATGTTGGACAATGAGCTGATAAAAGTTTTAAAATATTACCAGAGTCTACTCTTGTTGCTTGTGGATTTACTCCAATAATTGAAGTTCAATCAATTTTATTTAATTGATAATCTTCATTAAAAATTTCATTTTTTAATGCTGATTTAATTTCATTATACAACTTTGGATATAATTTTGCATATTTTTCAACTTTTTGATTTCAAACTAATTCTATTTTAGAACCATGATTAAGTGCTGTTTGTGTGAAATAAGTGCTTACTTCTTTTGGAACAGTAAATTCAGGATATTCTCAGTTTAAATTTTTAGCAACTGTTTTGATATCTTCCATTAAAGGAGAACCATGAACACTGGGTGTTCCTTGTTTACTAGCCCCATAACCAATTATAGTTTTAATTTCAATTAAAGTTGGTTTATCACTAAGTTTTGCTTTTTTAATAGCTTCAGAAATGAGTTTATCATCTTCAACATCTTCAACTTTTAAATAATTTCACTCTAATGCTTGAAGACGCATTTTTAAATTTTCTGAATATACTAATTTAACAGATGAATCTAATTGAACATCATTTGAATCATATAAAATAATTAGTTTATTTAATTTAAAATGTCCAGCAAAACTAAGTGCTTCTTGCGCAATACCTTCTTGTAAATCGCCATCACCACAAATTGCATATGTATAATGATCAATAATATTAAGATCTTTTTGATTATATTTAGCAGCAAGAAAACTCTCAGTAAGCGTCATTCCGACAGCATTACCGATACCCTGACCTAATGGTCCAGTAGCCATCTCTACTCCATAGTCTAAATGATATTCGGGATGACCAGGTGTATTGCTATTTAATTGACGGAATTGTTTTATATCGTTGATTGTATATTTATAACCAGCATGATGTAATATTGAATATAATAAAGCACTACCATGACCTGCTGATAAAACAAATCGATCACGATTAAATCATTTTGGATTTTTTGGATTAAAAGATAAATGATTTTTGAATAAAGAAAAAGTCATTGGTGAAGCACCTAAAACAATACCAGGATGGCCACTTTTAGCAGCATTAACCGCTTGTACTCCTAACATACGAATTGAATTAATAGTTAATTTATCTAAATTAATTTTATTTTCCATAATTTCTCCTTAAATTTTTAATAGTTATTATTTAATATAATATTAACAATATTCTTAATAAAATAGGTAATTGTTTAAAAATAATTAAAAAAGTATAAATAATAATAACAAAAAATATAATTTTATTTTAACTAATTTGAATCTTTGAACAAATTAAAAAAGAAAAGATCACCCCAAGATAAAAAAAGAGGCTTTTTAAAAATCTGTGTATCTTTTTACAAAGTTACTAGTTTAGATTAATTCTAGTAAATAAAATTAAATAACTAGAAAGAGTGAGTTACCTATGTCTAAAAAACAAAATATTAATAATAATGATCCAATATCAAAAGCAGTAGATTTATTATTAGAAAATACTGAAGATTTAACAACAGTTTTTAAAGAGGGAGGTTTATATAAAGAATTAACAAAAAGATTAGTTGAAAAAATGTTGAATTCTGAAATGCAAAATTATTTAGGATATGAAAAAAATCAACATAATAATAGTGATAATGCTCGCGATGGTATAAATTCAAAAAAATTAATAACCCAACAAGGTAAAATTGAGATTAATGTACCACGAGATCGTAATAGTAATTTTGAGCCAGTAATAGTTGCAAAAAGACAAAGAAGATTTGATGGTTTTGATCAACAAGTTCTTTCATTATATGCCAAAGGCATGACTTTATCAGATATTAGAATGCAGTTACAAGAGCTATATCATGGTTCTGATATTAGCGAAAGTGTTATTAGTCAAATTACTGATGATGTTATTGATGATGTTAAAGCATGACAAAATCGGCCATTAGAAAGTGTTTATCCGATTGTTTATTTTGATTGCATAGTAGTTAAAGTACGACAAGATAAACGAATTATTAACAAATCAGTTTATATAGCACTAGGAGTTGATTTAGAAGGTAAAAAAAGATATTTTAGGTTTATGAATTAGTGAAAATGAAGGTTCTAAGTTTTGATTATCTAATTTCACAGAAATGAAAAATCGAGGCTTAAATGATATTCTTATTGCTTGTAGTGACAATTTAACAGGAATGTCAGAAGCGATACAATCAGTTTATCCTAAAACCGAACATCAATTATGCATAGTTCATCAAATTAGAAATAGTTTAAAATATGTTTCATAAAAACATAGAAAATCACTAGTTACAGATTTAAAACCAATTTATAGTGGATGTAGTGAAGAACAAGCAATGCAAGCTTTAGAATCTTTTGAAAGTAAATGAAATAAACAATATCCTCAAATTGCTAAATCATGATATAAAAATTGAGATAATTTAATGGTTTTTATTAGTTATCCTGCAGAAATCAAAAGAGTTATTTATACAACAAATGCTATTGAATCTGTTAATAGTCAATTACGAAAAGTTATTAGAAATAAAAAAGTTTTTCCAAATGATATGGCAGTTTTTAAAATATTTTACTTAGCAATTGAAAATATAACAAAAAAATGAACAATGCCCATTCAAAATTGAAATACAGCAATTGCTCATTTTATGATAAAATTTGAAGATAGAATTAATATAAACTAGTAACTTTGTAAAAAGATACACAGTTTTTTAAAAATCCTCACTTGTTTTGCTGATAAAAAAAAGAGTTAGATAATATTAGAACAATTTTAATTAGTGAAATGACAAAAAAAGGTTTTTTTCCAGATGAATTAAAATTTCAACAATTAAAAACCTATAACTTTATTTGAAGTAATGATATTAAAAATACAAATGAATGGTGACAAGAAATGCCAATTATTTCATTGGCAAGTAGCTATCCATTTGTGGCAACACATTTAAATGATAAGCAAGGTTTATTATCAGGAACCAACGATATCGATGAACCAATTATATTTGATATAAAACATCGTGATAGTTGTCGTAACAGTAGTAATACTTTTATTGTAGGAATGACTGGTGGTGGTAAAACATTTAATAGACATATTCCGTAAATAAATTTTTTAAAAGTCAATTAATAATTTAAAATTTATTTTATAATTTCTTTATTAATAAATTAATAAGGTGTTGATAAAAATGAATTTTGAAAATTTAAAAAAATTAAAAAATGAACAATTTTATAGATATTTTGGTATAAAACGTTTTCATTTTGATGAAATGTTAACAAAATTAATTGAAATAGAAAATTTAAAAAAAACTAAAGGTAGAAAATATAAACTTTCAGTTGAAGAAAGATTGATGATGACTTTAGTATACTGAAAAGAATATTATACTTTTTCCAAATGAGTATTAAATATAAAATGAGTGCATCAAGTTGTTTTAGAAATATTACTTGAGTAGAAAATAAACTTAGTGATGACAAAGATTATCAGTTTTTAAAAACAAAATATAAATCAAAAATTGAGAAAAAACAAGAAGATTTAAATGAATTTCAATTTTATTTAATTGATTCAACTGAAATTGAAATTGAAAGACCAACTAAAAAAACTACAGTTAGAATATTTTTCTGGTAAAAGTTGAATGTTTTCTATAAAATTTCAAATTATATATGACTTTTTAATAAAAAAATTGTTGATATTTTTGCTGATAATGGAAAAGTACATGATTTTCAAATATTAAAAAATTCAAATCTTGAATTTTCAGAAAAAACAATAATTATTGGTGATTTGGGATATCAAGGAATACAAAATATTTATAAAAATACTATATTACCAATTAAAAAAACTAAAAATAAAAAATTAACTAAACAAGAAAAAATCTACAATAAAATTATTTCAAAAATTAGAATTAAAGTTGAACATGTTTTTGCTTGATTAAAAAGATTCAAAATTTTAATAAATAAATGTAGAAAAAGTATATTTAGACTTATGTACTTAAAATTTAACTTACTTTGTGAAATTTTTATCAAGTTAATATAAAAATAATATTAACAATTTTTGTGTTTGAAATATAAATTTATTTTTAAAGTATTTTTTTAAAAATATTAACTTCTATAATTATTAACACTAAAAAATTTATAAATATTATTATTGACAATTGATTAAATTTATTTACGGAATATGTCTAATGTTAAAAAACAATTAAATTGATTATATCGCAATAACACAAAAATATATATTATTGACCCTGAACGCGAATATCATAAACTAGCAAATCAATATGGTGGACAAATTATTCCAATTGGTAAATCTGAAAATGCACGAATAAATCCATTAGAAATTTTTTCAGATGACTTATTAGAGCATATTTCATTATTAGAACAGTGATTTAAAATATTGTATTATTATTTAACTGATATTGATTTAAGTTTGTTACAACAAACACTTTTAAAACTATACAAAAATTTTAAAATAACCGACAAGACAGAATTTAATAAATTAACTGCTAATGACTACCCTACATTATCAGATTTATTTAATTTAATTGAAAAACAAGAAATGACCAAAAAAACAAAATCAAATTTATTCAACATTTTATGAAAACTTGCAAAAGGTGCTGATGGACATTTATGAAACGGAATAAGTACTTTATCTTTAAAAAAGTGATTTAATAATTTTTGATAATCATGAATTAACTTCAAATAAAAACCGACAAAATGCACAATTGTTCTTAATGCTTTCTTTTTTAGACAAAATTGTAAAACAAAACAAAGCTAAAAACGAAACATTTCCAATGACAGAACAACAATAGACATATTCCGTAAATAAATTTTTTAAAAGTCAATTAATAATTTAAAATTTATTTTATAATTTCTTTATTAATAAATTAATAAGGTGTTGATAAAAATGAATTTTGAAAATTTAAAAAAATTAAAAAATGAACAATTTTATAGATATTTTGGTATAAAACGTTTTCATTTTGATGAAATGTTAACAAAATTAATTGAAATAGAAAATTTAAAAAAAACTAAAGGTAGAAAATATAAACTTTCAGTTGAAGAAAGATTGATGATGACTTTAGTATACTGAAAAGAATATTATACTTTTTTCCAAATGAGTATTAAATATAAAATGAGTGCATCAAGTTGTTTTCGAAATATTACTTGAGTAGAAAATAAACTTAGTGATGACAAAGATTATCAGTTTTTAAAAACAAAATATAAATCAAAAATTGAGAAAAAACAAGAAGATTTAAATGAATTTCAATTTTATTTAATTGATTCAACTGAAATTGAAATTGAAAGACCAACTAAAAAAACTACAGTTAGAATATTTTTCTGGTAAAAGTTGAATGTTTTCTATAAAATTTCAAATTATATATGACTTTTTAATAAAAAAATTGTTGATATTTTTGCTGATAATGGAAAAGTACATGATTTTCAAATATTAAAAAATTCAAATCTTGAATTTTCAGAAAAAACAATAATTATTGGTGATTTGGGATATCAAGGAATACAAAATATTTATAAAAATACTATATTACCAATTAAAAAAACTAAAAATAAAAAATTAACTAAACAAGAAAAAATCTACAATAAAATTATTTCAAAAATTAGAATTAAAGTTGAACATGTTTTTGCTTGATTAAAAAGATTCAAAATTTTAATAAATCAATGTAGAAAAAGTATATTTAGACTTATGTACTTAAGATTTAACTTACTTTGTGAAATTTTTAATAAAACAAAACCATTAAAATAAAAAAATATTTTTAATATTTTTTTAAAAATTTAAATTTTTATCAAGTTAATATAAAAATAATATTAACAATTTTTGTGTTTGAAATATAAATTTATTTTTAAAGTATTTTTTTAAAAATATTAACTTCTATAATTATTAACACTAAAAAATTTATAAATATTATTATTGACAATTGATTAAATTTATTTACCGAATATGTCTAATGAATTTGTATTGCAATTGATGAAGTACATTTATTAATTAATGAAAATAATACCTTGGCGTTGAATTTTTTATTTGAAATGACCAAACGAATTCGTAAATACAACGGCATTTTGTACATTATGACACAAAACATAAATGACTTTATGGGTAATGAAAAAATTAAAACACAAGCACAAGGAATAATAAATAACTGTTTATATCAATTCGTTCATCATTTAGCAGCAAGTGATTTACAAGATTATGATAATTTAATTTCTGCAAGTGGTAGATTAAATGAATATCAAAAATCAACAATCGCTAGTTCACCAACTGGCACATGTTTATTTTCTATTGGTTCTAATAAACGAATATTATTAAATGTTGAAGCTAGCGATATTGAAAAAGAAACTTTTAGTTAGGGATTAAAGTTATGAATAAAATAAAACAATGATTTAAAAAAATAAATAAATTTCAAAAAATAGTTTTAATACTATTTGCAATGTTGGTAATGTTTAGTAATTGACTATTAACAGATTCAATAGCATTTGTTGTATAAATAACTATTTTGATTTCTGCAGGATAACTAATAAAAACCATTAAATTATCTCAATTTTTATATCATGATTTAGCAATTTGAGGATATTGTTTATTTCATTTACTTTCAAAAGATTCTAAAACTTGCATTGCTTGTTCTTAACTACATGCACTATAAATTGGTTTTAAATCTGTAACTAGTGATTTTCTATGTTTGTATGAAACATATTTTAAACTATTTCTAATTTGATGAACTATGCATAATTAATGTTCGGTTTTAGGATAAACTGATTGTATTGCTTCTGACATTCCTGTTAAATTGTCACTACAAGCAATAAGAATATCATTTAAGCCTCGATTTTTCATTTCTGTGGAATTAGATAATCAAAACTTAGAACCTTCATTTTCACTAATTAATAAGCCTAAAAAATCTTTTTTACCTTCTAAATAAACTCCTAGTGCTATATAAACTGATTTGTTAATAATGCGTTTATCTTGTCGTACTTTAACTACTATACAATCAAAATAAACAATCGAATAAACACTTTCTAATGGCCGATTTTGTCATGCTTTAACATCATCAATAACATCATCAGTAATTTGACTAATAACGATTTCACTAATATCAGCACCATGATATAACTCTTGTAACTGCATTCTAATATCTGATAAAGTCATGCCTTTGGCATATAATGAAAGAACTTGTTGATCAAAACCATCAAATATTCTTTGTCTTTTTGCAACTATTACTGGCTCAAAATTACTATTACGATCTCGTGGTACATTAATCTCAATTTTACCTTGTTGAGTTATTAATTTTTTTGAACTTATACCATCGCGAGCATTATCACTATTATTATGTTGATTTTTTTCATATCCTAAATAATTTTGCATTTCAGAATTCAACATTTTTTCAACTAATCTTTTTGTTAATTCTTTATATAAACCTCCCTCTTTAAAAAATGTTGTTAAATCTTCAGTATTTTCTAATAATAAATCTACTGCTTTTGATATTGGATCATTATTATTAATATTTTGTTTTTTAGACATACGTAACTCACTCTTTCTATTTATTTAATTTTATTTACTAGAATTAATTAAACATAGTTATTTTTGTAAGTTACACAGATTACTAAACATTACCTCAAAAATGTTAAATTGGATTTAAATTAGGAGGATATGGCGGAAGAAATAATAGTTTGCATCCAGCATTTTCAATTAATTGTTGTGTTAATTTAGATTTATGAAACGTTGCATTATCTAAAACTGTAATTTGTCCACGCTTTAATACTGGAATTAGTATATTTTTTACATATGATTCAAAAATTTTACTGTTGCAATTTCCTTCAAATGCTCATAGGGCTTTTAATTTACCTTTATTTAGTGAACTAATTATACTCATTCTTTTTATTTTATATGTGGGTTTATTATCAAATAATCTTTTACCTTTTTCAGATCAACCATATTTATAAAATTCATTATCATCAATTCCAGATTCATCAATATATACTAAATCTTCATTTATTATTTTAGCTATTTCTTTTAAAAAATCTTCTTGTTTATTTTTATCTCTTTGTTCATATAGAAAAGTTTTTTTTATATGTATAATTTAGTTTTTTGAAATAGTTATAAACTGTTTCTTTAGTCATATCATCAAATTTTTCAATTACTTTTTGAACTGTAACATCTTTATTTTGCGCTAAATAATTTTTTAATTCATCTAAATCCTTTATTTTGTGGCTATGTCCTTTTTGATAATTCAAAATTGGTTTTATATGCCCAGTTTCTTTTTTTCTTTTTCTTCATAAGAATAAAGTCTTTCTAGTAATATTGAACACTTTACAAATTTCTTTAATTTTCATGTTTTTACTTTCATAGGTTTCTATTACTTTTCTTCGTAAGTCTTCACTGTATGGTTTTGGCATAATTTAATCTTCCTAATCTATTTTAAATATTGCTGAATTGTACTTTTAAATTCAAAAAATATTTAAATTACATATTATTATTTTACATTATTTATGAGTAAACATTACTTTAGTTAGCTATATATTATTTAGTTAATGTCATTAATTGTTTATTATTAACGTTTAACTTTCAAGTAATAATGCATGAGACTAAATAAATTAAAATATTTATACTAATCATCAATGCAAAATATCATCAACGAAAAACAATAGGAAATGCGATTTTTGCAAAAGTTGCTAATAAATTAGAAAGTACCATTACTAAAGAAGGAACAATAAAAACAGCAACCAAACTACTCATTACCAATGCCGGTATTATTACCAGAAAGAAATTATAAGAAACTTCTAATGCAGTATAACCTAAACTTCGTAAAATATTAATTAATATTAAATTATCACGAACACTAATATTAGTAACAATAACAATAATCATTAATGATAATATAACACTAAAAATACCAAAAAATGAAATGATTATTTGTAAACTATATTGATTATTCTTCATAATAATAAGTAAATTACTAATATCATACACCGATGATAATGAAGTACTAATACCTTTACTTTCCAAATATCCTGAGTGTGAAATTTGTGCTAAATCAATATTATAATCATTTTTATTACTAATAATTGGTAAGTAATGTTTAAACTCATTATCAGTAAATTTGCTTAATTTACTATTAGCAAAATTATTTTCTAATAAATCACTTTTACTACCAAATAAAATCTCATTAAGTCAAAGTTTGGGCATTACTATTATTTTTGGATCTAATTTATTAATATAATCATAAGCAACACCAATTATATATTTTGTTTGATTATCTAATCCTTTATACCTATAAATAACACTATTATTAAGTTGTTCTCCACCATTATAAACATTAACAACCGAAGGTAAAGCAGAAGTAGCCATTGGAATAAATCGAACAGCACTACTATCTGGATTTTTAATTTCTAATTTTTGAATTAAATGATTACGAATATTAATAAATTGTTTATCTTGCCAATTATTAGAAGCTTCCATATCAGTTAAATTTAATTTACTAAAAGTAGAGAAATCACTTATACTAAAATTTAGAGATAAAAAATCACTTAAACTATCATCAACACCATAAGCAGTTCTTGGTGCACTTCAATTTTTAAAAGATTCTTTTGATAAGGTTTGTGTATCATTATCAAAAACAGCACCACGCTGATTAGGAAGTAACAGATTAGCCTTATCAAGTTCTAATTGTGTGTATGGCACTTCATACTGTTCATCATAAGGAATTAAACCAAAACTTATCAATAAATCAGTATTGTTTTTACCATTATTATTGGTTAAATAATTAAATAATATTTTATTTTTTTCTAAAAAATTCTCAATTATTGATGGAATCTTTGATGGATTAGCATCAATTCATTTTTTTATTTTTAATAATTCACTTCCCATAATATAACGATTTTGAACATTAATCACAATTGATTTATTAGGATTAAGAGGATCAAATTGTTTAATTGCCGCTAATAATTCTGGATATAATGAAATTTTACTTTTAATATTATCAACACTATTAAATTGATACATTAATTTATTTTCGTTATTAATAAAGTTAGTTTTAATATTATCATCAAATTGATAACCATTTTGATAATTAAAATTAGTTCCCGCAAATTGTGAACCTAACATATTATTAACTAAACCACTAGCAGTAAGCGCAAATAATACTAATGTTGCAGCAAAAATACTAGTAAAACACATAATTGATGTTTTACCAAAACTACGTAGTGAAGTAGTAACGGCCAACTTATTACGATAACTAAATCTACCAATCACATATCTTGCAATAAAAGTAAAAGTTGAACTAATATTTATTTTATATTTTTGTTTTGAAATATTATTAGTAATTAAATCTAAGGGTTTATTTCTTAATAAGAATAATAGCATTAAAAAACTAATGAAAGTTAAACTAATGATTGGAATAACAAGTAATAAAATAGCGGTAACAATATTAAAGTACCAACCATAACTAATTAAGGCAACAGTACTAATATTAGTAATATAAATTAAATAATGCGCAACTGGAATCGAAATTAAAACACCAATAATAGCAAAAATAATTAAAGGAGCAATAATTGAAATTACTAATGATATACTTAACTGTCAACTTTTATATCCTGTTGCTTTTAAAATTCCAATTAATTTTTTATTACGATCAATCATTTTAAAAGTAATAATAAAAATAATAATAGTAGTCACAATAAAAATTAAAATTAAAAATAAACTAGAAATCTCTTCAATAACATTAATTCTATTATTAATGGAACTAAAAGATCATTCTTGCATACTAGTATAAAATCTAGGATTATTGATATTTAAAGGTGAAATTATTTTATTATATTCAATACCATTATTATAATATTTTGTACTTGCTATATCAGTAGGTGTTTTATAAGTTGCGTGAAGATAATTATAAATTCATTCATTATTTATTTGTGAATCAATATTTTTAGCCAAGTCAGGATTAATACCTAAAAAAAAATCATCAATATTACTGCTAAATGCCTTTAAATCAGATTCCACTTTGCGAATCGTATTACCATTAGTAAAAGCAACAGTATTATTTTTTAAATCAAGTGAATTACCAAAATAACGACCAACAAATGATGCTAATGAGCTTGTAGCATAACCACGAATAATAAACGTTTGTCCAGCGATTACATAATTTTGACCAATATGTAAATTATTTAGTTCAGCAAAATGTTTGTAAATTAAAATTTCATTATCTTGTAATGGTTTTTCTGTTAAACTTGGGCCACCATCTTTGACAATAATTGCTTTATTAACAATATATTCAGGTCCTGTTTCAATAAAAGCAAAATTTTTACTAGTAATTAATAAATCACGGACCATAACAGCATGTTGTCATTCAATATCTTTATATAACATTCCCATTGACATTATTTCATATAACTTAGCTTCATTTTTAATATCTATTTCACTATAGTTTCGATTAGCATATGGATACTTAGTTTTTCCTTTAAAATTATCATTATAAAACTGTAAAGCAGATTCACTAGTAATCATAAAATTTGTTTCATTTTCTGGATGTAATGGATCATATAGATATTGATTTAGAATATTAGCATATTGTTCTATCGTTGCTTTATGAGTATCATAAGATGGATAATTAATAGGAATATTAATTTTAAAATCAATATAATTATGGCTAGTATCATTAAAAAGACTATCACCAATAGCAAAATATTCTTTACTACTAGCAACCCCACCATAAAAAGTAAAACGATATATATCAGGTCTAGTAACATCTGGTATTGTTAACTGAAAAGTAGCTTTTGCCATCTTTTCTTTATCAATAGTATTATTTTTTTGATAATAATTAATATTATTTAAATAAGAACCATTTTTATCTTTTTCATTATATTTTCCATCAAAATTAACATATTCTACTGGTGAAAAAAATGTATATTGGTTAAACTCATTATGAGCAATATCGTTAACATATTGTTCAAATAAATAATTATTAGAAAAATTTAATGATAAAAAGGCAATAATCATAATCATTACTAAAAAACCTAAACCAAACATTTGTAATAAATTGTTTTTTTGTTCACGAATATAATTACGTAATAATTTAAACATGATTATCCCTTCTTATGATCACTTATTAATAAATTAGATTTTGACAGTTTTGCTAAAGCTGACTTTGCTGCTTCTTGCTCAGCTTTCTTTTTATTTGTTCCTACTCCTTTCCCCATTAGTATTTTATTATCTAAATACACATGAACAATAAAATAAGTAATATTATCTTTTTTAATTTGTTCCATATTTTTATAATTAATAGGATCTCTTTTTTCTGCCTGTACTAATTCTTGTAATTTAGTTTTATAATCAATAATTGTTTCTAACTGATTAGTTTTAATTAATTCAAATAAAGTTAAATCTAAGATTTTTTTAACGGCACTATTTCCTAAATCAAGATATACTGCAGCAAGAAATGATTCAAAAACATCTGATAAAATACTTTCGCGTTGTTGCCCACCTGTATTTTTTTCACCATTTCCCAAAAATAAATAATCTTGTAATCCTAGAGTAATTGCCACTGCTGCCAATGTTTCTTGTCTAACTGCTTTACTACGTAAACTTGTTAATTGTCCCTCATCTTTATTTGGAAATAAGTGCCAAATGTAAGTTGAAATATTTTCCCCTAAAATCGAATCACCCAAAAATTCTAATCGCTCATATGAATAATCTAAATTATGTTCGTTTGAAAAAGAACGATGAGTAAACGCTTCACGATAATTACGATTAGATTTAATTTTTTCTAAAATACTCGATTTTAAAATATGTTCAATATTAATCATATTTTTCTCCTTAATACTTATTTATAAATTATAATTATTGAATTTGTTTAACTATTTTATTAGTAACATCTTGCTCAATAGCACGAATTAAAAGTTTTAAAGTACTATAATAAGATTTTTTATCACTAGATCCATGTGCTTTAAAAGCGATGCCATTAATACCTATTAATTGAGCACCACCTGTATTCTTATAATCAAAATTCTTTTTAATATTTTTAAAAATACCAATTGACATTAAACCTAAAAATTTAGTTCATAAATTTTTTTTATAACTATTTTTAATTAATGTAAATAATAATGATGCCATGCCTTCAACTGATTTTAAAACAATATTACCTGAATAACCATCACAAATAATAATATCAACATCACCACTTAAAACATTTCGTGGTTCAATATTACCGTGAAAATTTAAAAAACTTAACTTTTCATTTTTTTGTGTTAATTGTTTTAGTTTAGCATATGTTGCTTTAGTTACTTCTGGACCTTTGCTTTCTTCAATACCAATATTTAATAAACCAATTTTAGGACGTGAAATATTTTGAATAGTTTGACAATAAATATGACCCATTAATGCAAAATTAATTAATTCATCAACAGTGTTTTCGATATTTGCTCCAACATCCAATAATACTACTTGTCGATCTTTTATTAAAGTAGGCATAATTGGCATGAATGCCGGACGTTTAATGCCTTTGATTTCGCCTAATAAAAAATGACAAGCACCAAGATAGGCAGCAGTTGAACCCGAAGTTAGAACCCCATCTGCTTTTTTATTTTTAACTAACTGAATGGCTTGATTCATAGAAGAATCAGTCATTCTAATACCAGCGAGTGGACCATCATTCATAGTTATTACTTGGGTTGTTGCTAGTATTGTTATTCTTGATGATAATGACTTATTTTTTAATAAAATCTGCAAGTTTCCATTAATTTGTTTTTCATCACCAACTAAACAAATTTCAACGTTTTTGAATTCTTTAATAACTTCTAACACTGCAGCAATAGTGGGCAAACTACCATAGTCTGAACCCATTACATCAAAAGCAATTTTCATAGTTCCTCCTAAAAACAAAAAATAATTTAAGAAACCTTAAATAATATTATATTATTGATAGTTTAATTATACGTTAATTTTTTTAATTCCTTAAGATTAACAATCCAACTAATACTGCATTTATTTATTTTAAATATGAATATTTCATTATTTGCTAGTAAAAAGTTAAAAAACAATTTATCTCTAATTATTTTGATATTGATTTTCTAAATAATTGTTTTTATTTACACCAGTTTTTTTAAAAGACCAAAAATTTTTTATTTATTTTATTAAAAAAAACTTTAAAAGCAAAAAACTAATATAAATATAAAAATATCTTATCATAATTTTACTAAAATCAAAAATAATCAAAGAATTAAAAAAATATTAAAACATTATTAATTTTATTATTATTCATAAAAAATAAAAATAAAGTTAATTAAAAATAATTTTTATTGTATTTTATTTTAAAAACTTTAGAATTTAGTTACTTCTGATTATATAGCTAACTAAAGTAATGTTTACTCATAAATAATGTAAAATAATAATATGTAATTTAAACAGTTTTGGAATTTAAAAGTACAATTCAGCAATATTTAAAATAGATTAGGAAGATTAAATTATGCCAAAACCATACAGTTAATACTTACGAAGAAAAGTAATAGAAGCCTATGAAAGTAAAAACATGAAAATTAAAGAAATTTGTAAAGTGTTCAATATTACTAGAAAGACTTTATTCTTATGAAGAAAAAGAAAAAAAGAAACTGGGCATATAAAACCAATTTTGAATTATCAAAAAGGACATAGCCACAAAATAAAGGATTTAGATGAATTAAAAAATTATTTAGCGCAAAATAAAGATGTTACAGTTCAAAAAGTAATTGAAAAATTTGATGATATGACTAAAGAAACAGTTTATAACTATTTCAAAAAACTAAATTATACATATAAAAAAACTTTTTTATATGAACAAAAAGATAAAAATAAAAAAGAATATTTTTTAAAAAAAATAGCTAAAATAATGAATGAAGATTTAGCTATATATTGATGAATCTGGAATTGATGATAATGAATTTTATAAATATGGTTGATCTGAAAAAGGTAAAAGATTATTTGATAATAAACCCGCATATAAAATAAAAAGAATGAGTATAATTGGTTGAGGCTTTTTAAAAATCTGTGCATCTTTTTACAAAGTTACTAGTTTAGATTAATTCTATCTTCAAATTTTATCATAAAATGAGCAATTGCTGTATTTCAATTTTGAATGGGCATTGCAACAGTAAAATTTTTGAATCATATGTAAAAAATATACTAATTCCAGTATTAAAGCTTGGACAAATTATAGTTTTAGATAATGCAACGTTTCATAAATCTAAATTAACACAACAATTAATTGAAAATGTTGGATGCAAACTATTATAGACATATTCCGTAAATAAATTTTTTAAAAGTCAATTAATAATTTAAAATTTATTTTATAATTTCTTTATTAATAAATTAATAAGGTGTTGATAAAAATGAATTTTGAAAATTTAAAAAAATTAAAAAATGAACAATTTTATAGATATTTTGGTATAAAACGTTTTCATTTTGATGAAATGTTAACAAAATTAATTGAAATAGAAAATTTAAAAAAAACTAAAGACAGAAAATATAAACTTTCAGTTTAAGAAAGATTGATGATGACTTTAGTATACCGAAAAGAATATTATACTTTTTCCCAAATGAGTATTAAATATAAAATGAGTGCATCAATTTGTTTTCGAAATATTACTTGAGTATAAAATAAACTTAGTGATGACAAAGATTATCAGTTTTTAAAAACAAAATATAAATCAAAAATTGAGAAAAAACAAGAAGATTTAAATGAATTTCAATTTTATTTAATTGATTCAACTGAAATTGAAATTGAAATACCAACTAAAAAAAACTACAGTTATAATATTTTTCTGGTAAAAGTTGAATGTTTTCTATAAAATTTCAAATTATATATGACTTTTTTAATAAAAAAAATGTTGATATTTTTGCTGATAATGGAAAAGTACATGATTTTCAAATATTAAAAAATTCAAATCTTGAATTTTCAGAAAAAACAATAATTATTGGTGATTTGGGATATCAAGGAATACAAAATATTTATAAAAATACTATATTACCAATTAAAAAAACTAAAAATAAAAAATTAACTAAACAATAAAAAATCTACAATAAAATTATTTCAAAAATTAGAATTAAAGTTGAACATGTTTTTGCTTGATTAAAAAGATTCAAAATTTTAATAAATAAATGTAGAAAAAGTATATTTAGACTTATGTACTTAAGATTTAACTTACTTTGTGAAATTTTTAATAAAACAAAACCATTAAAATAAAAAAATATTAACTTCTATAATTATTAACACTAAAAAATTTATAAATATTATTATTGACAATTGATTAAATTTATTTACGGAATATGTCTTATTTCTTCCACCATATTCTCCTAATTTAAATCCAATTGAACATTTTTGATTTGCTATAAAACATAATATAAGAAAAATATTACCAAATTATTGACCAAATATTAAAAAAGCGATTGATTTTTTTTCAAGATATGAGTAAACATTACTTTAGTTAGCTATATATGCAAAAAATTATTGATAATCCTACTTCGTCTATCAATATTTCAATAAATGTCAAAATTAAAAAAACATTACCTAATTTATTGTTAGGATTACTACTAGTTTATATTGCATTTACTGGCAAAAATGCACAAAGAATAATTTCTACATATATTTTTGATGAGCAAGAATATACATCAGAAGATTATTTTTATAGAATATTTCAAAATAAACAAAACTATTTCACAACATTCATTGATAATATTTTAATGACATTTTTTACCTCAGCAATTGCTGATTGATCAAGAAATACAATTTTAAATATAATCCAAAGTTAAAAAAGTAATCCAATAAATGATTTTAAAATTAAAAAAATTACTATTGAACCATTTAAAAAATATAAACATGAATTTTTAACCCTTTTATATGAAGAAAATTAAGTAAAATTAAAAAATAATATGTCACGAATAAAACGTATTAATAATTTAATAAAAAAAACTTAATAATATTCCAAAACCTACAGATTTTGAATATCATCCAAATTTTAAAAAAGAAATTGAAAAAATTAGTGACTTTAATTGTTTAAAGAAGACTATTAATAATAGTATAATAAAAGATGGATGGGTTACACTTTATTGGACACTAATTACGTAGACAAGTGAACAAATTAGTTAAAAGAAAATAATTATAATTATGGCCAATATTAACTCATATTCAGATGAATTTAAAAAAAAATAGTAGCTTTATATCAAAGTGGTAAGTCGGTGTCTTGTCTTGCTAAAGAGTACAATGTTACAAGAGCAACTACTTATAATTGAATTAAGCAATTTACTAATTCAGGCAGTTTTAAAACCAAAGATAACCGTTCTGTTGAAGAAAATGAATTAATTAAATTAAGAAAGGAATTAAAACAGTTAAGAATGGAAAATGATATTTTAAAGCAAGCAGCACTAATAATAGGCAGAAAATAGAAATTATTACTAAAAATAAAGTTAAATATAAAATTCGTAGAGGTTTTTTAAAAATCTCTAAATCAACATATTATTTTAATTTCAAGAAAAAAGAAGATAAAATTCAAAATAATATGTATGATGAAGATGTTATTAGTGCTTTTAAAAAAAATAAAGAAACTTATGGAACAAGAAGATTAAAAGTTGTTCTAAAAGAAAAGAAAATTAATTTATCAAGACGAAAAATTAAAAAAATTATGAATAAACATAATTTAATATCAAAATACACTAAATTATCATACAAAAATTATCATAATAAAGTCAATGATAGTCAAATTACTAATCTTGTTAATAGAGACTTTAATAATAGGCTTAAAAATGAAGTTATTGTTAGTGATTTAACTTATGTTCAAGTTAATGGTAAATAAAACTATATTTGCTTATTAATCGACCTGTACAATCGCGAAATTATTGGACATAGTGTAGGTACTAAAAAAGATGCGTCATTAGTATATCAAACATTTATGTGCTCAAATCGTTGTTTAAAAAATATTCAAATATTTCATAGCGATCGCGGTAATTAATTTAATAATAAAAATATTGATAAACTTTTATTAGCCTTCAATATTACCCGCTCTTTAAGCAAAAAAGGTTGCCATTCCATTATTAAAAAAAGAAGATGAGAAAAACCTTTTATGATTTGCATTGAAACACATTTCTACTGGGTGTTGTCTATTTACGGATTCTTGGAAGGGATATGGAAGTTTCAAAAACTTCTATCACAAACATGAAATCGTAAATCATGAAGTTGGGTATGTGTCATCAACAGGTGTAAACACAAACCAGATTGAATCTGCATGAAAACACATCCGACGAACTTTCCTAACACACATAAAAGTTTCAAAACACAATATTCATTTATATGCAAAAGAAGTTGCATATAAATTCAATAAGATACCTAGTTTTGAAACTATAATTTTGTGTTTGATTTAGATACATGTGGGGATAATTTCCTAGATAGGCTTTTATCTCCATTTATGTGATAAAATTTAAAAATAGTACATAAAGGGATAAAAGCCTATTTTTTTTTAAAAAATATTTATACTAATTTATGGATATTGTTAAAAAAAAGAAAAAAATAATCCAAAATTTAACATTAGGAAAGAGAAACTTTTTATTATGGATAAAGATAAGGAAATTGAAAAGTTAAGAAAACAAGATGCAGAAAATAAAAAACAATTTGAAGAAGAAAGATTAAAAAAAGAATTGAAGAAGCTGAAAAAGAAAGAAAAATAATTGCAGAAGAAAAAAACAATATAAAAAAGATAAAAATTTATAGACATAATACATTTTTATCATACTTACAATATAAAAAATATTTTTTTATAAAATTAATATATTATTAAAATTAAAAAAAATATTAAGTATAATAAATTTATGAAATATTTAGGCATTGATTTAGGTAGTAAAACATTAGGGCTTGCTCGTGGTGAAGGAAAAATTGCTTTTTCTTGAAAAACTATTCGTTTCCCAGAGCATGATTTTAATAATGCTATTATCCAACTCCAAAATGCTATTAAAGAATATGATGCTGATATTCTTGTTTTTGGTTACCCTTTAAACATGGATAGCACAGTCGGCACCAGCACAAAAATTGTTTTAAATTTTATTGATAAATTTAAATTAATACAAAATAATCATAAACTAAATATTGTTTTACAAGATGAAAGAAGAACTACCTATTCTTCGCAGCAAATATTAATTAAATCTAATGTTTCTTCAAATAAAAGAAAACAAGTTAAAGATCAATTGGCTGCTGCTATTATTTTACAATCATACTTTGATAAAATAACTCAATCTTAAATTTTAGGAGATAAATGTGAAATATAAAAAAATTAATTTAATCGCTATCGCTGGTGGCAGTGCTTCAGGAAAAACAACAGTAGCAGAAAAAATTGCTGAAGCTTATAATAAAAAAAATGTCATTTTTGTACAAATGGATAATTATTATCATGACCTTAGTAATTTAAAATTTGAAGAAAGAAAAAAACTAATTTTGATCACCCTAATGCTATTGATATGAAATTATTAATTCATGATTTAGAACAATTATTACTCGGCAATGCTATTGAAGAGCCTATTTATGATTTTAAAATCAATAGTCGCAGTAAAAACACTGAGATTATTGGTCCGGGTGATGTTATCATTCTGGATGGTATTTTTGTTTTAGAAAATCCTATTATTCGTGAATTATCTACTATCAAAATTTTTGTTGATACTGATAGTGATACTAGACTACTAAGAAGAATTAAACGAGATGTTAGTTTTAGAAATCGTACTCTTGACAGTGTTTTACAACAATATGCATTAACCGTTAAACCTATGCATGATGCTTTTGTTGAGCCAACTAAACGTTATGCTGATATTATTATTCCTTTTGATTTTCATAATACTGTAGCTATTGATATTATTACTACTAAACTTAAAGCAATTATTTAATAATCGCTTTAATTTTTAATTTTTAGAATAACAATAAAATGCATATTTAAGATTCATTTTTAAATTTTTTTTTATTGTTTTTTATAAGTTAACAAAGAAGATTATCAACTTAAATAATCAATTTTGTCTTCATTTAGATTTATGAAACGTTGCATTATCTAAAACTAGGTAATGTTTAGTAATCTGTGTAAATTACAAAAATAACTATGTTTAATTAATTCTAGTAAATAAAATTAAATAACTAGAAAGAGTGAGTTACGTATGTCTAAAAAACAAAATATTAATAATAATGACCCAATATCAAAAGTAGTAGATTTATTATTAGAAAATACTGAAGATTTAACAACGGTTTTTAAAGAGGGAGGTTTATATAAAGAATTAACAAAAAGATTAGTTGGAAAAATGTTGAATTCTGAAATGCAAAATTATTTAGGATATGAAAAAAATCAACATAATAATAGTGATAATGCTCGCAATGGTATAAATTCAAAAAAATTAATAACCCAACAAGGTAAAATTGAGATTAATGTACCACGAGATCGTAATAGTAATTTTGATCCAGTAATAGTTGCAAAAAGACAAAGAAGATTTGATGGTTTTGATCAACAAGTTCTTTCATTATATGCCAAAGGCATGACTTTATCAGATATTAGAATGCAGTTACAAGAGTTATATCATGGCGCTGATATTAGTGAAAGTGTTATTAGCCAAATTACTGATGATGTTATTGATGATGTTAAAGCATGACAAAATCGGCCATTAGAAAGTGTTTATCCGATTGTTTATTTTGATTGTATAGTAGTTAAAGTACGACAAGATAAACGCATTATTAACAAATCAGTTTATATAGCACTAGGAGTTGATTTAGAAGGTAAAAAAGATGTTTTAGGTTTATTAATTAGTGAAAATGAAGGTTCTAAGTTTTGATTATCTAATTTCACAGAAATGAAAAATCGAGGCTTAAATGATATTCTTATTGCTTGTAGTGACAATTTAACAGAAATGTCAGAAGCAATACAATTAGTTTATCCTAAAACCGAACATCAATTATGCATAGTTCATCAAATTAGAAATAGTTTAAAATATGTTTCATACAAACATAGAAAATCACTAGTTACAGATTTAAAACCAATTTATAGTGCATGTGGCGAAGAACAAGCAATGCAAGCTTTAGAATCTTTTGAAAGTAAATGAAATAAACAATATCCTCAAATTGCTAAATCATGATATAAAAATTGAGATAATTTAATGGTTTTTATTAGTTATCATGCAGAAATCAAAAGAGTTATTTATACAACAAATGCTATTGAATCTGTTAATATTCAATTACGAAAAGTTATTAGAAATAAAAAAGTTTTTACAAATGATATGGCAGTTTTTAAAATATTTTACTTAGTAATTGAAAATATAACAAAAAAATGAACAATGCCCATTCAAAATTGAAATACAGCAATTGCTCATTTTATGATAAAATTTGAAGATAGAATTAATCTAAACTAGTAACTTTGTAAAAAGATACACAGATTTTTAAAAATCATCATATTTTTTTAAAAATTTAAATTTTTATCAAGTTAATATAAAAATAATATTAACAATTTTTGTGTTTGAAATATAAATTTATTTTTAAAGTATTTTTTTAAAAATATTAACTTCTATAATTATTAACACTAAAAAAATTATAAATATTATTATTGACAATTGATTAAATTTATTTACGGAATATGTCTAATGAAAGAACTTGTTGATCAAAACCACCAAATCTTCTTTGTCTTTTTGCAACTATTACTGGCTCAAAATTACTATTACGATCTCGTGGTACATTAATCTCAATTTTACCTTGTTGGGTTATTAATTTTTTTGAATTTATACCATTGCGAGCATTATCACTAGTATTATTTTGATTTTTTTTCATATCCTAAATAATTTTGCATTTCAGAATTCAACATTTTTTCAACTAATCTTTTTGTTAATTCTTTATATAAACCTACCTCTTTAAAAACTATTGTTAAATCTTCAGTATTTTCTAATAATAAATCTACTGCTTTTGATATTGGAACATTATTATTAATATTTTGTTTTTTAGACATACGTAACTAACTCTTTCTAGTTATTTAATTTTATTTACTAGAATTAATTAAACATAGTTATTTTTGTAAGTTAAACAGATTACTAAACATTACCGCTCAAAATTACTATTAATATCTCGTGGTACATTAATCTCAATTTTACCTTGTTGAGTTATTAATTTTTTTGAATTTATACCATTGCGAGCATTTTCACTAGTATTATGTTGATTTTTTTCATATCCTAAATAATTGTGCATTTCAGAATTCAACATTTTTTCAACTAATCTTTTTGTTAATTCTTTATATAAACCTCCCTCTTTAAATACGGTTTTTAAATCTTCAGTATTTTCTAATAATAAATCTACTGCTTTTGATATTGGATAATTATTATTAATATTTTGTTTTTTAGACATAAGTAACTCACTCTTTCTAGTTATTTAATTTTATTTACTATAATTAATTAAACATAGTTATTTTTGTAAGTTACACAGATTACTAAACATTACCATTAATTGTTGTGTTAATTTAGATTTATGAAACGTCGCATTATCTAAAACTATAATTTGTCCACGCTTTAATACTGGGATTAGTATATTTTTTACATATGATTCAAAAATTTTACTGTTGCAATGTCCTTCAAATGCTCATAGGGCTTTTAATTTACCTTTATTTAGCGAACGAATTATACTCATTATTTTTATTTTATATGCGGTTTTATTATCAAATAATATTTTACCTTTTTCAGATCAACCATATTTATAAAATTCATTATCATCAATTCCAGATTCATCAATATATACTAAATCTTCATTCATTATTTTAGATATTTCTTTTAAAAAATATTCTTGTTTATTTTTATATCTTTGTTCATATAAAAAAGTTTTTTTATATGTATAATTTAGTTTTTTGAAATAGTTATAAACTGTTTCTTTAGTCATATCATGAAATTTTTCAATTACTTTTTTAACTGTAACATCTTTATTTTGCACTAAATAATTTTTTAATTCATCTAAATCCTTTATTTTTTGGCTATGTCCTTTTTGATAATTCAAAATTGGTTTTATATGCCCAGTTTCTTTTTTTCTTTTTCTTCATAAGAATAAAGTCTTTCTAGTAATATTGAACACTTTACAAATTTCTTTAATTTTCATGTTTTTACTTTCATAGGCTTCTATTACTTTTCTTCGTAAGTCTTAACTGTATGGTTTTGGCATAATTTAATCTTCCTAATCTATTTTAAATATTGCTGAATTGTACTTTTAAATTCAAAAACTGTTTAAATTACATATTATTATTTTACATTATTTATGAGTAAAAATTACTTTAGTTAGTTATACCTAATTTTAAACATGAAGTAAATACTAACTATTCTTATTTTATAGAAAAGGCATATTCCGTAAATAAATTTTTTAAAAGTCAATTAATAATTTAAAATTTATTTTATAATTTATTTATTAATAAATTAATAAGGTGTTGATAAAAATGAATTTTGAAAATTTAAAAAAATTAAAAAATGAACAATTTTATAGATATTTTGGTATAAAACGTTTTCATTTTGATGAAATGTTAACAAAATTAATTGAAATAGAAAATTTAAAAAAAACTAAAGGTAGAAAATATAAACTTTCAGTTGAAGAAAGATTGATGATGACTTTAGTATACTGAAAAGAATATTATACTTTTTTCCAAATGAGTATTAAATATAAAATGAGTGCATCAAGTTGTTTTCGAAATATTACTTGAGTAGAAAATAAACTTAGTGATGACAAAGATTATCAGTTTTTAAAAACAAAATATAAATCAAAAATTGAGAAAAAACAAGAAGATTTAAATGAATTTCAATTTTATTTAATTGATTCAACTGAAATTGAAATTGAAAGACCAACTAAAAAAAACTACAGTTATAATATTTGGAATGGCAACCTTTTTTAGGACTGTTTTTTGGTAGACATTTGTGCTTGGTTTTTTATGGGGGTTAAGTAGTTTAGAGTGCTGTGGATTCTTATGTTGTTGTATCAATTGATATAATCAAATAATTCTAATTTTAATTGGATTAATGATGTAAAATTTTTATCATTAATAAACTCTGTTTTGAAAGTTTTGAAAGTTGCTTCAGCAACATCGTTATCATAAGGACAACCTTTTTTGCTTAAAGAGTGGGTAATATTGAAGGCTAATAAAAGTTTATCAATAGTTTTATTATTAAATTCATTACCGCGATCGCTATGAAATATTTGAATATTTTTTAAACAACGATTTGAGCACATAAATGCTTGATATACTAATGATGCATCTTTTTTATTACCTACACTATGTCCAATAATTTCGCGATTGTACAGGTCGATTAATAAGCAAATATAGTTTCATTTACCATTAACTTGAACATAAGTTAAATCACTAACAATAACTTCATTTTTAAGCCTGTTATTAAAGTCTCTATTAACAAGATTAGTAATTTGACTATCATTGACTTTATTATGATAATTTTTGTATGATAATTTAGTGTATTTTGATATTAAATTATGTTTATTCATAATTTTTTTAATTTTTCGTCTTGATAAATTAATTTTCTTTTCTTTTAGAACAACTTTTAATCTTCTTGTTCCATAAGTTTCTTTATTTTCTTTAAAAGCGCTAATAACAGCTTCATCATACATATTATTTTGAATTTTATCTTCTTTTTTCTTGAAATTAAAATAATATGTTGATTTAGAGATTTTTAAAAAACGACACATTGTACGAATTTTATATTTAACTTTATTTTTAGTAATAATTTCTATTTTCTGCCTATTATTAGTGCTGCTTGCTTTAAAATATCATTTTCCATTCTTAATTGTTTTAATTCTTTTCTTAATTTAATTAATTCATTTTCTTCAACAGAACGGTTATCTTTGGTTTTAAAACTGCCTGAATTAGTAAATTGCTTAATTCAATTATAAGCAGCTGCTCTTGTAACAGTGTACTCTTTAGCAAGACAAGACACTGACTTACCACTTTGATATAAAGCTACTATTTGTTTTTTAAATTAATCTTAATATGAGTTAATATTGGCCATAATTATAATTCCTTTCTTTTAACTAATTTGTTCACTTGTCTACGCAATTAGTGCCCAATAAAGTGTAACCCATCCAGCAATAATAATTACTAATAGCAATAACATTAATAATAACAATCAAAAAAATAGTATTTTATCAACAAATGAAATTTAAATCCAAAAATTAATACAAGGTTTATTACTAAAAAAGGGAATAAAATTTAACAAAAGTGATAACATTCTAGAGCAGCCACTGATTAGTAAATTAATCAAAAATAAACAAATAAAAATAAAAAATAATCATTTATCTTGCACAAATAGTTCCTGATTATTGTTAAATGATTTAATAGTTGATATTATAACTAATACTACTATTTAAATTTATATATCAAGGAGTGAATAAATATGAAATTCAATGAAAAATTGTTAAAAGAAAAATATTTTCCGCAAGCGCTAACAAAAATAAAAGAAATTGTTAAAATTCAATCATATGCTCAACCACCCGCAACAACAGCACCTTATGGGCCTGGTGTTAAAAAAGTATTAGATTATGCTATTAATTTAGTGCAAGAATTAGGTTTTAAAACTTATCGTGACAAAAACAATAAATATGGATATTTAGAATATGGTGATGGTAAAGAAATATTTGCCATATTAGGCCATCTTGATGTTGTACCACCAGGTAATTTAGAAGAATGAAAAATTCCACCTTTTTCGCCAGAAATTATTAATGATATTTTATATGGACGAGGTGTATTAGATGATAAAGGTCCAACAATTATTATTCTATACTGTTTAAAATATTTAAAAGATCATGGTTATCAACCAAATCGTCGAATTAGAGTTATCTTTGGTTTAACTGAAGAAACAACATGAGATTCAATTAACACATATATGAAGCAAGAAGGTACTCCAACTTTTGGTTTTACTCCTGATGGTATGTTTCCGCTAGTATATGCTGAAAAAGGAATTATTAACTTAGATATTATTGGTACAGGTCATAAATCCATTGTTATTAATGCAGGTGATGTTTACAATGTCACTTGTTCTACTAGTAATATTAATGGTGTTGATATTGAATCATTTGTTAAAATTGGGAAAAATAAGAACTATCGAATTGAAAATAATAATCAACAAATTACCATTCATGGTAAACCAGCACATGGGTCACGACCAGATGAAGGAATTAATGCAGGATTAAGAAGTTTATTAATTTTAAATGAACTTAAAGTTGAACATAATCTAATTAAATTTGTTGGTGATATTTTACAAGAAGATACTGCTTTAACAAAATATTTTGGTGATTTAGATGATGAATCTGGAAGTTTTACTATTAATGTTGGCATTGTTGAAATTAATAGCAAAAATTCAAAATTAGGATGTAATATCCGTATTCCAGTTAAAACTGATTTACAAGAAATTTTAAATAGATTAACAAAAATATTAAAACCTTATAATTTAACAATAAAACAACAACATTATGATAAACCATTATATATGCCACAAGAATCAACAATTGTTATTAAATTAATGGAAATTTATCAAGAAGTTACTGGTGATAAAAAAGCAAAACCAATTGCAATTGGTGGTGGAACTTATGGTAGAGCAATGCCAAATTGTGTAGCATTTGGTGCAATATTTGATCACACTAACTCAACTGAACATCAATATAATGAATGTATTAAAGTTGACAAATTATGAAAATCAATGTTAATTTATGTACGTGCTATTAGTACACTGGGAAGTTTAGAAATTGGTAAATTATAAAAAAAGTTAGAATAGTTTATTCTGACTTTTTTTATTTTCATTCAAATAAATTTTATGCAATTGAAGGATTTCTAGAACAACCACCAAATGCAGGACCATTAATACTATTAATAACACTCACCAATTCATCATTAAAGTTATTAGTTAATTGTCGTTCATCACTACTATTAATACTCATATAATTACTATTAGTTACTATTTCCTCTAATTCATTATTTGGAGTAGACTTAAAAAATTTCTGTCATTGTTTTTTAGCATATTTATTTAATACTTTATTACCAATAGTATCATTGATAATTAAACCAAACATAATAGCAAACATTGGAACTTGAAAAAATGTAGATTCAAATTCTGGTAATCTATCAGCAGTATACATAACAGCTGCAGTTTTAATTGCATTATCTATTATAGTCGCTATTACCATTGCTGTTAAATAACCACCACTTTTTAAAAGACTCATACATTTTGATTGTTGAGAAAATAATGATTCTAACTCATTATTTTCATTAATATTATTATTTAAACAATTAAAATATCTTTTGAAAGCAAACCACATATATGTTTTTGTTAAATATTCTATACCCTTATCTATTAAGATAGAAGTATAACATAAAACTTCTGCTCGTATAATTGTTGATAAAATATTTGGTCCATAAATAATTTTACTTCAATATTCAGCTAAACTAGTTAAAGAACCAACTGAATACATACTAGAAGCCGTGATCATAAAATGATTAGAAATTCAATATCCAACTTTTGCTATTAGCATTTTTCCAAAGATAGTTGTTTTTGAAAGACATGAATAACCTTCTTCAAAACCAATTTCAGAATATAAAGATAAAAGTGGACTCATGTCTTGATCAGCAGTTCTATTAAATACTGTTCTTCCTTCTTGTCAAATTTTTTCTGCTCCCCATTTTCATAAATTCATTGCTTGTGTACTAATTACCAATTGTACTGGAGTTACTCCAAAATCAACTAAATTATTTAAAGGATTTACTTTATTTCAATCAAATGATCCAACACTAGTAACTGTTACCTGAAATACTCGTTGTACAGTTTTCAAACCAACTGCCGCTGTTAATAAACCAGCTGTTCCAATTATTTTTTTAGTATCTGATCATATTAAACTACTTCAACTATTATTAATAGTATTTGCTTCTATATTACTATCTATATCATTATTTATTAATAACTCTTCTTCTTGTGGCATTTTTTTCTCTTCTCTCTATTTCTTTATTAAAACATAAAAAACACATTAGTAACAAACTTTACAAAAGTGGTTATAAACCATATTTTGTTAAATTGCTTTGGTTTTTATCCCTTTATGTACTATTTTTAAATTTTATCAAATAAATGGAGATAAAAGCCTATCTAGGAAATTATCCTCACATGTATCTAAATCAAACACAAAATTATAGTTTCAAAACTAGGTATCTTATTGAATTTATATGCAGCTTCTTTTGCATATAAATGAATATTGTGTTTTGAAACTTTTATGTGTGTTCGGAAAGTTCGTCGGATGTGTTTTCATGCAGATTCAATCTGGTTTGTGTTTACACATGTTGATGACACATACCCAACTTCATGATTTACGATTTCATGTTTGTGATAGAAGTTTTTGAAACTTCCATATCCCTTCCAAGAATCCGTAAATAGACAACACCCATTAGAAATGTGTTTCAATGCAAATCATAAAAGGTTTTTCTCATTTGCTTTTTTCAATACTTTCACAATTAGTTTGTTGCTGTTTTTCTCATAAACTCCAACAATCAAGGTTTTATTCAACAAGGATCTTCCTTGTTTTTTTAAAACCTACATGTGAAAGATACATTTCATCCATCTGTGCTGTGCCATCATCAATGAACCCTGCATCTGGATTCCAAATTCTAATTCTGATTTCATGACCCATTCTTCAAGCTGTTTTATATGCCACGCCCAATTCCCTTGCAACATCTGTTGATGGTATACCATGCTTTGTGTTTATTCATCTAAAGATGAGATAAAAACAAGATGTCAAAGGTGTTTGTGACTTGTGAAAAACGGTGTCATGAAGAATACTAAATGTTTGATGACATTTCAAACATCTTATTCTTCTCAAATCAGAAACATTCAAACTAGAAGAAGCACACCTGATACATTTCATTAATTTCAACTTCGCTATATATTTCAAACAATCGTTTTCATTTTGAAATATGCTATTGAATTCATTTCAATTCATTTTTTCCTCCACACTAGTAAATGCGGTGATAATTTCCATTGCTTTTATGTTTTTTAACATTATTATAAAGGATTATCACTTAATAATCAATATGTAAATTCAATAATTTAAAAATATTTATTTGGGTATTTATTATATATTTGTTACAATTATTAAGCATTTATGAAAAGTACTAAGGAGTAATAAAATGACAGAAAAAAAACGCATTGTTGTTGGTATGAGTGGTGGAGTTGATTCATCAGTAACAGCAGCACTTTTACAAGCAGAAGGGCATGAAGTTATTGGTCTTTTTATGCGTAATTGAGATTCACTTTTAAATAATGATTTACAAGGTAACAATAATCAAGATATTTGTCCACAAGAACAAGATTATCTTGATGCTTTAACTGTTTGCCAAAAATTAAATATTAAATTAGAAAGAATTGATTTTGTTAAGGAATATTGAGATAATGTTTTTACTTATTTTCTTGAAGAATTTAAAAAAAGTCGTACTCCCAATCCCGATATTTTATGTAACAAATATATTAAATTCGATGCTTTTTTAAAATATGCACAAAAAAATTTACAACCAGATTATATTGCAACGGGGCACTATGCACGAATTAACTACAACCCAATTACTAAACAATATCAGTTATTAAAAGGAATTGACGATAATAAGGATCAAAGTTATTTTTTATGTCAATTAACACAAAAACAATTAAAATATAGTTTATTTCCTTTAGGTAATAAAACTAAAACTGAAGTTAGGGAATTAGCGAAAATATATAATTTACCAACAGCAACAAAAAAAGATTCTACTGGCATATGTTTTATTGGTAATCGTAATTTTCAAACATTTTTAACAAATTATTTACCAGCTAATCCGGGCAAAATTGTTGATATTAATACCAAAACTACTATTGGTAATCACAATGGTGTTTACTACTATACACTTGGTCAAAGAAAAGGTATTAATCTTTCAGGAATGAAAGTTCCGTATTTTGTTGTTGAAAAAGATGTTACTAATAATATCCTTTATGTTGCTAATGATAATGAAAATAAATGATTAATGAATAGCAATTGTACTGTTAAATCATTGAATTGAATTAATAATAGTACATTAAAAAACCCTTTAAAATGTAATGCAAAATTTCGCTATCGTCAATCTGATGTTGCTGTTATTATTAATTTTATTAATAATGATGAAATTAAGGTTGAATTTTCAGAAAAGATACGCGCTATTACGCCTGGTCAAACCGCTGTTTTTTATGATGGTGATATTTGTCTTGGTGGTGGAGTTATTGACCAAATATTTCGCTAATCAATTATTAAAAAAACTGATATAAATAATAAAATTTTAATTGCATATTTTTTTATAATTTTCAAGATTCAAAAATTTGGAATGGCAACCCTTTTTAGGACTGTTTTTTGGTAGATATTTGTGCTTGGTATTTTATGGTGGTTAAGTAGTTTAGAGTGCTGTGGATTCTTATGTTGTTGTATCAATTGATATAATCAAATAATTCTAATTTTAATTGGATTAATGATGTAAAATTTTTATCATTAATAAATTCTGTTTTGAAAGTTTTGAAAGTTGCTTTGGCAACAGCGTTATCATAAGGACAACCTTTTTTGCTTAAAGAGCGGGTAATATTGAAGACTAATAAAAGTTTATCAATAGTTTTATTATTAAATTCATTACCGCGATCGCTATGAAATATTTGAATATCTTTTAAACAACGATTTGAGCACATAAATGCTTGATATACTAATGATGCATCTTTTTTAGTACCGTACACTATGTCCAATAATTTCGCGATTGTACAGGTCGATTAATAGGTAATGTTTAGTAATCTGTGTAACTTACAAAAATAACTATGTTTAATTAATTCTAGTAAATAAATTAAATAAATAGAAAGAGTGATGGTAATGTTTAGTAATCTGTGTAACTTACAAAAATAACTATGTTTAATTAATTCTAGTAAATAAAATTAAATAAATAGAAAGAGTGAGTTACTTATGTCTAAAAAACAAAATATTAATAATAATGATCCAATATCAAAAGCAGTAGATTTATTACTAGAAAATACTGAAGATTTAACAACAGTTTTTAAAGAGGGAGGTTTATATAAAGAATTAACAAAAAGATTAGTTGAAAAAATGTTGAATTCTGAAATGCAAAATTATTTAGGATATGAAAAAAATCAACATAATACTAGCGAAAATGCTCGCAATGGTATAAGTTCAAAAAAATTAATAACTCAACAAAAATTGGGGACTTTCCTAAAAACTGTGTTTTTTAAATAAATTTTAGTGGTAAAATCACTAAGTTACACAGATTACTAAACATTACCTAAAATCCACGAGATCGTAATAGTAATTTTGAGCCAGTAAATAGTTGCAAAAAGACAAAGAAGATTTGGTGGTTTTGATCAACAAGTTCTTTCATTATATGCCAAAGGCATGACTTTATCAGATATTAGAATGCAGTTACAAGAGTTATATCATGTTGCTGATGTTAGTGAAAGTGTTATTAGTCAAATTACTGATGATGTTATTGATGATGTTAAAGCATGACAAAATCGGCGATTAGAAAGTGTTTATCCGATTGTTTATTTTGATTGTATAGTAGTTAAAGTACGACAAGATAAACGCATTATTAACAAATCAGTTTATATAGCACTAGGAGTTGATTTAGAAGGTAAAAAAAGATGTTTTAGGTTTATGAATTAGTGAAAATGAAGGTTCTAATTTTTGATTATCTAATTTCACAGAAATGAAAAATCGAGGCTTAAATGATATTCTTATTGCTTGTAGTGACAATTTAACAGGAATGTCAGAAGCAATACAATCAGTTGATCCTAAAACCGAACATCAATTATGCATAGTTCATCAAATTAGAAATAGTTTAAAATATGTTTCATACAAACATAGAAAATCACTAGTTACAGATTTAAAACCAATTTATAGTGCATGTAGTGAAGAACAAGCAATGCAAGCTTTAGAATCTTTTGAAAGTAAATGAAATAAACAATATCCTCAAATTACTAAATCATGATATAAAAATTGAGATAATTTAATGGTTTTTATTAGTTATCCTGCAGAAATCAAAAGAGTTATTTATACAACAAATGCTATTGAATCTGTTAATAGTTAATTACGAAAAGTTATTAGAAATAAAAAAGTTTTTCCAAATGATATGGCAGTTTTTAAAATATTTTACTTAGCAATTGAAAATATAACAAAAAAATGAACACTGCCCATTCAAAATTGAAATACAGCAATTGCTCATTTTATGATAAAATTTGAAGATAGAATTAATCTAAACTAGTAACTTTTTACAAAGCCTCTCTCGTGGTACATTAATCTCAATTTTTTTACCTTGTTGGGTTATTAATTTTTTTGAATTTATACCATTGCGAGCATTTTCGCTAGTATTATGTGGATTTTTTTCATATCCTAAATAATTTTGCATTTCAGAATTCAACATTTTTTCAACTAATCTTTTTGTTAATTCTTTATATAAACCTCCCTATTTAAAAACTGTTGTTAAATCTTCAGTATTTTCTAATAATAAATCTACTGCTTTTGATATTGGAACATTATTATTAATATTTTGTTTTTTAGACATACGTAACTCACTCTTTCTAGTTATTTAATTTTATTTACTAGAATTAATTAAACATAGTTATTTTTGTAAGTTACACAGATTACTAAACATTACCTCTAAAACTATAATTTGTCCACGCTTTAATACTGGAATTAGTATATTTTTTACATATGATTCAAAAATTTTACTGTTGCAATGTTCTTCAAATGCTCATAGGGCTTTTAATTTACCTTTATTTAGTGAACCAATTATACTCATTCTTTTTATTTTATATGCGGCTTTATTATCAAATAATCTTTTACCTTTTTCAGATCAACCATATTTATAAAATTCATTATAATCAATTCCAGATTCATCAATATATACTAAATCTTCATTCATTATTTTAGCTATTTCTTTTAAAAAATCTTCTTGTTTATTTTTATCTTTTTGTTCATATAAAAAAGTTTTTTTATATGTATAATTTAGTTTTTTGAAATAGTTATAAACTGTTTCTTTAGTCATATCACCAAATTTTTCAATTACTTTTTGAACTGTAACATCTTTATTTTGCGCTAAATAATTTTTTAATTCATCTAAATCCTTTATTTTGTGGCTATGTCCTTTTTGATAATTCAAAATTGGTTTTATATGCCCAGTTTCTTTTTTTCTTTTTCTTCATAAGAATAAAGTCTTTCTAGTAATATTGAACACTTTACAAATTTCTTTAATTTTCATGTTTTTACTTTCATAGGCTTCTATTACTTTTCTTCGTAAGTATTAACTGTATGGTTTTGGCATAATTTAATCTTCCTAATCTATTTTAAATATTGCTGAATTGTACTTTTAAATTCCAAAACTGTTTAAATTACATATTATTATTTTACATTATTTATGAGTAAATATTAATTTAGTTAGTTATACTATCAAATAAATAATTAAGTATTTCTAATTATTTTTATAACTTAAAATATCCTATTTAAATAAATTTTAAATAGGATAATAGTAATTTTTATAATTCTTTTTTTAATAAAATACTTAAATATTTAAGCCATTTTCTTTAATGTTTTTTATTATTTTCTAATATTTTAAGTTTATAAATATAATTAATTATAAACAAATATTATTTTTTTCAATAACGAAAGTAGATACTGTATCTTCTTTATTGATATCTAATACTACTGTTGCAGAAAAACTTCTTGTAACTGATTCACTATTTCTTTCAATAGACATATTCCGTAAATAAATTTAATCAATTGTAAATAATAATATTTATAATTTTTTTAGTGTTAATAATTATAGAAGTTAATATTTTTAAAAAAATACTTTAAAAATAAATTTATATTTCAAACACAAAAATTGTTAATATTATTTGTATATTAACTTGATAAAAATTTAAATTTTTAAAAAAATATTAAAAATATTTTTTTATTTTAATGGTTTTGTTTTATTAAAAATTTCACAAAGTAAGTTAAATCTTAAGCACATAAGTCTAAATATACTTTTTCTACATTTATTTATTAAAATTTTGAATCTTTTTAATCAAGCAAAAACATGTTCAACTTTAATTCTAATTTTTGAAATAATTTTATTGTAGATTTTTTCTTGTTTAGTTAATTTTTTATTTTTAGTTTTTTTAATTGGTAATATAGTATTTTTATAAATATTTTGTATTCCTTGATATCCCAAATCACCAATAATTATTGTTTTTTCTGAAAATTCAAGATTTGAATTTTTTAATATTTGAAAATCATGTACTTTTCCATTATCAGCAAAAATATCAACAATTTTTTTATTAAAAAAGTCATATATAATTTTAAATTTTATAGAAAACATTCAACTTTTACCAGAAAAATATTATAACTGTAGTTTTTTTAAATTTTATATTTCAATTAATTTTGTTAACATTTCATCAAAATGAAAACGTTTTATACCAAAATATCTATAAAATTGTTCATTTTTTAGTTTTTTTAAATTTTCAAAATTAATTTTTATCAACACCTTATTAATTTATTAATAAAGAAATTATAAAATAAATTTTAAATTATTAATTGACTTTTAAAAAATTTATTTACGGAATATGTCTAATGAAGTGATCAAGCACCTTTTGTACTTATGATATTTTTAAAAAACTTACATATAATTGTTCAGCATTACCTTTCAATAATAAACAATTTAAAAAACTATTTTGTTATTATCTGTGATTTTCATTTTGTTTAAATTAAAAATTGTATTAAGTAATATACTATTTTCACTTTTTTCAATATTTGGAGCAAAATAATTAGATATACCTTTATATTTTACTTCTAAATTTTTATAAAAATGATTCATTATCTGAACAATATTTTTTTTACTAATAATTTCCTTAGGAAATAACTCTTTTAATAAGTCAAGTCATTTTAATTATGTAATATTTAAATCTTTTTTTCATTATACTCTGACTTCATTTTTTTCCTACTTTCTTTAATTTTCATTAACCCTAAATAAAATAAACCATTGTCGTTTAAAAACGACAATGGTTTATTTTACACTAGAAATTAATTCATATAATCATAATATACTTATTAAATTAAATCTACTAAAATTTAATAATTTTTCTATATTAAGTGTTGATTATACTTTGAGTATCTTCCTTAACACAATCATTAATTTTAACATCATAACTATTAAATAAATTTTCATAATCAACATTAAATAGCGCTAGTAATTGGTTTTTACTAGAAAAACGAGTAATTAATAAGGGAACCGTTCTTTATACTTAAATTGAATTGCTAATACTTTAAAATTATGTGATAAATAATTACGAACATCTTTAATATACTCTAACTGTTATAATAAAATTTTACTATCATTAAATTCTTTGATACCAAAATAATGAGCAATCTTAGCGATACTTTTATCATTTAAAGTTTGTAATAATTTCATTGTTCATTCAAATGATATAACTTCTATTAAACTGCGTATTGTTCGTGATTTTAAAATACCACTTCTATTATATTTATTATAAACAGCACGAATCAAACCTAAAGCTGTTTTCATTTGAGCTAGGTGTTCTGGATTAAGAAAAGTAGCATTATCTAAATTTTGAACATTATCATTAAAAAGTTGATGTAATAAAGCATTTTTTAAAGAATTTTCAATCATTAAAATATGTTTTAAATACAATAAACATAAATCAATGTTTAATAATAATAAATATTTAAGTTGATGTTGAGTAATTAGGGACTTTCCTAAAAACTGTGTTTTTTAAATAAATTTTAGTTGTAAAATCACTAAGTTACACAGATTACTAAACATTACCGATAATTCTTTAATAATTCTAAATATTTTTCTTCAACAATATTTTCTGCAAATCATTCTTCATTTAATAACATGTAATTCACTCCTTAAATAAACTAACCTCTAATTTTATAAATACCAACGCGAATAGAAGAATTTTCAAATTCTTTTGTTTCGCTTTTAATATCTACTTCTTTTTTTCTTCGTAACAACTCTTGTTCAATAAAGTCATCAACGTTCATATTGGTAATTTGATAAGTACCAGTTCAGTCAAATGTTTTATTAGTAAAGTTATTTTTAGGTTTATTACTATCTTTAAAAAATTCTTGTACTTCTTGATTCATCAATGCTTTTTGCTTACGTTTAAGTGAAAATAAATTAGTAAAAAATTTCTTAAAATTAAAAATTGATCAAAACTGACGAAAATTAATAGTCATTGCTAAACCAAAAATTAAAATTGATGAATACAATAATGAATAACCGATAACTCGTAATACAAAACTATAATCTGTGAAATTATATGTTGGTGGATATTTATCAAAGAAATAAAGACATCCAAATAATGTTACTGCTAAAATTGGAATAATTAACACTAAAGTATTTTGAATAATAAAACGTAAATCACTATTATACGTCAAATGTTTTCAAACATAAACTCAGATTGAAATTAAACGTCAAACTCAACCAATACAACTTGATAAAATAATCATATATAAACTTAATGATAAATATTGATAACTTTGATGTTTTCAACCTAAATTTGATAGTGTTCAACCCAAAATAACACCTAAAACAAGATTGATTATTGATTGAATATATGAACCTCAAATTGTTTCTTTGTGTTTTACAGTAGCATTTACAATAACTTTTCCTGGTTCGGTTGCTACTTGAATTGTATTTTTTAAAGATAAAAGTAAAATAAATCATGGTTGTGACAAAAATAAATTAATAAAAAGATTTTTTGAAGAATCAAAATTACCATCAGAATTATTAATATTTGTAATACTTAAAGCAGACACTAAATATTGAGTAATAATAAATTGATTAATAAATAAAAAACCAGCAATCATATAAGCATATAACTCAAATTTAGTATACACAGTTCATCTAATTCGTCCACTTTTGGCAATTCAATATCCAAAAACTTCGCGAAAAGAACTAATTAAAATTAAAGCAATTGAGCGCATCGTTGTAGCAATAATAATATAAATAGTGTAAATTGATGTTGTTGTCAGTGATAAAAATAAAGTAATTAAAATAATATCAATGTTAGAAATAATCATGTCAGGTAAACGATTCAGGGCTACTCATCACGATTGTTTTAGCATCCTTTTTTGTTGTGTTCATTTTTTATGTTGTAATCATGGATATTCAATTTTAATAACGATAAAAGTAACAAATGCTTTTAATACACCACAAACAAAATAAGCAAAAAAAGGAATATACATATCTATCGGTTTACCATCAGACTTTCTAATAACTAATAACGTCATTAGTAAAATATACATAATAATCTCTGAAAAAATAAAAATTAAACGATTTAAATAACCTTTTTGATCAGCTTGAATTAAATTTTGATAAGCACCACTAAAATAAAAAAAGATTAATTCACGCGATCCTAAAGAAATAATAATAAGCGCTACTTGTCAAAAAGGAATTTCCATATCTAAACCAATTTCTGGTAAATGAACACTAGCTAATCCTAAAATAAAACCAGCACTGACAAGAATAATTAAATATATTCTTCCTGAATGATGATAATTTTTTCTTGTCGTATTAATAATATCGTTGAGGGTTTCATAATCATCATTTTGTAACGGACGATATAAAGAAAAAATGGTAATTAAACCAAGTCCTCCTTCTGTCAAACTAAGGTAAGTCAAAAAAGAAATAATAACACGAATTAAACCATTAATTTTTTCACCGTATGCTAAACCAGTAACATAAAGAAAAGTTAACTGTAAAATAGAGATAACAATTGTCATGATAACACCAACAATTGTATTAAAAATACCTTTTTTAGTTGTCATTACTTCACCCAATCTATATAAATAAAACTAATTTTGTTTTTTATTTAAATATGTTAACAACCCAAAATTAAAAGTTCAATATTATTAATCACTATTAAAAATAAAAAATAGCAAAAAAATAAAAATGTAATCTATATATTAGTATAGATTAATTTTATCATTTTTCTTTTTTAATCTGTTTAATTAAATCTGTTTTTAAATCTTTTATTATAAAATTTTGATCATTCAAATAAGTAAATGGTTCTTCTAAATCATTAAATGACAAATAATAAGCAAATAATGCAATTTTATTAGGGTTAACTATTGTTGAACCATACTTAGTGTCACCAACAATTGGCAAATTTAAAAATTGTAAAGTACTACGAATTTGATGTTTTCTACCAGTAACTAATTGACACTCAACCAAAGTAAAGTCTTTAGTATTAAATATTGGTGTAAAGATGGTGCTACAACTTTTACTTTGTTCACTTGGTTCAATTGAAAATTTCATTTTAATTGTTAACTCATCATGAGTAATATAACCAGAAATATTTAAATTTTTAGTTAATTGGCCAGAACAAATAGCTAAATATTTTTTAATAATTTGACCATTTTTAGTAGCATTATGAAGTGCGTTTTGTGTCATTTTATTTTTTGGATAAATAATTAAACCCTTAGTTAGTTTATCTAAACGATACTGATGACTAATATTAAATGTTTGCTCACGTTTCTTCTTCGGGTATTTTTGTTGTAAATAATATTTTACCATGTTATCTAAGCAAGAACCATATGGTTGGTGGACAATAATATTATGATCTTTATTAACAATTAAAAAATTATCATCTTCATAAAAAAATTCAATTGGTGCTTCTTTAGCAATTTTTTCTGGTTTATAGTTAACAACTAAATTACTTTCATAAATGACTACTAAATCATTTTCTTGTAAGCGATATTTAAAATCAGTAGTAGTTTTATTATTAACTCTGATTTTTTTTGTTCTAAATAAACGATAAATTTTTGACAGTGGTAGTGTTTTAAATACTTTTTTTAAATAATTAATTAAAGTTTGATCAGCATCATTGGCAGTAATTGTTAAGGTAGTCATAATTTCTCCTTTTAATTTTTATTAATAAAACCAAAAATAGTTGCAATTAGATTAGAAAAAGCATGTAAACCTATAGTATATGTAGTATTACCCCGTGTCATTATAAATAATAAGGGTAATATAATACTAAATCCTAAATAGCCAATAATATTATTTCAATCACCACTATCCATAACATGCATTGATGGGAAATAAATTAATGAAGCTGCATATGCTAATCAACGATAACGAACAATGGTAAAAGTACCATGACGATATGATATTTCTTCATTAATTGGAGCAATAAAAATAGTACTAAGAACTAAAACAAAAATGCCATACGGACTATTCATTAATAAGTTTAAAACATCTTGATTTTTTGAAGTATTATTACTTGTTAACATATTAAATTCACTAAATTTAGGAATTATGTTGAAAATAATATTTAAAATAGTACCAATAACAGCAAAAATGGTAACTCAAGTTATTAAATCTAATTTTGCTTCTTTTAAAGTAGTAATAATTCTCTCACGTAATGATCTACAAAATACTAATACTAAAATTGATCCTAACAATTGAAATAACTGTTGAATTAAAAATGTAGTAGCAAGCGAAGTTACATCATCATCTTTACCACTAATAACTTTTGTTGCAATAAAAAATAAAAGAACAAATACTACACTAATAAAACCAAATACACTATGACTATAAGCAGCCCACCCGCCTTTTTTAATCATAGTTTCTCAATCAATACCAAGTGAAACAACTAAGCCAAAAATTGGCAATAAACTAAAAATAAAAAGACTAAGAAATGAACTTTGACTAGTATCTTTTACAGCATAAGTTTTGATTAAACTATAAAGAATTGGAATTATAATAAAAGATATAAGATAAATTATTGTTAGATTTCAACTGGCTGTTTTGAAATTAAAGTTATTGGTGTCATCACAACTAAGTGATTTTGAAGTAAATTTATCAATAAATGATTGTTTTTGTTCATTTTTTTCTAAATTATTACTATTAATGTTATCAGTTTGGTTTAGATTAATTCTACGTATGATATCATTGTTGTGAGAAACATTAATTTGATTAGATTTTTTATTAAACATGTATAAGTAATGCACGAAAAATTTCACCCTTTGTTAGTAAAATTAGTATTTAATATTAATTTTTAGTATAACATATAGTGAGAAATCTTGTAATATAATAAACTTGTAATTTTACATTAATTTATTATAATGCAATGCAATATTTATATGTGAAGAGTTTAAAAAGAAAAGGATGATAGAAAAGAATGCCTAAATACAAGATTAATATTATCGATTTACCATATAATTATGACGCTTTAGAACCTTACATTTAACAAGAAACAATTAAACATCATTATGAAGAAATTCATAAGAAATATTTAACTTCTTTAAAATTAGTGATGGATAAACATCCGAAATTTTTTTCTGATTATAATTTTGAAACTAAAGGGGAACTAAATCGTTTATTAAGTAATTATTGTAAATTAGAAGATATATGTGAGGATAAAGAAACTTGTAATGTAAAAAAATTACAAAGTAGCATTCGACAATTTGGTGGGGGAGTAATTAATCATAATCTTTTCTTTTCACTATTGGGGAAAAATAAAGGTTTTAATGAAAAATCAGCTATTGGTAAAGCAATCATTAATCGCTTTGAATCTTATGAAAAATTTTAAGCTGTGGAATGGCAACCTTTTTTAGGACTATTTTTTGGTAGACATTTGTGCTTGGTGTTTTATGGGGGTTAAGTAGTTTAGAGTGCTGTGGATTCTTATGTTGTTGTATCAATTGATATAATAAAATAATTCTAATTTTAATTGGATTAATGATGTAAAATTTTTATCATTAATAAATTCTGTTTTGAAAGTTGCTTCAGCAACAGCGTTATCATAAGGACAACCTTTTTTGCTTAAAGAGTGGGTAATATTGAAGGCTAATAAAAGTTTATCAATATTTTTATTATTAAATTCATTACCGCGATCGCTATGAAATATTTGAATATTTTTTAAACAACTATTTGAGCACATAAATGCTTGATATACTAATGATGCATCTTTTTTAGTACCTACACTATGTCCAATAATTTCGCGATTGTACAGGTCGATTAATAAGCAAATATAGTTTCATTTACCATTAACTTGAACATAAGTTAAATCACTAACAATAACTTCATTTTTAAGCCTATTATTAAAGTCTCTATTAACAAGATTAGTAATTTGACTATCATTGACTTTATTATGATAATTTTTGTATGATAATTTAGTGTATTTTGATATTAAATGGAGGCTTTTTAAAAATCTGTGTATCTTTTTACAAAGTTACTGGCTTAGATTAATTCTATCTTCAAATTTTATCATAAAATGAGCAATTGCTGTATTTCAATTTTGAATGGGCATTGTTCATTTTTTTGTTATATTTTCAATTGCTAAGTAAAATATTTTAAAAACTGCCATATCATTTGGAAAAACTTTTTTATTTCTAATAACTTTTCGTAATTAACTATTAACAGATTCAATAGCATTTGTTGTATAAATAACTCTTTTGATTTCTGCAGGATAACTAATAAAAACCATTAAATTATCTCAATTTTTATATCATGATTTAGCAATTTGAGGATATTGTTTATTTCATTTACTTTCAAAAGATTCTAAAGCTTGCATTGCTTGTTCTTCACTACATGCACTATAAATTGGTTTTAAATCTGTAACTAGTGATTTTCTATGTTTGTATGAAACATATTTTAAACTATTTCTAATTTGATGAACTATGCATAATTGATGTTCGTTTTTAGGATAAACTGATTGTATTGCTTCTGACATTCCTGTTAAATTGTCACTACAAGCCATAAGAATATCATTTAAGCCTCGATTTTTCATTTCTGTGAAATTAGATAATCAAAACTTAGAACCTTCATTTTCGCTAATTAATAAGCCTAAAACATCTTTTTTACCTTCTAAATCAACTCCTAGTGCTATATAAACTGATTTGTTAATAATGAGTTTATCTTGTCGTACTTTAACTACTATACAATCAAAATAAACAATCGGATAAAAACTTTCTAATGGCCGATTTTGTCATGCTTTAACATCATCAATAACATCATCAGTAATTTGACTAATAACACTTTCACTAATATCAGCACCATGATATAACTCTTGTAACTGCATTCTAATATCTGATAAAGCCATGCCTTTGGCATATAATGAAAGAACTTGTTGATCAAAACCATCAAATCTTCTTTGTCTTTTTGCAACTATTAATGGCTCAAAATTACTATTACGAACTCGTCGTACATTAATCTCAATTTTACCTTGTTGAGTTATTAATTTTTTTTGAATTTATACCATTACGAGCATTATCACTATTATTATGTTGATGTTTTTAATATCCTAAATAATTTTGCATTTCAGAATTCAACATTTTTTCAACTAATCTTTTTGTTAATTCTTTATATAAACATCCCTCTTTAAAAACTGTTGTTAAATCTTCAGTATTTTTTAGTAATAAATCTACTACTTTTGATATTGGGTCATTATTATTAATATTTTGTTTTTTAGACATAAGTAACTCACTCTTTCTATTTATTTAATTTTATTTACTAGAATTAATTAAACATAAGACATATTCCGTAAATAAATTTAATCAATTGTCAATAATAATATTTATAAATTTTTTAGTGTTAATAATTATAGAAGTTAATATTTTTAAAAAAATACTTTAAAAATAAATTTATATTTCAAACACAAAAATTGTTAATATTATTTTTATATTAACTTGATAAAAATTCAAATTTTTAAAAAAATATTAAAAATATTTTTTTATTTTAATGGTTTTGTTTTATTAAAAATTTCACAAAGTAAGTTAAATCTTAAGTACATAAGTCTAAATATACTTTTTCTACATTTATTTCTTAAAATTTTGAATCTTTTTAATCAAGCAAAAACATGTTCAACTTTAATTCTAATTTTTGAAATAATTTTATTGTAGATTTTTTCTTGTTTAGTTAATTTTTTATTTTTAGTTTTTTTAATTGGTAATATAGCATTTTTATAAATATTTTGTATTCCTTGATATCCCAAATCACCAATAATTATTGTTTTTTCTGAAAATTCAAGATTTGAATTTTTTAATATTTGAAAATCATGTACTTTTCCATTATCAGCAAAAATATCAACAATTTTTTTATTAAAAAAGTCATATATAATTTGAAATTTTATAGAAAACATTCAACTTTTACCAGAAAAATATTCTAACTGTAGTTTTTTTTAGTTGGTCTTTCAATTTCAATTTCAGTTGAATCAATTAAATAAAATTGAAATTCATTTAAATCTTCTTGTTTTTTCTCAATTTTTGATTTATATTTTGTTTTTAAAAACTGATAATCTTTGTCATCACTAAGTTTATTTTCTACTCAAGTAATATTTCGAAAACAACTTGATTCACTCATTTTATATTTAATACTTATTTGGAAAAAAGTATAATATTCTTTTCAGTATACTAAAGTCATCATCAATCTTTCTTCAACTGAAAGTTTATATTTTCTACCTTTATTTTTTTTAAATTTTCTATTTCAATTAATTTTGTTAACATTTCATCAAAATGAAAACGTTTTATACCAAAATATCTATAAAATTGTTCATTTTTTAATTTTTTTAAATTTTCAAAATTCATTTTTATCAACACCTTATTAATTTATTAATAAAGAAATTATAAAATAAATTTTAAATTATTAATTGACTTTTAAAAAATTTATTTACGGAATATGTCTATAGTTATTTTTGTAAGTTACACAGATTACTAAACATTACCATTAAATTATGTTTATTCATAATTTTTTTAATTTTTCGTCTTGATAAATTAATTTTCTTTTCTTTTAGAACAACTTTTAATCTTCTTGTTCCATAAGCTTCTTTATTTTCTTTAAAAACACTAATAACAGCTTCATCATATAGCTAACTAAAGTAATGTTTACTTATAAATAATGTAAAATAATAATATTTAATTTAAACAGTTTTTGAATTTAAAAGTACAATTCAGCAATATTTAAAATAGATTAGAAAGATTAAATTATGCCAAAACCATACAGTGAAGACTTACGAAGAAAAGTAATAGAAGCCTATGAAAGTAAAAAAATGAAAATTAAATAAATTTGTAAAGTGTTCAATATTACTAGAAAGACTTTATTCTTATGAAGAAAAATAAAAAAAGAAACTGGGCATATAAAACCAATTTTGAATTATCAAAAAGGACATAGCCACAAAATAAAGGATTTAGATGAATTAAAAAATTATTTAGCGCAAAATAAAGATGTTACATTTCAAAAAGTAATTGAAAAATTTGGTGATATGACTAAAGAAAAAGTTTATAACTATTTCAAAAAACTAAATTATACATAATACATATTCCGCAAATAAATTTTTTAAAAGAAATAGCTAAAATAATGAATGAATATTTAGTATATATTGATGAATCTGGAATTGATGATAATGAATTTTATAAATATGGTTGATCTGAAAAAGGTAAAAGATTATTTGATAATAAACCCGCATATAAAATAAAAAGAATGAGTATAATTAGTTCACTAAATAAAGGTAAATTAAAAGCCCTATGAGCATTTGAAGGACATTGCAACAGTAAAATTTTTGAATCATATGTAAAAAATATACTAATTGCAGTATTAAAGCGTGGACAAATTATAGTTTTAGATAATGCAACGTTTCATAAATCTAAATTAACACAACAATTAATTGAAAATGCTGGATGCAAACTATTATTTATTCCACCATATTCTCCTAATTTAAATCCAATTGAACATTTTTGATTTGCTATAAAACATAATATAAGAAAAATATTACCAAATTATTGACCAAATATTAAAAAAGCGATTGATTTTGTTTTTCAAGATATGAGTAAACATTACTTTAGTTAGCTATACATATTATTTTGAATTTTATCTTCTTTTTTCTTCAAATTAAAATAATATTTTGATTTAGATATTTTTAAAAAACGACACATTGTACGAATTTTATATTTAACTTTATTTTTAGTAATAATTTCTATTTTCTGCCTATTATTAGTGCCGCTTGCTTTAAAATATCATTTTCCATTCGTAACTGTTTTAATTCTTTTATTAATTTAATTAATTCATTTTCTTCGATAGAACGGTTATCTTTGGTTTTAAAACTGCCTGAATTAGTAAATTGCTTAATTCGATTATAAGTAGCTGCTCTTGTAACATTGTACTCTTTAGCAAGAAAAGACACTGACTTACCACTTTGATATAAAGTTACTATTTGTTTTTTAAATTCATCTGAATATGAGTTAATATTGGCCGTAATTATAATTCCTTTCTTTTAACTAATTTGTTCACTTGTCTACGTAATTAGTGTCCAATAAAGTGTAACCCATCCACTGCTTTAACAAAAACTGCCATGGATATTTTTGAAAGCCGTTGAGCATGATTAGTAATTGATAATAATCGTACATTAAGACTATACAAAAGTTTTAATCAAGACAATCCATGATTCTTGAACATGTACCCATTGATCGCTATTGATGTATGAGAACACGCACATTATCTACAATATAAAAATGAACAAGAGAAATACTTACAAGCATTATTAAAAGTTATCAATTGAGAACAAATAAATAATAATTATCAAGAGTATTTAAATGAAAAAAATAAAAAATAAGTAAAAAAGAACTCAACTGAGTTCTTTTTTTTATAATATTATTAATATTAATCTAAGCTAAGTTATTTTTTAGAAGAATTTTTGGAAGAAATAGCAGCAATTCTAGTTTTTTTAATTTCTGCTTTTTTTTCTATTTTGATTTTTTCAACATGTTTTTTAAAACCACATCGATTACAATTCAATTGAATATTTTTTGCTTCTAAAAATTCGGCAATTAAAATAACCCTACCACAACGATGACAAGCAAAAGCGTTTTCTGGCTTTTGTGCTAAACGAACAGATGCATATGTATCTTTCATAACTTACTCCTAACTCATATAAAATTAAAGTAATTATTTTTAGTTTTAATACTATACTTAAAAATTATCAAAGGTTAATATTAAAAAATGTGTCTAGTTATATACAAAAAAATTTAAGTCAAATAAACTTAATAAGATTTTAAAAACCAAATACTTAATTAGTCATTATTTTTTAATACTAATTTTATTATAATCATTTTTTAAAAAAAATGTATATTATTATTTATTTATTTTATTTACATTACTAAATTATACTTTTATAAAACAATATTACAATTAAAGTAATAATTCATTTATAATTAATTATGTCTTATTAACAAACCAATTAGGGGAGAAAGTAATATGAGTAACAAAAATAATGATATTAAAATTGAAATAATACAATTAAGAAACCAAATTAAACAATGAAATTATGAATATCATGTTTTAGATGCACCTACTGTTAGTGATGAACTTTATGATAGAACCTATCATAGATTAGTAAAATTAGAAGAACAATATCCCCGATTTAATAGTAATGATTCTCCAACTAAAACTGTTGGTAATAAACCAATTAATTCTTTAACAAAAATTTTTCACCAACAACCAATGCTAAGTTTGGGTAATGCCTTTAACTATGAAGATTTACTAAAATTTGATCAACAAATTAAAAAAACATTATCAGAAAATAACATTGAATATGTTTGTGAACTAAAAATTGATGGTCTATCAATTTCCATAACTTATGAAAAAGGAGAATTAAAAACCGCTGCTACCAGAGGTGATGGAATTGCTGGCGAAGACATTACCAATAATATTTTGACAATTAAAACAATACCAAAAAATATACCAATTAATTCTAAATTAGAAGTAAGAGGAGAAATATATTTAAGTAAAGAAGAATTTAATCGCATTAATGAAAAACAACAACAACAAAACTTACCACTCTTTGCTAATCCTCGCAATGCTGCAGCTGGTACTATTCGTCAACTTGATATTAATATTGTTAATTCAAGAAAATTAGATGGTTTTCTTTACTATTATATTAATGCTAATAATGATAATATCAAAACCCATGAACAAGCATTATTTACCTTACAAAAATATGGTTTCAAAATTAATGAACAATGACAGTTATGTAAAAATATTGAAGAAGTATGAACTTATATTCAGAAATATGAAAAGTTAAGAAATACATTACCATATGAAATTGATGGTATTGTCATTAAAATTAATGATCTAACCAGTTATGATATGTTAGGAAGAACTAATAAGGCACCAAAATGAGCAATAGCTTATAAATTTACTGCTGTTACTAGTGTTACTAAACTTTTAGATATATTTCCAACTGTTGGTAGAACAGGAAAAATAACCTATAATGCTAGATTACAACCGGTGATAATTGCTGGTACTACCGTTACTTTTGCCACACTTCATAATGGTGATTATATTATTAATCGTGATTTACGTATTAATGATTTAGTAATTGTTAAAAAAGCTGGTGATATTATTCCAGAAGTAATTTCACCAATTATTAGTAATCGTCAAATAAACAATATTATTTTTAAAAAAGCTATCCATTGTCCGATTTGTAAAACAAAATTAGAACAAGTTCCGCCAGAAGTTGATCAATTTTGCATTAATAGTGACTGTCCATCACGATTTCTTAAATCATTAATGCACTTATGTTCAAGAAATGCTATGGATATTATTGGTTTAAATGAAAAAATATTATTACGTTTTTTAGATTTAAAATGAATTAAAACTATTAGTGATATTTACAATTTAGTTAATTTACGAAAAGAAATACTATCATTACCACGTTTTGGTGAAAAATCTTTCACTAATCTTGCTAATTCAATTATTCTATCAAAACAAAATTCCTTAGAAAGGCTTTTATTCGGTTTGGGAATTCGCCATGTTGGTCAAAAAACAGCAATTATTCTTGCAAAAAAATATTTAACTTTAAATAACTTAATGGAAGCAACCTTTGATGATCTAGCTAATACTAATGAAATTGGTCCAACAATCGCCACTAGTGTTATTGATTATTTCCTTAATCCTACTAATCAACAACTAATTAATAACTTGCAAAACTTTAAACTTAACTTTAATTATTTACAAAAAAACCAATCACAAGTATTGAATGGTAAAACTTTTGTCTTAACAGGAACTTTAACTAAAAGTCGTAACGAATTCATTGAATTATTAAATAACTATGGTGCTAAAATTACCAATAATATTAGTAATAATACTTCTTATTTAATTGTTGGAGAAAATCCAGGAAATAAATTAGCGCAAGCACGCAAACTTAATGTTAAAATTATTAATGAAGAGCAATTACAAAATTTATTGAAAGAGGTAGCAAAAAATGCATAAAATTGAAAAGAAAATGACAACAAAAATGCTACATGAATTTGCTAACGAACTTATGTTCAATTTAAGTGAAGAACAATGTGAAAACCTTTTACTAGAATTTAAAGCTATTGAAAAACAAATGGAAATTGTAACAAATATTAATACAAATGATATTGAACCTTTAAATTACCCATTTCCTATTATTAATAATTTATTACGTTCCGATAATGTTGGAGATAATTTAACTTCTAAAAGTGTTTTAAATATTGCCCCAGAAGTTGAAAATAATTACATTAGTATTAATCAGGTGATTAATCATGAAAATTAATTACCACCAACTTTCAATTCGTCAACTTCATGAATTATTAAAAACAAAAATACTTACTCCAGATCAATTAACTAAATTAGTATACAAACGATTAGAACAATTCAAAAAATTAAATGCTGTTGTTACTTCACTAGAACAAAATGCCATTAAACAAACAAAATTAATTACTGAACAAGAAATTAATGATAATTTATTAGCAGCAATTCCATTTGTAATGAAAGATAATATTGCTACTATTAATTTCTTAACCACAGGTTCATCAAAAATTCTTGCTAATTTTATTCCTAATTATGACAGTACTGTTAATATGTTATTAACAAATAATAAAGCCATTAATATAGCTAAAACTGCTCTTGATGAACTAGGAATGGGTGGAGATGGTTTATATGCAGCTACTGGTCATGTCTTAAACCCTTGGAATTTAAAACATATCACTGGTGGTAGTTCTAGTGGCAGCGCAACTTTAGTCGCTGCTGGAATTGTACCATTTGCTTTAGGAACAGATACTGGTGATTCAATACGTAAACCTGCCGCTTATTGTGGTATTGTTGGTTTTAAACCAACGTATGGTTTAATTTCACGAAATGGTGTTTTTCCTTATGCTCCAAGTTTAGACACAGTTGGTATATTTACTAATCATGTCGAAGATATTGCCATTGTCTTGGATAGTATTGCTTTATTTGATGAACAAGACTTTACTAGTGTTCAAAGTAAAGAAAAAGACTATACTAAAAACTTAAATCAAAATATAGAAGGTAAAAATATTGCTATTTTAAATTATAATGATTATCAGTGAAATGATATAGTTAAATCTAGTTTTAATGAAGCAATAAAGCATTTAACTGATGGTGGTGCAAAAGTTCAACAAATTGAATTTAATAAAGAATTATTACAATCTTTATTACCAGTCTACATGATTATTTCTTTTGCTGAAGCAACCAGTTGCCATGCAAACCTAACTGGTATTAATTTTGGTGTTCGTAAAAATGGTAAAAATTATCAAGAAGTTATGACAAATTCACGAACATTTGGTTTCGGTGATATGGTAAAACGCAGATACATTATTGGTGCATATGCTTTATCTGAAAATCATCAAGAAGAATTATTTAACAAAGCTAAAAAAGTAAGAAGATTAATTGTTGAACATTTAAATACTATCTTTAAAAAATATGATGCTTTCATTATTATGCCAAATATTAATCCAGCTCCAAAAATTAAAGATGTATTAGAACAAAAAAAAGTTATTAAAAGCGAACATGATTATTTAGAAGATTTACTACTACTTTCTAACTTAAATGGTGGACCAAGCATTAATATTCCGTTAACTACTGTTAATGGTTTACCGATTGGTTTTAATATTAATGGTGCACCTTTCAATGATCAAGTTATATTGAATATTGCTTCATTTTTAAGTAAAAAAATTAATTTTAATAATAAACTACTAGGTGATGATCATGAATAATAAATATGATATTGTAATGGGTATTGAAATCCACTGTGAATTAAAAACTAAAACTAAATTTTTTTCCAACGCCGCCAATACTTTTGGTCAAAAACCAAATACTCAAATTAATGCCATTGATTGTGGCTATCCAGGAACATTACCAACAGTTAATCAAGCTGTTATTATAATGGCAATTCAAACATGTACTGCTTTAAAAATGAATATTGATCCACTATTACGTTTTGATCGAAAAAGTTATTTTTATCCCGATTTACCTAAAGGTTATCAAATCACACAATTTTTTCATCCAATTGGTACAAACGGCGAATTACCAATAGTTGTAAATAATGAAAAATTTATTGTTAGCTTTGAACGCTTACATATTGAAGAAGACACAGCAAAACAAATTCATAATAATAAAAAAACATTACTAGACTATAATCGAGCAGGAATTCCCTTATTAGAAATTGTTACTAAACCAATTTTTAACACAAGCGAACAAGTAGTAGCATATATTAATACTCTACGTCAATTATTAATTCATTTACAAGTTAGTGATGCTAAAATGAATGAAGGTTCATTACGATGCGATATTAATATATCGTTAAAACCACATGGTAGTGATACTTTAGGTACCAAAGTTGAAATTAAAAATTTAAATTCTACACATAATATTACTTTAGCAATAAATGATGAAATTAATCGTCAAACTAATATTTTAAATAAAAAACAAAAAATTAATCTTGAAACTAGAAGATTTGATGAAAAAACTAATAAAACCGTTAGCATGCGTAGCAAAGAAAATAAAATTGATTATAAATACTTTCCTGAACCAAATATTTTTCCAATTCAACTAGACGAAAAATGAATCAAAATGATTGCTAAAAATCTTCCTGAATTGCCTAAACAAATAATGGAAAGATTAAAAAAACAATACAATTTACCAACAAAAGATATTAATTTATTAATTGACAAAGTAGAAATATTAACTATTTTTGAACAAACAGTTGCCATTAATAATTTAACATTACCTACGTTTAATTATTTAGTAGGTCCTGTGCAAGCTTATTGTAATATTAATAACACTACTATTAAAAACAGCGAACTTACTGCTAATAATCTATCACAATTAGTTAGTCTAGTTTATGAGCAAAAAATTAATGATAAACAAAGTAAACAGTTATTAAATGCAATTATGATTAATAGCGAAAAAAGCCCTACCGATCTTATTAGAAAATTAGGTATTACTTTAGTAAGTGATAGTAATGATTTAGAAAAAATATTAATCACAATTTTAAAAGCAAATGAAAAAATGATTACTATTTATAAAGTCAATCCAGAAAAAGCATTAAAATTTTTTATGGGTCAATTAATGAAACTAACTAAAGGACAAGCAAATCCACAAGTTTCTAAAGAAATATTAAAAAAATTGATTGAAAACTATAATTAGTTTCAATCAATTTTTAATTATGAATTTTTATATTATACTTTGAATATTTTTATTTTTAGGTAATGTTTAGTAATCTGTGTAACTTACAAAAATAACTATGTTTAATTAATTATAGTAAATAAAATTAAATAAATAGAAAGAGTGAGTTACGTATGTCTAAAAAACAAAATATCAATAATAATGATCCAATATCAAAAGCAGTGATAATGCTCGTAATGGTATAAGCTCAAAAAAATTAATAACCCAACAAGGTAAAATTGAGATTAATGTACCACGAGATCGTAATAGTAATTTTGAGCCAGTAATAGTTGCGAAAAGACAAAGAAGATTTGATGGTTTTGATCAACAAGTTCTTTCATTATATGCCAAAGGCATGACTTTATCAGATATTAGAATGCGGTTACAATAGTTATATCATGGTGCTGATGTTAGTGAAAGTGTTATTAGTCAAATTACTGATGATGTTATTGATGATGTTAAAGCATGACAAAATCGGCCATTATAAAGTGTTTATCCGATTGTTTATTTTGATTTTATATTAGTTAAAGTACGACAAGATAAACTCATTATTAACAAATCAGTTTATATAGCACTAGGAGTTGATTTAGAAGGTAAAAAAGATATTTTAGGTTTATGAATTAGCGAAAATGAAGGTTCTAAGTTTTGATTATCTAATTTCACAGAAATGAAAAATCGAGGCTTAAATGATATTCTTATTGCTTGTAGTGACAATTTAACAGGAATGTCAGAAGCAATACAATTAGTTTATCCTAAAACCGAACATCAATTATGCATAGTTCATCAAATTAGAAATAGTTTAAAATGTGCTTCATACAAACATAGAAAACCACTAGTTACAGATTTAAAACCAATTTATAGTGCATGTAGTGAAGAACAAGCGATGCAAGCTTTAGAATCTTTTGAAAGTAAATGGAATAAACAATATCCTCAAATCGCTAAATCATGATATAAAAATTGAGATAATTTAATGGTTTTTATTAGTTATCCTGCAGAAATCAAAAGAGTGATTTATACAACAAATGCTATTGAATCTTTTAATATTCAATTACGAAAAGTTATTAGAAATAAAAAATTTTTTCCAAATGATATGGCGGTTTTTAAAATATTTTACTTAGCAATTGAAAATATAACAAAAAATGAACAACGCCCATTCAAAATTGAAATACAGCAATTGCTCATTTTATGATAAAATTTGAAGATAGAATTAATCTAAACTAGTAACTTTGTAAAAAGATACACAGATTTTTAAAAAGCCTCAAAGCAGTAGATTTATTACTAGAAAATACTGAAGATTTAACAACAGTTTTTAAAGAGGGAGGTTTATATAGCTAACTAAAGTAATGTTTACTCATATCTTGAAAAATAAAATCAATAGCTTTTTTAATATTTGGTCAATAATTTGGTAATATTTTTCTTATATTATGTTTTATAGCAAATCAAAAATGTTCAATTGGATTTAAATTAGGAGAATATGGCGGAAGAAATAATAGTTTGCATCCAGCATTTTCAATTAATTGTTGTGTTAATTTAGATTTATGAAACGTTGCATTATCTAAAACTATAATTTGTCCACGCTTTAATACTGGAATTAGTATATTTTTTACATATGATTCAAAAATTTTACTGTTGCAATGTCCTTCAAATGCTCATAGGGCTTTTAATTTACCTTTATTTAGTGAACGAATTATACTCATTCTTTTTATTTTATATGCGGGTTTATTATCAAATAATATTTTACCTTTTTCAGATCAACCATATTTATAAAATTCATTATCATCAATTCCAGATTCATCAATATATAATAATAAATCTTCATTCATTATTTTAGCTATTTCTTTTAAAAATCTTCTTGTTTATTTTTATCTCTTTGTTCATATAGAAAAGTTTTTTTATATGTATAATTTAGTTTTTGAGGCTTTTTAAAAATCTGTGTATCTTTTTACAAAGTTACTAGTTTAGATTAATTCTATCTTCAAATTTTATCATAAAATGAGCAATTGCTGTATTTCAATTTTGAATGGGCATTGTTCATTTTATTGTTATATTTTCAATTGCTAAGTAAAATATTTTAAAAACTGCCATATCATTTGGAAAAACTTTTTTATTTCTAATAACTTTTCGTAATTGACTATTAACAGATTCAATAGCATTTGTTGTATAAATAACTCTTTTGATTTCTGCAGGATAACTAATAAAAAACATTAAATTATCTCAATTTTTATATCATGATTTAGCAATTTGAGGATATTGTTTATTTCATTTACTTTCAAAAGATTCTAAAGCTTGCATTGCTTGTTCTTCACTACATGCACTATAAATTGGTTTTAAATCTGTAACTAGTGATTTTCTATGTTTGTATGAAACATATTTTAAACTATTTCTAATTTGATGAACTATTAATAATTGATGTTCGGTTTTAGGATAAACTGATTGTATCGCTTCTGACATTCCTGTTAAATTGTCACTACAAGCGATAAGAATATCATTTAAGCCTCGATTTTTCATTTCTGTGAAATTAGATAATCAAAACTTAGAACCTTCATTTTCACTAATTCATAAACCTAAAATATCTTTTTTACCTTCTAAATCAACTCCTAGTGCTATATAAACTGATTTGTTAATAATGCGTTTATCTTGTCGCACTTTAACTACTATACAATCAAAATAAACAATCGGATAAACACTTTCTAATGGCCGATTTTGTCATGCTTTAACATCATCAATAACATCATCAGTAATTTGAATAATAACACTTTCGCTAATATCAGCACCATGATATAACTCTTGTAACTGCATTCTAATATCTGATAAAGTCATGCCTTTGGCATATAACGAAAGAACTTGTTGATCAAAACCATCAAATCTTCTTTGTCTTTTTGCAACTATTGCTGGCTCAAAATTACTATTACGATCTCGTGGTACATTAATCTCAATTTTACCTTGTTGGGTTATTAATTTTTTTGAATTTATACCATTGCGGGCATTATCACTATTATTATGTTGATTTTTTTCATATCCTAAATAATTTTGCATTTCAGAATTCAACATTTTTTCAACTAATATTTTTGTTAATTCTTTATATAAACCTCCCTCTTTAAAAACTGTTGTTAAATCTTCAGTATTTTCTAGTAATAAATCTACTGCTTTTGATATTGGATCATTATTATTAATATTTTGTTTTTTAGACATACGTAACTCACTCTTTCTAGTTATTTAATTTTATTTACTAGAATTAATTAAACATAGTTATTTTTGTAAGTTACACAGATTACTGAGCATTACCTAGTTTTTTGAAATAGTTATAAACTGTTTCTTTGGTCATATCACCAAATTTTTCAATTACTTTTTGAACTGTAACATCTTTATTTTGCGCTAAATAATTTTTTAATTCATCTAAATCCTTTATTTTGTGGCTATGTCCTTTTTGATAATTCAAAATTGGTTTTATATGCCCAGTTTTTTTTTCTTTTTCTTCATAAGAATAAAGTCTTTCTAGTAATATTGAACACTTTACAAATTTCTTTAATTTTCATGTTTTTACTTTCATAGGCTTCTATTACTTTTATTCGTAAGTCTTCAATGTATGGTTTTGGCATAATTTAATCTTCCTAATCTATTTTAAATATTGCTGAATTGTACTTTTAAATTCAAAAACTGTTTAAATTACATATTATTATTTTGAATTTCAGAATTCAACATTTTTTCAACTAATCTTTTTGTTAATTCTTTATATAAACCTCCCTCTTTAAAAAATGTTGTTAAATCTTCAGTATTTTCTAATAATAAATCTACTGCTTTTGATATTTGATCATTATTATTAATATTTTGTTTTTTAGAAATACGTAACTCACTCTTTCTAGTTATTTAATTTTATTTACCAGAATTAATTAAACATAAGACATATTCCGTAAATAAATTTTTTAAAAGTCAATTAATAATTTAAAATTTATTTTATAATTTCTTTATTAATAAATTAATAAGGTGTTGATAAAAATGAATTTTGAAAATTTAAAAAAATTAAAAAATGAACAATTTTATAGATATTTTGGTATAAAACGTTTTCATTTTGATGAAATGTTAACAAAATTAATTGAAATAGAAAATTTAAAAAAAACTAAAGGTAGAAAATATAAACTTTCAGTTGAAGAAAGATTGATGATGACTTTAGTATACTGAAAAGAATATTATACTTTTTTCCAAATGAGTATTAAATATAAAATGAGTGCATCAAGTTGTTTTCGAAATATTACTTGAGTAGAAAATAAACTTAGTGATGACAAAGATTATCAGTTTTTAAAAACAAAATATAAATCAAAAATTGAGAAAAAACAAGAAGATTTAAATGAATTTCAATTTTATTTAATTGATTCAACTGAAATTGAAATTGAAAGACCAACTAAAAAAACTACAGTTAGAATATTTTTCTGGTAAAAGTTGAATGTTTTCTATAAAATTTCAAATTATATATGACTTTTTTAATAAAAAAATTGTTGATATTTTTGCTGATAATGGAAAAGTACATGATTTTCAAATATTAAAAAATTCAAATCTTGAATTTTCAGAAAAAACAATAATTATTGGTGATTTGGGATATCAAGGAATACAAAATATTTATAAAAATACTATATTACCAATTAAAAAAACTAAAAATAAAAAATTAACTAAACAAGAAAAAATCTACAATAAAATTATTTCAAAAATTAGAATTAAAGTTGAACATGTTTTTGCTTGATTAAAAAGATTAAAAATTTTAATAAATAAATGTAGAAAAAGTATATTTAGACTTATGTACTTAAGATTTAACTTACTTTGTGAAATTTTTAATAAAACAAAACCATTAAAATAAAAAAACATTAAAAATATTTTTTTAAAAATTTAAATTTTTATTAAGTTAATATAAAAATAATATTAACAATTTTTGTGTTTGAAATATAAATTTATTTTTAAAGTATTTTTTTAAAAATATTAACTTCTATAATTATTAACACTAAAAAATTTATAAATATTATTATTGACCATTGATTAAATTTATTTACGGAATATGTCTATAGTTATTTTTGTAAGTTACACAGATTACTAAACATTACCGAAAGGAAAAAACTGTGATAATATGATTACCCTCCTTTACTTTTTTCATTAATTCTAATAAATTTTTTTTCTCCTTTTTTACATCTATAAATATTACCTAGGTGTTTTCCTTCTCTTGTTCCAATTCAAATATTTTCTTCTTTATCTATTAGTATTGCGCATATTGTATGAACATTAGAGTTTTGATATGGAATCTTTTCTGGACATTTAATAAAAATATTTTCTTGATTTATTTTGAATAGTCCTTGTGTTGTTCCTGCGTAAATATTATTGCTTTCATCTATCGCTAATGATCATACCGCACCTGATGTTCCTTTTATTTCAGAAAAATCATTATTTCCAATTTATAACTTATAAAATCTACCAGTTCCGGGTAAATTTTTTCCAGTGCTTCTATTTCAGGTTCCGACATAAATATTATGATCATTATCAACTTCAATTACATTAATAATTTCATTAAATTGTTTTGTTTTAGTAAATTCTTCTTCTTTTGTATTATATTTATAAATTAGACATATTCCGTAAATAAATTTTTTAAAAGTCAATTAATAATTTAAAATTTATTTTATAATTTCTTTATTAATAAATTAATAAGGTGTTGATAAAAATGAATTTTGAAAATTTAAAAAAATTAAAAAATGAACAATTTTATAGATATTTTGGTATAAAACGTTTTCATTTTGATGAAATGTTAACAAAATTAATTGAAATAGAAAATTTAAAAAAAACTAAAGGTAGAAAATATAAACTTTCAGTTGAAGAAAGATTGATGATGACTTTAGTATACTGAAAAGAATATTATACTTTTTTCCAAATGAGTATTAAATATAAAATGAGTGCATCAAGTTGTTTTCGAAATATTACTTGAGTAGAAAATAAACTTAGTGATGACAAAGATTATCAGTTTTTAAAAACAAAATATAAATCAAAAATTGAGAAAAAAAAGAAGATTTAAATGAATTTCAATTTTATTTAATTGATTCAACTGAAATTGAAATTGAAAGACCAACTAAAAAAAACTACAGTTAGAATATTTTTCTGGTAAAAGTTGAATGTTTTCTATAAAATTTCAAATTATATATGACTTTTTTAATAAAAAAATTGTTGATATTTTTGCTGATAATGGAAAAGTACATGATTTTCAAATATTAAAAAATTCAAATCTTGAATTTTCAGAAAAAACAATAATTATTGGTGATTTGGGATATCAAGGAATACAAAATATTTATAAAAATACTATATTACCAATTAAAAAACTAAAAATAAAAATTAACTAAACAAGAAAAAATCTACAATAAAATTATTTCAAAAATTAGAATTAAAGTTTAACATGTTTTTGCTTGATTAAAAAGATTCAAAATTTTAAGAAATAAATGTAGAAAAAGTATATTTAGACTTATGTACTTAAGATTTAACTTACTTTGTGAAATTTTTAATAAAACAAAACCATTAAAATAAAAAAATATTTTTAATATTTTTTTAAAAATTTAAATTTTTATCAAGTTAATATAAAAATAATATTAACAATTTTTGTGTTTGAAATATAAATTTATTTTTAAAGTATTTTTTTAAAAATATTAACTTCTATAATTATTAACACTAAAAAATTTATAAATATTATTATTGACAATTGATTAAATTTATTTACGGAATATGTCTATTGTTCCATTATTAGTACCAATAAAAATATTATCAGAACCATCATGTTTAATAGTAAAGCCATCAGAATCTATTTTGCCGATTGTTTCTACTTTTTTATTTTTTTTTCAGTTTAAATACCATATTACTTTTTCCAACACAATAAACATTACCATTATTATCTTCTGTGATTGAATAAATCCCATTTTTGATTTCTGGAATTGATACTATAACATTTGTAGTTTGATTACTATCACATGGCTCATCGTTTTTATTTTTTTAATTGTTTCAAACTCTTTTTCTAATTGTATAATTTTTTGATCTTTTATTTTGAATTGTTAATTTGCTTTTTTTAATTGTTGTTCAAGTTCTTCTCTTTTCACTTTACATTCTTTAAGTTTATTTTCTAATTCTTTTCTAATGTTTTTGCAATTATCTAGTTGTTGTTCTAGTTTTTTTGATAAATTGTTATACTATCGTTTTTTCTTTTTCTTTGTTTTTGTTATTAATAATTTGATTTTTTCATCAGTAAGTTTTTCAATTTCTTCAATTAAGTTTTTAATTTTATTTTTTATTTTTTCATTATTTGGTTCTTGTTTTAGTTCTGTTTCTAATAGACAAATTTGATGATTATTATTAAGCACTTTGTTATTAATATCTTCAATTTTTGATATTTTTTCTTTAATTTCTTTAGGGATAATATTATTTTTATACTTATTTTAGATTTTCAATTATTTTATCTATGTTATTAATTTGATTAGAAATTTAATTTTCTTTTATCTTTTTTTTCATTGATAGATTTCATCGATTTTTATCATTTTATCATTTTCATTTGTAACTAATTGCGCTAGTTTTTCTTTGATTTCTTTGCAACAATTATTTTTTTCTTGATTACAATTATTAGTGTTTTTTAATAGATTGATTCTTTCGTGAATTTTTAATATTTCATTATTTTTAGCATTTATTAAATTTTGATAAAATTCAATTCCTTTATTTTCTTTATCACAGTTATTTTTATTATTTTTAAGGTCTTCAATTTTCTTTTGATATTCATTAATAGTATTTTCGGTTTCTTTTGATATTTTTAGTAGTTGTTTTATTTCTAATTGTACTGTTTTATCAAATTCTTGTTCTTCTTTATTATTATTTTTTGATTAATTTTTTCTATCATTTCATAGTTAATTTTGGTTGAATCTTTTATATCATTTAATTGTTTTAATAGGTTTTGACAATTAATTAGGAGTATTTTATTTTTTTCTTCTTCAATTAATTTATTTATTTGATGTTTAACATTTTGAACTTGTTTTTCAATAGCTTCTTTTTCTTCAATATGATAATCAATGTTTTCTCTTGTATCTGGATTATTTTTTATTTCTTCAATTTCTATTGCTTTGATTGTTAGTTTTTTTTCAAGTTCTTTTAATTGTCTTTTAAGTAATTCTATTTTTTCATTTTTAATATCATTATTTTGTTCTGACATATTAGTTTTTTGTATTATATTTTTGATAAATTTTCTTATACTAATCTTTAAAAATCTTATTTTAAATATTTTTATTTTTATCTTTCTTGTGCTAGTTTTTTCAATTTTTTTTAATTGTGTAATAATTTTTTCGTTTCCATTATTTGTTGGCTTCTTCTAGTTTATTTTTTATTTCTTGTATTTTTTCAATTTCGTTTAATAATGCTTGAATTTCTTTATTGACTTCATTCAACTTAGTTTGCATTTCTTCTTTTGCTTTGTTAGTTTCTTCTAGTTTAATTTCTATTTCTTTTTTTGCAACTTCTGTGTCTGCTAGTTTTTTTTCTAATTCTTCTAATTTATTTATTGTATTATCTATTTCATTATTATTTAGTTTACTTGACATAAAATTTGTCTCCTTTTTCTTTATTAATTTGATTTATTTTTGGACTCCTTTTATAGTAATATTTTATGGATTTTATCCCTTTATGTACTATTTTTAAATTTTATCAAATAAATGGAGATAAAAGACTATCTAGGAAATTATCCCCACATGTATCTAAATCAAACACAAAATTATAGTTTCAAAACTAGGTATCTTATTGAATTTATATGCAGCTTCTTTTGCATATAAATGAATATTGTGTTTTTAAACTTTTATGTGTGTTCGGAAAGTTCGTCGGATGTGTTTTCATGCAGATTCAATCTGGTTTGTGTTTACACCTGTTGATGACACATATCCAACTTCATGATTTACGATTTCATGTTTGTGATAGAAGTTTTTGAAACTTCCATATCCCTTCCAAGAATCCGTAAATAGACAACACCCAGTAGAAATGTGTTTCAATACAAATCATAAAAGGTTTTTCTCACCTGCTTTTTTCAATACTTTCACAATTAGTTTGTTGCTGGTTTTCTAATAAACTCCAACAATCAAGGTTTTATTCAACAAGGATCTTCCTTGTTTTTTTAAAACCTACATGTGAAAGATACATTTCATCCATCTGTGCTGTGCCATCATCAATGAACCCTGCATCTTGATTGCAAATTCTAGTTCTGATTTCATGACCCATTCTTCAAGCTGTTTTATATGTCACACCCAATTCCCTTGCAACATCTGTTGATGGGATGCCATGCTTTGTGTTTATTCATCTAAAGATGAGATAAAACCAAGATGTCAAAGGTGTTTGTGACTTGTGAAAAATGGTGTCATGAAGAATACTAAATGTTTGATGACATTTCAAACATCTTATTCTTCTCAAATCAGAAACATTCAAACTAGAAGAAACACACCTGATACATTTCATTACTTTCAACTTCGCTATATATTTCAAACAATCGTTTTCATTTTGAAATATGCTATTGAATTCATTTCAATTCATTTTTTCCTCGACACTAGTACATGTGGGGATAATTTCCTATTTTAATAAAACACAAATTTAGAGTAGAAATTAAATTATTTTTTTTGTTTTTTGAAATAATAAATAAATTCATTTTTTTAAAATTTCATTTTAAAAAAATGAATAGTAATTTAATAGTTATTGTTCTTACAAAGATTAATTGTAATAAATTAATAAAATTTTTAATGCTAGATTTGATTGTAAAATTTCAATTAATTATCATTTTTATTTTTTATATTTAAGATTTACTTAAAATATTTTTTTATTCAAAATTATAGATTTAAAAATATAAAAAATGCATTAATATATTAAATTACTTACTATATTAAATAGTAAGTAATATTGAATTAAATGAATTAATTTTATATAATTTAATGATAAATTTTTATTTTTTAAAAGTTATTCTAAGCAAATATTAACTAAAGTTTATATCTGAAAAAATGAATATACAATAAAAAAAATACCACTTAAATTATATTTTTAATTAAATAGAAAAAATCTTTCTTGTAATTTTTATTATATAAAGTTAATAATTAATATTTTTTTCTTTTTAATTTATAAAAATATTTCATAATTTTATCTTTTTGCTTGTAATAACTAATATTTATGGTTAATATTAAAATTGAAATTAATATTTATATTAATCTAAATTAGATAAGTATAATTAATAATAATTAGTTTTCAGCGATAGTGAATAGTGTAAGCACTTAACCATTATTAATTAGAAGCTCCTAATTTAACGATTTTAATCATTAATTAAGAGCATTTACTTTGTAAGTGAATTAGGATGGTACCGCGTTAAAAAACGTTCCTATTTTGATAGGAATTTTTATTATTTTGAGGAGAAATTATTATGTCAATAAAATGAACAACAGATAAAGTTAGAACAACTTGATGAATTTTTTTTAAAAGTTATGATCATCACATTTTAGAAAGTGCATCACTTGTTCCAAACGATGATCCTTCACTATTGTGGATTAATTCTGGAGTTGCTGCATTAAAACCATATTTTGATGGACGACAAACCCCAATTGCTAAAAGATTAGCAAATTCACAAAAAGCAATTAGAACTAATGATATTGAAAATATTGGTATTACAGCAAGACATCAAACTTTTTTTGAAATGTTAGGTAATTTTTCAATTGGTGATTATTTTAAAAAAGAAGCTATTATTTGAGGATGAGAATTTTTAACTAGTAAAAAATGATTAAATTTAGATGCTAATTTATTATATGTAACAGTTTTTAATGAAGATGAAGAAACATATAATTTATGATTAAATATTATTAAATTACCAAAAGAACGTATTATTAAAGGTACAAGATCTACTAACTTTTGAGATATGGGTCAAGGTCCTTGCGGCCCTAATACTGAAATTTATTATGATCGCGGTATTAAATATGATCCCGAAAATATTGGTATTAAATTATTAAAAGATGATATTGAAAATGAACGTTATATTGAAATTTGAAATATTGTTTTTTCACAATTTAATAATGATGGCAAAAATAATTATACTGATTTACCAAGAAAAAATATTGATACTGGCGCAGGATTAGAAAGACTAGTAGCGATTTTACAAGATGTGCCAACTAACTTTGATACTGATTTATTTCAAAATATTATTCATGAATGTGAAAAATTGACAAATTTTCGTTATGATATTAATAATTATTTTACACAAGAGATTAAGCAAAAAACTATTAATACTGCATTTAAAATTATTGCTGATCATATTCGTTGCTTAGTTTTTGCAATTAGTGATGGTGTTTTTCCTAGTAATAAAGATCGTGGTTATGTATTACGAAGATTGATTAGAAGAGCTGTTGTATATGGACAAAAACTTAATATTAATGAACCATTTTTGTTTAAGTTAGTTTCAATTATTATAAAAGTTATGGGTCAACATTATCAAGAATTACATGAAAAAGTGGATTTAGTAACTAATATTATTAAAAGCGAAGAATTAAAATTTTGAACAACATTAATAACAGGAAAACAATTATTATTACAAGTTATTAGTAATAATAAAAAAGTAGATGCAACTGCGGCTTTTAAATTATTTGATACCTATGGTTATCCTATTGAATTAACATTAGAGATTGCAAATGAAGAAAATGCTACTGTTGATTTAAAAGGTTTTCAAAAGTTATTGGATAACAGTAAAGATAATACAAGAAAAGTAAGAATTAATCATCAAGCATTAACAATTCAATCTTCATTACTAACTAATTTAAAAGTTCCTTCAACCTTTGTTGGTTATGATAAAGAACAAATAAATACAAATATTGTTTTTATGTTTAAATCAGAGCATGAGGTAAAATTTTTAAAAAATGAAAAAGGTTATTTAATTTTAAATGAAACGCCTTTTTATGCAGAAAAGGGGGGACAATCATCTGATGATGGTATTATCAAAGGAGAAAATGGAACGGCCTTTGTTATTGATGTACAACAAGGACCACAAAAACAGCATATTCATCAAGTGGAAGTAAAAGGTGAATTAACACAAACAGAAATTTTTGAAGCACAAATTAATAGTTCACATCGTTTTTATACAAGAAAAAATCATTCAGGAACTCATTTATTACATGCTGCTTTAAGAAAATTATTAGGTTTACATGTTATGCAATCTGGAAGTTTTAATAATTATCAATATTTACGATTAGATTTTAGTCATTATCAAATGTTAACTTTAGAACAAATTATAAGTATAGAACAACAAGTAAGTAAATGAATTAAAGGTAAATATCCTTGTGAAATTATTTATTGTACATATGAAGAAGCAATCAAAATTGGAACTTTAGCTTTTTTTGGTGAAAAATATGAAGAAAAAGTTCGAGTAATTAAATTTGGTGATTTTTCAATTGAACTTTGTGGGGGTACTCATTGTTATAATTCACAAGAAGTAGAACAATTATTAATAACTAATGTTGAATCAAAAGGTTCTGGTTCTTATCGAATTCATGCTTTAACATCATTAAAAACTATTAATGAATACTTAACACAACAATTAATAATGATTAAAGAACAAAGCAATAATTTATTTATGCAATATCAAAAAAATAAAGATAATTTTATGCAAGAAGAAATTGAAAAAATATATGATGCTATTAATAACTTAAAAGTGGTAGCTGCTGATTGAAGAAAAGGAAAAATGTTATTATTAGAATTACATGGTTTATTTAAAAAATGACAAATTAATTTTGAAGAATTAAATCGTCAGAAGATAGTGAAAAAATATTTAACTTTAGTTCCAAAAAATGAAAATAATTATAAACTATTAATTGCAAATTTTGAAAATTTAGATATTAAAATATTAAGAGAAATAATTGAACATTATCGTAATCAATATCAAAATATTATTATTATTTTTATTAATAAAATTAATAATCAAGAATATTTAGTATTAGTTGCTTCAAGTAAAGAATTGCATAATAATAAACAGTATCAAAGTAATAATATTTTACAAAAAATATTAAAAACATTTAATGGTAAGGGTGGCGGTAGCCCAATCTTAGCGCAAGGGAAGATTGATAAGTTTATTACAGAAAAAGAAATTAATAAAATTATATAGCTAACTAAAGTAATGTTTACTCATATCTTGAAAAACAAAATCAATCGCTTTTTTAATATTTGGTCAATAATTTGGTAATATTTTTCTTATATTATGTTTTATAGCAAATCAAAAATGCTCAATTGGATTTAAATTAGGAGAATATGGTGGAAGAAATAATAGTTTGCATCCAGCATTTTCAATTAATTGTTGTGTTAATTTAGATTTATGAAACGTTGCATTATCTAAAACTATAATTTGTCCACTCTTTAATACTCGAATTAGTATATTTTTTACATATGATTCAAAAATTTTACTGTTGCAATGTCCTTCAAATGCTCATAGGGCTTTTAATTTACCTTTATTTAGTGAACCAATTATACTCATTCTTTTTATTTTATAGCTAACTAAAGTGATGTTTACTCATAAATAATGTAAAATAATAATATGTAATTTAAACAGTTTTTGAATTTAAAAGTACAATTCAGCAATATTTAAAATAGATTAGGAAGATTAAATTATGCCAAAACCATACAGTGAAGACTTACGAAGAAAAGTAATAGAAGCCTATGAAAGTAAAAACATGAAAATTAAAGAAATTTGTAAAGTGTTCAATATTACTAGAAAGACTTTATTCTTATGAAGAAAAAGAAAAAAAGAAACTGGGCATATAAAACCAATTTTGAATTATCAAAAAGGACATAGCCACAAAATAAATGATTTAGATGAATTAAAAAATTATTTAGAGCAAAATAAAGATGTTACAGTTCAAAAAGTAATTGAAAAATTTGGTGATATGACTAAAGAAACAGTTTATAACTATTTCAAAAAACTAAATTATACATATAAAAAAACTTTTCTATATGAACAAAGAGATAAAAATAAACAAGAAGATTTTTTAAAAGAAATAGCTAAAATAATGAATGAAGATTTAGTATATATTGATGAATCTGGAATTGATGATAATGAATTTTATAAATATGGTTGATCTGAAAAAGGTAAAAGATTATTTGATAATAAACCCGCATATATAGCTAACTAAAGTAATGTTTACTCATATCTTGAAAAACAAAATCAATAGCTTTTTTAATATTTGGCCAATAATTTGGTAATATTTTTCTTATATTATGTTTTATAGCAAATCAAAAATGTTCAATTGGATTTAAATTAGGAGAATATGGTGGAAGAAATAATAGTTTGCATCCAGCATTTTCAATTAATTGTTGTGTTAATTTAGATTTATGAAACTTTGCATTATCTAAAACTATAATTTGTCCACGCTTTAATACTGGAATTAGTATATTTTTTACATATGATTCAAAAATTTTACTGTTGCAATGTCCTTCAAACGCTCATAGGGCTTTTAATTTACCTTTATTTAGTGAACCAATTATAATCATTCTTTTTATTTTATATGCGGGTTTATTATCAAATAATCTTTTACCTTTTTCAGATCAACCATATTTATAAAATTCATTGCATTTTGATAGTATAATTTAGTTTTTTGAAATAGTTATAAACTATTTCTTTAGTCATATCACCAAATTTTTCAATTACTTTTTGAACTGTAACATCTTTATTTTGCGCTAAATAATTTTTTAATACATCTAAATCCTTTGTTTTGTGGCTATGTCCTTTTTGACAATTAAAAATCGGTTTTATATGCCCAGTTTCTTTTTTTATTTTTCTTCATAAGAATAAAGTCTTTCTAGTAATATTGAACACTTTACAAATTTCTTTAATTTTCATGTTTTTACTTTCATAGGCTTCTATTACTTTTCTTCGTAAGTCTTCACTGTATGGTTTTGGCATAATTTAACCTTCCTAATCTATTTTAAATATTGCTGAATTGTACTTTTAAATTCAAAAACTGTTTAAATTACATATTATTATTTTGCATTATTTATGAGTAAACATTACTTTAGTTAGATATATATAAACTGATTTGTTAATAATGCGTTTATCTTGTCGTACTTTAACTACTATACAATCAAAATAAACAATCGGATAAACACTTTCTAATGGCCGATTTTGTCATGCTTTAACATCATCAATAACATCATCAGTAATTTGACTAATAACACTTTCACTAATATCAGCACCATGATATAACTCTTGTAACTGCATTCTAATATCTGATAAAGTCATGCCTTTGGCATATAATGAAAGAACTTGTTGATCAAAACCATCAAATCTTCTTTGTCTTTTTGCAACTATTACTGGCTCAAAATTACTATTACGATCTCGTGGTACATTAATCTCAATTTTACCTTGTTGAGTTATTAATTTTTTTGAACTTATACCATTGCGAGCATTTTCACTAGTATTATGTTGATTTTTTTCATATCCTAAATAATTTTGCATTTCAGAATTCAACATTTTTTCAACTAATCTTTTTGTTAATTCTTTATATAAACCTCCCTCTTTAAAAACTTTTGTTAAATCTTCAGTATTTTCTAGTAATAAATCTACTGCTTTTGATATTTGATCATTATTATTAATATTTTGTTTTTTAGACATACGTAACTCACTCTTTATAGTTATTTAATTTTATTTACTAGAATTAATTAAACATAGTTATTTTTGTAAGTTACACAGATTACTAAACATTACCAGTTTAGCGGTAGTAATTGGCATTATCATGGTAGCTTATTATGCTATTGGTGGTAAATTTGCAAAAAATGATGACCAACGTAAAGAAACTATTGCTCGTATAATATGGGTTGGGGTTTGCTTAGAAATTGTAATTTTAGCAAGTTCACTAGTTTTAGGATTAAAAGATGTTATTTTAGGAATTTCTTAATAAGGGGGATATAAAATGTTACAAAAGAAAAAAGGGCTAAAAAACCCTTTTACTGTTGGTAAATCTGCAAAAATAAAACCAACATCAATAAATAATATAATAGCCATTGTTAACAACGTCATTAAAAAAATGGCTATGTTTCTTATTATAGCGTTCTTGCCCTTAATGTTAATAATGGTTATTATGATTATAATTATCGCAGCCATTATAGCAATAATTTCACCAGATACAATAAACAATTTTATCAATGCAAACGAGGCTTTTTAAAAATCTGTGTATCTTTTTACAAAGTTACTAGTTTAGATTAATTCTATCTTCAAATTTTATCATAAAATGAGCAATTGCTGTATTTCAATTTTGAATGGGCATTGTTCGTTTTTTTGTTATATTTTCAATTGCTAAGTAAAATATTTTAAAAACTGCCATATCATCTGGAAAAACTTTTTTATTTATAATAACTTTTCGTAATTGACTATTAACAGATTCAATAGCATTTGTTGTATAAATAACTCTTTTGATTTCTGCAGGATAACTAATAAAAACCATTAAATTAGGTAATGTTTAGTAATATGTGTAACTTACAAAAATAACTATGTTTAATTAATTCTAGTAAATAAAATTAAATAACTATAAAGAGTGAGTTACGTATGTCTAAAAAACAAAATATTAATAATAATGATCAAATATCAAAAGCAGTAGATTTATTATTAAAAAATACTGAAGATTTAACAACAGTTTTTAAAGAGGGAGGCTTATATAAAGAATTAACAAAAAGATTAGTTGAAAAAATGTTCAATTCTGAAATGCAAAATTATTTAGGATATGAAAAAAATCAACATAATAATAGTGAAAATGCTCGTAATGGTATAAATTCAAAAAAATTAATAACTCAACAAGATAAAATTAAGATTAATGTACCACGAGATCGTAATAGTAATTTTGATCCAGTAAATAGTTGCAAAAAGACAAAGAAGATTTGATGGTTTTGATCAACAAGTTCTTTCATTATATGCCAAAGGCATGACTTTATCAGATATTAGAATGCAGTTACAAGAGTTATATCATGGTGCTGATATTAGTGAAAGTGTTATTAGTCAAATTACTGATGATGTTATTGATGATGTTAAAGCATGACAAAATCGGCCATTAGAAGGTGTTTATCCGATTGTTTATTTTGATTGTATAGTAGTTAAAGTACGACAAGATAAAGGCATTATTAACAAATCAGTTTATATAGCACTGGGAGTTGATTTAGAAGGCAAAAAAGATGTTTTAGGTTTATTAATTAGTGAAAATGAAGGTTCTAAGTTTTGATTATCTAATTTCACAGAAATGAAAAATCGAGGCTTAAATGATATTCTTATTGCTTGTAGTGACAATTTAACAGGAATGTCAGAAGCAATACAATCAGTTTATCCTAAAACCGAACATCAATTATGCATAGTTCATCAAATTAGAAATAGTTTAAAATATGTTTCATACAAACATAGAAAATCACTAGTTACAGATTTAAAACCAATTTATAGTGCATGTAGTGAAGAACAAGCAATGCAAGCTTTAGAATCTTTTGAAAGTAAATGAAATAAACAATATCCTCAAATTGCTAAATCATGATATAAAAATTGAGATAATTTAATGGTTTTTATTAGTTATCCTGCAGAAATCAAAAGAGTGATTTATACAACAAATGCTATTGAATCTGTTAATAGTCAATTACGAAAAGTTATTATAAATAAAAAAGTTTTTCCAAATGATATGGCAGTTTTTAAAATATTTTACTTAGCAATTGAAAATATAACAAAAAATGAACACTGCCCATTCAAAATTGAAATACAGCAATTGCTCATTTTATGATAAAATTCGAAGATAGAATTAATCTAAACTAGTAACTTTGTAAAAAGATACACAGATTTTTAAAAAGCCTCAAATTTTTAAAAAAATATTAAAAATATTTTTTTATTTTAATGGTTTTGTTTTATTAAAAATTTCACAAAGTAAGTTAAATCTTAAGTGCATAAGTCTAAATATACTTTTTCTACATTTATTTATTAAAATTTTGAATCTTTTTAATCAAGCAAAAACATGTTCAACTTTAATTCTAATTTTTGAAATAATTTTATTGTAGATTTTTTCTTGTTTAGTTAATTTTTTATTTTTAGTTTTTTTAATTGGTAATATAGTATTTTTATAAATATTTTGTATTCCTTGATATCCCAAATCACCAATAATTATTGTTTTTTCTGAAAATTCAAGATTTGAATTTTTTAATATTTGAAAATCATGTACTTTTCCATTATCAGCAAAAATATCAACAATTTTTTTATTAAAAAAGTCATATATAATTTGAAATTTTATAGAAAACATTCAACTTTTACCAGAAAAATATTCTAACTGTAGTTTTTTTTAGTTGGTCTTTCAATTTCAATTTCAGTTTAATCAATTAAATAAAATTGAAATTCATTTAAATCTTCTTGTTTTTTCTCAATTTTTGATTTATATTTTGTTTTTAAAAACTGATAATCTTTGTCATCACTAAGTTTATTTTCTACTCAAGTAATATTTCGAAAACAACTTGATGCACTCATTTTATATTTAATACTCATTTGGAAAAAAGTATAATATTCTTTTCAGTATACTAAAGTCATCATCAATCTTTCTTCAACTGAAAGTTTATATTTTCTACCTTTAGTTTTTTTTAAATTTTCTATTTCAATTAATTTCGTTAACGTTTCATCAAAATGAAAACGTTTTATACCAAAATATCTATAAAATTGTTCATTTTTTAATTTTTTTAAATTTTCAAAATTCATTTTTATCAACACCTTATTAATTTATTAATAAAGAAATTATAAAATAAATTTTAAATTATTAATTGAATTTTAAAAAATTTATTTACGGAATATGTCTTATGTATAATTTAGTTTTTTGAAATAGTTATAAACTGTTTCTTTAGTCATATCACCAAATTTTTCAATTACTTTTTGAACTGTAACATCTTTATTTTGCGCTAAATAATTTTTTAATTCATCTAAATCTTTTATTTTGTGGCTATGTCCTTTTTTATAATTCAAAATTGGCTTTATATGCCCAGTTTCTTTTTTTCTTTTTCTTCATAAGAATAAAGTCTTTCTAGTAATATTGAACACTTTACAAATTTCTTTAATTTTCATGTTTTTACTTTCATAGGCTTCTATTACTTTTCTTCGTAAGTCTTCACTGTATGGTTTTGGCATAATTTAATCTTCCTAATCTATTTTAAATATTGCTGAATTGTACTTTTAAATTCAAAAACTGTTTAAATTACATATTATTATTTTACATTATTTATGAGTAAACATTACTTTAGTTAGATATATTATATAAATTAATTGTTAAATAAATATAAATAAGAAAAATGATTTATTTTAAATTTTTAAAATCTAGAAAATAATGAATATGAAATTTAAATAATACATTTTTTATGATAAAAGTATTAAAAAAAATATTATTGTTTTTTGCGATAATAAATCAAAAATCGATTATAGAAAGATATTACATATATCAATTATGTTATACTATTTTTATAAGTTATTTTGTGGAGACTGTTAAGAGGTGATATTCTTATGATTAAAAATGGCATTAAAATATCAAAATCTCAATCTCGTGGTGATGAAGTTGGGTTACTTTTTTTCTTATTAGTAATCTTCTTTTTCCTAATAGTTAGTTTAACTAGATTTTCAATAATTGGTAAAGTACTTGATGATTTTCTTTTTTCTTTTTTATTTGGATGAGTGAAATATGCTGTTTATTTCTTTCTTTCTTTAATGATTATTCCTTTAACTTTTGGTTATCGCATGCAATTTAAATTGAAGTATATTTTTGTTACTTTTTTATTTTTAGTGATTAGTTGTTGGACAACACAAACTTTAACTTTAATAATTTTAGGAAAGAATAATTTATGAACTAGTTATTATAATTTAAACCTATTAAATATTAGCGAAATATACGTTAAAACATGATGAAATACAAATGCTATAAATAATTATCTAGGTTTTTTTGCTTCACCAATTTCTTTTAAAGACTTTAGTGTTGAAACCTTTTTTCCAACATATGCTACTGGTGGCATTATTAGTAATGTTTTAATAGGTATTTTTAATTATGGTTTTTTTGTTACTAATTTAATTGCAAACTTTATTAGTTTTTTTTCTTTAACTTGTTTATTTATTTTTAATAAACCTTTTATTTTCTTTAGCAAAATAAAACAAATTATTAAACAAATTTTTATTATTAATAATAATAAAAATAAAAAGCAAAAAAATAAAATAAATGCTGATTTAAAACAAAAACATATTAAGTTAAAAAAAGAAAAATTATTAATTGATAAACAAGTTAAAAAATCTTTTAGAAACGAAAATAATTTTAATAAGGAATCGAAGAAGGAACCACCTATATCACAAGTAAAAAAAGCAGAAATAAAACAAAATGATAATAGTGACATTATCAATAAACCTTCTTCACCTATTGTTTATTTTAATGAAAATAGTTATTTAACTCCTTTTGGTAAAATTGACCCTGGAAAACAAAAAGATGTAATGAGTAATAGCAAAGGCACTCTGGTAGTTAAAAAAAGTTTAGAAGATAGTATTTTAAATCGCGAAATTATTAATGATAACGAGACTATTATTAATAACGAATCATAAGTAATTAATAATGAATAAAATTAAGAGTTTACTTTAGGATAAAACATTATATTAATGTTAAAATCAAAGTATCTTTTAATTTGTTAATAAATTTAGGTGAACTAATGGCAGAAAAATCTTTACTACAAATGAAAATTAAACTTTTACCTAATATTGCTGGATGCTATTTATTTAAAGATATACATAATAATTTAATTTATGTTGGTAAAGCTAATTCATTAAAAAAACGAGTAACTTCATATTTAAATAAAGCCAGTAATTTTAAAACAATGTTATTAGTTAATGATATTCATGATGTTGAATACATTACGACATCTAATGAAAAAGAGGCTTTAATTTTAGAACAAACATTGATTAAAAAACATCATCCTAAATATAATATTTTGTTAGCAGATGATAAACAATATCCTTATATTCAAATTACTAATAATCGTGATCCACAATATCGTTATGTACGTAGTGCTACTAAAAAAGACGGACATTATTATGGACCATTTCCCGATGGTACTGGTGCACGTGAAATTTTAAAGTTATTGGAACGAATTTTTCCATTACGAAAGTGTGCTGGTAATCTTGGTAAACCTTGTTTATATTATCATTTACAGCAATGTTCTGGCGCTTGTTTTAAATCAGTACCTATTACTTATTATGAAGATATGATTAGTAAAATTGATCAATTTTTCAAAGGGAATGTTACTGCTGTTAAAAAAATATTAATTAATAATATGAATATTAGTGTTGAAAACTTACAATTTGAAAATGCTAATCGTATTAAAATTTTGTTATCAAAAATAGATTTATTTTTATCACAACAAGTTGTTGAGTTTCAAGATTATGGAAATCGCGATTTTATTAATTTTTTAATTGAAGATGAAATGGTTTTTTTAATTACTTTATTTTATCGTAATGGTAAATTGCAAGTTAAAGATGAACAAATAGTTCAAAATAATTACTTAGAAATTCAAGATTTAATTCGTAATTATTGTCAACAACTATATAGTAAAAATGCATTACCAAACGAAATATATTTACCATCAAATATTGATTTAAAACAATTAAAATTATTATTTCCACAAATAAAATTTATTAATCCAATTAAAGGAACAAAAGAACATATTTTAACATTGGCAAAAACCAATGCCATCTATGCATGAAATAATTATTTACAAACTAATCAGTTTAATGCGCCGTTAAATATGATGAAATTATTATCACAATGATTAAAAATTCCTAATTTAAATCATTTAGAGGTTTTTGATGTTTCTAATCTTCAACAAAGCGCTAGTGTTGGTGGTATGATTGTTTATAAGAATGGTAATTATAGTTTTAATGATTATCGCAAATTTTTATTAGATCCAAAAATTGTTGATGATTATCATCGTTTTTGTGAAATGATTTATCGTAGATATCATCATTTAGTTATTAATAAATTGCAACTTCCTGATTTAATTATTGTTGATGGTGGAAAACCACAAATTAGTGCTACATTAGAACAACTAACATTATTAAACTTAACAATTCCTATTATTGGATTAGTTAAAAATAAAAAACATCAAACTGATAAAATTATAAATGATAAAATGCAAATTATTAATATTCCTAAGACTGATGCTTGTTTTTTATTTTTGAGTAAATTACAAGATCAAGTTCATAATTATGCAATTAAATATCATAAAGCAAAGCGAAGTCAATCAATGATAAGTAGTGTTTTATCATCAGTGCCAGGAATTGGTTTACAATTACAAAATAAAATATTACAGCAATTTCCAACTTGACAATTATTGCAAAATGCTACAAAAACAGAACTTTCATCATTAGTTAAATCAAAAGTAATTTTAGAAAAACTATGAAAAGAATTACATAGTTTTGAATAATATGTTATTAAGAAATAAATAATAACGTAAATAATATATTTATCTAAGTTACTAATGTAAAAATATCAAAAGTTAGATAAAAAATATTTTAATGTTTTAAGATATTGAAAATTTCAGAGGCTTTTTAAAAATCTGTGTATCTTTTTACAAAGTTACTAGTTTAGATTAATTATATCTTCAAATTTTATCATAAAATGAACAATTGCTGTATTTCAATTTTGAATGGTCATTGTTCATTTTTTTGTTATATTTTCAATTGCTAACTAAAATATTTTAAAAACTACCATATCATTTGGAAAAACTTTTTTATTTCTAATAACTTTTCGTAATTGACTATTAACAGATTCAATAGCATTTGTTGTATAAATCACTCTTTTGATTTCTGCATGATAACTAATAAAAACCATTAAATTATCTCAATTTTTATATCATGATTTAGCAATTTGAGGATATTGTTTATTTCATTTACTTTCAAAAGATTCTAAAACTTGCATCGCTTGTTCTTAACTACATGCACTATAAATTGGTTTTAAATCTGTAACTAGTGATTTTCTATGTTTGTATGAAACATATTTTAAACTATTTCTAATTTGATGAACTATGCATAATTGATGTTCGGTTTTAGGATAAACTGATTGTATTGCTTATGACATTCCTGTTAAATTGTCACTACAAGCAATAAGAATATCATTTAAGCCTCGATTTTTCATTTCTGTGAAATTAGATAATCAAAACTTAGAACCTTCATTTTCACTAATTCATAAACCTAAAACATCTTTTTTACCTTCTAAATCAACTCCTAGTGCTATATAAACTGATTTGTTAATAATGCGTTTATCTTGTCGTACTTTAACTACTATACAATAGACATATTACGTAAATAAATTTAATCAATTGTCAATAATAATATTTATAAATTTTTTAGTGTTAATAATTATAGAAGTTAATATTTTTAAAAAAATAATTTAAAAATAAATTTATATTTCAAACACAAAAATTGTTAATATTATTTTTATATTAACTTGATAAAAATTTAAATTTTTAAAAAAATATTTTTAATATTTTTTTATTTTAATGGTTTTGTTTTATTAAAAATTTCACAAAGTAAGTTAAATCTTAAGTACATAAGTCTAAATATACTTTTTCTACATTTATTTATTAAAATTTTGAATCTTTTTAATCAAGCAAAAAAATTTTCAACTTTAATTCTAATTTTTGAAATAATTTTATTGTAGATTTTTTCTTTTTTAGTTAATTTTTTATTTTTAGTTTTTTTAATTGGTAATATAGTATTTTTATAAATATTTTGTATTCCTTGATATCCCAAATCACCAATAATTATTGTTTTTTCTGAAAATTCAAGATTTGAATTTTTTAATATTTGAAAATCATGTACTTTTCCATTATCAGCAAAAATATCAACAATTTTTTTATTAAAAAAGTCATATATAATTTGAAATTTTATAGAAAACATTCAACTTTTAACAGAAAAATATTATAACTGTAGTTTTTTTTAGTTGGTCTGTCAATTTCAATTTCAGTTGAATCAATTAAATAAAATTGAAATTCATTTAAATCTTCTTGTTTTTTCTCAATTTTTGATTTATATTTTGTTTTTAAAAACTGATAATATTTGTCATCACTAAGTTTATTTTCTACTCAAGTAATATTTCGAAAACAACTTGATGCACTCATTTTATATTTAATACTAATTTGGAAAAAAAGTATAATATTCTTTTCGGTATACTAAAGTCATCATCAATCTTTCTTCAACTGAAAGTTTATATTTTCTACCTTTAGTTTTTTTTAAATTTTCTATTTCAATTAATTTTGTTAACATTTCATCAAAATGAAAACGTTTTATACCAAAATATCTATAAAATTGTTCATTTTTTAATTTTTTTAAATTTTCAAAATTCATTTTTATCAACACCTTATTAATTTATTAATAAAGAAATTATAAAATAAATTTTAAATTATTAATTGACTTTTAAAAAATTTATTTACGGAATATGTCAACTGTATGGTTTTGGCATAATTTAATCTTCCTAATCTATTTTAAATATTGCTGAATTGTACTTTTAAATTCAAAAACTGTTTAAATTACATATTATTATTTTACAATATTTATGAGTAAACATTACTTTAGTTAGATATATATGCCCAGTTTCTTTTTTTCTTTTTCTTCATAAGAATAAAGTCTTTCTAGTAATATTGAACACTTTACAAATTTCTTTAATTTTCATGTTTTTACTTTCATAGGCTTCTATTACTTTTCTTCGTAAGTCTTCACTGTATGGTTTTGGCATAATTTAATCTTCCTAATCTATTTTAAATATTGCTGAATTGTGCTTTTAAATTCAAAAACTGTTGGGCGTATCAAGTTAATGGTTAGATTTAATAAGAACTTAAATGAGAGATAACACTCTCATTTTTAATTGTTAAACAATTATAATTAATTATTTTATTAAACCAGCACTTTATTAAAGTAATTAATTATTACATAACTAAATAAAAATTATGTAGGCTATTGTGCTGTAATTAACCAATAGTAATTTTTGTGTTACTCTTTGAAAATTTAAGAAATTTTGGTTCCCTTCCCCTAGAACCCCTACCCTCCAAGGCTTTGCTGCTGTAAGTAGCATAAGCCTTACGTAGTAGTAAGTAGAAGTATTAGTTAGTAGTATATAAGCCTTTTATCACTGTAGGTGATAAGGCTTATACATAGAAAGGATATGTAATGATTAATGTTAATTTAGATATTAAAAATAAAATTAAAGAAACAACTAAAGGTATGTTATTAGAAATTGGTGAATATGAAACATGATTTCCTATTAAAGATACTATTATTGATACAAAAAATAAAAAAATAGCATTAAAAATAATTGAAGATTTTTATTATAAATTAGGTAAAAAATCAATAACAAAAGATATTGAAAGTATTAAAGGTAGTGATATTTTAAAATATATTAAAAATATTCCAAATATTACTAAGAATGAAAATGAATTAATATCTTGTGAATTTTATGAACAATATAATGGTTATTATATTTTTAAAAATGATAAAAATCAAGAATGTTTTAAATATAACATTACATGAGAACAAAATATGAAAAGTTTTAAAATAAATAATCCATATAACGATAATGATTTAGCAATAAATTATATTATTACACCAATAAAAGATATATCAACTAATAATCACAAAATATTTTATTTAAAGTATTAAAGGAAATTAATATGTTATTAAATGTTGAAAAAATAGAATTAATAAAAAATTTATGTAATGAAAAATTACTTAAAAATAAAAAATATATAGAAATACAAGAAATATTAAAAATTATAGAAAGAGAGGATTAATTATGGAATGTAGAGAATATAGAATTAAAGGTTCATGTGATATTTGTCATAAAAATTCATCATATGGGAATAGAACTTGTAATAAATGCTTTTATAAATTAATAGGTGAAAAAAATGAAATGTAATATTCATAATGAAAAATATATATGATTTTCTGAATTAGAAAATACTTATTATTGTAACAAATGTATTAATGACATGATTGAAGAGGATATGTATTTAACATCAAATAATTGAGATTCTTTATATGAATATTATATTAATGAATTACAATTAGAAAATTTTAAAGGAGTGTAATAAATGATGAAAGATAAAAGTTTTAAAGAAATAAAAAATGATATGCAATTATTTTTTCAAGATATTGAAAATGGTAAATATGGTGAAAGAATTAAAGAATTATTTATACAAAAAGAAAGTAGTTAATAAATATGGTAGCAGCCCCAAAAAAGAAACCAGAAGATTTAATGATTAAACAAATTATTATTCATTTAAGATTTACTGAAAAAGATTATGAAAAATTAAAAGAAATTTGTGAAGAAAAAAATATGAAAATTAATGGATTTATAAGAAGTTTAATTAAAAATGCAATTAAAAAAAATAGAAAGAGTGATTATATAGCTAAATAAAGTAATGTTCACTCATATCTTGAAAAACAAAATCAATCGCTTTTTTAATATTTGGTCAATAATTTGGTAATATTTTTCTTATATTATTTTTTATAGCAAATCAAAAATGTTCAATTGGATTTAAATTAGGAGAATATGGTGGAAGAAATAATAGTTTGCATCCAGCATTTTCAATTAATTGTTGTGTTAATTTAGATTTATGAAACGTTGCATTATCTAAAACTATAATTTGTCCACGCTTTAATAATGGAATTAGTATATTTTTTACATATGATTCAAAAATTTTACTGTTGCAATGTCCTTCAGATGCTAATAGGGCTTTTAATCAGATCAACCATATTTATAAAATTCATTATCATCAATTCCAGATTCATCAATATATAATAAATCTTCATTTATTATTTTAGCTATTTCTTTTAAAAAATCTTCTTGTTTATTTTTATCTCTTTGTTCATATAGAAAAGTTTTTTTTATATGTATAATTTAGTTTTTTGAAATAGTTATAAACTGTTTCTTTAGTCATATCATCAAATTTTTCAATTACTTTTTGAACTGTAACATCTTTATTTTGCACTAAATAATTTTTTAATTCATCTAAATCCTTTGTTTTGTGGCTATGTCCTTTTTGATAATTCAAAATTGGTTTTATATGCCCAGTTTCTTTTTTTCTTTTTCTTCATAAGAATAAAGTCTTTCTAGTAATATTGAACACTTTACAAATTTCTTTAATTTTCATGTTTTTACTTTCATAGGTTTCTATTACTTTTCTTCGTAAGTCTTCACTGTATGGTTTTGGCATAATTTAATCTTCCTAATCTATTTTAAATATTGCTGAATTGTACTTTTAAATTCAAAAACTGTTTAAATTACATATTATTATTTTACATTATTTATGAGTAAACATTACTTTAGTTAGCTATACATATTATTATTTTACATTATTTATGAGTAAACATTACTTTAGTTAGCTATAATTGACATATTCCGTAAATAAATTTTTTAAAAGTCAATTAATAATTTAAAATTTATTTTATAATTTCTTTATTAATAAATTAATAAGGTGTTGATAAAAATGAATTTTGAAAATTTAAAAAAATTAAAAAATGAACAATTTTATAGATATTTTGTTATAAAACGTTTTCATTTTGATGAAATGTTAACAAAATTAATTGAAATAGAAAATTTAAAAAAAACTAAAGGTAGAAAATATAAACTTTCAGTTGAAGAAAGATTGATGATGACTTTAGTATACTGAAAAGAATATTATACTTTTTTTTCCAAATGAGTATTAAATATAAAATGAGTGCATCAAGTTGTTTTCGAAATATTACTTGAGTAGAAAATAAACTTAGTGATGACAAAGATTATCAGTTTTTAAAAACAAAATATAAATCAAAAATTGAGAAAAAACAAGAAGATTTAAATGAATTTCAATTTTATTTAATTGATTCAACTGAAATTGAAATTGAAAGACCAACTAAAAAAAACTACAGTTAGAATATTTTTCTGGTAAAAGTTGAATGTTTTCTATAAAATTTCAAATTATATATGACTTTTTTAATAAAAAAATTGTTGATATTTTTGCTGATAATGGAAAAGTACATGATTTTCAAATATTAAAAAATTCAAATCTTGAATTTTCAGAAAAAACAATAATTATTGGTGATTTGGGATATCAAGGAATACAAAATATTTATAAAAATACTATATTACCAATTAAAAAAACTAAAAATAAAAAATTAACTAAACAAGAAAAAATCTACAATAAAATTATTTCAAAAATTAGAATTAAAGTTGAACATGTTTTTGCTTGATTAAAAAGATTCAAAATTTTAATAAATAAATGTAGAAAAAGTATATTTAGACTTATGTACTTAAGATTTAACTTACTTTGTGAAATTTTTAATAAAACAAAACCATTAAAATAAAAAAATATTTTTAATATTTTTTTAAAAATTTAAATTTTTATCAAGTTAATATAAAAATAATATTAACAATTTTTGTGTTTGAAATATAAATTTATTTTTAAAGTATTTTTTTAAAAATATTAACTTCTATAATTATTAACACTAAAAAATTTATAAATATTATTATTGACAATTGATTAAATTTATTTACGGAATATGTCTAATGAATAATTTATATAAAAAAATACTTAAATTACAATTAGAGATTGGTAGTACACCTAAAAATGGTTTTAATAAATTTGGAAATTATAAATATTGATTATTAAGTGATATTTTTAATAAATTTAAATTATTATGTAAAGAATTAAATATTGTTATCACACATGAAGATATATTAACAACTGATAGAAAAATAAATTATTTAGATACTAAAGAAGTAGAAATAACTTATTTTAAAAGATATACAATTATTGATTTAGATAATGATAAAGAAATTAAATATTTTGATATACTTGCTTGTGCTAAAAATACAGATATAGCAAAAGCAAAAGGTAGTGCAGCAACTTATGCTTATAGATATTTTTTAATGAATTTATTATTATTAAGTGAAGATGAACTTGACCCAGATAATGATAATGTTAATTTAATACAAAATAATAATAAACAACAAAATTATAGTAATAATATAAAAGTATCTAATGAAAAATGAGAACCAAGTGAAAACAATTAGATTATTTTGAAAAATATATGATTACAAATACAGTTTTATTTGATGATTATATAAGAGAAGATATGGAAAGATTAAATCCAATTAATAATAAAGATTTTTTAATATTAATGGGTGAAAATTATTTAAAAGTATTATTTGATAAATTCAAAGAAATTCGTGAAAGATTTAAAAATTTAAAAAATAATAATAAAAATGAGTATAGAAATTATGAATAATTATTTACTTTCAATTGACCCAAGTATTAAAAATACTGGATTGACTTTATGAGAAAATAAAAAACCAATATGAATAAATAATTATATGGAATTTATACATAATATTATTTTAAATAAATTTAATGGTTTATATTGAGAACAATTATCTTTATGTATTGAGCAAGGTTTTATTAATAAAGGTAAAGGTAAAGAAACATTGGAACATTTAAGAGGATTTATTGCTGGTTGATTTAATAAATTAATAACAAAAGATATGTTAGTTCATAATCTGACGTGAAAGAAATGATATAAAAATAGAACTTTTGGAGCATATTGAGATATTAAAAATGAAAAATGAACAAAAGAAACATCATTAGCAATGGCACAAATCATTATTTCAGAAAATGAATGAGATTTTAATATTACTAATCATGATGAAGCAGATTCATTATTAATTGGTTGATATTATTTAAATAAGGAGTAAATAATTAATGCAAAAACAAAAACAAGAAAAAGTATTATTAAAATGTATTGTTAAAGGTTGTAATAGTAAAATATTAGTTACTTTAAAAACTTTAGATATAGAAAGTAGTACAGAGCATTTTTTTAATATGTGTTATTTTCATAAGAAACAATTTAATAATAAAGTAAAAGAAATAAATGAATATTATAAACATAAAAAAAGTTTAAACAAATATAAAAAAAATAATGGTGTAGAATGAAATCAAACTTAATATAAGTTTTTACTCATTAGACATATTCCGTAAATAAATTTAATCAATTGTCAATAATAATATTTATAAATTTTTTAGTGTTAATAATTATAGAAGTTAATATTTTTAAAAAAATACTTTAAAAATAAATTTATATTTCAAACACAAAAATTGTTAATATTATTTTTATATTAACTTGATAAAAATTTAAATTTTTAAAAAAATATTTTTAATATTTTTTTATTTTAATGGTTTTGTTTTATTAAAAATTTCACAAAGTAAGTTAAATCTTAAGTGCATAAGTCTAAATATACTTTTTCTACATTTATTTATTAAAATTTTGAATCTTTTTAATCAAGCAAAAACATGTTCAACTTTAATTCTAATTTTTGAAATAATTTTATTGTAGATTTTTTCTTGTTTAGTTAATTTTTTATTTTTAGTTTTTTAATTGGTAATATAGTATTTTTATAAATATTTTGTATTCCTTGATATCCCAAATCACCAATAATTATTGTTTTTTCTGAAAATTCAAGATTTGAATTTTTTAATATTTGAAAATCATGTACTTTTCCATTATCAGCAAAAATATCAACAATTTTTTTATTAAAAAAGTCATATATAATTTGAAATTTTATAGAAAACATTCAACTTTTACCAGAAAAATATTCTAACTGTAGTTTTTTTAGTTGGTCTTTCAATTTCAATTTCAGTTGAATCAATTAAATAAAATTGAAATTCATTTAAATCTTCTTGTTTTTTCTCAATTTTTGATTTATATTTTGTTTTTAAAAACTGATAATCTTTGTCATCACTAAGTTTATTTTCTACTCAAGTAATATTTCGAAAACAACTTGATGCACTCATTTTATATTTAATACTCATTTGGAAAAAAGTATAATATTCTTTTCAGTATACTAAAGTCATCATCAATCTTTCTTCAACTGAAAGTTTATATTTTCTACCTTTAGTTTTTTTTAAATTTTCTATTTCAATTAATTTTGTTAACATTTCATCAAAATGAAAACGTTTTATACCAAAATATCTATAAAATTGTTCATTTTTTAATTTTTTTAAATTTTCAAAATTCATTTTTATCAACACCTTATTAATTTATTAATAAAGAAATTATAAAATAAATTTTAAATTATTAATTGACTTTTAAAAAATTTATTTACGGAATATGTCTATTACTTTATTTTAAAGTAAATGGGTTTTTATGTTTAAAATAAAGAGGTATAAAATTATGAAATATTTTAATCCAAATTATTGATTTAAATTGTGATTATTAAGTGCACCATTATTTAATGATGAAACTAAAGGCATTAATGCTATGTCAATTAATAATAATAAAAAGATTAAAAGTTGAGCTAGCAAAAATACTACTAATATATCATTATTAGAAAATCAAGAATTAACTTTATCAAATAATCAAACAACTTTATTAAATTTACCATTATGAAATAGTAATTTAACTACACATAATCAACATAATCAAAAAAGTAGAAACAGATATAAAAGACGACCAATTCCACCATCAAAAGAAATTTTTCAATTAAGCGAAAAAATAATTATTAATCAAAATAACCCTAATCAATACAGAAATAGTTTTCAATCAATTCTTGAATCATTAACAAATAATAATATATTAAGAATTGTTTTTGATGATAGTGAAAATAGAAATTGAGGAGAAAATAGTAGGGTATTTAGTTTAAATTCTCAAAATTATGGTTATTTTAGACTTCCAGTCCAAATTATACAAGAACAAAATGGACAAAGCAATCAAATAAATTTAGAATTAGTTTTAAGTACAGATGCTTTATATATTCAAGGCTTTATAATCAATCATCATGATACTGGTGCCCATACATCAAATATTGAAACTTATTATTATTTTAATCCTGATTTAGGAACGCCTTCTGGTCGATATAATCCTCAATTAAGAGAAGTTACTGGAATAACAAATTCTGTAATGTTAAGTCAAATTGGGAATGCTTATAGACATCTTATACCAACTGAAAATAATAATATTAATTGAGAAACTATTTATAATTCTTTTTTAAGATTAACTCATGATATTAATGCTAATATAGAACGACCTTTGGGAAATTTAGCTAGAGCTTTAGGACAAGTCATTTTTGTGACAGCTTAAGCAATAAGATTTCCAAACATTTATGCACGTATTGTCTCACATTTAATTACAAGAAATGAAAATATTAATTTAGAAAGTAATCAAAGAAATGAAATTTATACAATTTTAGTTAATTGAGGCACAAGTTCAAGAGATAGTATATTTAGATGGTTATTACAAATAGCCAATATTATTCAAAATACTCCAAATATGATGATAAGCCCTCCTTCTATGCTTGATTTTACAAGAGCATTAAGTTCACCAGCAGTTCAAGTTGTACTTGGCTATATTGAATTTCAAAGATTAAGAAATAATAGAAGAAACGCAAATTGTCGTAGAGGAAAAAGAGAATTAAAAAATACTTATTGACATGAAAAATTTTGTGATTTAAAACCTAAAATTGATAAAATTCAAGGAACAATTACAGCAATACATAGTGTTAATGATAATTTATTATATTTTGGAACAGAAACAGGATTTTATGTAATTGATAATAGTATTGTTTATAAAAATCCAGATATTTTTGGAGTAACAAAAATATCTAATCGAGGTTGAAAAATTTCTATAACAGATAAAAATTATAGAGTTTGAGATATTGAAAAAAATGAACATCAAAATTGAAGAAAAAAAAGAGCTTTAGATTTTTCAAAAAGGAATAGAAAAAGTTTAATAGAAACTGATATTATTAGTCAAAATATAGATTGTTATATAGATTTATATTATGATATAATAAACAAAAATGAAAAAATAATAAGTAATACTTGATTATCCATAAACAGTAAGTTACAAGGTCATTATTATGAAGAATATCATATTTTTAATTTAGGTTATAATAGTCCCTTTAATTATGAAAAAATAAAATTTTTAGGAAGTGAATGAAACCTTAAAAGAAGTAGAGTTAGTTGAGGTAATGCGGAAAGAGATGTCGAAAAACCATTAAATTCTTTTAATGGTGTTAATATAGCTTCTAAAAGTATTGATTACATTAAAAATATTGATGTTAGGTATTTAGGGCAACATTCTCTTGAAAATATGGATAATGAAAATCAATTTATTTTACAACCAATAACAAATTGAGACAAACTTGAATGAGGGATTTCTATAGGACTATTTGCATATGAAAAACATAATTCTTGAAAAATACAAGTTTTTAGTTCACAATATGCATACCTTGATGTATTTGAAGAGTTATTTAATCAAGATGGAGCGTTATTTACAGGAATTGGAAAAGGTATAAAATTATATAATGATAATTGTAATAATGATAAAAAAAGAAAAAGAGAAATTAATAAAAATGAAACTCAACAATTAAAAAATGTTACTAAATGAACAGATGATTTTTCAAAAAATATTAATAATGAACAACATTTACCAATTGAAAATAAACCTAATTTATCTACAATTAATATAACAAGTTTATAAAAATATAAACAAAAAAAGTTACCAATTAAGGTAACTTTTTAATTAAGTGCCAACCTAACAATCATATAAAGTGAGAATTATTATACTTACCAATTAGGTAAGTTCAATACATTATACATTAATATTTAAGATTGTGAGGAAATATTATTTTGTTTGGATTTTATTTTTTCTTTAACATAAATAATTAATCACATTAATGCAAAAAATAAACTTAATACTATTAATGAAATTGAAATATAAAGTTGTATTATAAAACCAATATTATTGTTAAAATTTGGATTTTCATTTACACCATATGATGCATATTTTCATGCAAAAGCCATTATTATAAATCCAATTGACAAAAAAACAAGATATCGAAAATATTTTACTATTTTTTTTATTTAATCAATTTAGTTTCGTCATTATATTAATGCTCCTTTTTTAAATCAACTTCATTATATCAAATTATCTTTGATTTAATACTATTTTTGAAATAGTTAACTTATATTTTATAATACTTCTTGATAAACTATTAAATCAATCATCATGTAAATAAGGTTTATCATGTGTAGCGATTTGAATTTGATTTGTTATTGGAAACATTTGTATTTTAAACTTAAAATTGCTGTCTGAATTATTATAGAATCCTAAAAAGGTATATATTTTATATCGTTAACATTTGTATCAAAATTATAGCCTTTCATATAACCAGATAATTCATCATTAGAAATTTGATATAAATTATTTATATTTTCTGGAACAGAAAAGATAAAGGATTTACTTTTATATGAATTATATTGTTGAATATTATCATAATCTCGTTTAATTTCATATTCTTCAAATATTTTCATTTTATTTTCTTTAGTGTAGTAAAATAATTCACTTAAATTATATGATTTAAATAATGTTTGATTTTTACTAGGATTAAAATTTTCATTAGTGTTAAAGTTTTTAAATGGTTTTGTCGAAGTTGAACTTCATTCTTCTGTTTCATATTCATAATGCAAATATACATCTATACTTTTATAATATCTTTTTAAATCATTAAAAGTATTAATTAATAAAGTTGGAACTAAGTAATCTTTAAAATTAATATCTATATTTAAAGGTTTAATTAATGAAAAATTATTTTTCATTCAATCTGTATTTGAATAATTTAATTCTACATTTCCATTTCTATGTAGAGTATCATAATGATTTAATGAAACTTCTATACTTGGAATTTTAGGAATTATTATAATAGTTTTTGCTATATTTTGAGGACTTGGTGGTAATATTTTTGCAGGATATGAAAATGTAGTTTCTTCACTTTCTTCATATTCATCATGATTTAATTTATATAAAGTAGTTCAATCAAACATATTACTAGATAATGAACCAATATTACGATATCTAACTTGTGCAACTGATATTTCATTATAATCACCTTGATAAGTAAAAGGATTATCACTATAAAATGTATGTCTTTCTTCACCTTGATGTAATGATTGAGTAACAATTGTATCAATAATATAAGCATAATTTGAACCATCAATAACTCCATTACTTGTAGGATTTCATTGACAATCTTTATCTTCATTTGTAAATGGTGAAGCAATATCTAAAAACTCAGTATCTTCTGCTAATATATAAACTTTATTATTTTTCTTTTGTGATAAATCAACACTTGATATTTGTTCTTTAACTTCTAATTTTTTACCAGTAGTAGCATCTCATTGATATACTGATATTCTATCTGTTAATTTCATTGTCATAGCAGTTGTAGAAACATTAGCACCTAATAATTTACCAATAGTAAAATCATTATCATTTGTAAATGCATTTAAAGGAATTAAACCGCCATTACCAATAATACTTTCTAAATTACTTGTAAAAAATGCACTCATAAAACCATTAAAATATAACATTTTTTTATATTGTTGAACATTTTGAGTAATAACTCAACTACTTCAAATACCTAATGTTAAAGCATTTAATAATTTACCAATTAAAGGAATATCACTTAAAGCAAATGGTAATCATTGATTTGAATCATAAGGAATTTGTATTAATGGTGAAAATACTACACTATTAAAATTTAATATTGCTGACATATATTTTTGGCTTATTTTTGAATAATCAACAGTTGGACTTCCTATAATTAAATGAGTATCTGGGTCTTTATATTTAAAATTACTACTCATATCAACATTATAATTACCCGTTAAATTATTTATATTTCATTCACTATCTCAAAAGAATTTTGCTTCTCCTACTGATGTACCATTACTTAATCTTGCTTTATCTTTATCAAAAGCAAGCATACCTTTAAAATCTTTTGTTACAAATAAATTATCTTGAAAATTTAATGAAGTTTTTAATCATTCTGTAAAATTTTTAAAATTAGTAAATCCCGTAGGTTTTGCATCCATAATATTATAAAATGTAGTTTCTGGATGACTACTTGTTGTTATTTTATCATTTATACCAGCAAGTAAACCACGATTATTTTTAATATCTGTTGTAGATAAATCATTATTACCAGCAATAAATAATCTTCTTGAAGCAAATACTTTACTTTCAAATATTTCTTCGTTATTTTGTTCTATTGGTTCTTGACCTTGAATTATTGGTCTTCCATAATAATAACAACTTGATAATAATTCTAATCCATAACTTTGTCTATGACTATAACGTACACCAATATCACGCATTAAAGTACGATTTAAAGTTACTTTTCCTTGTTGAATAGTTGGGAAAGCATAACCACTACCAGGACTTGCATATTGTACAAAATCAAGTGTATTTTGACCAGTACTTACTACTCTATCATTTAAACTACTAAAAGTTAATACTTGCATACTAAATGCACCATTATAAGGACTATAATAATTTGTTACATTTGGAATATATAATAATTGTCTATCTTGATTTTTACCACTATTACCACCAATATTTTCGTTTTCATCATTAAATACACAAAAAAATTGTAAATAATCATCAATTGTAATATGTTCTTCAAACATTACTAAAGTATATTGTCTTTTTGTTTGTACTGTTTTAAATATTTGATTATTTGGTAAATTACTAAAATCAACACCACTTGTATCATCAATTAAATAAGCATTTCAATAATCACCTATTTTATATTGTTTTGTATAAAATTCATCTTGACCACTAGATTTATGTGTTTCTTCATTAATTTTACCTTTATTTTTTTGATATATTTTTGTACTATTTTTTCAAATACATACAACTGGAGTAGTACCAGTTAATATTAATTCATATTGACCAAAATCACTTATTTTACTATTAATTGGTTTATAACCAGTTTCAGTTAAAGGTATAGCGCCATTATTAATAATAAATGGAAATATTTTTCAATAACTACATCTCTTTATTAATTGTTGATTTTGCTTTAATGCTAGATGTGCTTGTTTCATTAATTGAATTTTCATTGCATTGCTTATTATCATTTATATTATCTCCTAAATGTTTATTTAAAAATTTATTTTCTTCAATAATATTTTCTAATTTTTGTTTTGCCATTAATGTATCAATATTTTCATATAAACTAATTGCTTCAACTACTGACATTGTTCCATTATTTAATCTACTATTAATTAATTCATCTTGTACTAATTGGTCAACCATAGCAATTGGTATAAATTCAAAACTATAAGGTCTTTCACCATTACCATTTCAATATACTTTTCCATTTTCATCTTTAGAAAAAGTTACTAACATATCAAACATTCTATATAAATAAGTTGTATAATGTGTTATTTTTACTTCTGTTGTTTGCATATCAAATTTATTATTCATTAATTTTTTAGTTTTATTTTCATAATTAATACCATTAAATTCATCATAATCATAACCAGCACCATTAAATATTTGTTTTGCTGTACCATTATAATCAAGTCAATATTCACCAAATTTTGGATTAACTTGTACAATATCAACTCCACCATTACCACCTTTTACATAATTTGCAGTAGTAATATTTAAAAATGCATCTTTAATAATTGATTGAAAATCATCACTTAAATTTAAAGTTTTAAATTTTTCATTATCAATAATTCCATAAAATCTAGTTAAATTTAATATTCTTTCTTTTCTTTTTTGTTTAATAATATGTTGTAAATCTCATATTAAATTTCATACTGGTGCACAATCTGGATATGCATTCATTTGTGTACTATTAACATAAAAATGAATTTGTGGTAAATTTGTAATTTCAACAATTGGTAAATAACCAAATGGATTTTTTAATTCATATTGTTGTTTTAATTGACTTTCTGGTTTAATTTTTGATTTTGTACTACCTAATAAAATTTCTCTATTACCATTAAATATTTCAACTTTTACTTTTGAATTTTCTATTGTTACTCATGTTAAACTACCATTATCACTTTGTTCATTCATAAAAAATAATTCTGCTGATTGTTCTTGTTCATTAAATTTAGCAACACGTGACATAAAAATTGGACTTGGTAAAGTTAAACTTAATTCACCATTTTTAGTTAACATTCATATTAAAAAACATTTACCTAATAATGAATTTTGAATACCAAATTGATATAATTTTTCATTTCATTTATCTTTATCTTTTAATTTATTTAAAAAATTTAATAATTCTTTATTTTCACTTTTAAATAATAAACCTTTACCTAATCATAACATTGTGCTTTTATTTGCAATAATTCTAGGTATATCTAATTCTCAAATATCTTCATGTATACTAAAATATTCTGTTGGACTATAATTCATATTATCACTCCTTATTATTAATAAAACTATATTGTTTACCAAGTTCAAATTTAGTTTTATTAATTAATAATTCATTATTTATTTGTTCAATTAATCATTTCATATCATTCATTAATGCATAACAATCACTATCTCAAGTATCATCATATAAATCTAACATTTTAGGTTCATTATTTGAATTTTCTATTTTAGATTTAGATAATCATTTAATTAAACTATATTGCCTTTTAGTTTCTGAACAATTATTTCAATCATAACTTAATATATTTTTAATTAATCCAGTAGTAGTAAAATCAATTCTATCTTTTAAATACATTACTGATTTATCTACTGGTTCAAAATTTAATCAATTCATATTTCTTTTATTTTTTTCTACATTTAAAACATCAATAAATGCTTGACCACCATTACCATAATCAACATAACAAGTAAAACCTTTAAACATAGCAAAATATTTTTGTGCTTCAATTAAATAATAATCAATAATACTATTTGCTAATTCATAAGTATTTTTAAAATGAATTGCTGGTTGGCCATTAATATTAGCATTACTATGATAAAATTCACTTACTTTATGTGCTCTTCTTCCATTATAATTTTCACCAATAAATCATAATGAAGCAGCAGTTGGATGACCATTACTACTTGTTGCCATACCTATATCTAAACCACCAGTTATTTTAGAAACTTGAAAATCTAATGTAGTATTTACTTTATCTAAATATCTTGCAAATATAGCACCTTGTAAAACACTAGGTACACCATAATATCAACTTTGTGGTTTAATAGGGTCTAATTCTTTTAATTCTTCTAAATCATTAATTTTATCTTGTTTTAAATTATGTTCATTTAATTTTCAATTTGAATAATGAAATAATTTAAACATTTGATTTTCTTCTATTGATTTAATTTGTTCATTAGACATATTCCGTAAATAAATTTAATCAATTGTCAATAATAATATTTATAAATTTTTTAGTGTTAATAATTATAGAAGTTAATATTTTTAAAAAAATACTTTAAAAATAAATTTATATTTCAAACACAAAAATTGTTAATATTATTTTTATATTAACTTGATAAAAATTTAAATTTTTAAAAAAATATTAAAAATATTTTTTTATTTTAATGGTTTTGTTTTATTAAAAATTTCACAAAGTAAGTTAAATCTTAAGTACATAAGTCTAAATATACTTTTTCTACATTTATTTATTAAAATTTTGAATCTTTTTAATCCAGCAAAAACATGTTCAACTTTAATTCTAATTTTTGAAATAATTTTATTGTAGATTTTTTCTTGTTTAGTTAATTTTTTATTTTTAGTTTTTTTAATTGGTAATATAGTATTTTTATAAATATTTTGTATTCCTTGATATCCCAAATCACCAATAATTATTGTTTTTTCTGAAAATTCAAGATTTGAATTTTTTAATATTTGAAAATCATGTACTTTTCCATTATCAGCAAAAATATCAACAATTTTTTTATTAAAAAAGTCATATATAATTTTAAATTTTATAGAAAACATTCAACTTTTACCAGAAAAATATTCTAACTGTAGTTTTTTTTAGTTGGTCTTTCAATTTCAATTTCAGTTGAATCAATTAAATAAAATTGAAATTCATTTAAATCTTCTTGTTTTTTCTCAATTTTTGATTTATATTTTGTTTTTAAAAACTGATAATCTTTGTCATCACTAAGTTTATTTTCTACTCAAGTAATATTTCGAAAACAACTTGATGCACTCATTTTATATTTAATAATCATTTGGAAAAAGTATAATATTCTTTTCAGTATACTAAAGTCATCATCAATCTTTCTTCAACTGAAAGTTTATATTTTCTACCTTTAGTTTTTTTTAAATTTTCTATTTCAATTAATTTTGTTAACATTTCATCAAAATGAAAACGTTTTATACCAAAATATCTATAAAATTGTTCATTTTTTAATTTTTTTAAATTTTCAAAATTCATTTTTATCAACACCTTATTAATTTATTAATAAAGAAATTATAAAATAAATTTTAAATTATTAATTGACTTTTAAAAAATTTATTTACGGAATATGTCTATTAAATTTAATATAAATTTAATTATTGGTGGTGCTTTATTTGGTAAATGATGTAATCCAAATCCACCAATACTAGGTATAATTGTTAATCAAATAGCATTACCTCAATTATGTTTTCAATCTACATTTTCGATACCTAATTTAGTAAATTCTAATCAATTTGGTAATATTATTGTTTGTGGTAATGTACTTCATAATGTAATAATTAAAGATATTAATATAAATGATAATAAATTAATTGAATCTAATTGTTTTTTTCTTAATTTTTCAATATCATTTAATAAACTAAAATCATATATTTTTCTATCTTTAATATAATCTCTTCTACCACGTGTAAAAGGAATTAAATAACTAGTTTTTCATTCCGGTTTTTGTATTTCCATTCAATCACCTACTTTCATGTTTTATAAAAATTAGAATTTTGTTTAATTTTTATATATTTATTTGTATGTAAAGAATTTTTTAATAATTGTTTTCTTTCATATCTTCATTGATTACTTCCGATTTCATTTTTAGATAAAGTTTTATATTCTTTTAATTTAAAAAACCTTTTTCTAATCTATTAATAAAATTCATAGTTTTTTGTACATTAATATTATTTGGATAAATTATAGTTGTATCTTGTGAACCATAATATTTACCTTTTTTTGCTAATTCACTTTTAACATATTTTCTTAATTGACTTGGTAATCATTTTCTATTTCAAAATTTTCAAAATATAGTTCCAGCACCAGTACCATTTTTACCTTTTGCTTGTGTCATTAATATTCATATTTCTTGTGGAAATGATGGATAAGTATATGGACCATATCATATTTGTCTTTTATCATTATCACTTTGAAATAATGTTGTTAAAGTTCCAATTTTTAAATTTTTATTATTAACAATAAATCTTCCTTTTTTAAATCATGAACTTGATAATACTTCTCATGCATTTTCTGGTATTTCTTCTTCATTTTCTTTAAATAAATTATCAAATTTATTTACATAATTTTTAACTGTTCTAATTTCTGTTGGCATAATAGAATTTTTAAAACTATTTATTGGTTTTTTTAATTTATTAATTTCATGTTGAAGTATACTTAATTCACTTGGTTTTAATATACTTATTAATTTTTTAAGTATATTTGGATTTAAAAATGAATAAGGTTGATGTATTTCATTTTCATTAACATTTTCACTATCAAATACTGCTTTTAATGATTGATTTTTATAATAATTTTTTAAAGCATTTATCAATGCTGATTTAATATCATTACTTGCTAATGCATAATATATTCATTCAATAATTAAAGGTAACATTATAAACTCATATGATTATAATCTCAATTTAATGAAGCATTATCATGATTTAATGGTACTTCACTCATATTATCACTACCATATTGACTAGTTGTTTCACTATTAATTGAAAATCTATTATCATTAATTAATCTTGCAGTTTCATTATTAAATGGTGTTTCTTGCATTTCTTCAATATGATTTGTAGTTTCCATAGGTAGTAAATTATGGGTTATTTCACTTGCACCAGCAATTATGGTAGGTATTGCATAAGCATTATTAAAATCATTATTTATACCCATAGCAACACCACTAGAAATTAAACAACCACCAGTAGCCATATTTGCAATTTTTCTAATATTTTCAAATCTATTAGGTATTAATTCTGTTAATCCGCTAATAAGATTTGAAATACCATATGAATTTAAACTAATAAATGTATCTCAATCCATTAAATGATCATCAGTACTATTATTAATAAATAATAAATCATCTGGAAAAGGATTAATTGGTGTTGTGTTTGGAAATGGATTAGGATTTGGATTAATTTAATTAGTAGTAAATTTTGCATAATTAACTAAACCAATTGTTCCTAAACCTAGTAATATTTTTTTACTACTATTAATTAATTTAGTTTTAGTATTTGGTCTTTTATTTAAATTTCATATATCTAAACCTAATTTTTTACCAAATAATAAACTATTAATTGAACCTAATATTGGATTATCTATTACTTGACCATAATAAGCGCTTGTACCAATCATTGCTGATAATGGACTAATTGAAGAACGAATTATCTTTAATAAAGTATAATTATTTGATTGTATATTGTCAGAAACTGGCATTTTCATTAACTCCTTTTAATAAATTAGGTTGTTTTTCTGCTTTAATAATTACTTTACCTTCACAATGTATATTATCTCCAACACATATTGCATAACTATCATGTACATCACTAACAATAAAATAACCATTTCTTAATTTAGGATATTCATCTAATAAAATTGCTCTAATATTATTACTTGTAGTTAAATCTGCTGGTTTTGGTGAATAAATAGTAATACGTGCTTTTTCATTAAAATATTTATAAATATATTGCATAATTATTTTTTAGAAAATTTTAATTCTATTTCTTCAATATAATCTTTGTTATTACCAGTCATAGTAGCACTTTTTGATGTAATATTACTAAATATTGCTTTACCTTTTTCATAACCATTATTACCAGCATTTATTATTGCATTTTCTAATTCATCATTAGTTGGTGTATCACCAGCCATAGTTATTTTTCCTAAATTTTTAAAATAAATTAAATCATTTAAACTAATTCTAAAATCATCAAAATCAGCAATTTTAAATGTTACTGGTGATTTTTCTCTTTCTGCTGGAGTTAATTTAATTCAATTAGTTCAACAACGTTTTTGTGCTTCTTTAATTTCATCAGCAGTTGGCATTTTTTCCATAATAATAAATGATAATCAACCACGAATTGCTGTTGTTATACCATAAAGTGCTTTACCTAATGTTTTTTGATTTAATGTATTATTATCAATTAAATTTACTATTTTTTGAAAACTATTAGGTTGTGCAAATGCATTTCTATGTACAAAAACTCCTAATACTTTTTTTAAATCAAATGTTTTTTCTAAATGTAAACCAGTTTTAGTATCTTTAACCATATCTTTATTTAAAAACATATGTTTATATAAAAACATACCAAATACTGATTGTTTATATAATTGACCGCTTGCTACAGTATCTGCTGCAATTTGACCATAATTTAATCTTAAATATGCTTTTGTTAATTGTAACATCGGAGTAAATCCTAATGCGCCAATAAAATCACTTACATTTGTACCAATTTCAGTTTCAGTTATATTTCCTAATAATTCATTCATTTTATCTCCAATTTGATAAAATGCTGCTTTTGCTGTATCTTCTGTCATTTCTAACATATTAATAGGAATTACTTGTGATTTAGCAATACAATAATCTTTAATACCTTGTAAAAAAATACATTCTTGTATAAATAAATAATTTCTTAATGCACTTTCTGCTCATATTGATAACATATTTGCTTTTAATGGAATTGGACTTGACATAAATCTATTCATATCAAAATCTTCAGTTCTTCAATCAATAACTAATATTTGGTCTAAAATAACACTAGTTGTTCTTAATGTTGTTCATTGTTTATCTGTACCAGTCATAACATCATATTTTGAACCTCAACGTAAACGTTCAACAATACGATAATATGCTTCTACTGCTCCAGGTATTTCACTTATTTGTTCTGCAACTGCACTTGCTTTTAAAAACATCATACTTTCATCATTATAAAGTATGCCTTTTACTTGCGCTTCCATAGCATTTAACATTGCTTTATTTCCATTATTACCACCAGTAATTAAACCAGTTGGAACTTGTGGAATAGCCATAATATCTCTCCTTTTGAGAAATATTTAATTATTTACTAAATAAAAATTCTAAAAATTTAATCATTTCTTGTTTAGTTTTTGCACCAACAACTTCTGTATTTTTTAATAATTCTTCATTTTTAGATGTAATATTATTATCTAATTCAAAAAGTGTTTTTGGATTAAAAAACTCTTGTTTAGATTCTTCATTTTTAATAATTTCTTGTTTTTTAATTTCTTTATTATGTAAATTATTATTAAATATTTCTGCATAATCTTCTTTTATTTTATTTAAAGCAGAATGTTTATCAATGTCTTTATATTCAGTATTAATTAATGATTTAACTATTTTTAATTGTTTATCATTAAAACCATTAAATAATTCTTTTTCTTGATATTCATTTACTTTTATTTCATATTCTTTTAATTTATTTTGATATTCATTTAATTTAGGTTCTAATTCAGTTTTAGTATTTTTATAAACAAAATTTCGGTGTTGTTCTAATAAATTTTCTAATTCTTCATTAGTATAATTTTTATTTCTATCTCAGTTAAAGTTTTCCATATTTAACTCCTAAACTCACAGAATGGCTACTGCTTCCTTAATAATAATTATATCATTTTTTCTCTTTAAAATAAAGAAAAAATCTATATATAATATAGACCTTTAATCATCATTTTCTATTTTTCTTGGTTCACTAATATTAATAATTATATTACTTTGTGTGTTATTATTTTCTTCATTAATATCAAATTCATTTGGATGAGATTTTAATCAATGAGTATAAATTAATTCTGGTTTTACTAATGCTTTTTCTAACATATGAGTTGAAATAATACTACGTGCTTTATCATAACTTTTTAAAAAATTACGTTGTCATGGATTGCTTCTGCGTCGGCAATCAAATATAAATTTTCTATCAATTCCAAGTGCATTATTTAATCCTTGTGGTGTTAATATTTTATTTTTAGTTCTTAAATAATTACTAATTGTAACATCATAATTACCTAATTCTTTTCTTTGTTTTGGCATATTATCACCTTATTTTAAAACATATATATTTAATTATATCATTTTACAATTATCATATTTCCATACTTTTTTTCTAAAATTACTATAATCAAAATCATAAATTAAGAAAGGAAATAATATTATGAATTTTCTTAACAATGAACTTAATTATGATGAACTTGATAATCAAATTAAAAATAATGGTTTAAATTATTTAACAAATCTATTAAAAGCATATGATGATTTTTGATATCAAAATATATATGATAAAACTAAATATAAATATGTTAAAACTGCAAAAAGAAGTCCAAATACTCAATATGGTAAAATAAATAATTTTTATCGTAGACGTTATTTAATATTAGAAACTAATAAATATTACTATCCTTTAGATGATTATATAAAACTTAAAAAAAGAAAAAGAACACTTACAAGTTTAGAACATACAATAATAAAAAATTCAGGTAATGGTAAAAGACAATCTGATGTACAAGATATAATAAAAAATACTAATTTTTCTAAAACATATATGACTAATGTAATGAAAAATGCAGTAATAAATGTTCAAAAAATAAAAGAGAAAAAAGTAGTATTACCAACTGAAAAATTATTTATAAATATGGATGATTGTTTTATATCTTCATTATTTAATAATAAAAAACAAAAAAATCGTATTCGTACAATTAGTGCAAATAAAGGTAAAGATTTAGAAAAATCTACTAAAAGTAGAAATGTTTTAAAAGATAAAAAAATTACTTATATTAAAACTAAAAATGGTCAAAGAATTAAAAGACAAGAATTAATTGATAAAATTTATGATTTTCTTCATTTACAATATATTTATAATAAAAGTAGTTTAGTATTTATTGGTGATGGTGCGCCTTGAATTAAAACTACTGCTAAAAAAGAAAATATTCCTTATGTAATTGATAGACATCATGCATTTAAAGCACTTAAAAAAGGATTTATTTTTAATAGAAAAGTAGATAATAAAAAATTAACAAATGCATATGATTTATTTGTTAATGGTGAATATTATCAATTATTAGATTTTTTAAAAGAAAATAAAGTTGATGAGCAAATATATAAATATTTTAAAAATAATAAAGAAGGCGTTATAAATCAAAAAGAAAATTGAAATCAAGGAGTTTGTGCCGAAAGTGATGTTTCACATTTAGTTAAATCTTTAAAAGGATATGATGCAAAAATTTATAATGATAAAGTACTTGATAATATGCTTATAATTAATTGAGCAAGAATTAATAAATTAAATCTTATACTGTAATTTTTTAAAAATTAATAAATCTAAACCTCAATAGTTAGGAATTTTTATTTTAGATAATTTTAAAATAATAGTCTAAAATACTTGATTATATTTATAAAAAGGTATATAATGTAAAAAATAATTAATAATTTAAAGTTGTATTTTATTTAAAGAAAATTAAATTATAACTATTAACTTTACTCACCCAAAACTGTTTAAATTACATATTATTATTTTACATTATTTATGAGTAAACATTACTTTAGTTAGCTATATTTGAGAAATTAGATAGAAACTCAGGAGGAACCATTGTGGAAAATTTAGTAAGTGAATAAATAATTGAAGAAACGTATTCAAAAATTAAAGATAAAATTAGGAAGACAAGTTTGATAAAAGCAGATAAACTTTCTTAGTTTTCTGGTAATAATATATTTTTAAAGTTAGAAAATTTACAAAAAACAGGTAGTTTTAAAATTAGAGGCGCTTTAAATACAATTCTTAATTTATCAAAAGAACAGCAAGCAAAGGGTTTAATTGCTGCTAGTGCTGGTAATCATCCACAAGGAGTCGCTTTAGCAGCTTCAAGTTTAAATTTAGTATCAAAGATAGTTATACCTGTAACAGCACCACTAGCCAAAATCGCTACTACTAAAGAATTTGGTGGTGCTAAATGTACTGTTAAACTTTGTGTTAATATGTTTGATGATGCAATGTCTAAAGCATTAAGACTTGAAAGAGAAGAAGGGTTAACGTTAGTTCATCAATATGATGATAATTTTGTTATTGCTGGTCAAGGTACAATTGGCTTGGAAATATATGAACAAATGAATGCAATGGGTAAAGAAATTGATTATTGTTTATTTCCAATTGGTAGAGGAGGGCTTTTAAGTGGTATTTCAATTTATTTAAAAAGTAAAAATCCAAATATTAAATTTATTGGTATTGAAGCACAAAATGTTGATTCTTATAATCAAGCTTTAAAACAAGGAAAACCATTTAAAATTGAAGGTAAAAGTTCAATTGCTGATGGAATTTCTGTTAAACAAACAGGGGAATTAACATTTAATATTTTAAAGAAAAATGTTGATAAAGTTATTACTTTTAGCGAAGAAGAAATTGCACAAGCAATGTTATTTTTATTAGAAAAATGTAAAATTGTAACTGAAGGTAGTGGTGCTGTTAGTGTTGCTGCTATTCTTTCTAGTAAATTAGATAAAATCATTGGTAAAGATAAAAATGTTTTTTGTGTAATTAGTGGTGGCGATGTTGATATTACTACATTAGGAATAATTATTAATAACGCCTTAATTAGTTCGCATCGACGAGTTCCTTTTTTAGTTAACGGTAAAATTAATAATAGTACTATTAGCGAAATTATTAATATTATTACTAAAAATGGTGCTTCTATTTATAAAATTCACAGTACATTTGATCGTAATAAATTAGATATTAGTGATTTTAGTATTTTTATAGTTATGGATACATCAGATGAATTTAAAAAAAAATAAAATTTTTGCTGAGATTAGAGCATCAAGTTCTAACTTTACATTATTAGCTAAATAATTTTTGAATTTGGTATTTTATTAAAACAAAAATTTAGTTTAAAAATATCAATTATATTTTAAAAAGAGACACTATTAATGGTGTCTCTTTTTAAAATAAATTATAGTTATTTTGCTTTTGCTAATTTAGTCATAATTTTAGATTTTTGACGAGCAGCTTTATTAATGTGATAAATGCCTTTAACAACAGCTTTATCAATTAAACTACATACTTCATTAACAAGTACTGTAGCATTTTCTGCTTTGTTTTTTATTGATTTATCAGCTTTTTTTAAAGCAGTTTTAACTTTAGATTTATAAATTTTATTAATTTCATTTCTTTTTTGGTTTGTTTTAATTCTTTTAATTTGTGATGCAATGTTAGCCATTTTTTCTCCTTTTTTGTTTTGAACATGTTTTATAGATTAATTACAACAAAAATAATTATAACAAAAATCATAAATGTTGTATAATATTTTTTATTTTTTCAGTATAATTAATGTGTTAGCTTTTTGTTAATATTATATTTTAATTTTTTTACACTTTTAATGTCAATTATTTGTTTAAAAACTTTAATGATAAATGTAGGTGTGATAAATAAATGAGTTACTATTTTCGTAACGCTTATAAATTTTCTTACCATAGTATTGGTAGGATTAGAACAAGATTAAAATTGCAAGACTTAAATGATATCCAATTACGTGAATATTGTTTAAAATTGATTAATGAGTCTTATAATATTGAAGAAACAAAAAGTTTTAAATATATTATAGTAAATAAAACACATCTTTATTTTGTAATTAAAAAAGATGTTAATTTAATTTTAACAATTTCACCGATGAGTCCAACTAAACTATTAGCAGTAATCGAGGAAAATTTATAAATCAAAAAAGAGGAATAAAAAATGGGAAATTTATCTAGTCAATGATGAATGTTAGCGCTTATAGGGGTAGTTTTAATAATTTTTATTTTTACAACCATTTCAGCAAAAAAGAAGAAAAAAGAAGAGAAAAAACAACGTCAAAAAGAAGTAAAAAATATTATTAAATCCTTTATGCGTGATGAATTAAAATTGCAACATAAAACAGTAGAATTTGAACAAGTAGTTTCACGTAGTAGTAAAGAATATCGCTATCGTGATGTTTTTGATGTAATTGTAAAATTATATGATTCTAAGAAAAATGATTTATTTGCAACTAAAGCATTTGAGGTAGAAGGATTTACTAAGCAATTATCAAAGAAAGAATTTGAAACAATTTGAAAAGTAAATTGTGAATTGGATTTAGAAGAAACACTTAAGAAAATTGAAATGTCAAAAAAACGTAGTGGTAAAATTAAAATAAAAAGAAAGACAGCAGAAGAAAAAGCAGCAATTAAAAAAGAAAATGAAGCCGTTAAACTTGCAATTAAAGAAGAACGTTTACAAAATAAAGAAAATAAAAAACGTGCTAAAAATTTAGAAAAACCTAAAATTGCAATTCATGATAAATTTTCTGGATGAAAAGATAAATAAATCTTTATTTTTAATTAGGCAATTGGGTGATATGTAATGAAAATTTATAAAGATGATTATAAGCATTTCCGTATTTGTCGCAAACTTTCATGATTTTTAAATGCAAAAAATTATTCTTTAGCTAAGCATTTAATTGAAGAGAAAAAGATAATAAATTTTGTTGAACTAACGAATACTAAAACAAGTAGTAAATTTAAATCTAATTTAATTACTATTTCTGATTTAGATGATGATACATTTGAAAATAATTATAATGAAGAAGATGATTCTGAATTTTATCTTGGTGAAACAATTGCAGATGGTATTGAAACTGGGCACTATGCTCAAGAATATTTTAAAGCAAAATATTCTTATTTTAATTTTGAGTCTGAACCGGGTAATAATGTCATAGAAATTATTAATAATAAAGAGTATGATGTTTTATTTGAACCAAGATTTGAATATCAGGGCTGCGTTACTAAGTGTGATATTTTAAAACGAAATAATGATGGTTGGGATTTAATTGAAGTAAAAGCAGTAACTTGGGTTAAAGAAAAACATATGTGAGATTTACTTTATCAGTATGATATTTTAACCAAATGTGGAATTAAAGTAGTTAATACTTATATTATGTATTTAAATAATAATTATGTTAAGAAAGAAAAAATAGATTTAAATGAATTATTTATTGTTAATGGTTCAACTTGGCAAAAAAGTCCTAATACTAAAAAAATTTTTAGTCTTTTTGAATCAATTCAAGATGAAATTTTAAATAATAATTTGAAATTACAATATGAAAATATTAAGAATATTATTAAAATTAGTGATATTGATGAAATAGTTAAATTATTAACTTTACCTTATTGTCATGAAAATAGTAATCAATTTTGTACTCATATTTTTAAATATTTTTCTATTCATAATACTATTTTTGAATTATATCGTTTAAGAAAAACTAAGAAAGCATTGTGATATTATGAAGAAGATTTGTTAGAAATTAATGATGAAAGATTATTACCATTTTTAACAAAGTCTAATTTACATTTAAGACAATATGATGTAATTAAAAATGGTGAAAAATTAATTGATGGCAATAAATTTGTTGATTTAAAAATTCAATACAAAAAGTACCAATATCCAATTTATATGTATGATTTTGAGACTATGAAATCTGCAATACCTAAGTTTAAAAATAGTAAACCATATCAGCAAATTCCTTTTCAATACTCTGTCCATGTATTATTAGCACCAGATTTTAATTTTAAAACTTATAAATCAATTAAACATTATGAATTTTTACCAGATGGCAATGATGATCCAAGAGAAATGTTAACAAAAAAATTATGTCATGATTTAATTAATATTCATGGTAAGGGTACGTATGTTGCTTATAATCAATCATTTGAGAAATCTGTTCTTAAAAAATTAACTTATTATTATCCTCAATATAAAAATAAATTATCATTAATCCATGATGGTACTATTGATTTACAAGATTTTTTTAAAGAATTTAAAATTTATAAAGAACAGTTTTATGGTTCTCTTTCAATTAAAAAAACTTTACCAGCATTTGAACCTTCCTTTTCTTATGAAGGATTAGTTATTAAAAAAGGAGATATGGCATCAGAAATTTTTCGTAGAAGAGTTGAAAATAACATTAGTTTAACTAATTGAATTCATAATTTTCGTGAAAATATGTTAAAATATTGTGCTCAAGATACTTTAGGTATGGTATTATTATTCTGACATGTAAAAAATATTATTGAAATGTACAAAGCAAAAATTGAGGGCGAAAATTATGAAAAAATTTAAAATTTTATTTATGGGTTCTTCTTTTTTTTCTGAAAATATTTTAAAAACATTGTTAATAACAATGAAAAATGAAGTTGAAATAGTTGGTGTTGTTTGTCAGCCAGATCGTAAAATTGGTCGTAAACAAGAAGTTGCTCCTTTAGCAATTAAACAATTGGCAGAAGAATATCAAATACCTGTTTTCCAACCCGAAAATATTATTGAAAGTTTAAAAGGTTTACAATTATTAAATATTGATGTTATTCTTACTTGTGCTTATGGTCAATTTTTACCAAAAGCAATTTTAAATTTACCAAAATATAAATGTTTAAATATTCATGCTTCACTATTACCATCATTGCGTGGTGGTGCTCCTATTCAATGAGCAATTATTAATGGATTACAAACTACTGGTATTACATTAATGAAAATGGTAAGTAAAATGGATGCAGGGGCAATTTATGTTCAAGAACAAGTTTCAATTGGTATTGAGGATACATATACTTCTTTAGTTAATAATTTGATAACTTTAGCACAAAATATGTTAATAAAATATTTATTAAAAATCATTAATAATGAAATACAAGAGCAAGAACAAGATGAAAATAAAGTAACTTTTGGTTTAAATATTAAAAGAAGTGATGAAAAAATTAATTGAAATCTTTCAGCACAATTAATTTCATGTCATGTTCGTGGATTGTATAATACACCAATCGCTTATACTACGTTGAATGATAATATATACAAAATTCATCAAGTAGCATTAACTAATGAATTATCAAATGCTCTGCCAGGAACGATTTTTGCAATAAATAAATTAGGTATTATTGTTGCCACTAAAACTAATAACATAGTAATTAAGGTTATTCAACCAGCAGGTAAAAAAGAAATTATAGCAGCTTGTTACTATGGTTCTAAAATTAATCCAATTGCAATTGGTTTTATCTTTAAATAGTAAAAAAAACTAATATTTTTTGGTAATCTAGGAGGAAAATATGTATCGTTTTCGCTCAATTAAATATTTAGCAATGACTGGTATTATTACTGGTTTATTAGTAACAATTGGTTATTGTTCAACTTTTCTTTTTGGTTGAGCAATTACTAGTTTATTTGGTGGAAATTCTACTTTGCAATTATTTGATGCTGTTTTTATTCCGTTTTGTGCTTTTTTTGAAGGTCCAATGCTGTTATTTGCAGGACCAATTGCGGGTGGTATTTTTGATTTAATTAGTGGTGTTAAAATTGTGGTTATTCCTATTACAATTTTTATTAGAATTTTAATGTTTTTTGTTATTAAGTTATTAATTAATAAATCTTGATTAAGTACTATTTATACTTTCTTTTTTGCTGATATTTTATTACTTATTTACCCATTGTCTTATTTAGTAATTTATCAAGATTATGCTATTACAGTTAATGAATTAATTACTGATAGTATTCAAGCTATCTTCGCTTATTTTGTTGCTGTTCCACTTTATTATACTCTTAGTAAAAATAAAATTAGATCAAATTATAGTTTTTGAAATGATCAAGAATTTGATTATTTAAAAAATAAAAAAATAACTGTTTTAAAATAGTTTGCTTATTATCAATTATTGATATCTAATATAGACAATATCGTATAATTTTATAAACTTAATATAAGTTTATACCCATTTACTTAAGTTTTAAGGTAAAGGGTTTTAATTAAAATAAGGAGAAAAAGGTTTTATGAATAAAAAAATTAAAAAAGTTTTAAAAAAATATCTAAGTTAAAAAAAGTAATTAAAAATCATATAATCGATCCAACACCATCTGAAACAGTTATTGCAACTACTGTTCTTTCTGTTGCTGCTATTAGTGGTATTATAATTGGAGCTGGTGGTGGTGCACCCGTTATTGCTCCTGCGCTTGCTGGTGGTATTGTTGCGGTGGGAACGGTTTCTGCTATGACATATAACTAACTAAAGTAATGTTTACTCATATCTTGAAAAACAAAATAAAAATTTTTTTTAATATTTGGTCAATAATTTGGTAATATTTTTCTTATATTATGTTTTATAGCAAATCAAAAATGTTCAATTGGATTTAAATTAGGAGAATATGGTGGAAGAAATAATAGTTTGCATCCAGCATTTTCAATTAATTGTTGTGTTAATTTAGATTTATGAAACGTTGCATTATCTAAAACTATAATTTGTCCACGCTTTAATACCGGAATTAGTATATTTTTTACATATGATTCAAAAATTTTAGAGGCTTTTTAAAAATCTGTGTATCTTTTTACAAAGTTACTAGTTTAGATTAATTCTATATTCAAATTTTATCATAAAATGAGCAATTCCTGTATTTCAATTTTGAATGGGCAGTGTTCATTTTTTTGTTATATTTTCAATTGCTAAGTAAAATATTTTAAAAACTGCCATATCATTTGGAAAAACTTTTTTATTTCTAATAACTTTTCTTAATTGACTATTAACAGATTCAATAGCATTTGTTGTATAAATCACTCTTTTGATTTCTGCAGGATAACTAATAAAAACCATTAAATTATCTCAATTTTTATATCATGATTTAGCAATTTGAGGATATTGTTTATTTCATTTACTTTCAAAAGATTCTAAAGCTTGCATTGCTTGTTCTTCACTACATGCACTATAAATTGGTTTTAAATCTGTAACTAGTGATTTTCTATGTTTGTATGAAACATATTTTAAACTATTTCTAATTTGATGAACTATGCATAATTGATGTTCGGTTTTAGGATAAACTGATTTTATTGCTTCTGACATTCCTGTTAAATTGTCACTACAAGCAATAAGAATATCATTTAAGCCTCGATTTTTCATTTCTGTGAAATTAGATAATCAAAACTTAGAACCTTCATTTTCACTAATTCATAAACCTAAAACATCTTTTTACCTTCTAAATCAACTCCTAGTGCTATATAAACTGATTTGTTAATAATGCGTTTATCTTGTCGTACTTTAACTACTATACAATCAAAATAAACAATCGGATAAACACTTTCTAATGGCCGATTTTGTCATGCTTTAACATCATCAATAACATCATCAGTAATTTGACTAATAACACTTTCACTAATATCAGCACCATGATATAACTCTTGTAACTGCATTCTAATATCTGATAAAGTCATGCCTTTGGCATATAATGAAAGAACTTGTTGATCAAAACCATCAAATATTCTTTGTCTTTTTGCAACTATTACTGGCTCAAAATTACTATTACGATCTCGTGGTACATTAATCTCAATTTTACCTTGTTGAGTTATTAATTTTTTTGAACTTATACCATTACGAGCATTTTCACTATTATTATGTTGATTTTTTTCATATCCTAAATAATTTTGCATTTCAGAATTCAACATTTTTTCAACTAATCTTTTTGTTAATTCTTTATATAAACCTCCCTCTTTAAAAACTGTTGTTAAATCTTCAGTATTTTCTAGTAATAAATCTACTGCTTTTGATATTGGGTCATTATTATTAATATTTTGTTTTTTAGACATACGTAACTCACTATTTCTAGTTATTTAATTTTATTTACTAGAATTAATTAAACATAGTTATTTTTGTAAGTTACACAGATTACTAAACATTACCTTCAAATGCTCATAGGGCTTTTAATTTACCTTTATTTAGTGAACCAATTATACTCATTCTTTTTATTTTATATGCGGGTTTATTATCAAATAATCTTTTACCTTTTTCAGATCAACCATATTTATAAAATTCATTATCATCAATTCCAGATTCATCAATATATAATACTAAATATTCATTCATTATTTTAGCTATTTCTTTTAAAAAAGCTTCTTGTTTATTTTTATCTCTTTGTTCATATAGAAAAGTTTTTTTATATGTATAATTTAGTTTTTTGAAATAGTTATAAACTGTTTCTTTAGTCATATCACCAAATTTTTCAATTACTTTTTGAACTGTAACATCTTTATTTTGCGCTAAATAATTTTTTAATTCATCTAAATCCTTTATTTTGTGGCTATGTCCTTTTTGATAATTCAAAATTGGTTTTATATGCCCAGTTTCTTTTTTTCTTTTTCTTCATAAGAATAAAGTCTTTCTAGTAATATTGAACACTTTACAAATTTCTTTAATTTTCATGTTTTTACTTTCATAGGCTTCTATTACTTTTCTTCGTAAGTCTTCACTGTATGGTTTTGGCATAATTTAATCTTCCTAATCTATTTTAAATATTGCTGAATTGTACTTTTAAATTCAAAAACTGTTTAAATTACATATTATTATTTTACATTATTTATGAGTAAACATTACTTTAGTTAGCTATATATGACTTTTTTAATAAAAAAATTGTTGATATTTTTGCTGATAATGGAAAAGTACATGATTTTCAAATATTAAAAAATTCAAATCTTGAATTTTCAGAAAAAACAATAATTATTGGTGATTTGGGATATCAAGGAATACAAAATATTTATAAAAATACTGTATTACCAATTAAAAAAACTAAAAATAAAAAATTAACTAAACAAGAAAAAATCTACAATAAAATTATTTCAAAAATTATAATTAAAGTTGAACATGTTTTTGCTTGATTAAAAAGATTCAAAATTTTAATAAATAAATGTAGAAAAAGTATATTTAGACTTATGTACTTAAGATTTAACTTACTTTGTGAAATTTTTAATAAAACAAAACCATTAAAATAAAAAAATATTAAAAATATTTTTTTAAAAATTTAAATTTTTATCAAGTTAATATAAAAATAATATTAACAATTTTTGTGTTTGAAATATAAATTTATTTTTAAAGTATTTTTTTAAAAATATTAACTTCTATAATTATTAACACTAAAAAATTTATAAATATGGTTGATCTGAAAAAGGTAAAAGACTATTTGATAATAAAACCACATATAAAATAAAAAGAATGATTATAATTGGTTCACTAGACATATTCCGTAAATAAATTTTTTAAAAGTCAATTAATAATTTAAAATTTATTTTATAATTTCTTTATTAATAAATTAATAAGGTGTTGATAAAAATGAATTTTGAAAATTTAAAAAAATTAAAAAATGAACAATTTTATAGATATTTTGGTATAAAACGTTTTCATTTTGATGAAATGTTAACAAAATTAATTGAAATAGAAAATTTAAAAAAAACTAAAGGTAGAAAATATAAACTTTCAGTTGAAGAAAGATTGATGATGACTTTAGTATACTGAAAAGAATATTATACTTTTTCCAAATGAGTATTAAATATAAAATGAGTGCATCAAGTTGTTTTCGAAATATTACTTGAGTAGAAAATAAACTTAGTGATGACAAAGATTATCAGTTTTTAAAAACAAAATATAAATCAAAAATTGAGAAAAAACAAGAAGATTTAAATGAATTTCAATTTTATTTAATTGATTCAACTGAAATTGAAATTGAAAGACCAACTAAAAAAACTACAGTTAGAATATTTTTCTGGTAAAAGTTGAATGTTTTCTATAAAATTTCAAATTATATATGACTTTTTAATAAAAAAATTGTTGATATTTTTGCTGATAATGGAAAAGTACATGATTTTCAAATATTAAAAAATTCAAATCTTGAATTTTCAGAAAAAACAATAATTATTGGTGATTTGGGATATCAAGGAATACAAAATATTTATAAAAATACTATATTACCAATTAAAAAACTAAAAATAAAAAATTAACTAAACAAGAAAAAATCTACAATAAAATTATTTCAAAAATTATAATTAAAGTTGAACATGTTTTTGCTTGATTAAAAAGATTCAAAATTTTAATAAATAAATGTAGAAAAAGTATATTTAGACTTATGTACTTAAGATTTAACTTACTTTGTGAAATTTTTAATAAAACAAAACCATTAAAATAAAAAAATATTAAAAATATTTTTTTAAAAATTTAAATTTTTATCAAGTTAATATAAAAATAATATTAACAATTTTTGTGTTTGAAATATAAATTTATTTTTAAAGTATTTTTTTAAAAATATTAACTTCTATAATTATTAACACTAAAAAATTTATAAATATTATTATTGACAATTGATTAAATTTATTTACGGAATATGTCTACTAAATAAAGGTAAATTAAAAGCCCTACGAGCATTTGAAGGACATTTCAACAGTAAAATTTTTGAATCATATGTAAAAAATATACTAATTCCAGTATTAAAGCGTGGACAAATTATAGTTTTAGATAATGCAACGTTTCATAAATCTAAATTAACACAACAATTAATTGAAAATGCTGGATGCAAACTATTATTTCTTCCACCATATTCTCGTAATTTAAATCCAATTGAACATTTTTGATTTGCTATAAAACATAATATAAGAAAAATATTACCAAATTATTGACCAAATATTAAAAAAGCGATTGATTTTGTTTTTCAATATATGAGTAAACATTACTTTAGTTAGCTATATGATTCTGATATTCAACAAAAAATATGTTATATTGTTATTAATTTAATAAATGTTCATTACTAATATATATTTTATTATTTATTTATATTATTTTTTTTATTAAATTATTTAGTTAAATAAACATATTTTATTTTATAGATTAGAAAGAGAGAAATAAAAATGCCTAATAACAAAAAAGAAAAAAATCTAATTTGTCTTTATCTGAGTTAGAAATTAATAATAATGAACTAGAAAATAATATGAAACCAGAATCTCCCAAGAAAGATAAAGATGTTACAAAAAAATGTTGGTAAAACAGTTAAAAAAAAACTTAATTTTTATAGTTCCTCCCGTTGTTGCAACAACAATAATATTAACAGGTGGTAGTGCAGCAACAGGTTCTGCTGTTGCTGCGAATACTACTATTGAAAACAAAATAAGAAATAATAAAACAAAAAAAGGAAGTTAAAAAAATCAAAAAAGAGAAGAACAAGAAAAACTAAATAATAAATCTAATAGAGAACCATTGTCTGAATTAAATCCAAACATTAATAATTTTAATAATGATATGTTATCGGTTGTTAATAATTTAGAAACTAATGCAACGCCTCTTTTACGTACTGAATCAGTAACAAGACTTTAAAAAAAATTTTATAGATTAGAAAGAGAGAAATAAAACTGCCTGATTTTAAAAGATTGAATTCAAATGTGTCTTCATCATCTGAACAAGAAATTAATGATAATAAAAAAGTAAAGAAGTCTAGTGGAATACCATCACTAAAGAAAATTGCAACTAATGTTGAAAAACAATTTTAAAAAATATGCCTATTATAGGACCTGTTGCAGTTGGTGGAGGATTACTATTAAAAGGCGCTCCTGTAATAGGAGCACTAGCAGCAACAGCATCAACTGCTGTTTTCACTTCTATTGCTGATAGAAAACTAGAAACTAATAAAGCAAAAAAAGAAAATAAACAAAAAAATGAAATATTTAAAGAAGAACAAATGGAATGTTTCAAATCAAAATTAGCAAGTCAAAAAGCACAATATGATTATGAAAGAAAAACATTTGAAGCGGGACTGCTTGAAAAAGAAGTAGAAAACAAAAAATTAAAAATTGAATTAAAAATGTTAGATGATCATTTGGAAAAACTAAATAATAAATCTAATAGAGAACCATTGTCTGAATTAAATCCCAATATTAATCAGTTTAATAATAAAATAGTATTATGTGCTAATAGTTTAGAAGCGAATATAAATAATGGTGATAAAACAACATTAAAACCTAGTTTAGATTAAAGGAAAGGTAGAAAAATTATGTTTGGATGATTAGATGATATTGCTAAAGGTATAGAAGATATTGGAAATGATATTGGTAAAGGTGTAGAAGGTGTTATATCAGATATTGGTTCGGGTGTAGAAGATATTGAATTGGATATTAGTGGCATTTGAGAAGATATTTAAAAAGGATTTGAGGATTTTACAAAAGACATAGGAAATTTTTTTGAAAAAGGTTGACAAGGGATAGAATCATTTTTTAGTGATTTATTTGAAGGATTAGACTTTTTACTTTATACTGTACCAATAGTTATTGGAGGAGCAATTGCTGCTGCGATAAGTGTCAAGATTTATAAGGTAATAACTAAACTACAAAAAGATAAACTAGTACGAATGAATCTTAAAGATGCACAACGTCAAAGAAAACTTAATAAAAAAAATATTCCTTTATTAGGAACACTTAGTGATAAAATTGTAAAAAGTAAAAATAAAAAAAGAGAAGATAAACTGCAAGACGCAGAAAATAAATTAAAAAATTTAAAAGCAAAAAATCAAAAATTATAAGAAAAAGAACTTAATAAACAAGTTAAAATAGCTAAAAAGTTAAAAAAAATTAATAATTTTCAAAATGAAGTAAATGATAGTGAACCATTAATTACTAGATATAAGAGGCTTTTTAAAAATCTGTGTATCTTTTTACAAAGTTACTAGTTTAGATTAATTCTATCTTCAAATTTTATCATAAAATGAGCAATTGCTGTATTTCAATTTTGAATCGGCATTGTTCATTTTTTTGTTATATTTTCAATTGCTAAGGTAATGTTTAGTAATATGTGTAACTTACAAAAATAACTATGTTTAATTAATTCTAGTAAATAAAATTAAATAACTATAAAGAGTGAGTTACTTATGTCTAAAAAAAATATTAATAATAATGATCCAATATCAAAAGCAGTAGATTTATTACTAGAAAATACTGAAGATTTAACAACAGTTTTTAAAGAGGGATGTTTATATAAAGAATTAACAAAAAGATTAGTTGAAAAAATGTTGAATTCTGAAATTCAAAATTATTTAGGATATAAAAAAAATCAACATAATACTAGTGAAAATGCTCGCAATGGTATAAATTCAAAAAAATTAATAACCCAACAAGGTAAAATTGAGATTAATGTACCACGAGATCGTAATAGTAATTTTGAGCCAGTAATAGTTGCAAAAAGACAAAGAAGATTTGATGGTTTTGATCAACAATTTCTTTCATTATATGCCAAAGGCATGACTTTATCAGATATTAGAATGCAGTTACAAGAGTTATATCATGGTGCTGATATTAGTGAAAGTTTTATTAGTCAAATTACTGATGATGTTATTGATGATGTTAAAGCATGACAAAATCAGCCATTAGAAAGTGTTTATCCGATTGTTTATTTTGATTGTATAGTAGTTAAAGTACGACAAGATAAACGCATTATTAACAAATCAGTTTATATAGCACTAGGAGTTGATTTAGAAGGTAAAAAAGATGTTTTAGGTTTATGAATTAGCAAAAATGAAGGTTCTAAGTTTTGATTATCTAATTTCACAGAAATGAAAAATCAAGGCTTAAATGATATTCTTATTGCTTGTAGTGACAATTTAACAGGAATGTCAGAAGCAATAAAATCAGTTTATCCTAAAACCGAACATCAATTATGCATAGTTCATCAAATTAGAAATAGTTTAAAATATGTTTCATACAAACATAGAAAATCACTAGTTACAGATTTAAAACCAATTTATAGTGCATGTAGTGAAGAACAAGCAATGCAAGCTTTAGAATCTTTTGAAAGTAAATGAAATAAACAATATCCTCAAATTGCTAAATCATGATATAAAAATTGAGATAATTTAATGGTTTTTATTAGTTATCCTGCAGAAATCAAAAGAGTGATTTATACAACAAATGCTATTGAATCTGTTAATAGTCAATTACGAAAAGTTATTAGAAATAAAAAAGTTTTTCCAAATGATATGGCAGTTTTTAAAATATTTTACTTAGCAATTGAAAATATAACAAAAAAATGAACAATACCCATTCAAAATTGAAATACAGCAATTGCTCATTTTATGATAAAATTTGAAGATAGAATTAATCTAAACTAGTAACTTTGTAAAAAGATACACAGATTTTTAAAAAGCCTCTTTAAATTATTGACTAAATATTAAAAAAGCGATTGATTTTGTTTTTCAATATATGAGTAAACATTACTTTAGTTAGCTATATATAAAAAATAAGAACATATGTTCTTATTTTTTATATATTAATTTATTAAATTCTTTTTATTGCACTATTAACAAAATCTTCATTTGGATCAAATTTAGTTTTGTTATTAATATTTCATAATTTTTCTTGTTCTGTTTTAGTAACTTTATTAGGCATTTGTATATCAAGAATAACATGTAAATCACCACGTTTACTACTATTAGGGTAATAGAATCCTTGATTTTTTAAAGTAATTTTGTCACCGTATTGTAGTCCTAATGGTAATTTATGTTTAATTATTCCTTCAAAGGTAGGAATCATAATAATATTTCCCAAAATAATATCTAAGTAAGATACTGGTAATTTAATATACATATCACTACCTTGACGATCTAAGAAAGCGTGTCGCTTAATATTAATACCAACAAATAAATCGCCTTGAGTGCCACCGTTATGACCAATTTTACCTTTACCTTTAATTCTAATTTGTTGACCATCAAAAATACTGCGAGGAATATCAAATTCTAATTTTTGATATTCAATATAATAGCGATGTCCTTTGCATTTTAAACATTTTTGACGAATAATTTTACCAAGTCCTTGACATTGGTTGCAAACACCTTGATGTCTAAACATACCTAATGGTGATTGTTGAACATATTCAAGAACTCCTTTACCTTTGCATTTATCACATGTACTAATATCATTAGGAGTTCTAGCGCCAGTTTCTTTACAATCTTTACAAGCGACATCAATGTTAATACTAACGGTCATTTTTTTTCCAAAGAATACATCGCGATAACTAATTTCAACTTTTGTTAGGATATTATCACCTGGTGTTTTACCATTATAGCGTTGTTGTTGTCTTCTATTACCACCAAATAAGTCACCAAATAAGTCACCAAATGCTGAACTAAAGTCACCGAAACCACCGAAACCAGAAGAACTGCCAACTCCAGGCATATCATGACCAAATTGATCATATTTTGCTCTCTCATTAGTATCGGATAAAACTTGATAAGCTTCGCTTATTTCTTTAAATCGAGTTTCATCACCACCGCTTGGTGAATCAGGATGATATTTTTTTGCAAGCGTACGAAACGCTTTCTTAATTTCATCTGGAGTAGCATTACGTGAAACTCCTAAAATTTCATAATAATCACGTTTTTTACTTGCCATTTTGTCCACCTCTAATTATTTTATTTAGTTGTTGCGTCAACATCAATAACATCATCACTTTTATTATCATCTTTTTTAATATGATCTGTTGGTTCTTGTTTTTGTTGGTTCATAAATTGTTGTGCAGCAGCAAACGCTTGTTTTAATTGTTCTAGTTTTTCTTTTAAATCATCATATTTTTTTTCATCTAGTGATTTTTGTAAGTCATCACGTAGTTTTTTCATTTCAGCAATTTGCGGATTTTCTGCTTCACCTTCTTTTGCTGATTTAGTAACTTCAGCAGTCATTTTATCAATATCATAAATATAGGCTTGTGCTTGATTAGATAATTCAATTTCTTCTTTATGTTTTTCATCGTTTTCACGATTCTTTTCAGCATCTTGTACCATTTTTTCAATTTCGTCTTTACTTAAAGTACCGCTATTGCTGATAGTAATTTTTTGTTCTTTATTAGTTTTTAGATCTTTAGCACTAACAGATACAATACCATTAACATCGATATCAAAAGTAACTTCAATTTGTGGAACACCTCTTGGTGCTGGTTCGATACCACTTAATTGGAAACGACCTAGTGAATGATTATCTTTAGCTAGTGGACGTTCTCCTTGTAAAACACTAATATCAACAGCGGGTTGATTGTCTTCAGCAGTTGAAAATACTTGTGACTTTTTAGTAGGAACAGTAGTATTACGAGAAATTAATGGTGTCATTACTCCTCCTAAAGTTTCAATACCTAATGATAAAGGAGTTACATCTAATAGTAAAACGTCAGTAACATCACCCGATAATACCCCTCCTTGAATAGCAGCACCTAAAGCTACTACTTCATCAGGGTTAACACCACGATGTGGTTCTTTACCAATTTCGTTTTTAATAACTTCTTGCACAGCCGGGATTCTTGTTGAACCACCAACTAAAATAACTTCATCAATTTCATTTTTGCTTAATTTAGCTTCTTTTAAGGCATCACGAACAGGAGCAATAGTTCTTTCAACTAGTGAATTTGTTAGTTCATTAAATTTGGCACGTGTTAATTTTTCATTTAAATGTAATGGACCTGAGGCATTCATTGAAATAAACGGTAATGAAATATCAGCTTGTACTACTCCTGATAAGTCTTTTTTAGCTTTTTCAGCAGTATCTTTTAAACGTTGCATTGCCATTTTATCTTTTGATAAGTCAACACCATTACTTTTTTTGAATTCACTAACTAAATGTTGAACAATTAAGTCATCAAAGTCATCACCACCAAGTTTGTTATCACCACTAGTTGATAATACTTCAAATGTTCCACCCGCTAATTCTAGAACTGAAACGTCAAATGTTCCACCACCTAAGTCAAATACTAAAATTTTGTGATCTTTATCTTGTTTATCTAAACCATAAGCAATGGCAGCAGCAGTTGGTTCGTTAATAATTCTTTCTACTTTTAATCCCGCAATAATCCCTGCATTTTTAGTAGCTTCACGTTGTTCATTGTTAAAGTAAGCAGGAACAGTAATGACTGCTTTTGATATTTTTTTACCTAGTTTTGATTCAGCAAAGGTTTTAATAGTGCGTAAAATTTCTGCAGACACTTCTTCTGGTTTACGTGTTTTAGTAGAGGCTTTAACTGTTTCTTTAGTTCCCATAATTCTTTTAATTGAACTAACAGTATTATCTGGATCAGTAATAGCTTGACGTTTAGCAACTTCACCGACCATAATTTGACCATCTTTGTAAGCAACAACTGATGGTGTTGTTCTTCCACCTTCGGCATTTTCAATAACTTTTGGCTTATCACCTTCCATTACGGCAACACATGAATTAGTTGTTCCTAGATCGATTCCTAAAATGATTTCTTTATTTGTTGTTTTATTTGTAGACATAATATTTTCACTCCTTAATTTTTCTTTGTTTCTGTTTTTTCTTCTTTAGTTTGAAAAACTTTAACTTTAGTGGTGCTAATGACACGATTATGCAATTCATAACCATTAACTATAACTTCAACAATAGTATTATTTTTTACATTTTGATAAACATTGTTTGTATTATCATTAATAATTTCTACTGCCTCATGTTGTTGAGAATTAAATTGATCTCCAACTTTAGCAGTAATTTCTTTTAAACCCTCTTTACCAAGTGCTTTAATTAATTCTTCATAGATAAATTTAAAACCAACTAGAAAATTTTGAACAGCTGCATTATCAGTTTTAAAGTTTAGTGCTCGTTGGAAATTTAATAAAGTATGAACTAAATCTTTAATAATTTTTTGATTAGCATATTTAATGTGTTCTTGATTTTGAATTTCTAATTCTTTAATGGTATTTAATCTAGTAGCTAGCATTAATTGCTTTTGCTGTGAATTAATTTTATTAAGTTCTGTTGTTAATTCTTTAATTTTTGTTTCTAATTCGATTTCTTTATTTAATGATATTTTTTCTTCTTCAACACTTACTGGTGTTTCAGTAACAGGAGTTGAAATAGTTGTATCTTTAGTTTCTGTTGCTGATACGTTATCAATGTTATCTTTTTTAGCTTTTGTCATTTTATCATCTCATTTCTATTTAAAGTTTTTAATCAATGTTTGATTAATCCAATTTAGAATTTCAGTTAGTTTTTCATATTCTAAACGTTTAGGTCCAACAATTGCAATTTGTCCTTGTTCACCATCATGAACTTTAAAAGTAGTAGTAATCATTGCCATATCGTTATTTTCATTGCCCAGTTCTTCACCAATTTTAATTTGTAGTTGATTATTATTTAATTGATCAAAATACATTCATGGTGATTGTGATTCAATGAATTTAATAATTGTTTTAACCTTATTAATATCATTAAATTCAGGATTTTCTAACATATATTGAACACCGTGTGTTGTTGATAGTGGTCGTGAGAAATTAATTAAAGTGTTAACAAATCCTTGAATAATATATTCTGATTTTTGTACTTGTTGTTCAAGAATTGGTTTTAATAAATTTACTTTCTCACTAATTTCACTAATTTTAGTACCAATTAATCTGGTGTTAAAAATATCAATAGCAATTGATAAATCGGTTAATGATGTTTCTTGAATATTAAACGTTTTGTTTTGAACATGACCATTACTAGTAATACAAATTGTTAAAGCATTATCATTACTAATCGGTATTAATTCAATTTTCTTTAAAGTATCTTCATTAAGATTAGGGCCAGTAACAATACTAATCAAATTAGTCATTTCACTTAAAATACTACTAGTTTTATTTAATACTTCGGTAATTACTAAGTTACGGTTATTAAATACTTCTGCTATTTTTTTCTTCAAGATTTCTATTTCTTGGTGTTCACCCATATTCATTAAATTATCAACATAATGGCGATAACCTTTTGTTGAAGGAATACGACCACTAGAACTATGTGCTTTTTCTAATAATCCTAATGTTTCTAATTCAACACATTCATTACGAATAGTAGCACTAGAAAAATTAATATTGTTATTATTTTCTAAAATAGTTTTGCTACCAATTGGTAATCCTGTTTTAATATATTTTTCAACAATGATTTTTAAAATTTGTGATTGTCTGTTACTTAACATTGTTCACCACCTTTTTTAGCATTCATTAACATTGAATGCCAATACTTATATAATTATAACTGAGAGTGCAATAATATCAAGACTTAATTGAATTTTATTTTTTTACTGAGAATAAACATATTGTCTTTATTGATAGTAATTACCATTCGTTTGTGGGGTATTAGTTCTTCTTTAATAATAGCTTGTGCGATAATAGTTTCAATATGGTGTTGAATATATCGTTTAATCGGTCGTGCGCCATATTCTTCATCATAAGCATCTTTTAGTATTTTATTAACTACTTCTGATTCATAAGATAATTGTAAATTTTTTTCTTGTCTTAATCGTAATAATAAAGTATCTAATTCTTTAATAATAATTTCTGTTATTACTTTTTTACTTAATGGATTGAAGATAACAATTTCATCAATTCGATTAATAAATTCTGGTCGAAATGATTTTTTTAAGATATTTAATGCTTGTTCTTTACTGTTATCTTTACCACTTAATAGTTCTTGTGAACCAAGATTTGAAGTCATAATAATTATTGCGTTTTTAAAGTCAATTAAGAGACCGTGACTGTCTGTAATTCTACCTTCATCAAGAATTTGTAATAAAATATTTAATACTTCAGGATGGGCTTTTTCGATTTCATCAAAAAGAATGATACTGTAAGGATTTCTTCTTACTTTTTCGGTTAATTGTCCACCATTTTCATAGCCAACATAGCCAGGAGGTGAACCTAGTAATTTGCTAACTGCGTGTTTTTCCATAAATTCTGACATATCAATACGAACCATATTTTTTTCGCTATCAAATAAAATATCAGCTAAGGTTCTGGCAACTTCAGTTTTTCCAACACCGGTTGGACCCAAGAAAATAAATGAACCAATTGGGCGATTGGGATCTTTAATACCAGCACGAGCTCTAATTAAAGCATCACTTACCAACTGTAGGGCATTACTTTGACCTTTAATTCTCGTATTTAAAGTTAAGGGTAATTTTAATAATTTTTCTTTTTCGGTTGCTAATAAACGAGTAACAGGAATGCCGGTTCATTTTGCAACAACTTTTCCAATATCTTCACTAGTAACATCTTCGCGTAGTAAAGGATTATCTTTTTTTATATTTTCACTATCTTTAAGTTCTTTTTCTAAGTTGGGAATAATACTATATTGTAGTTCACCAGCTTTTGTAAAATTACCTGATAATTGATACAATTCTAGTTCTGATTTAGCATTTTCTAATTTATTTTTTAAACTAGTAATATGGTCTAATGCTGACTTTTCTTTGATTCATTTATCTTCTAATTGTTGTAAAGTATTTTTTTTAGTTTTTAATTGTTTATCGACTTCAATTAGTCTTGTTTGCGAGTTTTCATCTTTTTCTTTGCTTAAGGCTGCTTGTTCAATTTTTAATTGTAAGACTTTTCTTCTTATATCATCTAAATCACTAGGAACCGAAGCAATTTCAGTTTTAATACTAGCACAAGCTTCATCAATTAAGTCAATTGCTTTATCAGGTAAGTAACGATCATTAATATATTTATTAGATAGATAAACAGCTTCTCGTAATGCACTATCATGAATTTTTACACCATGATAAGCTTCAAAACGTTCTTTTAAACCACGTAAGATAGCAGTTGTATCTTCTGTTGTTGGTTCTTTAATAATCATCTTACGAAATCTTCGTTCAAGGGCTGCATCTTTTTCAATGTATTGACGATATTCGTCAAGTGTTGTGGCGCCAATACAACGTAGCTCACCACGCGCTAACATTGGTTTTAGTAAATTAGAAGCATCCATTGAACCTTGTGTTCTACCAGCACCAACAATTAAATGTAGTTCATCAATAAATAAAATAATTTTTCCATTAGAATTTTTAATTTGGTTAATAACCGCTTTTAATCGTTCTTCAAACTCACCTTGGAATTTAGCGCCAGCAATTAGTGCTCCCATATCTAGTTCATAAATAATTTTATCTTTTAAGTTACTAGGAACATCACCACGAACAATACGTTGGGCTAAACCTTCAATAATAGCGGTTTTACCAATACCAGGTAAACCGATTAAGACGGGGTTGTTTTTAGTTTTTCGTGAGAGTATTTCTTCTACTTTACGAATATCTTCATAACGTCCAATAATAGGATCCATTTTTCCTGTTTTAGCTTGTACAATTAGATTACGAGCAAATTTATCAAGAATTTTAGGGTCATTACTATAGTTAGAAATTTCATTTAATTGCATAATGTCACTCCTCTTTTTAGCACTATAATTACTTGATTGCTAATCATATTAATATACTAACAAATAAAATTAGCAGTTTCAAGTAGTAACTGCTAATTTTATATTTAATTGACTTAGGGATAATTATTTTCAATTAAAGAAACTTAATATAATATTAATATTTGTGATAGATCTTTTAGGTATTTTAGATGTTAAATATATATTTCTCGTGTAAATAATATATAGCTAACTAAAGTAATGTTTACTCATATATTGAAAAACAAAATCAATCGCTTTTTTAATATTTGGTCAATAATTTGGTAATATTTTTCTTATATTATGTTTTATAGCAAATCAAAAATGTTCAATTGGATTTAAATTAGGAGAATATGGTGGAAGAAATAATAGTTTGCATCCAGCATTTTCAATTAATTGTTGTGTTAATTTAGATTTATGAAACGTTGCATTATCTAAAACTATAATTTGTCCACGCTTTAATACTGGAATTAGTATATTTTTTACATATGATTCAAAAATTTTACTGTTGCAATGTCCTTCAAATGCTCATAGGGCTTTTAATTTACCTTTATTTAGTGAACCAATTATACTCATTCTTTTTATTTTATATGAGGGTTTATTATCAAATAATCTTTTACCTTTTTCAGATCAACCATATTTATAAAATTCATTATCATCAATTCAAGATTCATCAATATATACTAAATCTTCATTAGACATATTCCGTAAATAAATTTAATCAATTGTCAATAATAATATTTATAAATTTTTTAGTGTTAATAATTATAGAAGTTAATATTTTTAAAAAAATACTTTAAAAATAAATTTATATTTCAAACACAAAAATTGTTAATATTATTTTTATATTAACTTGATAAAAATTTAAATTTTTAAAAAATATTTTTAATATTTTTTTATTTTAATGGTTTTGTTTTATTAAAAATTTCACAAAGTAAGTTAAATCTTAAGTACATAAGTCTAAATATACTTTTTCTACATTTATTTATTAAAATTTTGAATCTTTTTAATCAAGCAAAAACATGTTCAACTTTAATTCTAATTTTTGAAATAATTTTATTGTAGATTTTTTCTTGTTTAGTTAATTTTTTATTTTTAGTTTTTTTAATTGGTAATATAGTATTTTTATAAATATTTTGTATTCCTTGATATCCCAAATCACCAATAATTATTGTTTTTTCTGAAAATTCAAGATTTGAATTTTTTAATATTTGAAAATCATGTAATTTTCCATTATCAGCAAAAATATCAACAATTTTGTTATTAAAAAAGTCATATATAATTTGAAATTTTATAGAAAACATTCAACTTTTACCAGAAAAATATTCTAACTGTAGTTTTTTTTAGTTGGTCTTTCAATTTCAATTTCAGTTGAATCAATTAAATAAAATTGAAATTCATTTAAATATTCTTGTTTTTTATCAATTTTTGATTTATATTTTGTTTTTAAAAACTGATAATCTTTGTCATCACTAAGTTTATTTTCTACTCAAGTAATATTTCGAAAACAACTTGATGCACTCATTTTATATTTAATACTCATTTGGAAAAAAGTATAATATTCTTTTCAGTATACTAAAGTCATCATCAATCTTTCTTCAACTGAAAGTTTATATTTTCTACCTTTAGTTTTTTTTAAATTTTCTATTTCAATTAATTTTGTTAACATTTCATCAAAATGAAAACGTTTTATAACAAAATATCTATAAAATTGTTCATTTTTTAATTTTTTTAAATTTTCAAAATTAATTTTTATCAACACCTTATTTTTTTATTAATAAAGAAATTATAAAATAAATTTTAAATTATTAATTGACTTTTAAAAAATTTATTTACGGAATATGTCTAATGTTTAATTAATTCTAGTAAATAAAATTAAATAACTAGAAAGAGTGAGTTACGTATGTCTAAAAAACAAAATATTAATAATAATGATCCAATATCAAAAGCAGTAGATTTATTATTAAAAAATACTGAAGATTTAACAACAGTTTTTAAAGAGGGAGGTTTATATAAAGAATTAACAAAAAGATTAGTTGAAAAAATGTTGAATTTTGAAATGCAAAATTATTTAGGATATGAAAAAAATCAACATAATAATAGTGATAATGCTCGTAATGGTATAAGTTCAAAAAAATTAATAACTCAACAAGGTAAAATTGAGATTAATGTACCACGAGATCGTAATAGTAATTTTGGACCAGTAATAGTTGCAAAAAGACAAAGAAGATTTGATGGTTTTGATCAACAAGTTCTTTCGTTATATGCCAAAGGCATGACTTTATCAGATATTAGAATGCAGTTACAAGAGTTATATCATGGTGCTGATATTAGTGAAAGTGTTATTAGTCAAATTACTGATGATTTTATTGATGATGTTAAAGCATGACAAAATCGGCCATTAGAAAGTGTTTATCCGATTGTTTATTTTGATTGTATAGTAGTTAAAGTACGACAAGATAAACTCATTATTAACAAATCAGTTTATATAGCACTAGGAGTTGATTTAGAAGGTAAAAAAGATATTTTAGGTTTATGAATTAGTGAAAATGAAGGTTCTAAGTTTTGATTATCTAATTTCACAGAAATGAAAAATCGAGGCTTAAATGATATTATTATTGCTTGTAGTGACAATTTAACAGGAATGTCAGAAGCAATACAATCAGTTTATCCTAAAACCAAACATCAATTATGCATAGTTCATCAAATTAGAAATAGTTTAAAATATGTTTCATACAAACATAGAAAATCACTAGTTACAGATTTAAAACCAATTTATAGTGCATGTAGCGAAGAACAAGCAATGCAAGCTTTAGAATCTTTTGAAAGTAAATGAAATAAACAATATCCTCAAATTGCTAAATCATGATATAAAAATTGAGATAATTTAATGGTTTTTATTAGTTATCCTGCAGAAATCAAAAGAGTGATTTATACAACAAATGCTATTGAATCTGTTAATAGTTAATTACGAAAAGTTATTAGAAATAAAAAAGTTTTTCCAAATGATATGGCAGTTTTTAAAATATTTTACTTAGCAATTGAAAATATAACAAAAAAATGAACACTTCCCACTCAAAATTGAAATACAGCAATTGCTCATTTTATGATAAAATTTGAAGATAGAATTAATCTAAACTAGTAACTTTGTAAAAAGATACACAGATTTTTAAAAAGCCTCCTGCATTCTAATATCTGATAAAGTCATGCCTTTGGCATATAACGAAAGAACTTGTTGATCAAAACCATCAAATCTTCTTTGTCTTTTTGCAACTATTACTGGCTCAAAATTACTATTACGATCTCGTGGTACATTAATCTCAATTTTACCTTGTTGAGTTATTAATTTTTTTGAACTTATACCATTACGAGCATTATCACTATTATTATGTTGATTTTTTTCATATCCTAAATAATTTTGCATTTCAGAATTCAACATTTTTTCAACTAATCTTTTTGTTAATTCTTTATACAAACCTCCCTCTTTAAAAACTTTTGTTAAATCTTCAGTATTTTCTAGTAATAAATCTACTGCTTTTGATATTGGATCATTATTATTAATATTTTGTTTTTTAGACATAAGTAACTAACTCTTTCTAGTTATTTAATTTTATTTACTATAATTAATTAAACATAAGACATATTCCGTAAATAAATTTTTTAAAAGTCAATTAATAATTTAAAATTTATTTTATAATTTATTTATTAATAAATTAATAAGGTGTTGATAAAAATGAATTTTGAAAATTTAAAAAAATTAAAAAATGAACAATTTTATAGATATTTTGGTATAAAACGTTTTCATTTTGATGAAATGTTAACAAAATTAATTGAAATAGAAAATTTAAAAAAACTAAAGGTAGAAAATATAAACTTTCAGTTGAAGAAAGATTGATGATGACTTTAGTATACTGAAAAGAATATTATACTTTTTTCCAAATGAGTATTAAATATAAAATGAGTGCATCAAGTTGTTTTCGAAATATTACTTTAGTAGAAAATAAACTTAGTGATGACAAAGATTATCAGTTTTTAAAAACAAAATATAAATCAAAAATTGAGAAAAAACAAGAAGATTTAAATGAATTTCAATTTTATTTAATTGATTCAACTGAAATTGAAATTGAAAGACCAACTAAAAAAACTACAGTTAGAATATTTTTCTGGTAAAAGTTGAATGTTTTCTATAAAATTTCAAATTATATATGACTTTTTTAATAAAAAAATTGTTGATATTTTTGCTGATAATGGAAAAGTACATGATTTTCAAATATTAAAAAATTCAAATCTTGAATTTTCAGAAAAAACAATAATTATTGGTGATTTGGGATATCAAGGAATACAAAATATTTATAAAAATACTATATTACCAATTAAAAAAACTAAAAATAAAAAATTAACTAAACAAGAAAAAATCTACAATAAAATTATTTCAAAAATTATAATTAAAGTTGAACATGTTTTTGCTTGATTAAAAAGATTCAAAATTTTAATAAATAAATGTAGAAAAAGTATATTTAGACTTATGTACTTAAGATTTAACTTACTTTGTGAAATTTTTAATAAAACAAAACCATTAAAATAAAAAAATATTTTTAATATTTTTTTAAAAATTTAAATTTTTATCAAGTTAATATAAAAATAATATTAACAATTTTTGTGTTTGAAATATAAATTTATTTTTAAAGTATTTTTTTAAAAATATTAACTTCTATAATTATTAACACTAAAAAATTTATAAATATTATTATTGACAATTGATTAAATTTATTTACGGAATATGTCTATAGTTATTTTTGTAAGTTACACAGATCACTAAACATTACCAATAAACCCGCATATAAAATAAAAAGAATGAGTATAATTGGTTCACTAAATAAAGGTAAATTAAAAGCCCTATGAGCATTTGAAGGACATTGTAACAGTAAAATTTTTGAATCATATGTAAAAAATATACTAATTCCAGTATTAAAGCGTGGACAAATTATAGTTTTAGATAATGCAACGTTTCATAAATCTAAATTAACACAACAATTAATTGAAAATGCTGGATGCAAACTATTATTTCTTCCGCCATATTCTCCTAATTTAAATCCAATTGAACATTTTTGATTTGCTATAAAACATAATATAAGAAAAATATTACCAAATTATTGGCCAAATATTAAAAAAGCGATTGATTTTATTTTTCAAGATATGAGTAAAGATTACTTTAGTTAGCTATACGTAATTCACTCTTTCTAGTTATTTAATTTTATTTACTAGAATTAATTAAACATAAGACATATTCCGTAAATAAATTTTTTAAAAGTCAATCAATAATTTAAAATTTATTTTATAATTTCTTTATTAATAAATTAATAAGGTGTTGATAAAAATGAATTTTGAAAATTTAAAAAAATTAAAAAATGAACAATTTTATAGATATTTTGGTATAAAACGTTTTCATTTTGATGAAATGTTAACAAAATTAATTGAAATAGAAAATTTAAAAAAAAGTAAAGGTATAAAATATAAACTTTCAGTTGAAGAAAGATTGATGATGACTTTAGTATACTGAAAAGAATATTATACTTTTTTCCAAATGAGTATTAAATATAAAATGAGTGCATCAAGTTGTTTTTGAAATATTACTTGAGTAGAAAATAAACTTAGTGATGACAAAGATTATCAGTTTTTAAAAACAAAATGAAAATCAAAAATTGAGAAAAAACAAGAATATTTAAATGAATTTCAATTTCATTTAATTGATTCAACTGAAATTGAAATTGAAAGACCAACTAAAAAAAACTACAGTTAGAATATTTTTATGGTAAAAGTTGAATGTTTTCTATAAAATTTCAAATTATATATGACTTTTTTAATAAAAAAATTGTTGATATTTTTGCTGATAATGGAAAAGTACATGATTTTCAAATATTAAAAAATTCAAATCTTGAATTTTCAGAAAAAACAATAATTATTGGCGATTTGGGATATCAAGGAATACAAAATATTTATAAAAATACTATATCACCAATTAAAAAACTAAAAATAAAAAATTAACTAAACAAGAAAAAATCTACAATAAAATTATTTCAAAAATTAGAATTAAAGTTGAACATGTTTTTGTTTTATTAAAAAGATTCAAAATTTTAATAAATAAATGTAGAAAAAGTATATTTAGACTTATGCACTTAAGATTTAACTTACTTTTTGAAATTTTTAATAAAACAAAAACATTAAAATAAAAAAATATTAACTTCTATAATTATTAACACTAAAAAATTTATAAATATTATTATTGACAATTGATTAAATTTATTTACGGAATATGTCTATAGTTATTTTTGTAAGTTACACAGATTACTAAACATTACCATAAAAAATAATAAAAAGAGTGAATTTTAACTCTTTTTTTATATTTAAAATAAATAAACTGCAATTTATTAAAACTATTAAATTATTAATAGATTTATTTATATTTTTTCAATATCTTTAAAACTATTTATTAAAATTTGTTCTCAATCAATTATTTGCTTTAAATCATTTTCTAAAAGTTCACATTCTTTAATCTTTGGTTGTGTAACAGGGTTTTTGGGAACAAATAATGAACAACAATCAGCGAATGTTAAAATTGATGTTTCATAAGTACCAATTTTTTTAGCAAGATTAATAATATCAACTTTATCTTCAACAATTAAACTACGCAAAATTGGTAAATTGCTAACAATATTAATAGCATTAATACTTGCTAATGTTTGTGAAGCGACCTGACCAATTGCTTCACCAGTTGCTAATGCTTTAATTTTATATTTTTCTGCAAATAAACTAGCAATTCTAATAAACATTCTACGCATTAAAGTAATACGATAACTTTCTTTCTTAATATGACTTAATTCATTTTGCAAGTTAGTAAAATTGCAAATATATAAATTTTTACTACCGGCATTATAAGGTGCTAAAATTTGAACTAAAGTTTCTACTTTTTTTAATGCTGTTGGTAAAGTAAAAGGTGGAGTAGCGAAATGTAAATATTGAACTTGTAATCCTCGTTTCATTAATTTATATGCTGCTACAGGGGAATCAATACCACCGCTCAATAATAATAATACTTTCCCTGAAATACCTACTGGAAATCCACCAGCACCAATAATTTTATTTGCAAATAAATAAATATCATCCTTATTAACTTTGATATTTATTTTTAAATCATGATTAGTAACATTAACTTTTAAATCTGTTTTCTTTAAAATTATAGAAGCTATAATTTTAACTATTTGTTCTGAATTTAATGAGAAACTCTTATCACTACGACTAACAAAAAGTTTAAATGTTTTAAAATTTGTTAGATCTTGACTTAAAATTAATGATATTACTTTTTCTGATAATATTTCCATATTTTTGGCCATTCTAAAAGCAGGTGATAATGAACTAATACCAAATATTTTCACCAAAATATTAATAACATCATTCATTAGACATATTCCGTAAATAAATTTAATCAATTGTCAATAATAATATTTATAAATTTTTTAGTGTTAATAATTATAGAAGTTAATATTTTTAAAAAAATACTTTAAAAATAAATTTATATTTCAAACACAAAAATTGTTAATATTATTTTTATATTAACTTGATAAAAATTTAAATTTTTAAAAAAATATTAAAAATATTTTTTTATTTTAATGGTTTTGTTTTATTAAAAATTTCACAAAGTAAGTTAAATCTTAAGTACATAAGTCTAAATATACTTTTTCTACATTTATTTATTAAAATTTTGAATCTTTTTAATCAAGCAAAAACATGTTCAACTTTAATTCTAATTTTTGAAATAATTTTTTTGTAGATTTTTTCTTGTTTAGTTAATTTTTTATTTTTAGTTTTTTTAATTGGTAATATAGTATTTTTATAAATATTTTGTATTCCTTGATATCCCAAATCACCAATAATTATTGTTTTTTCTGAAAATTCAAGATTTGAATTTTTTAATATTTGAAAATCATGTACTTTTCCATTATCAGCAAAAATATCAACAATTTTTTTATTAAAAAGTCATATATAATTTGAAATTTTATAGAAAACATTCAACTTTTACCAGAAAAATATTCTAACTGTAGTTTTTTTAGTTGATCTTTCAATTTCAATTTCAGTTGAATCAATTAAATAAAATTGAAATTCATTTAAATCTTCTTGTTTTTTCTCAATTTTTGATTTATATTTTGTTTTTAAAAACTGATAATCTTTGTCATCACTAAGTTTATTTTCTACTCAAGTAATATTTCGAAAACAACTTGATGCACTCATTTTATATTTAATACTCATTTGGAAAAAGTATAATATTCTTTTCAGTATACTAAAGTCATCATCAATCTTTCTTCAACTGAAAGTTTATATTTTCTACCTTTAGTTTTTTTTAAATTTTCTATTTCAATTAATTTTGTTAACATTTCATCAAAATGAAAACTTTTTATACCAAAATATCTATAAAATTGTTCATTTTTTAATTTTTTTAAATTTTCAAAATTCATTTTTATCAACACCTTATTAATTTATTAATAAAGAAATTATAAAATAAATTTTAAATTATTAATTGACTTTTAAAAAATTTATTTACGGAATATGTCTATTACATCAAGAGATAAATTGGTTAGTTCCATCCGATCATGAAAATGAGTAATATTTATTTGTTTATAATCACTAAGAGCATACTTAATATTTATTTTTAATTGTTTAATAAAATCAATCCGATTTTTACTTTTAGTTGTTAATTCACCATAACTAATAATAATAATTGGTGCCATTTAATTTCCCTCTTTTTTAAAATTTATTCCATTAATTCCAATAATAATGTTAATGCTTTTTGATTATGATTATTAGTGATATTATTTTCAATTTCATTAAATTTACTATTAAGTTGCTGATTAATTGAACGATGACGGTTAGCATAAACAAGAGTTAAATGTGATAATTTATGAATAGTAATTTCCATTTTTAATTCAGTATAAAGATGAAAAATTTTATTTTGTAAATCATTAAATTTACTAAAAGAAGAATTATCATAATTTCCATTTTTAAAATTTAAAATAGTATCATTTATTAAATATTGTAAATCACTAAACTTTTCTTTATAAATTTCATTTAAATAATAAAAATTAATATTATTTAAAATATTATCAATTTGTAACATCATTGAATTGATTTTATCAACATAAGTTTTAAATTTAATTTTTGCTTTATTTTGTTCATTCAACAATTTATTATACTCTTTTAAACTATTAAAAACAACAATACTATTTTCAAATAACGCCGCTAATAACATCACTAATGTTTCATAACTAGTATTTTTTATTGATTTTTGATGTTCTATGATTAATAAATTATCAAAATGATTAACAGAAGCAAGTTGCTTATTAATAATAGTTTCTAAGTTAGTTATTTTGCTATTTTCTATCATTTTAGAATTAATTTTATTTGAAATAGTAATTTCATTTTTAATAGTTTCAAATATTTCATTAAAATTAAAACTCATAACTAAAAATTTTTTATAATTTTTTTTTAAAATATTATAAAAAATTTGTTCTTTATCAATTTTATTACTAAAAGTGGCAATTAATTTTAATATTTCTTGAGTGTTAACCTTAGCTTTTTTGTATTGTAAATTATTAATTTGTTTATTAATAAAACTTAACTTTTCATCAACATTTGCTACTAATTGTTCGTATTGTAAAAGTAAAGTATTATTTATTTTTATCATTTGATATTTATTTTTTAAGGCAGCCATTTTCTGTTTAATTTCATATGTTATAATATAACGAAGTGTTGGTAAATTATCTAAAATTTCTGCCAATGTTACAACAGCAATCGCAATCTCACTTAAAATAGTAATAATTTGACTAACATTAATAGCATTAATATTTGTTTCTAATTCTTTAAACATATCATTAATTATTTTAATAATTTCATCTAATTGTTCTCGATTAAGATCGTTTTGTAAATTAATCTTGATCATTTGATCTTGTAAATAATTAAAATTTTGTTTAAAAAATAATTGATATTCTCGTAATAATTGATCAATACTAATAAAATAATCTATTTCAATTGTTAATAACTGCAACTGCTTTTTTAAATTATTACTCTTATTATGCATTCTATACATTAATTTATATCTTTTTCATAATTCTTTATTATTTTGTAATTTTAAAATTTGAATATAATTTTTAAAAACCTTATTTAAATCTTTTTTTAAAAAAAGATTATAACGACTAATTCAAATTCCTAAAATAGAACTATATTGTTCATTTGCTTGTACCATTTGATTAATACGATTTAATCTTTCTTTAATATTAATATTTTGAATATATTGCAAATTTTTATAAACCATAAATTGTTTATTTTTATACGAACTAAAAATTACTAATAAACTTGTTAAAACGATAATAGTAAAAATTAATAAACTAATAATAGTTATTATAATAATTTGTGCACTAGTTAATTTATAAATTTTTATTAACATCAACATAGTTTTTTTCTCCTTTCCTTATATTTTAAATATATTAAAAGATATTAATCTTTTAATATATTATTACTTCTGAAATATTTAATAATATCAACTAAACCTAAAAATAACATTTGTGGTTCATAAATATAAGAAAAATCAAAATAAGATTTTAAAATCGGTACACTACCTCCTGTTAAAATTACAGGTAAACTAATATTTGTTTCATTTTGAATTCTAACAACTATACTATTAATCATTGCACTAAAACCATAACCATAACCAATTGATAAAGCATGATTATTATTTTTACCTAACATTGATTGATAATGTTGCATTTCAAAATCGACAAGTAAAGCAACATTATCAATCAATGTTGCTTTACTTGTACTAAATCCAGGTCCAATAATAACGCCAACCAAAACATCATTAACAACAATACTATAGGTAGTAGCGGTTCCCAAACTAACAACTATCGCATTGTGATACTTAGTATAAGAAGCATATGATAATGCTATCAAATCACTACCTAATTGGCGATTTTCTAAATTAAGTTTTAAAGGTAAAGAACTTAGCAAATTAAAATCAACAATTAACGGTTTTAAATTATATGTAAAAACAATTAATTTTTCTATTATTATTAAAAAATTTGGAACAACACAACTAATAACAGCTTCTTCAAAATGTAATTTTTTATTTAATTTAAATGCTTTTTTCAATTGATCAATTGCAGTTTTACTTTTGGTTTCTATTACTGCTCATTGTTCAATAATTTCACTATCATTAATCATAGCAATCTTAATTAATGTATTACCAATATCTACTAATAACAAACTTTTCATTATTATACTTGTTGAACCATTTCTTTAGTTGAAGCTAATTCATCATATAGTGCACGAACAAGATTATTTAAGTTTTCAACTTGTAAAAACTTACCACTACGAGCTATTGAAACAGAACCATTAGTTTCACTGACAATAACTGATACTGCATCGGTTTGCTCTGATATTCCAATAGCAGCACGATGACGTGAACCAAATTGACTAGATATTTTTTTATTAGTTAGTGGAAAATAAGTAGAGGCACATTCAATACGACCTAAACGAATAATAACTGCACCATCATGCAATGGTGAACCTTTAATAAAAATAGACTGTAATAGTTGTGAAGTAACTTCGCCATCAATTTTTACTCCCAAATCAGTATATTCATTTAATGAAACATTCCTTTCAATAGTAATTAGTGCTCCAATTTTTTCTTCTGCTAATCTAATCACTGCTTCTGCTAAAAAACTTGCTAACATTCTCTTTTCTGAAGTCGCTAGTAGTTTCATATGAGATTTATTTCTTGTTGTTCATCAAACTTTTTTACCACGAATAAAAGTATTCATAACTATTAAAATAAGAATTGTCATTAATAAAGAAATGGTTATTCCGAATAAAACCGCTATTTCAGCAATAACTGTTCCAATATCTGCTGAAATTACAGTCAAAATAATATTTAACGGTAATGCACTCATATTAAATACCACCATTCCTTTATTTTTTGATTCCACTACTTTAATTATAAAGTAAAAAAATTATTTTTGATATTATTAGTATAATAACTTATCATAATTTAGAAAATACTCCTTTTAAAAATAAATTTAAAATGAGTATTAATATTACTAATAATTTTAGATGTTACCTTATATAAGTTTATAAAATTATTATTTGTTAATTATCTTTATTTACTATAAATTTGGTACATTTTTATGAACATTATTTTTATTTACTACCGATAATGTTGGTAAATTCTCATTTACTTCTGCTTTTATTGAAAAATCGTTATCACTATCTTTACTGTTTTATAATAAAGATAATTTTTGTTTTAATTGTATTATCATTTTTAATGCATTTGATATTTTTGCTAATTCCTTTAAAGATAAAGATACTTCTTACAATATTTTTTAAGAAATCAAACTCATTAATCTTTATGAATAAAATACTATACATTCATTGTCTTTAATCATTTCTTGTCTATATTTTTTTAGGCTTTTATCCCTTTATGTACTATTTTTAAATTTTATCACATAAATGGAGATAAAATCCTATCTAGGGAATTATTCCCACATGTATCTAAATCAAACACAAAATTATAGTTTCAAAACTAGGTATCTTATTGAATTTATATGCAGCTTCTTTTGCATATATAGCTAACTAAAGTAATGTTTACTCATATCTTGAAAAACAAAATCAATCGCTTTTTTAATATTTGGTCAATAATTTGGTAATATTTTTCTTATATTATGTTTTATAGCAAATCAAAAATGTTCAATTGGATTTAAATTAGGAAAATATGGTGGAAGAAATAATAGTTTGCATCCAGCATTTTCAATTAATTGTTGTGTTAATTTAGATTTATGAAACGTTGCATTATCTAAAACTATAATTTGTCCATGCTTTAATACTGGAATTAGTATATTTTTTACATATGATTCAAAAATTTTACTGTTGCAATGTCCTTCAAATGCTCATAGGGATTTTAATTTACCTTTATTTAGTGAACCAATTATACTCATTATTTTTATTTTATATGCGGGTTTATTATCAAATAATCTTTTACCTTTTTCAGATCAACCATATTTATAAAATTCATTATCATCAATTCCAGATTCATCAATATATACTAAATCTTCATTCATTATTTTAGCTATTTCTTTTAAAAAATCTTCTTGTTTATTTTTATCTCTTTGTTCATATAGAAAAGTTTTTTTATATGTATAATTTAGTTTTTTCAAATAGTTATAAACTGTTTCTTTAGTCATATCACCAAATTTTTCAATTACTTTTTGAACCGTAACATCTTTATTTTGCGCTAAATAATTTTTTAATTCATCTAAATCATTTATTTTGTGGCTATGTCCTTTTTGATAATTCAAAATTGGTTTTATATGCCCAGTTTCTTTTTTTCTTTTTCTTCATAAGAATAAAGTCTTTCTAGTAATATTGAACACTTTACAAATTTCTTTAATTTTCATGTTTTTACTTTCATAGGCTTCTATTACTTTTCTTCGTAAGTCTTTGCTGTATGGTTTTGGCATAATTTAATCTTCCTAATATATTTTAAATATTGCTGAATTGTACTTTTAAATTCAAAAACTGTTTAAATTACATATTATTATTTTACATTATTTATAAGTAAACATTACTTTAGTTAGCTTTATAATTTATTTTTTTGAAATAGTTATAAACTATTTCAAAAAAATAAATTATAAATAGACATATTCCGTAAATAAATTTAATCAATTGTCAATAATAATATTTATAAATTTTTTAGTGTTAATAATTATAGAAGTTAATATTTTTAAAAAAATACTTTAAAAATAAATTTATATTTCAAACACAAAAATTGTTAATATTATTTTTATATTAACTTGATAAAAATTTAAATTTTTAAAAAAATATTAAAAATATTTTTTTATTTTAATGGTTTTGTTTTATTAAAAATTTCACAAAGTAAGTTAAATCTTAAGTACATAAGTCTAAATATACTTTTTCTACATTTATTTATTAAAATTTTGAATCTTTTTAATCAAGCAAAAACATGTTCAACTTTAATTCTAATTTTTGAAATAATTTTATTGTAGATTTTTTCTTGTTTAGTTAATTTTTTATTTTTAGTTTTTTAATTGGTAATATAGTATTTTTATAAATATTTTGTATTCCTTGATATCCCAAATCACCAATAATTATTGTTTTTTCTGAAAATTCAAGATTTGAATTTTTTAATATTTGAAAATCATGTAATTTTCCATTATCAGCAAAAATATCAACAATTTTTTTATTAAAAAGTCATATATAATTTGAAATTTTATAGAAAACATTCAACTTTTACCAGAAAAATATTCTAACTGTAGTTTTTTATTTGGTCTTTCAATTTCAATTTCAGTTGAATCAATTAAATAAAATTGAAATTCATTTAAATCTTCTTGTTTTTTCTCAATTTTTGATTTATATTTTTTTAAAAACTGATAATCTTTGTCATCACTAAGTTTATTTTCTACTCAAGTAATATTTCGAAAACAACTTGATGCACTCATTTTATATTTAATACTCATTTGGAAAAAGTATAATATTCTTTTCAGTATACTAAAGTCATCATCAATCTTTCTTCAACTGAAAGTTTATATTTTCTACCTTTAGTTTTTTTTAAATTTTCTATTTCAATTAATTTTGTTAACATTTCATCAAAATGAAAACGTTTTATACCAAAATATCTATAAAATTGTTCATTTTTTAATTTTTTTAAATTTTCAAAATTCATTTTTATCAACACCTTATTAATTTATTAATAAAGAAATTATAAAATAAATTTTAAATTATTAATTGACTTTTAAAAAATTTATTTACGGAATATGTCTAATGATCCGATATCAAAAGCAGTAGATTTATTACTAGAAAATACTGAAGATTTAACAACAGTTTTTAAAGAGGGAGGTTTATATAAAGAATTAACAAAAAGATTAGTTGAAAAAATGTTGAATTCTGAAATTCAAAATTATTTAGGATATAAAAAAAATCAACATAATACTAGTGAAAATGCTCGCAATGGTATAAATTCAAAAAAATTAATAACCCAACAAGGTAAAATTGAGATTAATGTACCACGAGATCGTAATAGTAATTTTGAGCCAGTAATAGTTGCAAAAAGACAAAGAAGATTTGATGGTTTTGATCAACAAGTTCTTTCATTATATGTCAAAGGCATGACTTTATCAGATATTAGAATGCAGTTACAAGAGTTATATCATGGTGCTGATATTAGTGAAAGTGTTATTAGTCAAATTACTGATGATGTTATTGATGATGTTAAAGCATGACAAAATCGGCCATTAGAAATTGTTTATCCGATTGTTTATTTTGATTGTATAGTAGTTAAAGTACGACAAGATAAACGCATTATTAACAAATCAGTTTATATAGCACTAGGAGTTGATTTAGAAGGTAAAAAAGATATTTTAGGTTTATGAATTAGCGGAAATGAAGGTTCTAAGTTTTGATTATCTAATTTCACAGAAATGAAAAATCGAGTCTTAAATGATATTCTTATTGCTTGTAGTGACAATTTAACAGGAATGTCAGAAGCAATACAATTAGTTTATTCTAAAACCGAACATCAATTATGCATAGTTCATCAAATTAGAAATAGTTTAAAATATGTTTCATACAAACATAGAAAATCACTAGTTACAGATTTAAAACCAATTTATAGTGCATGTAGTGAAGTACAAGCAATGCAGGCTTTAGAATCTTTTGAAAGTAAATGAAATAAAAAATATCCTCAAATTACTAAATCATTATATAAAAATTGAGATAATTTAATGGTTTTTATTAGTTATCCTGCAGAAATCAAAAGAGTGATTTATACAACAAATGCTATTGAATCTGTTAATATTCAATTACGAAAAGTTATTAGAAATAAAAAATTTTTTCCAAATGATATGGCAGTTTTTAAAATATTTTACTTAGCAATTGAAAATATAACAAAAAAATGAACAATGCCGATTCAAAATTGAAATACAGCAATTGCTCATTTTATGATAAAATTTAAAGATGGAATTAATCTAAACTAGTAACTTTGTAAAAAGATACACAGATTTTTAAAAAGCCTCTTCAAATTTTTGAATCATATGTAAAAAATATACTAATTCCAGTATTAAAGCGTGGACAAATTATAGTTTTAGATAATGCAACGTTTCATAAATCTAAATTAACACAACAATTAATTGAAAATGCTGGATGCAAACTATTATTTCTTCCGCCATATTCTCCTAATTTAAATCCAATTGAACATTTTTGATTTGCTATAAAACATAATATAAGAAAAATATTACCAAATTATTGACCAAATATTAAAAAAACTATTGATTTTGTTTTTCAAGATATGAGTAAACATTACTTTAGTTAGCTATATAATTTGAAATTATATATGACTTTTTTAATAAAAAAATTGTTGATATTTTTGCTGATAATGGAAAAGTACATGATTTTCAAATATTAAAAAATTCAAATCTTGAATTTTCAGAAAAAACAATAATTATTGGTGATTTGGGATATCAAGGAATACAAAATATTTATAAAAATACTATATTACCAATTAAAAAAACTAAAAATAAAAAATTAACTAAACAAGAAAAAATCTACAATAAAATTATTTCAAAAATTAGAATTAAAGTTGAACATGTTTTTGCTTGATTAAAAAGATTCAAAATTTTAATAAATAAATGTAGAAAAATTATATTTAGACTTATGTACTTAAGATTTAACTTACTTTGTGAAATTTTTAATAAAACAAAACCATTAAAATAAAAAAATATTTTTAATATTTTTTTAAAAATTTAAATTTTTATCAAGTTAATATAAAAATAAGATTAACAATTTTTGTGTTTGAAATATAAATTTATTTTTAAAGTATTTTTTTAAAAATATTAACTTCTATAATTATTAACGCTAAAAAATTTACAAATATTATTATTGACAATTGATTAAATTTATTTACGGAATATTTCTAAAATAAAACAAAAATTAAATCAAAAAAATCAATTAATTTATAGGATAGGTAATTTTTAATTTCATTAAATTGTGGAAAACTATTTTTATTTTAAATTTTTGTATTAAAATAAGTGTTATTTAATAAATATAAATCTTATTTAATTATTGATAAAAGCATGTTAAAATTGTAAAGAATTATATTATAGAAGAGGATAAGTATGGAAATTAAAAACCAAGAAGTTAATTTTGAAAATAATAGTGAAGATACATTTCCAAGAACTAAGTTTTTTCTAAGTGTTGGTTATTTAATAATACAAGTATTAATTCCAGGAATTATTCTTTTTTTTACTACTAGTACTGATTTTACTTTTACTTTTAAATTGCCTTTTTGAATAATGGTACTTTCTAGTTTAAGTTTAATTATATTTACTTTTATTATAACATTTATTACATATAAGTTAAAATTACATCAATTAGATCAATTTACATATAGTATTTCATTTGCTTTTGTTTTATCATTATTTTATTTGTCAGGATACTTTTTAACTCCTCAACAAATTTTAATACGTTTTATTATTTCAATCGCTGGTGCTGTTATTGGTATTTTTTTAACGAGTATTATTTTATTATTAGTATTAAGAAAAAAACAAAAAAAATCATATATTAAAATATAATAAGTGATATAAATCTAAAAAAATAAAACGAAAAGAAGGTGCGTAATATATGTTGCGCACCTTTTTAAGTATGTGTTTTTTATTTACTATAGCTAAATAAAGTAATGTTTACTCATAAATAATGTAAAATAATAATATGTAATTTAAACATTTTTTGAATTTAAAAGTACAATTCAGCAATATTTAAAATAGATTAGGAAGATTAAATTATGTCAAAACCATACAGTGAAGACTTACGAAGAAAAGTAATAGAAGCCTATGAAAGTAAAAACATGAAAATTAAAGAAATTTGTAAAGTGTTCAATATTACTAGAAAGACTTTTTTCTTATGAAGAAAAAGAAAAAAAGAAACTGGGAATATAAAACCAATTTTGAATTATCAAAAAGGACATAGCCACAAAATAAAGGATTTAGATGAATTAAAAAATTATTTAGAGCAAAATAAAGATGTTACAGTTCAAAAAGTAATTGAAAAATTTGGTGATATGACTAAAGAAACAGTTTATAACTATTTCAAAAAACTAAATTATACATATAAAAAAACTTTTTTATATGAACAAAGAGATAAAAATAAACAAGAATATTTTTTAAAAGAAATAGCTAAGATAATGAATGAAGATTTAGTATATATTGATGAATCTGGAATTGATGATAATGAATTTTATAAATATGGTTGATCTGAAAAAGGTAAAAGATTAGTTGATAATAAACCCCGCATATAAAATAAAAAGAATGAGTATAATTGGTTCACTAAATAAAGGTAAATTAAAAGCCCTATGAGCATTTGAAGGACATTGCAACAGTAAAATTTTTGAATCATATGTAAAAAATATACTAATTACAGTATTAAAGCTTGGACAAATTATAGTTTTAGATAATGCAACGTTTCATAAATCTAAATTAACACAACAATTAATTGAAAATGCTGGATGCAAACTATTATTTCTTCCACCATATTCTCCTAATTTAAATCCAATTGAACATTTTTGATTTGCTATAAAACATAATATAAGAAAAATATTACCAAATTATTGGCCAAATATTAAAAAAGCGATTGATTTTGTTTTTCAATAGACATATTCCGTAAATAAATTTAATCAATTGTCAATAATAATATTTATAAATTTTTTAGTGTTAATAATTATAGAAGTTAATATTTTTGAAAAAATACTTTAAAAATAAATTTATATTTCAAACACAAAAATTGTTAATATTATTTTTATATTAACTTGATAAAAATTTAAATTTTTAAAAAAATATTTTTAATATTTTTTTATTTTAATGGTTTTGTTTTATTAAAAATTTCACAAAGTAAGTTAAATATTAAGTACATAAGTCTAAATATACTTTTTCTACATTTATTTATTAAAATTTTGAATCTTTTTAATCAAGCAAAAACATGTTCAACTTTAATTCTAATTTTTGAAATAATTTTATTGTAGATTTTTTCTTGTTTAGTTAATTTTTTATTTTTAGTTTTTTTAATTGGTAATATAGTATTTTTATAAATATTTTGTATTCCTTGATATCCCAAATCACCAATAATTATTGTTTTTTCTGAAAATTCAAGATTTGAATTTTTTAATATTTGAAAATCATGTACTTTTCCATTATCAGCAAAAATATCAACAATTTTTTTATTAAAAAAGTCATATATAATTTGAAATTTTATAGAAAACATTCAACTTTTACCAGAAAAATATTCTAACTGTAGTTTTTTTTTAGTTGGTCTTTCAATTTCAATTTCAGTTGAATCAATTAAATAAAATTGAAATTCATTTAAATCTTCTTGTTTTTTCTCAATTTTTGATTTATATTTTGTTTTTAAAAAATGATAATCTTTGTCATCACTAAGTTTATTTTCTACTCAAGTAATATTTCGAAAAGAACTTGATGCACTCATTTTATATTTAATACTCATTTGGAAAAAAGTATAATATTCTTTTCAGTATACTAAAGTCATCATCAATCTTTCTTCAACTGAAAGTTTATATTTTCTACCTTTAGTTTTTTTTAAATTTTCTATTTCAATTAATTTTGTTAACATTTCATCAAAACGAAAACGTTTTATACCAAAATATCTATAAAATTGTTCATTTTTTAATTTTTTTAAATTTTCAAAATTCATTTTTATCAACACCTTATTAATTTATTAATAAAGAAATTATAAAATAAATTTTAAATTATTAATTGACTTTTAAAAAATTTATTTACGCAATATGTCTATTATATGAGTAAACATTACTTTAGTTAGCTATATATAAAAATTATTCAATATCTAATTCTCATACATTTGTAATCGTTCCAGCAAATAGTTTTTTGTCAACTATTAATGATGAATATACTGAAGCATTTAATTCATATTTGTTTTTTACTTGACTAAAACTTGAATCAAGTTCATAAACATTATTATTAGTGGTGGAATATATTTTGTTATTTAAATCTTCTATTGATAAAGAAATAATTTTACCATGTTTCAAATTAATTTTTTCTGTTATTTCATTTTTGATTAAATCATACTGATAAATTTTGTCTTCTGTTGCTAATATTAATTCGGTATCAGATAGTGCTTTAATATCAAAAATAATATTACTTTTATTTTTAAAATCATATTTTAATTTATGGGTTTTAGTTTCTAAATCAATTTCTCATAATTTTCCTTCACTAGTGCCAGCGTATATTTTATTTTTTGTAACTTTAACTAGGACATTTACATCACTTCAATCGTCAAAACGATATTTTTTAGTATTACTAGTATTAATATCTAATTCATAAACATTACCATAACCAGTACCAACATATAAATTATTTTTTGAACCTTCAATTAAAGTTTTAGAATCACGCTTATCACCAAATCCAGTGAATTTCTTTTCTGCAGTTTCGGTTTCTAAATCAATTTCTCAAATTGTATTTTTTATCGTACCAACATATACTTTACAATTTGATGCTTTAATTAAACTATTTATACGTTCTTCATTTAATTGATATTTATTGATTTTTGTATTATTAGTAAAATCAATTTCTCAAATATTTTCGTTTTCTGTTGCAGCAAATATTATACTATATGAGATTTGAAGAAATTTATTTATTTTTCCATCATTTAATTCATATTTATTAGAAATTTGGCCTTCACCTATGATAATTGTTAAATTAGTAGTTAATTTTTAAATGAATCATAATTATAATTAATTTTTGCATTAATAGAACCACTAACTGTGAAGTCTTCATCTTTTAAATCAATTTCTTTATTATTAGTAATTTTGTTTAATGAAAATAAATTATTATTAAAATTTTTTTTGATTAATTTCATCTAATGAATTTTTAATAAAGTCTGAACTAATGTTTGTTTTTAATTCATCTATAGCACTATTAATTATAATATTATCAAGTGAATAATTAGTTTGATTAATTGCATTTACTATTTTTTGATCATTATTTTTTTGTTTTTCTTTTATTGCATATGATGCAATACTTAAAGACATTGGTAATACAATAGTTAATACACCAACTGTTGCTAGCATTTTTTTGTAACTTAATTTTCTTTTCATCTTTCGCCGCTCCAAAGAGTTATTATATTGTTTTTCTGTTTGAATTTCAATACTTAAAAAGGAATGAGTTAAATTGAATATCGATTATATTTTCATTCCTAAATAATTTTTTAATGTTTTAATTTACTATTGATCAGTTTACATTAGTTTTAATTTATTTTGTTTTCTTGAATATTTTTTTTGTGAATTTAGTGAATTTGCTTCTTTTTTTATTGAAGAAAAATCTTGAATCTTATTTACTTTTTTATTGATTTTATATAACTACTGCCTTTATCAACAATATATTTGCCACCTTTAGCAATTACAATACCACCAGCAGTTGCTCATTAATGATGCTTCTGGATTTAATACTGCATTTAATACACCAGCACCAGTACCACAAATTAATGATGTTCAAACTTTAGTTTTATTTTTATCTTTATTTTTTACAGCTCTTTTAATTTGATAACCTGCTATTCCTCCGGCTGCAGCACCAATCGCAATGTTGGTAACAGGCACTGGATTTGTTCATGAAAGACCGTCAATTGCTCCTAATCCAGCACCAAACAACGGTAAATAATCAATTGTTTCGTTAATGATATTTTTATCTTTAACCATCTCTTTTAATCTTCCTTTCTAAAAATAAAAAAACTCATTTACTTTTGAATAAGTAATGAGTTAAAAACTTATATTAATTTTAGAAAAATAATATCATAATTTCAATAATAATTATAAAAAAAATATTAATTACATAATCTAGTGTAGATATAATTATAGTTACATTAATTATTTAAATATTAAAGATATAATTTTTTTCTTTTTTAGTAATTTTTATATTTAAATTATGTGTATAATTACTAATTTTGTATTGCTTTTAATAAAAAATACTTTATAATATTTAAGACTGTTTATGCAGTTTCAACCGCTCTACTTTAGGTTAACAAGTGATTTATTTCACCTATAAGGCGAGTCTAAACTGGAGGTAATAAGAAAAATGTTTGTGGTTATTCAAACAGGAGGAAAACAAATTAACGTTTCCTATGATCAAGAGATTTTTGTTGAAAAACTTGTTGGCAAAGCTAAAGATAAGATTATTTTTGACAAAATATTGATGATTGATCAACAATTCGGTAACCCTTTCCTAAAAGGTGCTGAAGTTCATGGTAAGATTATTAAACAAGATAAATCAAAAAAGATTCGAGTGTTTAAATATAAACCTAAGAAAAATTCAAAAACAATGTATGGACACCGTCAGCCATATACAAAAGTATTAATTACTGATATCTTACTTGGTGGTAAAAGTCTTGTTGATAAGAAGACTGAACAATCAAAATCAGTAATTAAAGATGAAGTAAAAAAAGAAGTAATTTCTGAAGTAGTAACTCCTATTATTAAAGAGCCAAAATCAGTAGTTAGTAAAGTAAAAAAAGAACTTACAAAAGAAAAAGTTGTTAAAACTAAATCAGTTGTTAAGGATAATATTACAGAGCCAGATAACACTAAAACTGTTGTTAGTGAAGGAAATTTAAAAACTATTTTTGATCATAAAAATATGACTGTTAAAGTTGTTAAAGATGATGATGAAAATAATAAAAAATAATTTAAGGTAATATTAAATTATGGTTAAAGTTACTTATAATTACCAAAATAGTGACATTGTAGAAGTTATAATTACTGGTCATGCTAATTTTTCAAAAATTGGAAATGATATTGTTTGTGCAGGCATTTCAGCCATTGTTATTGGTACATTAAATGCACTTCTTGAACTTGATAATAATCAAGTTCAAGTAATTAATAATACTGCTGGATTAGTTAAACTTAAAGTTGCTAGTTTCACTAATAATAGTCAAATCATTTTAAAAACAATGCTTTGACAATTAAAAACTATTAAAGAACAATATCCAAAATATATTAACATAAAGGAGGTGTAATTATGTTTTATAAATTAAATTTACAATTATTTGCTTCAAAAAAAGGAGTGGGTTCAACTCGTAATGGTCGTGATTCACATTCTAAACGTTTAGGCGCTAAAATTGGTGATGGACAAAGTTTAAAAGAGGGAACAATTATTTATCGTCAACGCGGAACTAAAATTCACCCTGGTGAAAATGTAGGACGTGGTGGCGATGATACCTTATTTGCTTTAAAATCAGGAATTGTTAAGTATACTATTTTTAAAAAAAATAAAACACGAGTTTCAGTTATACTTGATAAAAAGTAAAAATAAATTTTTAATAATAAAAACCTATTTTCAATGCTATCATATTTTGAAGATAGGTTTTGTTTGTTTATTTTATGTTTAATGATATGATAGGAGAAAATAATGAAACATATTACTTTAATAATTACTGGTAGTATTGAAGCAAACAAAGCATTAATTTTATTAAAACAATTAAAAAAAGAATTCTTAGTTGATATTATTTGTACTAAAAGTTCTTTACATTTTCTAGAAGATAAAACATTTTCTTATTATTCTGAAATGTTTGAACAAGAATCATGTGTTAAAGGAGATTTAATTACTCATACTAATTTAGCAATTAAAACAAATTTAATTGTTGTTTATCCCGCTACTATGAGTTTTATTAGTAAAGCAAATTTAGCAATTGCTGATAGTTTATCATTATCAGTATTTTTTGCTTCCAAAGCAGAAAAGATATTATTTCCAACAATGAATCATAATATGTATCACAATCAAAGTTTTCAAAAAAAATTTATTAGAATTATCTAATTTTGAAAATATTACTATTATTCCTCCAGATTCAGGAATGTTAGCCTTTAAGATGTGGAATGGCAACTTTTTTTAGGACTGTTTTTTGGTAGAAATTTGTGCTTGGTGTTTTATGGGGGTTAAGTAGTTTAGAGTGCTGTGGATTCTTATGTTGTTGTATCAATTGATATAATCAAATAATTCTAATTTTAATTGGATTAATGATGTAAAATTTTTATCATTAATAAATTCTGTTTTGAAAGTTTTGAAAGTTGCTTCAGCAACAGCGTTATCATAAAGACAACCTTTTTTGCTTAAAGAGCGGGTAATATTGAAGGCTAATAAAAGTTTATCAATATTTTTATTATTAAATTCATTACCGCGATCGCTATGAAATATTTGAATATCTTTTAAACAACGATTTGAGCACATAAATGCTTGATATACTAATGATGCATCTTTTTTAGTACCTACACTATGTCCAATAATTTCGCGATTTTACAGGTCGATTAATAAGCAAATATAGTTTCATTTATCATTAACTTGAACATAATTTAAATCACTAACAATAACTTCATTTTTAAGCATATTATTAAAGTCTCTATTAACGAGATTAGTAATTTGACTATCATTCACTTTATTATGATAATTTTTGTATGATAATTTATTGTATTTTGATATTAAATTATGGTAATGTTTAGTAATCTGTGTAACTTACAAAAATAACTATAGACATATTCCGTAAATAAATTTTTTAAAAGTCAATTAATAATTTAAAATTTATTTTATAATTTCTTTATTAATAAATTAATAAGGTGTTGATAAAAATGAATTTTGAAAATTTAAAAAAATTAAAAAATAAACAATTTTATAGATATTTTGGTATAAAACGTTTTCATTTTGATGAAATGTTAACAAAATTAATTGAAATAGAAAATTTAAAAAAAACTAAAGGTAGAAAATATAAACTTTCAGTTGAAGAAAGATTGATGATGACTTTAGTATACTGAAAAGAATATTATACTTTTTTCCAAATGAGTATTAAATATAAAATGAGTGCATCAAGTTGTTTTCGAAATATTACTTGAGTAGAAAATAAACTTAGTGATGACAAAGATTATCAGTTTTTAAAAACAAAATATAAATCAAAAATTGAGAAAAAACAAGAATATTTAAATGAATTTCAATTTTATTTAATTGATTCAACTGAAATTGAAATTGAAAGACCAACTAAAAAAAACTACAGTTAGAATATTTTTCTGGTGAAAGTTGAATGTTTTCTATAAAATTTCAAATTATATATGACTTTTTTAATAAAAAAATTGTTGATATTTTTGCTGATAATGGAAAAGTACATGATTTTCAAATATTAAAAAATTCAAATCTTGAATTTTCAGAAAAAACAATAATTATTGGTGATTTGGGATATCAAGGAATACAAAATATTTATAAAAATACTATATTACCAATTAAAAAAACTAAAAATAAAAAATTAACTAAACAAGAAAAAATCTACAATAAAATTATTTCAAAAATTAGAATTAAAGTTGAACATGTTTTTGATTGATTAAAAAGATTCAAAATTTTAATAAATAAATGTAGAAAAAGTATATTTAGACTTATGTACTTAAGATTTAACTTACTTTGTGAAATTTTTAATAAAACAAAACCATTAAAATAAAAAAATATTTTTAATATTTTTTAAAAATTTAAATTTTTATCAAGTTAATATAAAAATAATATTAACAATTTTTGTGTTTGAAATATAAATTTATTTTTAAAGTATTTTTTTAAAAATATTAACTTCTATAATTATTAACACTAAAAAATTTATAAATATTATTATTGACAATTGATTAAATTTATTTACGGAATATGTCTTATGTTTAATTAATTCTAGTAAATAAAATTAAATAAATAGAAAGAGTGAGTTACTTATGTCTAAAAAACAAAATATTAATAATAATGATCCAATATCAAAAACAGTAGATTTATTATTAGAAAATACTGAAGATTTAACAACGGTTTTTAAAGAGGGATGTTTATATAAAGAATTAACAAAAATATTAGTTGAAAAAATGTTGAATTCTGAAATGCAAAATTATTTAGGGTATGAAAAAAATCAACATAATACTAGTGAAAATGCTCGCAATGGTATAAGTTCAAAAAAATTAATAACCCAACAAGGTAAAATTGAGATTAATGTACCACGAGATCGTAATAGTAATTTTGAGCCAGTAATAGTTGCAAAAAGACAAAAGACATATTCCGTAAATAAATTTTTTAAAAGTCAATTAATAATTTAAAATTTATTTTATAATTTCTTTATTAATAAATTAATAAGGTGTTGATAAAAATGAATTTTGAAAATTTAAAAAAATTAAAAAATGAACAATTTTATAGATATTTTTGTATAAAACGTTTTCATTTTGATGAAATGTTAACAAAATTAATTGAAATAGAAAATTTAAAAAAAACTAAAGGTAGAAAATATAAACTTTCAGTTGAAGAAAGATTGATGATGACTTTAGTATACTGAAAAGAATATTATACTTTTTTTACAAATGAGTATTAAATATAAAATGAGTGCATCAAGTTGTTTTCGAAATATTACTTGAGCAGAAAATAAACTTAGTGATGACAAAGATTATCAGTTTTTAAAAACAAAATGAAAATCAAAAATTGATAAAAAACAAGAAGATTTAAATGAATTTCAATTTTATTTAATTGATTCAACTGAAATTGAAATTGAAAGACCAACTAAAAAAAACTACAGTTAGAATATTTTTCTGGTAAAAGTTGAATGTTTTCTATAAAATTTCAAATTATATATGACTTTTTTAATAAAAAAATTGTTGATATTTTTGCTGATAATGGAAAAGTACATGATTTTCAAATATTAAAAAATTAAAATCTTGAATTTTCAGAAAAAACAATAATTATTGGTGATTTGGGATATCAAGGAATACAAAATATTTATAAAAATACTATATTACCAATTAAAAAAACTAAAAATAAAAAATTAACTAAACAAGAAAAAATCTACAATAAAATTATTTCAAAAATTAGAATTAAAGTTGAACATGTTTTTGCTTGATTAAAAAGATTCAAAATTTTAATAAATAAATGTAGAAAAAGTATATTTAGACTTATGTACTTAAGATTTAACTTACTTTGTGAAATTTTTAATAAAACAAAACAATTAAAATAAAAAAATATTTTTAATATTTTTTTAAAAATTTAAATTTTTATCAAGTTAATATAAAAATAAGATTAACAATTTTTGTGTTTGAAATATAAATTTATTTTTAAAGTATTTTTTTAAAAATATTAACTTCTATAATTATTAACACTAAAAAATTTATAAATATTATTATTGACAATTGATTAAATTTATTTACGGAATATGTCTATTATATGCCAAAGGCATGACTTTATCAGATATTAGAATGCATTTACAAGAGTTATATCATGGCGCTGATATTAGTGAAAGTGTTATTAGTCAAATTACTGATGATGTTATTGATGATGTTGAAGCATGACAAAATCAGCCATTAGAAAGTGTTTATCCGATTGTTTATTTTGATTGTATAGTAGTTAAAGTACGACAAGATAAACGCATTATTAACAAATCAGTTTATATAGCACTAGGAGTTGATTTAGAAGGTAAAAAAGATGTTTTAGGTTTATGAATTAGCAAAAATGAAGGTTCTAAGTTTTGATTATCTAATTTCACAGAAATGAAAAATCGAGGCTTAAATGATATTCTTATTGCTTGTAGTGACAATTTAACAGGAATGTCAGAAGCAACACAATCAGTTTATCCTAAAACCAAACATCAATTATGCATAGTCCATCAAATTAGAAATAGTTTAAAATATGTTTCATACAAACATAGAAAATCACTAGTTACAGATTTAAAACCAATTTATAGTGCATGTAGCGAAGAACAAGCAATGCAAGCTTTAGAATATTTTGAAAGTAAATGAAATAAACAATATCCTCAAATTGCTAAATCATGATATAAAAATTGAGATAATTTAATGGTTTTTATTAGTTATCCTGCAGAAATCAAAAGAGTGATTTATACAACAAATGCTATTGAATCTGTTAATAGTCAATTACGAAAAGTTATTAGAAATAAAAAATTTTTTCCAAATGATATGGCAGTTTTTAAAATATTTTACTTAGCAATTGAAAATATAACAAAAAAATGAACACTTCCCATTCAAAATTGAAATACAGCAATTGCTCATTTTATGATAAAATTTGAAGATATAATTAATCTAAACTAGTAACTTTGTAAAAAGATACACAGATTTTTAAAAAGCCTCATTAAATTATGTTTATTCATAATTTTTTTAATTTTTCGTCTTGATAAATTAATTTTCTTTTCTTTTAGAACAACTTTTAATCTTCTTGTTCCATAAGCTTCTTTATTTTCTTTAAAAGCGCTAATAACAGCTTCATCATACACATTATTTTGAATTTTATATTCTTTTTTCTTGAAATTAAAATAATATGTTGATTTAGAGATTTTTAAAAAACGACACATTGTGCGAATTTTATATTTAACTTTATTTTTAGTAATAATTTCTATTTTCTGCCTATTATTAATGCTGCTTGCTTTAAAATATCATTTTCCATTCTTAATTGTTTTAATTCTTTTCTTAATTTAATTAATTAATTTTCTTCAACAGAACGGTTATCTTTAGTTTTAAAACTGCCTGAATTAGTAAATTGCTTAATTCAATTATAAGTAGCTGCTCTTGTAAAATTGTACTCTTTAGCAAGACAAGACACTGACTTACCACTTTGATATAAAACTACTATTTGTTTTTTAAATTCATCTGAATATGAGTTAATATTGGCCATAATTATAATTCCTTTCTTTTAACTAATTTGTTCACTTGTCTACGTAATTAGTGCCCAATAAAGTGTAACCCATCCATAGGTTTATGAATTAGTGAAAATGAAGGTTCTAAGTTTTGATTATCTAATTTCACATAAATGAAAAATCGAGGCTTAAATGATATTCTTATTGCTTGTAGTGACAATTTAACAGGAATGTCAGAAGCAATACAATAGATATATTCCGTAAATAAATTTAATCAATTGTCAATAATAATATTTATAAATTTTTTAGTGTTAATAATTATAGAAGTTAATATTTTTTTATTTTAATGGTTTTGTTTTATTAAAAATTTCACAAAGTAAGTTAAATCTTAAGTACATAAGTCTAAATATACTTTTTCTACATTTATTTATTAAAATTTTGAATCTTTTTAATCAAGCAAAAAAATGTTCAACTTTAATTCTAATTTTTGAAATAATTTTATTGTAGATTTTTAAAAATCTGTGTATCTTTTTACAAAGTTACTAGTTGAGATTAATTATATCTTCAAATTTTATCATAAAATGAGCAATTGCTGTATTTCAATTTTGAATGGGCAGTGTTCATTTTTTTGTTATATTTTCAATTGCTAAGTAAAATATTTTAAAAACCGCCATATCATTTGGAAAAACTTTTTTATTTCTAATAACTTTTCGTAATTGACTATTAACAGATTCAATAGCATTTGTTGTATAAATCACTCTTTTGATTTCTGCAGGATAACTAATAAAAACCATTAAATTATCTCAATTTTTATATCATGATTTAGCAATTTGAGGATATTGTTTATTTCATTTACTTTCAAAAGATTCTAAAGCTTGCATTGCTTGTTCTTCACTACATGCACTATAAATTGGTTTTAAATCTGTAACTAGTGATTTTCTATGTTTGCATGAAACATATTTTAAACTATTTCTAATTTGATGAACTATGCATAATTGATGTTCGGTTTTAGGATAAACTGATTGTATCGCTTCTGACATTTCTGTTAAATTGTCACTACAAGCAATAAGAATATCATTTAAGCCTCGATTTTTCATTTCTGTGAAATTAGATAATCAAAACTTAGAACCTTCATTTTCACTAATTCATAAACCTAAAACATCTTTTTTACCTTCTAAATCAACTCCTATTGCTATATAAACTGATTTGTTAATAATGCTTTTATATTGTCGTACTTTAACTACTATACAATCAAAATAAACAATCGGATAAACACTTTCTAATGGCCGATTTTGTCATGCTTCAACATCATCAATAACATCATCAGTAATTTGACTAATAACACTTTCACTAATATCAGCACCATGATATAACTCTTGTAACTGCATTCTAATATCTGATAAAGTCATGCCTTTGGCATATAATGAAAGAACTTGTTGATCAAAACCATCAAATCTTCTTTGTCTTTTTGCAAATATTACTGGTTCAAAATTACTATTACGATCTCGTGGTACATTAATCTCAATTTTACCTTGTTGAGTTATTAATTTTTTTGAACTTATACCATTACGAGCATTTTGACTATTATTATGTTGATGTTTTTAATATCCTAAATAATTTTGCATTTCAGAATTCAACATTAGACATATTCCGTAAATAAATTTAATCAATTGTCAATAATAATATTTATAAATTTTTTAGTGTTAATAATTATAGAAGTTAATATTTTTTTATTTTAATGGTTTTGTTTTATTAAAAATTTCACAAAGTAAGTTAAATCTTAAGTACATAAGTCTAAATATACTTTTTCTACATTTATTTATTAAAATTTTGAATCTTTTTAATCAAGCAAAAACATGTTCAACTTTAATTCTAATTTTTGAAATAATTTTATTGTAGATTTTTTCTTGTTTAGTTAATTTTTTATTTTTAGTTTTTTTAATTGGTAATATAGTATTTTTATAAATATTTTGTATTCCTTGATATCCCGAATCACCAATAATTATTGTTTTTTCTGAAAATTCAAGATTTGAATTTTTTAATATTTGAAAATCATGTACTTTTCCATTATCAGCAAAAATATCAACAATTTTTTTATTAAAAAAGTCATATATAATTTGAAATTTTATAGAAAACATTCAACTTTTACCAGAAAAATATTCTAACTGTAGTTTTTTTTAGTTGGTTTTTCAATTTCAATTTCAGTTGAATCAATTAAATAAAATTGAAATTCATTTAAATCTTCTTGTTTTTTCTCAATTTTTGATTTATATTTTGTTTTTAAAAACTGATAATCTTTGTCATCACTAAGTTTATTTTCTACTCAAGTAATATTTCGAAAACAACTTGATGCACTCATTTTATATTTAATACTCATTTGGAAAAAAGTATAATATTCTTTTCAGTATACTAAAGTCATCATCAATCTTTCTTCAACTGAAAGTTTATATTTTCTACCTTTAGTTTTTTTTAAATTTTCTATTTCAATTAATTTTGTTAACATTTCATCAAAATGAAAACGTTTTATACCAAAATATCTATAAAATTGTTCATTTTTTAATTTTTTTAAATTTTCAAAATTCATTTTTATCAACACCTTATTAATTTATTAATAAAGAAATTATAAAATAAATTTTAAATTATTAATTGACTTTTAAAAAATTTATTTACGGAATATGTCTATTTTTTCAACTAATCTTTTTGTTAATTCTTTATATAAGCCTCCCTCTTTAAAAAATGTTGTTAAATCTTCAGTATTTTCTAGTAATAAATCTACTGCTTTTGATATTGGATAATTATTATTAATATTTTGTTTTTTAGACATACGTAACTCACTCTTTCTAGTTATTTAATTTTATTTACTAGAATTAATTAAACATATTTATTTTTGTAAGTTACACAGATTACTAAACATTACCAAAAAGCTATTGATTTTGTTTTTCAAGATATGAGTAAAAATTACTTTAGTTAGATATATGTTATTATCAAAATTAATCATATTTTTTAAGTTTAATTTGCCATAAGTAGTTAAAATTAAAGCATCATTTGATTTATTTAACTGCTTTGAACTAATAAATCTTGCACTAGTTTCTTTTTCACCAACTGTATTATCACTTTTTCCTTTATAGGTTGCAGTTAAATCTAAACCTAATTTAGATAAATCAACACCATAGAAAAATCATAATTTTGTACTTTATTTATTTGCAAAGTGTTTTCCTAAATAATGAATTTTTACTTTTTTATTAGTAACATCAATACCGGTTTCTTCCAACATTTCATTAATTACAGTTTGATAATGACTATTATTTTCAATTCAGCCATTGATAGTACTGTACTGACTAATCTGTTTGTGTTTAAATAATGGGTTGTATTCTTTAGTTAATAAATAATGATATTCATTGTCTTTGAAAACATAGGGTAATATAGTAACTCCTTGGTTTTTACATCAAGGTTCTTCTACACCATGCATAAATTCAACTTTAATAAGTTTTAAATATTCTTTATTCATAAAAATATCTTCCTTTCAAATAAAATTTAGAAGTAAAAAATTGTAACAGCATAGGTTACAACTCACTTATCTTTAAACTTCTTTGCATGAAAGAAAGATAAAATATATTTTATAGATAGGCATAATAAATTACTTAATTTGTGAATTATAAATAATTATTTTTTTTCTTAATAAAACAAAAATTAAAAAAAATAAAATAGTAATAATTGAAAGAAAAATAATCAAACAAATTTTATTAGTTTTTTTCTTTAAATTTTCAATTTCTTCACTTGAAATTACTTCATATCCAAAATTTTTAATAATATCATTTTTGTTTTTCTTGGTAATAATTAAAGAAAAAATATTTACTGAATATACCACAATTAAAATAATTAATGTAATATTAATTTCACTATCCAAATTTTTAAGTGAAAATAATTTTCAAAAACCAATATAAAAGTCTTTATTTCCATTATCATATTGATTATTTAAGAAAAACAAAATACCGAAAGAAAGTAAACCAAATAAAAAAACAAATGCTGTAATTCAATTAAGAATTATTTTTCTAACTATCATTTTTCTATAAAAAATAATAATAAAACTAGGTATTTTATTATCAATATTATTTTGATTTATAATATAATTATTTTTTTCTCCGATAATTTTTTTTAAATCATATATACCATAAAAAAGAACAAAAATTGAAGTTATAAAAATGAAAATTAATAAATATAAATTTGGTATTAATTGAATTTTAATACTACCAATAATAGGGTTTAAAAAATTAAGTTCTTTTGGTAATAACGAAGATAAAGTTTGTATTGAATCTAAAGAATAACCTTTGTTTTTAGCGAAAAAATAAACATAAATAAAAAATGAAGAAATTATTGCAAAACCTAAACCAATCAAAATTAAAAATGTTGATCGTATTTTTTCTATAAAAATTTTTCTTTTAATAAATTTTAAAATACTTTTATTTTGGTTAGCTAAATTTGATGAATAATTATTTTCAACATTAACATTATTTTCCTCTAATTTAGCCACTTCTTCCATAATCTAATCACCAAAATCTTTTTATTTAATTATACTTTTTTTAAAATTTCTTACTCTTAATTTGCTTTTTGTTATTGTAATATTTTTTTTTCATAAAACTACTTAATTATTACTATTAAAAAATATTTTATTCAATTTAATATCAAAATATGATTTATATGCAGCAAATGAACTTTCATTTAAAAATCATTTAAAATAAATATTTTCATTATCATGTCAAATATTTAAATCAACTTTTATGTAATTCCCAATTGGAGTTGTGGTATTTAAATCATATGGTAATGTTGGAAATGTGTTGACTTCAACTTTAAACATAGAGTTAGTATTACCTTCACCTTGGTTAATTTTTACGTTTTGTGTTTGATTTGATAATTTTGCAATATTTTTTTTCTCATTTGATAATGAAACTTTTAGAATTGAGTGTTCATCAAAATTAAAAGTTTGATATTTTTTTGTAAAATTATTTCATGAATCAGCATAATCAATTCATTTTAATAATTTATATGTATCAGAAATACTATTATGATAAGATCATACTCCATTATATCAATCACTAAAAGAATTAATAATTTAAAATCAAAAATTTTAGAATCAGTAAAAAAAGATTTAGCAAAAAACGATATTATTTTTACTTATGAATTGATAAAAGTTGGTAGAAAATATAACAAAATTATTTTAAATACGCATTTAGATTTAGAAAAATTTAATGCTCAAAATCCTGAATTAGAAAAAGTACCAACTAAAAAATAATATAAAGTATATGCGGATAAATCAAAGCTGAAAGCAAACATTTTTAAAAAACAAAAAAGTAAAATAATTGAAAAAACAATTTTAACTGATAAACAACTACAAAATATTTTTAAAAATATTGATAATGATTAAAATATGATATAGCTAACTAAAGTAATGTTTACTCATATCTTGAAAAACAAAATCAATTGCTTTTTTAATATTTGGTCAATAATTTGGTAATATTTTTCTTATATTATGTTTTATAGCAAATCAAAAATGTTCAATTAGATTTAAATTAGGAGAATATGGGGTAATTTTTAGTAATCTGTGTAACTTACAAAAATAACTATGTTTAATTAATTCTAGTAAATAAAATTAAATAAATAAGACATATTCCGTAAATAAATTTTTTAAAAGTCAATTAATAATTTAAAATTTATTTTATAATTTCTTTATTAATAAATTAATAAGGTGTTGATAAAAATGAATTTTGAAAATTTAAAAAATTAAAAAATGAACAATTTTATAGATATTTTGGTATAAAACGTTTTCATTTTGATGAAATGTTAACAAAATTAATTGAAATAGAAAATTTAAAAAAACTAAAGGTAGAAAATATAAACTTTCAGTTGAAGAAAGATTGATGATGACTTTAGTATACTGAAAAGAATATTATACTTTTTTCCAAATGAGTATTAAATATAAAATGAGTGCATCAAGTTGTTTTCGAAATATTACTTGAGTAGAAAATAAACTTAGTGATGACAAAGATTATCAGTTTTTAAAAGCAAAATATAAATCAAAAATTGATAAAAAACAAGAATATTTAAATGAATTTCAATTTTATTTAATTGATTCAACTGAAATTGAAATTGAAAGACCAACTAAAAAAACTACAGTTAGAATATTTTTCTGGTAAAAGTTGAATGTTTTCTATAAAATTTCAAATTATATATGACTTTTTTAATAAAAAAATTGTTGATATTTTTGCTGATAATGGAAAAGTACATGATTTTCAAATATTAAAAAATTCAAATCTTGAATTTTCAGAAAAAACAATAATTATTGGTGTCTTGGGATATCAAGGAATACAAAATATTTATAAAAATACTATATTACCAATTAAAAAAACTAAAAATAAAAAATTAACTAAACAAGAAAAAATCTACAATAAAATTATTTCAAAAATTAGAATTAAAGTTGAACATGTTTTTGCTTGATTAAAAAGATTCAAAATTTTAATAAATAAATGTAGAAAAAGTATATTTAGACTTATGCACTTAAGATTTAACTTACTTTGTGAAATTTTTAATAAAACAAAACCATTAAAATAAAAAAATATTTTTAATATTTTTTTAAAAATATTAACTTCTATAATTATTAACACTAAAAAATTTATAAATATTATTATTGACAATTGATTAAATTTATTTACGGAATATGTCTAATGAGTTTATCCTAAAACCGAACATCAATTATGCATAGTTAATCAAATTAGAAATAGTTTAAAATATGTTTCATACAAACATAGAAAAACACTAGTTACAGATTTAAAACCAATTTATAGTGCATGTAGTGAAGAACAAGCAATGCAAGCTTTAGAATCTTTTGAAAGTAAATGGAATAAACAATATCCTCAAATTGCTAAATCATGATATAAAAATTGAGATAATTTAATGGTTTTTATTAGTTATCATGCAGAAATCAAAAGAGTGATTTATACAACAAATGCTATTGAATCTGTTAATAGTCAATTACGAAAAGTTATTAGAAATAAAAAAGTTTTTCCAAATGATATGGCAGTTTTTAAAATATTTTACTTAGCAATTGAAAATATAACAAAAAAATGAACAATGCCCATTCAAAATTGAAATACAGCAATTGCTCATTTTATGATAAAATTTGAAGATAGAATTAATCTAAACTAGTAACTTTGTAAAAAGATACACAGATTTTTAAAAAGCCTCATTTTTTCTTGTTTAGTTAATTTTTTATTTTTAGTTTTTTTAATTGGTAATATAGTATTTTTATAAATATTTTATATTCCTTGATATCCCAAATCACCAATAATTATTGTTTTTTCTGAAAATTCAAGATTTTAATTTTTTAATATTTGAAAATCATGTACTTTTCCATTATCAGCAAAAATATCAACAATTTTTTTATTAAAAAAGTCATATATAATTTGAAATTTTATAGAAAACATTCAACTTTTACCAGAAAAATATTCTAACTGTAGTTTTTTTTAGTTGGTCTTTCAATTTCAATTTCAGTTGAATCAATTAAATAAAATTGAAATTAATTTAAATCTTCTTGTTTTTTCTCAATTTTTGATTTATATTTTGTTTTTAAAAACTGATAATCTTTGTCATCACTAAGTTTATTTTCTGCTCAAGTAATATTTCGAAAACAACTTGATGCACTCATTTTATATTTAATACTCATTTGGAAAAAAGTATAATATTCTTTTCAGTATAATAAAGTCATCATCAATCTTTCTTCAACTGAAAGTTTATATTTTCTACCTTTAGTTTTTTTAAATTTTCTATTTCAATTAATTTTGTTAACATTTCATCAAAATGAAAACGTTTTATACCAAAATATCTATAAAATTGTTAATTTTTTAATTTTTTTAAATTTTCAAAATTCATTTTTATCAACACCTTATTAATTTATTAATAAAGAAATTATAAAATAAATTTTAAATTATTAATTGACTTTTAAAAAATTTATTTACGGAATATGTCTAATCTTTTTTAAAAAGAATATTGTCTTTTTTTATAATAAGTGTAATATTATTTTAAGGACAGATTATTTCTTTCCTTATAATTTTAATAGGTGTATAGCAAAGTTTATATGATTATTAAAATTATTAATATTAAAATATAAAAACTAAATTTAATTGGTTTAAACTATTTTAATACTTTTTACTATTTTAATATTTTAGTTAAAAATAGCAAGTTAAAGCGTTAAGTTATATTTTTCACTTTAGATTATTTAAAAAATAATGCTAGGAAAGGATTGTTAAAATGGAATATAAAATAAATAGCAATAGACCGAGTAAAGATATGATTAATCAGGATAAACATAAAAAAATAAAAACAGAATCTAATTCAATATATACAATTAATGTTAAAAAAAATAAGAAGAAAATAATCTTATTATTTTCGTTGTATTTATTAGCATTTGGCTCTACAACAGTTACTACAATATTACTCTTACATACTGCTGCTGATTTCAATAATTCTGAATTTAATCCTAATTCTAATAATAAATTATGAGATGATTATTATCAAAAACATCATCGTAACTATGAACCTATTAGTTTAGATTCTACTATTGCTTATTTTAGTAAATCAACAAATATTGTTAATTTTAATGTTATTGAAAATGCTGCTGATAATGGTAATATTGATTTTACAAATGTTTTAAGTAGTATTGATAATAATTTACAAAAAACTGATCCTAAAATTGAAAGTGATATTGATAATGATAATTCAAATTTATTACCAATTAATTTTTTCTTAAATGCTAATTATAATCCAGCAGTTAAATTTACTGTTGGTAAGGATAAAAAACCGATAACTAATAATTCTTTTATTTTGCCAAAGAACTTTAATGAGTCTAAAAGTTATGTTTTACATTTAACAACTAATGATCAAGCATCAATTTTTGGCATTGAAAATACTAACGTTAATATCGAAATTAATATTAATATTATAAATCAAGTTGCAATTAATATTGCTAGTTTACCAGTTAACTTTTCTGATAATATTATTAATATTACTAATCCTGAAAATGCTACTATTGATTCAATAAAAGATAAATGATTAATTCCGACAATTCAAGATCAATTTGCAACAACTTTAAGTAAAGCATTAAATGTACCCAAAAAAGAAATTAAACCTAGTTATTACAAAATTGAATTTCAAAATGGTTCAGAACCACAAAACTTTACTAAAAGTGTTCCTGTTCAATTTTCAATTACATCTTTAGATAATAATCCTTGAAACTTTACAGGAAAAAAAGATGATTCCACTATAAATGTTAAAAATGATATTGCTGATTTAAGTAGTATGAAAGAATTAACTAATGAAATTGAAACACAATATAATAATGATAAAGATAATAAAAACTTTCAAATTACTTTAGATAATCAAAAAGATAAAAATGGTAACTATATTAATGCTGATGTTAGTTTATCAGAAGATAATCTTAAATTTATTAATGATCAAATTATTAAATGTGTTCAAACAATTTGTCAAAATTATTTCCAAAAAAATTATTCAGATCTTAATATTGAAGATAGTGATTATATAATATCAACAAATTTAAAAGTTGGTGATAATATCTTTAATAATAAATTAGGTAAAAATATTGAAATAAAAATAACCGCTAGTCCTAATGATCATAAATTAACAAAAAGTTTAGATAGCATTAAGGCGATTATTCATGGTCATAATCAAAATAATATTACTGGTAATTATTCTTCACTAAAAGATTTTGCATTAAAAGGTATTTGATTAAAAGATGGTCAAGATGCAAATATTTTACAAGAAGGTCAACATTTTTATGAACAAGATAATTTATTAGATAATTGAATCACTAATAAAAATAGTTTATTAAATACAATTAATAAAAATTCTTATCATCCAGTTGAGGATGCATTTACTGGACAGTTCACTATGAATTATTTATTAGATGGTGACACAAAACCAAGTGGTATGTCAGTTGATATTAGTAAATATATTAAAGGTGGTAAGGCAAATAATTTTTGAGATTTAATTACTAAAACAAAAATTATTTTTCTAGAAACCGATGTTGCAGTAACAACAAAATCGGGTTGAGAGTTAAATAATGTAAAACTAGTATTTACTGACAGGGAAACACAACCAACTAAAGATAATACACTTTATACTCTTGATTTATCAGAAAGGTTTGCTGGCAAAACTATTAGTAATCGTGCTACTTTAACATTCCCTGATTTTAATTTTAATTTTAATTACCAATTAGTAAGTTAAAAAAGGAAAAACTAATATGAAACAATTATTAATCATTTTAAGTACATTAACTTTAACAAGTATTAGTATTATTAATACTATTGATGGTACTAATACTACTATTAATAAATTGTTAGCAAATAAATCATCAATAAGTGATTCTGTAACTTCATTATTTAATAATCAATATGGTTATTTAAATGATAGTGATATAATAACTAATCAATCAATAATAGATCATAAATATTATAGTTATGATACTAGTCATGCTAATTATTTATTAAGTGATGGTAAGACATTAGCACGAACATTATTTACTGTTGATAATAAAGGTGAATTAGTTTATAAAAAAGATGCTGTAATACCAGCAAAAGATAAAGTTGATGTTAATAATACTAAACAAGAAATGGTTAGTCATAAAAAAATTGATAATATTAATAATATTTATAATCCGTATAGTAAAAGTGAATATTCTAAAACATGTTTTAGTGGTGATAATACTGATTGACAATATATTCAATTTGGTGGAGTTGAAAAACATATTGATATTTCCCAACAAACAGGCGCTGATAAAGTTGAACATAGCAGTAGTTTAAGTGAAACATTAGGTTTATATTATATTGCAAAAGCAGCAAGTGAAAATAAAATTACTAAAGTAGTAGCTGTTAATTTAGGAACATATTTTATGAGTCAAACAAGTATTAAAGATAGTTTTAATAAAGATTTAACTAGTAAAATTATTAATTTAATTAGTACTAATAATAATATTTTTAATTTTATATATGGTTCACCAATGAAGGTAAATGATAAAAATTATTCAATCAATTATATTTGTGATAGTAATAATAATATAATTTCTATTTATTATACAAAATGAAATAATGATAATCTTGTTTCAAATATCAATGTTAAAACTTATAAAAGTTATAGTGGTAATAATGATTATGGTATGTGATATTATGTACCTAAAACTGTTATTAGCAATTTTACGCAAGATGGTAAGATTGCTAGCTGAAAAGATTTTATTACTATATATCCAACATTAACTTTTGATGATAATTCATTTTTTTCTGTCTATTGTCAATATGGTAAGGAACAATATAGTGGTTCAAAATTAAGCATTGATACTTCTAAAATTGATACTAGTTACAATTTTAATCATAACTTTTGGTCAGTAAGTGTTAATCATGATGGAGGAATATTCGGAACTCACGTTGAAATAAAAGCTGATGCACAAATTTGACATGATGATCATAATATTTATATTAATTATAGATGATATGAATATTCTAAATTTGCAACGGAAGGTGCTTTTTTCTCAACTACACTAAATCAATCATCTTTTATTAACATTATGAAATAAAATTTATAAAATGTTATATATATTATTATAGATTAATAAGATATTTTAATTTATAAAAAATATTATTTTAGGATGCTAAAAATAGAAAGGGAAAATACAATGAAACAATTATTAATTACTTTAAGTACATTAACAACATTAACTTTAACAAGTAATAGTATTATTAATACTATTGATGCTACTAATACTGCTATTAATAAACTATTAACAAATAAATTATCAATAATTGATTCTGTAACTTCATTATTTAATAATCAATATGGTTATTTAAGTAGTAGTGATTGAATTACTAATCAAATAGATAATAACTATTATAGTTATGATACTAGTCATGCTAATTATTTATTAAGTGATTGTAAGACATCAGCACGAGCATTATTTACTGTTGATAATAAAGGTGAATTAGTTTATAAAAAGGATGCTGTAATACCACCAAAAGATAAAGTCGAAGTTGATGCTGCTAAACAAGAAATGATTACTCATAAAAAAATTACCACAGTTAAAGATAAATATAATCCATATAGTAAAATTGAATATTATCATACATATTTTAGTAGCGATAATACTGATTGACAATATATTCAATTTGGTGGAGTTGAAAAAAATATTGATATTTCTCAACAAGCAGGTGCTGATAAAGTTGAACATAGCAATAGTTTAAGTGAAGCATTAGGTTTATATTATATTGCAAAAGCAGCAAAAAATAATTTAATTGATAATGCTATTGCTAATAAAATAGGTCAATAATTTGGTAATGTTTAGTAATATGTGTAACTTACAAAAATAACTATGTTTAATTAATTCTAGTAAATAAAATTAAATAACTAGAAAGAGTGAGTTACGTATGTCTAAAAAACAAAATATCAATAATAATGATCCAATATCAAAAGCAGTAGATTTATTACTAGAAAATACTGAAGATTTAACAACAGTTTTTAAAGAAGGAGGTTTATATAAAGAATTAACAAAAAGATTAGTTGAAAAAATGTTGAATTATGAAATGCAAAATTATTTAGGATATTAAAAAAAATCAACATAATAATAGTGATAATGCTCGCAATGGTATAAATTCAAAAAAATTAATAACTCAACAAGGTAAAATTGAGATTAATGTACCACGAGATCGTAATAGTAATTTTGAGACAGTAATAGTTGCAAAAAGACAAAGAAGATTTGATGGTTTTGATCAACAAGTTCTTTCATTATATGCCAAAGGCATGACTTTATCAGATATTAGAATGCAGTTACAAGAGTTATATCATGGTGCTGATATTAGCGAAAGTGTTATTAGTCAAATTACTGATGATGTTATTGATGATGTTAAAGCATGACAAAATCGGCCATTAGAAAGTGTTTATCCGATTGTTTATTTTGATTGTATAGTAGTTAAAGTACGACAAGATAAACTCATTATTAACAAATCAGTTTATATAGCACTAGGAGTTGATTTAGAAGGTAAAAAAGATATTTTAGGTTTATGAATTAGTGAAAATGAAGGTTCTAAGTTTTGATTATCTAATTTCACAGAAATGAAAAATCGAGGCTTAAATGATATTCTTATTGCTTGTAGTGACAATTTAACAGGAATGTCAGAAGCAATACAATCATTTTATCCTAAAACCGAACATCAATTATGCATAGTTCATCAAATTAGAAATAGTTTAAAATATGTTTCATACAAACATAGAAAATCACTAGTTACATATTTAAAACCAATTTATAGTGCATGCAGTGAAGAACAAGCAATGCAAGCTTTAGAATCTTTTGAAAGTAAATGAAATAAACAATATCCTCAAATTCAGGTAATGTTTAGTAATCTGTGTAACTTACAAAAATAACTAAACATTACCTGAATTTTATAAATATGGTTGATCTGAAAAAGGTAAAAGATTATTTTATAATAAATCCGCATATAAAATAAAAAGAATGAGTATAATTGGTTCACTAAATAAAGGTAAATTAAAAGCCCTACGAGCATTTGAAGGACATTTCAACAGTAAAATTTTTTAATCATATGTAAAAAATATACTAATTCCAGTATTAAAGCGTGGACAAATTATAGTTTTAGATAATGCAACGTTTCATAAATCTAAATTAACACAACAATTAATTGAAAATGCTGGATGCAAACTATTATTTCTTCCACCATATTCTCGTAATTTAAATCCAATTGAACATTTTTGATTTGCTATAAAACATAATATAAGAAAAATATTACCAAATTATTGACCAAATATTAAAAAAGCGATTGATTTTGTTTTTCAATATATGAGTAAACATTACTTTAGTTAGCTATATATATTAATAATAAAGAAACTGATGTTGAACAAAAAATAATAGAACAATATAGAGTTTATTTTTGTAAAAAAACTTTTAGAAGAAGGTCAATTCATAAAAAATGGAAATGATAATCAAGTAGTTATTAGAAAAAAATCTATTTTGGATTTTAAAAATAAAAAAAATATTAATGGTGTCATTAATAATGATGAAAAGATTAAAGAAAGTAAAAATATTTTAGGTAAATTAGGTAGGTGAATTGGAAAATTTTTTATTTTTGACCTTGAAACTTATCTTTTTCGTTTTATTTCGGGAATTATTTCTGTTCTTGCTCTTAAAATTCCCCTTGTAATGGAGTTTTGTTGATGAACTCCTGCGGCTTTAGGAATAAGCAACACTTACACTGCTCTACCTATAGGTTGATGTATAGTTTTAACAATTGTAGCGGTATTAGGCGTTCAGTTACTAAAAGAATATGAAATTAAACCTTTATTAAAAAAATGCAAAAGCTAGTATATCTAACTAAAGTAATGTTTACTCATATATTGAAAAACAAAATCAATCGCTTTTTTAATATTTGGTCAATAATTTGGTAATATTTTTCTTATATTATGTTTTATAGCAAATCAAAAATGTTCAATTGGATTTAAATTAGGACAATATGGCGGAAAAAATAATAGTTTGCATCCAGCATTTTCAATTAATTGTTGTGTTAATTTAGATTTATGAAACGTTGCATTATCTAAAACTATAATTTGTCCACGCTTTAATACTGGAATTAGTATATTTTTTACATATGATTCAAAAATTTTACTGTTGCAATGTCCTTCAAATGCTCATAGGGATTTTAATTTACTTTTATTTAGTGAACCAATTATACTCATTATTTTTATTTTATATGATGGTTTATTATCAAATAATCTTTTACCTTTTTCAGATCAACCATATTTATAAAATTCATTATCATCAATTCCAGATGCATCAATATATACTAAATCTTCATTCATTATTTTAGCTATTTATTTTAAAAAATATTATTGTTTATTTTTATCTCTTTGTTCATATATAGCTAACTAAAGTAATGTTTACTTATATATTGAAAAACAAAATCAATAACTTTTTTAATATTTGGTCAATAATTTGGTAATATTTTTCTTATATTATGTTTTATAGAAAATCAAAAATGTTCAATTGGATTTAAATTAGGAGAATATGGTGGAAGAAATAATAGTTTGCATCCAGCATTTTCAATTAATTGTTGTGTTAATTTAGATTTATGAAACGTTTCATTATCTAAAACTATAATTTGTCCACGCTTTAATACTGGAATTAGTATATTTTTTACATATGATTCAAAAATTTTAATGTTGCAATGTCCTTCAAACGCTCATAGGGATTTTAATTTACTTTTATTTAGTGAACCGATTATAATCATTCTTTTTATTTTATATGCGGGTTTATTATCAAATAATCTTTTACCTTTTTCAGATCAACCATATTTATAAAATTCATTATCATCAATTCCAGATTCATCAATATATACTAAATATTCATTCATTATTTTAGCTATTTCTTTTAAAAAATCTTCTTGTTTGTTTTTATCTCTTTGTTCATATATAGCTAACTAAAGTAATGTTTACTCATATCTTGAAAAACAAAATCAATCGCTTTTTTAATATTTGGTCAATAATTTGGTAATATTTTTCTTATATTATGTTTTATAGCAAATCAAAAATGTTCAATTGGATTTAAATTAGGAGAATATGGCGGAAGAAATAATAGTTTGCATCCAGCATTTTCAATTAATTGTTGTGTTAATTTAGATTTATGAAACGTTGGATTATCTAAAACTATAATTTGTCCACGCTTTAATACTGGAATTAGTATATTTTTTACATATGATTCAAAAATTTTACTGTTGCAATGTCCTTCAAATGCTCATAGGGATTTTAATTTACCTTTATTTAGTGAACCAATTATACTCATTCTTTTTATTTTATATGCGGGTTTATTATCAAATAATCTTTTACCTTTTTCAGATCAACCATATTTATAAAATTCATTATCATCAATTCCGGATTCATCAATATATACTAAATCTTCATTCATTATTTTAGCTATTTATTTTAAAAAATCTTCTTGTTTATTTTTATCTCTTTGTTCATATAGAAAAGTGTTTTTATATGTATAATTTAGTTTTTGAAATAGTTATAAACTGTTTCTTTAGTCATATCACCAAATTTTTCAATTACTTTTTGAACTGTAACATCTTTATTTTGCTCTAAATAATTTTTTAATTCATCTAAATCCTTTATTTTGTGGCTATGTCCTTTTTGATAATTCAAAATTGGTTTTATATTCCCAGTTTCTTTTTTCTTTTTCTTCATAAGAAAAAAGTCTTTCTAGTAATATTGAACACTTTACAAATTTCTTTAATTTTCATGTTTTTACTTTCATAGGTTTCTATTACTTTTCTTCGTAAGTCTTCACTGTATGGTTTTGACATAATTTAATCTTCCTAATCTATTTTAAATATTGCTGAATTGTACTTTTAAATTCAAAAACTGTTTAAATTACATATTATTATTTTACATTATTTATGAGTAAACATTACTTTAGTTAGCTATAGAAAAGTTTTTTTATATGTATAATTTAGTTTTTTGAAATAGTTATAAACTGTTTCTTTAGTGATATCACCAAATTTTTCAATTACTTTTTGAACTGTAAAATCTTTATTTTGCTCTAAATAATTTTTTAATCCATCTAAATCCTTTATTTTGTCGCTATGTCTTTTTTGATAATTCAAAATTGGTTTTATATGCCCAGTTTCTTTTTTTCTTTTTCTTCATAAGAATAAAGTCTTTCTAGTAATATTGAACACTTTACAAATTTTTTTAATTTTCATGTTTTTACTTTCATAGGCTTCTATTACTTTTATTCGTAAGTCTTCACTGTATGGTTTTGACATAATTTAATCTTCCTAATCTATTTTAAATATTGCTGAATTGTACTTTTAAATTCAAAAACTGTTTAAATTAAATATTATTATTTTACATTATTTATAAGTAAACATTACTTTAGTTAGCTATAGAATCAAAAAAAGCAAAAAAACTAGAAACGGAGGAATTAAAAGAAATAGATTTTCATAATATCAATTCTAGAGTTTTAAAAAACTATTTAAGTACTCAAAAAAACATACTTTTTGATGAAATTAGATCAAGTTTTGAACAAAATATTAATATAATTAAAAATAGAAAATTGTCTCATCAAACTCAAGAAAAATTTGATGCAAAGAGTATTAATAATATTACAATTTCAGCTAATACTTGAAATAAAGTAAAATGTTTATTTCGATATAATTAATAAGTTAACAATTTTGTTGAAAATAATAAAATTTTAATCTATAAAATTAATACTATTTTCTCTTTTCTCTTATTTTATGGTTAATATTCATGTTATTATTACTAAGTAATTAAAAAATATTAATGAGGTATAAGATGAGTATTGTCACAATTGAGAATTTAACACATGCTAATGGTGGAAAAGTTTTATATAAAAACGCCACTTTACAAATTAATAAAGGTGAACATGTGGCATTAATTGGTATGAATGGTGTTGGTAAAACAACATTATTAAATATTATTAATGGAACAGTATCTGCAGATCATATTAATTTAAATATTCATCCTAAAATTAAAATTGGGTATTTGGATCAACATCAAGAGGTTAATTTAGAATTAACAGTTTTACAATATTTGCGTGAAAGTTATCAAAAACTTTTTGAACGCGAACAACAAATGGAAAACTTATATGCAGAAATGGCTAATAATTATAGTGAAGAGTTATTAACGAAAGCGATGAAAATTCAAGATGAATTGACACACCAAGGATTTGATACTATTAGTAAAAAAATTGGTCGTTTAGTTGATGGATTGGGTATTAATTTACAACTTTTAGAACAAACTTTAGGTAGTTTAAGTGGTGGTCAAAAAGCAAAAGTGTTATTAGCAAAATTATTATTAAATGAAGATGATTTTTTATTACTTGATGAACCAACTAATTTTTTGGATATTGAACAAATTAATTGATTAGTTAAGTTTTTACAAAATTACCCTAGTGCATTTTTATTGGTGTCACATGATCGTAATTTTATTAATACAACATGTAATATTATTTTTGATATTGATAATTATATGATTACTCGTTATGTTGGTAATTTTGAAAGTTTTTTAGAACAAAAAAGTTTACATCATCGTCAATATGAATCAGCATATTCAAATAAAAAGAAATTAATTGAAAAATTAGAAACTTATATTAGTAAAAATGCAGCACGTGCTTCGACTGCTAAAAGCGCTGAATCAAGAAGAAAACAATTATCTAAAATTAATGTTTTAGAAAAACAGCAAATCAAGTCTCCTCCAAAGTTTTATTTTAAGTATTATAAAACAACAAGTTCAATTGCTGTCCAAGCTAAAAACCTTGAAATAGGTTATCATAAACCATTAATTAAGCCACTTACTTTTGTTATTAAGACTGGTAGTAAGTGAGTTGTTAAAGGGTATAATGGAATTGGTAAAACTACTTTCTTGCAAACGTTAGCTGGTAATATCCCAGCACTTGCTGGGAATATTAATTTAGATGATCGAATGCAAGTAGCGTATTTTCATCAAACTGAAGTAATGACTAGTACTACTCCATTTAATTATTTAAAAGAGTTAGATATTAAATTAAATGATGTTGAGATTAGAAGAATTTTAGCAAGTTTTGGTTTGCGTAGTAATTTAGTAATGAAACCAATAAACTTACTTTCTGGTGGTGAACAAACTAAGGTTAGATTGGCAGCATTGGTATTAAAACCTTATAACTTATTAATTTTAGATGAGCCAACTAATCATATTGATGTTTTAGCTAAAGAGTCTTTATTAAAAGCATTGCAAGAATTTGAAGGCACTGTATTATTGACAACTCATGATTCTAATTTTAATAATAGTTGAGTTGATGGGTTTTTAGATTTTGAAAAATTAACAAATTAGTGAAATTAAAATAGTTATTTTTAATATTTAATTTCATTATACATTTAAATAAATAAAAAAACTTATAGCTAAATCTTAGCTATAAGTTTTTTTATTTATTTAAATTATCCCTTACGATTACGGTCGTCACGGTCTCGTCTGCTAAATCCACCACTGTTTCCTCAACTAGAATCACCACGGTCAGAACGTGGTCTAAAGTTTCCACGATCAGAAGAATTTCTATCCCCTTGTGTTCTTGCTCCACGTTCAGCAAAACGTTTTTCACGTTCTTCTGTGATTTTTACAAGTGTTGTTAAACTTGCATTAATAGTAACTACTGTTTCTTTTAAAACTTTAATTTCTTCTAATAATGCTTCTATTGTTTGATTGTTTTCCATTAACAAAGCCTCTTCTTTCTGGCGCCTAATTGATAAATCTGATAATAATATCTGATATAATGAGATTAATAAGCACTTAATTAAGTATAGCATTAAAATTAAAATTGTATAGTATATATTCATATATTTTATAGTTAAAAATAATTATTATTATGATAACTATTATTTTTTTATTAAATATCTAGTAAATAATACATTAAAATTAGTTTTTTATTGGAAATTATCCCCACATTTACTAGTGTGGAGTAAAAAATGAATTGAAATGAATTCAATAGCATATTTCAAAATGAAAACGATTGTTTGAAATATATAGTGAAGTTGAAAGTAATGAAATGTATCAGATGTGCTTCTTCTAATTTGAATGTGGATGGGTTACGCTTTATTGGACACTAATTACGTAGACAAGTGAACAAATTAGTTAAAAGAAAGGAATTATAATTATGGCCAATATTAACTCATATTCAGATGAATTTAAAAAACAAATAGTAGCTTTATATCAAAGCGGCAAGTCAGTCTCTTGTCTTGCTAAAGAGTACAATATTACAATTTCAGCTACTTATAATTGGATTAAGAAATTTACTAATTCAGGCATTTTTAAAACCAAAGATAACTGTTCTGTTGAAGAAAATGAATTAATTAAATTAAGAAAATAATTAAAACAATTAAGAATGGAAAATGATATTTTAAAGCAAGCAGCACTAATAATAGGCAGAAAATAGAAATTATTACTAAAAATAAAGTTAAATATAAAATTCGTACAATGTGTCGTTTTTTAAAAATCTCTAAATCAACATATTATTTTAATTTCAAGAAAAAAGAAGATAAAATTCAAAATAATATGCATGATGAAGCTGTTATTAGTGCTTTTAAAGAAAATAAAGAAGCTTATGGAACAAGAAGGTTAAAAGTTGTTCTAAAAGAAAAGAAAATTAATTTATCAAGACGAAAAATTAAAAAAATTATGAATAAACATAATTTAATATCAAAATACACTAAATTATCATACAAAAATTATCATAATAAAGTCAATGATATTCAAATTACTAATCTTGTTAATAGAGACTTTAATAATAGGCTTAAAAATGAAGTTATTGTTAGTGATTTAAATTATGTTCAAGTTAATGGTAAATGAAACTATATTCGCTTATTAATCGACCTGTATAATCGCGAAATTATTGGACATAGTGTAGTTACTAAAAAAGATGCATCATTAGTATATCAAGCATTTATGTGCTCAAATCATTGTTTAAAAAATATTCAAATATTTCATAGCGATCGCGGTAATGAATTTAATAATAAAACTATTGATAAACTTTTATTAGCCTTCAATATTACCCGCTCTTTAAGCAAAAAAGGTTGTCCTTATGATAACGCTGTTGCTGAAGCAACTTTCAAAACTTTCAAAACAGAATTTATTAATGATAAAAATTTTACATCATTAATCCCATTAAAATTAGAATTATTTGATTATATCAATTGATACAACAACATAAGAATCCACAGCGCTCTAAACTGCTTAACCACCATAAAATACATAAGCACAAATGTCTACCAAAAAACAGTCCTAAAAAAGATTGCCATTCCAATTTTTGAATCATATGTAAAAAATATGCTAATTCCAGTATTAAAGCATGGACAAATTATAGTTTTAGATAATGCAACGTTTCATAAATCTAAATTAACACAAGAATTAATTGAAAATGCTGGATGCAAACTATTATTTCTTCCGCCATATTCTCCTAATTTAAATCCAATTGAACATTTTTGATTTGCTATAAAACATAATATAAGAAAAATATTACCAAATTATTGACCAAATATTAAAACAGTGATTGATTTTGTTTTTCAAGATATGAGTAAACATTACTTTAGTTAGCTATATATGTAAAAGAAAATGCATATAAATTCAATAAGATACCTAGTTTTGAAACTATAATTTTGTGTTTGATTTAGATACATGTGGGGATAATTTCCTAGATAGGCTTTTATCTCCATTTATGTGATAAAATTTAAAAATAGTACATAAAGAGATAAAAGCCTTTTTATTTTACTAAAGTAATACTTTTAAATTTAAAAGTACGTATACCTTGAAAATCAATTAAATTTTCAATATCAATAGCAGTGATAATAAAATGATATGTAGTGTTTTTAATTTTATATGTAAAATCATATTTTAAATTAATTGTTTCGATATTATTGATGGTAGTTTTAGTCATAGTAATATTATAAGTATTACCTATTTTTTTATTAATGCCGGTTGTGTTATCAGCATCAAAATAAACTTCATAGTTATCTTTAATTCATTGATTATTATTAGCAGTAATAATATTTTTAATTCCTAATTTATGACTTTCATCAGTAGTACCAAGTAATAAATTTAAGATATTATTTAGTTGACTGTTTGGTTCAAACATAGTTTTTTGTAAAATATCAAGTATTGATTCTTGAGTAAAATCTGCATATTCTGGATTAATGTGTCCACCTAATGATTTATATAATTCTTCTACATCGGTTGCTGTTACATCACTTTTATTAATTATGTTTTTTAGAGTAAAAATAGTATCATTTTTAAGAATTATTAAGAGACCAGTAGTATTATTAAATAAAAAATTCTCTAAATCTTGTAGATCAATATTAATACCTTCATTACCTGGATATTGTTCTGAAATTTTGGTAATTAGATCAGTAATACTATCAATAATATTTTTAACACTATCTGTATTGATACTATTGATAATAGTATCAATTAATTTATCAACATCTGGATATCCATTATCACCAATAAGTCCACCTAAGGTTAAAATTGCTGATATAGAGGTTGGATTTGGTATTGTTAAATTAAGTTTAATATCATAAAGAAATGTATCAAAACCACGAGTTTCTGCTGTAGTTTTACCAAATACGGTTAGAAGTATTTGTTTTAATTTTTCTGGTTGGTTAATTAAAGATTTTATAGTATTGATAATATCAAGTAAATTATAGCTACCAGCAATTGGCTTTGATGGATAACCATTACCAATTGTTAAGTTTTTAACACCTTCAGTAATATCTGGCATATCTAATATTCATTTTTTAATAACCGGAATAATTGCTTCAATAATTGTTAAGATATAAAGTGGATTAGTTAAAAGATAGGAAAGGTATCTTTTAATATCATAAAAAAAACCTATATCATCAAAATTAACGTTTATTTGATTTGGCTTTAGTCAACTCCCATCAAGTGTTATATGTTCTGAAATAATATTACCTAAATATCGTGGAGTTTTACCATCTTTACCAGAAATTTTATTATCTTTACTCATTTTTCAAAACAAGTAATTAATTAAAGTTCCGCCATGATATAAATCATAATCTTGCTTTGATTTTCAACCACTTACTATGTGACCAGGATAAAGCGGTACATCTATTACCACTTTAGCGTGTGGATCTATTTTTCATTTTCCATTATCATTTCAAGCGCTATAAGGTTGACCACTATCATCTTTTCAATTATTCATAAAATTAGTTAATGTTTCTTCATCAGTGGGTGTAGAAGTTTGTTGATCAGATCAACTGCCATTGACTAAATTACCAAATATTCTAGTTAGCGGATTTAAAAAATTAGGACCATAGTTATTAATTAAATTAGCAACTAATTGTAATCCAGTTGGTAAAGTGCTTAAGTCACCTTGTAATGATTTTAAAAAACTAGAAATGGGGTCCATACCAGCACCAACAACTATATTTTCTAATTGTGGGTTAGCCATAATTGATATAGTTCTAATATCATCAAGTGATGAAAAAACATCATTAACTTGCTGTTTACTATTGATGGTTTTAGTTAATTCACCTGTTCCATAAGCTTTAAAAAAATTATCAGGATCAAAGTTATTTACATCAATTTTTCCATTTTCCCCTCAACGTGTTTGTAAATCACCTCAATTATCTAAACTAGTATTTTTAGTTAAATTATTAATACTATTATTTTGAATTTTTCCCATAATATCATCATTAGTATTACTAGTATCAGCACCTAACTCTTTTGACATAACCATACTTTTAATTAAAGCAGAAGTTTGGTCAGCAAAACTTTTAGCGATACTATTAGTTACACGGTTAACATAAAAATTAAATGTACAAGCTGATAGAGGTAAAATAGTGGCACTTGCTATTAAGATAATTCCTAACTTGGTAAATACTTTTTTCATAGCAGTCCTCCTTAAATAAAGTGTTATTTTTGTCAATTTTATTTTACTAAAATTTAATACATTTAACTCTGAAAATAATTAAATTCATTTCTTACAAATTGTATCATTAGTTATTTTAATTTTAAAATTTATTTAAATAAACAATTTAAATATGGTAATATATCAAACAGAGAATATAAAAACTATCTATTATTTATTTTAAAATTATCCTATATATTAATTTTGTATAAGTGTGATATTATTAATCCATATGTGAACTTAATAATTAAAATTAAATGCAAAATTTTAATTTCAGGAATTAGGGAGAACTGTAATGGCAAGGTTAAATAAACGCGAAAAAGCGAATAATAAAAAAATGGTATCTACTAATAAGAAATCAAAAAAAAGTTTATTTAAGAATGCGTTACTATTAAAGCAGACTTTAGTTGCTACATGAAAAAGTAAATTACAATTAGTTATTTTACTATTACTTACTGCTTTTGCAACTTCGTTGGTTACTGGAATTTGAATATCATACGTTAGAATGATTGAAGGAAGTAATCAATTAGGATTAAATGATCTTAAGTTTGATGCCGTTTTACCTTATTCACCAGTGTCACAAGGTATTAAACAAATTGCTAATCAAGCTTTTAGTTTAAAGTTAGGTCGATTTTATGTTCAAGATGGAACTAATAGTAAAAGCACTAAAGCGCTTTATTTTGATGATACAAAAATAGGTACAGATCAAGAAATACTACCAATCACTAAAGATAACTTAACTATTGATTATACTCGTGATAATACAGGCAATATTACTGGGTTTAATGATATAAGATGAACAAATCCGGATAATCCTTTAGTTTTTAATTTGAATAATAATAATGTTAAAGCAAGCATCTATGGTCAATTATTATTAAAATCAAAAAATGCTGCTAATGAAAATTTAAAAAACCATTTTAAAACAGAAGCAGATGATTTATATCGCGATGTTTTCTTAAAAAGAACAGAACCCAATATTCTTCAATCTATTAATACTTTTATTAAGGAATGGATTACAAAACATTCAACAGACCCAATATTAAAGGAGGCTGATAATGATAAAGTTACCACTTGAATTTTAGAAAATAAAATAAATTTTAGATCTTATTCTAATGATGCTACTATTCCTGATAGTGTTAATTTGCAATATCCAACAGAAAGAAATGAACTTTTTATTAAAGTAGTTAAGGAAACTGAACCCGATCCAAGATTAGAAAATGATTATGGTATGAATGGTCAATGAATGAGAATTTATCGTAATTTTTCTGAAACAGAATCAGATAGTAACATTTATACTAATTTTACTAATACTTCTATTGGTTATCATTCACCTTTTAACTATAATGTGATTAGTGATGGCACTGAAAGAGATGCATTTTCTACATATTTAATTCGTGCGGTTGCAGCATTACAAATGCGTGATTTATATGTTCGTAATCAATTTACTGCCAGTGCTGGAGTAATTAATAATACTCAAATTAATACTAAAATTATTGATATTGGTTTACCTAATGCTTTAAATCATACTAATCTAAAAGTATTTGAAGGTGTTACACCAACAAGTAAAAATGAAATAGTTATTACGCCACAATATGCAAGAAAAAATAAAAGTAATAAAGCGTATAAACCAGGCGATCATATTAATATTAATGGTACTGACTTTATTGTTAGTGGTATTGGTGGTGATGCTTATGATATTTATCCAACGATTAGTGACTTAGATCCAATTCCCAATACAAGAACTGAATTTATTGCTTATGTTACACCTTCAGCGTGAAATGATGAAAATTGATATAAGACAGCAGATAAAACCGATAATACTTTAATGTATTTTACAAAATGAAATAATATTTCTAAAAATAGTATTCATGAATTTGATGTTGATTTATTTAATGATTTTTTTCAAAAAACAATATTTAGTGATAATGGTGTTAGTGATTTAAATCAATATGATTATAATAAGTATTTAGTTGAGAAATATGGTAATACAGATCCAACACCACAATCATCTTCTACATACCTTATTAATCCAAATCCTGTAGTTACAAGTAGTAATAGTCAGTTTTCGCTTTATAATAGTAAAGAAAAGATATTTAATTGAGCAATAATTGGATTTTTATTTGCAGCAATAGCAGGAGTATTATTTTTACTAACGGTTGTTATTTTTATCACCACTTTAATTGTTAAAAAAGCAATCCAACATGGACAAGTTTCGATGGGTATTTTAAAATCAATAGGTTATAAAACATGAGAAATTACGATTTCTTATTTGGCATATCCATTATTAACGCTATTAATTGCAATTCCAATTGGCTGAATTGTTGGTCTTGTAATTCAGGTATATTTAACTGAGATTTTTAATACTTTATTTGTTTTACCATATAATGTTTTTAACTTTGATGTTGTTCCATTATTTATTTCAATTGTTTTAATTATTAGTTTTATTACAATTGTTACTTTATTAACTGCCTTTCGTCTTTTAAAGCGTGATCCTTTATTTTTAATTAAAAAAGATAGTGATTTAGCTTTAGGTGTTCCTAAAAATAGAACTAGCAAGTTTTTACAAAATAATTTTCGTCTTCGTTTTTTATTATCGTTGTCAAAAACTAGTTGAAAAAAAATTTTAGTTACTTCGGGAGTTATTACTTTAGCTTCACTTTCAATTGTAGCAACAACACTAGTTCCTGCCACTATTAATAGCTTAAAAGTTAATTATTTCAAAACTCAAAAATATAAAAATTATTATGAGTATCAAACACCAATGCCGAATATGCCAATGAGTAAATATGGATTATATTCATGAGATTTTTTTAATCGACCAAGCGGTGAGAAGTATTATCCAACTTATGGTGCTATGCCTTGACCTGAAGATAAAATTGTTTATGATGAGAAAAAAGCACGTGTTGGATGATATAATCCATTATTGTTTAAAAAAGAAAAATTAACTAATAATTTTGCTGATATTTTTACTTTCGATTCATCTTTTCCTGAATCTGAAAGAGCAGAGTTTATAAAAAAAATGTCCTCTTATTATCAAGAACAATCAACAGGGACATTAGAACTTAATGATTTAGTTTGATCATACAGTTGATTAGGCGGCAAAGCTTTTAGTAATCAGTTAATAACTGATTTAAGTAAAGAAGATAATACACCATCAAAAATAATTTCATATAATATTGTTAATTTTGTAAGTGGCCAATTACCTAATATTTTGCAAGTTCCCAATCCTGGAGTGCCACCTGGTCCAGAGGCAATTAAAGAAATTTTAAAGCAAGTATTACCGGGCTTTGTTCGTCAGAGTATTGATAGTTTGCCAAGACCTAATATTAAAGAAGATCCTTATGATTATTTTAGTATTGGTCATAACACTATTGCTTTTAATCCAAAAACTACTAATAATGGTGATATTAATGGACCAGATGAAGAATTAGTAACACAGTTTAAAGTTGGTGTTGATGAAAGTACAAAAATTGCTAAAAAAGAACTAATGGATGTTATTGGGATTAATCCCAATACTGCGATGTTAGTATTAAAAAATGATGAAGTTAAAGCTTTAAAATATAATGCTAATGCTAATGCTATTCCAATGGTTATCAATCGTGCTTTTCAATCTAAATTTGGATTAGATGTTGGTTCACAATTTAGTGGTGTACCACAAGTTAATACTTTATGTTATAAAAATATTGATGGTAAAAGTGTTCCTTTACCAAAAGAAAATTGATATTACGGTGAAACACCACCAACAGATTATTATACTACAAATGGCGGCATCTGATCAAAAAGTGGAACAAAATGAAATTATCGTGGTGATCAAAAAATAAAATTATCTGATAATAGTAAAGAATATAGTGATATCCATGGCACTAGGTATAATAGTATGTATGATGAAAAAGGACAACCAATTATAAATAATGAACCTAGTACTTGAAATAATGTTAATGATATTTGATTAAAATTGCCTTCTGATATTAGTGGTAGTGCTAAAAGTGGTAAAATTTCAACAGCTGATAATGCTAAAAATATTGATTTTGATTTATCACGTATTTCCGATTCAACAGGTAAATGAATTAGACCTTTTTCATATGATTTGGTAAAGACATATAATGGATTTGATCCTAAAGATCCATTAAGTATTTTATTAAACCGCCCAGCAGAATGATTTATGGGAATGGTTAATAATAATATTTTAACTAAAGAAAATAATATTAATGATGATAGTTTACAAGCGGATATTAAAAATAACATGCCAACATGATGAAAAAATATTACGGGTAATGATAATCCGCTTCATACATATCAAGTTGTGGGAATTCAAGAATCTTATGATACTCCTAAAGCCTATGTTGATCAAAAATGAGCTAATGAAATTATGGGCTATAGTTATATTGATGATAATCCTTATTATTCAGGAACGGATGTATTTCAATGATTTAATGGTAAGTTAAGTGCTAATGCTAATGTTTTTGATTTAATTGGAAGAATGAGTTTTAAATCAAATTTAGATGATTATACTATTTATGCAACCACTAGTTTAAGTGGTAATCAAAATATACCAATGGTCAAAAAAAATTATTTATTATCAAGACAACAAGCAATGCTTACTAAAATGTCAGATATTGCTTTCAGTGCTAGTGCTTTATTTATTGTGACAACGATTATTTGTTCAATATTAATTGTTATTATGATTACTGATTTATTTACCGATCAATTTCGTCGTTTTATGGCTCATATGAAAGCAGAAGGATATACTAATTGAGAAATTAATTCTTTTACTTTAGGTATTTTTACACCTTGAGCATTACTTGGTTATATTGTAGGGTTTGCCCTAGGTTACCTTAATATTTATGGTTTAATTAATATTCTTATTAGTTTTGTTGGTGTGGCTTTACCATTTACAATAACATGATGAATATTACCAGTAAGTTTTATCATAATTGGTGGTATATATATATCAACATTTATTATTCATAATCATGAATTAAATAAAATGAATTTAATTGAATTATTAAAATCTGATGAATAAAATAAAGTTCACTAAAGAATGTTTGGTAAATTTAAATATTTAAATTTACCAAATTAATAGTCAAATATGTATACTTTATTTTAAACTAAATATAGTTTTTAACTAATTTACTTTATTTTAAAGTAAATTAGTTTTTTATTTTGAAAGGAGAAAAAAAGAATTTTGAAAGATGAATCGTTAATTTCTAATTATTATGATATATTAAATGTATTACCAACAGCATAAGTAGTAGAAATTAAAAAAAATTAAAACAGACTGATCTAAAAACTCACCCAGATAAAAATAATAATCCTCAATCAAAACTTAAAACGCAAGAATTGAATGAAGCAAAAAGAATATTAACAGATGAAAACTTAAGAAAAGTTTTTGATCAAAAACTTTTTATTTAATTTTTAAAAAATGGTAATAATAAGGTAGTTATTTATTTTCTTACTAATAAAATAAATAATTTAAATATAAATGAAAAAGATAATTCTGGTAATACTCCTTTACATTATGCATGTTTTCATAATTTTTTAGAAACTGCAGATCTATTAATTAAATATGGTGCTAATATAAATGCCAAAAATAATAGAGATAATACTCCTTTACATTATGCTATAATGGGTAATGCTGATTTAAAATTTATTAATTTATTAGTTGAAAAAGGTGCTAATTTTATTGAGAAAAATAAAATGGGTAATGATAGTTTATCTTTTGACAAAGATTTTTCAAAAGATAAGAAATTTTCTGAATTTTTTTAAAAAAAATGAAAAAATTAAGAATAAAAAAAATCAACAAATTTTATTAAATATAACTAAAATAATTACCAATATTGAAAGAGATATTGCACGTTTTGAACAGAAAAAAATAAATTCAGTGTTAAATTATATTAGGAAATTATCCCCACATGTACTAGTGTGGAGGAAAAAATGAATTAAAATGAATTCAATAGCGTATTTCAAAATGAAAACGATTGTTTGAAATATAGCTAACTAAAGTAATGTTTACTCATATCTTGAAAAACAAAATCAATCGCTTTTTTAATATTTGGTCAATAATTTGGTAATATTTTTCTTATATTATGTTTTATAGCAAATCAAAAATGTTAAATTGGATTTAAATTAGGAGAATATGGTGGAAGAAATAATAGTTTGCATCCAGCATTTTCAATTAATTGTTGTGTTAATTTAGATTTATGAAACTTTGCATTATCTAAAACTATAATTTGTCCACGCTTTAATACTGGAATTAGTATATTTTTTACATATGATTCAAAAATTTTACTGTTGCAATGTCCTTCAAACGCTCATAGGGCTTTTAATTTACCTTTATTTAGTGAACCAATTATAATCATTCTTTTTATTTTATATGCGGGTTTATTATCAAATAATCTTTTACCTTTTTCAGATCAAGCATATTTATAAAATTCATTATCATCGAGGCTTTTGAAAAATCTGTGTATCTTTTTACAAAGTTACTAGTTTAGATTAATTATATCTTCAAATTTTATCATAAAATGAGCAATTGCTGTATTTCAATTTTGAATGGGCATTGTTCATTTTTTTGTTATATTTTCAATTGCTAAGTAAAATATTTTAAAAACTGCCATATCATTTGGAAAAACTTTTTTATTTCTAATAACTTTTCGTAATTGACTATTAACAGATTCAATAGCATTTGTTGTATAAATCACTCTTTTGATTTCTGCAGGATAACTAATAAAAACCATTAAATTATCTCAATTTTTATATCATGATTTAGCAATTTGAGGATATTGTTTATTTCATTTACTTTCAAAAGATTCTAAAGCTTTCATTGCTTGTTCTTCACTACATGCACTATAAATTGGTTTTAAATCTGTAACTAGTGATTTTCTATGTTTGTATGAAACATATTTTAAACTATTTCTAATTTGATGAACTATGCATAATTGATGTTCGTTTTTAGGATAAACTGATTGTATTGCTTCTGACATTCCTGTTAAATTGTCACTACAAGCCATAAGAATATCATTTAAGCCTCGATTTTTCATTTCTGTGAAATTAGATAATCAAAACTTAGAACCTTCATTTTCGCTAATTAATAAGCCTAAAACATCTTTTTTACCTTCTAAATCAACTCCTAGTGCTATATAAACTGATTTGTTAATAATGCGTTTATCTTGTCGTACTTTAACTACTATACAATCAAAATAAACAATCGGATAAACAATTTCTAATGGCCGATTTTGTCATGCTTTAACATCATCAATAACATCATCAGTAATTTGACTAATAACACTTTCACTAATATCAGTACCATGATATAACTCTTGTAACTGCATTCTAATATCTGATAAAGTCATGCCTTTGGCATATAATGAAAGAACTTGTTGATCAAAACCATCAAATCTTATTTGTCTTTTTGCAACTATTACTGGCTCAAAATTAATATTACGATCTCGTGGTACATTAATCTCAATTTTACCTTGTTGAGTTATTAATTTTTTTGAACTTATACCATTACGAGCATTATCACTATTATTATGTTTATTTTTTTCATATCCTAAATAATTTTGCATTTCAGAATTCAACATTTTTTCAACTAATCTTTTTGTTAATTCTTTATATAAATCTCCCTCTTTAAAAACTTTTGTTAAATCTTCAGTATTTTCTAGTAATAAATCTACTGCTTTTGATATTGGATCATTATTATTAATATTTTGTTTTTTAGACATAAGTAACTAACTCTTTCTAGTTATTTAATTTTATTTACTAGAATTAATTAAACATAGTTATTTTTGTAAGTTACACAAATTACTAAACATTACCTTATCAATTCCAGATTCATCAATATATACTAGACATATTCCGTAAATAAATTTTTTAAAAGTCAATTAATAATTTAAAATTTATTTTATAATTTCTTTATTAATAAATTAATAAGGTTTTGATAAAAATGAATTTTGAAAATTTAAAAAAATTAAAAAATGAACAATTTTATAGATATTTTGGTATAAAACGTTTTCATTTTGATGAAATGTTAACAAAATTAATTGAAATAGAAAATTTAAAAAAAACTAAAGGTAGAAAATATAAACTTTAAGTTGAAGAAAGATTGATGATGACTTTAGTATACTGAAAAGAATATTATACTTTTTTCCAAATGAGTATTAAATATAAAATTAGTGCATCAAGTTGTTTTCGAAATATTACTTGAGTAGAAAATAAACTTAGTGATGACAAAGATTATCAGTTTTTAAAAACAAAATATAAATCAAAAATTGAGAAAAAACAAGAAGATTTAAATGAATTTCAATTTTATTTAATTGATTCAACTGAAATTGAAATTGAAAGACCAACTAAAAAAAACTACAGTTAGAATATTTTTCTGGTAAAAGTTGAATGTTTTCTATAAAATTTCAAATTATATATGACTTTTTTAATAAAAAAATTGTTGATATTTTTGCTAATAATGGAAAAGTACATGATTTTCAAATATTAAAAAATTCAAATCTTGAATTTTCAGAAAAAACAATAATTATTGGTGATTTGGGATATCAAGGAATACAAAATATTTATAAAAATACTATATTACCAATTAAAAAACTAAAAATAAAAAATTAACTAAACAAGAAAAAATCTACAATAAAATTATTTCAAAAATTAGAATTAAAGTTGAACATGTTTTTGCTTGATTAAAAAGATTCAAAATTTTAATAAATAAATGTAGAAAAAGTATATTTAGACTTATGTACTTAAGATTTAACTTACTTTGTGAAATTTTTAATAAAACAAAACCATTAAAATAAAAAAATATTAAAAATATTTTTTTAAAAATTTAAATTTTTATCAAGTTAATATAAAAATAATATTAACAATTTTTGTGTTTGAAATATAAATTTATTTTTAAAGTATTTTTTTAAAAATATTAACTTCTATAATTATTAACACTAAAAAATTTATAAATATTATTATTTACAATTGATTAAATTTATTTACGGAATATGTCTACTAAATCTTCATTCATTATTTTAGCTATTTCTTTTAAAAAATCTTCTTGTTTATTTTTATCTCTTTGTTCATATAAAAAAGTTTTTTTTATATGTATAATTTAGTTTTTTGAAATAGTTATAAACTGTTTCTTTAGTCATATCACCAAATTTTTCAATTACTTTTTGAACTGTAACATCTTTATTTTGCGCTAAATAATTTTTTAATTCATCTAAATCCTTTATTTTGTGGCTATGTCCTTTTTGATAATTCAAAATTGGTTTTATATGCACAGTTTCTTTTTTTCTTTTTCTTCATAAGAATAAAGTCTTTCTAGTAATATTGAACACTTTACAAATTTCTTTAATTTTCATGTTTTTACTTTCATAGGCTTCTATTACTTTTCTTCGTAAGTCTTAACTGTATGGTTTTGGCATAATTTAATCTTCCTAATCTATTTTAAATATTGCTGAATTGTACTTTTAAATTCAAAAACTGTTTAAATTACATATTATTATTTTACATTATTTATGAGTAAACATTAATTTAGTTAGCTATATATAGCGAAGTTGAAAGTAATGAAATGTATCAGGTGTGCTTCTTCTAGTTTTAATGTTTCTGATTTGAGAAGAATAAGATGTTTGAAATGTCATCAAACATTTAGTATTCTTCATGACACCATTTTTCACAAGTCACAAACACCTTTGACATCTTGGTTTTATCTAATCTTTAGATGAATAAACATAAAGCATGGTATACCATCAACAGATGTTGCAAGGGAATTGGGTGTGGCATATAAAACAGCTTGAAGAATGGGTCATGAAATCAGAACTAGAATTTGGAATCAAGATGCAGGGTTCATTGATGATGGCACAGCACAGATGGATGAAATGTATCTTTCACATGTAGTTTTTATTCAACAAGGTTCTTCCTTGTTGAATAAAACCTTGATTGTTGGAGTTTATGAGAAAACGAGCAACAAACTAATTGTGAAAGTATTGAAAAAAGCAGATGAGAAAAACCTTTTATGATTTGCATTGAAACACATTTCTACTGGGTGTTGTCTGTTTACGGATTCTTGGAAGGGATATGGAAGTTTCAAAAACTTCTATCACAAACATGAAATCGTAAATCATGAAGTTGGGTGTGTGTAATCAACAGGTGTAAACACAAACCAGATTGAATCTGCATGAAAACACATCCGACGAGCTTTCCGAACACAAATAAAAGTTTCGAAACACAATATTCATTTATATGCAACTTCTTTTTCATATAAATTCAATAAGATACCTAGTTTTGAAACTATAATTTTGTGTTTGATTTAGATACATGTGGGGATAATTTCCTAGATAGGCTTTTATCTACATTTATGTGATAAAATTTAAAAATAAGACATATTCCGTAAATAAATTTAATCAATTGTCAATACTAATATTTATAAATTTTTTAGTGTTAATAATTATAGAAGTTAATATTTTTAAAAAAATACTTTAAAAATAAATTTATATTTCAAACACAAAAATTGTTAATATTATTTTTATATTAACTTGATAAAAATTTAAATTTTTAAAAAAATATTTTTAATATTTTTTTATTTTAATGGTTTTGTTTTATTAAAAATTTCACAAAGTAAGTTAAATCTTAAGTACATAAGTCTAAATATACTTTTTCTACATTTATTTATTAAAATTTTGAATCTTTTTAATCAAGCAAAAACATGTTCAACTTTAATTCTAATTTTTGAAATAATTTTATTGTAGATTTTTTCTTGTTTAGTTAATTTTTTATTTTTAGTTTTTTTAATTGGTAATATAGTATTTTTATAAATATTTTGTATTCCTTGATATCCCAAATCACCAATAATTATTGTTTTTTCTGAAAATTCAAGATTTGAATTTTTTAATATTTGAAAATCATGTACTTTTCCATTATCAGCAAAAATATCAACAATTTTTTTATTAAAAAAGTCATATATAATTTGAAATTTTATAGAAAACATTCAACTTTTACCAGAAAAATATTCTAACTGTAGTTTTTTTTAGTTGGTCTTTCAATTTCAATTTCAGTTGAATCAATTAAATAAAATTGAAATTCATTTAAATCTTCTTGTTTTTTCTCGATTTTTGATTTATATTTTTTTTAAAAACTGATAATCTTTGTCATCACTAAGTTTATTTTCTGCTCAAGTAATATTTCGAAAACAACTTGATGCACTCATTTTATATTTAATACTCATTTGGAAAAAAGTATAATATTCTTTTCAGTATACTAAAGTCATCATCAATCTTTCTTCAACTGAAAGTTTATATTTTCTACCTTTAGTTTTTTTAAATTTTCTATTTCAATTAATTTTGTTAACATTTCATCAAAATGAAAACGTTTTATACCAAAATATCTATAAAATTGTTCATTTTTTAATTTTTTTAAATTTTCAAAATTCATTTTTATAAACACCTTATTAATTTATTAATAAAGAAATTATAAAATAAATTTTAAATTATTAATTGACTTTTAAAAAATTTATTTACGGAATATGTCTATAGTACATAAAGGGATAAAAACCTTATATTATTATTACTTTTGGTTGTGTTAATAAGAACAAATATATAACTAAGGATATTTTAATTAAGACTGATCAACTTAAAAATTTATTATTAGAAAAAGAAATTGCTAATAATGAGAAACATGTATTCGAAGAAAAAATCAACCGATTAAGTTTTAATAAAACTAAAAAAAATAAATGCAATGGATTTACAAAATCAACCTTCAACAATTGGATATAAACCATCAAATTCATCATGTATTTAATAAAAAAAGTTAAAAAGATTGCAAAAGCAATCTTTTATTTTTAGCTAAAATCACCAAAAATTGATTGATATTTTTTGGATTTATTATTAAATTAAAATATAATAAATTACTTATTAAATAAAGCTTTTAAATCATATTATTAATATTTTAATAAAATTAAAGTATTAATGTCATAAATAACTAGTTATTTATTGGTATAATAAACAATGTAGGTGAAAATATGGCATTTTTTAAAAATTTAAAGACAAAATTATTTGGTCAAAAGACAACTAAATATGATCAGGGCCTTAAAAAGTCAAGAACATTATTTGCATCTAAAATTAAAGCATTAGCAGCGCGTTATCATCAACTTGATGAACAATATTTTGAAGAATTAACTGAAGTATTAATTTTAGCAGATGTTGGATACAAAATGGCAGAAACTATTACTGATGAAATTCGTCATGAAGCCAAAATCCAAAAATTAACAAAACCAAAAGATATTAATGATATTATTATTGATAAAATGTTTGTTATTTATACTGATGGTCAGTTGGTTTCTACAAGATTAAATTTTAGTAGTAATAATATTTCGTTATTTTTAGTTGTTGGTGTTAATGGTAATGGTAAGACAACATCAGCAGCTAAATTAGCAGCTAAATTAAAGACACAAGGTAAAAAACCAATTCTAGTTGCTGCTGATACTTTTCGTGCTGGTGCAGTTGAACAATTACAAATTTGAGCAGAAAGAATTGGAATTCCTTGTTATTTAGGAACACCAAAGCAAGATCCAGCTAGTGTTGTTTATGCTGGAATTGAAGCAGCTAAATCTGAAAGTTGTGATGTTATTATTGTTGATACGGCAGGAAGATTAGAAAATAAAGTTAATTTGATGCAGGAGTTGAAAAAGATTAATAAAATTATTACTCATAAATTAGGACATGAAGCTAATGAAACATTGTTAGTAATTGATGGTACAACTGGACAAAACGGTATTAATCAAGCGCAAGAATTTATGAAAATTGTTTCTTTGACTGGCATTATTTTAACAAAAATAGATGGCACTGCTAAAGGCGGTATTATTCTTGCTATTAAGGAAGAATTGGATATTCCTGTTAAATTAATGGGTTTTGGTGAAGGTATTAATGACTTGGAAGAGTTTGATTTAGATAAGTATATTTTTAGTTTAACAAGTGATTTGTTTGTGGAGTATGAAAATGAATAATTTAGAAAAACAAGTTTTATATTATAGTTTATTTGCTTTTTATAATACATTATTAACAGCAAAACAAAAACAATATTTTACAAATTACTTTATTGAGAATTTATCTTTACAAGAAATCGCTGATTTACAAAAAGTATCACGAACGGCTGTTCATGATAGTCTACAAAAAGTTATTATTTTATTAAATAAATATGAAAGTAAGTTGCATCTTTATGAAAAATATAAACAACGACAAGTAATATATGAAAAATATACGGAAAAGTATAATTTTATTAAAGTTTTACAAGAAATTGATAAAATAGAATAAAGCAGGTGGAAATTAATGAAAATTTTAATAATTGGTGATATTTACAGTATTGTTGGTAGACAAATGGTTAAATATTGAATTCCTAAAATAAAAAATGAATATGAAAATCAATTTAAGATTGATTTAGTAGTTGCGAATGGCGAAAATACTACGCATGGTAAATCATTATGTAAAAAACACTATGATGAATTAAAAAATGCTGGTATTGATATTATTACTACCGGTAATCATATTTTTGGTCATCCTGATGTTGCTAAGTATATTAATACAACTCCCGATTTATTGCGTCCTTTAAATTATAATCCTTATCATCCAGGTAATGGTACAATTTTAGTTAAAGTTGGTAATAAAAAAGTGCGTGTAACAAACTTAATTGGTCGTACTTTCATGGATAAATCTGATAATCCTTATTTTGCTCTTGAACAACTTATTACGATTGATAAACAAAATAGTGAAGAAAAAAGTGACATTCATATTATTGATTTTCATGCTGAAGCAACAGCAGAAAAGTTATCTTTTGCTTGAAATTTTGATGGTCAAGTTACTTGTGTGGTAGGAACTCATACTCATGTTCAAACAGCAGATAATCGTTTATTACCAAAAGGTACCGCTTTTATTAGTGATGTTGGAATGACAGGCCCGTTTTATTCTATTATTGGTTCTAAAGCTGAAGAAGTTATTATTCGTGATAAAAAAAGTATGCCGGCCAAATTTAGTCCAGCAGATGGCGAAGGTCAATTTTCAGCTATTTTATTAACTATTAATGATGAAACAAATAAAGCACAAAAAATTGAACGTATTTTTATTCATCCACAAGCAGCTAATTTTAAAATTTACGAATAATTACAAATATAGGAAGGGACTAACTTTAACATGATATGAAACAATGCTAATTTTTTTACTGAACAAAATGGTTTATATTCGATTTTAATTGGGATTAGTATATTAGTAATTTTAATAATTTTAAGAATTTTATTAATGGCAAAAATTAAAGACAATATTCATGTACAACAAGCTGCTGAAATACGAGAAAAGGTAATTATTTTACGTGATGGTTATGAAGTAAAATTATTTAAGCAAATGGTTGATAAAAGTACAGTCATTATTATTTGTGCTCATGGCTTGCAAGGTCAAAAAGATGATTTTAAATTACTAAGTTCTTTTTGTAAAAAATCACAACTATCTTTGATTACTTATGATCGAAGAGGTAATGGTAAAAATGGACAAGATTGAAAATTTAAATCATTAGGTACTGATATTAATGATTTAAAAGATATAATAAGTGCAGTAAAATATAAATATCCCAATCAAAAAATTATTGTTTTTGGTGAATCATTAGGCGCAGCTATTGCTAGTCATGCTGTTAAAAATAATTCACAAGTATCAGCGTTAATTACTAGTAATTTAGTAACTAAAAAAAATCTTTATCAATTTTCATTAATTTTTATTATTTGTTTTTGTTTTGCTTTTATTTTTAATTCTAATATTCAAATGCCAATCTATGTTGAAAATAAATATATTTCTAGTAATAATGCTCATATTACTAATATAAATCAAAGATATAGTAATCGTCAAAATTGATCATTACGTTTTTTACTACAATTTAAAAAAATTAATAAAAAAAGTATAATGGAAATTAGTAATTCAAAACTTCCAACGTTAATCTTGCAAAGCGCTGATGATGTATTTAGTGATTTTCATCAACTTAAAATTAATAAAAAATATTGGAAGAAACATCATAGTTATGTTTTTATTTTTGATGGTAAACATGCTTTAATTAATGAACCTAATATTAAAGATATATTTGATAATGAAATTATGCCATGAATTACAAAAAATATTTTACTTGAGAAAGGTTAAAAAATATGAAATTAATACCTAATATTACCCATCCTCTTTTTACTAGTGAGTCTGTTGCTCCTGGTCATCCTGATAAGATTTGCGATCAAATTGCTGATGCAATTTTGGATGCTTTTTTAAAACAAGATCCACATGCCAAAGTAGCATGTGAGGTTTTTATTACTACAAATTTTGTTTTAATTGGTGGTGAAGTTCATAGTCACACTCAAGTTGATTATCAAGCAATTGCGCGAAAAGTTATTACTGAAATTGGTTATATAAATGATGAAATTGGATTCAATGGTTTTACTTGTGAAATTAAAGTGTTAATTCATGAACAATCACCTGATATTTTACAAGGTGTTGAATTAAAAAATCATCAAATTGGTGCTGGTGATCAAGGAATAATGTTTGGTTATGCATGTCAGCAAACATCAGAATATATGCCATTAGCAATTGTTTTAGCACATGAATTAATTAAACGAGCTACAAAATTACGAAAGGAAAAAAAATTTAAGTATGTACTTCTTGATATGAAAGCGCAAGTTACTATTGATCAAGAAGACCCTAAAAATTTAAAAATACATACTATTTTAATGAGCATTCAACATCAAGCAAATTATGATGAAAAACAATTTAAAACATTTATTCATACAGAAATTATGCAATATATTGCTAATAAATATCATTTAAATCTTGATTTTAAATATTTAATTAATCCAACCGGTAAATTTGTAATTGGCGGACCTGCTGGTGATACTGGTTTAACAGGAAGAAAATTAATGGTTGATACTTATGGTGGAGCTGCTTGTCATGGTGGGGGAGCTTTTTCAGGGAAAGATCCCACTAAAGTTGATAGAACGGGTGCTTATTATGCTAGGTATATCGCTAAAAATATTGCTGCTGCTAAATTAGCAAAGATTTGTGAAGTACAATTAGCTTATGCAATTGGAACTCCTGAACCAATTGCAATATTTGTTAATACTCATCAAACTATTATTTCGGGTTTAACAGAGGAAAAATTAACAGAAATAATTTATCAAGTCTTTGATTGTTCTGCTAGTGCTATGATTGATAAATTAGAGTTATTTAAACAAAATTATCAACAATTATCAACTTATGGTCATTTTGGTAGAAATGATTTACAATTACCTTGAGAGAAATTAGATAAAGTTAGTTTATTGAAAACTTATTTACCAAAAAAATAAGATGGTGATAAATATTTTATGTTTTTAGAAGTAATAGCTACATCTTTAAAAAATTTAAATTTTTATCAAGTTAATATAAAAAAGATATAGAAAAAATTAATAATTATTTAGCTGATCAAGTTGAACTTTGTACTGCTATGGAATTTGGTGGTTATAATCCAAGTTATTAATTGATTGCTGAAGCATGTAAAATTTCATTGAAACCAGTAATGGTTATGGTTAGAAATAATAATGGTTTTAATATTACTGATAATGATTTTAAAATCTTTAAAAGAGATATTGAATTTATTAAAACAACTCATGCATCAGGTATTGTTTGTGGCATTTTAACTAAAGATAATAATATTGATGTTGAAAGAATAAGTGAAATTATTAAATTAGCAAAGCCTTTAAAAATAACTTTTCATCGTGCTTTTGATGAAATTTTTAATAAAAAACAAGCTTTAGAACAGTTAGTAAAATTAGGTGTTACTACAGTTTTAACTTCTGGTGGTCAAGATAATATTGTGAATAATATTAATAAATTTAAAGAATTAAAGAAACTAAATTTACCAATAAAAATTCTTGCTGCTGGTGGAGTTAATTTAGAAAATGTTAATGTTTTATTAAAAAACAGTATTAATGATATTCATGTTGGAAAATGCGTGCACGAAGATAATATTTTTAATATTATTAATTATAAATTAATTAATAATATTAAAAATATTGCATAAATAATAAAAAGTTTTATAATAGATAAGATTAAACATTTAACAAGGTTGCTGTTCTTTTAGTACAAAAAAAAGTAACCTTTATTGAGAGGCTTTTTAAAAATCTGTGTATCTTTTTACAAAGTTACTAGTTTAGATTAATTCTATCTTCAAATTTTATCATAAAATGAGCAATTGCTGTATTTCAATTGAGGCTTTTTAAAAATCTGTGTATCTTTTTACAAAGTTACTAGTTTAGATTAATTCTATCTTCAAATTTTATCATAAAATGAGCAATTGCTGTATTTCAATTTTGAATGGGCAGTGTTCATTTTTTTTGTTATATTTTCAATTGCTAAGTAAAATATTTTAAAAAATGCCATATCATTTGGAAAAACTTTTTTATTTCTAATAACTTTTCGTAATTGACTATTAACAGATTCGATAGCATTTTTTGGGACTTTCCTAAAAACTGTGTTTTTTAAATAAATTTTAGTTGTAAAATCACTAAGTTACACAGATTACTAAACATTACCCATTTTTTGTATAAATCACTCTTTTGATTTCTGCAGGATAACTAATAAAAACCATTAAATTATCTCAATTTTTATATGATGATTTAGCAATTTGAGGATATTGTTTATTTCATTTACTTTCAAAAGATTCTAAAGCTTGCATTGCTTGTTCTTCACTACATGCACTATAAATTGGTTTTAAATCTGTAACTAGTGATTTTCTATGTTTGTATGAAACATATTTTAAACTATTTCTAATTTGATGAACTGTGCATAATTGATGTTCGGTTTTAGGATAAACTGATTGTATTGCTTCTGACATTCCTGTTAAATTGTCACTACAAGCAATAAGAATATCATTTAAGCCTCGATTTTTCATTTCTGTGAAATTAGATAATCAAAACTTAGAACCTTCATTTTCACTAATTCATAAGCCTAAAACATCTTTTTTACCTTCTAAATCAACTCCTAGTGCTATATAAACTGATTTGTTAATAATTAGTTTATCTTGTCGTACTTTAACTACTATACAATCAAAATAAACAATCGGATAAACACTTTCTAATGGCCGATTTTGTCATGCTTTAACATCATCAATAAAATCATCAGTAATTTGGCTAATAACACTTTCACTAATATCAGCACCATGATATAGCTCTTGTAACTGCATTCTAATATCTGATAAAGTCATGCCTTTGGCATATAATAGACATATTCCGTAAATAAATTTAATCAATTGTCAATAATAATATTTATAAATTTTTTAGTGTTAATAATTATAGAAGTTAATATTTTTAAAAAAATACTTTAAAAATAAATTGATATTTCAAACACAAAAATTGTTAATATTATTTTTATATTAACTTGATAAAAATTTAAATTTTTAAAAAAATATTAAAAATATTTTTTTATTTTAATGGTTTTGTTTTATTAAAAATTTCACAAAGTAAGTTAAATCTTAAGTACATAAGTCTAAATATACTTTTTCTAGATTTATTTATTAAAATTTTGAATATTTTTAATCAAGCAAAAACATGTTCGACTTTAATTCTAATTTTTGAAATAATTTTATTGTAGTTTTTTTCTTGTTTAGTTAATTTTTTATTTTTAGTTTTTTTAATTGGTAATATAGTATTTTTATAAATATTTTGTATTCCTTGATATCCCAAATCACCAATAATTATTGTTTTTTCTGAAAATTCAAGATTTTAATTTTTTAATATTTGAAAATCATGTACTTTTCCATTATCAGCAAAAATAGCAACAATTTTTTTATTAAAAAAGTCATATATAATTTGAAATTTTATAGAAAACATTCAACTTTTACCAGAAAAATATTCTAACTGTAGTTTTTTTTAGTTGGTCTTTCAATTTCAATTTCAGTTGAATCAATTAAATAAAATTGAAATTCATTTAAATCTTCTTGTTTTTTCTCAATTTTTGATTTATATTTTTTTTTAAAAACTGATAATCTTTGTCATCACTAAGTTTATTTTCTGCTCAAGTAATATTTCGAAAACAACTTGATGCACTCATTTTATATTTAATACTCATTTGGAAAAAAGTATAATATTCTTTTCAGTATACTAAAGTCATCATCAATCTTTCTTCAACTGAAAGTTTATATTTTCTACCTTTAGTTTTTTTTAAATTTTCTATTTCAATTAATTTTGTTAACATTTCATCAAAATGAAAACGTTTTATACCAAAATATCTATAAAATTGTTCATTTTTTAATTTTTTTAAATTTTCAAAATTCATTTTTATCAACACCTTATTAATTTATTAATAAAGAAATTATAAAATAAATTTTAAATTATTAATTGACTTTTAAAAAATTTATTTACGGAATATGTCTAATGAAAGAACTTGTTGATCAAAACTGTCAAATCTTCTTTGTCTTTTTGCGACTATTACTGGCTCAAAATTACTATTACGATCTCGTGGTACATTAATCTCAATTTTACCTTGTTGAGTTATTAATTTTTTTGAACTTATACCATTACGAGCATTTTCACTATTATTATGTTGATTTTTTTTAATATCCTAAATAATTTTGCATTTCATAATTCAACATTTTTTCAACTAATCTTTTTGTTAATTCTTTATATAAACCTCCTTCTTTAAAAACTGTTGTTAAATCTTCAGTATTTTCTAATAATAAATCTACTGCTTTTGATATTGGATCATTATTATTAATATTTTGTTTTTTAGACATACGTAACTCACTCTTTCTAGTTATTTAATTTTATTTACTAGAATTAATTAAACATAGTTATTTTTGTAAGTTACACAGATTACTAAACATTACTAAATCATGATATAAAAATTGAGATAATTTAATGGTTTTTATTAGTTATCCTGCAGAAATCAAAAGAGTGATTTATACAACAAATGCTATTGAATCTGTTAATAGTCAATTACGAAAAGTTATTAGAAATAAAAAATTTTTTCCAAATGATATGGCAGTTTTTAAAATATTTTACTTAGCAATTGAAAATATAACAAAAAAATGAACAATGCCCATTCAAAATTGAAATACAGCAATTGCTCATTTTATGATAAAATTTGAAGATAGAATTAATCTAAACTAGTAACTTTGTAAAAAGATACACAGATTTTTAAAAAGCCTCGAAACCAATTATTTTAATTTCATTTGTTTACTTAATATTAAAGTTGACAGTCAATTATTTCCAAATATAAATTCAGAAATTAGTAACATTACTCAAAAAAATATTTTCTTTTATTACTTATCAATATCAGGTGTCTTTATATTCAAATAATTTTAAAAGTAATTTGAATAGTTTTCTTAGTGATAATTTATTTAAATTACAATTTAATTATTATAGTGATATTAGTTTTGCATTGGATGATACTTTTAAAATAGAAAGTGACTACCAATGATGTCAACAACTCCTTTTTATTATAAATTCACAATTAAAAAATAATTATTTTCCCAATATTAATCTTTTACAAAATAAATTTTTAATGATTACTTTTAATAAAAGTTTTATAGCAAATGAGAACTGAAACATCCCCTTATATATATTCTTAATTGATGACTCCTATGCTAATAAAATTCAAATAACTTCATTTATAAAAGTAAATTTCACTAATATTTTAATTATTTCCCTAAAAAATAACTTAAGTAATAATTTTAAACTTAATTTACTAAATCAAAAACCTTTTATAGCTAACTAAAGTAATGTTTACTCATATCTTGAAAAAAATCAATCGCTTTTTTAATATTTGGTCAATAATTTGGTAATATTTTTCTTATATTATGTTTTATAGCAAATCAAAAATGTTCAATTGGATTTAAATTAGGAGAATATGGTGGAAGAAATAATAGTTTGCATCCAGCATTTTCAATTAATTGTTGTATTAATTTAGATTTATGAAACGTTCCATTATCTAAAACTATAATTTGTCCACACTTTAATACTGGAATTAGTATATTTTTTACATATTATTCAAAAATTTTACTGTTGCAATGTCCTTCAAATGCTCATAGGGCTTTTAATTTACCTTTATTTAGTGAACCAATTATACTCATTCTTTTTATTTTATATGCGGATTTATTATCAAATAATCTTTTACCTTTTTCAGATCAACCATATTTATAAAATTCATTAGACATATTCCGTAAATAAATTTAATCAATTGTCAATAATAATATTTATAAATTTTTTAGTGTTAATAATTATAGAAGTTAATATTTTTAAAAAAATACTTTAAAAATAAATTTATATTTCAAACACAAAAATTGTTAATATTATTTTTATATTAACTTGATAAAAATTTAAATTTTTAAAAAAATATTTTTAATATTTTTTTATTTTAATGGTTTTGTTTTATTAAAAATTTCACAAAGTAAGTTAAATCTTAAGTACATAAGTCTAAATATACTTTTTCTACATTTATTTATTAAAATTTTGAATCTTTTTAATCAAGCAAAAACATGTTCAACTTTAATTATAATTTTTGAAATAATTTTATTGTAGATTTTTTCTTGTTTAGTTAATTTTTTATTTTTAGTTTTTTTAATTGGTAATATAGTATTTTTATAAATATTTTGTATTCCTTGATATCCCAAATCACCAATAATTATTGTTTTTTCTGAAAATTCAAGATTTGAATTTTTTAATATTTGAAAATCATGTACTTTTCCATTATCAGCAAAAATATCAACAATTTTTTTATTAAAAAAGTCATATATAATTTGAAATTTTATAGAAAACATTCAACTTTTACCAGAAAAATATTCTAACTGTAGTTTTTTTAGTTGGTCTTTCAATTTCAATTTCAGTTGAATCAATTAAATAAAATTGAAATTCATTTAAATCTTCTTGTTTTTTCTCAATTTTTGATTTATATTTTGTTTTTAAAAACTGATAATCTTTGTCATCACTAAGTTTATTTTCTACTCAAGTAATATTTCGAAAACAACTTGATGCACTCATTTTATATTTAATACTCATTTGGAAAAAAGTATAATATTCTTTTCAGTATACTAAAGCCATCATCAATCTTTCTTCAACTGAAAGTTTATATTTTCTACCTTTAGTTTTTTTTAAATTTTCTATTTCAATTAATTTTGTTAACATTTCATCAAAATGAAAACGTTTTATACCAAAATATCTATAAAATTGTTCATTTTTTAATTTTTTTAAATTTTCAAAATTTATTTTTATCAACACCTTATTAATTTATTAATAAAGAAATTATAAAATAAATTTTAAATTATTAATTGACTTTTAAAAAATTTATTTACGGAATATGTCTATTATCATCAATTCCAGATTCATCAATATATACTAAATCTTCATTCATTATTTTAGCTATTTCTTTTAAAAAATCTTCTTGTTTATTTTTATCTCTTTGTTCATATAGAAAAGTTTTTTTATATGTATAATTTAGTTTTTTGAAATAGTTATAAAATGTTTCTTTAGTCATATCACCAAATTTTTCAATTACTTTTTGAACTGTAACATCTTTATTTTGCGCTAAATAATTTTTTAATTCATCTAAATCCTTTATTTTGTGGCTATGTCCTTTTTGATAATTCAAAATTGGTTTTATATGCCCAGTTTCTTTTTTTCTTTTTCTTCATAAGAATAAAGTCTTTCTAGTAATATTGAACACTTTACAAATTTCTTTAATTTTCATGTTTTTACTTTCATAGGCTTCTATTACTTTTCTTCGTAAGTCTTCACTGTATGGTTTTGGCGTAATTTAATCTTCCTAATCTATTTTAAATATTGCTGAATTGTACTTTTAAATTCAAAAACTGTTTAAATTACATATTATTATTTTATATTATTTATGAGTAAACATTACTTTAGTTAGCTATATATTAAATTAAGATGTTTATTAAACCATTAATTAATTATTTTCCAATCCTTAATTAGTAATTTTAAGGTTTATTTTAAATTACAAATATTATTTATAAGTTTTTTATTCATTATTTTGAAACAACTATTATATTTAAAATAATAGGTGTATAATTTAGTTAAAATTTATAGTGGTGTTTTCGTGATAACTTTACAGCTAAATCAAATTAAAGAAATTAGCCAAATCATCGCTAATGGCGAAGTGGTTGCTTTACCAACAGATACAATTTATGGTCTTGTTTGTAAATTTGATGATGACAAAGCTATTAATAAAATTTATCAAATTAAAAAACGTGATTATAGTAAAGAAATGCCAATTTTAGTTGCTAGTTGAGAGAAAGCTAAAAGCATTGGTATAATTAGCGATCAATTACAGTCATTTTTAATAAATAATTTTAGTGCTGGTAAAGTTACTGTTATAGTTTTAAAACAACCTAGTTTAAACACATCATATTGAATAAATAAAAAGACAATAGCGATTAGAGTTAGTGCTTCACATTTTATTCAAAAATTAATTAAATTAACAGGGCCTTTAGTAGCTACAAGTTGTAATTTAAGTAATGAACAACCAATTAACGATTATCATAATATAAAATTGCCTAATTTAAGGTATAGAGTAGCAGGTGAGATTTTAACAAATAAACCATCAACTATTTTTAATAGTTTTAATGATAAAATTATTAGATAATAATTAGATAACAGTATTAAAAAAGGAGATAATACTATGAATTGATGAATAATTTTAATTATTATTGCATGAACAATAATATTGATTTTATTAATTGCACTAATTTTATTAATTAAAAAAAATAAACAAAATAAAATATTAAAAATTACTAAAGATATAAATACTTTATATAAATACTTAAAATTAAAAAAAATAAATACTAAAGAATTACCAGTCTCAATAGAAAAAATTAAAGAAGATATTTATTATAGTGACAAAGTAATTTTGGGAAAGTATGAAGAACTTAATAAGATTTCTGGCCAAAATATTTTGCTAAAAACTGAATATAGTGCTGCCAAAAAATTATTTTTACGTTATAAAATTAAAGACGTTAATCTTATCAAATCATCAGATTTTATACCTTTAAATCAAATAGACTTGTTAATTTCACAAAATAATCTTTATTTTATTGATTCTTTTGAACTACAAATAATACCATTAGTTGATGTTAAAAGTATTACATTTTTTTGAGAAAAAAATAATTATATAAAAAATAAACAAAAATATATTGGTATTGAAATTAATTTTCAAAATAAACCTTTATTTTTTCTTTTTAATAAATATGAAGAAGCAATTAGTTTTTCTGTTCATGTTATTAGTTTATAACAATTATTATTTAATAATTAAAAATTTTGCTTTTTTTGTGAAAATGATATAATTATACAAAATATATTATTAGAAGCAAAATTATGTCAAAAAAAACTTTAAATTTAATACTTGAAAGTTTATTCAATTTACTGGCTTTTTTTAATTACTTTAGGAATTATTTTTTCTTTTTCTTCTTTTAAAGTTAGCCTATTGTTATATTTTGGTTTAGTATCAGTATTAATAGGTTATATTAATATTTTAATGGCTTTTATCTCCATTTATGTACTATTTTTAAATTTTATCACATAAACGGAGATAAAAGCCTATCTAGGAAATTATCCCCACATGTATATAAATCAAACACAAAATTATAGTTTCAAAACTAGGTATCTTATTGAATTTATAGCTAACTAAAGTAATGTTTACTCATATCTTGAAAAACAAAATCAATCGCTTTTTTAATATTTGGTCAATAATTTGGTAATATTTTTCTTATATTATGTTTTATAGCGAATCAAAAATGTTCAATTAGATTTAAATTAGGAGAATATGGCGGAAGAAATAATAGTTTGCATCCAGCATTTTCAATTAATTGTTGTGTTAATTTAGATTTATGAAACGTTGCATTATCTAAAACTATAATTTGTCCATGCTTTAATACTGGAATGATTATATTTTTTACATATGATTCAAAAATTTTACTGTTGCAATGTCCTTCAAATGCTCATAGGGCTTTTAATTTAACTTTATTTAGTGAACGAATTATACTCATTCTTTTTATTTTATATGCGGGTTTATTATCAAATAATCTTTTACCTTTTTCAGATCAACCATATTTATAAAATTCATTATCATCAATTCCAGATTCATCAATATATACTAAATCTTCATTCATTATTTTAGCTATTTCTTTTAAAAAATATTCTTGTTTATTTTTATCTCTTTGTTCATATAGAAAATTTTTTTTATATGTATAATTTAGTTTTTTGAAATAGTTATAAACTGTTTCTTTGGTCATATCACCAAATTTTTCAATTACTTTTTGAACTGTAACATCTTTATTTTGCGCTAAATAATTTTTTAATTCATCTAAATCCTTTATTTTGTGGCTATGTCTTTTTTGATAATTCAAAATTGGTTTTATATGCCCAGTTTCTTTTTTTATTTTTCTTCATAAGAAAAAAGTCTTTCTAGTAATATTGAACACTTTACAAATTTCTTTAATTTTTATGTTTTTACTTTCATATGCTTCTATTACTTTTCTTCGTAAGTATTCACTGTATGGTTTTGGCATAATTTAATCTTCGTAATATATTTTAAATATTGCTGAATTGTAATTTTAAATTCAAAAACTGTTTAAATTACATATTATTATTTTACATTATTTATGAGTAAACATTACTTTAGTTAGATATATATGCATTTTCTTTTGCATATAAATGAATATTGTGTTTAGAAACTTTTATGTGTGTTCGGAAAGTTCGTTGGATGTGTTTTCATGCAGATTCAATCTGGTTTGTGTTTACACCTCTTGATGACACATAGCCAACTTCATGATTTACGATTTCATGTTTGTGATAGAAATTTTTGAAACTTCCATATCCCTTCCAATAATCCGTAAATAGACAACACCCAGTAGAAATGTGTTTCAATGCAAATCATAAAAGGTTTTTCTCATCTGCTTTTTTCAATACTTTCACAATTAGTTTGTTGCTCGTTTTCTCATAAACTCCAACAATCAAGGTTTTATTCAACAAGGTTCTTCCTTGTTGAATAAAACCTACATGTGAAAGATACATTTCATCCATCTGTGCTGTGCCATCATCAATGAACCCTGCATCTTGATTCCAAATTCTAGTTCTGAGTTCATGACCCATTCTTCAAGCTGTTTTATATGTCACACCCAATTACCTTGCAACATCTGTTGATGGTATACCATGCTTTGTGTTTATTCATCTAAAGAGGAGATAAAACCAAGATGTCAAAGGTGTTTGTGACTTGTGAAAAATGGTGTCATGAAGAATACTAAATGTTTGATGACATTTCAAACATCTTATTCTTCTCAAATCAGAAACATTCAAACTAGAAGAAGCACACCTGATACATTTCATTACTTTCAACTTCACTATATATTTCAAACAATCGTTTTCATTTTGAAATATGCTATTGAAAAATTATTTCAATTCATTTTTTCCTCGACACTAGTACATGTGGGGATAATTTCCATTTTAATTTACTATATTTTTATTTGAACAAATAGTTATAAAAAATATTCAAGAAAACAAAATAATAATCAGTTAATAATCAAAAATAATTAAGAAATATAAAGTTAAAACTAAGAAGATTAGTTTTTTCGAGAGAATAATAGGTGAAAAAATATGAGAAAAATATTAAAAGTATTTAAAGCGATGTTTTTAACGAGCATTATTTCTTTACCGCTTATTGCATGTGATAAGGTAAATGATGCAAATCAAAAATATGTTGATATTAGTAATATTAATATGGAAGTTACTAATGCTCCTGTTGAATTAAATAAAGATATTTATAATACAGCTTTAATTAAATTTAAAACTAAAGTAAAAACTGAAATTAGTAAATTAGTTCCAGAAGGAAAAAAGCAAGAAAATGGTACTGATTATAAAATAACAATTCTTAATCATGATGATATGTATGCTAAAATTAATAAATTTGAATCACTTACTGTTAATGTATCTGCTTCAAATAATAGTAATTTTTTAAAAGATAGTTTTAATGCTTGTGTAAAATTAGTACCAAAGGCTAAAGACATTAGTAATATTAATATTGATAAGCAAGAAGAAAAAATTAAAATTAATACCACTACTTTTGGTGAAACAATTGCTTTACGTTGTTTATCATTAATTGAAAGTAAAATTAACGCTATTGTTCCAATAGCAAAACAAGATAGTGACTATGTTGTTAATGTAGAAGGTCATATTTTATCAGAATCTATTAAAACATTTGATGATGTTCATATTAATGTTAATGCTGTTGAAGATGATTATCATTTTTTATTACATGGTAGTTTTAGTTTTGTCTTAGCATTTGTTAAAGATTAATTTATATTATTTTGGGTAATAAAAAAGATAACTTAATTTTCATTATTATCATAAAAATAAAGTAGTATAGTATGGGGTAAGCATGTCAGAAGTAGAAAAGTTATTAACAATTAATTATGAAAATGTTTGTAATTTTTTAAAAAAAAATATGGATGTATTTCAAAAAATTATTTTTCAGATGCAACAATGTCTAAGAAATCACAAGGAATAACAAGGGGAAAAGAAGGCTTATATATTAATCATATTGATGAAGATAAAGCAATTTTGTTATCTACTCCCAAATGAGCTCAAAAGTCACCATTTGCCTATCAATATGCTGATCGATTAGTTTATTGTAATTTATTAGAACATTTGTTTTTACATATTAAAATTTTTGAATATCCTCATCCAAATAAACATAATTTTATGTAAGTTGGTGTTGGTGTAATTTATGCTTTTATTGTTCGTGAATTAAATGATATTTATAGTGGTATTCAATATAAAAAACCATGAAAAAAGAAAGTTACTGAAGTTGTTTTACCATTAAAAGAAGATTATTTTAAATGTATTAAAAAATTAGTAGAACTTGGGTTTTCTTATCCTTTGTTTACTTCTTTTAATCATCAATTTGGTACACGAAATAATAGAAATAATAATAAGTTATATGAAGAAATGAAAAAAAATGGGTGTTAAACAGTAACTTTTTTTTATTGTTATTTAATCATAAATAATAAATGTTAGTAAATTACCAACATTTATTTTTATTAAAGACATATTCCGTAAATAAATTTTTTAAAAGTCAATTAATAATTTAAAATTTATTTTATAATTTCTTTATTAATAAATTAATAAGGTGTTAATAAAAATTAATTTTGAAAATTTAAAAAAATTAAAAAATGATCAATTTTATAGATATTTTGGTATAAAACGTTTTCATTTTGATGAAATGTTAACAATGGATGGGTTACACTTTATTGGACACTAATTACGTAGACAAGTGAACAAATTAGTTAAAAGAAAGGAATTATAATTATGGCCAATATTAACTCATATTCAGATGAATTTAAAAAACAAATAGTAGTTTTATATCAAAGTGGTAAGTCAGTGTCTTGTCTTGCTAAAGAGTACACTGTTACAAGAGCAGCTACTTATAATTGAATTAAGCAATTTACTAATTCAGGCATTTTTAAAACCAAAGATAACCGTTCTGTTGAAGAAAATGAATTAATTAAATTAAGAAAAGAATTAAAACAATTAAGAATGGAAAATGATATTTTAAAGCAAGCAGCACTAATAATAGGCAGAAAATAGAAATTATTACTAAAAATAAAGTTAAATATAAAATTCGTACAATGTGTCGTTTTTTAAAAATATCTAAATCAACATATTATTTTAATTTCAAGAAAAAAGAAGATAAAATTCAAAATAATATGTATGATGAAGCTGTTATTAGTGCTTTTAAAGAAAATAAAGAAGCTTATAGGAAAAAGAAGATTAAAAGTTGTTCTAAAAGAAAAGAAAATTAATTTATCAAGACGAAAAATTAAAAAAATTATGAATAAACATAATTTAATATCAAAATACACTAAATTATCATACAAAAATTATCATAATAAAGTCAATGATAGTCAAATTACTAATCTTGTTAATAGAGACTTTAATAATAGGCTTAAAAATTAAGTTATTGTTAGTGATTTAACTTATGTTCAAGTTAATGGTAAATGAAAATATAGACATATTCCGTAAATAAATTTTTTAAAAGTCAATTAATAATTTAAAAAAATTAAAAAATGAACAATTTTATAGATATTTTGGTATAAAACGTTTTCATTTTGATGAAATGTTAACTGGATGGGTGACACTTTATTGGATACTAATTACGTAGACAAGTGAACAAATTAGTTAAAAGAAAGGAATTATAATTACGGCCAATATTAACCCATATTCAGATGAATTAAAAAAACAAATAGCAGCTTTATATCAAAGTGGTAAGTCAGTGTCTTGTCTTGCTAAAGAGTACAATGTTACAAGAGCAGCTACTTATAATTGAATTAAGCAATTTACTAATTCAGGCAGTTTCAAAACCAAAGATAACCGTTCTGTTGAAGAAAATGAATTAATTAAATTAAGAATGGAAAATGATATTTTAAAGCAAGCGACACTAATAATATGCATAAAATAGAAATTATTACTAAAAATAAAGTTAAATATAAAATTCGTACAATGTGTCGTTTTTTAAAAATCTCTAAATCAACATATTATTTTAATTTCAAGAAAAAAGAAGATAAAATTCAAAATAATATGTATGATGAAGCTGTTATTAGTGCTTTTAAAGAAAATAAAGAAGCTTATGGAACAAGAAGATTAAAAGTTGTTCTAAAAGAAAAGAAAATTAATTTATCAAGACGAAAAATTAAAAAAATTATGAATAAACATAATTTAATATCAAAATACACTAAATTATCATACAAAAATTATCATAATAAAGTCAATGATAGTCAAATTACTAATCTTGTTAATAGATACTTTAATAATAGGCTTAAAAATGAAGTTATTGTTAATGATTTAACTTATGTTCAAGTTAATGGTAAATGAAACTTAAGACATATTCCGTAAATAAATTTTTTAAAAGTCAATTAATAATTTAAAATTTATTTTATAATTTCTTTATTAATAAATTAATAAGGTGTTGATAAAAATGAATTTTGAAAATTTAAAAAAATTAAAAAATGAACAATTTTATAGATATTTTGGTATAAAGCGTTTTCATTTTGATGAAATGTTAACAAAATTAATTGAAATAGAAAATTTAAAAAAAACTAAAGGTAGAAAATATAAACTTTCAGTTGAAGAAAGATTGATGATGAATTTAGTATACTGAAAAGAATATTATACTTTTTTCCAAATGAGTATTAAATATAAAATGAGTGCATCAAGTTGTTTTCGAAATATTACTTGAGTAGAAAATAAACTTAGCGATGACAAAGATTATCAGTTTTTAAAAACAAAATATAAATCAAAAATTGAGAAAAAACAAGAAGATTTAAATGAATTTCAATTTTATTTAATTGATTCAACTGAAATTGAAATTGAAAGACCAACTAAAAAAAACTACAGTTAGAATTTTTCGGTAATGTTTAGTAATCTGTGTAACTTAGTGATTTTACAACTAAAATTTATTTAAAAAACACAGTTTTTAGGAAAGCCCCTATTTTCTGGTAAAAGTTGAATGTTTTCTATAAAATTTCAAATTATATATGACTTTTTTAATAAAAAAATTGTTGATATTTTCGCTGATAATGGAAAAGTACATGATTTTCAAATATTAAAAAAATCAAATCTTGAATTTTCAGAAAAAACAATAATTATTGGTGATTTGGGATATCAAGGAATACAAAATATTTATAAAAATACTATATTACCAATTAAAAAAACTAAAAATAAAAAATTAACTAAACAAGAAAAAATCTACAATAAAATTATTTCAAAAATTAGAATTAAAGTTGAACATGTTTTTGCTTGATTAAAAAGATTCGAAATTTTAATAAATAAATGTAGAAAAAGTATATTTAGACTTATGTACTTAAGATTTAACTTACTTTGTGAAATTTTTAATAAAACAAAACCATTAAAATAAAAAAATATTAACTTCTATAATTATTAACACTAAAAAATTTATAAATATTATTATTGACAATTGATTAAATTTATTTAAGGAATATGTCTTAAGTTTATTAAAAAGTTAATTGACAATGATTTTGATTAATTATTGGTAATTGTTCACTATTAATACTTGTTATATCGTTATTTCTTAATAATGGAGTTCTTTCAGATATTTGTTGTTCGTTATTACTTTCAACATTAATATCAGAAATATTTGTCGGAAAACATTTATCATAAATATTGAAATGGAAGTGCCAATTCCATACCCTAGTTTAGAGCCTAAAAATGCTCCAATAAAAGTTGAACCTGCTATAGTAACCATTATTCCAAAGAGTGCCATTCCTGCTTCTGGATCATGGAAAAATTCCTTATTTTTTGAAATTAAATCATAATAAAAATAACTTATACCACCTAATGCTGTACTACCACCTAATATTCCACCTGTATATGTAAATTATTTTTTAATTTTTTTCATTTTTTCTCCTTTCAAAATAAAAAAACTATTTATTTTAAAATTAAAATAATAGTTTAAAAACTTGTATGAAGTTTTATATTTTAATTTTAACATAAGATTTTTTTTGATAAAAATAAGACAAAAATTACTATTAATAGTTTATTTAAAATATATAATTTTCTATATCAATAAAAGAAATTTATTAAATTTATATTTTAGATTATATTTTTTAAAATAAAAACAAAGTTATTAAAATAAAATTTATAAATTATATTTTTATTTAATTAATTTTGAACTATAAGAATGTTATTGCCAATTAAAAAAATAATTTTTGAATAAATCTTTTATCTTTTTTCGTTATTTTTATTGTTATTTTATTGATTTATAAATTAAAAGGCGTAAAATCTCATATTAGTATATATTTTAAATTATTGAAAATATACGCATTAAAGATAAAGGAGTGTTTTTAGTGGAAAGTAGTAAAAATCTGTTTATTGTTAATCATCCTTTAATACAAGATAAATTAACAAGAATTAGAAATCACTTAACCCAAAAAAAAGATTTCAAAGAGAATTTAAGCGAAATTGCAACGTTAATGGCTTATGAAGTATTTAAAGATATTCCTCTTGATGAAATTGAAGTTGAAACACCCATTACTAAAGTTATTGGTAAAACATTAACCAAGACAATCATTCTTTCTCCGATTTTAAGAGCAGGATTAGGGATGACAAATGGATTTGAGTATGTAGTACCTAATGCAATTATTAGTCATGTTGGTCTTTATCGTGATGAAGAAACTTTAAAACCACAAAAATATTTTTTTAAATATCCCAAAAATATTAAAAATATAAGTGATGCATTAGTATTTATCTTAGATCCAATGCTTGCTACTGGTGGTACTGCTGATGCCGCTATTAAAGAATTAAAAAAAGTAGGTTTTAAAAACATTACTTTAGTTTCCATTGTAGGAGCGCCAGTAGCTATTAAGAAAATTAATCATAATCATCCTGATGTTAAGATTTTTTTAGCAGCGTTGGATAAAAAATTAAATGATGATGGTTATATTGTACCTGGATTGGGTGATGCTGGTGATCGAATTTTTGGAACTAAATAAATATTTTAATGGAAAAAATTAGAAATAACCTTTTTTTTTCAATACTTTTTACAATGTTATGCTATTGATTATTAATTAATGTAGGATTAATTATAACTGTTATAATTAATACAAACCATTGGTTATTAATTGCTGGATTTAATATTGGTTTTGTAGGAAGTATGATTGGGTTATGCTTTTTATATTTATCGTCAAAATGATTAACCAGCGGAATACATTTAAAACAAACCTTAGCATATTTTGGATTCTTATTAAGAATGTTAATTTATGGTTCAATTATAGTTTTGAATATTTTCTTTAATTTTGCTAATATTTTTACTATAATTGCCGGAATGTCAATATTAATGGTTGCTACTATTACTGCAACATTATGTGTATATCAAAAAAATAACTTAAAAGAAGGAATTTAAATGGAAACTTTAGCTGGATTGGAAAGTTGGAACTATTTACAAATTATGCCACAATTGGTAACAATTTTGATAACAACAGTCTTTATCAGTGTTATTAGTTATATTTATTATTATAAAGTAAAACGAATGAAGCCTGATGAAGATCCAAGAGGTATTGTTTTAGTTGTTGAATTAATAATTAAATCAGTTGAGAGAATTGTTGTTGATGTTCTTGGTGTAAAGTATAAAAACCTGACAGTTTATTTGTTATATGTAATGGGTTATATTTTAATTGGTAATTGATTATCGATTATTGGTTTTGAACCGCAGTCATCAATGTATACGGTTACTTTATCAATGGCATTAGTTACTTTTATTGGAATATATTATATTGCTATTAAATTTCAGAAACTTTTATTTTTTAAAAAATTTATTATTAACCCTCTAGAATTAATTACTCAATTTGCGCCTTTGATTTCTTTATCTTTTCGTTTATTTGGTAATATTTTAGGCGGAAGTATTATTTTGGCAATGCTTTATGGGGTAACTGCTAATATTTGAAGTAATATCCCAATTATTGGTCAGATGAATTTATTAATTGGTGTAATTGGACCATTTTTACATATTTATTTTGATTTATTTGCCGGAAGTATCCAAGCCTTAATTTTTGGGACCTTAACTCTTGTTTATTGGAAGTTACAAATGGAAGAAGTAAGTTCTCATAAGGGAGAACTTACTATTAAATTACCAAAAAAACTTCGTAAACAACAAGCAATAAATCATGAAGAAGAAATTTATACCGAACGTTCAATTATGGAAAAAAAATAAAACATAAAAAGGAGAATTTATTTATTATGGAATTATTAACAACAGTAATGACACATGTCTTTCATTTTTTTAATCATTTAGCAGCTGATCCTAATGGATTGATGAATTTAAAGTTTGTTGGAGCCGGAATTTCAACTATTTCTTGTGCAGGAAGTGGAATTGGTCAAGGTTTTGCTGCTGGTAAAGCTGTTGAAGCGGTTGCTCGTAATCCTGAAGTAGAATCTAAAATTAGAACACAATTTGTTATTGGTGCAGCTATTGCCGAGTCAGGTGCTATTTATGGATTGGTTGTTTCTGTAATTTTAATATTTGTAGCATAAGGTATTAAAAAATAGGAAATTATCCCCACATGTACTAGTGTGGAGGAAAAAATGAATTGAAATGAATTCAATAGCATATTTCAAAATGAAAACGATTGTTTGAAATATATAGCGAAGTTGAAAGTAATGAAATGTATCAGGTGTGCTTCTTCTAGTTTGAATGTTTCTGATTTGAGAAGAATAAGATGTTTGAAATGTCATCAAACATTTAGTATTCTTCATGACACCGTTTTTCACAAGTCACAAACACCTTTGACATCTTGGTTTTATCTCATCTTTAGATGAATAAACACAAAGAATGGTATACCATCAAAAGATGTTGCAAGGGAATTGGGTGTGGCATATAAAACAGCTTGAAGAATGGGTCATGAAATCAGAACTAGAATTTGGAATCAAGATGCAGGGTTCATTGATGATGGCACAGCACAGATGGATGAAATGTATCTTTCACATGTAGGTTTTAAAAAAACAAGGAAGATCCTTGTTGAATAAAACCTTGATTGTTGGAGTTTATGAGAAAACCAGCAACAAAATAATTGTGAAAGTATTGAAAAAAGCAGATGAGAAAAACCTTTTATGATTTGTATTGAAACACATTTCTACTGGGTGTTGTTTATTTACGGATTCTTGGAAGGGATATGGAAGTTTCAAAAACTTCTATCACAAACATGAAATCGTAAATCATGAAGTTGGTTATGTGTCATCAACAGGTGTAAACACAAACCAGATTGAATCTGCATGAAAACACATCCGACAAACTTTCCGAACACACATAAAAGTTTCAAAACACAATATTCATTTATATGCAAAAGAAGCTGCATATAAATTCAATAAGATACCTAGTTTTGAAACTATAATTTTGTGTTTGATTTAGATACATGTGGGGATAATTTCCTATATTGGCTTTTATCTCCATTTATGTGATAAAATTTAAAAATAGTACATAAAGGGATAAAAGCCAAAAAATATTAAAAAGTAGGTGATTTTATGAATTTTAATTTCAATGATTTAGTATCAGGTGATGATATTGTTAATCAATTATTTCCCAATCTTCCTGTTTTTATTGCTCATATTTTTGCAACATTAACTTTATTAATGGTACTTTGAAGATGAGTTTATGCTCCGTTTCGTAAGTCTTTACATTCGCGACATTTAGTAATTAAAGAAAAACTTGATGATGCTGCTTGCAAGCAATCATTAGCTAATCAAGATCGTGGTGAAGTTAGTCAAATATTAAAAGCTGCTAAAATTGAAGCTCAGGAAATTATTGCTAATGCACAAAATGATGGTTACAATAAGCGTAAACAAATTATTGATAAAGCGCAAGAAGAGAGTATGCGTATTACTAATCAATCAAATCGTGATTTAGTTCGTGCTCGTAAAGAGGCAGAAGCAAAGATTAACGAGGAAATCAAAGTAGTAGCATTAGAAGCAGCTAAAAAAATTATTGGCGCTGAAATGAATGCTAAAAAACATGAACAATTAATTACTGATTTTATTAAGAATTTGGAATAGTGGTGAAGTTAAATGATAGATGAATGATTAGCTAATCAATGAAGTAATGGTCTTTTTCAATTAGCAAGAGAAATAAAAAAAATTACTCAATTTGCTGAAGAAAGTAATAAATTAATTGATATTTTTACTACTTATTCAGAATTTATTGATATTACTAGTAGTAGTAATTTAACTATTGAAACACGTAAACAAATTATTAGCGAAACTTTTAAAAATCATATTGAACCATATATGTTAAATTTTTTCTTTTTGTTGATTGATGAACATCATTTCCAGTGTGTTCGTTTCATTTTAAAAGAATTTCGCAAATTATGTAATGAATATCAAGATGTAAACTATGGCATTATTTATTCAGTAATAGAACTTTCAAACCAACAAATAAATCAAATAAAATTGAAAATTGAGAAAGTCATTAAACATAAGATTAAAGTTGTTAACAAGATTGATAAATCATTAATTGGCGGTATTAAAGTTAAAGTACGGAATCAAGTTTTTGATGGTTCGGTTAAAGGTCAAATTGATCAATTAAAACAAGAATTATTAAGTCATGAATAGAGGTAAAACAAATGTCCTTAAACGTTAATCAAATTTCAGAAATTATAAAAAGCCAAATTAAAAATTATGGTAAAAAAATTAGTACTAATGAGGAAGGCGTTGTTGTTACTGTGGGTGATGGAATTGCACTAATTCATGGTTTAGATAAGGTTGTTAATGGTGAATTAGTATTTTTTCCTAAAAGTAATATTTATGGTATGGTTTTGAGTTTAGAAGAAACTGCTGTTGGTGTTATTTTAATGGGGGATGACACGGGTATCAAAGAAGGAGATATTGTTAGTAGAACAGGTAATGTTGTTGAAACACCAGTTGGTAATATGCTTTTAGGAAGAGTTGTTAATGCACTAGGGCAAAAGATTGATGGTAAAGGTCCAATTAAAACTACGAAAACTAGACCGATTGAAAGAATAGCGCTGGGTGTGATGACTAGAAAATCTGTATCAGAACCTTTAGCAACAGGATTATTATCAATTGATGCAATGATTCCGATTGGCAAAGGTCAAAGAGAGTTAATAATTGGTGATCGTCAAACTGGAAAAACAACGATTGCTATTGATACTATTATTAATCAAAAGGGTAAAAATGTTTTTTGTGTTTATGTTGCTATTGGTCAAAAGGCTTCAACTGTTGCTCAAATTGTTGATAAATTAACACAATTAGGGGCAATGGAGTATACAACTATTGTTGCTGCTACTGCTAGTGAAGTTGCTCCTTTGCAGTATATTGCTCCTTATACAGGAGTAACTATTGCCGAAGAATGAATGGAAGAAGGTAAAGATGTCTTAATTGTTTATGATGATTTGAGTAAACATGCAGTGGCCTATCGTGCTATTTCTTTATTATTAAGACGACCACCAGGAAGAGAAGCTTATCCAGGAGATGTTTTTTATCTTCATTCACGTTTATTAGAACGTGCAGCTAAATTAAATGAAAAACATGGTGGTGGGAGTATTACTGCCTTACCTATCATTGAAACACAAGCCGGTGATATTTCTGCATATATTCCTACTAATGTTATTTCAATTACTGATGGTCAAATTTTTTTAATGTCAGAATTATTTAATGCTGGAATTCGTCCAGCAGTTGATGTGGGTTTATCAGTTTCACGGGTAGGTTCATCAGCACAAATTAAAGCAATAAAACAAGCAGGCGGAACATTAAAATTAGAATTAGCGCAATTTCGTGAATTACAAGCTTTTTCACAATTTGGTTCTGATTTAGATGAAAATACTAGAGCTGTTATTGAACATGGTAAACGTGCCATTGAAATTTTAAAACAAAAACAAAATGAACCATTAAATCAAATTGATCAAGCAATTATTTTATTAGCAATTAAAAATAAGACAATTAAATGATTACCAGTAGAAATGATGGATTCTTTTAAAAAGGAAGTAATAACTTATTTTCAAAAACAACAACGAAAAAATTATTTAAAATTACAGCAATATCAAGCGTTTAGTGAAGAGTTACAAGTGAGCATTAGTCAAGGCATTATGCAGGTTGTTTATAATTTGACCAATAAGTTAAATGACTATAATCCTAAAATGTATGGTAGTCTTGAAGAATGGGAAACATTAATTAAAACATTCAAATAATGTATTTAGGAAGGTAAGGTGAAATATCATGGCTCAAAGCATGGAACAAATTAGACAAAAAATTAAATCTGTTGATACTAGTTATAAAATTACTAAAGCAATGCAACTAGTATCAACAGCTAAATTAAAAAAAGTAGGTAAAAGAATTGAGATGATTAAACCTTATTATTCTGAAGTTTATGATACATTCAATCAACTAATACCTAAATTAAGTAATTCAATTTATTTAAAAACAAAAGATCAAGTTATTAATAAAACAATATGAGCCGTTTTTAATTCTAATTTAGGATTATGTGGTGGTTTTAATAATAATTTAAATAAATTAGTATTAGAACAATATAAACCACAAGATGAAATAGTTGTTATTGGTAGTAAAGGAGTTTCATACTTTACTAATCATCATTGTAAAATTATGCAATCTTATACTGAAATTAACATTCAATCATCATATAATGATTCACAAGAGATATCTTTGTTGTTACTTTCTAAGTTTAATAATAAAGAAACTGATGCTATTAAAATTGCATATACAAAATATGTAAATACGGTAACAACAATTCCGACAATTATTGATTTATTGCCAATTTTTTCTATTAAAACTAATCAAGAAAGTAATTTAATTCAAACCGATTTTGAACCAGACGTTAATACTGTTATTAATAGTGCTATCCCTTTATATGTTGGTGCCATTGTTTATGGTGGATTAGTAGAATCACAAGTGTCAGAGCAAGCATTACGAAGATTAGCAATGGAAAATGCTTCAAATAATGCCAAAGAAATGAAAGATAAATTATTAGTAAGTTATAATCGTGCCCGTCAAGGTGCTATTACCCAAGAAATTTCAGAAATTATTGGTGGCACTGATACCCAATCATCATAATAAAGGAGTAAACTAAAATGAAAAATGCAACTAGTAAAAAATCTATAACAATTAAAGAAAAAAAAGTTAGTGATAAAAATTCTTTAAAAAAGGATAATACTAAAGTTATTGCTAAAGTAAAAGCAAAAGTCACTAAAAAAGTAGTTAATAGCAAAGAAAATGTTAAAACTAGTAAACAATTACCAACTAAACGAAATATTGGAAAAATTGTTCAAATTTCAGGTCCGGTTATTGATATTCGTTTTAATGATAATAGTTTACCTAATTTAAATAATGCTATTAGTATTGATAATAATGGTCAAAAATTAATTGTTGAAGTTGCAAAACATATTGGTGATGATAGTGTTCGTTGTATTTCAATGGGTCCAACTGAAGGATTACTACGTGGTCTTGAAGCAGTTGATTTAGGAATACCAATTAGTGTTCCTGTTGGTGAAGAAGTTTTGGGTAGACTTTTTAATGTATTGGGTGAAGTCATTGATGAGGGTAAAGAACTTAAAACTAAATTAAAATATCCTATTCATCGTACAGCTCCTAGTTTTGATGAATTACAATCAAAATCAGAAATTTTAGAAACTGGAATTAAAGTTATTGATTTATTAGCGCCTTATGCTAAAGGTGGGAAAATTGGTTTATTCGGTGGAGCTGGAGTTGGTAAAACAGTTTTAATTCAAGAATTAATTAATAACATAGCTAAAGAACATGATGGTATTTCTGTCTTTTCAGGAGTTGGCGAAAGAACACGTGAGGGTAATGATTTATATTATGAAATGCAAGAGTCAGGTGTTATTAGTAAAACCGCTTTAGTGTTTGGTCAAATGTCAGAACCGCCAGGTGCTAGAATGCGTGTTGCATTAACTGGTTTAACAATTGCTGAATACTTCCGTGATGAAAAACAGCAAGATGTATTATTATTTATTGATAATATATTTCGTTTTACACAAGCTGGTAGTGAAGTATCAGCCTTATTAGGAAGAATGCCTTCAGCAGTAGGATACCAACCAACATTATCGACAGAAATGGGTGCTTTACAGGAACGTATTGTATCAACAACACGTGGTTCTATTACATCTGTACAAGCAGTATATGTACCAGCCGATGATCTAACTGATCCAGCTCCTGCGACAACATTTACTCACTTGGATGCTAAAATTGTTTTAGATCGTAATATTGCTGCTTTAGGGCTTTATCCTGCTGTTCATCCTTTACAATCTTCATCAAGAATGTTAGATCCTGCTATTGTTGGTCAGGAACATTATGATGTTGCACAAAGAGTTATTGAAACAATTCAACGTTTTTCTGAATTAGAACCAATCATTGGTATTTTAGGAATGGATGAGTTGAGTGAAGAAGATAAAAAAATAGTAGCTAGAGCAAGAAGAATTCGTAATTTTTGTTCACAACCATTTCATGTTGCTGAAAAATTTTCGGGTTTAAATGGTATTTATATTCCTATTAGTCAAACTGTTAATAGTTTTAAACAAATTTTAGATGGTGAATGCGATGATTTACCAGAGCAAGCATTTTTATATGTAGGAACTATTGAACAAGCAATTGAAAAGGCAAAGAAATTGAGATAATTGAAGGTGATATTATGGCGTTAAATCTTAAAATTATTACTCCTGATGGTATTTTTTTCGATGGAGAAGTACAGTGAGTTAATGTTAAAACAACTGAAGGCTATGTTGGTATTCTTGAATGGCATACACCTTTGATTGCTAATATTCAAATATCAAAAATGTCATTTAAAATTAAAGAAAAAATTCGTAATTTAACGATTTCTGGTGGACTTTTGGTAACTGATTTACATATGATTCGTATTATTAGTGATAAAGTTGAATATACATCAATTTTAAAAGAGCAAGAAACAAAGGTATTTGATGAACGTATTAAAAGGGTTAGTGTAGGTTAATAAATATGCATGATTCACATTTAATAAAATGAATAATTGAAATAAGTATTTATCTTTTTAGTTTTATTGCTAGCTGATTTGCTGTAAAAGCAATTCCTTTTAATAAATTTCTTGATCATAAAAGAATAAAAGAATCATGAATTTTATGTATAGCTAACTAAAGTAATGTTTACTCATATCTTGAAAAACAAAATCAATCGCTTTTTGGTAATGTTTAGTCATATCACCAAATTTTTCAATCACTTTTTGAAATGTAACATCTTTATTTTGCGCTAAATAATTTTTTAATTCATCTAAATCCTTTATTTTGTGCTAAATAATTTTTTAATTCATCTAAATTCTTTATTTTGTGGCTATGTCCTTTTTGATAATTCAAAATTGGTTTTATATGCCCAGTTTCTTTTTTTCTTTTTCTTCATAAGAATAAAGTCTTTCTAGTAATATTGAACACTTTACAAATTTCTTTAATTTTCATGTTTGTACTTTCATAGGCTTCGATTACTTTTCTTCGTAAGTCTTCGCTGTATGGTTTTGGCATAATTTAATCTTCCTAATCTATTTTAAATATTGCTGAATTGTACTTTTAAATTCAAAAACTGTTTAAATTACATATTATTATTTTACATTATTTATGAGTAAACATTACTTTAGTTAGCTATATATTGTTCATTTTTTTTGTAATTTAAGTTTTTATATACTTTATTTTGCAATAAATAATTTTAAAATTTTAAATATTGATTTAGATTATTTTGGAACTTTCCTAAAAACTGTGTTTTTTAAATAAATTTTAGTTGTAAAATCACTAAGTTACACAGATTACTAAACATTACCAATATTCTAATTATAATTGATATTCTTTAATATTAATTAGCAATAATGCTATTAAAGTTAATTATATATAGTATATAATTAATTAGAAAGAGCATATAAGTGGAGGAATAAATGACAGATAATCAAAAATATATTACTGTTAAAGGTGCACGTGAACATAATTTAAAAAATGTTAATATTAAAATTCCAAAGTATAAGTTAGTAGTTATTACTGGTGTCTCAGGAAGTGGTAAATCATCATTAGCTTTTAATACAATTTATGCAGAAGGAAGGCGAAGATATGTTGAATCACTTTCAGCCTATGCTCGTCAATTTTTAGGAAACAGCGAAAAACCTGATGTTGATGCTATTTATGGTTTAGCACCAGCAATTTCTATTGATCAAAAAACTACAAGTAATAATCCTCGCAGTACTGTTGGTACTGTTACTGAAATTTATGATTATTTGCGTTTACTTTATGCACGAATTGGAACTCCTTATTGTAATAAGGTTCATGGTCCAATTAGCACGCAAACTTTAAAAGAAATGGTTAATAAAATTAAAACGTTAGAAGATAATACTAATATTGAAATTTTAGCACCAGTTATTAATGCTAAAAAAGGTAGTCATCAAGATTTATTAGCAAAATTAAAACAAGAAAATTTTTTGCGAGTTAAAATTAATAATAAAATATATAGTTTAGATGAACCAATTGAATTGAATAAATCATTACGTCATGATATCGATATTGTTATTGATCGTATTAAATTTACCAATGATGATAATACTATTTCACGAATTAATGATGCTTTAGAAGTTGCTTTAAATCATAGTAATGGTTTAGCAAAGGTTATTTTATCGAAAACAAATGAAACGTGATTATTTTCTCAAAAATATGCTTGTAAAATTTGTGGATTTTCAATTCCCAGTTTAGAACCGCGTTTATTTTCTTTTAATGCACCAAGTGGAGCGTGTTTTGATTGTAAAGGCTTGGGAATAAAATTAGAAGTTGACGAAGAATTATTAATGCCAGATTTAAAATTATCAATTAATGATGGCGGCATTGAGTATTATAAAAACTTAGTTGGTACTAGTAATTTAGAATGACAAAAATTAAAAGTTCTTTGTTATCATTATTTAATTGATTTGAATCAGCCATTAAAAAATTTAACAAAAACACAACTTAATTATATTATGCGCGGTAGTGATGAAGCCATTACTTTCAGTATTACTTCGGCAAATGGTCGTAAATATCCTAATCATGATTATATTGAAGGCATTGCCACTTTAATTGAAAGACGTTTTTTAGAAACAACTAGTGATTTTGCCCGTGATTATTATCGTAAATTTATGAGTGAACGCACTTGTTTAACTTGTCAAGGAACAAGATTAAATGAATTTGCATTGGCAGTTAAAATTAAAGATGAAAATAATAAAGAAATGAATATTAGTCAGTATACTAATTTAGACATCGAAGAAAGTTTAACATTTATGTTAAATATTAAATTATTACCTTATCAACAAGAAATTGCTAAATTAATATTAGTAGAAATCATTAATCGTTTAAGTTTTTTAACTAATGTTGGTTTAGGTTATTTAAACTTATCGAGAATGGCACAAACTTTATCTGGTGGTGAATCACAACGGATTCGATTAGCAACTCAAATTGGTTCAAAATTAACGGGAGTATTGTATGTTCTTGATGAACCTTCAATTGGTTTACATCAACGTGATAATGTTAAGTTAATTGAAACTTTAAAACAAATGCGAGATCTTGATAATACATTATTAGTAGTAGAACACGATGAAGATACAATGTGAGCAGCAGATTGATTAATTGATATTGGTCCAAAAGCCGGAATTTATGGTGGTGAAGTAATTGCTGAAGGTACACCACAGCAAGTTGCTAATAACCCTAATTCAATTACTGGACAATATTTAAATGGTGAAAAATTTATTGTGTTACCTAAATCAAGAAGAAGTGGTAATGGTAAAGTTATTGAAATTCAAGAAGCACAAGCTAATAATTTACGTAAAATAAATGTTAAATTACCTTTAGGTAAATTTATTTGTGTTACTGGTGTTTCAGGAAGTGGCAAATCAACGCTTGTTAATGATATTTTACATAATAGTATTCAAAAGTATTTGGGTTTAAAGGGACAAAGACCAGGAAAACATAAAGCAATAAAAGGGATTGAATTTATTGATAAAATTGTTGCTATTTCGCAAGAACCAATTGGCAGAACACCAAGGAGTAATCCCGCTACTTATACTTCAGTTTTTGATGATATTCGTGATTTATTTACACAAACACAAGAATCAAAAATTAGAGGATATGCTAAAGGTAGATTTTCATTTAATGTACCAGGAGGAAGATGTGAACGTTGTTCTGGCGATGGTGTTATTAAAATTGCGATGCATTTTTTACCAGATGTTTATGTAACTTGCGAAATTTGTGAAGGAAAACGTTATAATAGTGAAACAATACAAGTTAAATATAAAGGTAAAAATATTTATGATGTACTAGAACTGCCTGTTGATTTAGCATTAACTTTTTTTGCTAATCATCCAAAAATCCATAAAAAATTAGCAACGATACAAGAAGTAGGATTAGGATACGTAAAATTAGGGCAACCCGCTACTGAATTATCTGGCGGTGAAGCACAAAGAGTGAAACTAGCTAAAGAATTACAAAAACGTGCTACTGGCAAAACTATGTATATTTTAGATGAACCAACTACTGGTTTACACGTTGATGATATTAAAAGGTTAATTGAAGTTTTAAATAAAATCGTTAATCATGGTGATACTGTTGTTGTAATTGAACATAACTTAGAAGTTATTAAAGTTGCTGATTACATTATTGATCTAGGACCTGAGGGTGGTAAATTTGGTGGTGAAATCATTGCTACAGGAACACCAGAACAAGTAATAACAAATCCTAAGTCTTATACCGGACAATATTTAAAAGCAGTTATTAATCGCGATTTGAATAGAAAATAATTAAAATATTTTCTGTAGTATTCTTGAATTTTAACAAAAGAAGTGGAGAAATAAAATGTCTTTAGAAGTAGTACCAAATTTAAAAGAAATATAGCTAACTAAAGTGATGTTTACTCATAAATAATGTAAAATAATAATATGTAATTTAAACAGTTTTTGAATTTAAAAGTACAATTCAGCAATATTTAAAATAGATGAGGAAGATTAAATTATGCCAAAACCATACAGTGAATACTTGCGAAGAAAAGTAATAGAAGCCTATGAAAGTAAAAACATGAAAATTAAAGAAATTTGTAAAGTGTTCAATATTACTAGAAAGACTTTATTCTTATGAAGAAAAAGAAAAACAGAAACTGGGCATATAAAACCAATTTTGAATTATCAAAAAGGACATAGCCACAAAATAAAGAATTTAGATGAATTAAAAAATTATTTGAGGCTTTTTAAAAATCTGTGTATCTTTTTACAAAGTTACTAGTTTAGATTAATTCTATCTTCAAATTTTATCATAAAATGAGCAATTGCTGTATTTCAATTTTTAATGGGCACTGTTCATTTTTTTGTTATATTTTCAATTGCTAAGTAAAATATTTTAAAAACTGCCATATCATTTGGAAAAACTTTTTTATTTCTAACAACTTTTCGTAATTGACTATTAACATATTCAATAGCATTTGTTGTATAAATCACTCTTTTGATTTCTGCATGATAACTAATAAAAACCATTAAATTATCTCAATTTTTATATCATGATTTAGTAATTTGAGGATATTGTTTATTTCATTTACTTTCAAAAGATTCTAAAGCTTGCATTGCTTGTTCTTCGCTACATGCACTATAAATTGGTTTTAAATCTGTAACTAGTGATTTTCTATGTTTTTATGAAAAATATTTTAAACTATTTCTAATTTGATGAACTATGCATAATTGATGTTCGGTTTTAGGATAAACTGATTGTATTGCTTCTGACATTCCTGTTAAATTGTCACTACAAGCAATAAGAATATCATTTAAGCCTCGATTTTTCATTTCTGTGAAATTAGATAATCAAAACTTAGAACCTTCATTTTCACTAATTCATAAGCCTAAAACATCTTTTTTACCTTCTAAATCAACTCCTAGTGCTATATAAACTGATTTGTTAATAATGCGTTTATCTTGTCGTACTTTAACTACTATACAATCAAAATAAACAATCGGATAAACACTTTCTAATGGCCGATTTTGTCATGCTTTAACATCATCAATAAAATCATCAGTAATTTGGCTAATAACACTTTCACTAATATCAGCACCATGATATAACTCTTGTAACTGCATTCTAATATCTGATAAAGTCATGCCTTTTGCATATAATGAAAGAACTGGTAATGTTCAGTAATATGTGTAACTTACAAAAATATTAACAAATTATTGACCAAATATTAAAAAAGCGATTGATTTTGTTTTTCAAGATATGAGTAAACATTACTTTAGTTAGCTATATATAAACCTCCCTCTTTAAAAACCGTTGTTAAATCTTCAGTATTTTCTAATAATAAATCTACTGCTTTTGATATTGGATCATTATTATTGATATTTTGTTTTTTAGACATACGTAACTCACTCTTTCTATTTATTTAATTTTATTTACTAGAATTAATTAAACATAGTTATTTTTGTAAGTTACACAGATTACTAAACATTACCATAAACTCCAACAATCAAGGTTTTACTCAACAAGGAAGATCCTTGTTGAATAAAACCTACATGTGAAAGATACATTTCATCCATCTGTGCTGTGCCATCATCAATGAACCCTGCATCTTGATTCCAAATTCTAGTTCTGATTTCATGACCCATTCTTCAAGTTGTTTTATATGTCACACCCAATTCCCTTGCAACATCTGTTGATGGTATACCATGCTTTGTGTTTATTCATCTAAAGATGAGATAAAACCAAGATGTCAAAGGTGTTTGTGACTTGTGAAAAATGGTGTCATGAAGAATAATAAATGTTTGATGACATTTCAAACATCTTATTCTTCTTAAATCAGAAACATTCAAACTAGAAGAAGCACACCTGATACATTTCATTATTTTCAACTTCGCTATATATTTCAAACAATCGTTTTCATTTTGAAATATGCTATTGAATTCATTTCAATTCATTTTTTCCTCCGCACTAGTACATGTGGGGATAATTTCCTAATGTATTTTAAGTATGATTATTAATTTTTTTTATTTTATATAGTAATTTATTATTTATATAAGTAAAAAATGCACTTCTATAAATTTTAAAAGTGCATTTTATTTAAACTTATTTTTTATCCTAAATCTTCATCTTTTGTTAGAATTTCGCGGTTAGGATTTTGTTCAACTATTAATTGTTTGTAAATTGTATCACGATATTTTACACAACCATCAATAACATTATCTAAAGGATTTTGAGCAACACGTACTTCAAAGATATCTCCCTCATATTTTTGACGAATTGGTTTTGTAGCTTTTTCAGCTTTAACTTCGATGAAATATTCCTTAGCCAATTCTTCTTTAATAAATTCATCAATTTTTTTAATGTAAGCTCCACCACCACAAATTGTGATTCCCTTACCTTTTTTCTTTAAGTCACTAACACTACCAGCAGCTTTTTCCCCAGAAGTTCTTAGTACTCTACGAATTGATGGAATAACATGTTCTCTAAATTGAACTTGCATTACATTTTCACGAATTTCTTCTGGTGTAATTTCAATAGTTTTAGAAATTGACATTGTTTCTCCTGGCTGAGAGTCTAATCTAGGTAATGAAACACCTGAAATAGTGTATGGTTTTTCATCTTGATATTTCATAAGTGAACCGATGTTCTTTTTAACATCTTCTGCTTCTTTAGTACCAATTTTTAAAGCATGCTTTTTAGCTATGTATTCTTGAATTTTTTGTGTTAAATAGTCTCCAGCACAATGTGTTGTATATGAATATAGGATTGAATCGTTGCTAATTACGGCAATATCAGTACTTCCCCCACCAATATCAACACACATAATTGCAACTCCAAAAATATCTTGGCCTGAACCTAAAGCTGCCATTTTAACTTCTTCTTGAACAAATCCACGAAGTGCTCCTAAACGATGAACTATATTTTCTAACGCTTCTCTTTGCACTGAATTAATTTCACTTGGTGTTGCCATTAAAACAATTAAATTACGGTTTTTATCAGTTTGTTTTGAATCTTTAATTTCAAGTCTAAAATCTTGAAAAATTTTAGCAAGGATACGTTGTAAAGCATCTGGATCAGCAATATTACCATCACGAACTGGACGTTTAATAACAACATTTTCATTTGTTTTATCAATTAAAGCTTTAGCTTCTTCACCATAAAGAATAACATTTTTTTCATAGTCTTCAGCAAGATAAGTTGGTGCATCATATGTAAGTCCAATGTTAACATACCTTGCTTTAAAGTTTTCTGTTCCAATATCTAAAGCTAATCATTGGTAGTCATTAATAGACTTAATATTACTTTTTTTATTTAATTTTTCTTTGGGTTTTTTATCAAATAATCCCATTTTTTTCCTCCTTCTACACACCTGGAATTTTAATTACTTGGTCTAATGAATCCTTTTTCATATACATCTTGTTTATGAGTTTCATAGGCTTGGGTCCCTCTAATTACACATTCTCTTGGATTATTAGCAGATACCACATGTTCTAAATTTAGTCGTTTTTTTAGATAAGTTGTAATATTTTCAAACAAAGCACCCCCACCAGTGATAGTTAAACCGTCTTTCATAATCATTTCTGAAAAGGCAGGTCCAGCTTTATCAATAATGTCACTACATAGTGCAACAATTGGTTCAAAGGCTTCAGTAACTACTCTAGCTACTTCTTGCTTAGGGACTGTAATTTGTTCAGGTTTTTTAGTTTTAGTACTTTTTCCATGGATAGTAATTTTATTTTCACTATCTTTTTCACCATCTATTCAAATACCAGCACTAATCTTTGTTTTTTCAGCCTCCATTGAACTAAGAGATATATAGTGCATTTTTTCAAAATGTTCTTTAATACTACGTTCAATATCATTTCCAGCAATTGGAATTGAATCTTGAACAATAACTTCTCCACTTGATAAAATGGCACAGTCAGAAGTTCCGCCACCAATATCAAGAATAAATACTCCTGAAGCATCTCAAAGCGCTTCCCCAGCACCAATAGCCGCCAATTTTACTTCAGGAACAATAACAACTTTTTCAGCTTTCATTACGCTTTCATTATTTGCATTATATCTATTGGGAAATTTATCACTATAAATTGGAATTTTAGCTATTTTTTTTCCTTGTAGAATTTCACGTAAAACAGTTCTATCTAATTTATAAACCTTAGACGGAATAGCTACAAGTGCTACTGAATTTTCTCAAATTTTTTCAGCTTTCACATCAATAATTTGTGTAAAAATTTCAGTTAATAAAGCAATCAAAGCATTATTATCATTAATAACACCATTAGCCATTGGTTCTCTGAAAATTTTATTCGATGGAGTTTTTTCTTTCATTAATAAAGCGGCTTCACCAATGAATACTTCTCCGTTTTCTGTATCAAATACAATTGCTGATGGTTGACTATAAACAACCCTTCCATTAACTCTGACAATTAAATTTCTTGTTCCTAAATCTAGAGAAACAATATTAACGTCTTGGTTATTGTGTCCGTCATTAGCAACTTCTATTTTTGTTGCCATATAAAAATCATCTCCTTTTCCCACTCAAATTAATATTTATTTATTAAGTTGATATATGTTAATATTACCACATGTAGATTTGCTAGTAGTAAATTTAGCATATATGATTAGTTGGCTAACTATTTATTTAATTATTACTAGTATATAATTAACTAAAAATGTGAATTGGAGAATAATAATGGAAAATCCAAAAAAAATATTGAAAAAATACGACTTACATGTAGTTAAAAAGTTTGGGCAAAACTTTTTAATTAACAATAATATAATTGATAAAATTGTTAAAACTAGTAATTTTAAAGATGAAGATGGCATTGTTGAAATTGGAGCGGGCATTGGTCATTTAACTAATAAATTACTCAGCACTGCGCAAAAAGTTGTGACAATTGAAATTGACAAAAAATTAATTCCTGTTTTAGAAAAGGAGTTAAATGAATACAAAAATTTAAAAATTATAAATGATGATTTTTTAAATTTAGATTTAAAAAAAATCATTAATGAAGAATTTGCAATAAATCAAAAAATTAATGTAATTGCAAATTTGCCTTATTATATTACTTCACAAATTGTTTTAAAATTATTAGAAAATATTGAATTATTTGATTCATTTACATTAATGATGCAAAAAGAAGTTGCACAAAGATTTTGTGCTAAACCTAAAACTAAAGTATATAATAATCTTTCTGTTATGTGTCAATTTTATTGTGATGTTAAAATTATTTTTGATGTTAGTCCTAATAATTTTACTCCGATACCTAATGTTACAAGTAGTGTTGTTTATTTTAAAGTAAATCCTAAATTTCAACTTGATGAACCACAATTATTTTGAAAATTTGTAAGAAGTTGTTTTGTTAATAAGAGAAAAACATTAGTTAACAATTTGGGTATTTATTTAAATAGCAAAGAAAAAGCCGTTAATTTAATTAACGACTTATCTTGATCATTAACAATAAGATCTGAAGAATTAACATTTTCAATGTTTTATCAGTTATTTACTATTATTAATAAATACCTTTCAGAATAATTATTAAAATTAATGATATTAGAATGTGGATAATAAGTATATAAAACACCTCAGCAATAATCCTTGTTTATTAATAAACATATTTTTAAATATTTATTATCCGTTAACTATTATAATGATTTTATTTTTTCTTGCAAAAGATATAACTTTTTATTAATTATTTTTAATTAATAGTCTTTAAATTTAATATACTTAAATTGTAATAAACATTGTATAATGAAATTATAATTATAATTTTTTAGAAACATGTAAAGGAGGATTTAATGAATAATGTAGAAAAAATTGTAATTTTTGGTTTAAGTGCTAATCAAAAATTTACACAAGAAGTTTGTAAAAAACTTAATATTGAACCTGGAAAAGCAGAAATTAGTCGTTTTGCTGATGGTGAATTTAACATTCAATCTATAACATCAGTGCGAGGGAAAGTGGTATATATTATCCAATCAACTTCGCCGCCAACTAATGATAATTTAATGGAATTATTAATTTTTGTTGATGCTTTAGTTCGTGCATCTGCTGCTAAAATTCATGTAGTAATCCCTTATTTTGGTTATGCTCGTCAAGATCGAAAACAAGGTGGTAGACAGCCTATTACTTGTAAACTTGTTGCAAATTTATTAACTGTTGCGGGTGTTGATCGTGTTATTACTGTTGATTTACATTCACCACAAGAACAAGGATTTTTTGATGTTCCTGTTGATGATTTACGAGCAACTCAAGATTTAGCATCTTATTTAATTGAAGAAAATTTAACTAATTTAGTTGTTGTATCTCCAGATCATGGTGGTGTTACTCGTGCTCGAAGATTAGGCAATTATTTAAGTGTACCTTTGGCAATTATTGATAAAAGAAGAACAACTCCTAATCAAAGTCAAGTTAAGTTTGTATTAGGAGATGTTAAAGAAAAGAATGCTATTATTATTGATGATATGATTGATACAGGTGGTACTGTTATTAATGCAGCAAAAGCTATTAAAGAACATGGCGCAAAATCAGTTTATATTTTGGCTACTCATGGTATTTTTAGTGGTCAAGCTTCAAAAAATTTGAAACAAGCTGTTATTGATGGAATTATTAAGGAAGTTGTTATTACTGATACTATTGAAATTTCTGAGGAAAAAAAGTTTAATGGTTTAAAAATTATTTCAATTTCTGATTTTATTGCAAAAATGATTGATGCTTCAATTAATAATAAATCATTAACAAAAGTTTATGATGATAAAACAAATGAATTAATAAAAAAAATTAATAATAAAAATAGTAAAAAATAATAAAGAGGAAATTTAAAGTAGATGAAATTAGTTATTGGATTAGGAAACCCAGGTAAAGAGTATGAATTGACACGTCATAATATTGGTTTTATTATTATTGATATGATTTGTGAAACATTACAATTAAAAATTAATCAAACTAAATTTAATGGTCAATATGTTAAAACTGTTGTTAACAGCACTGATGTTATTTTTTTGAAACCATTAACTTTTATGAACTTATCAGGTTTTTGTGTTTCGAATTTTATGAATTATTTTAAAATTAAAATTGAAAACGTGTTAATTATTCACGATGAAGTTGACTTAAATTTTGGTCAATTTCAATACAAACAAAAAATTAGTGCTGCTGGTAATAATGGAATTAAAAGTATTTTTAATCAAATTGGTAGTAAAGATTTTCAAAGATTAAGAATTGGTGTTGGTAAAAATCCTAATTTTAACACGGCTGATTGAGTTTTGAGTAAGTTTAGTAATGATGAGTTAAATAATATAAAGGATCATAAACAATTTTTTGTAGAAAGCATTATTAGTTGAATTACTGATAGTAATTTTTTAAATATTATGAATAAATATAATAAAAAATAATGGGAGCGTATCGAAGATGTCAATAACTAAAAAGTTTTAAAAATAGCTCCTTTCTTTTTTAAACCCTTAAATTAAAAATAATTGATAAAAGACGAGAATAAAAATCTCGTCTTTTTTTTGTAATTGTAAAATTTTAAAATTTTTAATAAACCTATTTAACGCTATTATCAACACGTGTTAGGGAACTAAAAAAGTGAACTACAACACAGTTGTTAAAAATAGTAGCTAGAGCATGTGGACTTGCATGGATAAATAAAAAGTGGAGTCATACCTAATAAAATATACTAACCATTTAATGGTAATCTTTGGGGTGGGAGCGGATTGGAAACTAGTATATATATAGCTAACTAAAGTAATGTTTACTCATAAATAATGTAAAATAATAATATGTAATTTAAACAGTTTTTGAATTTAAAAGTACAATTCAGCAATATTTAAAATATATTAGGAAGATTAAATTATGCCAAAACCATACAGTTAAGACTTACAAAGAAAAGTAATAGAAGCCTATGAAAGTAAAAACATGAAAATTAAAGAAATTTGTAAAGTGTTAAATATTACTAGAAAGACTTTATTCTTATGAAGAAAAAGAAAAAAAGAAACTGGGCATATAAAACCAATTTTGAATTATCAAAAAGGACATGGCCACAAAATAAAGGATTTAGATGAATTAAAAAATATTTAGCGCAAAATAAAGATGTTACAGTTCAAAAAGTAATTGAAAAATTTGGTGATATGAATAAAAAAACAGTTTATAACTATTTCAAAAAACTAAATTATACATATAGCTAACTAAAGTAATGTTTACTCATAAATAATGTAAAATAATAATATGTAATTTAAACAGTTTTGGAATTTAAAAGTACAATTCAGCAATATTTAAAATAGATTAGGAAGATTAAATTATGCCAAAACCATACAGTTAATACTTACGAAGAAAAGTAATAGAAGCCTATGAAAGTAAAAACATGAAAATTAAAGAAATTTGTAAAGTGTTCAATATTACTAGAAAGACTTTATTCTTATGAAGAAAAAGAAAAAAAGAAACTGGGCATATAAAACCAATTTTGAATTATCAAAAAGGACATAGCCACAAAATAAAGGATTTAGATGAATTAAAAAATTATTTAGCGCAAAATAAAGATGTTACAGTTCAAAAAGTAATTGAAAAATTTGATGATATGACTAAAGGAACAGTTTATAACTATTTCAAAAAACTAAATTATACATATAAAAAAAACTTTTTTATATGAACAAAAAGATAAAAATAAAAAAGAATATTTTTTAAAAGAAATAGCTAAAATAATGAATGAAGATTTAGTATATATTGATGAATCTGGAATTGATGATAATGAATTTTATAAATATGGTTGATCTGAAAAAGGTAAAAGATTATTTGATAATAAACCCGCATATAAAATAAAAAGAATGAGTATAATTGGTTGAGGCTTTTTAAAAATCTGTGCATCTTTTTACAAAGTTACTAGTTTAGATTAATTCTATCTTCAAATTTTATCATAAAATGAGCAATTGCTGTATTTCAATTTTGAATGGGCATTGCAACAGTAAAATTTTTGAATCATATGTAAAAAATATACTAATTCCAGTATTAAAGCGTGGACAAATTATAGTTTTAGATAATGCAACGTTTCATAAATCTAAATTAACACAACAATTAATTGAAAATGTTGGATGCAAACTATTATAGACATATTCCGTAAATAAATTTTTTAAAAGTCAATTAATAATTTAAAATTTATTTTATAATTTCTTTATTAATAAATTAATAAGGTGTTGATAAAAATGAATTTTGAAAATTTAAAAAAATTAAAAAATGAACAATTTTATAGATATTTTGGTATAAAACGTTTTCATTTTGATGAAATGTTAACAAAATTAATTGAAATAGAAAATTTAAAAAAACTAAAGGTAGAAAATATAAACTTTCAGTTGAAGAAAGATTGATGATGACTTTAGTATACTGAAAAGAATATTATACTTTTTTCCAAATGAGTATTAAATATAAAATGAGTGCATCAAGTTGTTTTCGAAATATTACTTGATCAGAAAATAAACTTAGTGATGACAAAGATTATCAGTTTTTAAAAACAAAATATAAATCAAAAATTGAGAAAAAACAAGAAGATTTAAATGAATTTCAATTTTATTTAATTGATTCAACTGAAATTGAAATTGAAAGACCAACTAAAAAAAACTACAGTTATAATATTTTTCTGGTAAAAGTTGAATGTTTTCTATAAAATTTCAAATTATATATGACTTTTTTAATAAAAAAATTGTTGATATTTTTGCTGATAATGGAAAAGTACATGATTTTCAAATATTAAAAAATTCAAATCTTTAATTTTCAGAAAAAACAATAATTATTGGTGATTTGGGATATCAAGGAATACAAAATATTTATAAAAATACTATATTACCAATTAAAAAAACTAAAAATAAAAAATTAACTAAACAAGAAAAAATCTACAATAAAATTATTTCAAAAATTAGAATTAAAGTTGAACATTTTTTTGCTTGATTAAAAAGATTCAAAATTTTAATAAATAAATGTAGAAAAAGTATATTTAGACTTATGTACTTAAGATTTAACTTACTTTGTGAAATTTTTAATAAAACAAAACCATTAAAATAAAAAAATATTAAAAATATTTTTTTAAAAATTTAAATTTTTATCAAGTTAATATAAAAATAATATTAACAATTTTTGTGTTTGAAATATAAATTTATTTTTAAAGTATTTTTTTAAAAATATTAACTTCTATAATTATTAACACTAAAAAATTTATAAATATTATTATTGACAATTGATTAAATTTATTTACGGAATATGTCTTATTTCTTCCGCCATATTCTCCTAATTTAAATCCAATTGAACATTTTTGATTTGCTATAAAACATAATATAAGAAAAATATTACCAAATTATTGACCAAATATTAAAAAAGCGATTGATTTTTTTTCAAGATATGAGTAAACATTACTTTAGTTAGCTATATAAAAAAACTTTTTTATATGAACAAAGAGATAAAAATAAACAAGAATATTTTTTAAAAGAAATATCTAAAATAATGAATGAAGATTTAGTATATATTGATGAATCTGGAATTGATGATAATGAATTTTATAAATATGGTTGATCTGAAAAAGGTAAAAGATTATTTGATAATAAACCCGCATATAAAATAAAAAGAATGAGTATAATTCGTTCACTAAATAAAGGTAAATTAAAAGCCCTATGAGCATTTGAAGGACATTGCAACAGTAAAATTTTTGAATCATATGTAAAAAATATACTAATCCCAGTATTAAAGCGTGGACAAATTATAGTTTTAGATAATGCAACGTTTCATAAATCTAAATTAACACAACAATTAATTGAAAATGCTGGATGCAAACTATTATTTCTTCCGCCATATTATCCTAATTTAAATCCAATTGAAAATTTTTGATTTGCTATAAAACATAATATAAGAAAAATATTACCAAATTATTGGCCAAATATTAAAAAAGCGATTGATTTTGTTTTTCAAGATATGAGCAAACATTACTTTAGTTAGCTATAGATCTGCTTAGGGAACCTACTATATTAATTCTATTCTTTATTTAACCAACCTTGCCACTCCCCAGTGAGCAAGTGTTGGTTTTATTTTTTATTTTTTTTGAAAAAATTTTTGGGCGATAAAATAAATTTCAAACTTGTAAAAAAAATTGAGTGGTGCCGGTTCAATTAAAATATTAATTTGTTAAACACAAATTAAATAAATATTAGACATATTCCGTAAATAAATTTAATCAATTGTCAATAATAATATTTATAAATTTTTTAGTGTTAATAATTATAGAAGTTAATATTTTTAAAAAAATACTTTAAAAATAAATTTATATTTCAAACACAAAAATTGTTAATATTATTTTTATATTAACTTGATAAAAATTTAAATTTTTAAAAAAATATTAAAAATATTTTTTTATTTTAATGGTTTTGTTTTATTAAAAATTTCACAAAGTAAGTTAAATCTTAAGTACATAAGTCTAAATATACTTTTTCTACATTTATTTATTAAAATTTTGAATCTTTTTAATCAAGCAAAAACATGTTCAACTTTAATTCTAATTTTTGAAATAATTTTGTTGTAGATTTTTTCTTGTTTAGTTAATTTTTTATTTTTAGTTTTTTTAATTGGTAATATAGTATTTTTATAAATATTTTGTATTCCTTGATATCCCAAATCACCAATAATTATTGTTTTTTCTGAAAATTCAAGATTTGAATTTTTTAATATTTGAAAATCATGTACTTTTCCATTATCAGCAAAAATATTAACAATTTTTTTATTAAAAAAGTCATATATAATTTGAAATTTTATAGAAAACATTCAACTTTTACCAGAAAAATATTCTAACTGTATTTTTTTAGTTGGTCTTTCAATTTCAATTTCAGTTGAATCAATTAAATAAAATTGAAATTCATTTAAATCTTCTTGTTTTTTCTCAATTTTTGATTTATATTTTGTTTTTAAAAACTGATAATCTTTGTCATCACTAAGTTTATTTTCTACTCAAGTAATATTTCGAAAACAACTTGATGCACTCATTTTATATTTAATACTCATTTGGAAAAAAGTATAATATTATTTTCAGTATACTAAAGTCATCATCAATCTTTCTTCAACTGAAAGTTTATATTTTCTACCTTTAGTTTTTTTTAAATTTTCTATTTCAATTAATTTTGTTAACATTTCATCAAAATGAAAACGTTTTATACCAAAATATCTATAAAATTGTTCATTTTTTAATTTTTTTAAATTTTCAAAATTCATTTTTATCAACACCTTATTAATTTATTAATAAAGAAATTATAAAATAAATTTTAAATTATTAATTGACTTTTAAAAAATTTATTTACGGAATATGTCTATTATTTATGCTACAAGCAACAGAATATATTAGAAAGAACTATTATGAAAAAGTATTTTTGTTGAACATGTAAACAACATAAATTAGATTATTTATTCTTTAATACTGATGATATAAAAACAAGACAAAACTTTTTAAGAGACAAAAATAATAAAGCAATTTGTTATGACTGTATTTTAAATGTTAGGTTAAGTAGGAGGTATAAATATGAATAAACAAAAACCATTTTCTTATAAAGACCAAGAAATTATTAATGAATATAATAAAAAACGTAATCAAGAAATAATAAAAGAACATTTAAATAATATAGAAAAATTAAGAGAAGATTTTAAAAAAGAAGTAATTAATGAATATAAAGAAAAAATAATTAATAGAATACTTGATTATGAAACCTTTTATATTGGTGATACACAAGGTTTAACTCCATTCGGATTTATTATTAAATTAAGAGATGAAATTAAAAATGGAGAATTTGATTAATAATGCAATATGAAATAAAGATTGGTATTGACCCAGCTGGTATTGGCGATAATGGAATTGTTATATATTCAAATGAAACTAATATTATTATTTTTCATGAAACATTCCAAGCGAAAACTATTTTAGAATGTAAAAATATTTATAAAGAAAAATTAAAATATTTTAAGAAATTTTTAAATAATAAAAAAGTATTAGTAAGTGTAGAAAATTTTTATTTAAACCCAAAACAATTATTAACCAATCCCTTAGCAACACCTAAAATTATTGGTGCATTAATGGTATTAGTACAAGATATTATGAATTGAGATTATCAAGAAAACCATCCAAAAAATAAAGATAAAATACCAAATTATCAAGGAAATATAAAATTAACAAAACATGAACAAGATGCGTATAAGCAAACCCAATTATAAGGAATTATAAAAATGAAAGATAAATCCAATTATGTGAAATTAACAGTAAAACTAAGTAATGCTATTGAATCAAAATATTACGAAAAAGGTAATAAATAATTATATTATAATGTTAGAGGTCAATGAAATGGATTAAACTATGTTACTTTAATTTTTAATAACCCAAAATTTTATAAACGATTTATTTTATTAAACAAAAATGATGAAATTATAGTAACTGGTCAAATCTTTAATACTTTAAACATTCCTAAAAATCGTGCATTTTGTTCAATAAATGTTAAATGATTTAAAAAATGAAAAGAGTAAAAAATGATATTATGAAAAATTTTATTAATAGTACCGATATTAATAAAAAGCATAACACTAATAATATTTTTAATATTTATTATTAAAGAATTAAAAAATGAATATAAAGTATTAAAAATATTCAGTGAAATTGCTAATTAAATTAAAAATAAGGAGAATAAGTAATGAATAGATGTACATGAACTGAAACAATAACATTTGAAAAATTTATTCATGAACCACATTATGATGAAATTAAAAATGAACAAAGACAAAGACAATGTGAAAATATGACAGATGAGCAATTTGATGAATATTGTAGAGCATATTGTAAAGAACATATAATTAAAGTTTATGAAATTAATAAATCAAGGCATAAAAATTGTATTAATAAGGAAAAATTAATTAATTTTATTATAACAACTCTAAAAGAAAATAAAGAATCTAATTCTAGTGATTCATTTAAATTAGGAAAAGAAAGTGTTTGATTTAATCTTCAGATTTATATTAATGAAGGAGACTTGGATTAATTATAATATTACCTACTTTATTTTAAAATAAAGATGAAATTGAAATATTATCACCATTTCCAAAATCAATTCATACAAGTAATGATATTAGAGCAATTATTTTAAGACAATACCCAAATGTTAAATCAAAACACATAATTGTTTCTGACCCAGAAAGTAATGTTGCATTAATAGTTGGTGATAATGATGTTTATCAAGGTTGAATTAAAGTAACAATTAAAAAATTAGAAAATTAAAGGAGAACAAATAAATGTAAAAGGAAAAAATTAAAATTAGAAATTATGAATTTTAATTAAATTCTTATGTATAGCTAACTAAAGTAATGTTTACTCATATCTTGAAAAACAAAATCAATAGCTTTTTTAATATTTGGTCAATAATTTGGGAGGCTTTTTAAAAATCTGTGTATCTTTTTACAAAGTTACTAGTTTATATTAATTCTATATTCAAATTTTATCATAAAATGAGCAATTGCTGTATTTCAATTTTGAATGGGCGTTGTTCATTTTTTTGTTATATTTTCAATTGCTAAGTAAAATATTTTAAAAACTGCCATATCATTTGGAAAAACTTTTTTATTTCTAATAACTTTTCGTAATTGACTATTAACAGATTCAATAGCATTTGTTGTATAAATCACTCTTTTGATTTCTGGAGGATAACTAATAAAAACCATTAAATTATCTCAATTTTTATATCATGATTTAGCAATTTGAGGATATTGTTTATTTCATTTACTTTCAAAAGATTCTAAAGCTTGCATTGCTTGTTCTTCACTACATGCACTATAAATTGGTTTTAAATCTGTAACTAGTGATTTTCTATGTTTGTATGAAACATATTTTAAACTATTTCTAATTTGATGAACTATGCATAATTGATGTTCGGTTTTAGGATAAACTGATTGTATTGCTTCTGACATTCCTGTTAAATTGTCGCTACAAGCAATAAGAATATCATTTAAGCCGGTAATGTTTAGTAATCTGTGTAACTTACAAAAATAACTATGTTTAATTAATTCTAGTAAATAAAATTAAATAAATAGAAAGAGTGAGTTACTTATGTCTAAAAAAAATATTAATAATAATGATCCAATATCAAAAGCAGTAGATTTATTACTAGAAAATACTGAATATTTAACAACAGTTTTTAAAGAGGGAGTTTTATATAAAGAATTAACAAAAAGATTAGTTGAAAAAATGTTGAATTCTGAAATGCAAAATTATTTAGGATATGAAAAAAATCAAAATAATACTAGTGAAAATGCTCGTAATGGTATAAGTTCAAAAAAATTAATAACTCAACAAGGTAAAATTGAGATTAATGTACCACGAGATCGTAATAGTAATTTTGAGCCAGTAATAGTTGCAAAAAGACAAAGAAGATTTGATGGTTTTGATCAACAAGTTCTTTCATTATATGCCAAAGGCATGACTTTATCAGATATTAGAATGCAGTTACAAGATTTATATCATGGTGCTGATATTAGTGAAAGTTTTATTAGTCAAATTACTGATGATTTTATTGATGATGTTAAAGCATGACAAAATCGGCCATTAGAAAGTGTTTATCCGATTGTTTATTTTGATTGTATAGTAGTTAAAGTACGACAAGATAAACGAATTATTAACAAATCAGTTTATATAGCACTAGGAGTTCATTTAGAAGGTAAAAAAGATATTTTAGGTTTATTAATTAGTGAAAATGAAGGTTCTAAGTTTTGATTATCTAATTTCACAGAAATGAAAAATCGAGGCTTAAATGATATTCTTATTGTTTGTAGTGACAATTTAACAGGAATGTCAGAAGCAATACAATCAGTTTATCCTAAAACCGAACATCAATTATGCATAGTTCATCAAATTAGAAATAGTTTAAAATATGTTTCATACAAACATAGAAAATCACTAGTTACAGATTTAAAACCAATTTATAGTGCATGTAGTGAAGAACAAGCAATGCAAGCTTTAGAATCTTTTGAAAGTAAATGAAATAAACAATATCCTCAAATTGCTAAATCATGATATAAAAATTGAGATAATTTAATGGTTTTTATTAGTTATCCTGCAGAAATCAAAAGAGTGATTTATACAACAAATGCTATTGAATCTGTTAATAGTTAATTACGAAAAGTTATTAGAAATAAAAAAGTTTTTCCAAATGATATGGCAGTTTTTAAAATATTTTACTTAGCAATTGAAAATATAACAAAAAAATGAACACTGCCCATTCAAAATTTAAATACAGCAATTGCTCATTTTATGATAAAATTCGAAGATAGAATTAACCTAAACTAGTATCTTTGTAAAAAGATACACAGATTTTTAAAAAGCCTCTTTAAGCCTCGATTTTTCATTTCTGTGAAATTAGATAATCAAAACTTAGAACCTTCATTTTCACTAATTCATAAACCTAAAACATCTTTTTTACCTTCTAAATCAACTCCTAGTGCTATATAAACTGATTTGTTAATAATGCGTTTATCTTGTCGTACTTTAACTACTATACAATCAAAATAAACAATCAAATAAACACTTTCTAATGGCCGATTTTGTCATGCTTTAACATCATCAATAACATCATCAGTAATTTGACTAATAACACTTTCACTAATATCAGTACCATGATATAACTCTTGTAACTGCATTCTAATATCTGATAAAGTCATGCCTTTGGCATATAATGAAATAACTTGTTGATCAAAACCATCAAATCTTCTTTGTCTTTTTGCAACTATTACTGGCTCAAAATTACTATTACGATCTCGTGGTACATTAATCTCAATTTTACCTTGTTGAGTTATTAATTTTTTTGAATTTATACCATTGCGAGCATTATCACTATTATTATGTTGATTTTTTTCATATCCTAAATAATTTTGCATTTCAGAATTCAACATTTTTTAAACTAATCTTTTTGTTAATTCTTTATATAAGCCTCCCTCTTTAAAAACTGTTGTTAAATCTTCAGTATTTTCTAGTAATAAATCTACTGCTTTTGATATTGGATCATTATTATTGATATTTTGTTTTTTAGACATAAGTAACTCACTCTTTCTAGTTATTTAATTTTATTTACTATAATTAATTAAACATAGTTATTTTTGTAAGTTACACAGATTACTAAACATTACCTAATTTGGTAATATTTTTCTTATATTATGTTTTATAGCAAATCAAAAATGTTCAATTGGATTTAAATTAGGAGAATATGGTGGAAGAAATAATAGTTTGCATCCAGCATTTTCAATTAATTGTTGTGTTAATTTAGATTTATGAAACGTTGCATTATCTAAAACTATAATTTGTCCACGCTTTAATACTGAAATTAGTATATTTTTTACATATGATTCAAAAATTTTACTGTTGCAATGTCCTTCAAATGCTCATAGGGCTTTTAATTTACCTTTATTTAGTGAACCAATTATACTCATTTTTTTTATTTTATATGCGGGTTTATTATCAACTAATCTTTTACCTTTTTCAGATCAACCATATTTATAAAATTCATTATCATCAATTCCAGATTCATCAATATATACTAAATCTTCATTCATTATTTTAGCTATTTCTTTTAAAAAATCTTCTTGTTTATTTTTATCTCTTTGTTCATATAGAAAAGTTTTTTTATATGTATAATTTAGTTTTTTGAAATAGTTATAAACTATTTCTTTAGTCATATCACCAAATTTTTCAATTACTTTTTGAACTGTAACATCTTTATTTTGCGCTAAATAATTTTTTAATTCATCTAAATCCTTTATTTTGTGGCTATGTCCTTTTTGATAATTCAAAATTGGTTTTATATGCCCAGTTTCTTTTTTTTCTTTTTCTTCATAAGAATAAAGTCTTTATAGTAATATTGAACACTTTACAAATTTTTTTAATTTTCATGTTTTTACTTTCATAGGCTTCTATTACTTTTCTTCGTAAGTCTTCACTGTATGGTTTTGGCATAATTTAATCTTCCTAATCTATTTTAAATATTGTTGAATTGTAATTTTAAATTCAAAAACTGTTTAAATTACATATTATTATTTTACATTATTTATGAGTAAACATTACTTTAGTTAGCTATAGTAGATTCATTAGAAATATTCCATAAATAAATTTTTTAAAAGTAAATTAATAATTTAAAATTTATTTTATAATTTCTTTATTAATAAATTAATAAGGTGTTGATAAAAATGAAGTTTGAAAATTTAAAAAAATTAAAAAATGAACAATTTTATAGATATTTTGGTATAAAACGTTTTCATTTTGACGAAATGTTAACAAAATTAATTGAAATAGAAAATTTAAAAAAACTAAAGGTAGAAAATATAAACTTTCAGTTGAAGAAAGATTGATGATGACTTTAGTATACTGAAAATAATATTATACTTTTTTCCAAATGAGTATTAAATATAAAATGAGTGCATCAAGTTGTTTTCGAAATATTACTTGAGTAGAAAATAAACTTAGTGATGACAAAGATTATCAGTTTTTAAAAACAAAATATAAATCAAAAATTGAGAAAAAACAAGAAGATTTAAATGAATTTCAATTTTATTTAATTGATTCAACTGAAATTAAAATTGAAAGACCAACTAAAAAAACTACAGTTAGAATATTTTTCTGGTAAAAGTTGAATGTTTTCTATAAAATTTCAAATTATATATGACTTTTTTAATAAAAAAATTGTTGCTATTTTTGCTGATAATGGAAAAGTACATGATTTTCAAATATTAAAAAATTAAAATCTTGAATTTTCAGAAAAAACAATAATTATTGGTGATTTGGGATATCAAGGAATACAAAATATTTATAAAAATACTATATTACCAATTAAAAAAAATGATAAATAAAAAATATAATAATTCCAGTATTAAAGCGTGGACAAATTATAGTTTTAGATAATGCAACGTTTCATAAATCTAAATTAACACAACAATTAATTGAAAATGCTGGATGCAAACCATTATTTCTTACACCATATTCTCCTAATTTAAATCCAATTGAACATTTTTGATTTGCTATAAAACATAATATAAGAAAAATATTACCAAATTATTGACCAAATATTAAAAAATCTTCTTGTTTATTTTTATCTCTTTGTTCATATAAAAAAGTTTTTTTATATGTATAATTTTGTTTTTTGAAATAGTTATAAACTGTTTCTTTAGTCATATCACCAAATTTTTCAATTACTTTTTGAACCGTAACATCTTTATTTTGCGCTAAATAATTTTTTAATTCATCTAAATCCTTTATTTTGTGGCTATGTCCTTTTTGATAATTCAAAATTGGTTTTATATGCCCAGTTTCTTTTTTTCTTTTTCTTCATAAGAATAAAGTCTTTCTAGTAATATTGAACACTTTACAAATTTCTTTAATTTTCATGTTTTTTACTTTCATAGGCTTCTATTACTTTTCTTCGTAAGTCTTCACTGTATGGTTTTGGCATAATTTAATCTTCCTAATCTATTTTAAATATTGCTGAATTGTACTTTTAAATTCAAAAACTGTTTAAATTACATATTATTATTTTACATTATTTATGAGTAAACATTACTTTAGTTAGTTATAAAGGGATAAAAGCCTTATTAATTTCATTAACATTAAATCTTGTTTCACTATTTGAAATTACATCTTGAGTTTCTAAATTATCATTATTATTTGTTAATTTAAGTAAATTTTGAAATTGTTCTTCAAGTTCTGTTTTAGATTGACTAATTAAATAAGTATTTTCAAACACTGATTTTTTGTAAGGATATCAATATCCATCTTTATCTCAAATTAAAACATCTTCTTTAGTATATTTTACTTCTTTTTTAGTACCATTCGGACCTCAAGGTAGTGATAATTCTCTGCTTTTATTATCTTTATTAAGATTAACTATTTTTATTTTAGAATCGGGATTTGCTCAAGCTTCCCCCTTACTTATATTATTAATAACCGGAATATAAGTATTTTTAAATTTTTTTTGGTTAACAACTCAATGTTCGCCAATAACTCCTGTAATAATATAATCACCGCGATGACAAGTTACTGTTACTTTTTCTAACTTTTCAATTTCTAATTGGTTATTATCTTGATGTAATTGAAATTCATATTTTACAGTAGGATTTTTAATACAAAATGTAACATTTGAATTTTCTGTATTTTCTTTAAATAACATATTTTCTCCTTCATCTTTTTGTTTTTTGAATAAAGACTTTATTTTAAAAATAAACATATAGTAAATTTTAAATTTCAATATTTATCTTTATTTTTTTTAAAATAATTTAATAAAATTAAAAAAACTAATATAGATAAAAATTTCTATATTAGTAATTAACATTTAATAAATTATTATTAATAATATCATTTTTTTATCTTTTTTAAAAATATTTTTGTAATTAAATTATTATATATAATTGTAAAATTATAAGTAAAATTAGCAATATTATAAATTAAAATCATAATTTTATGATTTACTAACACCCAAACTAATACCTAATATAAGGTGTACTTATGTTATAATTAATATAATATATTGTTGACTCTTCGTTAAAATTAAGTTTGAAAAAGGAGTACTAACTATGAAAATTGGAATTATTGGAGCATCAGGAAAATCAGGACTTGCCTTAACTAAAGAAGCTTTAAAACAGGGATATCAAGTTGTTGCCATTACTAGAAATCCTATTAAAATGACAATTATTAATAATGATAATCGATTGACCATTAAAAAAGCTGATCTTACTAATAAAAGTAGTATTAAAGCGGTTGTTAATGATGTTGATATTTTAATTAGTGCTTACGGCCCTACTATTGATAATCCCCAAAATATTAATCAGCAAGTTGCTAAAAACTTAATTACTATCATGCATGAATGTCAAAATATTAAAAGGTTATTAATTGTTGGTGGTGCTGGTAGTTTGTTAAATGATAAGAATGAAATATTAGTAGAAACAATTGCGTTTCCTGAAGCATGAAAAGAGCATGCACAACAACAAGTTCAAACATTAGTTACTTATCGTAGCAGTGCCATTAATTGAACATATTTTAGCCCTTCTTTATACTATGACCCATAATTACCAACTTTAGGCAAATTTAAAATTGGTAACAATCACTTAATTGTTAATAAAGAAGGAAAAAGTGAAATTAGTTATGGTGATGCTGCAATTGCTATTATTAATGAGATTAAAGAACAAAAATTTATTAAAAAACGTTTTACAGCGGGTTATAATTAATATTTTGTTTGAAAGGATATTAGAAAAATGGTAAAACTTACAAAAGAACAAATTTTACAAAAAACGATAACTTTAAATAATGGTGTCAAAATTCCTCAATTTGGATTAGGTACATATTTAATGGTTGATAGTAAATCTATTTATAATTCAGTAATTTGTGCTTTGCAAAATGGTTATCGTCATATTGATACTGCAGAATATTATAAAAACGAGGAGATAATTGGTAATGTAATTAAAGATTTTTTAGCATAAAATCCAGAAGTTAAAAGGGAAGATTTATTTATTACTTCTAAAATTTGAAATGACAATGATGAATATGAACTTACTAAAGATGCTTTGCGTGGTATCCTGACTCGTTTAAAACTAGATTATTTAGATTTATGTTTAATTCATTGACCAACTAAACAAAGTTTTGAATGTTGAAGAGTCTTAGAAGAATTTTATGAATATGGTAAAGTTAGGGCAATTGGTGTTTCAAATTTTAATAGTTCACAATTGAAAGTTTTTTTTAAAAAAATAAAAATAAAACCAGCAATTAATCAAATTGAAACACATCCTGGTTTTAATCAAAAAAACACAATAGATTTTTGTTACGAGAATAATATTGCTGTTACTTCATTAAGAACAATGCTAGGTGGTAGAGCAGATGAAATACCATTATTACAAGAATTAGCAAATAAATACAAGGTTACTGCTAGCCACATTGCTTTAAGATGAACTTGACAATTGGGTCAAGTAGTTATTCATAAATGAAATAATCCAGAGCGAATTATTAGTAATCCCGATATTGGGAGTTTTCAACTAACAGAAGAAGAGATGTTAAAAATTCAAAAATTACCACAAACTGCTTTAGGGCCACAATTTAATGATAAAAAATTTTGAAAAGGAATTATGATGGATTAAATTTAAAAAGGGGGTTAAATAATTGTGATTTGAAATGATTCAACTAAGGAATTAGCAAAAAAATTAAATACTAATTTTGTTACAGGTTTAACTGAAGAAGCCGCAGCTCAATTGTTAATAGAAACAGGGCCTAATCAATTACCAGTTACGAAAAAAAAACCAATTTGAAAAATAGTTTTAGCACATTTTATTGAACCATTTGTTTTAGTATTAATTGCATTAGCAATTATTGCTACTGTTATTGGTCAATGACAAGAAGCATTAGTTGTTTTTTTAATTGTAATTGTTGATGCTACTTTGGCTACTTATCAAGAAGTAAAAGTTGCAGCTTCTTTGGACTCTTTAAAGAAATTAGTTTCTTCACAAGCAGTAGTCATTCGTAATGGTAATAAATACGATATTGATGCTAAAGATTTAGTGGTAGGTGATTTGGTTTATTTAGATGCAGGAATGTTTTTACCTGCTGATCTGCGTATTATTCAGTCTTATAATTTACGTACTAATGAATCACTTTTAACTGGTGAATCAACCTTAATTAGTAAAACTACTGAAGCATTAACTGAAGAAAAATTATCAATTGGTGAAAGAACTAATCTTGCTTTTATGTCTACTTCTATTGCTACAGGTAGTGGTCTTGGTTTAGTTTATGCAACAGCAAAAAATTCTGAAATTGGAAAAATAACTAAGTTATTACAAGAAGAAAAAGAACCTAAATCACCATTAACGCGACAAATGTCTTTTTTAATTAGAATAATTTCGGTTTTTGCTTTATTATTAGGTTTAGCTATGTTTTTATTACAATTTTTCTTAATTAAAGTACCTGCTATTAATGCTTTAATTTTTGGAATCGCTTTAACAATAGCAGTAATACCTGAAGGTTTGCAAGTTATTGTTACCGTTTCATTATCACTGGGAAGTTCAAGAATGGCAAAAAAACATGCTATTGTTAAACATTTACCTGCTGTTGAAACATTAGGTCAAGTTGATATTATTTGTTCTGATAAAACCGGAACTTTAACACAAAATAAAATGACTGTTAAAAAATATTATTTAACAAAATCAGTTAATGATAGTAATGACTTTAAAAAGAAAACTAAGCAAGAACAACTATTTTTAGATTGTTTAGTATTATGTAATAATAGTGAAGTTAGTAAAAATAAAACTATTGGTGATCCAACGGAAGCAGCGCTTATTAATTGATCAGAAACATTAAATTTTCCAACAAAGGCACTTAGTGATAAACATACTCGAGTTCATGAAATACCTTTTGATTCCAATCGTAAATTAATGTCAATAATTAATGAATATGATAAAGAAAATTATGTTTTTGTTAAAGGTGCGGTTGATAATATGATTAATATTTGTACTCATGCGCTTATTAATAACGAAAGGGTAGTATTAACTGCACAAATTAAAAAAGAAATAATTGCAAGTATGGAAGAAATGTCAAATTCAGCATTACGTGTTTTGGGAGCAAGTTATAAAACTGTTAATAATACGAAAGATTATAGTAATATTAGTGAAATTGAAAGTAATTTAACTTTTTTAGGATTAGTTGGAATGATTGATCCACCAAGAAACGAAGTTAAAGATTCTTTAATTAAAACTAAAAAAGCAGGTATTGATACAATTATGATTACTGGTGATCATTTAAATACTGCTGTTGCTATTGGTCAAGAATTAGGTTTGATTGAAAATAAAACACAAGCACTTAGTGGTAATACTATTGATGATATTCCAGAAGAATCATTTAATGCTAATATTAATCAATATCGAGTTTTTGCTCGTGTTTCTCCTGAACATAAAGTTAAGATTGTTAAAGCATTACAGAGTCATAATAAGATTGTTTCGATGACTGGTGATGGTGTTAATGATGCTCCTAGTTTAAAAGCGGCAGATATTGGAGTAGCGATGGGTATTACTGGAACCGATGTTGCTAAAGAATCTTCACAAATAGTATTAACTGATGATAATTTCGCTACTATTGTTGATGCTATTGAAGAAGGACGCAATATTTACAGTAAAATTAAAAGAATTGTTATTTTTATTTTAATTACTAATATGGCCCAAGTATTTTCAATTGTTATTGGTGCTATTTTTGGATGAAATGAATTATTGCGACCAATTCAAATTTTATGAATTAATTTAATTGTTGAATCTGTTATTGCAATTCCAATGTCAATGGGACATAATAACCCTGATTTAATGCTTAGAATACCAACAAAACGGAATGATAGAATTCTTACTGGTAGTTGAGGATTTATTGGTATTGTTAGTATAATATTAAGTACCTTATTACTATTAGCTTTTCATTTTTTACCTCAAATTTTACGTGAAAATAATAGTGAAGGTTTTGTTTTTGTTATAATGACTAATGCCCCTGTTTTTTATGCATTTTCTTTTGTTTCAGGTGCTAATACAAGTATTTTTAATAAGATTACTTGAAAAAATAAATATATTTGAGTTGCGGCGATTAGTGCTTTTGCTATTAATACTTTTATTATTTTTACACCTGTTGTTAGCAATGCTTTTGGTATTGGTGCTGGTTTTCGGGCAGTTGATTGATTACTTTGTATTGCTTTATCAACAATACCAATGTGATTATTAGAAGTGTATAAAGGAATTAGACTTTTAGTTAATAAATTAATTAAAAAAGAACAAAATAAAGTAAAAGTTAAATAATATAGAATGGAAAATTAATAATGAGAATTATTCCGTATTAATTATTTAGTTATACACCAGATATGAGTTTAACTGCATTGCGCAAAGAACTACTAACGTATGATCATTGTTTAAATAAAAAAAATACAAATATGGCGATGCAACCATTTTTAGACTTGGAACGTAACTATTTTAATTTACTTTTATGTAATTGAGAATTAGAAATGAAAAAACGAAATCATTATGTTAATTCATTATTTAAATGTTATACTAAATACAATGATTTTGAATTTGTTGCAACTCCTGATTTTTTAATGGAAATTATCCCCGCATGTACTAGTGTGGAGGAAAAAATGAATTGAAATGAATTCACTATATATTTCAAAATGAAAAAGATTGTTTGAAATATATAGTGAATTTGAAAGTAATGAAATGTATCAGGTGTGCTTCTTCTAGTTTGAATGTTTCTGATTTGAGAAGAATAAGATGTTTGAAATGTCATCAAACATTTAGTATTATTCATGACACCATTTTTCACAAGTCACAAACACCTTTGACATCTTGGTTTTATCTCATCTTTAGATGAATAAACACAAAGCATGGTATACCATCAACAGATGTTGCAAGGGAATTGGGTGTGACATATAAAACAGATTGAATAATGGGTCATGAAATCAGAACTAGAATTTGGAATCAAGATGTAGGGTTCGTTGATGATGGCACAGCACAGATGGATGAAATGTATCTTTCACATGTAGGTTTTAAAAAAAGGAAGATTCTTGTTGAATAAAACCTTGATTGTTGGAGTTTATGAGAAAACCAGCAACAAACTAATTGTGAAATTATTGAAAAAAGCAGATGAGAAAAACCTTTTATGATTTGCATTGTGGAATGGCAACCTTTTTTAGGACTGTTTTTTGGTAGACATTTGTGCTTGGTGTTTTATGGGGGTTAAGTAGTTTAGAGTGCTGTGGATTCTTATGTTGTTGTATCAATTGATATAATCAAATAATTCTAATTTTAATTGGATTAATGATGTAAAATTTTTATCATTAATAAATTCTGTTTTGAAAGTTTTGAAAGTTGCTTCAGCAACAGCGTTATCATAAGGACAACCTTTTTTGCTTAAAGAGCGGGTAATATTGAAGGCTAATAAAAGTTTATCAATATTTTTATTATTAAATTCATTACCGCGATCGCTATGAAATATTTGAATATTTTTTAAACAACGATTTGAACGCATAAATGTTTGATATACTAATGACGCATCTTTTTTATTACCTAAACTATGTCCAATAATTTCGCGATTGTACAGGCCGATTAATAAGCAAATATAGTTTCATTTACCATTAACTTGAACATAAGTTAAATCACTAACAATAACTTCATTTTTAAGCCTATTATTAAAGTCTCTATTAACAAGATTAGTAATTTGACTATCATTGACTTTATTATGATAATTTTTGTATGATAATTTAGTGTATTTTGATATTAAATTATGTTTATTCATAATTTTTTTAATTTTTCGTCTTGATAAATTAATTTTCTTTTCTTTTAGAACAACTTTTAATCTTGTTGTTCCATAAGCTTCTTTATTTTCTTTAAAAGAACTAATAACAGCTTCATCATACATATTATTTTTAATTTTATCTTCTTTTTTCTTGAAATTAAAATAATATGTTGATTTAGAGATTTTTAAAAAACGACACATTGTACGAATTTTATATTTAACTTTATTTTTAGTAATAATTTCTATTTTCTGCCTATTATTAGTGCTGCTTGCTTTAAAATATCATTTTCCATTCTTAATTGTTTTAATTATTTTCTTAATTTAATTAATTAATTTTCTTCAACAGAACGGTTATCTTTGGTTTTAAAACTGCCTGAATTAGTAAATTGCTTAATTCAATTATAAGTAGTTGCTCTTGTAACAGTGTACTATTTAGCAAGACAAGACACTGACTTACCAGTTTGATATAAAGCTACTATTTATTTTTTAAATTCATCTGAATATGAGTTAATATTGGCCATAATTATAATTCCTTTCTTTTAACTAATTTGTTCAATTGTCTACGTAATTAGTGTCCAATAAAGTGTAACCCATCCAAATCGGTTCACTAAATAAAGGTAAATTAAAAGCCCTATGAGCATTTGAAGGACATTGCAACAGTAAAATTTTTGAATCATATGTAAAAAATATACTAATCCCAGTATTAAAGCGTGGACAAATTATAGTTTTAGATAATGCAACGTTTCATAAATCTAAATTAACACAACAATTAATTGAAAATACTGGATGCAAACTATTATTTCTTCCACCATATTCTCCTAATTTAAATCAAATTGAACATTTTTGATTTGATATAAAACATAATATAAGAAAAATATTACCAAATTATTGACCAAATATTAAAAGCAATTCCTAGTCCAAAGGCAATAGTAAAAGCAATAGCCACATTTATTAATAAAATAGTAATACCAACTCCTGAAACTTTAGTTATTGTTTTTGAGTTACTATTTTTTTTACTAGTAATTCTAGCGATAGCTAAAAATAATAACGGAATAGTTAACATAGTAATACCAATAATAAAAATAGTTTTTAATAATTCAATTCAGTGTACAATTTCTGCAACTTAGGGTATATAGTCAGGATTGGGTTTTATTGGTGTTCCAGGTAAGTTAGGATAAGTAATGTTATGACTATTAAAACCAGTAATAGCCTGGATAGTAATACCAAAAATTAGTCCTAATCCCATTCCAGTAAAAATACGAATTGGAAATTTAGGTTTAGTTTTTTTAATAAAAATAGAAAGTGCTAGGATAATACTAAAAAAGACAATTATCCCGATTAGACTTTGTCAGTGTGAAATACCAACAAAGTCTCTTAATAAGTTAATATTGTCATTACTAAGAGTTGTAATAGTTGCTACCTCATTCTTTTTATTTTTTATAGGTTATGACGATGTTATTTTTCTGCTTGATATATGAATAATATCACTAGTACGAGCAAAAGGAGGTGAATAAACTAAATCTAAATTTTGTAAATCACGGATGTCCATTTTATTTCAAATGGCAGTAGCAAGAGCATTAATTCTTAATGTGGCATGATTATAGCCTGCCATTTGTGCTGCCAGTAATTGGAAATTTGTTTTATCATAAAATAGTTTCAAGTATAAAGGACGAGATTGTTTTAAGTATCTTGGTAGAACATAATCTTTAATATAAACACTACCAATTTTATTTTTATCAATCGTATCAAAACTACCAGTTTTTGTTATTTCTAAATTACCAACACGTAAAATACTTGATCCTAAAGTTCCTGGATATTTATGTTCTGGGTTTTTAATATTATCAGCAATAATACGCGCCATTTTATTAGCATTAGTTGCCAAGGGAACATATATTGATGATTTATCAAATTGACTATATATTTGTGCGCAATCACCACCAATATACATATTTGAAAACTTTTTTGTAAAATTTTCTTTAGAAGGAATTTGACATAATTCGTTAATAATAATTGCTTTATTTTTATTTAATTCAATGTTGCTATTTTGTAAAAAATTCGTATTTGGTTCAAAACCAACTGCTAGTATTACTAAGTCACAAGGTATTGTTTTTCCATTTTCATTATCACTTACACTTCTTAAACGCAAATCATTAACATTATTATGAGTCATCATTAGTTCTTCAACTTGATAGTTTAGTAAAATAGTGGCATCGTTTTTTGATTTAGTTTTATGATTAATATTTTTTTTGGTTAGTTCATAATAAATTAATTGGCTAAATTGTTTATCAACAATGTCTGCCATTAATCGATCTTTCATTTCGACGATTGTGACATCTTTTTTTTGTTTTAAGCATGCTTCTACCATTTCCATGCCAATGAATCCACCGCCAATAATAACTATTTTTTTAGCATTTTTCATTGCTTTTTTTAGATTTATGGCATCTTCTTTAGTAAAAACATTATAAACATTATGTGGCAAAATACCATGACTAAAAGGTGACGGAATTTTTGGTTTGGCTCCTGTTGCGATAACTAAGGCATGATAAGATACAACTTTTGCTTTAGTTTTATCATTTGTTGTTTTTTTGACATGAATTTCTTGTTTTGCTGTATCGAATTTAATAACATTTTGATTTAAATTAATTTTATTTTTATTTTTATTATTAGTTTTTTCTGAAAAATCTTTTTTTGTACGATCATTTAAAAGTTTTTTATCTTTAAATTCATTATCAATATAATAAGGAATACCACAAGCACCAATTGAAATATAGTTTTTTTCTTGATAAACATGGATATCAAAATTTTTATCACTATTTTTTTCACTACGTAATAATTTACTCGCAACTCCCATCCCAGTCGCGCCAGCACCAATAATAATAACTTTAATTTTCATTTTTATCATCGCTTTACTCTCATTAATTAAAATATATATTTAATAAATATATCAATTAATAGTGTTTATCTTAAGTATTGATTCATTTTTGAACAAATTCTAAAGTAGTGTCACTAATACCTTTATCATTTACTAAATTATATTCATTAACAACTGTGTGGTCTAAATCACCAATTAAAAAACTTTGACCGTGGTTAGCATCAAGGATAGTGTATAATGAACTTTTTTTTGGTATTTCATATCGAATTTTTTCTTGAAATAATTCGTTAGCATTAGTGTAGTTAATAAAGTGATCATTTTGACCATGAAGAAATAATATTGGCATATCAGGTATTAGTTTTAAATATTTAATTGGTTGTATTTCTTGTAAACCATCGACACCAAATGTTTTTTGTGCTTTTTTACGACTTAATTTCAGCATTAAATTAGTAGGTAAGAAAGCATAATTGTATAGTTTTTCACTATACGTACGATCTAAGCGACTAAATGTACAATCAGAAATAATGAATTTTACTTTTTGATTAATTTTATGTTTTGCATATAAATTGCTTCACATTACTACTGTTGCACCACCTAATGAAAAACCATATAATCCTAAAGCAGTAGTTTCTTGTTTATATGTTTTACAACAGTATTCAATAATGTCTTGTAAATCTTGTGATTCTTTTAAACCAAAAGTTGTTGGTGATGCATCACTTTCACCATGGTTACGAGCATCATATCAAATAACGTTGTAGCCAGCACGTAAAAAAATGAAAGCTTGTTTAAATATTCAAAATCTTGTATTAGTTATTCCGTGTAATAAAATTATTGTTTTATTATTATTTTCATTTTTAAGGGGACTTTTTAAAAGATTACCATATAATGTTAAATTGTCAATTGATGTTTTAATTGAAAAAGGAATTATATTTTCATGTTTTTCTAGGTATTCTCAATATTCAAAATACATTGGCCATTTTGCTAATTCAATTTTAACTTTCGGTTGAAATTGAGAATTATATTGCAAGCATGCTTTAAACATTTCAATTGAATTTATATTAACTTTTTGTCTTAATTTTATTCTATTAATACTACTTTGTTTCATTAGTTTTCCTCACATTTTAGGTCATACACTTTAATAGTCGATGTTATTTAATATTGTTGGTTTTGGTTTACAACGAATATATTTCTTGTATTTTTTATAAGGTATAAATTTAATATATTTGTATTCGCTAACTACGTGTTGTCCATTATTTTTACTATTTAGTCGTAAACATGGTTTTAATTTTTTGATTTTAAAAGTACCAAAATTAGGAATAGTAATTACTCTACCTAGCTGATTAATATTTTTAATTCCTTCAATTACACAATTAAAAACTATTTCAATATCTTGAATATTAAATTTAGTTTTATCTGATACTCTTGCAATTAATTATTTTGCGTTCATAAAAATCAACCCTATCTGTTTGCTAATATCCTTCTAATATTATTTTATATTATTTTATTTATAAAATGTAATCTATAAAGTTTTCGTACTTTGCTTATTAATAATTTTATATATAAAAGACATTTTACATATTTAATTTGAATAATTTTAACATTAAAAATAATAAGAATCAAAGATAAAAATTTCTTTATTATATTCAATAGTATAAGTAAGTATATTCCTTAACTATAATTATAATTTCTATAAAATGTAATTACAAAAATAAAAGTGTTTGGCCATTGCTTTAGTTTTAAAGCAAGTGGTTTTTTATTTTTGAAAGAAAAGAAAGAGAGGTTTAAAATTATTCTAGAGATAGCGACAACAAATATTTCAATATTTGATATTGAAAATAAGATTAGAAAATTTAAAGAAAATTTAGAAATTTTTAAAAAAGAATTCACATTTTTCATAAATGAAAGTGTTGAGGAACAACGTAATTATAAACAAAGATATCAAAATATTTTATCAGAAGAAGAATTAGAAAATAGTAAATATGAAAAGGATTTATCTTATAAAGAAGATGATTTAAAAAACTTAAAAAGTAATATTGAAGATTTAACAAAAAGTAGGGCTAATAATCAACTTAGAAATAAAACATTGAATGAAAAAATAGCAAAAGAACAAAAAGAATTAAAAAAAATAAGAAAAGAAATTAAAGCTTTGCAAAAAGATAAAGAAGAGTTTAAAGAAAAAAGCACAAAGATAGATAAAGATACTTTTCAAGAAACTCAAAAAAATATTGAAGATTTCCAAGCTACTATGAGAACAAAAATAAAATATGTTGAAGTAGTATCAGCTTTAATTGAAGTTAATTCAAGTGATGCAAACATACAAAAGCATTGAGATGCATTATGAATTGATTATAATAATAAAGTTAAAAACGCAAAAGAAAGAGTTCATATTTTAGAAACAGAAATTTCAAATTGAAAAAAAGAAATTTCAGAAAATGAAATTAGTATTAAAAGCCAAGAAAAAGAAATAATAGTATTAACGCAAGAACAATTAAAGTTAGAAATTGATATAAAAAAAATTAAAGATAAAATTGAAAAAAATATAAAAGAAATAAGGGATAAATTAAGTGAAATTAATAATAAAATGAATAGTTGTTTTACTGAAAATAAATTGAATATAACCAAAAAGAGTAATGATATTATTAATTTATTTAATGAATTTAAAACTTTTCATGAAAAAATAAAAGAAGATTTTAAGTTTTTCATTACAATAAAAGAACAAGTAGATAAATTTTTAGGTGAATATTTTTTTATTAAAAACTCTAAAATTGAAAATTCTATATCAATAGTTGCTGATTATGATGCTGCACTTAAAATTATTATCAATAATTTCACTACTTTTTTTGGAGAAAATAAATATGGTGAACTTTTAAAAAGTATAAAACAGTTTAATAACTATAAAGAAAGTAATGCTCAACAAGAATTACAACCATCAACTTCTAGTGATATCACTATTGATATCAATAATGAAAATAATGGTAAATGCAAATTATTTGATTTTGAAGAATTAAAATTAGAATCAGGATCAATAGTGAAAATGACTCTTAATTATTATAATTTTTTACAAGAATATAAAGGTCCATATTCTTATCTAATTTTTATTAAAGATGATAGTTTAAATGAAGGGAAGAATCAAAAAATAGCAAAAAACCTTTATTTTAATCCATTACTATTATTTGAAGATTGTAATGAAGAAGAACAAATAATTTTTAAAAAATTACAAAATAAAATGGCAAAAAACAGTAAAAAGAATTTTCTTTTTAATGAAAACAAAAAATTTGCTTTATTATGTACTAATGAAAATGATAGTTCACAAAATCTTTTGTTTTTAATTGATTTTACAACATTAATTAAAATTCCTAAAAAGTTTATTCCATTAATGTATGATTATCAAAAAAAATATAATTTAAATAAAAAAATATGTAAAAAAATAGTTAATAATTTTGAACAAAAAAATAAAAAAGATTATAAATTTATGTTTATAAAAGTTAGAGTACAAAATAATAATATTAAAAATTATTTTAAAAATTTAGATTTATTATATGAAAAAATTTATCAACAAAAAGATCAATTACAAGAGTTAAAACATTTATTTTTTGAATTTAATGAATTTCTTGATTTAAATAAAAAACAGCAAAATATAAAAATAAGTGATTATGAATCTCAACAAACTAGTGAATTTCTTAAAGAAAATGATTTTGTATATAAAATGGTAAAAGAAATATCTAAAATATTAGATATAACATTAAATTCAATAAATTCAGATTGTTTGATAGGGAATTCTAATAATGTATTACAAATAGCAGATGTTGAATCAATAAACCAAGAAGTATCAGTTGGTCTAGTACTTTCTGAACAAAAGATAGCATTTACAAATAATATATAATCAAAAGTTGTAAACTTATAAATAATGCATATTTTCCAGATAATTAAATTATCTGGAATTTAAAATTAATAAGGAAAGAAATTTAATAAGGAAATTATCCCCACATGTACTAGTGTCGAGGAAAAAATGAATTGAAATGAATTCAATAGCATATTTCAAAATGAAAACGATTGTTTGAAATATATAGCGAAGTTAAAAGTAATGAAATGTATCAGGTGTGCTTCTTCTAGTTTGAATGTTTCTGATTTGAGAAGAATAAGATGTTTGAAATGTCATCAAATATTTAGTATTCTTCATGACACCATTTTTCACAAGTCACAAACACCTTTGACATCTTGGTTTTATCTCATCTTTAGATGAATAAACACAAAGCATGGTATACCATCAACAGATGTTGCAAGGGAATTGGGTGTGACATATAAAAAAGCTTGAAGAATGGGTCATGAAATCAGAACTAGAATTTGGAATCAAGATGCAGGGTTCATTAGACATATTCCGTAAATAAATTTAATCAATTGTCAATAATAATATTTATAAATTTTTTAGTGTTAATAATTATAGAAGTTAATATTTTTTTTAAGGTAATGTTTAGTAATCTGTGTAACTTACAAAAATAACTATGTTTAATTAATTCTAGTAAATAAAATTAAATAAATAGAAAGAGTGAGTTACTTATGTCTAAAAAACAAAATATTAATAATAATGATCCAATATCAAAAGCAGTAGATTTATTATTAGAAAATAATGAAGATTTAACAACAGTTTTTAAAGAGGGAGGTTTATATAAAGAATTAACAAAAAGATTAGTTGAAAAAATGTTGAATTCTGAAATGCAAAATTATTTAGGATATGAAAAAAATCAACATAGTAATAGTGATAATGCTCGTAATGGTATAAATTCAAAAAAATTAATAACTCAACAAGGTAAAATTGAGATTAATGTACCACGAGATCGTAATAGTAATTTTGAGCCAGTAATAGTTGCAAAAAGACAAAGAAGATTTTATGGTTTTGATCAACAAGTTCTTTCATTAGACATATTCCGTAAATAAATTTAATCAATTGTCAATAATAATATTTATAAATTTTTTAGTGTTAATAATTATAGAAGTTAATATTTTTAAAAAAATACTTTAAAAATAAATTTATATTTCAAACACAAAAATTGTTAATATTGTTTTTATATTAACTTGATAAAAATTTAAATTTTTAAAAAAATATTAAAAATATTTTTTTATTTTAATGGTTTTGTTTTATTAAAAATTTCACAAAGTAAGTTAAATCTTAAGTACATAAGTCTAAATATACTTTTTCTACATTTATTTATTAAAATTTTGAATCTTTTTAATCAAGCAAAAACATGTTCAACTTTAATTCTAATTTTTGAAATAATTTTATTGTAGATTTTTTCTTGTTTAGTTAATTTTTTATTTTTAGTTTTTTTAATTGGTAATATAGTATTTTTATAAATATTTTGTATTCCTTGATATCCCAAATCACCAATAATTATTGTTTTTTCTGAAAATTCAAGATTTTAATTTTTTAATATTTGAAAATCATGTACTTTTCCATTATCAGCAAAAATAGCAACAATTTTTTTATTAAAAAAGTCATATATAATTTGAAATTTTATAGAAAACATTCAACTTTTACCAGAAAAATATTCTAACTGTAGTTTTTTTAGTTGGTCTTTCAATTTTAATTTCAGTTGAATCAATTAAATAAAATTGAAATTCATTTAAATCTTCTTGTTTTTTCTCAATTTTTGATTTATATTTTGTTTTTAAAAACTGATAATCTTTGTCATCACTAAGTTTATTTTCTACTCAAGTAATATTTCGAAAACAACTTGATGCACTCATTTTATATTTAATACTCATTTGGAAAAAAGTATAATATTATTTTCAGTAGACATATTCCGTAAATAAATTTAATCAATTGTCAATAATAATATTTATAAATTTTTTAGTGTTAATAATTATAGAAGTTAATATTTTTAAAAAAATACTTTAAAAATAAATTTATATTTCAAACACAAAAATTGTTAATATTATTTTTATATTAACTTGATAAAAATTTAAATTTTTAAAAAAATATTAAAAATATTTTTTTATTTTAATGGTTTTGTTTTATTAAAAATTTTACAAAGTAAGTTAAATCTTAAGTACATAAGTCTAAATATACTTTTTCTACATTTATTTATTAAAATTTTGAATCTTTTTAATCAAGCAAAAACATGTTCAACTTTAATTCTAATTTTTGAAATAATTTTATTGTAGATTTTTTCTTGTTTAGTTAATTTTTTATTTTTAGTTTTTTTAATTGGTAATATAGTATTTTTATAAATATTTTGTATTCCTTGATATCCCAAATCACCAATAATTATTGTTTTTTCTGAAAATTCAAGATTTGAATTTTTTAATATTTGAAAATCATGTACTTTTCCATTATCAGCAAAAATATCAACAATTTTTTTATTAAAAAAGTCATATATAATTTGAAATTTTATAGAAAAATTCAACTTTTACCAGAAAAATATTCTAACTGTAGTTTTTTGTAGTTGGTCTTTCAATTTCAATTTCAGTTGAATCAATTAAATAAAATTGAAATTCATTTAAATCTTCTTGTTTTTTCTCAATTTTTGATTTATATTTTGTTTTTAAAAACTGATAATCTTTGTCATCACTAAGTTTATTTTCTACTCAAGTAATATTTCGAAAACAACTTGATGCACTCATTTTATATTTAATACTCATTTGGAAAAAAGTATAATATTCTTTTCAGTATACTAAAGTCATCATCAATCTTTCTTCAACTGAAAGTTTATATTTTCTACCTTTAGTTTTTTTTAAATTTTCTATTTCAATTAATTTTGTTAACATTTCATCAAAATGAAAACGTTTTATACCAAAATATCTATAAAATTGTTCATTTTTTAATTTTTTTAAATTTTCAAAATTCATTTTTATCAACACCTTATTAATTTATTAATAAAGAAATTATAAAATAAATTTTAAATTATTAATTGACTTTTAAAAAATTTATTTACGGAATATGTCTAGTATACTAAAGTCATCATCAATCTTTCTTCAACTGAAAGTTTATATTTTCTACCTTTAGTTTTTTTAAATTTTCTATTTCAATTAATTTTGTTAACATTTCATCAAAATGAAAACGTTTTATACCAAAATATCTATAAAATTGTTCATTTTTTAATTTTTTTAAATTTTCAAACTTCATTTTTATCAACACCTTATTAATTTATTAATAAAGAAATTATAAAATAAATTTTAAATTATTAATTTACTTTTAAAAAAATTATTTATGGAATATTTCTAATGAATCTACTATAGCTAACTAAAGTAATGTTTACTCATATCTTGAAAAACAAAATCAATCGCTTTTTTAATATTTGGCCAATAATTTGGTAATATTTTTCTTATATTATGTTTTATAGCAAATCAAAAATGTTCAATTGGGTTTAAATTAGGAGAATATGGCGGAAGAAATAATAGTTTGCATCCAGCATTTTCAATTAATTGTTGTGTTAATTTAGATTTATGAAACGTTGCATTATCTAAAACTATAATTTGTCCACGCTTGAATACTGGAATTAGTATATTTTTTACATATGATTCAAAAATTTTACTGTTGCAATGTCCTTCAAATGCTCATAGGGCTTTTAATTTACCTTTATTTAGTGAACCGATTATACTCATTCTTTTTATTTTATATGCGGGTTTATTATCAAATAATCTTTTACCTTTTTCAGATCAACCATATTTATAAAATTCATTATCATCAATTCCAGATTCATCAATATATACTAAATCTTCATTCATTATTTTAGCTATTTATTTTAAAAAATATTCTTGTTTATTTTTATCTCTTTGTTCATATAGAAAAGTTTTTTTATATGTATAATTTAGTTTTTTGAAATAGTTATAAACTGTTTCTTTAGTCATATCATCAAATTTTTCAATCACTTTTTGAACTGTAACATCTTTATTTTGCGCTAAATAATTTTTTAATTCATCTAAATCTTTTATTTTGTGGCTATGTCCTTTTTTATAATTCAAAATTGGCTTTATATGCCCAGTTTCTTTTTTTCTTTTTCTTCATAAGAATAAAGTCTTTCTAGTAATATTGAACACTTTACAAATTTCTTTAATTTTCATGTTTTTACTTTCATAGGCTTCTATTACTTTTCTTCGTAAGTCTTCACTGTATGGTTTTGGCATAATTTAATCTTCCTAATCTATTTTAAATATTGCTGAATTGTACTTTTAAATTCAAAAACTGTTTAAATTACATATTATTATTTTACATTATTTATGAGTAAACATTACTTTAGTTAGCTATATATGCAAAAGGCATGACTTTATCAGATATTAGAATGCAGTTACAAGAGTTATATCATGGTGCTGATATTAGTGAAAGTGTTATTAGTCAAATTACTGATGATGTTATTGATGCGTTAAAGCATGACAAAATCGGCCATTAGAAAGTGTTTATCCGATTGTTTATTTTGATTGTATAATAGTTAAAGTACGACAATATAAACGCATTATTAACAAATCAGTTTATATAGCACTAGGAGTTGATTTAGAAGGTAAAAAAGATGTTTTAGGTTTATGAATTAGCGAAAATGAAGGTTCTAAGTTTTGATTATCTAATTTCACAGAAATGAAAAATCGAGGCTTAAATGATGTTCTTATTGCTTGTAGTGACAATTTAACAGGAATGTCAGAAGCAATACAATCAGTTTATCCTAAAACCGAACATCAATTATGCATAGTTCATCAAATTAGAAATAGTTTAAAATATGTTTCATACAAACATAGAAAATCACTAGTTACATATTTAAAACCAATTTATAGTGCATGTAGTGAAGAACAAGCAATGCAAGTGGATGGGTTACACTTTATTGGACACTAATTACGTAGACAAGTGAACAAATTAGTTAAAAGAAAGGAATTATAATTATGGACAATATTAACTCATATTCAGATGAATTTAAAAAACAAATAGTAGCTTTATATCAAAGCGGCAAGTCAGTGTCTTGTCTTGCTAAAGAGTACAATAGACATATTCCGTAAATAAATTTTTTAAAAGTCAATTAATAATTTAAAATTTATTTTATAATTTCTTTATTAATAAATTAATAAGGTGTTGATAAAAATGAATTTTGAAAATTTAAAAAAATTAAAAAATGAACAATTTTATAGATATTTTGGTATAAAACGTTTTCATTTTGATGAAATGTTAACAAAATTAATTGAAATAGAAAATTTAAAAAAAACTAAAGGTATAAAATATAAACTTTCAGTTGAAGAAAGATTGATGATGACTTTAGTATACTGAAAAGAATATTATACTTTTTTCCAAATGAGTATTAAATATAAAATGAGTGCATCAAGTTGTTTTCGAAATATTACTTGAGTAGAAAATAAACTTAGTGATGACAAAGATTATCAGTTTTTAAAAACAAAATATAAATCAAAAATTGAGAAAAAACAAGAAGATTTAAATGAATTTCAATTTTATTTAATTGATTCAACTGAAATTGAAATTGAAAGACCAACTAAAAAAAACTACAGTTAGAATATTTTTCTGGTAAAAGTTGAATGTTTTCTATAAAATTTCAAATTATATATGACTTTTTTAATAAAAAAATGTTGATATTTTTGCTGATAATGGAAAAGTACATGATTTTCAAATATTAAAAAATTCAAATCTTGAATTTTCAGAAAAAACAATAATTATTGGTGATTTGGGATATCAAGGAATACAAAATATTTATAAAAATACTATATTACCAATTAAAAAAACTAAAAATAAAAAATTAACTAAACAAGAAAAAATCTACAATAAAATTATTTCAAAAATTAGAATTAAAGTTGAACATGTTTTTGCTCGATTAAAAAGATTCAAAATTTTAATAAATAAATGTAGAAAAAGTATATTTAGACTTATGTACTTAAGATTTAACTTACTTTGTGAAATTTTTAATAAAACAAAACCATTAAAATAAAAAAATATTTTTAATATTTTTTTAAAAATTTAAATTTTTATTAAGTTAATATAAAAATAATATTAACAATTTTTGTGTTTGAAATATAAATTTATTTTTAAAGTATTTTTTTAAAAAAATTAACTTCTATAATTATTAACACTAAAAAATTTATAAATATTATTATTGAACATTGATTAAATTTATTTACGGAATATGTCTAATATTACAATTTCAGCTACTTATAATTGGATTAAGCAATTTACTAATTCAGGCATTTTTAAAACCAAAGATAACTGTTCTGTTGAAGAAAATGAATTAATTAAATTAAGAAAATGATTAAAACAATTAAGAATGGAAAATGATATTTTAAAGCAAGCAGCACTAATAATATGCATAAAATAGAAATTATTACTAAAAATAAAGTTAAATATAAAATTCGTACAATGTGTCGTTGAGGCTTTTTAAAAATCTATAAATCGACATATTATTTTAATTTCAAGAAAAAAGAAGATAAAATTCAAAATAATATGTATGATGAAGCTGTTATTAGTTGTTTTAAAGAAAATAAAGAAGCTTATGGAACAAGAAGATTAAAAGTTGTTCTAAAAGAAAAGAAAATTAATTTATCAAGACGAAAAATTAAAAAAATTATGAATAAACATAATTTAATATCAAAATACACTAAATTATCATACAAAAATTATCATAATAAAGTCAATGATAGTCAAATTACTAATCTTGTTAATAGAGACTTTAATAATAGACTTAAAAATGAAGTTATTGTTAGTGATTTAACTTATGTTCAAGTTAATGGTAAATAAAACTATATTCGCTTATTAATCGACCTGTACAATCGCGAAATTATTGGACATAGTTTAGGCACTAAAAAAGATGCATCATTAGTATATCAAGCATTTATGTGCTCAAATCGTTGTTTAAAAAATATTCAAATATTTCATAGCGATCGCGGTAATGAATTTAATAATAAAACTATTGATAAACTTTTATTAGTCTTCAATATTACCCGCTCTTTAAGCAAAAAAGGTTGTCCTTATGATAACGCTGTTGCTGAAGCAGCTTTCAAAACTTTCAAAACAGAGTTTATTAATGATAAAAATTTTACATCATTAATCCAATTAAAATTAGAATTATTTGATTATATCAATTGATACAACAACATAAGAATCCACAGCACTCTAAACTACTTAACCCCCATAAAACACCAAGCACAAATGTCTACCAAAAAACAGTCCTAAAAAAGGTTGCCATTCCAAATTTATTCTTATGAAGAAAAAGAAAAAAAGAAACTGGACATATAAAACCAATTTTGAATTATCAAAAAGGACATAGCCACAAAATAAAGGATTTAGATGAATTAAAAAATTATTTAGCGCAAAATAAAGATGTTACAGTTCAAAAAGTAATTGAAAAATTTGATGATATGACTAAAGAAACAGTTTATAACTATTTCAAAAAACTAAATTATACATATAAAAAAAACTTTTCTATATGAACAAAGAGATAAAAATAAACAAGAATATTTTTTAAAAGAAATAGCTAAAATAATAAATGAAGATTTAGTATATATTGATGAATCTGGAATTGATGATAATGAATTTTATAAATATGGTTGATCTGAAAAAGGTAAAAGATTATTTGATAATAAACCCGCATATAAAATAAAAAGAATGAGTATAATTAGTTCGCTAAATAAAGGTAAATTAAAAACCCTATGAGCATTTGAAGGACATTGCAACAGTAAAATTTTTGAATCATATGTAAAAAATATACTAATTGCAGTATTAAAGCGTGGACAAATTATAGTTTTAGATAATGCAACGTTTCATAAATCTAAATTAACACAACAATTAATTGAAAATGCTGGATGCAAACTATTATTTATTCCACCATATTCTCCTAATTTAAATCCAATTGAACATTTTTGATTTGCTATAAAACATAATATAAGAAAAATATTACCAAATTATTGACCAAATATTAAAAAAGCGATTGATTTTGTTTTTCAAGATATGAGTAAACATTACTTTAGTTAGCTATATTATAACCCAAAAACACAAAAAAAGCAATTTGTTTCATTGCTAGATAACTATCTTGGTGTTAAAAAGTATAGTAAATTAGAACCAGATGTTATTAAACAAATTTTAAAATATTTTGCTACTGATAAAAAATATCGTGATGTTTGTGATACTTGTATTGAAGATTTAATAGGTACTAGTACAGTTTTTAGAACATATCAAAAATTTTAATTACCAAAAGCAAATATCCCTAAAATATTATTGCAACCAAATCAAACTTTATATATAAAGTTTGATGATGATCATAGAAAATTTAAGTTTAATGAAAAACACAATAATAAAAATTGTAAAAAATGTTCTATGAGATTAATAATATTTTGTACTGGTAAAAAGAAAAATGGAAAATTAATTAATAAAAGAGCTACATGTCAAATAAGAGTATCAAAAACAGAAATTGGTGCTGAAAAAACTGCAAAATTAATTGAAAAATATGGTAATTTATTTTTTGAAAATTTTGAACAAGCAAATTTAGTAGTTTGTGGAGATAGTGCAAAATGAATTAAAAAAACTGCTACAATTTTAAATGCTAAATTTATTTTAGATAAATTCCATGCTTTTCATGTTTTATTTCTTGGTATAATGGCAGGAAGAAGAAAAAATCAAATTGCTAAATTACACTATCAAAATGCAATGAATTTATTTGAAAAAGGTCAATATTATGAATTAATTGATTCTTTACAGTCATTAACTTTGCAATATAAAAAATTAAAAGTTGGTTATTTTATTAATGCAAAAGATGGTTTATTAAACCAAGCATTAGTCGAAAATATTGGTTGCTTTACTGAAACTCATATTAAACAAATTTTAAAGAATATGATTGGTGATAGAACTTATAACATTGATATGTATACAAAAATGGTTAATTTTAAATGCTATCAAATAAATACTACCATCCAATTATTATAAATTAACTACTTGAATTTAAAAATAACTAAAAATAAATTAAAAATTATTAACGTAAACTTTAATAAGAATTTTTGAATTATAAAATTAAGTATTATTGTTGACTAATATTTAGTAAGTGTTAAGATTAACATACAATTTCATATTGAAGTCAAAATTATTATCGTCTAACTTAATAATTTTAAGAAAAATTTAAATATTATTGACAACATCGGTATGCTACCAATTAATTTAATAAATAAAAATTTTTTAATATCAATATTTAACTATCGAGTGCAAGGAATTGTTACCAATTCAAATAAGTTAAATAGTATTTAAAAAATAATCTAAAACATATTTACTTATAAATATATAGTAACATAATTCATCAAAATATCAATAAATATACAAACAAAAAGTAAGCATTATCATTCCTTACACGGATAACAATAATAATTACTACAATTAAATTATAACAAAAACACAAAAAAATACAAATATTACAAAAAATATTAAAAATATAATTAATGTAAAATTATTTTTTGATAAAAATACTTTTTCAATTTTACTTTTATCAAAAAAACTTTATAAAGAAAATCTAAAACATCTTTTTTATTAAAGGATTTTATCCCTTTATGTACTATTTTTAAATTTTATCACATAAATGGAGATAAAAGCCTATCTAGGAAATTATCCCCACATGTATAACTAACTAAATTAATGTTTACTCATATATTGAAAAACAAAATCAATCGCTTTTTTAATATTTGGTCAATAATTTGGTAATATTTTTCTTATATTATGTTTTATAGCAAATCAAAAATGTTCAATTGGATTTAAATTAGGAGAATATGGTGGAAGAAATAATAGTTTGCATCCAGCATTTTCAATTAATTGTTGTGTTAATTTAGATTTATGAAACGCTGCATTATCTAAAACTATAATTTGTCCATGCTTTAATACTGGAATTAGTATATTTTTTACATATGATTCAAAAATTTTACTGTTGCAATGTCCTTCAAATGGAGGCTTTTTAAAAATCTGTGTATCTTTTTACAAAGTTACTAGTTTAGATTAATTCTATCTTCAAATTTTATCATAAAATGAGCAATTGCTGTATTTCAATTTTGAATGGGCATTGTCCATTTTTTTGTTATATTTTCAATTGCTAAGTAAAATATTTTAAAAACTGCCATATCATTTGGAAAAAAATTTTTTATTTCTAATAACTTTTCGTAATTGACTATTAACAGATTCAATAGCATTTGTTGTATAAATAACTCTTTTGATTTCTGCAGGATAACTAATAAAAACCATTAAATTATCTCAATTTTTATATCATGATTTAGCAATTTGAGGATATTGTTTATTTCATTTACTTTCAAAAGATTCTAAAGCTTGCATTGCTTGTTCTTCACTACATGCACTATAAATTGGTTTTAAATCTGTAACTAGTGATTTTATATGTTTGTATGAAACATATTTTAAACTATTTCTAATTTGATGAACTATGCATAATTGATGTTCGGTTTTAGGATAAACTGATTGTATTGCTTCTGACATTCCTGTTAAATTGTCGCTACAAACAATAAGAATATCATTTAAGCCTCGATTTTTCATTTCTGTGAAATTAGATAATCAAAACTTAGAACCTTCATTTTCACTAATTCATAAACCTAAAACATCTTTTTTGCCTTATAAATCAACTACTAGTGCTATATAAACTGATTTGTTAATAATGCGTTTATCTTGTCGCACTTTAACTACTATACAATCAAAATAAACAATCGGATAAACACTTTCTAATGGCCGATTTTGTCATGCTTTAACATCATCAATAACATCATCAGTAATTTGACTAATAACACTTTCACTAATATCAGCACCATGATATAGCTCTTGTAACTGCATTCTAATATCTGATAAAGTCATGCCTTTGGCATATAATAGACATATTCCGTAAATAAATTTTTTAAAAGTCAATTAATAATTTAAAATTTATTTTATAATTTCTTTATTAATAAATTAATAAGGTGTTGATAAAAATGAATTTTGAAAATTTAAAAAAATTAAAAAATGAACAATTTTATAGATATTTTGGTATAAAACGTTTTCATTTTGATGAAATGTTAACAAAATTAATTGAAATATAAAATTTAAAAAAAACTAAAGGTAGAAAATATAAACTTTCAGTTGAAGAAAGATTGATGATGACTTTAGTATACTGAAAAGAATATTATACTTTTTTCCAAATGAGTATTAAATATAAAATGAGTGCATCAAGTTGTTTTCGAAATATTACTTGAGTAGAAAATAAACTTAGTGATGACAAAGATTATCAGTTTTTAAAAACAAAATATAAATCAAAAATTGATAAAAAACAAGAAGATTTAAATGATTTTCAATTTTATTTAATTGATTCAACTGAAATTGAAATTGAAAGACCAACTAAAAAAAATACAGTTAGAATATTTTTCTGGTAAAAGTTGAATGTTTTCTATAAAATTTCAAATTATATATGACTTTTTTAATAAAAAAATTGTTGATATTTTTGCTGATAATGGAAAAGTACATGATTTTCAAATATTAAAAAATTCAAATCTTGAATTTTCAGAAAAAACAATAATTATTGGTGATTTGGGATATCAAGGAATACAAAATATTTATAAAAATACTATATTGCCAATTAAAAAAACTAAAAATAAAAAATTAACTAAACAAGAAAAAATCTACAATAAAATTATTTCAAAAATTAGAATTAAAGTTGAACATGTTTTTGCTTGATTAAAAAGATTCAAAATTTTAATAAATAAATGTAGAAAAAGTATATTTAGACTTATGTACTTAAGATTTAACTTACTTTGTGAAATTTTTAATAAAACAAAACCATTAAAATAAAAAAATATTTTTAATATTTTTTTAAAAATTTAAATTTTTATCAAGTTAATATAAAAATAATATTAACAATTTTTGTTTTTGAAATATAAATTTATTTACGGAATATGTCTAATATATAATACTAAATATTCATTCATTATTTTAGCTATTTCTTTTAAAAAATCTTCTTGTTTATTTTTATCTCTTTGTTCATATAGAAAAGTTTTTTTATATTTATAATTTAGTTTTTTGAAATAGTTATAAACTGTTTCTTTAGTCATATCACCAAATTTTTCAATCACTTTTTGAACTGTAACATCTTTATTTTGCGCTAAATAATTTTTTAATTCATCTAAATACTTTATTTTGTGGCTATGTCCTTTTTGATAATTCAAAATTGGTTTTATATGCCCAGTTTCTTTTTTTCTTTTTCTTCATAAGAATAAAGTCTTTCTAGTAATATTGAACACTTTACAAATTTCTTTAATTTTCATGTTTTTACTTTCATAGGCTTCTATTACTTTTCTTCGTAAGTCTTCACTGTATGGTTTTGGTATAATTTAATCTTCCTAATCTATTTTAAATATTGCTGAATTGTACTTTTAAATTCAAAAACTGTTTAAATTACATATTGTTATTTTACATTATTTATGAGTAAACATTACTTTAGTTAGCTATATATTATCATAAAATAATAAAAAAAGTATCAAAGTTTACACTTGCAGTGAAAAATGATACTTAACTAATTAATTCTTTTTTATTTTCTTACTAGATTTAATTTATTTAATCTGTCAAAATTTTTATTTTAAATTATAAAACTTTAAAATAATTTTTCATGAAATAACTTTTGAAAATTATTAAAGTTTTTCATATTTTTTAGGTAGTGTTTTTTAAATTCAAAATTTTGTGCATAAATTTTTTGTAAAACTAAGTATCAATAGCGTTAATATTTAAAAGTAATAAAAAAGAGATTTAATAATTAATTTTTTTGTTAAAAATTATCATATAATTAACAATGAACATTTTAATTATGGAGAAAAATATGAATAAGAATATGTATTTAATTAGAGCAGTAGAAATAGCAACAATTGCTGCTTATAAATTTATTGGTCATAAAGATAAGAACGCTGTTGACTTTGCTGCTGTTGAAGCAATGACAATTATGTTAGATAATGTCCCTATTAAATGTCGTATCATCGTTGGTGAAGGTGAGTTAGATCAAGCCCCAATGTTATTTGTTAATCAAGAACTAGGAAAAGGAAAAACTTTAACTTATGATTTAGCAGTTGATCCAGTAGAAGGTACTTATCCTGCTGCTTATAATATTGCTGGTAGTATTGCTTGTTTAGCAGCATCAACACCCAATACTATTTTAAAGTTACCAGAAATGTATATGGAAAAATTATTTGTTGGACCCGATTTACAAGATGCTATTAACAATGAAGATGATTTTATTACTAATATTAAAACTATGCAAAAAATTAAAAAACATAATGATTTAATTGGTATTATGTTAGATAAACCAAGACATCAAAAAATAATTGAAAAGTTGCATGATTTAGGTATTATTGTTCGTTTAATTGGTGATGGTGATGTGCTTGCTGCTATTGATATTATTAACAAGGAAGCAGATTTTGTTTATGGTATTGGTGGTGCTCCTGAAGGGGTGTTAATGGCAACATTAGCATTAAGTGATGGTGGCGATATAAAACTAAGTTAATTTCCTATCAAACAATATGACCTACTGATGAAGATACTAAGATTCGTGTTAATATTGAAGATATTGCTATTAAAAAATATAAATTATCGTATAATAAATATTATTTTGCTAAAGATTTAGTAAAAGATGAAAATGTCCGTTTTGTTGATGCAGGTTTAACAGTTGGTGGAAGTTTAAAAGCAATTAAATATTATTATGGTACATATTATTTAAATACTTTTTTTGTATCGCATGGTGTTGTTAGAAATATGGAAGTTACTTATAGTGTTAGTCAGGTTAATAAACTATTGCCAAGTGTTGAAAAAATTATGAAAATATAGCTAACTAAAGTAATGTTTACTCATAAATAATGTAAAATAATAATATGTAATTTAAACAGTTTTGGAATTTAAAAGTACAATTCAGCAATATTTAAAATAGATTAGGAAGATTAAATTATGCCAAAACCATACAGTGAAGACTTACGAAGAAAAGTAATAGAAGCCTATGAAAGTAAAAACATGAAAATTAAAGAAATTTGTAAAGTGTTCAATATTACTAGAAAGACTTTATTCTTATGAAGAAAAAGAAAAAAAGAAACCGGGCATATAAAACCAATTTTTAATTATCAAAAAGGACATAGCGACAAAATAAAGGATTTAGATGTATTAAAAAATTATTTAGCGCAAAATAAAGATGTTACAGTTCAAAAAGTAATTGAAAAATTTGATGATACGACTAAAGAAATAGTTTATAACTATTTCAAAAAACTAAATTATACATATAAAAAAACTTTTCTATATGAACAAAGAGATAAAAATAAACAAGAAGATTTTTTAAAAGAAATAGCTAAAATAATGAATGAAGATTTAGTATATATTGATGAATCTGGAATTGATGATAATGAATTTTATAAATATGGTTGATCTGAAAAAGGTAAAATATTATTTGATAATAAACCCGCATATAAAATAAAAAGAATGAGTATAATTGGTTCACTAAATAAAGGTAAATTAAAATCCCTATGAGCATTTGAAGGACATTGCAACAGTAAAATTTTTGAATCATATGTAAAAAATATACTAATTCCAGTATTAAAGCGTGGACAAATTATAGTTTTAGATAATCCAACGTTTCATAAATCTAAATTAACACAACAATTAATTGAAAATGCTGGATGCAAACTATTATTTCTTCCACCATATTCTCCTAATTTAAATCCAATTGAACATTTTTGATTTGCTATAAAACATAATATAAGAAAAATATTACCAAATTATTGACCAAATATTAAAAAAGCGATTGATTTTGTTTTTCAATATATGAGTAAACATTACTTTAGTTAGCTATATATAATAAATATGTTTAAAAATATTTAAAGGAGAAAATTATGAATGATATTGATCGTTTACCTGCCATCCCAGTTTTAGAAAGTCAACGTTTAAAACTACGTCCTATTACTTTAAATGATGCACAAGCGTTATTTAATTATGCAAAGAATGAAAATATGACAAAATATGTACCGTGAAAAGCTCATAAAAGTATTAATGATAGTATTGGTTTTATTAATTATTTATTACAAGAATATAAACAATTAAGTTCTTTAATGTGAGCAGCGCAATTAAAAGATGATAAAACTAATACGATGATTGGTACTTGTGGCTTTATTAGATATTTTGCTCACACTAAATGTTTGAAAATAGGTTATGCTTTTAATCCAAAAGAATTGGGTAAAGGTTATGCCAAAGAGGCGTTGTTAACTGCTATTAAGTACGGATTTGAAAATACTGATAGTATTAGAATTGAAGGCAGTTGTGTTAAAGAAAACATTGCTTCAGCGAAAACGATGGAAAGTGTTGGTATGAAGTTTGAAGGATTTTCCCGTAGTAATTTTATTAAAGATGGTAAAGTCAGTGATTGTAAAATATTTAGTATTATTCGTAGTGAGTATTTTAAATAATATTTTAATATTATTTAAAGAGTAGCTTTATAGAGTTTTTTTGTTAAAATAATTACAATTATTAAATTGTTATATTATTTAAAACAATATAAAATTCTTAGTAGGTGGAAATTATGAAAACTATAAAATTTATAGATTTATTTTCTGGCATTTGTGGTTTTCATTTAGCTTTACAAGACTGATCATCAGAATTATTTTTAGCATGTGATATAAATCCATATTGTAAAAAAGTTTATATAGATAATTTTAATCGGATAAGTATTCTCAGTGATATTAGAGAAATTGATGAAAATAAGATTCCTGATTTTGATTTATTATGTGCCGGTTTTCCTTGTCAACCTTTTTCAAAAGGTGGTTTTCAAAAAGGCTTTAATGATAATAGAGGAACTTTATTTTTTGAAGTAGTCAGAATTTTAAGAACAAAAAAACCTAAATTTATTATTTTAGAAAATGTTAGTAGTTTAGTTACACATGATAATGGTAACACTTTTAAAGTAATAACCAGTGAGTTAGAAAAATTGGGTTATTTAATACCAGAAAACCCATTAATTATTGATAGTTTAGATGTAGGAATACCAATGTATAGAAAAAGAATATATATTCCAGGCATTAGAAAAGATTTTATAAACTCTGATAAAATTTAGGTAAATATATTTTGGATATAGAAAATAAATCAAAGTTAAACCTTAGTATTTGAGATTTTATATATAAAACAAAAGTTGATGATAAATATTATTTAGAAGAGTATCAATTAAATTTATTAAATATGTGAGATGAATTTTATAAAAATATTGATATTAAAATTATTGGATTTCCAATTTGAACAGATATATTTAGTAAGTATAATTTTTATAAAATGAATTTAGCAACTTTTACCAGATTGAAAACAAAAGATTATTATAAAAAATTTAAATTTATATGAAAGAAATAAATTGTTTATTATTAATTGGCTAAAAAAATATGATAATTTAAATTGAATTAAAAATTCTTCACATAAAAAATTTGAATGACAAGCAGGTGACAATATTAATTCAATTTGAGAAGGAATTATTCAATTTAGACCTTCGGGAGTAAGAGTAAAAAAATCTGATGTATTATCTACTCTTGTAGCAATGAATCACCCTCAAATTATTGGAAAATATAAGAGATATATTACTCCGGATGAAATTAAATCATTTCAGCGTTTTCCTAAAGACTTTAAGTTAATAGATAATGATAATATTTCTAGAAAGCAATTAGGTAATACAATAACTATAACTGTAGCCAAAATAATTTTGAAAGGTTTATTGAAGTTTTATGATGAAAATAGAACAAGCGACTAAGAATGGTATTGTAGTTATGAACTATAATAATGTTTTAAAGTCAAAGTTAGATATACTCAATATTCTTAATAAAGATATAAATAAATTTAATGACATTTCAATTAATCTTAAAAATAAATATTTTAGTATTAATTATAAAAACGAAACTATAAATATAGCTAACTAAAGTAATGTTTACTTATAAATAATGTAAAATAATAATATGTAATTTAAACAGTTTTTGAATTTAAAAGTACAATTCAGCAATATTTAAAATAGATTAGGAAGAATAAATTATGCCAAAACCATACAGTGAAGACTTACGAAGAAAAGTAATAGAAACCTATGAAAGTAAAAACATGAAAATTAAAGAAATTTGTAAAGTGTTCAATATTACTAGAAAGACTTTATTCTTATGAAGAAAAAGAAAAAAAGAAACCGGGCATATAAAACCAATTTTGAATTATCAAAAAGGACATAGCCACAAAATAAAGTATTTAGATTAATAAAAAAATTATTTAGCGCAAAATAAAGATGTTACAGTTCAAAAAGTAATTGAAAAATTTGATGATATGACTAAAGAAACAGTTTATAACTATTTCAAAAAAATAAATTATACATATAAAAAAACTTTTCTATATGAACAAAGAGATAAAAATAAACAAGAAGATTTTTTAAAAGAAATAGCTAAAATAATGAATAAAGATTTAGTATAGGTAATGTTTAGTAATCTGTGTAACTTACAAAAATAACTATGTTTAATTAATTATAGTAAATAAAATTAAATAAATAGAAAGAGTGAGTTACGTATGTCTAAAAAACAAAATATTAATAATAATGATCCAATATCAAAAGCAGTAGATTTATTACTAGAAAATACTGAAGATTTAACAAAATTTTTTAAAGAGGGAGGTTTGTATAAAGAATTAACAAAAAGATTAGTTGAAAAAATGTTGAATTATGAAATGCAAAATTATTTAGGATATGAAAAAAATCAACATAATACTAGTGAAAATGCTCGCAATGGTATAAGTTCAAAAAAATTAATAACCCAACAAGGTAAAATTGAGATTAATGTACCACGAGATCGTAATAGTAATTTTGAACCAGTAATAGTTGCAAAAAGACAAAGAAGATTTGATGGTTTTGATCAACAAGTTCTTTCATTATATGCCAAAGGCATGACTTTATCAGATATTAGAATGCAGTTACAAGAGTTATATCATGGTGCTGATATTAGTGAAAGTGTTATTAGTCAAATTACTGATGGAGGATTTTTAAAAATCTGTGTATCTTTTTACAAAGTTACTAGTTTAGATTAATTCGAGGCTTTTTAAAAATCTGTGTATCTTTTTACAAAGTTACTAGTTTAGATTAATTCTATCTTCAAATTTTATCATAAAATGAGCAATTGCTGTATTTCAATTTTGAATGGGCATTGTTCATTTTTTTGTTATATTTTCAATTGCTAAGTAAAATATTTTAAAAACTGCCATATCATTTGGAAAAACTTTTTTTATTTCTAATAACTTTTCGTAATTGACTATTAACAGATTCAATATCATTTGTTGTATAAATAACTCTTTTGATTTCTGGATGATAACTAATAAAAACCATTAAATTATCTCAATTTTTATATCATGATTTAGCAATTTGAGGATATTGTTTATTTCATTTACTTTCAAAAGATTCTAAAGCTTGCATTGCTTGTTCTTCACTACATGCACTGTAAATTGGTTTTAAATCTGTAACTAGTGATTTTCTATGTTTGTATGAAACATATTTTAAACTATTTATAATTTGATGAACTATGCATAATTGATGTTCGGTTTTAGGATAAACTGATTGTATTGCTTCTGACATTCCTGTTAAATTGTCACTACAAGCGATAAGAATATCATTTAAGCCTCGATTTTTCATTTCTGTGGAATTAGATAATCAAAACTTAGAACCTTCATTTTCACTAATTCATAAGCCTAAAACATCTTTTTTACCTTCTAAATCAACTCCTAGTACTATATAAACTGATTTGTTAATAATGCGTTTATCTTGTCGTACTTTAACTACTATACAATCAAAATAAACAATCGGATAAACACTTTCTAATGGCCGATTTTGTCATGCTTTAACATCATCAATAACATCATCAGTAATTTGACTAATAACACTTTCACTAATATCAGCACCATGATATAACTCTTGTAACTGCATTCTAATATCTGATAAAGTCATGCCTTTGGCATATAATGAAAGAACTTGTTGATCAAAACCATCAAATCTTCTTTGTCTTTTTGCAACTATTACTGGCTCAAAATTACTATTACGATCTCGTTGTACATTAATCTCAATTTTACCTTGTTGAGTTATTAATTTTTTTGAACTTATACCATTGCGAGCATTATCACTATTATTATGTTGATTTTTTTCATACCCTAAATAATTTTGCATTTCAGAATTCAACATTTTTTCAACTAATCTTTTTGTTAATTCTTTATATAAACCTCCCTCTTTAAAAACTGTTGTTAAATCTTCAGTATTTTCTAGTAATAAATCTACTGCTTTTGATATTGGATCATTATTATTAATATTTTGTTTTTTAGACATACGTAACTCACTCTTTCTAGTTATTTAACTTTATTTACTAGAATTAATTAAACATATTTATTTTTGTAAGTTACACAGATTACTAAACATTACCGTTATTTCACGCGTAAATAGTGATTATCAGTTTTACTTAAATGTTGATATAGATGCTGTTAACTCTGATAATGGTTTTAATAAAAATCAATATCAACAAAAATGTTCCATTTTATAAAAAAATAAAGATTAATAAAATATTATTAATTTAAATAAGTATTACAATAAATAATACTATTTTAATGTAAAATTATAATTATTAAATTTAGGAGCAAATAATGACAAAAAAATTTTATATTACTACCCCTATTTATTATCCTAGTGCTAAGTTACACTTGGGACATGCTTATACAACAATTATTGCTGATGTTTTAGCACGCTATAAGAAAATGCAAGGTTATGAAGTATTCTTTTTAACCGGAAGTGATGAACATGGTCAAAAAATTGCTAAAAAGGCGGATGAAAATAAACAAACTCCACAAAAATTTGTTGATGATATTGTTGTTGGGTTTAAGAATTTATGGAAAAACTTAAATATTGATTATGATAAATTTATTAGAACAACTGATAAAAATAATATTTTAAGTGTTCAGAAAATATTCAGCAAATTATTAAAACAAAATGATATTTATTTGGGAAAATATGAAGGCTCATATTGTATTTCTTGTGAAGAATTTTTGACAGATAGTCAAATTAATAAAACTAATAATACATGTAAAATATGTCAAGGTAATATTACTACTTTATCAGAACCATCATATTTTTTAAAATTGGAAAAATATACCAAACAATTATTAAAATATTATGATGAACACCCATTATTTTTATGACCACTTAATCGTAAAACGGAAATGATTAATAATTTTATTACGCCAGGCTTAGAAAATTTAAGTGTTACTAGAACGAGTTTTACTTGAGGCGTACCAGTATTAGAAAATCCAAAACATGTTATTTATGTTTGAATTGATGCATTAAGTAATTATTTAACAGGATTAGGTTATTTACAAGATGATGACATTAATTTTAAAAAATTTTGACTAGATTCAAATTGTGAAATTGTGAATTTAGTTGGTAAAGAAATTAGTCGTTTTCATATGATTTATTGACCAATTTTATTAATGGCATTAAACTTGAGACAACCAAATCGAATTTTGGCTCACGGTTGAATTACTAATGAAGAAGGAAAAATGTCAAAATCAAAAGGTAATGTTATTGATCCTTTAGTATTAGTAAATCGTTATGATGCAGATGGATTACGGTTTTTTTTAATGAAAGAAATTATTATTGGTCATGATGCAAAATATAGTCATGAATTATTTTTAAATTGTTATAACTCTTATCTTGTTAATGATTTAGGTAATTTGCTTTCGCGAACAGTTACAATGATCATTAAATATTGTGATGGTAAAATTCCCAAAGTTAATTTAAATAAGTTGCAACCAGAAGCAATAGAAATAATTAAAATTATTAAAAGTACTATTAATGATTTTAATATTGAAATGGATGAATATCAAATTCATGAAGCAATTAATGTCGTTTTTAAATTAATAACTAGTGGTAATAAATTAATTGATTTAACAAAACCATGAAATTTACATAAAAATAATAAAACTATTGAATTACATAATATTTTAAATTTATTAGCAAATATTTTAATTATTAGTAGCGCTTTATTAAGTCCGATTTTGGTTAATAGTTCATTAAAAATTAATGAACAATTGGGTGTCTTAAAAATTACTAAGCCAATATTCAATATTAACTTGAATGAAGTTTTTAATAAATCTGTTAATAAAAAAGAGTTATTATTTCCAAGATTAAATATTGAAGATGAATTATCATTTTTAAAAAATGCATTTAAATAAAATTGGAAATTATCCCCACATGTACTAGTGTCGAGTAAAAAATGAATTGAAATGAATTCAATAGCATATATTTCAAAATGAAAACGATTGTTTGAAATATATAGCGAAGTTGAAAGTAATGAAATGTATCAGGTGTGCTTCTTCTAGTTTGAATGTTTCTGATTTGAGAAGAATAAGATGTTTGAAATGTCATCAAATATTTAGTATTCTTCATGACACCATTTTTCACAAGTCACAAACACCTTTGACATCTTGGTTTTATCTCATCTTTAGATGGATAAACACAAAGCATGGTATGCCATCAACAGATGTTGCAAGGGAATTGGGTGTGACATATAAAAAAGCTTGAAGAATGGGTCATGAAATCAGAACTAGAATTTGGAATCAAGATGCAGGGTTCATTTATGATGGCACAGCACATATGGATGAAATGTATCTTTCACATGTAAGTTTTAAAAAACAAGGAAGATCCTTGTTGAATAAAACCTTGATTGTTGGAGTTTATGAGAAAACCAGCAACAAACTAATTGTGAAAGTATTGAAAAAAGCAGATGAGAAAAACCTTTTATGATTTGCATTGAAACACATTTCTACTGGGCGTTGTCTATTTGCGGATTCTTGGAAGGGATATGGAAGTTTCAAAAACTTCTATCACAAACATGAAATCGTAAATCATGAAGTTGGATATGTGTCATCAACAGGTGTAAACACAAACCAGATTGAATCTGCATGAAAACACATCCGACGAACTTTCCGAACACACATAAAAGTTTCAAAACATAATATTCATTTATATGCAAAAGAAGCTGCATATAAATTTAATAAGATACCTATTTTTGAAACTATAATTTTGTGTTTGATTTAGATACATGTGGGGATAATTTCCTAGATAGGCTTTTATCTCCATTTATGTGATAAAATTTAAAAATAGTACATAAAGAGATAAAAGCCATAAAATATAAGAGTTATTAAAAAATGCCAGTTATAGATAATAAATATCCAATTCATTTTGTATGAATTGGAGAAATACCAATTACTGTAAGAAATAATATAATTTATGCAGCTTTATTACATCAACATCAACGTGAAGTTATTTTATGAATTTTTAAAAATGAAAAAAATAGAGAAATTACTGAAAATTAAAAACAACAACATAAGTTACTTAATAATATTAAAATTATTAGTTTAAAAGAAATAGAAAATTTAGAAAATAATGATGTATTAATATTTGAACAAATATTTAAAAGTAATAGATTAGCAATTAAAGAAAAACTAAAATCAGCATCAGATTTTATAAAAATTGTTATATTAAACCAATATGGAGACATTTATTTAGATGGTGATGTTGAATTAAAACGTTCAATCCCTAGATTTCTTTATGCTTGTTATGGTATTTTATTAAATATTAAAATTAAAAAAAATGATAATTATAAATTATATTTTGATACAGATTTTTATGATGTAATTGTTGTCACAAAGCATTCTAAAATTATTAGTAAGGTCATAAATGAATTAAGAGAAGAATTACATCATAAAAATAATCCAACATATGATGTAGGAGAATTGGTAAAAATTCAAAAAATTGTTAATGATATAATTGAAAATAATTTTAAAGAAGAAGAAAAAGAAATATTATATGATGCTAATAGTCAATATATAGGAGTAGATTTTTATTCAATGAAAAATAATTTATATTTTTCATTAAAGACTTTTAGAAAAATGGCATTTCCATCAGAATTATTTTCTTCTTTTGATATTGGTTATCAACACGGTTCCGATAATTGAAATGAAATAAATGAAACCGAATATAATAAACAAAGAAGATTACAAAAAATATCAGAAGAGTATGTAAAACAAATAAAAATAATAGAAAACATTTCAATAATGATTACATTTGAGGGTAATTATAGTGAAAAAGATAAATTTTTATTTCAAAAGAATTTTCAAAAACTTAAAGAGATTTATAATGAGTATATATGAGTAATAATTAGGTAATGTTTAGTAATCTGTGTAACTTACAAAAATAACTATGTTTAATTAATTCTAGTAAATAAAATTAAATAAATAGAAAGAGTGAGTTACTTATGTCTAAAAAAAATATTAATAATAATGACCCAATATCAAAAGCAGTAGATTTATTACTAGAAAATACTGAAGATTTAACAACAGTTTTTAAAGAGGGAGGTTTATATAAAGAATTAACAAAAAGATTAGTTGAAAAAATGTTGAATTCTGAAATGCAAAATTATTTGGGATATGAAAAAAATCAACATAATAATAGTGAAAATGCTCGTAATGGTATAAGTTCAAAAAAATAATAACCCAACAAGGTAAAATTGAGATTAATGTACCACGAGATCGTAATAGTAATTTTGAGCCAGTAATAGTTGCAAAAAGACAAAGAAGATTTGATGGTTTTGATCAACAAGTTCTTTCATTAGACATATTCCGTAAATAAATTTTTTAAAAGTCAATTAATAATTTAAAATTTATTTTATAATTTCTTTATTAATAAATTAATAAGGTGTTGATAAAAATGAATTTTGAAAATTTAAAAAAATTAAAAAATGAACAATTTTATAGATATTTTGGTATAAAACGTTTTCATTTTGATGAAATGTTAACAAAATTAATTGAAATAGAAAATTTAAAAAAAATAAAGGTAGAAAATATAAACTTTCAGTTGAAGAAAGATTGATCATGACTTTAGTATACTGAAAATAATATCATACTTTTTTCCAAATGAGTATTAAATATAAAATGAGCGCATCAATTTGTTTTCGAAATATTACTTGAGTAGAAAATAAACTTAGTGATGACAAAGATTATCAGTTTTTAAAAACAAAATATAAATCAAAAATTGAGAAAAAACAAGAAGATTTAAATGAATTTCAATTTTATTTAATTGATTCAACTGAAATTGAAATTGAAAGACCAACTAAAAAAAACTACAGTTAGAATATTTTTCTGGTAAAAGTTGAATGTTTTCTATAAAATTTCAAATTATATATGACTTTTTTAATAAAAAAAATGTTGATATTTTTGCTGATAATGGAAAAGTACATGATTTTCAAATATTAAAAAATTCAAATCTTGAATTTTCAGAAAAAACAATAATTATTGGTGATTTGGGATATCAAGGAATACAAAATATTTATAAAAATACTATATTACCAATTAAAAAAACTAAAAATAAAAAATTAACTAAACAAGAAAAAATCTACAATAAAATTATTTCAAAAATTAGAATTAAAGTTGAACATGTTTTTGCTTGATTAAAAAGATTCAAAATTTTAATAAATAAATGTAGAAAAAGTATATTTAGACTTATGTACTTAATATTTAACTTACTTTGTGAAATTTTTAATAAAACAAAACCATTAAAATAAAAAAATATTTTTAATATTTTTTTAAAAATTTAAATTTTTATCAAGTTAATATAAAAATAATATTAACAATTTTTGTTTTTGAAATATAAATTTATTTTTAAAGTATTTTTTTAAAAATATTAACTTCTATAATTATTAACGCTAAAAAATTTATAAATATTATTATTGACAATTGATTAAATTTATTTACGGAATATGTCTATTATATGCCAAAGGCATGACTTTATCAGATATTAGAATGCAGTTACAAGAGTTATATCATGGTGCTGATATTAGTGAAAGTGTTATTAGTCAAATTACTGATGATGTTATTGATGATGTTAAAGCATGACAAAATCGGCCATTAGAAAGTGTTTATCCGATTGTTTATTTTGATTGTATAGTAGTTAAAGTGCGACAAGATAAACGCATTATTAACAAATCAGTTTATATAGCACTAGGAGTTGATTTAGAAGGTAAAAAAGATGTTTTAGGTTTATGAATTAGTGAAAATGAAGGTTCTAAGTTTTGATTATCTAATTTCACAGAAATGAAAAATCGAGGCTTAAATGATATTCTTATTGCTTGTAGTGACAATTTAACAGGAATGTCAGAAGCAATACAATCAGTTTATCCTAAAACCGAACATCAATTATGCATAGTTCATCAAATTAGAAATAGTTTAAAATATGTTTCATATAAACATAGAAAATCACTAGTTACAGATTTAAAACCAATTTATAGTGCATGTAGCGAAGAACAAGCAATGCAAGCTTTAGAATCTTTTGAAAGTAAATGAAATAAACAATATACTCGAATTGCTAAATCATGATATAAAAATTGAGATAATTTAATGGTTTTTATTAGTTATCCTGCAGAAATCAAAAGAGTGATTTATACAACAAACGCTATTTAATCTGTTAATAGTTAATTACGAAAAGTTATTAGAAATAAAAAAGTTTTTCCAAATGATATGGCAGTTTTTAAAATATTTTACTTAGCAATTGAAAATATAACAAAAAAATGAACAATGCCCATTCAAAATTGAAATACAGCAATTGCTCATTTTATGATAAAATTTGAAGATATAATTAATCTAAACTAGTAACTTTGTAAAAAGATACACAGATTTTTAAAAAGCCTCCAACAGTTTTTAAAGAGGGAGGTTTATATAAAGAATTAACAAAAAGATTAGTTGAAAAAATGTTGAATTCTGAAATGCAAAATTATTTAGGATATGAAAAAAATCAACATAATAATAGTGAAAATGCTCGCAATGGTATAAATTCAAAAAAATTAATAACCCAACAAGGTAAAATTGAGATTAATGTACCACGAGATCGTAATAGTAATTTTGAGCGAGTAATAGTTGCAAAAAGACAAAGAAGATTTGATGGTTTTTATCAACAAGTTCTTTCATTATATGCCAAAGACATGACTTTATCAGATATTAGAATGCAGTTACAAGAGTTATATCATGGTGCTGATATTAGTGAAAGTGTTATTAGTCAAATTACTGATGATGTTATTGATGATGTTAAAGCATGACAAAATCGGCCATTAGAAAGTTTTTATCCGATTGTTTATTTTGATTGTATAGTAGTTAAAGTACGACAAGATAAACTCATTATTAACAAATCAGTTTATATAGCACTAGGAGTTGATTTAGAAGGTAAAAAAGATGTTTTAGGCTTATGAATTAGTGAAAATGAAGGTTCTAAGTTTTGATTATCTAATTTCACAGAAATGAAAAATCGAGGCTTAAATGATATTCTTATTGCTTGTAGTGACAATTTAACAGAAATGTCAGAAGCGATACAATCAGTTTATCCTAAAACCGAACATCAATTATGCATAGTCCATCAAATTAGAAATAGTTTAAAATATGTTTCATACAAACATAGAAAATCGCTAGTTACAGATTTAAAACCAATTTATAGTGCATGTAGTGAATAACAAGCAATGCAAGATTTAGAATCTTTTGAAAGTAAATGAAATAAACAATATCCTCAAATTGCTAAATCATGATATAAAAATTGAGATAATTTAATGGTTTTTATTAGTTATCCTGCAGAAATCAAAAGAGTGATTTATACAACAAATGCTATTGAATCTGTTAATAGTCAATTACGAAAAGTTATTAGAAATAAAAAAGTTTTTCCAAATGATATGGCAGTTTTTAAAATATTTTACTTAGCAATTGAAAATATAACAAAAAAATGAACACTGCCCATTCAAAATTGAAATACAGCAATTGCTCATTTTATGATAAAATTTAAAGATAGAATTAATCTAAACTAGTAACTTTGTAAAAAGATACACAGATTTTTAAAAAGCCTCGGTTTATTATCAAATAATCTTTTACCTTTTTCAGATCAACCATATTTATAAAATTCATTATCATCAATTCCAGATTCATCAATATATACTAAATCTTCATTCATTATTTTAGCTATTTCTTTTAAAAAATCTTCTTGTTTATTTTTATCTCTTTGTTCATATAAAAAAGTTTTTTTTATATGTATAATTTAGTTTTTTGAAATAGTTATAAACTGTTTCTTTAGTCATATCACCAAATTTTTCAATTACTTTTTGAACTGTAACATCTTTATTTTGCGCTAAATAATTTTTTAATTCATCTAAATCCTTTATTTTGTGGCTATGTCCTTTTTGATAATTCAAAATTGGTTTTATATGCCCAGTTTCTTTTTTTCTTTTTCTTCATAAGAATAAAGTCTTTCTAGTAATATTTAACACTTTACAAATTTCTTTAATTTTCATGTTTTTACTTTCATAGGCTTCTATTACTTTTCTTCGTAAGTCTTCACTAGACATATTCCGTAAATAAATTTTTTAAAAGTCAATTAATAATTTAAAATTTATTTTATAATTTCTTTATTAATAAATTAATAAGGTGTTGATAAAAATGAATTTTGAAAATTTAAAAAAATTAAAAAATGAACAATTTTATAGATATTTTGGTATAAAACGTTTTCATTTTGATGAAATGTTAACAAAATTAATTGAAATAGAAAATTTAAAAAAAACTAAAGGTAGAAAATATAAACTTTCAGTTGAAGAAAGATTGATGATGACTTTAGTATACTGAAAAGAATATTATACTTTTTTTCCAAATGAGTATTAAATATAAAATGAGTGCATCAAGTTGTTTCCGAAATATTACTTGAGTAGAAAATAAACTTAGTGATAACAAAGATTATCAGTTTTTAAAAACAAAAAATATAGAAGAAATTGAGAAAAAACAATAAGATTTAAATGAATTTCCATTTTATTTAATTGATTCAACTGAAATTGAAATTGAAAGACCAACTAAAAAAAACTACAGTTAGAATATTTTTCTGGTAAAAGTTGAATGTTTTCTATAAAATTTCAAATTATATATGACTTTTTTAATAAAAAAATTGTTGATATTTTTGCTGATAATGGAAAAGTACATGATTTTCAAATATTAAAAAATTCAAATCTTGAATTTTCAGAAAAAACAATAATTATTGGTGATTTGGGATATCAAGGAATACAAAATATTTATAAAAATACTATATTACCAATTAAAAAAACTAAAAATAAAAAATTAACTAAACAAGAAAAAATCTACAATAAAATTATTTCAAAAATTAGAATTAAAGTTGAACATGTTTTTGCTTGATTAAAAAGATTCAAAATTTTAATAAATAAATGTAGAAAAAGTATATTTAGACTTATGTAATTAAGATTTAACTTACTTTGTGAAATTTTTAATAAAACAAAACCATTAAAATAAAAAAATATTTTTAATATTTTTTTAAAAATTTAAATTTTTATCAAGTTAATATAAAAATAATATTAACAATTTTTGTGTTTGAAATATCAATTTATTTTTAAAGTATTTTTTTAAAAATATTAACTTCTATAATTATTAACACTAAAAAATTTATAAATATTATTATTGACAATTGATTAAATTTATTTACGGAATATGTCTACTTTATGGTTTTGGCATAATTTAATCTTCCTAATCTATTTTAAATATTGCTGAATTGTACTTTTAAATTCAAAAACTGTTTAAATTACATATTATTATTTTACATTATTTATGAGTAAACATTACTTTAGCTAGCTATATAACACCTTCTTTATTATTTTTAAAATATTTATATATGGAATGGCAACCTTTTTTAGGACTGTTTTTTGGTAGACATTTGTGCTTGGTTTTTTATGGGGGTTAAGTAGTTTAGAGCGCTGTGGATTCTTATGTTGTTGTATCAATTGATATAATCAAATAATTCTAATTTTAATTGGATTAATGATGTAAAATTTTTATCATTAATAAATTCTGTTTTGAAAGTTTTGAAAGTTGCTTCAGCAACAGCGTTATCATAAGGACAACCTTTTTTGCTTAAAGAGCGGGTAATATTGAAGGCTAATAAAAGTTTATCAATAGTTTTATTATTAAATTCATTACCGCGATCGCTATGAAATATTTGAATATTTTTTAAACAACAATTTGAGCACATAAATGCTTGAACTGACTTACCACTTTGATATAAAGCTACTATTTGTTTTTTAAATTCATCTGAATATGAGTTAATATTGGCCATAATTATAATTCCTTTCTTTTAACTAATTTGTTCACTTGTCTACGTAATTAGTGTCCAATAAAGTGTAACCCATCCAATATTTCTTAATTTACATTATTTTCTTTTAAAAAATCTAATAATTGATAATATTCACCATTAATAAATAAATTATATGCATTTGTTAATTTTTTATTATCTACTTTTTTATTAAAAATAAATCCTTTTTTAAGTGCTTTAAATGCATGATGTCTATCAATTACATAAGGAATATTTTCATTTTTAGCAGTAGTTTTAATTCGAGGTGCACCATCACCAATAAATACTAAACTACTTTTATTATAAATATATTGTAAATCAAGAAATTCATAAATTTTATTAATAAATTCTGCTTGTTTAATTCTTTGACCATTTTTAGTTTTCATATAAGTAATTTTTTTATCTTTTAAAACATTTCTACTTTTAGTAGATTTTTCTAAATCTTTACCTTTATTTGCACTAATTGTACGAATACGATTTTTTTGCTTTTTATTATTAAATAATGAACTTATAAAACAATCATCCATATTTACAAATAATTTTTCATTTGATAATACTATCTTTTTGTCTTTTACTTTCTCAACATCTATGATTGCATTTTTCATTACATTAGTCATATAGCTAAATAAAGTAATGTTTATTCATATATTGAAAAACAAAATCAATAGCTTTTTTAATATTTGGTCAATAATTTGGTAATATTTTTCTTATATAGCTAACTAAAGTAATGTTTACTCATAAATAATGTAAAATAATAATATGTAATTTAAACAGTTTTTGAATTTAAAAGTACAATTCAGCAATATTTAAAATAGATTAGGAAGATTAAATTATGCCAAAACCATACAGTGAAGACTTACGAAGAAAATTAATAGAAGCCTATGAAAGTAAAAACATTAAAATTCAAGAAATTTGTAAAGTGTTCAATATTACTAGAAAGACTTTATTCTTATGAAGAAAAAGAAAAAAAGAAACTGGGCATATAAAACCGATTTTGAATTATCAAAAAGGACATAGCCACAAAATAAAGGATTTAGATTAATTAAAAAATTATTTAGCGCAAAATAAATATGTTACAGTTCAAAAAGTAATTGAAAAATTTGGTGATATGACTAAAGAAACAGTTTATAACTATTTCAAAAAACTAAATTATTCATATAAAAAAACTTTTTTATATGAATAAAGAGATAAAAATAAACAAGAAGATTTTTTAAAAGAAATAGCTAAAATAATGAATGAAGATTTAGTATATATTAGACATATTCCGTAAATAAATTTAATCAATTGTCAATAATAATATTTATAAATTTTTTAGTGTTAATAATTATAGAAGTTAATATTTTTAAAAAAATACTTTAAAAATAAATTTATATTTCAAACACAAAAATTGGTAATATTATTTTTATATTAACTTGATAAAAATTTAAATTTTTAAAAAAATATTTTTAATATTTTTTTATTTTAATGGTTTTGTTTTATTAAAAATTTCACAAAGTAAGTTAAATCTTAAGTACATAAGTCTAAATATACTTTTTCTACATTTATTTATTAAAATTTTGAATCTTTTTAATCAAGCAAAAACATGTTCAACTTTAATTCTAATTTTTGAAATAATTTTATTGTAGATTTTTTCTTGTTTAGTTAATTTTTTATTTTTAGTTTTTTTAATTGGTAATATAGTATTTTTATAAATATTTTGTATTCCTTGATATCCCAAATCACCAATAATTATTGTTTTTTCTGAAAATTCAAGATTTGAATTTTTTAATATTTGAAAATCATGTACTTTTCCATTATCAGCAAAAATATCAACAATTTTTTTATTAAAAAAGTCATATATAATTTGAAATTTTATAGAAAACATTCAACTTTTACCAGAAAAATATTCTAACTGTAGTTTTTTTAGTTGGTCTTTCAATTTCAATTTCAGTTGAATCAATTAAATAAAATTGAAATTCATTTAAATCTTCTTGTTTTTTCTCAATTTTTGATTTATATTTTGTTTTTAAAAACTGATAATCTTTGTCATCACTAAGTTTATTTTCTACTCAAGTAATATTTCGAAAACAACTTGATGCACTCATTTTATATTTAATACTCATTTGGAAAAAAGTATAATATTCTTTTCAGTATACTAAAGTCATCATCAATCTTTCTTCAACTGAAAGTTTATATTTTCTACCTTTAGTTTTTTTTAAATTTTCTATTTCAATTAATTTTTTTAACATTTCATCAAAATGAAAACGTTTTATACCAAAATATCTATAAAATTGTTCATTTTTTAATTTTTTTAAATTTTCAAAATTCATTTTTATCAACACCTTATTAATTTATTAATAAAGAAATTATAAAATAAATTTTAAATTATTAATTGACTTTTAAAAAATTTATTTACGGAATATGTCTATTGATGAATCTGGAATTGATGATAATGAATTTTATAAATATGGTTGATCTGAAAAAGGTAAAATATTATTTGATAATAAATCCGCATATAAAATAAAAAGAATGAGTATAATTGGTTCACTAAATAAAGGTAAATTAAAAGCCCTATGAGCATTTGAAGGACATTGCAACAGTAAAATTTTTGAATCATATGTAAAAAATATACTAATTCCAGTATTAAAGCGCGGACAAATTATAGTTTTAGATAATGCAACGTTTCATAAATCTAAATTAACACAACAATTAATTGAAAATGCTGGATGCAAACTATTATTTCTTCCGCCATATTCTTCTGATTTAAATCCAATTGAACATTTTTGATTTGCTATAAAACATAATATAAGAAAAATATTACCAAATTATTGACCAAATATTAAAAAAGCGATTGATTTTATTTTTCAAGATATGAGTAAACATTACTTTAGTTAGCTATAGTGATGTTTTACAAGGAAAAATATATCCAATTCCTGATTATTCGAAGCATAATTGATCTAAAACATTAAAAAAATCAGTAGGTAAAGGTAAATTATATAAATTTCCGCATGATTATGCTAACGATTATGTACAACAACAGTATTTGCCAACAAAGTTAAAAGATACGAAATATTATCAACCAAAACTTCATAACATTTATGAAAAAAAATTAAATGAAATTTATAATTGATTTACTAAAAAATAAAATTCTGAGGCGCAAAATAAAATGTTAAAAAATAAACATTTATGGTTGGGACTTAGTTTAACATTAGCAACCACTAATATTGTTGCTAACACTAGTATTACTAATAATTTAACAATTATTAATAAATTAAAACAAGAAAATAAAACTGAAAATAATGAAGTCGTTACTAATACTAAGTATGGTAATTTAAGTAATAGTACTATTTTAAATAGTCAGGATGAAAATGGAATATATAATCTTTTTGATGTTAAAATTATTATTGATAATCCAAGTTTAGAACCTTATGTAAAAGATATTTATATTGAGAATTTTAAATTAACTTATAACCCTGAAAAGATAAATAAAGATGTTATTAATGAGTTTGATAAAGAAATTGCTGCTATTAATTATAAAGAAGAACAATTAACAAGTACTAATGATTTGCAAATTTTTCAAAAACAAAACTTGAGCAAAATATCAATAACAGCTTATATTTCAAATAAAAAGTCTAAAAGTAATTTTACTTTTATTCAATTTGGTGGTGCTAATACTCATATATCATTAACTGGAACAAAAGGTATTATTGATGCAATTAAGAACTATGATAATTTAAGTGAAACATTGGGATTATATTATATTGCTCAATCTCATTCAAAAAATAGTAGGGGGATTTGTCTTGACTTTGTTAAACAATATACATATTCCGTAAATAAATTTTTTAAAAGTCAATTAATAATTTAAAATTTATTTTATAATTTCTTTATTAATAAATTAATAAGGTGTTGATAAAAATGAATTTTGAAAATTTAAAAAAATTAAAAAATGAACAATTTTATAGATATTTTGGTATAAAGCGTTTTCATTTTGATGAAATGTTAACAAAATTAATTGAAATAGAAAATTTAAAAAAAACTAAAGGTAGAAAATATAAACTTTCAGTTGAAGAAAGATTGATGATGACTTTAGTATACTGAAAAGAATATTATACTTTTTTCCAAATAAGTATTAAATATAAAATGAGTGCATCAAGTTGTTTTCGAAATATTACTTGAGTAGAAAATAAACTTAGTGATGACAAAGATTATCAGTTTTTAAAAACAAAATATAAATCAAAAATTGAGAAAAAACAAGAAGATTTAAATGAATTTCAATTTTATTTAATTGATTCAACTGAAATTGAAATTGAAAGACCAACTAAAAAAAACTACAGTTAGAATATTTTTCTGGTAAAAGTTGAATGTTTTCTATAAAATTTAAAATTATATATGACTTTTTTAATAAAAAAATTTTTGATATTTTTGCTGATAATAGAAAAGTACATGATTTTCAAATATTAAAAAATTAAAATCTTGAATTTTCAGAAAAAACAATAATTATTGGTGATTTGGGATATCAAGGAATACAAAATATTTATAAAAATACTATATTACACTATTAAAAAACTAAAAATAAAAAATTAACTAAACAAGAAAAAATCTACAATAAAATTATTTCAAAAATTAGAATTAAAGTTGAACATTTTTTTGCTTGATTAAAAAGATTCAAAATTTTAATAAATAAATGTAGAAAAAGTATATTTAGACTTATGTACTTAAGATTTAACTTACTTTGTGAAATTTTTAATAAAACAAAACCATTAAAATAAAAAAATATTTTTAATATTTTTTTAAAAATTTAAATTTTTATCAAGTTAATATAAAAATAATATTAACAATTTTTGTGTTTGAAATATAAATTTATTTTTAAAGTATTTTTTTAAAAATATTAACTTCTATAATTATTAACACTAAAAAATTTATAAATATTATTATTGACAATTGATTAAATTTATTTACGGAATATGTCTAATGAAGTGATTATGCTGATTCATGAAATAATTTTATGTTTTTATATCCAACAATTTTTACTAATTCGACAGACAGTATAACTTATAGTGTTATGTATAATACAACAACAATTAAAAGTAATGAACTAAACTTTAATACCAAAAAAATTCAAGACAAAGATAATCAATTACCAGTTTGATGAGTAGTAAATCAGCCACCTGCAGGTCATAAATCACAAGGATTAGTTATTTATATATTTATGTGATATGATGAAAACACTATATATCAACAAATTAGAAGTAGTTCTATATCTACTGCTTTTGATATTGGACCATCTTTCTCAATAAATATTAGTAAGTGAACGATTAGTAATATTATTAATGAATAATTATGTATCATCTTATCAATAAAATTAAAAATTTAATTTAAAACTACTTTAACTATGAAAGGAATAAATAAAATGAAAATAAATAAAGAAGAAACATGAAAAGAAGTACAAAAAGCGTTGAATAATCTTCATGGTCCAGTTAGAGCAGGAGCATTAAGTACACAAAATTGAAGTAATACGAAAACAGGAGTTCTACTAACAATAGCAGGACTTAAATCTGTTACTAGGGATAGTAATATTGAAAAACGTTACCAATTAATTAAAAGTGGAGTAGCTGATATATTATATGCTGCATTTGGTGGTTGAGTTATTTGACAAGCGTATAATTTAAATGAAACTGGTGGTAGTGCAACTACCAAGCCAAATTTACCCACTTTTCCTACTTTACCACCAAATAATGAAAGACTTTATTCTGAAATTGCTGAACAATTAACAGAAGAACCTGCAAGTAATGAATTAACTCCAGAAATGATTTCTATTGCATTAAATAAATTATTTACTGGTACAAATGGATTAGTTAAAGTACTTAGTGGAATATCAGGTTTTGATTTATATAAAATTCAAAAAGTAACAAAAACTATTGAATACTTAAAATCACTTACTACTTTTGCAAATACAGGCATTAATTTTACAAATGGTAATATTGTGGGAGGGGATTTAATGTCAATTTCAGCAATGATGGATGTTAGTCATACATATTTTTCTACAATGAGTAAATCTAATACTTCAAATAGTAAAGAGGAAATTATTATTAAAATTATTAATGAAAGAAAAGAACACATTACAAAAAGTTTTTCTTTATATAAAGGTATTTTGATTAATAAAGATTTAAAGGAAATATATGATTATTTAGAAAAAAATAATTGAGATAAATTTGAAATGAGACATTCAGATAAAACAATTCCTAGTTTTGTTAAACTCGGAAAAATAAAAGATTGAAGACCAACATTAACAATGTTTAAAGAATGAATAGATAATTATACTCCCGAAAATAAAAAGGTATAATTAGTAACAGAGATTGAAGATAATAGTCAACAAGAAAGAATAAAGTTAAAAATTCCTGATTATGATTTTGAGCCGGAATTTGTTACAAATGCAAATAATGATATGTCAGAAGTTATCATAGAGCCCAATGAAAGACAACCACTTTTAGGAAGTATTAATAGTTAATTAAAATTATTTTTTATTTATTATTTTATTTTTTCTTGTACAATTATTTTAGAAATGATGAATTTTAAAGAAAGATTAAAAATTTAACTTTGTTTTTAAAATAAAAATATTTTAAAATTGACACTTATTTTAAATAATAATATAATTAAAAATGGTTAAATTTTCTAGGTGAATTTAATGAACGAAAAAATAATTTTAATTTGTACTTTGTGTTTAAATCGTAATTATCATACATACAAAAATAAGATTAAATATAAAGAGCGTATGGAACTAAAAAAATATTGTGAACATTGTCAAAAACATACTTTACATAAGGAATCACGTTAGGAGAAATTTTCATGAGTGCAGAAGACAAATCAAAAGAAAAACCAAAAATTAATCCTGAAAAATTGGCTCTTTTAAAAAGTAAATTTAATATTTTACGTAAAATTAAACCTTTAAGAACAAAAAGAACTTCTGAAGGAAAACCAAGTTTTGATCCACGAACAGCCGATAAAAATAAAAAGGTTAATATTAGCGAAATTTGAGAAAAAGAACGTAAAAATCGTACGCCTGAAGAACGTTTTTATTATAAAAAAGAAGCGAGAACTTATCATAAATATTTTTTCTTATACTTATCAAGAGAAATTAGAAGAACTCGTTGAACACCAAGAAAACAATTAAATAATAAATTTATTACAACAGTATTATTTATTGCTGTCTTAGCACTATTCTTTTATGGAATTGAGCAGTTATTACTATTTGTATTACCTTTATTAAAAATAATGTAAAAAATGGAGATGCCAAAAAATGAGCGAAAGAATAAAAAAAGAAACCCCTTTAGTGAAAACTACATCATTAGAAGAAACACATAAACATCGTCGAATTGAGCAAGCACAATGATATATTGTTAATTGTAACAAAGGTCATGAAGATAAGGTTGCTGCTGATTTGAAAAATAAAATTGAAAAAAAATTAAATTTAAAAGATAATATTTTTCAAGTTAGGGTTGTTAAAGAAGCAATACCAGATAAAGATAAAAAAATAACTGAAAAAAATATTTTTCCTGGTTATATTTTTGTTCATATGATTTTAACCGAAGATACTTGATATGATATTCGTAATACAACAGGGATTAATGGTTTTATTGGTTCTAGTGGTAAAGGTGTACCACCGACTCCACTTTCTACTAAAGAAGTTAATGAAATGTTATATCGTAATTCTAAAAATTCATCACAACCTAAAGTTAAAGAGACAAAAAAAATTATTCGTGATTTTGAGTTAAATGATTTTGTTCATATTACTTCTGGTGCTTTACAAGGCCGAGAAGGACAAGTTATTAAATTAGATGAAGATAAGGGTGTTGCAACAGTTTCTGTTGATATGTTTGGTCGTCAAACCGAAATTAAAGTAGAATATGATAGTTGTAAAAAAATTAAAGTTTAGTTTAAATTATTTAATTTTTATGTAAAATAAAATGGCTTTTATCCCTTTATGTACTATTTTTAAATTTTATCACATAAATGGAGATAAAAGCCTATCTAGGAAATTATCCCCACATGTATCTAAATCAAACACAAAATTATAGTTTCAAAAATGAGGCTTTTTGAAAAGCCTCCAATTTGATGATATTGTTTATTTCATTTACTTTCAAAAGATTCTAAAGCTTGCATTGCTTGTTCTTCACTACATGCACTATAAATTGGTTTTAAATCTGTAACTAGTGATTTTCTATGTTTGTATGAAACATATTTTAAACTATTTCTAATTTGATGAACTATGCATAATTGATGTTCGGTTTTAGGATAAACTGATTGTATTGCTTCTGACATTACTGTTAAATTGTCACTACAAGCAATAAGAATATCATTTAAGTCTCGATTTTTCATTTCTGTGAAATTAGATAATCAAAACTTAGAACATTCATTTTCACTAATTCATAAGCCTAAAACATCTTTTTTACCTTCTAAATCAACTCCTAGTGCTATATAAACTGATTTGTTAATAATTAGTTTATCTTGTCGTACTTTAACTACTATACAATCAAAATAAACAATCGGATAAACACTTTCTAATGGCCGATTTTGTCATGCTTTAACATCATCAATAAAATCATCAGTAATTTGACTAATAACAATTTCACTAATATCAGCACCATGATATAACTATTGTAACTGCATTCTAATATCTGATAAAGTCATGCCTTTGGCATATAATGAAAGAACTTGTCGATCAAAACTGTCGAGGCTTTTTAAAAATCTGTGTATCTTTTTAAAAAGTTACTAGTTTAGATTAATTCTATCTTCAAATTTTATCATAAAATGAGCAATTGCTGTATTTCAATTTTGAATGGGCAGTGTTCATTTTTTTGTTATATTTTCAATTGCTAAGTAAAATATTTTAAAAACTGCCATATCATTTGGAAAAACTTTTTTATTTCTAATAACTTTTCGTAATTGACTAATAACAGATTAAATAGCATTTGTTGCATAAATCACTCTTTTGATTTATGCAGGATAACTAATAAAAACCATTAAATTATCTCAATTTTTATATCATGATTTAGCAATTTGAGGATATTGTTTATTTCATTTACTTTCAAAAGATTCTAAAGCTTGCATTGCTTGTTCTTCACTACATGCACTATAAATTGGTTTTAAATCTGTAACTAGTGATTTTCTATGTTTGTATGAAACATATTTTAAACTATTTCTAATTTGATGAACTATGAATAATTGATGTTCGGTTTTAGGATAAACTGATTGTATCGCTTCTGACATTCCTGTTAAATTGTCACTACAAGCGATAAGAATATCATTTAAGCCTCGATTTTTCATTTCTGTGAAATTAGATAATCAAAACTTAGAACCTTCATTTTCACTAATTCATAAACCTAAAACATCTTTTTTGCCTTCTAAATCAACTCCTAGTGCTATATAAACTGATTTGTTAATAATGAGTTTATCTTGTCGTAATTTAACTACTATACAATCAAAATAAACAATCGGATAAACACTTTCTAATGGCCGATTTTGTCATGCTTTAACATCATCAATAACATCATCAGTAATTTGACTAATAACACTTTCACTAATATCAGTACCATGATATAACTATTGTAACTGCATTCTAATATCTGATAAAGTCATGCCTTTGGCATATAATGAAAGAACTTGTCGATCAAAACCATCAAATCTTCTTTGTCTTTTCGCAACTATTACTGGCTAAAAATTACTATTACGATCTCGTGGTACATTAATCTCAATTTTACCTTGTTGAGTTATTAATTTTTTTGAACTTATACCATTACGAGCATTTTCACTAGTATTATGTTGATTTTTTTCATATCCTAAATAATTTTGCATTTCAGAATTCAACATTTTTTCAACTAATAGACATATTCCGTAAATAAATTTTTTAAAAGTCAATTAATAATTTAAAATTTATTTTATAATTTCTTTATTAATAAATTAATAAGGTGTTGATAAAAATGAATTTTGAAAATTTAAAAAAATTAAAAAATGAACAATTTTATAGATATTTTGGTATAAAACGTTTTCATTTTGATGAAATGTTAACAAAATTAATTGAAATAGAAAATTTAAAAAAAACTAAAGGTAGAAAATATAAACTTTCAGTTGAAGAAAGATTGATGATGACTTTAGTATACTGAAAAGAATATTATACTTTTTTCCAAATGAGTATTAAATATAAAATGAGTGCATCAAGTTGTTTTCGAAATATTACTTGAGTAGAAAATAAACTTAGTGATGACAAAGATTATCAGTTTTTAAAAACAAAATATAAATCAAAAATTGAGAAAAAACAAGAAGATTTAAATGAATTTCAATTTTATTTAATTGATTCAACTGAAATTGAAATTGAAAGACCAACTAAAAAAACTACAGTTAGAATATTTTTCTGGTAAAAGTTGAATGTTTTCTATAAAATTTCAAATTATATATGACTTTTTAATAAAAAAATTGTTGATATTTTTGCTGATAATGGAAAAGTACATGATTTTCAAATATTAAAAAATTCAAATCTTGAATTTTCAGAAAAAACAATAATTATTGGTGATTTGGGATATCAAGGAATACAAAATATTTATAAAAATACTATATCACCAATTAAAAAAACTAAAAATAAAAAATTAACTAAACAAGAAAAAATCTACAATAAAATTATTTCAAAAATTAGAATTAAAGTTGAACATGTTTTTGTTTTATTAAAAAGATTCAAAATTTTAATAAATAAATGTAGAAAAAGTATATTTATACTTATGTACTTAAGATTTAACTTACTTTGTGAAATTTTTAATAAAACAAAAACATTAAAATAAAAAAATATTAAAAATATTTTTTTAAAAATTTAAATTTTTATCAAGTTAATATAAAAATAATATTAACAATTTTTGTGTTTGAAATATAAATTTATTTTTAAAGTATTTTTTTAAAAATATTAACTTCTATAATTATTAACACTAAAAAATTTATAAATATTATTATTGACAATTGATTAAATTTATTTACGGAATATGTCTAATCTTTTTGTTAATTCTTTATATAAACCTCCCTCTTTAAAAACTGTTGTTAAATCTTCAGTATTTTCTAATAATAAATCTACTGCTTTTGATATTGGATCATTATTATTAATATTTTGTTTTTTAGACATAGGTAACTCACTCTTTCTAGTTATTTAATTTTATTTACTAGAATTAATTAAACATAGTTATTTTTGTAAGTTACACAGATTACTAAACATTACCTCAAAAATAGGTATCTTATTGAATTTATATGCAGCTTCTTTTGCATATAAATGAATATTATGTTTTGAAACTTTTATGTGTGTTCGGAAAGTTCGTCGGATATGTTTTCATGCAGATTCAATCTGGTTTGTGTTTACACCTGTTGATGACACATACCCAACTTCATGATTTACGATTTCATGTTTGTGATAGAAGTTTTTGAAACTTCCATATCCCTTCCAAGAATCCGTAAATAGACAACACCCAGTAGAAATGTGTTTCAATGCAAATCATAAAAGGTTTTTCTCATCTGCTTTTTTCAATACTTTCACAATTAGTTTGTTGCTGGTTTTCTCATAAACTCCAACAATCAAGGTTTTATTCAACAAGGATCTTCCTTGTTTTTTAAAACCTACATGTGAAAGATACATTTCATCCATCTGTGCTGTGCGATCATCAATGAACCATGCATCTTGATTCCAAATTCTAGTTCTGATTTCATGACCCATTCTTCAAGTTTTTTTATATGTCACACCCAATTCCCTTGCAACATCTGTTGATGGTATACCATGCTTTGTGTTTATTCATCTAAAGATGAGATAAAACCGAGATGTCAAAGGTGTTTGTGACTTGTGAAAAATGGTGTCATGAAGAATACTAAATGTTTGATGACATTTCAAACATCTTATTCTTCTCAAATCAGAAACATTCAAACTAGAAGAAGCACACCTGATACATTTCATTACTTTCAACTTCGCTATATATTTCAAACAATCGTTTTCATTTTGAAATATGCTATTGAATTCATTTCAATTCATTTTTTCCTCGACACTAGTACATGTAGGGATAATTTCCAATAAAATTAAAATATATTTGACTACTAATTATAATGATGTTATTATTTGTAAAGTACTATTTATATATATAAATAGACTTTAATTATGTTTAAACTTGTGGAAGATTTATTCGTTTGGACCACAGTGAGAATCCATTTAGGAGGAGTTGCTCATGGCAGATAAAAAAAATATTAATCGTGAAGGTATTATTCAATTACCAGCTGGTAGTGCCAAACCAGGTGCTAGTTTAGCATCATTTGGTATTGATATGCCACGTTTTTGTAGAGAATTTAACGATAAAACCAAAGATCAAAAAGATGATGTTAATCCAGTTCCAATTCCAGTTTTTATTACAGCATATAAAGATAAAACTTTTGACTTTAAAACAAAAACTGCGCCAACAACATTTCTTTTAAAAAGAACATTGAAACTTGAAAAAGGTTCATCAAATGCTAAATTAACAAAAGTAGGAACACTTACTATTGCTCAAATCACAGAAATTGCTCAAATTAAATTACCTGATTTAAATGCTTATTCTTTAGAAGATGCAATTAAAATTGTTGCAGGAACAGCCAAGAATATGGGTATTACTGTTGAAGATGGAAAGCAAGGTTTTTAATATGAATAGAAGTAAAAGATATCTTGCAGTTGCAAAATTAGTTGATAACACTAAAGTTTATCCAATTGATCGTGCTTTAGAATTAGCTAAACAAACTTCATCATTAAAATTTGATGCAACAGTTGAAGCAGCATTTCGTTTAAATGTTGATCCAAGACATGCTGATCAAATGTTACGTGGTTCTATTGTTTTACCAGCAGGGACCGGAAAAACACAACGTGTTTTAGTAATAACTACTACTAAACAAAAAGAGGCAATGGAAAGTCAAACTGATTTTGTTGGCGGTAAGGAGATGATTGAAAAAATTCAAAAAGGTTGATTTGATTTTGATGTTATTATTGCAACACCCGAAATGATGGGTGAATTAGGAAAAATTGGTAGAGTATTAGGACCAAAAGGGTTAATGCCTACAGCAAAACTAGGAACAGTAACAATGGATGTTCAAAAAGCAATAGCTGATATTCGTAAAGGTAAAGTTGAATATCGTGTTGATAAACAAGGTAATATTCATGTTATTCTTGGTAAAGTATCATTTGCACAAGAAGCGTTAAAAGATAACTATTTAGCAATTCTTAACACTTTAAGAAAAGTTAAACCCGCAGCAGTTAAGAGTACTTATATTAAAAATATAAGTATTACTACAGCAATGGGCCCTGGTATTAAAGTATTAATTGAAGAAATAATATAATAATATAGAAAAAATCATTAGTAAAAGTACTAATGATTTTTTTATGTTTTTATTCATAATTTTTTTAATATTTAAAAAAATTTTACGCTATAATTTATTTATTGTGATAATACCAATTAATACATTATTTTGGTAAAACAATAAAATAATTAGGTAGTAAAGGAGAAACCTTAATGAAAAATCTTATAAATCTTTTTAAGAAACAAAATTGAGGAATAAAAATTGGCTTTGCCTCACTGGTAATTAGTTTGCTCTGTTTAGCATTAGGACTAATTTTAATTGCAACAGCCAATTTTAAAGCCCCAAGCGGAGGAAGTTCACAATATGCCGGAAATGGCTTTCATGCTATTTCTGTATGAGGACTTGATAGTTTTTTAAGAAAAGCTGGCTATGATCAAATGCGAACAGATGCTACTAGTGATAAACTTTTAACTTATCCTCTTGCGCAAGTAGTTGTCGGAATTGTATTTACAGTAATTTTAACTGCTATCTTTCTTGGTGTTAGTGTTTTATCTTTAATATTTGGTTATTTTAAACGTTGATTATATTATTAGTGTTTAGTAAGTGTTAAATATGGATAAAAATGTAGAATATAAAAAAGTTACATCTTGGGATTGAAAGCAAAAACTAGGATTATTCTTATGTATTTTAACTTTGTTTTTTATAATAATTAGTTTAATACTATTCGGAACAGCTATTTTTAATGATCACTATAATAATTTTCTTGGTAACGGTTTTTGAAGTTTAAAACACTATGGTATTATTAATTTGTTTTATAATTGAGTTCAACTAGATATAGAAGCGGCTAAAAATACTTATGTTTCTCATCCTTTTGAACAAGTTTATTTTGCAATTATTTTTTTAATCATTATTGTACCAATATGTTTTGTTCTTGGAGTTAGTTTATTAGTTAGAGGATGATGAAAGTCAAGAATTTAATATATAATTACTTCATAAATTTATTTATAGTAAAATTTAATAATCATTATTTCATTAAAAAGGGTGTATTATGATGTTTAATTCTAAAAAAATAATTGTTTTTTTACTAATAAATATTGTGTGAGTAGTAGTTTGGATTATGATAAATATTAGTTACGATAGTTATCGCGATCCAATTTTAAATTATGTACCACATAGCAACGATTATTTAACAAATGAACCAACTAATCAATTGGTTCCTAAAGCAAAAAAACCTAAACATGTAGTTATGGTGCGTATACATTGGAAGCACGTGATGTTTTACCAACTTATTCTGCTTCAAATTGAGCAAGTGTTATGTTTGTTACAAGATCCTATTAAGCATGGTGTTGTTGATCAAGATTTGTGGAATGTTCATCATACTGTTCATGCTGAAGTAAAATCTGATCAAATAAGTATTTTTAGTTCTATTATTGATAAGTATGGTCCTTCAAAAAAAATATTTGGTTATGCTAGTGAAGGTCAAATGATTGCTAATTTTCAGCCCAAAGGGCAAGAAAATATAAAAACTTTAATTAGTAATAATGGTAATTATTGTGCAACAGGAAATGATAAACAAACTTTTGAAAATACGAAAAATGTATTAATTAATAAACCTTTATTTTCATTTTTTTATTATGTTAATCCTGATTTAGCAGGTCATTAACGTGAATGAAATAGCGAAGAATATTATCAAGCGATTAGTCAGACTGATAAATATATTGTAGGTACTATTGAAAATTTAAAAGATTTAGAAATGCGAGAAGATACCTTATTAATTATTAGTTCTGATCATGGAGGTGTTTCACAATATCATGGTCATTCTTCTGATGCTGAACAAAAAATTCCTTTGCTTTTGCAGGAAATTGTATTCCAAAACACGGAATAATAGAGGCTTTTTAAAAATCTGTGTATCTTTTTACAAAGTTACTAGTTTAGATTAATTCTATCTTCGAATTTTATCATAAAATGAGCAATTGCTGTATTTCAATTTTGAATGGGCAGTGTTCATTTTTTTGTTATATTTTCAATTGCTAAGTAAAATATTTTAAAAACTGCCATATCATTTGGAAAAACTTTTTTATTTATAATAACTTTTCGTAATTGACTATTAACAGATTCAATAGCATTTGTTGTATAAATAACTCTTTTGATTTCTGCAGGATAACTAATAAAAACCATTAAATTATCTCAATTTTTATATCATGATTTAGCAATTTGAGGATATTGTTTATTTCATTTACTTTCAAAAGATTCTAAAACTTGCATTGCTTGTTCTTCGCTACATGCACTATAAATTGGTTTTAAATCTGTAACTAGTGATTTTCTATGTTTGTATGAAACATATTTTAAACTATTTCTAATTTGATGAACTATGCATAATTGATGTTCGGTTTTAGGATAAACTAATTGTATTGCTTCTGACATTCCTGTTAAATTGTCACTACAAGCAATAAGAATATCATTTAAGCCTCGATTTTTCATTTCTGTGAAATTAGATAATCAAAACTTAGAACCTTCATTTTCACTAATTCATAAACCTAAAACATCTTTTGAGGCTTTTTAAAAATCTGTGTATCTTTTTACATATGATTCAAAAATTTTACTGTTGCAATGTCCTTCAAATGCTCATAGGGCTTTTAATTTGCCTTTATTTAGTGAACCAATTATACTCATTCTTTTTATTTTATATGCGGGTTTATTATCAAATAATATTTTACCTTTTTCAGATCAACCATATTTATAAAATTCATTATCATCAATTCCAGATTCATCAATATATAATACTAAATCTTCATTCATTATTTTAGCTATTTCTTTTAAAAAATCTTCTTGTTTGTTTTTATCTCTTTGTTCATATAGAAAAGTTTTTTTATATGTATAATTTAGTTTTTTGAAATAGTTATAAACTGTTTCTTTAGTCATATCACCAAATTTTTCAATTACTTTTTGAACTGTAATATCTTCATTTTGCGCTAAATAATTTTTTTATTAATCTAAATCCTTTATTTTGTGGCTATGTCCTTTTTGATAATTCAAAATTGGTTTTATATGCCCAGTTTCTTTTTTTCTTTTTCTTCATAAGAATAAAGTCTTTCTAGTAATATTGAACAATTTACAAATTTCTTTAATTTTCATGTTTGTACTTTCATAGGCTTCTATTACTTTTCTTCGTAAGTCTTCACTGTATGGTTTTGGCATAATTTAATCTTCCTAATCTATTTTAAATATTGCTGAATTGTACTTTTAAATTCAAAAACTGTTTAAATTACATATTATTATTTTACATTATTTATGAGTAAACATTACTTTAGTTAGATATACCTAAAAACTTAAAGGTACATTTTTATTGTAAAATTAATATAATATTGATTAAAAAGTATTACTTCTTCTTTTTTTGTCAAAAAAATAATTAGTGGTATTACTGTTAATTTCTTTTTGTAAATATTTATTTCATGTAGTTATTTGTTAAAATTGTATATTTTCTAAATTTTCATTACATAAATTATTATGGAAATTATCCCCACATGTACTAGCGTGGATAATGGATGGATTACACTTTATTGGACACTAATTACGTAGACAAGTGAACAAATTAGTTAAAAGAAAGGAATTATAATTATGGCCAATATTAAATCATATTCAGATGAATTTAAAAAACAAATAGTAGCGTTATATCAAAGTGGTAAGTCAGTGTCTTGTCTTGCTAAAGAGTACAATGTTACAAGAGCAGCTACTTATAATTGAATTAAGCAATTTACTAATTCAGGCAGTTTTAAAACCAAAGATAACCGTTCTGTTGAAGAAAATGAATTAATTAAATTAAGAAAAGAATTAAAACAATTAAGAATAGAAAATGATATTTTAAAGCAAGCAGCACTAATAATAGGAAGAAAATAGAAATTATTACTAAAAATAAAGTTAAATATAAAATTCGTACAATGTGTCGTTTTTTAAAATTCTCTAAATCAACATATTATTTTAATTTCAAGAAAAAAGAAGATAAAATTAAAAATAATATGTATGATGAAGCTGTTATTAGTGCTTTTAAAGAAAATAAAGAAGCTTATGGAACAAGAAGATTAAAAGTTGTTCTAAAAAAAAGAAAATTAATTTATCAAGACGAAAAATTAAAAAAATTATGAATCAACATAATTTAATATCAAAATACACTAAATTATCATACAAAAATTATCATAATAAAGTCAATGATAGTCAAATTACTAATCTTGTTAATAGATACTTTAATAATAGGCTTAAAAATGAAGTTATTGTTAGTGATTTAACTTATGTTCAAGTTAATGGTAAATAAAACTATATTTGCTTATTAATCGACCTGTACAATCGCGAAATTATTGGACATAGTTTAGGTACTAAAAAAGATGCATCATTAGTATATCAAGCATTTATGTGCTCAAATCGTTGTTTAAAAAATATTCAAATATTTCATAGCGATCGCGGTAATGAATTTAATAATAAAACTATTGATAAACTTTTATTAGCCTTCAATATTACCCGCTCTTTAAGCAAAAAAGGTTGTCCTTATGATAACGCTGTTGCTGAAGCGACTTTCAAAACTTTCAAAACATAATTTATTAATGATAAAAATTTTACATCATTGATCCAATTAAAATTATAATTATTTGATTATATCAATTGATACAACAACATAAGAATCCACGGCACTCTAAACTACTTAACCCCCATAAAACACCAAACACAAATGTCTACCAAAAAACAGTCCTAAAAAAGGTTGCCATTCCATAATTTCCTTATTATTTTTAAATAACCTTATTAATTTGATTTTTTGCTTTATATTCAACAAATATTTTTTGAAAAAGAGGATCTGTTAAAACATTATTTAATACTAGTTGTTCATATGTTTCATAGTTGTGATTTCTTTGCACATAATATGTTTCATAAGCAAATAAGTGCATAATCATATTGCCAATGGTAGGATTACTTTCTTTGTTATTTTTTCAAAGTATTTCTTGTAGTTTAATACCGTGTTTTTTAAATAACATATTCATTGAATGTTTTATTTTATGTGGTCTACTTAATATTAATTTTTCAATGGCACTACTAATATTAAGACCATTATCAAATATATCATCTAAACTATGAATAAAATTTCTCAATTGAATTAATTCAAGATCTTCAAATAATTGTTCATTATCTTGCAAATTTTTTTTCATTAATAACATTTTAACATGACTATCATTTTGTTCAATATAAATAGGGATTTTAATCATATTAGTGAAACTTCTAATGATTGGAATTAATTCTTGTTTAAATTGATAGCCTAAATGGTAGTGAATTATAAAAAATAATAATAAAAGATTTTCATATATTTTATTTAAATTCAAAAAGGTAAGTGATTTTTTATGTTCATCTATTGTTTTAATAAATGACTGATGGAATTGAGTGATAATATTAATAATATCTTGTGAAGTATTTTCCAAACATATGTTTTTAAAATTGGTAAGTATAGTTTTTTTATATATAAGATTTGCATTATTAAATTCTTTTAAAGCATTTTTATAATAATCTGTTGTGAATGTTTCTGAAAGTTCTTTTTGTAAACTATTAATTTTTTCTTCATCACAAAGAATAACTGCGTCTTGATAGTTTAAAAATAAAACAATTCAATTTATACACATTTTTTTTTGATCAACAGTTAAATTTGTATCAACGAAACATTGGAATAAAGCACCGCCAGTTTCAATGATACACTCATCAGCTGTTTTGTTAATTAACATTATTTGGCACCTAACTTTCTTTTTTTTGTAGTTTTAATAATTTAATTAAAAAGTGTTTTAAGGTCAACTATCTTCTTTAATATTCTATCATTATAAATGACTTTTTTAAATTTTAGTAAAAATTACCAATTTTAATATTTTTTTAAACAAGTTAAAAAATGACTATTAACTTTAGTTTTTTAAATAACTTGAAAAAATATTTAAAAATTTTTTAAATCATTAGATAATCATATGTATTTTTTGTTCAATAGTTAAGTTTGCATCAATGAAACATTGAAATAAAAAACCTCTATTTTAATGATGTAATTATTAGTTGTTATATTAATTAACATTATTTGGCACCTAACTTTCTTTTTTTGTAGTTTTAATAATGTAATTAAAAAGTGTTTTAAGGTCAACTATCTTCTTTAATATTCTATCATTATAAATGACTTTTTTAAATTTTAGTAAAAATTACCAATTTTAATATTTTTTTAAACAAGTTAAAAAATGACTATTAACTTTAGTTTTTTAAATCATTAGATAATAAGATGTATTTTTTTGTTCAATAGTTAAGTTTGCATCAATGAAACATTGAAATAAAAAACCTCTATTTTAATGATGCAATTATTAGTTGTTATATTAATTAACATTATTTGGCACCTAACTTTCTTTTATAATTTGATAACTTTTAATTAAAATATATTTTAAAAGTCAGTTATCTCTTTTAATCTTCTATCATTATAAATGACTTTTTTAAATTTTAGTAAAAATTACCAATTTTAATATTTTTTAAACAAGTTAAAAAATATTATTAAATTTAAATTCTAAAATGTTATTTTTAAAATTATTTAATGATTTTAAAGTAGGCTGCTATTATTATATTTATAACTAACTAAAGTAATATTTACTCATAAATAATGTAAAATAATAATATGTAATTTAAACAGTTTTTGAATTTAAAAGTACAATTCAGCAATATTTAAAATAGATTAGGAAGAATAAATTATGCCAAAACCATACAGTGAAGACTTACGAAGAAAAGTAATAGAAACCTATGAAAGTAAAAACATGAAAATTAAAGAAATTTGTAAAGTGTTCAATATTACTAGAAAGACTTTATTCTTATGAAGAAAAAGAAAAAAAGAAACTGGGCATATAAAACCAATTTTGAATTATCAAAAAGGACATAGCCACAAAATAAAGGATTTAGATTAATAAAAAAATTATTTAGCGCAAAATAAAGATGTTACAGTTCGAAAAGTAATTGAAAAATTTGGTGATATGATTAAAGAAATATTTTATAACTATTTCAAAAAACTAAATTATACATATAAAAAAACTTTTCTATATGAACAAAGAGATAAAAATAAACAAGAAGATTTTTTAAAAGAAATAGCTAAAATAATGAATGAAGATTTAGTATATATTGATGAATCTGGAATTGATGATAATGAATTTTATAAATATGGTTGATCTGAAAAAGGTAAAAGATTATTTGATAATAAATCCGCATATAAAATAAAAAGAATGAGTATAATTGGTTCGCTAAATAAAGGTAAATTAAAAGCCCTATGAGCATTTGAAGGACATTGCAACAGTAAAATTTTTGAATCATATGTAAAAAATATACTAATTCCAGTATTAAAGCGTGGACAAATTATAGTTTTAGATAATGCAACGTTTCATAAATCTAAATTAACACAACAATTAATTGAAAATGCTGGATGCAAACTATTATTTCTTCCACCATATTCTCCTAATTTAAATCCAATTGAACATTTTTGATTTGCTATAAAACATAATATAAGAAAAATATTACCAAATTATTGACCAAATATTAAAAAAGCTATTGATTTTGTTTTTCAAGATATGAGTAAACATTACTTTATTTAGATATATATATATAACATCAACATATACTTTAAAATTGAAGTAATGCTCATATTTTATCTCAAATTCTTTAGACATATTCCGTAAATAAATTTAATCAATTGTCAATAATAATATTTATAAATTTTTTAGTGTCAATAATTATAGAAGTTAATATTTTTAAAAAAATACTTTAAAAATAAATTTATATTTCAAACACAAAAATTGTTAATATTATTTTTATATTAACTTGATAAAAATTTAAATTTTTAAAAAAATATTTTTAATATTTTTTTATTTTAATGGTTTTGTTTTATTAAAAATTTCACAAAGTAAGTTAAATCTTAAGTACATAAGTCTAAATATACTTTTTCTACATTTATTTATTAAAATTTTGAATCTTTTTAATCAAGCAAAAACATGTTCAACTTTAATTATAATTTTTGAAATAATTTTATTGTAGATTTTTTCTTGTTTAGTTAATTTTTTATTTTTAGTTTTTTTAATTGGTAATATAGTATTTTTATAAATATTTTGTATTCCTTGATATCCCAAATCACCAATAATTATTGTTTTTTCTGAAAATTCAAGATTTGAATTTTTTAATATTTGAAAATCATGTACTTTTCCATTATCAGCAAAAATATCAACAATTTTTTTATTAAAAAAGTCATGTATAATTTGAAATTTTATAGAAAACATTCAACTTTTACCAGAAAAATATTCTAACTGTAGTTTTTTTTAGTTGGTCTTTCAATTTCAATTTCAGTTTAATCAATTAAATAAAATTGAAATTCATTTAAATCTTCTTGTTTTTTCTCAATTTTTGATTTATATTTTTTTTAAAAACTGATAATCTTTGTCATCACTAAGTTTATTTTCTACTCAAGTAATATTTCGAAAACAACTTGATGCACTCATTTTATATTTAATACTCATTTGGAAAAAAGTATAATATTCTTTTCAGTATACTAAAGTCATCATCAATCTTTCTTCAACTGAAAGTTTATATTTTCTACCTTTAGTTTTTTTTAAATTTTCTATTTCAATTAATTTTGTTAACATTTCATCAAAATGAAAACGTTTTATAACAAAATATCTATAAAATGGTTCATTTTTTAATTTTTTTAAATTTTCAAAATTAATTTTTATCAACACCTTATTTTTTTATTAATAAAGAAATTATAAAATAAATTTTAAATTATTAATTGACTTTTAAAAAATTTATTTACGGAATATGTCTTTTATACAAGGGAGTCTAATAATTTTTAAATAAGTATAATTTGTTATGCAAGTTTTTTATAAACTTTTATATTTTGGAAATTATCCCCACATGTACTAGTGTGGAGGAAAAAATGAATTGAAATGAATTCAATAGCATATTTCAAAATGAAAACGATTGTTTGAAATATATAGCGAAGTTGAAAGTGATGAAATTTATAAGGTGTGCTTCTTCTAGTTTGAATGTTTCGGATTTGAGAAGAATAAGATGTTTAAAATGTCATCAAACATTTAGTATTCTTCATGACACCATTTTTCACAAGTCACAAACACCTTTGACATCTTGGTTTTATCTCATCTTTAGATGAATAAACACAAAGCATGGTATAGCACCAACAGATGTTGCAAGGGAATTGGGCGTGACATATAAAACAGCTTGAAGAATGGGTCATGAAATCAGAACTATAATTTGGAATCAAGATGCAGGATTCATTGATGATGGCACAGCACAGATGAATGAAATGTATCTTTCACATGTAGGTTTTAAAAAACAAGGAAGATCCTTGTTGAATAAAACCTTGATTGTTGGAGTTTATGAGAAAACCAGCAACAAACTAATTGTGAAAGTATTGAAAAAAGCAGATGAGAAAAACCTTTTATGATTTGCATTGAAACACATTTCTACTGGGTGTTGTCTATTTACGGATTCTTGGAAGGGATATAGAAGTTTCAAAAAACTTCTATCACAAACATGAAATCGTAAATCATGAAGTTGGGTATGTGTCATCAACAGGTGTAAACACAAACCAGATTGAATCTGCATGAAAACACATCCGACGAACTTTCCGAAAACACATAAAAGTTTCAAAACACAATATTCATTTATACGCAAAAGAAGCTGCATATAAATTCAATAAGATACCTAGTTTTGAAACTATAATTTTGTGTTTGATTTAGATGCATGCGGGGATAATTTCCTAGATAGGCTTTTATCTCCATTTATGTGATAAAATTTAAAAATAGTACATAAAGGGATAAAATCCTATATTTTTTCTAATTTTTTAAATATTAATTTTATAATCAAAAACTTAGTTAAACACTTATGGGACAAGATGTGATAGTGTGAATCTTGTATTCTTATTCTAACACATAATATTTGAAACTTCTTCTTTTTGGAAATTATTATTAATTGTAAAAAAACTTTAGTATTAGCGATAATTATTGGTTAAAAGCATTTTTTACTATAAATTAATTATAAAATAGATTATTAAAATTATAGTATTTTGACTTTAATAAGAGTAAAAAAACTAATTTTATGAAAAATAAATAAATTTTGTAAAACAAAAAATAATATGTCTAAGGTAAAATTGAGATTAATGTACCACGAGATCGTAATAGTAATTTTGAGCCAGTAATAGTTGCAAAAAGACAAAGAAGATTTGATGGTTTTGATCAACAATTTCTTTCGTTATATGCCAAAGGCATGACTTTATCAGATATTAGAATGCAGTTACAAGAGTTATATCATGGTGCTGATATTAGTGAAAGTGTTATTAGTCAAATTACTGATGATGTTATTGATGATGTTAAAGCATGACAAAATCGGCCATTAGAAAGTGTTTATCCGATTGTTTATTTTGATTGTATAGTAGTTAAAGTGCGACAAGATAAACGCATTATTAACAAATCAGTTTATATAGCACTAGGAGTTGATTTAGAAGATAAAAAAGATGTTTTAGGTTTATGAATTAGTGAAAATGAAGGTTCTAAGTTTTGATTATCTAATTTCACAGAAATGAAAAATCGAGGCTTAAATGATATTCTTATTGCTTGTAGTGACAATTTAACAGGAATGTCAGAAGCAATACAATCAGTTTATCCTAAAACCGGACATCAATTATGCATAGTTCATCAAATTAGAAATAGTTTAAAATATGTTTCATACAAACATAGAAAATCACTAGTTACAGATTTAAAACCAATTTATAGTGCATTTAGTGAAGAACAAGAAATGCAAGCTTTAGAATATTTTGAAAGTAAATGAAATAAACAATATCCTCAAATTGCTAAATCATGATATAAAAATTGAGATAATTTAATGGTTTTTATTAGTTATCCTGCAGAAATCAAAAGAGTGATTTATACAACAAATGCTATTGAATCTGTTAATAGTCAATTACGAAAAGTTATTAGAAATAAAAAAGTTTTTCCAAATGATATGGCAGTTTTTAAAATATTTTAATTAGCAATTGAAAATATAACAAAAAAATGAACACTGCCCATTCAAAATTGAAATACAGCAATTGCTCATTTTATGATAAAATTTGAAGATAGAATTAATCTAAACTAGTAACTTTGTAAAAAGATACACAGATTTTTAAAAAGCCTCTATAATTTTAATATTTTGGTTTTCTTTTTCATTTTGAATTATTATCAACATTACGTTTAAAATCATTTCTATTGTTATGAGATGAAAAATTTAATTTAGTCGTTACTTTAACAACATTTTTAGGTAAATCTCAACCTGTAGTATCTAGTAAAGTAATTTTGTGATTTTGATAATATTGAATTTCTTGAATTTCATTATATTGAACTCTATTACTTACTAAAGTAATAGCAGTGCCTTGTGCTCCAGCACGAGCTGTTCTACCAATACGATGAGTATAGTATTCATATTCGCGTGGAATATCATAATTAAAAACATAATCAATACCATTAATGTCAATTCCTCTAGCAACAACATCAGTAGCGATTAGTACTTTAACCTTACCATTTTTAAATTGTCTCATTGCTTCCATACGTTCTCTTTGACTTTTATCACCGTTAATAACAGCACATTTAATATTATTTTGTTCTAATAATTGTGCGATTTTGTTAGTAAAATCTTTTGTATTTGAAAAAACAATACTTAATTGTGGTTGTAATTTTTGATATAAAGCAACTAATGCAGTTTCTTTTGTTATATTATGACAATCAAAATAATATTGTTTAATATTTGCTTGTTGTAATTTTTGACTTTCATCTTCAACACTAATACTAACTGGATTATTTTGATAATCATCAGCAATTTTTAAAACTGGTTTTGACATTGTCGCTGAAAAAAGAACAGTTTGAATATTTTGAGGTGAATTTTCAAATAAGAAATCAATATCTTTTTTAAATCCCATTTTTAACATTTCATCTGCTTCATCTAAAACTAATGTTTTAATTGAATTTAATCTTAAACTACCACGATTAATATGATCAGTAATTCTTCCTGGTGTTCCAACAACTATATTACTAGTTCTTAAATCATATAATTGATTTCTAATATTAACACCACCGCATAATAAAGCAACATTAACACCATTTAAAAAATAAGCATATTTTTTTACTTGTTTAGCGACTTGGATTGCTAATTCTCTAGTTGGACAAACAATAATGGCTTGATTACGATATAATTTTATATCTAAATTATGTAATATAGGTAAGACAAAGGCAGCGGTTTTTCCGGTTCCGGTATGACTTTTTCCGATAATATCTTTTTTTTGTAAAGAAACTGGAATTGTCTTCTTTTGAATTGGTGTTGGGGTAGTATAACCTCATTTAGCAATAGCAGCAGTTAATTCTTGTTTTAAATTTAGTTCTGTAAAACTCATATATTTCTCCTTAAAAATAAATTTTGAATAAATTTAGAAAAAATGATAATTATAACCTGAAAAATAACCTCTAAAAGATGATTATTTTAAAAAAGGATTAGTTTTATTTATTATTTATATATAATATACTTACTTACATTTTGAAGTATTAATTCATCTAATTTTTCTAAAATTAAAAGTTGTCAAATAATTTCATGATATTATTTATTTCTTTGACATCATTAACAACTTTTTTAATATTTTTTTTATCAATCATATCTTAAAAGAAAATTGCGAATTAATCAACAACTTAAATATAATACACTATTTTTAATTAAATGTAAAGATAAATTTATAGAAATGAAAATATAAAAATAATAATTAAAATACTATACAAATTTTTAAATTTATTAAATTTAAATGGCTTTTATCTCCATTTATGTACTATTTTTAAATTTTATCACATAAATGGAGATAAAAGCCTATCTAGGGAATTATCCCCGCATGTATCTAAATCAAACACAAAATTATAGTTTCAAAAGTAGTTATCTTATTGAATTTATATGCAGTTTCTTTTGCATATATAGCTAACTAAAGTAATAGACATATTCCGTAAATAAATTTAATCAATTGTCAATAATAATATTTATAAATTTTTTAGTGTTAATAATTATAGAAGTTAATATTTTTAAAAAAATACTTTAAAAATAAATTTATATTTCAAACACAAAAATTGTTAATATTATTTTTATATTAACTTGATAAAAATTTAAATTTTTAAAAAAATATTTTTAATATTTTTTTATTTTAATGGTTTTGTTTTATTAAAAATTTCACAAAGTAAGTTAAATCTTAAGTACATAAGTCTAAATATACTTTTTCTACATTTATTTATTAAAATTTTGAATCTTTTTAATCAAGCAAAAACATGTTCAACTTTAATTATAATTTTTGAAATAATTTTATTGTAGATTTTTTCTTGTTTAGTTAATTTTTTATTTTTAGTTTTTTTAATTGGTAATATAGTATTTTTATAAATATTTTGTATTCCTTGATATCCCAAATCACCAATAATTATTGTTTTTTCTGAAAATTCAAGATTTGAATTTTTTAATATTTGAAAATCATGTACTTTTCCATTATCAGCAAAAATATCAACAATTTTTTTATTAAAAAAGTCATGTATAATTTGAAATTTTATAAAAAACATTCAACTTTTACCAGAAAAATATTCTAACTGTAGTTTTTTTTAGTTGGTCTTTCAATTTCAATTTCAGTTTAATCAATTAAATAAAATTGAAATTCATTTAAATCTTCTTGTTTTTTCTCAATTTTTGATTTATATTTTTTTTAAAAACTGATAATCTTTGTCATCACTAAGTTTATTTTCTACTCAAGTAATATTTCGAAAACAACTTGATGCACTCATTTTATATTTAATACTCATTTGGAAAAAAGTATAATATTCTTTTCAGTATACTAAAGTCATCATCAATCTTTCTTCAACTGAAAGTTTATATTTTCTACCTTTAGTTTTTTTTAAATTTTCTATTTCAATTAATTTTGTTAACATTTCATCAAAATGAAAACGTTTTATAACAAAATATCTATAAAATTGTTCATTTTTTAATTTTTTTAAATTTTCAAAATTAATTTTTATCAACACCTTATTTTTTTATTAATAAAGAAATTATAAAATAAATTTTAAATTATTAATTGACTTTTAAAAAATTTATTTACGGAATATGTCTAATATAATTATTAAGTTTAATATAAGTTTTTTACCCATTGCTTTTTTTAAGTAAATGGGTTTATTAATAAAAAAATAAGAGGTAAAGAAGAATGGTAAATGATTTAGTTAATATAAATAAGTTTATAAAAAGTTTAAATACAAATAATATTAATAGTATAGATTTGATGCAACAATATTATTATCATGAAATAAGAGAAAATATAGAAATATATTATGAAGTAATTGAAAAATTAGACAATATTTTTTCATTATTTAATATAACTATAGAAGAAGAAGAAAGAATTAGAAAATGAAAAAATAATTTTTTAAAAATTATTACTTTTGGTTTTTGAGATTGAAATAAAAAAATAACAGTTCAACAAGAAGAATTAGAGAATTAGAAAATTAATAATGAAGAATTGATAAAAGCGAAAGAATTAGAAAATGAAAAACTAAAAGAAGAAAAAACTAATATTTTGATTGAAAAACTAAAAAAAATATGTTTGAAATAACTAGTGTTCTTGCAGAAGTTGACATTTTAGAAGAAGAATTTAAAAAAATGCTCAGTGAAAAAACTAATAATAAACCTGAATGTGAAATTGCATAGGAAGCAATTGAAGTACTAAGTAAAAAAAGAAGGTCATGTTGTTCACAAGATAGTGGTTTTGACTCAAATGCAAGTAGCTATAGTGAAGAATCTTCTTATCCAGAAAAATTAAATCCATTTATTAATGATGATGATGTAAGTTCTCAATCAACCAGTATTTTTAGTAAACCAATTTTGCCAAAAATGTAAATAGATAAATGTAGTTATTAAAATTAACAATTATTTTAATAATTAAATATTAATAAATAAATTATTTAAATACTTACATCAGTAAGTGTTTTTAATAAAAAAAACTTATTTATTTAGAAAAAATATGTAACTTAGTAAAAATAAAGAAATTATTATTTTAAAATATTTTTATCTGTTAAGTATTTTAACTTGACATAATTATCTGAATAAGATATTATTAAAAAGGTTTATTTGCCACAAATTAATAGAAAGAGGTAATTTATGGTTAAATTACGCTTAATACCAACAGGAAAAAGTAAATCAGTGCAACCTAGTTACAGAATTGTTGCGATTGATGCAAGAACAAAACTTAATGGTAGATATATTGATAAATTAGGTACTTATAATCCAACAAGCAAAGAAAAACAAGTAACTATCGATGAAGTAAAAGCATTAAAATTTTTATCAAATGGTGCTCAACCAACAGAAACTGTTCGCAGTTTATTATCAGCAGAAGGAATTATGACTAAATTTCATAATTTAAGACAAGAGAGAAAAAGTAGCAAACCTAAAAAAATAACAAAAAAAGTTACTGTAAAAAATAAAAAAACTGCTACTACTAATTCTATTAAAAAAGAAGAAGCACCTGCTACTTAATATTAAAATATGCTACAAGTGATTAATTAATATGTATGTAACATTGTTAGAACATTTAATTGAACCAATTTTACTTGATAAAATTTGTGAAGTTGAGATTCGCGAATTAGCAGAAAAAAATCACTATGATTTAATATTAATGGTACCAAAATCATTAATATCAGTATTGATTGGTAAAAAAGGAAATACTATTCGTGCGTTATCAACAATTATTGAAAGTAAATCATATTTAGAAAATAATACTATTAAATTAGTAATTAATGAGTTTTAAGATGAAATATTTAGAATTAGGTACTATTGTTAATACTCATGGTCTTATTGGTGAAGTTAAGGTTTTATGTAATTATTATGGTAATAAATTTTCATGAAAAGAAAAAACAACAGTTTATTTAGAAGAAACTAAACAACTAACACCTTTAATTATTTCAAGAGTAAGAAATCATAAGCAGTTTTTATTATTAACATTTAAAAATTATAATACTATTGAGTTAGTAGAAGGTATGAAAAATAAAAATTTAGTTATTAATACTGAAGAAATAATTAATGACAACTTACCTTTATTTTATGAAGATATTCTAAATTATGAAGCATTTGATGCTAATAATAATGCTTTTTTAGGAAAAGTTATTGCTTTCTTAGATAATAATCATCAAGGTTTATGAGAAATAAAAATGACTAATAAAAAAACCTTTTTTATTCCTAATAATAAAGTATTTATTAATAAAATTAATAAAGAAGAACAAAAAGTTTATTTTAATATTATTGTAGGATTAATTAATAATGACTAAAAACCAATTCACAATTATAACTTTATTTCCCAATGCTTTTAATGATTTTATGCAAACATCAATTATCAAACGAGCTATTACTAAAAAACAAATTAGCATTGATATTATTGATATTAGAAGTTTTGCTAATAATAAACACCAACAAGTTGATGATGCTCCTTATGGCGGTGGTAATGGTATGGTTTTACAAGCAATGCCAGTAATTAATGCTATTAATAGCGTAAAACTTAAATATCCTGAGGCTAAAACAATTTTACTTAGTCCACAAGGTCAACAATGAAATCAACAATTAGCTTATAAATATAGTCAAAAAAATATTAATTATATTTTAGTTTGTGGTCATTACGAAGGTATTGATGAACGCATTATGTCTTATATTGATGAAGAGATTTCAATTGGTGATTATGTATTAACTGGTGGTGAATTACCAGCAATGGTTATTATTGATTGTATTACTAGGTTAATTCCTAATGTTATTCAACATCAATCTCATCTTAATGATTCTTTTAATAATTCATTATTGGATTATCCAACATATACAAGACCAGAAGAAGTACTAGGTATGAAAGTTCCAGAGGTTCTAATTGGTGGTCACCATGAAAAAATAGCAGAATATCGTCATCAACAAGCATTAATTAATACTTATAAAAAAAGAATTGATTTATTTAAAAAATATCAATTATCTGCAAAAGATAAAATAATAATTGAAGAATATAAATCTTCACTTAAAAAAAATAAACGAAAGGAGAAATAAAACATGCAAAATGCAATTATTAAATTAGTGAGTGAAAGTCAACTAAATCATAATCTTCCTAATTTTAAATCTGGAGATACAATCCAAATATTTTCTAAAATTAAAGAAGAAAAAAAAGAACGTATTCAAATGTTTGAAGGGGTAGTTATTGCTCGCAAAGGTTCAGGAATTACGCAAAATGTTATTGTTCGTAAAACTGTTGGTGGTAAAGGTGTCGAAAAAACATTTGCTTTACATTCACCATTAATTGATAAAATTAATGTTATTCGTAAGGGTAAAGTAAGAAGAGCACGTATTTTCTACTTACGTAAATTAAGCGGTAAAGTTGCTAGAATTAAAGAAATTAAAACAGTAAAACCTGTTAAATAACAATTAAACCACCGTTATTAAAATCAATGGTGGTTTTCTAAATTGATATAAAATAATAATAAAATTTATTAAAGGAGTTAAAAAAATGCCTAATGAAAGTACCCATAATCAAATTCATTGATTCCCTGGTCATATGATGAAAGCCATTAAAGCAATTGAAACTAAGTTACCAATTATTGATGTTGCAATTGAAGTTTTAGATGCACGAGCACCATTAGCAACAAAAAGTACTTTATTAGATCGTTTATTAGAGAAAAAAATAAGAATTATTGTTCTTAACAAAGTTGATTTAGCAGATGATAATTTTACTAAAAAATGAGTTAATTTTTTTGAAAGTCAAGGTTTTTCTGTTTTATTGGCAAAATCATTAACTACAAAAATGAAACCGCAGTTATTAAATTTAATTACTAAATTAATGGAGCCACAAATGGAAAAACAATTGGCAAAAGGTATTGTTAATCCAAAAATTAAGGTATTAATTATGGGATTACCAAATACGGGTAAATCAACATTTATCAATAATTTATTACAACGTAAAGTAACACAAACTGCTAATATACCTGGTGTTACTAGAGGTCAACAATGAATTAAATTAAATCCAACGATTGATTTGTTAGATAGTCCTGGTATTTTACCACCAAAAATGAATGATCAAAAAGTAGTAATGATTTTAGCTTTAATTAAAGCAATTCCTGTTAAACATTTATTTTTAGAAGAAATGGCTAATTTTGCTTTAACCTTTTTACTTGATAATTATTATGAAAGATTAGTAAAATATTATAATATTAATTTTGAAATTAAAAATATTAATGATGAAACATTATTTCTTTATTTTAAGAAATTAGCACAAAAATATCATTTAAAATTGGCTAATGATGAAGATAATACTCATCGTGCCATGAATTTATTTATTAATGATTTACAAGTAGGGAAATTAGGGTTAATTTCATTTGAAATACCACCTAAGATTTTAAAACATGAAAAGTAGTTTACGATACGAAATTGATAATTATTCATCAGGAACATTAATTGCTGGTTTTGATGAAGTGGGAAGGGTAACTATTGCGGGGCCAATTGTTGTTGCGAGCGTTATTCTTAAACCAAACTTTAATCATCCTTTAATTAAAGATTCAAAACAATTATCAGCAAAACAACGAATAGCAACGTATCAAATTATAATTGATAATGCACTAACAGTTGCTGTTAGTATTAAAAGTCATCAATTTGTTAATATTCATAATCCTAAGCAGAATAGTATTTTAGCAATGATAGAAGCATTTAATAAATTAAAAATATTACCTGATGCGTGTTTAGTTGATTTTGAAAAACCACAATTTCCTAATTTTCTAGGAAAAGTTGAAGCAATAGTTAAAGGTGATCAAAAATCACTTAATATTGCTAGCGCTTCGATTATTGCTGAAGTAGTAAGAGATAAAATTATGATTGATTATGATACTAAATATCCTAATTATGAGTTTAAAAATCATAAAGGGTATTATACAAAAAATCATCAGATAGCATTACAAAATTATGATATAGCTAACTAAAGTAATGTTTACTCATATCTTGAAAAAAAATCAATCGCTTTTTTAATATTTAGTTAATAATTTGGTAATATTTTTCTTATATTATGTTTTATAGCAAATCAAAAATGTTCAATTGGATTTAAATTAGTAGAATATGGTGGAAGAAATAATAGTTTGCATCCAGCATTTTCAATTAATTGTTGTGTTAATTTAGATTTATGAAACGTTGCATTATCTAAAACTATAATTTGTCCACGCTTTAATACTGGAATTAGTATATTTTTTACATATGATTCAAAAATTTTACTGTTGCAATGTCCTTCAAATGCTCATAGGGCTTTTAATTTACCTTTATTTAGTGAACCAATTATACTCATTCTTTTTATTTTATATGTGGGTTTATTATCAAATAATCTTTTACCTTTTTCAGATCAACCATATTTATAAAATTCATTATCATCAATTCCAGATTCATCAATATATAATACTAAATCTTCATTCATTATTTTAGCTATTTCGATGCTTTTTAAAAATCTGTGTATCTTTTTACAAAGTTACTAGTTTAGATTAATTCTATCTTCAAATTTTATCATAAAATGAGCAATTGCTGTATTTCAATTTTGAATGGGCATTGTCCATTTTTTTGTTATATTTTCAATTGCTAAGTAAAATATTTTAAAAACTGCCATATCATTTGGAAAAACTTTTTTATTTCTAATAACTTTTCGTAATTGACTATTAACAGATTCAATAGCATTTGTTGTATAAATAACTCTTTTGATTTCTGCAGGATAACTAATAAAAAACATTAAATTATCTCAATTTTTATATCATGATTTAGCAATTTGAGGATATTGTTTATTTCATTTACTTTCAAAAGATTCTAAAGCTTGCATTGCTCGTTCTTCACTACATGCACTATAAATTGGTTTTAAATCTGTAACTAGTGATTTTCTATGTTTGTATGAAACATATTTTAAACTATTTCTAATTTGATGAACTATGCATAATTGATGTTCGGTTTTAGGATAAACTGATTGTATTGCTTCTGACATTCCTGTTAAATTGTCACTACAAGCAATAAGAATATCATTTAAGCCTCGATTTTTCATTTCTGTGAAATTAGATAATCAAAACTTAGAACCTTCATTTTTACTAATTCATAAGCCTAAAACATCTTTTTTACCTTCTAAATCAACTCCTAGTACTATATAAACTGATTTGTTAATAATGCGTTTATCTTGTCGCACTTTAACTACTATACAATCAAAATAAACAATCGGATAAACAATTTCTAATGGCCGATTTTGTCATGCTTTAACATCATCAATAACATCATCAGTAATTTGAATAATAACACTTTCACTAATATCAGCACCATGATATAACTCTTGTAACTGCATTCTAATATCTGATAAAGCCATGCCTTGAGGCTTTTTAAAAATCTGTGTATCTTTTTACAAAGTTACTAGTTTAGATTAATTATATCTTCAAATTTTATCATAAAATGAGCAATTTCTGTATTTCAATTTTGAATGGGCATTGTCCATTTTTTTGTTATATTTTCAATTGCTAAGTAAAATATTTTAAAAACTGCCATATCATTTGGAAAAAAATTTTTTATTTCTAATAACTTTTCGTAATTGACTATTAACAGATTCAATAGCATTTGTTGTATAAATAACTATTTTGATTTCTGCAGGATAACTAATAAAAACCATTAAATTATCTCAATTTTTATATCATGATTTAGTAATTTGAGGATATTGTTTATTTCATTTACTTTCAAAAGATTCTAAAGCTTGCATTGCTTGTTCTTCACTACATGCACTATAAATTGGTTTTAAATCTGTAACTAGTGATTTTATATGTTTGTATGAAACATATTTTAAACTATTTCTAATTTGATGAACTATGCATAATTGATGTTCGGTTTTAGGATAAACTGATTGTATTGCTTATGACATTCCTGTTAAATTGTCACTACAAGCAATAAGAATATCATTTAAGCCTCGATTTTTCATTTCTGTGAAATTAGATAATTAAAACTTAGAACCTTCATTTTCACTAATTCATAAACCTAAAACATCTTTTTTAACTTCTAAATCAACTCCTAGTGCTATATAAACTGATTTGTTAATAATGCGTTTATCTTGTCGTACTTTAACTACTATACAATCAAAATAAACAATCGGATAAACACTTTCTAATGGCCGATTTTGTCATGCTTTAACATCATCAATAAAATCATCAGTAATTTGGCTAATAACACTTTCACTAATATCAGCACCATGATATAACTCTTGTAACTGCATTCTAATATCTGATAAAGTCATGCCTTTTGCATATAATGAAAGAACTTGTTGATCAAAACCATCAAATCTTATTTGTCTTTTTGCAACTATTACTGGCTCAAAATTACTATTACGATCTCGTGGTACATTAATCTCAATTTTACCTTGTTGGGTTATTAATTTTTTTGAACTTATACCATTACGAGCATTTTCACTAGTATTATGTTGATTTTTTTCATATCCTAAATAATTTTGCATTTCAGAATTCAACATTTTTTCAACTAATCTTTTTGTTAATTATTTATATAAACCTCCCTCTTTAAAAACTGTTGTTAAATCTTCAGTATTTTCTAATAATAAATCTACTGCTTTTGATATTGGAACATTATTATTAATATTTTGTTTTTTAGACATAAGTAACTCACTCTTTCTATTTATTTAATTTTATTTACTAGAATTAATTAAACATAGTTATTTTTGTAAGTTACACAGATTACTAAACATTACCTATAAGTTCAAAAAAATTAATAACCCAACAAGGTAAAATTGAGATTAATGTACCACGAGATCGTAATAGTAATTTTGAGCCAGTAATAGTTGCAAAAAGACAAAGAATATTTGATGGTTTTGATCAACAAGTTCTTTCATTATATGCCAAAGGCATGACTTTATCAGATATTAGAATGCAGTTACAAGAGTTATATCATGGTGCTAATATTAGCGAAAGTGTTATTAGTCAAATTACTGATGATGTTATTGATGATGTTAAAGCATGACAAAATCGGCCATTAGAAAGTGTTTATCCGATTGTTTATTTTGATTGTATAGTAGTTAAAGTACGACAAGATAAACGCATTATTAACAAATCAGTTTATATAGCACTAGGAGTTGATTTAGAAGGTAAAAAAGATGTTTTAGGCTTATGAATTAGTGGAAATGAAGGTTCTAAGTTTTGATTATCTAATTTCACAGAAATGAAAAATCGAGTCTTAAATGATATTCTTATTGCTTGTAGTGACAATTTAACAGGAATGTCAGAAGCGATACAATCAGTTTATCCTAAAACCGAACATCAATTATGCATAGTTCATCAAATTAGAAATAGTTTAAAATATGTTTCATACAAACATAGAAAATCACTAGTTACAGATTTAAAACCAATTTATAGTGCATGTAGCGAAGAACAAGCAATGCAAGCTTTAGAATATTTTGAAAGTAAATGAAATAAACAATATCCTCAAATTGCTAAATCATGATATAAAAATTGAGATAATTTAATGGTTTTTATTAGTTATCCTGCAGAAATCAAAAGAGTGATTTATACAACAAATGCTATTGAGGTAATGTTTAGTAATCTGTGTAACTTACAAAAATAACTATGTTTAATTAATTCTAGTAAATAAAATTAATTAAATAGAAAGAGTGAGTTGCTTATGTCTAAAAAACAAAATATTAATAATAATGATCCAATATCAAAAGCAGTAGATTTATTACTAGAAAATACTGAAGATTTAACAACAGTTTTTAAAGAGGGAGGTTTATATAAAGAATTAACAAAAAGATTAGTTGAAAAAATGTTGAATTCTGAAATGCAAAATTATTTAGGATATGAAAAAAATCAACATAATAATAGCGAAAATGCTCGTAATGTTATAAATTCAAAAAAATTAATAACTCAACAAGATAAAATTAAGATTAATGTACCACGAGATCGTAATAGTAATTTTGAGCCAGTAATAGTTGCAAAAAGACAAAGAAGATTTGATGGTTTTGATCAACAATTTCTTTCGTTATATGCCAAAGGCATGACTTTATCAGATATTAGAATGCAGTTACAAGAGTTATATCATGGTGCTGATATTAGTGAAAGTGTTATTAGTCAAATTACTGATGATGTTATTGATGATGTTAAAGTATGACAAAATCGGCCATTAGAAAGTGTTTATCCGATTGTTTATTTTGATTGTATAGTAGTTAAAGTACGACAAGATAAACGAATTATTAACAAATCAGTTTATATAGCACTAGGAGTTGATTTAGAAGGTAAAAAAGATATTTTAGGTTTATGAATTAGTGAAAATGAAGGTTCTAAGTTTTGATTATCTAATTTCACAGAAATGAAAAATCGAGGCTTAAATGATATTCTTATTGCTTGTAGTGACAATTTAACAGGAATGTCAGAAGCAATACAATCAGTTTATCCTAAAACCGAACATCAATTATGCATAGTTCATCAAATTAGAAATAGTTTAAAATATGTTTCATACAAACATAGAAAATCACTAGTTACAGATTTAAAACCAATTTATAGTGCATGTAGTGAAGAACGAGCAATGCAAGCTTTAGAATCTTTTGAAAGTAAATGAAATAAACAATATCCTCAAATTGCTAAATCATGATATAAAAATTGAGATAATTTAATGGTTTTTATTAGTTATCCTGCAGAAATCAAAAGAGTGATTTATACAACAAATGCTATTGAATCTGTTAATAGTCAATTAAGAAAAGTTATTAGAAATAAAAAAGTTTTTCCAAATGATATGGCAGTTTTTAAAATATTTTACTTAGCAATTGAAAATATAACAAAAAAAATGAACACTGCCCATTCAAAATTGAAATACAGGAATTGCTCATTTTATGATAAAATTTGAATATAGAATTAATCTAAACTAGTAACTTTGTAAAAAGATACACAGATTTTTAAAAAGCCTCTAAAATTTTTGAATCATATGTAAAAATATACTAATTCCAGTATTAAAGCATGGACAAATTATAGTTTTAGATAATGCAACGTTTCATAAATCTAAATTAACACAACAATTAATTGAAAATGCTGGATGCAAACTATTATTTCTTCCACCATATTCTCCTAATTTAAATCCAATTGAACATTTTTGATTTGCTATAAAACATAATATAAGAAAAATATTACCAAATTATTGACCAAATATTAAAAAAGCGATTGATTTTGTTTTTCAAGATATGAGTAAACATTACTTTAGTTAGCTATACATTTTTATTATTTTCTATTTTTTATTAACTTTGTATCATTCTAATTCTAAATCTTGTGCAACATCCATAACTACTTCTGACATTGTTGGATGTGGATGACAAGAAGAGGCTAATTCAACAATAGTACCTTCCGTTTGCATAATATTAACAATTTCAGCAATTATATCAGTAGCCGTTGAACATAAAATATGAGCACCTAGGATTTCTCCATATTTTTTATCAATAATTATTTTAACAAAACCATCAGTCTCACCATCAGCCAATGCCTTACCATTAATAGTAAATGGTATTTTCTTCATCAAATATTCTTTACCTAAAGATTTACATTCATTTTCAGTTAAACCAACACTTGCCACTTCTGGGAATGAATAAATACAACTAGGCATTTTATTATAATCTACTTCTTGCTCTTTCAATGGATTATTATCAGCATCCGTTCTACCTTCTTTAACTAAAATATTATTAAGCGCTGCTAATCCTTGTGTTGATGCAACGTGAGCAAGCATTCTTTGACCATTAGCATCTCCAATTACATATATATTATCAATAACATTATTGTTAGCATCTAAAACTTCCAATTTATTATTTACGGCAAATGCTTGATTAGGCTTAATTTGAATTCCTAAATTAGTAAAACCTTCAGTAATCGGTGTTCTTCCAGTACTTAATAAACAATAGTCACTAGTTACTGTTAATGGTTTTTTATGTTCTTTATCGGTTGCAGCATAATAAGTTAAAGTTTTATCCTTTAATTCATTAACGATATGACCAGTAATAATATTAACACCATTTTTTTCAAGAATTTTAGTTAAAGTTGCGCTAATATCTTCATCTAGTAATGCTAAAATACGATCTAAATATTCAATAATAGTAACTTTAGTACCAAGTGTACTAAATAAACAAGCAAACTCAATTCCAATAACACCACCACCAATAATAGTTAGTGTTTTTGGAACTTCTTTTAAAGAAAGAATTTCATTCGAAGTTAATAATTTTTGGTTTGTTTTTAAATCTTTTTCACTTAAACCTTGTGGACCATTAGTATTATCAAACATTTTTACTTTTGAACCAGTAGCAATTATCATATATTTAGTAGTATATTTCTTTTCTTTACCATCTTTATCTTTCACTAAAATCGTATTTTTATCAATAGCACTTCCAATCCCTAATAATTGTTCTACTTTATTAGATTTCATTAAAAATCCAACACCACCAGTTAAACTTTTAACAACAACAGCTTTACGATCTTGCATTACTTTTCAATTAATTTCAATATTTTTTTTATCTTTAATAGCAACACCATATTTATCAGCATTTTCAATATAATGAAAAACTTTTGAACCCTTTAGTAACGTCTTAGTAGGAATACATCCAACATTTAAACAGACTCCGCCTCAGTTATCTTTTTCAACAATTGCAGTTTTTAAACCCATCTTTGCTGCTCGAGCCGCTGTTACATAACCACCAGGGCCTGCTCCGATAATTATTAAATCAAAATCATAGTTAGACATTTTTTACATTTTCTCCTTAAGCTAAAATTAATGTTGGATTTTCTAATAACTCTTTAAGTCGAGAAAGGAAATAACCAGCAGGCGCACCATCAATAACACGATGATCAATTGAAAGTGATAATGGAAATAACTTATGTTCAACAATTTTACCATCAGCAATAATTAGTTTTTTTTGCATCATCCCTAGACCCAAAATTGCTACCTCTGGATAATTAATAACTGGTGTTCCCATTTCAATTCCTGCTGAACCAAAATTAGTAATAGTAAATGATCCACCTTGCATTTCATCACCTTTTAATAGCCCCTTACGAGCTTTATCACCTAATGAATTAACTTGTCTTGCTATTTCAAATAATGAAAGTTGATCAGCATTTTTAATAACAGGAACTACTAAACCCTTTTCAGTATCAGTTGCCATACCAATGTTATAATATTTTTTAACAAGAATTTCATTATTAGCCATGTTCAAAGTTGAATTAAGTAATTTAAATCGTTCTTCTTTTAACGCTTTAGCAACAGCCTTTACAAAGAATGGCATAAATGTTAATTTAGCACTACCATCTGGATCTTTTTCCGCTGGTTCTTTTAAAGTTGCACGTAATTGTACTAAGTTTTCAGCATCAACATTAATCATTAAACTAACATGTGGCGCTGTATAAATTGATAATGACATTTGATTAGCAACAGCCTTACGGATTCCTGATAATGGTAAATGTTCAACATTACCAAAACTTTCGATTTTAGTAACATTAATGCCTTGTGAACTAATAGTTGTCTCAGAAACTGAAGATATTGAATTAATAGGTGTTGTCGATGCAGTAGCGCTAGTTGTTGTACCAGCATTCTTGGCATTTAATAAATCATCTTTTAAAATTCTACCACGAGGACCAGTTCCTTTAATTGTTCCCATATCAACACCTAAGTCACGAGCCATTCTACGTGCTAATGGTGTTGCTAATACTTTAACCGTTTGTTGAATAGGTTGCGCATTTTGTTTTGGTAATTCAACTGGTGATACTGTAGATGTACTAGCAACTGATTCAGATTTTGGTGAATAATTTGTTGATGAAGGACTTTTATTATCACTAATCGTTCCACCAAATTCAACAATAACAGCACCTGATTTAATACTATCTCCTTCTTTAACAAGAATATTAGAAACTTTACCATCCGCTTCGGCTTTAATACTATCTGAAGCTTTATCTGCTTCAATATCAACAACATTATCACCTTTTTTTACATTATCTCCAACTTTAACATGAATTTGAGTTACAGTAACTTCATCGATTCCATCCATATCTTTAAACTTCAATTCCATCTTTTCACTTTCCTTTCTTTAAACAACTAACTAAACTGGATAATTCATCATTATTTTAACTTTTTTCATAATTTTATCTGGACTAATTATAAATCATTTTTCACCTTTAGACAGCGGAACAGTAATATCATAACCTGTTAATCTTGTTGGAGGACATTCTAAATATTCAAAACACTTTTCATTAACAACGGTAATAATTTCTGAAGCAACTGAAAATGAACGAACCGCTTCTGAAACAACTAATAATCTTCCTGTTTTTTTAACAGAATTAACAACTGTTTCTTCATCTCATGGTTGTAATGTTTGTAAATCAATTAATTCAATTTTAAAATTTTCTTTTTCTTCTAAAATTTTAACAGCAGCTTCACAATCATAAACTTTTGAACCATAAGTTACAATCGTTAAATCAGGTTTTTCTTCAGACTTATATTCTTTAAGAACTTTAGCTTTACCAAGAACAGCCACTTCATAAGCATCACTAACTTCTTCTCTAACATCATATGTATAATTATTGCTAGTATAACTATTAAAATAAGTTCCTAAACATTCTAAAACAATAACAGGATCTGGACTTTCAATTGCTGCCAATAATAATTTTTTAGTATCATTAGGTTTTGAAGTCATAACTACTTTTACACCTGGAATATGACAAAATAAAGCTTCAATTGCTTCTGAATGATGCTCCAAAGCACCATTATTACCATTATTTCAATCATATGAAGGCATACGTACTACCATTTGACAAGTGAATCTACCACGAGAACGATTTCTCATTCGTGCAGCATGACATAACAATTGTTGAAAAGCAGGGAAAGAAAATCCTGAAAATTGCATTTCAATAATTGGATTTAAACCATTAATCGCCATTCCAACGGCACTACCAGCAATAACTGCTTCAGAAATTGGTGCATCAAAACAACGATTAACGCCAAATTTTGCTTGTAAACCTTTAGTTGCTCGAAAAACACCACCAACATTACCGGCATCTTCACCATAAACAACAACATTAGGTTTTTGTTTCATTGCTAATTCTAAGGCTAAAGTAATAGCTTGCACATTATTTCTTTTCATAATTATTTTTTCTCTCCTTCATTGAAGAAAACTTTTGCTTCTGCTTTTTGTTCTATTAATTGTGGTGTTAATTTTTCATATGTATAATCAAATATTTCATCAATTGAAACATTTTCATTTTTTAATGCTCAAGTAATTGCATCATTAACCTTTTTAGTAATTTGTTTATCTAATTCTGCTTGTTTGTTGTCATCTCAAAGTTTAATTGATTTTAAATATTCTCTAATACGACCAATTGGATCTTTTTTTAATCATTCTTGTTCAATTTTATAATCTTCAGCAGAAAAATAATCTTTTTTAATATCAAAAGCAGAATGCGCATTTTGACGATAAGTAACAGCTTCAATTAATGAAGGACCATTACCTTTTTTTGCTCTTTCAATTGCTTCTTGTGTAGCATAATAAACAGAAAAAAAATCATTACCATCAACACGAATATTAGGTACGCCAAACGCTGTTCCTTTTTGTGCAAAAGTTGGACTCATTGTTGCTTTAGTAGTTGGTGTATCTAATGATCACTGATTATTTTCAACAAAGAAAACAACAGCTAATTTATGGATAGCAGCAAAATTAATTGCTTCAGAAAACTCACCTTCAGAAGTACCACCATCACCAATCGTAGTAATAACAATTCCTTTATCGTTTTTATATTTTTCAGCAAAAGCAATACCTGTTGCATGTGAATATTGAGTAGCAATTGGAATATTAACTGGTAAAATATTAACACCTTTCGGCATTTGACTTCCCATTTCATTTCCTAATCAATATTGAATTACTTTTTCAACTGGATATCCAGCAGTAATTCATGCTGCATTGTTACGATAGGCTGGTACTAATCAATCAATACCTGGTCGTAAACAACTGGCATAAGCGACTTCAACACCTTCTTGACCTTTTGAAGATAAAAAGTTAATAACTTTTCCGATTACTTTTGGAATTCCATTTACTAATTTAACTTGTCCTTTTTCATCTTTTTCATAGTTTAATTCCATTTGCATTTGTTCTTGTATTCGTGAAAAACACATGTTTTCATATGCTTTTAATAAAACCTTACTATCAAATTTTTTTAAATAATCAACAAAATTAGGATTAATTACTCCTTTTTCATTTAATATTTGAAAAATTTCTTTTTGGGGATTATCAAATTTCTCAACTCACATTTAAATTTTCCTCCTAAATATTTTAGCTAATTGCAGTTACACTTTTAATTATACTAATTTTTAAAATAATGAATGAACATACTTTTTCATTATACTACTAATAATTGTTGGTTCAAGATAATTTGTACTAAAATATTAATTTATCTCCCGTTTTATTAATATCGTTGTTTATTTATTTTTTACAACATAAAGTCCTAATTTTATTAGGACTTTATAATAAAATTTATAATCATAAAACATTATCAAGATAATAAATATACAATAAAAATATTTTTATTTAATGTAAGATAAATATTCTTCATATCCTTCTGTAATTATTTCTGATAATGGAATAAAACGTAAAGCTGCTGAATTAATACAATATCTTAAACCACCTTCTTTTTGTGGACCATCCTTAAAAACATGCCCTAAATGAATATCATTTTTTTTAGAACGTACTTCAGTAAGCTGCAACATTAGGTTAGTGTTATCTTCCTTTTTAAGGATAACTATTTCACTAATTGGTCTTGTAAAACTTGGTCAGCCATGACCAAAATTACATTTATCTGATGATGCAAATAATGGTTCACCTGATAAAATATCGACATAAATTCCCTTTTCCTTATTATCTCAATATTTATTTTTAAAAGGAAGTTCCGTTACTGAATTTATAATGACCTCATATTGTAAAGTAGTTAACTCATTAATAGTTTTAATTTTTCGTTTTTGTTTCATATTTTTATTGCCTTTTTCTAAACAAAATATTAATTTTTAGTTGAATAATTATTTTCTAACTTTCTTAACTCATCCCTAGTATCTTTAGGTAAACTTTCACCATAATCCATAAGTTTAACCATTTCCTTAAAAGCAGCTTTAGGAATAGCTAATTTTTCAATATCTTTTTCAGTAATATGCAAATTAATTTTATCAATTTGCATAGTTTTTATTTGTCTAACAAAATCAGGTTCGGCTACAAAAACAGAAGATAATCCTATCATATCCCCATATTCTAAGGCTTTTAAACATTTATCAGGACTATTTATACCACCACTCACAATAACAGTAATACGTTGATTAATGTGTTGATAAACAACTTTATTCGCTAATTGATTAAAATATTTCCCCTGAGATTGAACTTTATATTTATATATATTTCTTCCTCAACTGGCTAGTGCTAAATAATCAATTTTAATGTTTATTAATACCTGATCCATGAATTGTAAAAAATCTTCAATTGGATAACCTATTTCTTGACCTCTAGTTTCTTCAACTGTAGCTCGATATCCTAAAATAAAATTTTCACTAGCGTGCTTATCAATTGTTTCTCTTACTGATTGTAAAATTTCTAATCCCGAACGTGAATGATTTTCTAAATTTTAATTACCATAAATGTCATTTCTTTGATTACTAATTACTGAAAAAAACTTGAATTAAAATTTTTTATGCTGAAGAAATTTCGACACCATCAAAACCAGCTTCAATAGCCCTTAAGGTAACTTTTTTATAATCTTTAATTAATTCTTTGATTTGCTTAATACTCAGTTCTTGAACTTCATGTGGGAAAGGATACATAAAAGATTGTTTAGAAGGTCCAACTACATAACCTAAATGATTTAAACTAATTATAGAAAAACTACCTGAATGTGCTAACTGTAAAATAGCTTTTGCGCCTTTTGATTTCATAGCATTAGCAACTTTTTTTAATGAATCAATATGTTCGTCATTAGCAGCAGAAAAACCAAATTCAAAAATTTATCCCTCTAAATTAATATAAGCGGCACTAGATATCGCTAAGTATGCACTATGAGCTATTTTAAGAGCATAATCAATATCTTCTTTACTAGCAAAACCATCATAACTAGAAACATTTAATGTAATTGGTGAAAGCACAAACCGATTATCAAAAGCAAAATTTTTAATTTTGATTGGTGAAAATAACTTAGAATATTTTTTATTAATGTTAACTCAAAATTAATTCTAACAATTGGCCATTATCTATTTTCTTTAAAAAATATGAAGAAATATCCAATTCTTGTAATTTTATTTTTAAATCTTGTTTAATCATTTTAGTACCTTCAAGACTTTTCTCAAAAATAGTTAAATCTTTTGTAGCAAAAAAATCACCACTAATTTTGCAACTTTTAATTTTACCATTATCAATTATTAATGAAATATTCATTGTTCCAATTTCTAAACGTGCTTCACGATTATATTGATAGCAGGGACTTAAACCATAAACCCATTCTCAATTCTTATACTTTTGATCAACTAACTTATCAATTTCTAGTCATTGCTCATTTGATAAAACGTATCGTTCAACATCTGCTATTTTTTCTACATTCATCAATCGTTTAATAATTTCATCTTTAAACTCAAAAATAGTTAATTTTTTGAATTGTTCATTAAGGTGATTTTTTAATTTATCTACTCTTTGATTAATTGATTTAATTCCTTTTGATTCAATTTTTTTACGACTTGGTTTAAGCGCCAAGATCATAGCATCCAAATCAATATCATAAAGCAATGAATAACCACCATAAATAATATTTTCTTCTTTTAACATAGCTGCTCCAGAAACTTTTTTACCATTAATTGTCAAATCATTTTTTCCACTTTGCATGATATTTTTAATTCCCATATCTTTAATCACTTTTATAATTGGCTTATAGAATTCTTGGTAATTAGCATAAATCTAATTAGTATTAGAATTTAATGGAATTAAAAAACAAAAATTTACTGAATTTGAATCAATAAAAATAGTTCCTCCTCCAGTATCACGACACACAACTGGAATATTATTTTTATCCAAATATTCTTTATTAACTTCAACCTCTGGATTTTGAAAATATCCCAATTGAATATGAGGATCACAAATAAAAGGAAATATTATCGTTTTGTTTTTTACTTTTAAATTATGTAGTGCTCATACTTGAATTCTAAAGTATAAGCTCCATCTTTGATATATAGCTAACTAAAGTAATGTTTACTCATATCTTGAAAAACAAAATCAATAGCTTTTTTAATATTTGGTCAATAATTTGGTAATATTTTTCTTATATTATGTTTTATAGCAAATCAAAAATGTTCAATTGGATTTAAATTAGGAGAATATGGTGGAAGAAATAATAGTTTGCATCCAGTATTTTCAATTAATTGTTGTGTTAATTTAGATTTATGAAACGTTGCATTATCTAAAACTATAATTTGTCCACGCTTTAATACTGGAATTAGTATATTTTTTACATATGATTCAAAAATTTTACTGTTGCAATGTCCTTCAAATGCTCATAGGGCTTTTAATTTACCTTTATTTAGTGAACCAATTATACTCATTCTTTTTATTTTATATGCGGGTTTATTATCAAATAATATTTTACCTTTTTCAGATCAACCATATTTATAAAATTCATTATCATCAATTCCAGATTCATCAATATATAGCTAACTAAAGTAATGTTTACTCATATCTTGAAAAACAAAATCAATCGCTTTTTTAATATTTGATCAATAATTTGGTAATATTTTTCTTATATTATGTTTTATAGCAAATCAAAAATGTTCAATTGGATTTAAATTAGGAGAATATGGCGGAAGAAATAATAGTTTGCATCCAGCATTTTCAATTAATTGTTGTGTTAATTTAGATTTATGAAACGTTGCATTATCTAAAACTATAATTTGTCCACGCTTTAATACTGGAATTAGTATATTTTTTACATATGATTCAAAAATTTTACTGTTGCAATGTCCTTCAAATGCTCATAGGGCTTTTAATTTACTTTTATTTAGTGAACCAATTATACTCATTCTTGTTATTTTATATGTGGGTTTATTATCAAATAATCTTTTACCTTTTTCAGATCAACCATATTTATAAAATTCATTATCATCAATTCCAGATTCATCAATATATACTAAATCTTCATTCATTATTTTAGCTATTTCTTTTAAAAAATATTCTTGTTTATTTTTATCTCTTTATTCATATAAAAAAGTTTTTTTATATGAATAATTTAGTTTTTTGAAATAGTTATAAACTTTTTCTTTAGTCATATCACCAAATTTTTCAATTACTTTTTGAACTGTAACATCTTTATTTTGCGCTAAATAATTTTTTAATTCATCTAAATCTTTTATTTTGTGGCTATGTCCTTTTTTATAATTCAAAATTGGTTTTATATGCCCAGTTTCTTTTTTTCTTTTTCTTCATAAGAATAAAGTCTTTCTAGTAATATTGAACACTTTACAAATTTCTTTAATTTTCATGTTTTTACTTTCATAGGCTTCTATTACTTTTCTTCGTAAGTATTCACTGTATGGTTTTGGCATAATTTAATCTTCCTAATCTATTTTAAATATTGCTGAATTGTACTTTTAAATTCAAAAACTGTTTAAATTACATATTATTATTTTACATTATTTATGAGTAAACATTACTTTAGTTAGCTATATATTAATTTTATTAATAAGGAAATTATTAACCAATTACAGCAAAAATTAGAAAATTTACAGAAATAACTCTAATTATAAATTTTATTTTTTAATTGAAGTATAAAAATCTTCTGAACTAATTAAGAAAATATTTTTATTAAAATCATCTAAACTATTAAGAACTGTTTTAAAAACTTTTTCTTTTTCTCCGCAATAAACATAATACATATTTTTTAAATTTTCATTTTTATTTAAGATTTTTAAAATATGTCATTTATTAAAAAAAGTTTCCCCTATAATTAAAATAGAACCTTGTATATTTTCTAATTATTGAATTGTTTCTTCTGTTAAATCTTTATTATTGACTTATCCCAAACTAACAAATGGATATGCTAATCTTTTAGGTTCATTTTTATAATCATTGAATTTCATCATTGTCATCATCATATTGGTTAAATCTTTATTTTTTCAAAAATCATAATTATTTTTATTAAATTCTAATTTATTTAATGTATCTTTTTTAAAATCTCTTATATTAAGACACTTTAAAATACCATGTATATTTGTACATTTTTTATCTTCAAAAATAAAATTAGTAAAATTATCATAATTCAAAGTTAGTACTTTTTCATTTATTAATTTATTTAAATTTTCTTTGTTTTATTTAAATTTAATTAAATTTGATTTTATACTTCTTCCTTTAAATCATATCGAGTTAATATAAGAATACTTAATTGCAATTATTAAGGGAAAATCATTTTTTAAAAATTTAGGTTCATTTTCTAAAATAGGTAAAACTGAATCAATATTTTCAAAATATCATTTTTCATTAGACATATTCCGTAAATAAATTTAATCAATTGTCAATAATAATATTTATAAATTTTTTAGTGTTAATAATTATAGAAGTTAATATTTTTAAAAAAATACTTTAAAAATAAATTTATATTTCAAACACAAAAATTGTTAATATTATTTTTATATTAACTTGATAAAAATTTAAATTTTTAAAAAAATATTAAAAATATTTTTTTATTTTAATGGTTTTGTTTTATTAAAAATTTCACAAAGTAAGTTAAATCTTAAGTACATAATTCTAAATATACTTTTTCTACATTTATTTATTAAAATTTTGAATCTTTTTAATCAAGCAAAAACATGTTCAAATTTAATTCTAATTTTTGAAATAATTTTATTGTAGATTTTTTCTTGTTTAGTTAATTTTTTATTTTTAGTTTTTTTAATTGGTAATATAGTATTTTTATAAATATTTTGTATTCCTTGATATCCCAAATCACAAATAATTATTGTTTTTTCTGAAAATTCAAGATTTTAATTTTTTAATATTTGAAAATCATGTACTTTTCCATTATCAGCAAAAATATCAACAATTTTTTTATTAAAAAAGTCATATATAATTTGAAATTTTATAGAAAACATTCAACTTTTACCAGAAAAATATTCTAACTGTAGTTTTTTTTAGTTGGTCTTTCAATTTCAATTTCAGTTGAATCAATTAAATAAAATTGAAATTCATTTAAATCTTCTTGTTTTTTCTCAATTTTTGATTTATATTTTGTTTTTAAAAACTGATAATCTTTGTCATCACTAAGTTTATTTTCTACTCAAGTAATATTTCGAAAACAACTTGATGCACTCATTTTATATTTAATACTCATTTGGAAAAAAGTATAATATTATTTTCAGTATACTAAAGTCATCATCAATCTTTCTTCAACTGAAAGTTTATATTTTCTACCTTTAGTTTTTTTTAAATTTTCTATTTCAATTAATTTTGTTAACATTTCATCAAAATGAAAACGTTTTATACCAAAATATCTATAAAATTGTTCATTTTTTAATTTTTTTTAAATTTTCAAAATTCATTTTTATCAACACCTTATTAATTTATTAATAAAGAAATTATAAAATAAATTTTAAATTATTAATTAACTTTTAAAAAATTTATTTACGGAATATGTCTATTAATTAAAAAATGATTAAAAGTAAATAAATCATCCCTATCTATTATTAATGGAGATTTTAAAGTATTATCAATATATTCATAAACTTCGCTTTCTAAATCAGATTTTAAAGTTTTTATTTTAGGATTAATTTTTTTACCTACTGCTTTTTCTCCTAACTTAAACGTTAATAAAATATTTGTCATTCTTTTTTTAAAAAAATAAAATAAGAATTAATTGTTGGAAAAGTATCCAAAATTTTGTCATTAGAATAATGTTTTTTATATATTTTTTCTGCTCATGTATGAATATTTTTAAATTCAAAAGAACTTTTATTTTTCTTATTACTAGTAATACCTATAGTAAAACCATTTCCAGTAATTATATTTCTCTTCGATTCATTTTTGATAAATTTTTCTATTAGACATATTCCGTAAATAAATTTAATCAATTGTCAATAATAATATTTATAAATTTTTTAGTGTTAATAATTATAGAAGTTAATATTTTTAAAAAAATACTTTAAAAATAAATTTATATTTAAAACACAAAAATTGTTAATATTATTTTTATATTAACTTGATAAAAATTTAAATTTTTAAAAAAATATTTTTAATATTTTTTTATTTTAATGGTTTTTTTATTAAAAATTTCACAAAGTAAGTTAAATCTTAAGTACATAAGTCTAAATATACTTTTTCTACATTTATTTATTAAAATTTTGAATCTTTTTAATCAAGCAAAAACATGTTCAACTTTAATTCTAATTTTTGAAATAATTTTATTGTAGATTTTTTCTTGTTTAGTTAATTTTTTATTTTTAGTTTTTTTAATTGGTAATATAGTATTTTTATAAATATTTTGTATTCCTTGATATCCCAAATCACCAATAATTATTGTTTTTTCTGAAAATTCAAGATTTGAATTTTTTAATATTTGAAAATCATGTACTTTTCCATTATCAGCAAAAATATCAACAATTTTTTTATTAAAAAAGTCATATATAATTTGAAATTTTATAGAAAACATTCAACTTTTACCAGAAAAATATTCTAACTGCAGTTTTTTTTAGTTGGTCTTTCAATTTCAATTTCAGTTGAATCAATTAAATAAAATTGAAATTCATTTAAATCTTCTTGTTTTTTCTCAATTTTTGATTTATATTTCGTTTTTAAAAAATGATAATCTTTGTCATCGCTAATTTTATTTTCTACTCAAGTAATATTTCGAAAACAACTTGATGCACTCATTTTATATTTAATACTCATTTGGAAAAAAGTATAATATTCTTTTCAGTATACTAAAGTCATCATCAATCTTTCTTCAACTGAAAGTTTATATTTTCTACCTTTATTTTTTTTAAAATTTTCTATTTCAATTAATTTTGTTAACATTTCATCAAAATGAAAACGTTTTATACCAAAATATCTATAAAATTGTTCATTTTTTAGTTTTTTTAAATTTTCAAAATTCATTTTTATCAACAACTTATTAATTTATTAATAAAGAAATTATAAAATAAATTTTAAATTATTAATTGACTTTTAAAAAATTTATTTACGGAATATGTCTATTGTAGAAAATTTAATTTTTTTTAAATTTTCTTGTTATTTAAAATACATTTCGGCTAATACTTTAGTCCCATAAAATCCCATATTATTAACCCTTTCTTAAATTATTTTAAAATATAATTTTTAAACTTTTAAAGGGGGTTTTATTCATATAAAAACAATTTTTAAGTTTTAAATTTCAATAAAATATATAATTTAAAAAAAAATAAAATTCATGATATCTAGCTAATTGAATTAGAACACATTTTTAAAACATAATCTACCAAAATAAAAACTCTATCTATCATTAATATTTATTTGCTTTTTTATATTGTTAATGATATTATTTTTGAGTACTTTTTATTAATAGTAATTTTATAAGCGAGGTGAAACCATGGCAAAAGCAAGCATCCATCCAGAGTATTTTCAAACTAAAGTAACATGTATAACATGTAGCGATAATTTTATAAGTGGTTCAACTAAGGGTAAAGAAATCCGTGTTGATACATGTTCAAGTTGTCATCCATTTTATACTGGAAAACAATCATTTGTTTCAGCAAAAGGAAGGGTTGAACGCTTTAATACAAAAGCAAGTAAACAAGTTGAAACAAAAACAAAAAATGTTGAAATAAACAAAGCAAAACCACAAAATACTAAAACTATTGTATTAGAAACAGCAAAAGATGTTCTAAAACTAACTGATACTAAACAAGTTAAAAAATAATTTTAATTAAACTAGAAACTAATCATAGTTTCTTTTTTTTATACTCTAAAAATAAAATTATTTACAGACATATTTAACATTAATTAATTTAAAATATTGTATGTATACAACCCAATAAATATAGAATATAATTTTAATAGTATATTAAATAAAAAACTTTAAGGTAGGGAATGGTTTTATGGAAAAATCATCTGATTTTAATAAATTGGTAATAAGTAAAGGTATTAGATATAATACTGAGCAAACTAGTAACTTTAATTTTAGTATTATTAATTTATCCGTTGAAAAAGCCGTAAAAGATTGAAGTTTTGAAGGAAAACATCCTAGTTGCTTGGCAATTTTTAGTAATGATGAAGATAATATTGAAAAATTAATTAATGCTCTAGCAGGTTCTTCTGCTATTATGGAGGGTAAAATTTTAATTGATGATATTGATGTTACTTATAATAGTATTGGTTTTGAACGAAAAATGGCTTATGTTAGTATGCATTTACAGAGTTGAAATAAATTATTTAGTATTCAACGTAACTTAGCAAGAACAGCAATTACTAATAAACCTTTTTTACAAGAAATAAGTAATATTAATCAAAAAATTAAGACTGATATCGAAAACTTAAAAAATACAGGTTTAAATTTAGACAGTGGTTATTTTAAAGAAAAATTAATTAATATTATTAAAAATTTTATTAATGAGACACAAAGCGCTCGTAATAATTTTATTAAAGAATATCAATATCAAATTAATCATTTTCATAAAAACTTTGCTCAAGAGAAATTTAATTTTGATGGAAATGAAAAATTAACAGATATTCTAATTAAAAAAATCACCGCCGAAGAAAAAAATATTATTGCAAATAATAACTTGTTATTTTTACAATCTTTGCAAGATCGTATTTCTAGTTTGGAAAGTTTAGTGGGACCATGTTTTTGTAGATGTAATCCACCAAAAGAAAGAAAATGAGAGTTTCAACTACGAGAAATTAGTTTTGTTATTAAAGAAATAAATAATTATTTAAATAGAGAGATTAGTACTACTAGAAGTGAAATTAGAACTACATTAAAAACTTGTAATAATCATAATCAAAATTTTAATAGTGAACTTAATCATTTAGTTTCATATCAACAAATTAAATGTACTCGTAGTCAAATTGATCAAATTTTAGACCAGTGAATTGACTTAGCAGAAGTACAAAGAATTAAATTTAATATGAAACAAGATTTTGTGGCAATGCAACTTTTACCAGATGAAATGCATTTACTTTTAAAAAATATTAAAGATGAAATTAAAATTTATCATGATAAAATTTTAAAAAATCCACAGTTACAAGATAAAGAAACATATCAACAACAATTACAAACTTTATATTCGCAGTTAATTGATGTCCGTGATTTAATTAGTGACAATATTGTTATGATATTTAAACATTTAGATCTAAGTCATTTATTGTCATTACGTTTAACACAATTAACAATAGTAGAGCGAAAAATAATAAAAATCATTCAACAATTAATTGTGCCTACTAAAATTTTAATTTTACATAACCCATTTGAACTTTTAAATGTTGATAATAAAGAACAATTAGCAAATTGAATTAAAAAATTACAAAAATTTTTGAAAATAATTATTATTTTTACAACTAATAATCAAGTTGATATTAATTTATTAGCAACTAATGTTACTGTTATTGAAAATGAAATAATTATTCAACAAGGAAATGTTAGTGAAATCACTGATAAACCATTATCTTTAAATTTATTAAAAGAAATAAATGAACAGCATATTAATATCGCAAAGGGAGAATGAAATGCTCATAATTTATATTTTTATAATGTAAATTTAGGTAAGTTTGGTGCTAAAACCGCTTCTACTATTGCTTTTAAATCAAATGCCATTTTGTTTAGTGCAAAGAAACCACGATTTACTTTTTTAAAAAATTCAATTATTATTAATGGTGTTATTAAAAATATTACTAAAGTTAATGATAAAAAAGCATATTTATTGGTTGAAACTACTAAATCAGAACAATTTGAAGTTTTAACCAATAATAATGATAATTTAGAAGTGGGAACCGTTGGTTGAATTAGTATTACTAAAAATTCAATTTTTGTTTTTGATGATGAAACAAAACAATTAATTGGTACATGATAGAAAGGATATATAATATGAATAAGTTTAAAAAAGAAGCACAAGCAATTTATGAATTAATAAAAATTAGTAATCCAATTATTATTCATCGTCATATTAATCCTGATGGAGATGCTTTGGGTTCACAATGGGGATTAAAAAAAATTATTGAAGATAATTTTGAAAATAAAAAAGTACTTGTTCCAGGTGAAACAAATGAACATATGGCATCATTATTTCCACAACCAACTTTTGTTAAAAAGGAAAATTATGAAAATGCACTAGTAATAGTCACTGATACAACCAATCGCGAACGAATTAGTGGTGAATTTTGAGAAGAAGGAAAAAAAATAATTAAAATTGATCATCATCCAATTGTTGATACATATGGTGATATTCATTTAATTGAAGAAAAGGCTTCTGCTGCTTGCCAAGTAGTGGCGAAATGAGCACAAGTATTGAATTTAAAAGTTTCTGCTTTAGCAGCTAGAAATTTATTTCTTGGTTTAGTTACTGATTCTGGTAGATTTTTGTATCGCTCTGTTAATGAAGAAACTTTTCAGATTGCTAGTTTTTTAGTTAAACAAAATTTTAATTTATTAGACTTATATCAAAGTTTATATATTCAAAATTTAAAAATCGCAAGATTGAAAGGATATATATTATCAAATTTTAAAATTACTGATAATGGTGTTGCTTATATAATATTTAACGATAAAATAATTACTGATTTACAAACAAAAATTATTAGTCAAAATAAAATATTAAATATTAAAGGTGAAGTTGTTTTAACTAGAGAAGATTTAACTAGCCAAGTTAATGTAATGTCAAATATTGATGGTATTAAAATTTGATTAATTGCTGCTTATGATCAAATGAATAGTAAAATCAAAGTTAGTGTTCGTAGTGCAAGATGAATAATTAATGATACTATTGCCAAGTTTGGTGGTGGTGGTCATCAGACAGCAGCTGGTGCATATTTACAAAATATTAATGAAGTTGAAAAATTGATTGATAGTTTAGATAAAATTGCTAGTAAATAACCAGAATTAACAAACAATTAAAATTAGAGATGGGGTTGGATATAAATGTATAGTCGTTATAATGAGGGATGAATTGAAGTAATTACTGGTTGTATGTTTGCTGGAAAAACAGAAGAGTTTATGCGACGTATAAATCGTTTACAGTATGCTAAACGCAAAGTGCTAGTTTTTAAACCCAAGGTTGATATTCGTTATGATGCTAAAAAAGTAGTAAGTCATAAAGGGGTATCTATCACAGCGATAGTAATTGATGATCCAATGCAAATATTAAAACATGTAGATAAAGAAATAGAAGCAGTTGCAATTGATGAAGTACAATTTTTTAAACCATCAATTATTGAAGTGATTAAAACATTAGCAAATCAAAATAAGCAAGTTATTGTTGCGGGTTTAGATCAAGATTTTCGTGGTGAACCATTTCCTGTTACTAAAGAATTATTAGCCTTAGCAGAATTTGTAACTAAATTAGATGCTGTTTGTGTAAAATGTGGTAAAGCAGCAACAAGGACACAACGTATTATTAATGGCCGAGAAGCTAGATATGATGATGAAATTATTTTAATTGGTGCGCAAGAACAATATGAAGCTCGATGTCGTAGTCATCATCGTGTCTTAACAAATAATCAGAATAGATAAATCAGGTGTGATATTATGAATGAAAAAACATTAGAACAGTTAATGCAACTTACTAAAAAATATAGTGAAATTGAAAAGCAGTTAGAAAATCCCGAATTAATTCCTCGTGATAAATACACTGAATTAACAAAAGAACATAGTAGATTAGAACCAATTATTGAACAATATTGAAAATATGAAAAAATTAACAAAGAAATTATTGAAGCAAAAAAGGCATTAGCAACCGAACAGAATCAAGAACTTTGTGAAATGCTTAAAATAGATATTAAAGCAAATGAAATAGAATTAGAAAAAGCAGAAAATGAATTAAAAATAACACTAATTCCTAAAGATATAAATGATGATAAAAATGTTATTATTGAAATCAGAGGAGCTGTTGGTGGTGATGAAGCAAATATTTTTGCTGGTGATTTATATCGTATGTATAGTAAGTATTGTGATATTCAACGATGAAAAATTGAAACTATTGAGGCAAAGGAAGCAATAAATGGTGGATTTAGTTATATTACTTTTATGGTTAAAGGTAAACATGTATTTGCTAAATTAAAGTTTGAGGCTGGTGGACATCGTGTTCAGAGAGTTCCAAAAACCGAATCACAAGGACGAGTTCATACTTCAATTGCAACGGTTGCTGTATTGTCAGAAGTTAATGAAGTTGAAATTAAAATAAATAATTCTGATTTAAGAATTGATACTTATCGTTCTAGTGGTGCTGGCGGTCAACATGTTAATACTACAGATTCAGCCATTAGAATTACTCATATTCCAACAGGTGTTGTTGTAACTTCACAGGACGGACGAAGTCAACATGATAATAAAGATAAAGCGATGCGGGTATTAAGAGCTAAACTTTATGAAAAAAAAGTTGAAGAAGAACAGGGAAGAATTGGTAATTTAAGAAAAACAGCTGTTGGTAGCGGTGATCGTTCAGAAAAAATTAGAACATACAATTATCCACAAAATAGAGTAACCGATCATCGGATTGGATTATCTTTATTAAAGTTAGATCGTATTATGGAAGGCAATATTGATGAAATTATTATTGTTTTAATTAGTAGTGAACAAAAAGAAAAATTAGAAAATATTGATGAAAATATTACAGTATTAAAGTAAAAAAGAAAGAAATTATTATGGATTTTAAGATTTTAGACTCTAGAACAAAAATTTTGTTTTTAATATCAGTTATTTTTTTATATGCGACATTAGGAACATTTATTACATTAACTTTTAGTAGTGGTATTATTCACATTTTATTTTTAGTTTTAACATTATGATTTGCTAGTGCATCTAGTTTAATTTTTCATTATTTATTATGAAAAAATTTAGAATTTTTACGAAATATTAATGGTAATAATATTAATAATTTTGGTTTTATTATTAGTATTTGTAGTTACATTATTCTTTTTCCAATTATTTGTTTATTAACAATTAGTTTTTTATTTATTTTTAGTATTATTGTTTTAATTCTCGTTGTTAATAATTTAATAAAAAAAACTTCAAGAAATAATAATTCATCTGTTAATTTTCAATAAAATATTTATTTTTGGAGTATAAATTAATGACTTATAGAGATTATCTTTTATTAGCAAAAAAAATTAATAAAAAAAATGAACAAATTAATAAGATAATTTTATTAAAGTTTATTAATAAAGATTTATCTTGATTATATGCAAATCTTAGTCAAACAATAGCGATATATTTTTTAGAATCATATTTACAAATAGTTAAAAAATTTGTTGCTGGTTATCCTTTACAATATATTATTGGTTATCAATGATTTCTTGATCATAAGTTTGTTGTTGATAATAGAGTATTAATTCCTCGTAATGAAACTGAAGAACTAGTTAAAAATGTTTTTGTCTATGCACAAAACATTTTTAATAATGATAATTTAAAAGTATTAGATTTAGGGACAGGCAGTGGTGCTATTGCTATTAGTTTATCGTTAAAGAAACCTAATTGAAATATAGTAGCAAGTGATATTAGCAAAGATGCATTAACTATTGCTAAGATTAATAATGATAATTTTAACCTAAAAAATATTAATTTTGTTGAAAGCGATATATTTACAAATCTTAAAAATCATAAATTTAATATTATTATTTCAAATCCGCCATATATTGATGAGACAGCGAATACTTTTTCAAAACAGAATTTACAATATGAACCAAAATTAGCTTTATTTGCTGATCATAAAGGATTATATTTTTATGAAGTAATTTTTCAACAATGTCATGCAGTTTTAGAAAAAACTTTTTTATTAGCATTTGAATTTGGTTTTGATCAAAAAGAAGCACTAACTATTCTTATTAAAAAGTATTTACCACAATATAATTACAAATTTATTAAAGATATTAATAATAAATGAAGAATGCTATTTATTTGGTAAACATTATAACATATAAAAATAATTTAAGAACAATAATTTTGTCACTCAAAAGGTGACTATTTTATTTTTTGAAAAGGAAAATCTCATTGAATCTTTCAATTAGGATAACGGGGGCAGTTTTAATGTGGCGTATCATTGAAATATTAAAATATTTTCAGTATTCTTGTTCGGTTAATATAGCATTTCTAATGGAAAAATTTAATGTTACATTTCGAACTTTACAAAGAAATATTACTTTTATTAATACAATGTTAATAAAAATTAGTAATTGCAATATTTCCAGAAAGCAAGATTACTTTGTAATTAATGGTGACAATGAAATAGTAGCGATAAATACTTTGCTTACACAGTTTATCCACATATCCAATGAATATCCTTTTGTTAGAATGAGTAATTTGTTCTTAATATGTGTATGACAAAAAAATATTTAAGTAGTGAGTGACTTATCAATATAAGTAACACAAATAAGTATAATTTAAAAAAAACATTATTTACTTGAATAACTTTTTCTTTGAACAAAATTTAAGATTAAAATTAAAATTTGAACATAATAAAGGGTTTCAATTAGATGGTTATGAATGACATTTAAGATTTATAACTGCTATTATTATTATAAAACTTATTAGTAAAGATAAAAAAATTCTCTTAACTAATGATAAATTCCTAACCTATAGCTAACTAAAGTAATGTTTACTCATATCTTGAAAAACAAAATCAATCGCTTTTTTAATATTTGGTCAATAATTTGGTAATATTTTTCTTATATTATGTTTTATAGCAAATCAAAAATGTTCAATTCGATTTAAATTAGGAGAATATGGCGGAAGAAATAATAGTTTGCATCCAGCATTTTCGGTAATGTTTAGTAATCTGTGTAACTTACAAAAATAACTATGTTTAATTAATTATAGTAAATAAAATTAAATAACTAGAAAGAGTGAGTCACTTATGTCTAAAAAACAAAATATTAATAATAATGATCCAATATCAAAAGCAGTAGATTTATTATTAGAAAATACTGAAGATTTAACAACAGTTTTTAAAGGGGGAGGTTTATATAAAGAATTAACAAAAAGATTAGTTGAAAAAATGTTGAATTCTGAAATGCAAAATTATTTAGGATATGAAAAAAATCAACATAATACTAGTGAAAATGCTCGTAATGGTATAAATTCAAAAAAATTAATAACTCAACAAGGTAAAATTGAGATTAATGTACCACGAGATCGTAATAGTAATTTTGAGCCAGTAATAGTTGCAAAAAGACAAAGAAGATTTGATGGTTTTGATCAACAAGTTCTTTCATTATATGCCAAAGGCATGACTTTATCAGATATTAGAATGCAGTTACAAGAGTTATATCATGGTGCTGATATTAGTGAAAGTGTTATTAGTCAAATTACTGATGATGTTATTGATGATGTTAAAGCATGACAAAATCGGCCATTAGAAAGTTTTTATCCGATTGTTTATTTTGATTGTATAGTAGTTAAAGTACGACAAGATAAACTCATTATTAACAAATCAGTTTATATAGCACTAGGAGTTGATTTAGAAGGTAAAAAAGATGTTTTAGGCTTATGAATTAGTGAAAATGAAGGTTCTAAGTTTTGATTATCTAATTTCACAGAAATGAAAAATCGAGGCTTAAATGATATTCTTATTGCTTGTAGTGACAATTTAACAGAAATGTCAGAAGCGATACAATCAGTTTATCCTAAAACCAAACATCAATTATGCATAGTCCATCAAATTAGAAATAGTTTAAAATATGTTTCATACAAACATAGAAAATCGCTAGTTACAGATTTAAAACCAATTTATAGTGCATGTAGTGAATAACAAGCAATGCAAGCTTTAGAATCTTTTGAAAGTAAATGAAATAAACAATATCCTCAAATTGCTAAATCATGATATAAAAATTGAGATAATTTAATGGTTTTTATTAGTTATCCTGCAGAAATCAAAAGAGTGATTTATACAACAAATGCTATTGAATCTGTTAATAGTCAATTACGAAAAGTTATTAGAAATAAAAAATTTTTTCCAAATGATATGGCAGTTTTTAAAATATTTTACTTAGCAATTGAAAATATAACAAAAAAATGAACACTTCCCATTCAAAATTGAAATACAGAAATTGCTCATTTTATGATAAAATTTGAAGATATAATTAATCTAAACTAGTAACTTTGTAAAAAGATACACAGATTTTTAAAAATCCTCCAATTTGAGGATATTGTTTATTTCATTTACTTTCAAAAGATTCTAAAGCTTGCATTGCTTGTTCTTCACTACATGCACTATAAATTGGTTTTAAATCTGTAACTAGTGATTTTCTATGTTTGTATGAAACATATTTTAAACTATTTCTAATTTGATGAACTATGCATAATTGATGTTTGGTTTTAGGATAAACTGATTGTATCGCTTCTGACATTCCTGTTAAATTGTCACTACAAGCAATAAGAATATCATTTAAGCCTCGATTTTTCATTTCTGTGAAATTAGATAATCAAAACTTAGAACCTTCATTTTCACTAATTCATAAACCTAAAATATCTTTTTTACCTTCTAAATCAACTCCTAGTGCTATATAAACTGATTTGTTAATAATGCGTTTATCTTGTCGAACTTTAACTACTATAAAATCAAAATAAACAATCGGATAAACACTTTCTAATGGCCGATTTTGTCATGCTTTAACATCATCAATAACATCATCAGTAATTTGACTAATAACACTTTCGCTAATATCAGCACCATGATATAACTCTTGTAACTGCATTCTAATATCTGATAAAGTCATGCCTTTGGCATATAATGAAAGAACTTGTTGATCAAAACCATCAAATCTTCTTTGTCTTTTTGCAACTATTACTGTCTCAAAATTACTATTACGATCTCGTGGTACATTAATCTCAATTTTACCTTGTTGAGTTATTAATTTTTTTGAATTTATACCATTGCGAGCATTTTCACTATTATTATGTTGATTTTTTTCATATCCTAAATAATTTTGCGTTTCAGAATTCAACATTTTTTCAACTAATCTTTTTGTTAATTCTTTATATAAACCTCCCCCTTTAAAAACTGTTGTTAAATCTTCAGTATTTTCTAATAATAAATCTACTGCTTTTGATATTGGATCATTATTATTAATATTTTGTTTTTTAGACATAAGTGACTCACTCTTTCTAGTTATTTAATTTTATTTACTATAATTAATTAAACATAGTTATTTTTGTAAGTTACACAGATTACTAAACATTACCATTAATTGTTGTGTTAATTTAGATTTATGAAACGTTGCATTATCTAAAACTATAATTTGTCCACGCTTTAATACTACAATTAGTATATTTTTTACATATGATTCAAAAATTTTACTGTTGCAATGTCCTTCAAATGCTCATAGGGCTTTTAATTTACCTTTATTTAGTGAACGAATTATACTCATTATTTTTATTTTATATGCGGGTTTATTATCAAATAATCTTTTACCTTTTTCAGATCAACCATATTTATAAAATTCATTATCATCAATTCCAGATTCATCAATAGACATATTCCGTAAATAAATTTAATCAATTGTCAATAATAATATTTATAAATTTTTTAGTGTTAATAATTATAGAAGTTAATATTTTTAAAAAAATACTTTAAAAATAAATTTATATTTCAAACACAAAAATTGTTAATATTATTTTTATATTAACTTGATAAAAATTTAAATTTTTAAAAAAATATTAAAAATATTTTTTTATTTTAATGGTTTTGTTTTATTAAAAATTTCACAAAGTAAGTTAAATCTTAAGTACATAAGTCTAAATATACTTTTTCTACATTTATTTATTAAAATTTTGAATCTTTTTAATCAAGCAAAAACATGTTCAACTTTAATTCTAATTTTTGAAATAATTTTATTGTAGATTTTTTCTTGTTTAGTTAATTTTTTATTTTTAGTTTTTTTAATTGGTAATATAGTATTTTTATAAATATTTTGTATTCCTTGATATCCAAAATCACCAATAATTATTGTTTTTTCTGAAAATTCAAGATTTGAATTTTTTAATATTTGAAAATCATGTACTTTTCCATTATCAGCAAAAATATCAACAATTTTTTTATTAAAAAGTCATATATAATTTGAAATTTTATAGAAAACATTCAACTTTTACCAGAAAAATATTCTAACTGTAGTTTTTTTAGTTGGTCTTTCAATTTCAATTTCAGTTGAATCAATTAAATAAAATTGAAATTCATTTAAATCTTCTTGTTTTTTCTCAATTTTTGATTTATATTTTGTTTTTAAAAACTGATAATCTTTGTCATCACTAAGTTTATTTTCTACTCAAGTAATATTTCGAAAACAACTTGATGCACTCATTTTATATTTAATACTCATTTGGAAAAAAGTATAATATTCTTTTCAGTATACTAAAGTCATCATCAATCTTTCTTCAACTGAAAGTTTATATTTTCTACCTTTAGTTTTTTTTAAATTTTCTATTTCAATTAATTTTGTTAACATTTCATCAAAATGAAAACGTTTTATACCAAAATATCTATAAAATTGTTCATTTTTTAATTTTTTTAAATTTTCAAAATTCATTTTTATCAAAACCTTATTAATTTATTAATAAAGAAATTATAAAATAAATTTTAAATTATTAATTGACTTTTAAAAAATTTATTTACGGAATATGTCTAATATATAATACTGAATCTTCATTCATTATTTTAGCTATTTCTTTTAAAAAATCTTCTTGTTTATTTTTATCTCTTTGTTCATATAGAAAAGTTTTTTTATATGTATAATTTAGTTTTTTGAAATAGTTATAAACTGTTTCTTTAGTCACATCATCAAATTTTTCAATTACTTTTTGAACTGTAACATCTTTATTTTGCGCTAAATAATTTTTTAATTCATCTAAATCCTTTATTTTGTGGCTATGTTTTTTTTGATAATTCAAAATTGGTTTTATATGCCCAGTTTCTTTTTTTCTTTTTCTTCATAAGAATAAAGTCTTTCTAGTAATATTGAACACTTTACAAATTTCTTTAATTTTCATTTTTTTACTTTCATAGGCTTCTATTACTTTTCTTCGTAAGTCTTCACTGTATGGTTTTGGCATAATTTAATCTTTCTAATATATTTTAAATATTGCTGAATTGTACTTTTAAATTCAAAAACTGTTTAAATTACATATTATTATTTTACATTATTTATGAGTAAACATTACTTTAGTTAGCTATATTATGGAAATTTTGTAAGCTTTATTTTTATTTATTCCTTTTATTATGTTAAATATTAATTATAATAAAATTTTAGCCTTTTTATTTCATGGTACTACTTTTATTTTATTTTTCCATATTGCTTTTAATAAAGTAATTAGTGTTTAATTTATGACATGTTTATTATTGCGCTTAATATTTGGATTAAATGTTGCTAGAAGAGCAGTGGAGTTTGTAAATAATAATTTTTTTGTTACTATAATTTACTAATTTGTTAAGATGTCAATTTTAATTTTCTTTTGTGCTTTTTTATCAAGACAGTATGTAAAACTATTTAAATTTAAAGTATTTGCTATAGAAAAAAAAGAAAGCAATTATTCATTAAATTATTATAATTAATCTTTTTCTCTTATAATAAAATAATTATTATCTTTTAATTATTAGCGATTTTCCTCATTTTATAATCAACCATCTTTATTTGAAAAAATAAGTTAGCAGTTGGTTTTGCTGTTAATTATTTTAGTGATGAAGAAGGAAAAGTAGCAGCAGATGATGAAGAACAGGTTGCTGGTGATATTTAAGTTAAAATTACAGCAGATGTTAATGATTCTTATTGAGCAGGAACAACAGACATTTTGAAAGTAACTTTAACAGATAAGCGTTCTGATTTAAACACAATTAAGGATTTATCAGGAATGGATCCAATTATTGTTAATCCTAATTTAACATATTAACAAATTAATAAGAATGTTATTAATACTTCTAATCAATTGAAGAGTGGTCCTTTAACTGGTAATTTTACTATTCACTATTTTAGTGATAAATTTGCTAAACATGTAATTAATAACTATTATCAACAAGTTGGTACGGTTTATGTTATTATTACTCCTGATTTTCATACAGGAACTAAGCGAAAAACTAATAAAATACCAATTGTTTTTTCAATTGGAAGTAATGATAGTTTTTAAATAAAAATAGGAAATTATCGCCACATGTACTAGTGTCGAGGAAAAAATGAATTGAAATAATTTTTCAATAGCATATTTCAAAATGAAAACGATTGTTTAAAATATATAGCGAAGTTGAAAGTAATGAAATGTATCAGGTGTGCTTCTTCTAGTTTGAATGTTTCTGATTTGAGAAGAATAAGATGTTTGAAATGTCATCAAACATTTAGTATTCTTCATGAAACCATTTTTCACAAGTCACAAACACCTTTGACATCTTGGTTTTATCTCATCTTTAGATGAATAAACACAAAGCATGGTATACCATCAACAGATGTTGCAAGGGAATTGGGTGTGACATATAAAACAGCTTGAAGAATGGGTCATGAACTCAGAACTAGAATTTGGAATCAAGATGCAGGGTTCATTGATGATGGCACAGCACAGATGGATGAAACGTATCTTTCACATGTAGGTTTTAAAAAACAAGGAAGATCCTTGTTGAATAAACCTTGATTGTTGGAGTTTATGAGAAAACCAGCAACAAACTAATTGTGAAAGTATTGAAAAAATCAGATGAGAAAAACCTTTTATGATTTGCATTGAAAAACATTTCTACTGGGTGTTGTCTATTTACGGATTCTTGGAAGGGATATGGAAGTTTCAAAAACTTCTATCACAAACATGAAATCGTAAATCATGAAGTTGGGTATGTGTCATCAACAGGTGTAAACACAAACCAGATTGAATCTGAATGAAAACATATCCGGCGAACTTTCCGAACACACATAAAAGTTTCAAAACATAATATTCATTTATATGCCAAAGAAGCTGCATATAAATTCAATAAGATACCTATTTTTGAAACTATAATTTTGTGTTTGATTTAGATACATGTGGGGATAATTTCCTAGATAGGCTTTTATCTCCATTTATGTGATAAAATTTAAAAATAGTACATAAAGGGATAAAAGCCTAAAAATAAATTAAAGAGATTATTTTTAAATATTTATTTATTATTAGGTTATAATGTAATTATATTTTTTATAAAAATTTATATTTTAATTCAGACTTCTCCCTGCATGTACTTATGGAGGAAACAATGACACCGAATGAATTCATCAATGCTTTTCAAACTGAACAGCAATGTCTTGCATATATAGCAAATTTGAAAGAAAACAAATGTATTAGGTGTTTTAGTTTTAATTTGAATACTTCTGATTTAAAAAGAATGAGATGTTTGAAATGTAATAAAACATTTAGCATTATCACAGGCACCATTTTTTCAAGGTCACAAACATCTTTAACATCTTGTTTTTATCTTATCTTTAAATGAATAAACACCAAACATGGAATTCCATCAAAAGATGTTGCAAAATTATTGGGTGTTACATATAAAACAGTTTGAAGAATGGGTCATGAAATCAGAACACGTATTGCAAAATGAAAACCTCAATTTATTGTTGAAGGTACAGTACAAATTGATGAAATGTATCTTTCACATATGGGTTTTAAAAAACAAGGAAGATCCTTGGTTAATAAAACATTGATTATTGGAATTTATCAAAAAACAACCAATAATTTAATTGTAAAAGTATTGAAAAACGCAAAGAGTAAAAATCTTTTGCAGTTTGCAAGAAACCACATTTCTTCAAAATGTCTTTTATATACTGATTATTGAAAAGGATATTGCGATTTTAAATCAGTTTTTACTAAGCATGAAACAGTTAACCATCAAGATGGCTATGTTTAAAAAACTGGTGTAAATACGAACCAAATTGAATCAGTTTGAAAACATATAAGAAGAGCATTTAAAACACATATCAAAGTTGCAAAACATCATGTTCATTTATATGCTAAATAAGCTGCATATAAATTCAACAAGATACCTAGTTTTGAAACTGTAATGCTATGTTTGATTTAAAAATGTGAGGAGAAGTCCGTAGATAGGCTTTTCTCAGCATTTATGTGATAAAATTTAAAAATAGTATATAAAGGAAGAAAAACCTTTTAATTTTTTTCTTCTAAAATTTTTTAAAATACTAAACATATTTTTTATTTGTGACAGCAATAGATATTTTAGTTATGAACTTTTATAATATTAATTAGATTAATTTTGTTAGAAAGGATAATATTATGGAAAAAGAAAATCTTGCTAAAGTTACTCTCAATAAACGAACAGAAAGAAATTCAATAAACAAGTTGAAAATACAAGCTATTTTTAGCACGGCAAATCCATGAAAAGCAATCTTTATTATGGTCACACCACCTTTAATTGCTGTAATTATTTTTTCTACTTATCAAATTTTTGATAAATGAATTGCTACACAATGAGGTGGACAAAGTATTATTGATCGTTATAATAATTATCAAAATTCAGGAATAATGATAACTGCTGAACAAGCATTAAAAATTATTAATATCGCTACTGCTTATGCTGCTGTTCCTTCTTCAATGATGGTTTCCTTTGCTTTAATGGTCGCAACTGGAACAGGTATTAAGTTTTCGATTGCATATGGTCAAAATAAACGAGAACAAATGTCAGAATATTTAGGAAATGGATTTTTATTATCTTTTTTAGTTTCTATTGTTCTTATGATCATTATGTATTTTAGTTGTCAGAGTATTATTGAATTTCAAGTTGGAAGTGATGCTGGAAGTAATCCAATAATTAGGGAAATAATAATTAAAGAAGCAGTTAGATTTTCGCAAATTTTAATTATTGCTACACCATTACTTTTTTTTGCTTATTTTTTAGTTTCATTATTACGTAGTGAAGGAATGATGTTATGAACAATTTTAATTAATGTTACGGCTTGTTTAGTAAATATATCTTTAGATTTTATTTTTGTTATTCCTGGTAAATTAGGAATGGAAGGCACTGCATATGCAACTATTATTGCTTGAGCAAGCATTAATTTATTTTCAATAGGTATTATTTGATATAGTGCCGATAATTTAAGATTTAAAGTAGCGCACTTAAAACTTAAATGAGTAATAGTAACGGGCATTTTATTAATTGGCGCAACTTCTTTATTACAAAATATTGCCCAAAGTATTTTGGCAATGGTTACTACTAAAATTTTAAATACATTGCCACCTCCAGACTATCATGGTGGAGGAAGCACTGGTATTCCAGTTTTTGTTCAATTATATGGCGGTATTATGCCTTGGTTAATTTTAATTAATGCACCTATTATTGGAATTACGCAGGGAGCGAGAGCATTAATTGGCTATGTTTATGGTTCAAAGGACTTTAGTCGTGTTTGACAATTGATGTGACGTTTAACTTTATTACTTTTATTGTTGCTAATTGCTTCAGTATTATTATTAGTAATAGCGGGGCAATATATGATGCATTTCTTTGGCGTAGATTTAGAAATGGCAAGATTTTTTAAAGTTTATATTATTATGCAGTTTGCTTTTTATCCATTAGCTACACTACATTATGTTGCTGTTATTTTCTATCAATCAATTAATCGTGGTAAATTGTCATTATTTGCTAGTTTACAACGAACAATTATAATGCCAATTGTTTGTTTAAGTTTAGGATATTATGTTGCACATGTTTCTCATAATGGTTTTTATTTTTATTTATTTCTTGGCTTTATTGATTTATTTGCTACTTTTATATTATTACCATTATTAATTTATACATTTTGAAAATCTAAACCATTTATTCATACAACTAAAGATAAAAAAACGCAAATATCTAATTTAACAGAAAAAAAAGCGCTTAATAAAAATATATCTTAATATTAATATATGAAGAAAATAAAAAATACTCATTTAAAACAGAGTATTTTTTTTAATTATTTAAGATTAAAAAAGGTTGTTAATTTTACAAATTAAAAGGAATTAATATACAATCTATATTTGATTGAAGTCATTCCTAAAATAAAATATTTATTTACCTTCATTAACTCTTTTTTTTAATGCTTTACAAGAATTAAATTTAACTACTCGCTTTCTAGGAATAGCCATCGGTTCTGAATTTTGTGGATTTACTCCCGGTCGAGCTTTGCGGTATTTAATAGTAAAAGTCCCAAAGTTACGTAGTGTTACTTTTTCTCCTTTAATTAAAGCAGTAGCAATTTTATCTAAGATAAATTCTAACACTTCTTTGTATTCTTTTTCTGATAATTCTAATTTTTTTTGTACAGCTCGTGCTATCTGACTTTTTTGCATAAAATTTTCAATCCTTTCTTCACCAATTACCATAAGTATGCTATAAAAAAATGGCTTAAATGATAATTATTATTATATAATATTTTTTAAAAAAACCTTATTTAATGAAAATTAAAGACTAGTAAAAAAATAAGATTTGAATATATAAATTTATATGTTAATTAATAAGTGCAAAGGAAAAAAATCTTTACATTCATTTTCTTGTATGTTAAAATTAAAAAAATAAGTAACTACCTATTTCGGAGGTACTAAGATATGCAAATGAAAAATTTATTAAGACTTATGGGTGCATTAAGTCTAACAACAGTAGTTACTACTTCAGTTGTAGCTTGTGGTGAACAAGTTGCTAAGCAAGATATTAAAGATGTTAAAGTTGATGAACTTAAAACAGCAGTAGATAGTGAAAAAACTTTTGATGAATTAAATACTAATAAAGAGATTACTGATGCAGTTGCAGCACAAGGTGATAAAATTTCAGGAACATTTAAATTTACAGATAATATTGCATAAATAATTAATATATAGCTAACTAAAGTAATGTTTACTCATATCTTGAAAAACAAAATCAATCGCTTTTTTAATATTTGGTCAATAATTTGGTAATATTTTTCTTATATTATGTTTTATAGCAAATCAAAAATGTTCAATTGGATTTAAATTAGGAGAATATGGTGGAAGAAATAATAGTTTGCATCCAGCATTTTCAATTAATTGTTGTGTTAATTTAGATTTATGAAACGTTGCATTATCTAAAACTATAATTTGTCCAAGCTTTAATACTGGAATTAGTATATTTTTTACATATGATTCAAAAATTTTACTGTTGCAATGTCCTTCAAATGCTCATAGGGCTTTTAATTTACCTTTATTTAGTGAACCAATTATACTCATTCTTTTTATTTTATATGCGGGTTTATTATCAAATAATCTTTTACCTTTTTCAGATCAACCATATTTATAAAATTCATTATCATCAATTCCAGATTCATCAATATATACTAAATCTTCATTAGACATATTCCGTAAATAAATTTAATCAATTGTCAATAATAATATTTATAAATTTTTTAGTGTTAATAATTATAGAAGTTAATATTTTTAAAAAAATACTTTAAAAATAAATTTATATTTCAAACACAAAAATTGTTAATATTATTTTTATATTAACTTGATAAAAATTTAAATTTTTAAAAAAATATTTTTAATATTTTTTTATTTTAATGGTTTTGTTTTATTAAAAATTTCACAAAGTAAGTTAAATCTTAAGTACATAAGTCTAAATATACTTTTTCTACATTTATTTATTAAAATTTTGAATCTTTTTAATCAAGCAAAAACATGTTCAACTTTAATTCTAATTTTTGAAATAATTTTATTGTAGATTTTTTCTTGTTTAGTTAATTTTTTATTTTTAGTTTTTTTAATTGGTAATATAGTATTTTTATAAATATTTTGTATTCCTTGATATCCCAAATCACCAATACTTATTGTTTTTTCTGAAAATTCAAGATTTGAATTTTTTAATATTTGAAAATCATGTACTTTTCCATTATCAGCAAAAATATCAACAATTTTTTTATTAAAAAAGTCATATATAATTTGAAATTTTATAGAAAACATTCAACTTTTACCAGAAAAATATTCTAACTGTAGTTTTTTTAGTTGGTCTTTCAATTTCAATTTCAGTTGAATCAATTAAATAAAATTGAAATTCATTTAAATCTTCTTGTTTTTTCTCAATTTTTGATTTATATTTTGTTTTTAAAAACTGATAATCTTTGTCATCACTAAGTTTATTTTCTACTCAAGTAATATTTCGAAAACAACTTGATGCAATCATTTTATATTTAATACTCATTTGGAAAAAAGTATAATATTCTTTTCAGTATACTAAAGTCATCATCAATCTTTCTTCAACTGAAAGTTTATATTTTCTACCTTTAGTTTTTTTTAAATTTTCTATTTCAATTAATTTTGTTAACATTTCATCAAAATGAAAACGTTTTATACCAAAATATCTATAAAATTGTTCATTTTTTAATTTTTTTAAATTTTCAAAATTCATTTTTATCAACACCTTATTAATTTATTAATAAAGAAATTATAAAATAAATTTTAAATTATTAATTGACTTTTAAAAAATTTATTTACGGAATATGTCTATTCATTATTTTAGCTATTTCTTTTAAAAAATCTTCTTGTTTATTTTTATCTCTTTGTTCATATAGAAAAGTTTTTTTATATGTATAATTTTGTTTTTTGAAATAGTTATAAACTGTTTTTTTATTCATATCACCAAATTTTTCAATTACTTTTTGAACTGTAACATCTTTATTTTGAGCTAAATAATTTTTTAATTCATCTAAATTCTTTATTTTGTGGCTATGTCCTTTTTGATAATTCAAAATTGGTTTTATATGCCCAGTTTCTTTTTTTCTTTTTCTTCATAAGAATAAAGTCTTTCTAGTAGTATTGAACACTTTACAAATTTCTTTAATTTTCATTTTTTTACTTTCATAGGCTTCTATTACTTTTCTTCGTAAGTCTTCACTGTATGGTTTTGGCATAATTTAATCTTTCTAATATATTTTAAATATTGCTGAATTGTACTTTTAAATTCAAAAACTGTTTAAATTACATATTATTATTTTACATTATTTATGAGTAAACATTACTTTAGTTAGCTATATATTATTTTAAAATGACACAATTTAAATTGTGTCATTTTTTTCTAATTATTTTTCAAAATTTATTTGACTATTACTATTAAAAACTGGTATTATACTTATTGGACTAAATTTTGATACACTAGGAATTGTGTATATAATTAATTCTTTAAAATCATAAAGGAGGCTAACAATTAATGCCAACAATGAACCAACTATTACGTAAAGGACGTACAGATAAAAAATACAAATCTAAATCACCGGCGTTAAATGTTTCATATAATTCATTAACAAAAACAACTTCTTCAATTAGCAGTCCGCAAAAAAAAGGTGTAGCGCTTGTAGTTACTACAAGAACACCAAAAAAACCTAACTCAGCTTTAAGAAAAATTGTTCGTGCTCGTTTAACTAACGGTATGGAAGTTACTGCTTATATTTCTGGAGAAGGTCATAATTTGCAAGAACATGCTATTGTTGGAATCCGTGGTGGAAGAGTTAAAGACTTACCTGGAGTTAGATACCATGTTATTCGTGGGTATTCTGATACTGCCGGAGTAGTAAATCGTAATCAAGCTCGTTCTAAATACGGAACTAAAAAACCAAAAGATAAGAAATAAGGAGGTAAAACTAAATGCGTAAAAATCAAGCTATTAAAAGAGAATTAGTTGCTGATCCAATTTATGATTCAAAAATTGTTACTCAATTAATTAACTCCATTATGATTGATGGTAAAAAAAGTGTAGCTCAAAAAATTGTTTATAATTCTTTTAAAATTGTTGGAGAAAAAACCCAACAAGTACCATTAGAAGTATTTGAAAAGGCAATTGCTAATATTACACCACAATTAGAAATTAAAACTCGAAGAATTGGCGGTGCAAACTATCAAGTTCCTATTGAAGTTAGTGCTACTCGTAAGATAACTTTAGCGATTCGTTGATTAGTTTCTTATTCACAAGCAAGATATGGTAATAGTATGCAAGATAAACTTGCGGCTGAGATTATGGATGCTGCTACTGGTAATGGTTCATCAATTAAAAAACGTGATGAAATTCATCGTATGGCTGAAGCTAATAAAGCCTTTGCTCACTATAAATGATAATAAAGGAGAGAGAAAATGGCAGAAAAATCAGGTCGAGAATATTCACTAGAAAATACTAGAAATATTGGAATTATGGCTCATATTGATGCTGGTAAAACTACAACAACAGAAAGAGTTTTATATCATACTGGTAAAATTCATAAAATTGGTGAGGTACATGAAGGTGCAGCAACTATGGACTGAATGGAACAAGAACAAGAACGTGGTATTACTATTACTTCAGCTGCAACAACTGCTGTTTGAATAAATAATCGAATAAATATTATTGATACTCCGGGTCACGTTGATTTTACTGTTGAAGTTGAACGGTCATTAAGAGTTTTAGACGGAGCAGTTGCCGTATTAGACGCGCAAACTGGAGTTGAACCACAAACCGAAACTGTTTGAAATCAAGCAACTAGGTATAATGTACCAAGAATTGTTTTTGCAAATAAAATGGATAAAATTGGGGCTGACTTTGCTCATTCCATTCAAACATTAAAAGATCGTCTTGGTGCTAATGCTCATTCAATTCAATGACCAATTGGTGCAGAAGATGCTTTTGATGGAATTATTGATATAATTGAGATGAAAGCATACCATTTTGATGGTAAACCAAATGAGGATTATAAAGAAATTGCAATCCCTGAAGAACTTAAAGATGTTATTGCAAGTAGACGTGAGGAATTATTAGAAGCACTTTCTCACTTTGATGATGATTTCTTTATGAAATATGCTGAAGGAGAAGTAACTGTTGCTGAAATTAAGACAGTAATTCGTAAAGCGACAATTGCTGCTGAGTTTTTCCCGGTATTATGTGGTAGTGCCTTTAAAAATAAAGGTGTTAAATTAATGTTAGATGCAGTTATTGATTACTTGCCTTCACCATTAGATGTACCTGCAATTAAAGGGATATTACCTGTTTCATCAAAAGAAGTAGAACGTCATTCTAGTGATGAAGAACCTTTCTCAGCGTTAGCATTTAAGATCATGACTGACCCTTTTGTTGGAAGATTAACTTTTTTTAGAGTATATTCGGGAACATTAGAATCTGGTAGTTATGTATTAAACTCAACTAAAGAAAAAAAAGAGCGTGTTGGTCGAATTTTACAAATGCATGCCAATAGTCGTGCCGAAATTAAAAAGGTTTATGCTGGTGACATTGCTGCTATTGTTGGTTTAAAAGATACAACTACTGGTGATACATTATGTGATGAAAAACATGAAGTTATTTTAGAAAAAATGGTATTTCCAGAACCAGTTATTTCATTAGCTCTTGAACCTAAAACAAAAGCTGATCAAGAAAAAATGAGTTTAGGTTTACAAAAACTTGCAGAAGAAGATCCAACATTCCGTGTTTCATCAGACAAAGAAACAGGACAGACAATTATTTCAGGAATGGGAGAACTGCATTTAGACATCTTAACTGATCGTTTAAAACGTGAATTTAAAGTAGCAACTAACATTGGAAATCCGCAAGTTGCTTATCGTGAAACAATTAAAGCAGTTTGTGAGCGCACTGAGGGTAAATATATTCATCAATCAGGTGGTCGCGGCCAATATGGACATGTTATTATTAAATTTGAACCAAATCCAGATAAAGGATTCGAGTTTGTTGATAAAATTGTTGGTGGTAAAGTGCCACGTGAATACATTAAACCAGTACAAGAAGGATTAATTGAATCATTAGCTAATGGTTTAATTGCAGGATATCCAGTTATTGACGTTAAAGCAACATTATATGATGGTTCATTCCACCCTGTTGACTCTTCAGAACGTGCCTTTAATATTGCAGCTTCTAAATCTTTACAAGATAATAAAGATTTATTAAAACCAGTATTATTAGAACCAATTATGAATGTTGAAGTTATTATTCCAGATGAATATTATGGTTCTATTGTTGGTAAAATTTCTGGTAAAAGAGGCACTATCGAAGCAGATGAAATGCGTGGTAATAGTAAAGTTGTTAAAGCTAAAGTGCCCTTATCTGAAATGTTTGGTTATGCTACTGAATTACGTTCAATGACCCAAGGACGAGGAACATATACAATGTCTTTTTCACACTATGAAGAAGCACCAAAATCAGTTGCTGAAGCAGTTGCTGGTAAATATCAAAAAGGAAGAATTACTAAAAAATAAAATAATTTAATTGAAAGTATAATAACTTTACTTTAAAATTATCTTAGTGTTTAATTTAATTAAATAAAAATAAGTATTAATTATTTCCAAGGAGGAAACAAAAATGGCAGAAAAAGAAGTAAAAAAATCAAAGCCTGTATCAACAGGCCCAAAACAAAAATTTGAACGTACAAAACCGCACGTTAATGTTGGAACAATTGGTCACGTTGACCACGGAAAAACAACATTAACTGCTGCAATTACTAGTTATTGTTCAAAACATGAAGCAGATGGATATAAAGGTATGTTTAAGGACTACGCTTCTATCGATGCTGCTCCAGAAGAAAAAGCACGTGGTATTACTATTAATACAGCTCACGTTGAATATGAAACACCAACTCGTCACTATGCACACGTTGACTGTCCAGGTCACGCTGACTACATTAAAAATATGATTACAGGTGCAGCTCAAATGGATGGTTCAGTGTTAGTTGTTTCTGCAACTGATGGTCCAATGCCACAAACACGTGAACACATTCTATTGGCACGTCAAGTTGGGGTTAAAAAAATTGTTGTATTCTTAAATAAGTGTGATATGGAAAGTGTAGACGATGACGTATTAGAACTTGTTGAAATGGAAATTCGTGAATTACTAACTAAGTATGAATTTGAAGGTGATGATACACCGATTATTCGTGGTTCTGCAAGAGGGGCATTAGATGGTAAAAAAGAATGAGAAACAAAAATTAAAGAATTATTAACAGCAATGGATGAATGAATCCCAACACCAAAAAGAGAAGTTGATAAACCAGTATTATTAGCTGTTGAAGATGTTTTCACTATTACTGGACGTGGAACAGTAGCTACCGGGAGAATTGAACGTGGAACTTTAAAAGTTAATGATGAAATTGATATTATTGGTATTAACAAAGGTCTTAAAAAAGTTGTTGTTACTGGTATTGAAATGTTCAGAAAATTATTAGATGAAGCACAAGCTGGTGATAACGTTGGAGTATTATTACGTGGAGTTAAACGTGAAGATATTCAACGTGGACAAGTTATTGCTAAACCAGGATCAGTTACTCCACATACTAAATTTCAAGGTGAAGTTTATATTCTAATTAAAGAAGAAGGTGGACGTCATACTTCATTTAATCCGGGATATCGACCACAATTTTATTTCCGTACAACTGATGTTACAGGAAGTATGGGAAACTTTATTAATAAAGGTGAAAAATCGGAATTAATTATGCCAGGTGATAACGTTACTATTACTGTTGAATTAATTCACCCAGTTGCCCTTGAGAAAGGCACTCAATTCTCAATACGTGAAGGCGGAAGAACTATTGGAGCCGGACAAGTTACTGAGGTTATTGAATAATCACATTTAATCAAAAATCTTTATTCTCTTTTGAGAATAAAGATTTTTGATTAAAAATATTTTAGTAGTAAAATTAATTTATAGAAAAGAGATGACAAATCAATGCCTTATGTTAAAGAACTAGAAAGTCTAATTTTAAATCGTAAATCAATTCGTAATTATTTTCCTAGTAAAGTTATTAGTGATATTAAAATTAACGATATTCTTAACTATGTGCGTCATACCCCATCTTCATATGGTTTAGAACCATGAAAAATTTTAGTTATTAGTAGTTCTAAAATTAAAGCACAATTGCAACCAATCATAAATAATCAACAACAAGTTAGTACTTGTTCACATTTATTTATTTTATTAAGTTATAGTGGTGAAAATTTCAATACTAGTAATCAATGATTTGTTGATACTGTTATGAAAAGACGTAATTTAACAAAACCACAATACGAAATTTATAAATCAACATTTAATAATTTCTTTGATCATGACAAAAAAACACAAATAAATCATTGGGCACAATGTCAAACTTTTATTTTATTACAAAACCTTTTATTATTATTAACTGCTCATGAAATTGATAATGTTGTATTAGGCGGTTTTAATGAACAACAATTATTAACTTACTTAGAATCAAATAAGATTATTGAACCTAATAAGTATCATGTTACAATTTTAGTGTCTGCTGGTTATGGTTATCCATCAAAAACTAAAATTATTAAAAATGAAGTTAGTGAAATCAGTACGCTTATCAAATAAATGTATTAGAAAAGGTATTGCAATGAAAAAATTAAAAATAAATAACTTAGATATTGAATTAAATATTAATGTTATTGGTAAATTTTTAGATAAGATTGAATATCCAATTCTTATTTTTGATTTCGAGGCTTTTCGTAATTTATTACATAAAAAAAAGAACAATTCGTATGCTCATTATTTTGAAAAAATTTTTTCAATTACATTATTAATTATCGGACTTCTCCCCACATTTACTTGTGGAGGAAACAATGACACTGAATGAATTCATCAATGCTTTTCAAACTGAACAGCAATGTCTTGTGTATATAGCAAATTTGAAAGAAAACAAATGTATTAGGTGTTTTAGTTTTAATTTGAATAATTCTGATTTAAAAAGAATGAGATGTTTGAAATGTAATCAAACATTTAGCATTCTCACAGGCACCATTTTTTCAAGGCCACAAACATCTTTAACATCTTGGTTTTATATTATCTTTAAATGAATAAACACCAAACATGGAATTCCATAAACAGATGTTGCAAAAGAATTGGGAGTGACTTTGAAAACTGCCTGAAGAATGAGTCATAAAATCAGAACACGTATTGCAAAACAAAAACCTCAATTTATTGTTGAAGGCACAGTACAAATTGATGAAATGTATCTTTCACATATGGGTTTTAAAAAACAAGGAAGATCCTTGGTGAATAAAACCTTGATTATTGGGATTTATCAAAAAACAACCAATAATTTAATTGTAAAAGTATTGCAAAACGCAAAGAGTAAAAATCTTTTGCAGTTTGCAAGAAACAACATTTCTTCAAAATGTCTTTTATATAATGATTCTTGAAAAAGATATTGCGATTTTAAATCAGTTTTTACTAAGCATGAAACAGTTAACCATCAAGATGGCTATGTTTCAAAAAATGGTGTAAATACCAACCAAATTGAACCAGTTTGAAAACATATAAGAAGAGCATTTAAAACACATATCAAAGTTGCAAAACATCATGTTCATTTATATGCTAAAGAGGCTGCATATATAGCTAACTAAAGTAATGTTTACTTATAAATAATGTAAAATAATAATATGTAATTTAAACAGTTTTTGAATTTAAAAGTACAATTCAGCAATATTTAAAATAGATTAGGAAGATTAAATTATGCCGAAACCATACAGTGAAGACTTACGAAGAAAAGTAATAGAAGCCTATGAAAGTAAAAACATGAAAATTAAAGAAATTTGTAAAGTGTTCAATATTACTAGAAAGACTTTATTATTATGAAGAAAAAGAAAAAAAGAAACTGGGCATATAAAACCAATTTTGAATTATCAAAAAAAACATAGCCACAAAATAAAGGATTTAGAGGAATTAAAAAATTATTTAGCGCAAAATAAAGATGTTACAGTTCGAAAAGTAATTGAAAAATTTGGTGATATGACTAAAGAAATATTTTATAACTATTTCAAAAAACTAAATTATACATATAAAAAAACTTTTCTATATGAACAAAGAGATAAAAATAAACAAGAAGATTTTTTTAAAAGAAATAGTTAAAATAATGAATGAAGATTTAGTATATATTGATGAATCTGGAATTGATGATAATGAATTTTATAAATATGGTTGATCTGAAAAAGGTAAAAGATTATTTGATAATAAACCCGCATATAAAATAAAAAGAATGAGTATAATTAGTTCGCTAAATAAAGGTAAATTAAAAGCCCTATGAGCATTTGAAGGACATTGCAACAGTAAAATTTTTGAATCATATGTAAAAAATATACTAATTCCAGTATTAAAGCGTGGACAAATTATAGTTTTAGATAATGCAACGTTTCATAAATCTAAATTAACACAACAATTAATTGAAAATGCTGGATGAAAACTATTATTTCTTCCACCATATTCTCCTAATTTAAATCCAATTGAACATTTTTGATTTGCTATAAAACATAATATAAGAAAAATATTACCAAATTATTGACCAAATATTAAAAAAGCGATTGATTTTGTTTTTCAAGATATGAGTAAACATTACTTTAGTTAGCTATACTTAAGATTTAACTTACTTTGTGAAATTTTTAATAAAACAAAACCATTAAAATAAAAAAATATTAAAAATATTTTTTTAAAAATTTAAATTTTTATCAAGTTAATATAAAAATAATATTAACAATTTTTGTGTTTGAAATATAAATTTATTTTTAAAGTATTTTTTTAAAAATATTAACTTCTATAATTATTAACACTAAAAAATTTGTAAATATTATTATTGACAATTGATTAAATTTATTTACGGAATATGTCTATTATTAGATGTTATAAGAGAACTGATAAAAACAAATAAAGGAGAATAAAATGCCAATATTCAAATTAGACTTAATAAATAAAAAAATTGAAAAATGAGATGAAAATGACCAAAAATGGGAAAAAATTAAAAACAAGGAGAATAAAAATGGAAACAAATAATTATACTTTAACTAAATTAATTAGAACTGGTATAAGTCCTATTTGTGCAATGATAGGTACAAGTGCTTATTATGGTCAAGTAATAGATAATCCAATATTAGGTTCAATTAATAGTTTAGTATTTGGTAAAAAATTAGGTTTAGATATATGAAATTTAAATCAAAGACCAAATACTAAAACTAAATTAATTAATAGTAGTAAAAAAATATTATTAGGATTAGGAACAATTGGATTAGCAAATTATAGTAAATGAACAGAAAATAATATTAATCCTATTATTCCTACAACACCAACTCCAATAACTACTACAACTACAACAGAAGGTCCTCCATGATTATTGTTAAATAAAAAAGAAAATCAGTCATTAATGGATTGAGATACTTATATTAGTTTAAATGCTTATGGTATATCAAATCTTATCAGTGGATTAACTGAATTAATTCCTAATAGATTTGAAACTATTCGTAAAATAGCAAATATGGCTACTCGTGGATGTTTAATATCAAGTGGTGTTGCTATGGGTATTAATAATGATTTTAATAATGCTTATGCAGTACCTACTATAGTTTCAGCAATAAGTGAAATTATTCATAATTTATTGCCTATAGAAACTACACATCATAATCAAGAAATGCAAGAAACACCATTTAATAATGAAAACTCACGTTTAATTAATGATAATAGATTTACTATTAATAGTGAAACAAGTAGTCAATATGGTAGTTAAAATATGAGTTAAGTACCATTAAATCATGATAATGCTTCACTAAATTGAGATTATAATCACATGAGTTTATAAAGGAGGTGAATAATTTATGAATAAAGAAAAATTACTTGAATATTATAATAATGAAATTCATACATATAAAGAGAGAATGGAACAATTAAATAAAGAAATTGCCTTATTAGTAAGCATTATAAGTAATTCAAAATCAATGATCGAAAGAATTAATGGTGGTAAATTTGATGAATAATTAAAAAATAAATAATTGAAAGGAAAATATTGAAATGAAAGAATTTTTACATGAATTAATAATTATTGGAACAAGTGTTGGAACATTAATTTTCAGAGAAATTATTGTTTTATTAAAAAGATTTATCACGACTCAAAAACATGTTAGAGCAAATAACAAAATTATCAAACATCAAAAAAAATTAGCAAAATTAAATGAAAAGATTAATAAAGGAGAAAAATAATATGACAAAAATTGAATTTAATGAAAAATATAGAAAACAAGATATTAGTATTGATAGAGATTTTGATTTACATATTGATAATTGTTTTAAATTTTTTGATATTGATACATTAGAAAATGCAGTTAATGATTATAAAAAATTAATAAGTGAAATGGCACAATTAGTTAAAGATCGATTATTGGGATAAGATTAGGAGAATGTTAAATGTTAGAAAATGAAGATAATGTTCAACAAACAACTGAACCTTTAACTGAAAATAATGCTCAACAAGAAATAGAAAATAAAGTTAATGAAGCAGAAAATAAGTTAAATAAAATTAATCAAGAAATTAAAGAAAAAGAAATAATTAATATATATCTAACTAAAGTAATTTTTACTCATATCTTGAAAAACAAAATCAATAGCTTTTTGGTAATGTTTAGTAATCTGTGTAACTTACAAAAATAAATATGTTTAATTAATTCTAGTAAATAAAATTAAATAACTATAAAGAGTGAGTTACGTATGTCTAAAAAACAAAATATTAATAATAATGATCAAATATCAAAAGCAGTAGATTTATTATTAAAAAATACTGAAGATTTAACAACAGTTTTTAAAGAGGGAGGTTTATATAAAGAATTAAGAGGCTTTTTAAACATCTGTGTATCTTTTTACAAAAGACATATTCCGTAAATAAATTTAATCAATTGTCAATAATAATATTTATAAATTTTTTAGTGTTAATAATTATAGAAGTTAATATTTTTAAAAAAATACTTTAAAAATAAATTTATATTTCAAACACAAAAATTGTTAATATTATTTTTATATTAACTTGATAAAAATTTAAATTTTGGTAATGTTTAGTAATCTGTGTAACTTACAAAAATAACTATGTTTAATTAATTCTAGTAAATAAAATTAAATAACTAGAAAGAGTGAGTTACTTATGTCTAAAAAACAAAATATTAATAATAATGATCCAATATCAAAAGCAGTAGATTTATTATTAGAAAATACTGAAGATTTAACAACAGTTTTTAAAGAGGGAGGTTTATATAAAGAATTAACAAAAATATTAGTTGAAAAAATGTTGAATTCTGAAATGCAAAATTATTTAGGATATGAAAAAAATCAACATAATAATAGTGATAATGCTCGCAATGGTATAAATTCAAAAAAATTAATAACCCAACAAGTTAAAATTGAGATTAATGTACCACGAGATCGTAATAGTAATTTTGATCCAGTAATAGTTGCAACAAGACAAAGAAGATTTGATGGTTTTTATCAACAAGTTCTTTCATTATATGCCAAAGACATGACTTTATCAGATATTAGAATGCAGTTACAAGAGTTATATCATGGTGCTGATATTAGTGAAAGTGTTATTAGTCAAATTACTGATGATGTTATTGATGATGTTAAAGCATGACAAAATCGGCCATTAGAAATTTTTTATCCGATTGTTTATTTTGATTGTATAGTAGTTAAAGTACGACAAGATAAACTCATTATTAACAAATCAGTTTATATAGCACTAGGAGTTGATTTAGAAGGTAAAAAAGATGTTTTAGGCTTATGAATTAGTGAAAATGAAGGTTCTAAGTTTTGATTATCTAATTTCACAGAAATGAAAAATCGAGGCTTAAATGATATTCTTATTGCTTGTAGTGACAATTTAACAGAAATGTCAGAAGCGATACAATCAGTTTATCCTAAAACCGAACATCAATTATGCATAGTCCATCAAATTAGAAATAGTTTAAAATATGTTTCATACAAACATAGAAAATCGCTAGTTACAGATTTAAAACCAATTTATAGTGCATGTAGTGAATAACAAGCAATGCAAGATTTAGAATCTTTTGAAAGTAAATGAAATAAACAATATCCTCAAATTGCTAAATCATGATATAAAAATTGAGATAATTTAATGGTTTTTATTAGTTATCCTGCAGAAATCAAAAGAGTGATTTATACAACAAATGCTATTGAATCTGTTAATAGTCAATTACGAAAAGTTATTAGAAATAAAAAAGTTTGGTAATGTTTAGTAATCTGTGTAACTTACAAAAATAACTATGTTTAATTAATTCTAGTAAATAAAATTAAATAAATAGAAAGAGTGAGTTACTTATGTCTAAAAAACAAAATATTAATAATAATGACCCAATATCAAAAGTAGTAGATTTATTACTAAAAAATACTGAAGATTTAACAACAGTTTTTAAAGAGGGATGTTTATATAAAGAATTAACAAAAAGATTAGTTGAAAAAATGTTGAATTATGAAATGCAAAATTATTTAGGATATTAAAAACATCAACATAATAATAGTGATAATGCTCGTAATGGTATAAATTCAAAAAAAATTAATAACTCAACAAGGTAAAATTGAGATTAATGTACCACGAGTTCGTAATAGTAATTTTGAGCCATTAATAGTTGCAAAAAGACAAAGAAGATTTGATGGTTTTGATCAACAAGTTCTTTCATTATATGCCAAAGGCATGACTTTATCAGATATTAGAATGCAGTTACAAGAGTTATATCATGGTGCTGATATTAGTGAAAGTGTTATTAGTCAAATTACTGATGATGTTATTGATAATGTTAAAGCATGACAAAATCGGCCATTAGAAAGTGTTTATCCGATTGTTTATTTTGATTGTATAGTAGTTAAAGTACGACAAGATAAACTCATTATTAACAAATCAGTTTATATAGCACTAGGAGTTGATTTAGAAGGTAAAAAAGATGTTTTAGGCTTATGAATTAGTGAAAATGAAGGTTCTAAGTTTTGATTATCTAATTTCACAGAAATGAAAAATCGAGGCTTAAATGATATTCTTATTGCTTGTAGTGACAATTTAACAGAAATGTCAGAAGCGATACAATCAGTTTATCCTAAAACCAAACATCAATTATGCATAGTCCATCAAATTAGAAATAGTTTAAAATATGTTTCATACAAACATAGAAAATCGCTAGTTACAGATTTAAAACCAATTTATAGTGCATGTAGTGAATAACAAGCAATGCAAGATTTAGAATCTTTTGAAAGTAAATGAAATAAACAATATCCTCAAATTGCTAAATCATGATATAAAAATTGAGATAATTTAATGGTTTTTATTAGTTATCCTGCAGAAATCAAAAGAGTGATTTATACAACAAATGCTATTGAATCTGTTAATAGTCAATTATGAAAAGTTATTAGAAATAAAAAAGTTTTTCCAAATGATATGGCAGTTTTTAAAATATTTTACTTAGCAATTGAAAATATAACAAAAAAATGAACAATGCCCATTAAAAATTGAAATACATCAATTGCTCATTTTATGATAAAATTTGAAGATAGAATCAATCTAAACTAGTAACTTTGTAAAAAGATACACAGATTTTTAAAAAGCCTCATATTTTTTTAAAAATTTAAATTTTTATCAAGTTAATATAAAAATAATATTAACAATTTTTGTGTTTGAAATATAAATTTATTTTTAAAGTATTTTTTTAAAAATATTAACTTCTATAATTATTAACACTAAAAAATTTATAAATATTATTATTGACAATTGATTAAATTTATTTACGGAATATGTCTATTGATTATTTCTTTTTTAATATTGTATTTTTGTCTAATTTTTGGAATGGCAATCTTTTTTAGGACTGTTTTTTGGTAGACATTTGTGCTTATGTATTTTATGGTGGTTAAGTAGTTTAGAGTGCTGTGGATTCTTATGTTGTTGTATCAATTTATATAATAAAATAATTCTAATTTTAATTGGATTAATGATGTAAAATTTTTATCATTAATAACCTCTGTTTTGAAAGTTTTGAAAGTTGCTTCAGCAACAGCGTTATCATAAGGACAACCTTTTTTTGCTTAAAGAGCGGGTAATATCGAAGGCTAATAAAAGTTTATCAATATTTTTATTATTAAATTCATTACCGCGATCGCTATGAAATATTTGAATATTTTTTAAACAACGATTTGAGCACATAAATGCTTGATATACTAATGATGCATCTTTTTTAGTACCTACACTATGCCCAATAATTTCGCGATTGTAAAGGTCGATTAATAAGCAAATATAGTTTCATTTACCATTAACTTGAACATAAGTTAAATCACTAACAATAACTTCATTTTTAAGCCTATTATTAAAGTCTCTATTAACAAGATTAGTAATTTGACTATCATTGACTTTATTATGATAATTTTTGTATGATAATTTAGTGTATTTTGATATTAAATTATGTTTATTCATAATTTTTTTAATTTTTCGTCTTGATAAATTAATTTTCTTTTCTTTTAGAACAACTTTTAATCTTCTTGTTCCATAAGCTTCTTTATTTTCTTTAAAAGCGCTAATAACAGTTTCATCATACATATTATTTTGAATTTTATCTTCTTTTTTCTTGAAATTAAAATAATATGTTGATTTAGAGATTTTTAAAAAACGACACATTGTACGAATTTTATATTTAACTTTATTTTTAGTAATAATTTCTATTTTCTGCCTATTATTAGTGCTGTTTGCTTTAAAATATCATTTTCCATTCTTAATTGTTTTAATTCTTTTCTTAATTTAATTAATTCATTTTCTTCAACAGAACGGTTATCTTTGGTTTTAAAACTGACTGAATTAGTAAATTGCTTAATTCAATTATAAGTAGCTGCTCTTGTAACATTAGACATATTCCGTAAATAAATTTTTTAAAAGTCAATTAATAATTTAAAATTTATTTTATAATTTCTTTATTAATAAATTAATAAGGTGTTGATAAAAATGAATTTTGAAAATTTAAAAAAATTAAAAAATGAACAATTTTATAGATATTTTGGTATAAAACGTTTTCATTTTGATGAAATGTTAACAAAATTAATTGAAATAGAAAATTTAAAAAAACTAAAGGTAGAAAATATAAACTTTCAGTTGAAGAAAGATTGATGATGACTTTAGTATACTGAAAAGAATATTATACTTTTTTTCCAAATTAGTATTAAATATAAAATGAGTGCATCAAGTTGTTTTCGAAATATTACTTGAGTAGAAAATAAACTTAGTGATGACAAAGATTATCAGTTTTTAAAAACAAAATATAAATCAAAAATTGAGAAAAAAAAGAAGATTTAAATGAATTTCAATTTTATTTAATTGATTCAACTGAAATTGAAATTGAAAGACCAATTAAAAAAACTACAGTTATAATATTTTTCTGGTAAAAGTTGGATTTTTTCTATAAAATTTCAAATTATATATGACTTTTTTAATAAAAAAATTGTTGATATTTTTGCTGATAATGGAAAAGTACATGATTTTCAAATATTAAAAAATTCAAATCTTGAATTTTCAGAAAAAAAATAATTATTGGTGATTTGGGATATCAAGGAATACAAAATATTTATAAAAATACTATATTACCAATTAAAAAAACTAAAAATAAAAAATTAACTAAACAAGAAAAAATCTACAATAAAATTATTTCAAAAATTAGAATGAGGCTTTTTAAAAATCTGTGTATCTTTTTACAAAGTTGCTAGTTTAGATTAATTCTATCTTCAAATTTTATCATAAAATGAGCAATTGCTGTATTTCGATTTTGAATGGGCATTGTTCATTTTTTTGTTATATTTTCAATTGCTAAGTAAAATATTTTAAAAACTGCCATATCATTTGGAAAAACTTTTTTATTTCTAATAACTTTTCGTAATTGACTATTAACAGATTCAATAGCATTTGTTGTATAAATCACTCTTTTGATTTCTGCAGGATAACTAATAAAAACCATTAAATTACCTCAATTTTTATATCATGATTTAGCAATTTGAGGATATTGTTTATTTCATTTACTTTCAAAATATTCTAAAGCTTGCATTGCTTGTTCTTCACTACATGCACTATAAATTGGTTTTAAATCTGTAACTAGTGATTTTCTATGTTTGTATGAAACATATTTTAAACTATTTCTAATTTGATTAACTATGCATAATTGATGTTCGGTTTTAGGATAAACTGATTGTATTGCTTCTGACATTCCTGTTAAATTGTCACTACAAGCAATAAGAATATCATTTAAGTCTCGATTTTTCATTTCTGTGAAATTAGATAATCAAAACTTAGAACCTTCATTAGACATATTCCGTAAATAAATTTTTTAAAAGTCAATTAATAATTTAAAATTTATTTTATAATTTCTTTATTAATAAATTAATAAGGTGTTGATAAAAATGAATTTTGAAAATTTAAAAAAATTAAAAAATGAACAATTTTATAGATATTTTGGTATAAAACGTTTTCATTTTGATGAAATGTTAACAAAATTAATTGAAATAGAAAATTTAAAAAAAACTAAAGGTAGAAAATATAAACTTTCAGTTGAAGAAAGATTGATGATGACTTTAGTATACTGAAAATAATATTATACTTTTTTCCAAATGAGTATTAAATATAAAATGAGTGCATCAAGTTGTTTTCGAAATATTACTTGAGTAGAAAATAAACTTAGTGATGACAAAGATTATCAGTTTTTAAAAACAAAATATAAATCAAAAATTGAGAAAAAACAAGAAGATTTAAATGAATTTCAATTTTATTTAATTGATTCAACTGAAATTGAAATTGAAAGACCAACTAAAAAAACTAAAGGTAGAATATTTTTCTGGTAAAAGTTGAATGTTTTCTATAAAATTTCAAATTATATATGACTGTTTTAATAAAAAAATTGTTGATATTTTTGCTGATAATGGAAAAGTACATGATTTTCAAATATTAAAAAATTCAAATCTTTAATTTTCAGAAAAAAAATAATTATTGGTGATTTGGGATATCAAGGAATACAAAATATTTATAAAAATACTATATTACCAATTAAAAAAACTAAAAATAAAAAATTAACTAAACAAGAAAAAATCTACAATAAAATTATTTCAAAAATTAGAATTAAAGTTGAACATGTTTTTGCTTGATTAAAAAGATTCAAAATTTTAATAAATAAATGTAGAAAAAGTATATTTAGACTTATGTACTTAAGATTTAACTTACTTTGTGAAATTTTTAATAAAACAAAACCATTAAAATAAAAAAATATTTTTAATATTTTTTTAAAAATTTAAATTTTTATCAAGTTAATATAAAAATAATATTAACAATTTTTGTGTTTGAAATATAAATTTATTTTTAAAGTATTTTTTTAAAAATATTAACTTCTATAATTATTAACACTAAAAAATTTATAAATATTATTATTGACAATTGATTAAATTTATTTACGGAATATGTCTATTTTCACTAATTCATAAACCTAAAATATCTTTTTTACCTTCTAAATCAACTCCTAGTGTTATATAAACTGATTTGTTAATAATGCGTTTATCTTGTCGCACTTTAACTACTATACAATCAAAATAAACAATCGGATAAACGCTTTCTAATGGCCGATTTTGTCATGCTTTAACATCATCAATAACATCATCAGTAATTTGACTAATAACGCTTTCACTAATATCAGCACCATGATATAACTCTTGTAACTGCATTCTAATATCTGATAAAGTCATGCCTTTGGCATATAATGAAAGAACTTGTTGATCAAAACCATCAAATCTTCTTTGTCTTTTTGCAACTATTACTGGCTCAAAATTAATATTACGATCTCGTGGTACATTAATCTCAATTTTACCTTGTTGAGTTATTAATTTTTTTGAACTTATACCATTACGAGCATTATCACTATTATTATGTTTATTTTTTTCATATCCTAAATAATTTTGCATTTCAGAATTCAACATTTTTTCAACTAATCTTTTTGTTAATTCTTTATATAAATCTCCCTCTTTAAAAACTGTTGTTAAATCTTCAGTATTTTCTAGTAATAAATCTACTACTTTTGATATTGGATCATTATTATTAATATTTTGTTTTTTAGACATAAGTAACTCACTCTTTCTAGTTATTTAATTTTATTTACTAGAATTAATTAAACATAGTTATTTTTGTAAGTTACACAGATTACTAAACATTACCATTAGAATTAAAGTTGAACATGTTTTTGCTTGATTAAAAAGATTCAAAATTTTAATAAATAAATGTAGAAAAAGTATATTTAGACTTATGTACTTAAGATTTAACTTACTTTGTGAAGTTTTTAATAAAACAAAACCATTAAAATAAAAAAATATTTTTAATATTTTTTTAAAAATTTAAATTTTTATCAAGTTAATATAAAAATAATATTAACAATTTTTGTTTTTGAAATATAAATTTATTTTTAAAGTATTTTTTTAAAAATATTAACTTCTATAATTATTAACACTAAAAAATTTATAAATATTATTATTGACAATTGATTAAATTTATTTACGGAATATGTCTAATGTACTCTTTAGCAAGACAAGACACTGACTTACCACTTTGATATAAAGCTACTATTTGTTTTTTAAATTCATCTGAATATGAGTTAATATTGGCCATAATTATAATTCCTTTCTTTTAACTAATTTGTTCACTTGTCTACGTAATTAGTGTCTAATAAAGTGTAACCCATCCAAAATGTTTATTTGGTAAATAATTATGTGATTTAAGTTTGCTAATTTTTTTTGTTGTAAATACTTCTGTTCAAGCACCTACTAGTTTAATTGCTTCAAATGACCCTAATGTTGTTAATTATGATATTAAAAAAGAAATGATTAAACACATTAAGTATAATGATTTTAATGATTGAGCAACTATTCCATGAAATTCTGCTTATTTTGATGTTGACCAACCGGATTTAAAATTAGTTAGTGGCGAAATTATAGGTGGTTTAGATAATGATTTGTATGTTGAATATCAAAGTGATGTTGTAGGCGTTAAAAAGATAACACTTAATACCGGAACTGGCGTTTATTCTTTTAGGAGATATCAGTTAGATGATATTTCTCGTATTATGTTTAATCATAATTTTGTTCAATATGGTAAAAAAAATCGACTTTTTATTCATAACTTAAATCATTGAGTTAAACCTTTAAATTTACGTTTTGAATTAAATTTTGAAATTGATAAACCTTTAAGTTTTTATATTAAAGGTTTTATGTTTTATTTTAATTATGAGGCTTTTTCTACATTTACTGGTGATTTTGCTTTTACTTTTTTAGATTATGTCGGTGATACAAAATACGTTTTTAAAGGAACAATTGGTAATGATGTTTATATGCAAGATTTGTATAATTTTGTTACTATGCAAGTTCGTGTTCCAAATTTAAGACATTTAACTGTATTTTTTGATATTCATGGAACTACAAATTTAACTACTCCAACGGAGGTTTCATTTGGTCAGATTAATATTTTTTCAAGCGACAAAGTAACACCAGTACCGCCAAATAGTCCTTTTAACCCTGATTATGAGCATGTTAGTTGATATGATGTTTTTGGACATTTACGTAATGCTTTTAGATGAGTACTTTATGGAGTTGTTGGTAAAGTTTTACCAGTTGAACCATTAAGACAATTTTTTACTAAACTTGATGGATTATTGAGACGTATTTTTGATGATACTATTAGTTCTGTTTTAAATGTTTATTTTACTAGTGGTTTAGAACAAGTTTTAACATTGTGATTATTTTTAAAAGCAGTTGGATTTTAAAGTTGGTTAGGGGTTGAAATAATGCCTTGATATGGTTATTTACTTTTAGGAGTTTTATTATTAATAATACTTTATCCATTTTTAATAACTAGAAAAAATATAAAGATATTACAACGTGATGGTATTTATATTATTTCAGCACCACCACGTACTGGTAAATCCGCTCTTGCTTGTTGTTTAGCGCAAAAATATAAGGGTAGGGTAGTTAGTCCTATTCCTATTAAAGTACGTAATGAATATAGTTATCGTTGTTCTTATTATGATTTTTTTAAATTTAATCAATTAAATAGTAATTATGCTTTTAAAGAGTTCGATATGGTTGTTTTAGATGAGTTAGGTTTGAAAATTAATAGTAATGATTTGTCACCCTAATTTAAAGGAACACAAGAAAGTTTGGGAATGTTTTGTAAATTAATAGGTCATAATTTTAATAGCATTATGTATATGATTGAACAACACCCCGATAGAATACCAAAACAAGCACGTGAAAAAGTAGAATATATTGTGCAAGTTAAAAGAATTCGTATTTTGTTATTTTTAGTTAAGTTTAAACTAAATATTTATACTAATGTTGATGATTATAATAAAGTTGTATTATCTAAAATAAAAACTAAAAAAATAATTAAACGTGGTGGATTACCACCTAGTTATAGTGGCGAAACTATGACTTTTAGTTTATGATTTCCTAAATCCTATTTACAAAAATATAATAGTCGCGCTTTAAATTATATTCATTCGTTGAAAAGTGAATTAAGTAGTGTTAAAGACTATGAACCGTCAAAAGCATTAGATTTTACTGTTGATGATATTAGAGCAGTAGGATTAGATAAGTTGGATAATATATTACAAACTGAAAAGAAAGAAACTGAAAATATTGTATGCCGTACTTGTTATTATAGAAATAAACATTCTAAGAAAAATAAGAAAAATGTTAAAATAGAATAAACCTATATTATTCGTCGGTGCCAACCAGAACCTTGGTTGGTTGGTCGCGGGGTTTAGCCCCGCTGGGGTGAGTTGCCAAGCAACGAGGGGCAAAGCCCCTATTAATTGATTTATAATTTAAAGATAGTCAGGGGAATTATAATGACAAAGAAATTTGGTTATAATTTACTAGCATTTGTATATTTTTAAAATCAACGTCGCGGTACTGCTAAATTAGTTTTGAAAAAAAGTACATGTAAACGTATTATTAAAATTTACAAGAAAAATAAAAATTTACAAATAAGTGATAAGGTAAGATTATTATCTAATTTTTTAAGTAGTAATATTGTTTCTAAAGTTTCAGCTTTAGCAGAAGAATCCTCAATGCCATATACTTTGATTGATGAAATAGTTTTTGTTATTCTTGAACGATGAGAAATATTTTTACAATAGACATATTCCGTAAATAAATTTAATCAATTGTCAATAATAATATTTATAAATTTTTTAGTGTTAATAATTATAGAAGTTAATATTTTTAAAAAAATACTTTAAAAATAAATTTATATTTCAAACACAAAAATTGTTAATATTATTTTTATATTAACTTGATAAAAATTTAAATTTTTAAAAAAATATTTTTAATATTTTTTTATTTTAATGGTTTTGTTTTATTAAAAATTTCACAAAGTAAGTTAAATCTTAAGTACATAAGTCTAAATATACTTTTTCTGCATTTATTTATTAAAATTTTGAATCTTTTTAATCAAGCAAAAACATGTTCAACTTTAATTCTAATTTTTGAAATAATTTTATTGTAGATTTTTTCTTGTTTAGTTAATTTTTTATTTTTAGTTTTTTTAATTGGTAATATAGTATTTTTATAAATATTTTGTATTCCTTGATATCCCAAATCACCAATAATTATTGTTTTTTCTGAAAATTCAAGATTTGAATTTTTTAATATTTGAAAATCATGTACTTTTCCATTATCAGCAAAAATATCAACAATTTTTTTATTAAAAAGTCATATATAATTTGAAATTTTATAGAAAACATTCAACTTTTACCAGAAAAATATTCTAACTGTAGTTTTTTTAGTTGGTCTTTCAATTTCAATTTCAGTTGAATCAATTAAATAAAATTGAAATTCATTTAAATCTTCTTGTTTTTTCTCAATTTTTGATTTATATTTTTTTTAAAAACTGATAATCTTTGTCATCACTAAGTTTATTTTCTACTCAAGTAATATTTCGAAAACAACTTGATGCACTCATTTTATATTTAATACTCATTTGGAAAAAAGTATAATATTCTTTTCAGTATACTAAAGTCATCATCAATCTTTCTTCAACTGAAAGTTTATATTTTCTACCTTTAGTTTTTTTTAAATTTTCTATTTCAATTAATTTTGTTAACATTTCATCAAAATGAAAACGTTTTATACCAAAATATCTATAAAATTGTTCATTTTTTAATTTTTTTTAAATTTTCAAAATTCATTTTTATCAACACCTTATTAATTTATTAATAAAGAAATTATAAAATAAATTTTAAATTATTAATTGACTTTTAAAAAATTTATTTACGGAATATGTCTAATGAAGTAAAAAAATAACAAATGCTCTTATTGTTACTGTTAATAAAAATCTAGAATTTAGCGCTGATTGAGTAGGTAATGAGAATATTTTTGCAGAGTTAATAACCGAATATACTATTAATTATAAAGAATTAGGAATTAATACCATTATTTTTAATAATGGTTTTTCTTATGAAAGAGATGGTATTAAGTATAGTGATAATGGTAATGCTAAAATTATTTTAACACCATGTTTATGAAAACAATTAGATAAATTAAATAATAGTTTTGAGATATCGCAATATTTAAGGAATGAACAAATATTTTGTTATCTTTCTTTAGAACCAAATTCTGATAAAATTTTAAATTATGCTTTTGAACAATTGGCAGTTTTAATTTTTAATAATAAAAAATATGTTAATGATTCTTTTCTTAAGTTTAAAGTAGGTGTTGTTTTAGAATTTGAAGCAGTAGTGCATGAACAATTTCAATTAAAACAAATCTCAGCAATGGAAATTAATAGCGAAGAATTAAAATAATATATATTATTTTGAAGTAAAAAATAAGGTAATACTAGAATAGTTATTACCTTAATTAATATATTTTAGAAAAGTTGAATAATGATTTTATGCTAATCATATCATTATTATTTTACTATTGAGTGTTTATTCTTATTATTGTTGTTGTTGACTTTAAAGAAATAGTTTCTTGGTTTTTTACTAAAGCAATAGAAAGTGTTAGTTCATCTCCGTCTGTTAAATGATTTGGGCAAGGGAATGCTCCTCATCTTTCAAAACTTATAACATTAAATTTTGCTTTTCAACCAACTAATTGTTCAAAGTTATTAAATTTAATAGATTTTTCAGTTCTGCTTTTGCTTATTAATGGTAATTCTGTTTTATCTTTTAATCATTTATTAACAGTTTCTTCTAATTTATAACCCGCTTGGAAATGCTCAATAGAAATTCATTCATAAACAAATTCATTATAACTTAACTTAGCAGGACTATCACTTGCAAAAATATTAAATAAAGCATCAGTTCCAGTCATCACTTTTACTGTATATTTATCCCCTAAATTTGTTTTACCATATTCTTTAAAGAATTGTAAATTATATGTTCCATCACCAACCACAAGTTTTTCATCATCATTTGGTTCTACAAATTTACTAGTAGAAACTTTTATATTAGATATTTTATTTTTAATTTTAGCAACTTCCGCTGCATCAAAAGTACCATCTTCAGGTGTTGTTCCTGATGTTAATTTCTGTTGTAAAACAGATTTTAAAAAATAGAAACTGTCTTTATCTTTAGCTTTGGCTTGACCAGTAGTTACCTCATTTTTTAATAATTTAGTAACCAAAATATAGGAATTATCAATTCAGAAAAAGGATGTATCTTTTTCTCAATCAAGTCTAATAGTTTTTAAACTGTTTCCTTCATCATTTGTTAAACCTAAATTTATTGATACTTGATCTAGTAATATTTTTACCTGATCTTCTTTGTTGTTACCACAAGCTATAACAGTAGTTACTGGTAATGTTGTTATGACACTAGCGCCTAATAACTTTAATAAAGTTATCATATTTATCATTTTTTTCTTAACATCCTCGGTTAAATCTAGAATAGATGTGAGAAATTATCTTCAATAATCTTATGTAAAACATATTATTTTAAATAACTCACTAACACTATTATAATACATAAAAAAATTGGCTTTTATCCCTTTATGTACTATTTTTAAATTTTATCACATAAACGGAGATAAAAGCCTATCTAGGAAATTATCCCTACATGTATCTAAATCAAACGCAAAATTATAGTTTCAAAACTAGGTATCTTATTGAATTTATATGCAGCTTCTTTTGCATATATAGCTAACTAAAGTAATGTTTACTCATATCTTGAAAAACAAAATCAATCTCTTTTTTAATATTTGGTCAATAATTTGGTAATATTTTTCTTATATTATGTTTTATAGCAAATCAAAAATGTTCAATTGGATTTAAATTAGGAGAATATGGTGGAAGAAATAATAGTTTGCATCCAGCATTTTCAATTAATTGTTGTGTTAATTTAGATTTATGAAACGTTGGATTATCTAAAACTATAATTTGTCCACGCTTTAATACTGGAATTAGTATATTTTTTACATATGATTCAAAAATTTTACTGTTGCAATGTCCTTCAAATGCTCATAGGGATTTTAATTTACCTTTATTTAGTGAACCGATTATACTCATTCTTTTTATTTTATATGCGGGTTTATTATCAAATAATCTTTTACCTTTTTCAGATCAACCATATTTATAAAATTCATTATCATCAATTCCAGATTCATCAATATATACTAAATCTTCATTCATTATTTTAGCTATTTCTTTTAAAAAATCTTCTTGTTTATTTTTATCTCTTTGTTCATATAGAAAAGTTTTTTTATATGTATAATTTAGTTTTTTGAAATAGTTATAAACTATTTCTTTAGTCGTATCATCAAATTTTTCAATTACTTTTTGAACTGTAACATCTTTATTTTGCGCTAAATAATTTTTTAATACATCTAAATCCTTTATTTTGTCGCTATGTCCTTTTTGATAATTAAAAATTGGTTTTATATGCCCGGTTTCTTTTTTTCTTTTTCTTCATAAGAATAAAGTCTTTCTAGTAATATTGAACACTTTACAAATTTCTTTAATTTTCATGTTTTTACTTTCATAGGCTTCTATTACTTTTCTTCGTAAGTCTTCACTGTATGGTTTTGGCATAATTTAATCTTCCTAATCTATTTTAAATATTGCTGAATTGTACTTTTAAATTCCAAAACTGTTTAAATTACATATTATTATTTTACATTATTTATGAGTAAACATTACTTTAGTTAGCTATAAATGAATATTGTGTTTTGAAACTTTTATGTGTGTTCGGAAAGTTCGTCGGATGTGTTTTCGTGTAGATTCAATCTGGTTTGTATTTACACCTGTTGATGACACATACCCAACTTCATGATCTACGATTTCATGTTTGTGATAGAAGTTTTTGAAAATTCCATATCACTTTCCAAGAATCCGTAAACAGACAACACCCAGTAGAAATGTGTTTCAATGCAAATCATAAAAGGTTTTTCTCATCTGCTTTTTTCAATACTTTCACAATTAGTTTGTTGCTGGTTTTCTCATAAACTCCAACAATCAAGGTTTTATTCAACAAGGATCTTCCTTGTTTTTTTAAAACCTACATGCGAAAGATACATTTCATCCATCTGTGCTGTGCCATCATCAATGAACCCTGCATCTTGATTCCAAATTCTAGTTCTGATTTCATGACCCATTCTTCAAGGTGTTTTATATGTCACACCCAATTCCCTTGCAACATCTGTTGATGGTATACCATGTTTTGTGTTTATTCATCTAAAGATGAGATAAAACCAAGATGTCAAAGGTGTTTGTGACTTGTGAAAAATGGTGTCATTAAGAATACTAAATGTTTGATGACATTTCAAACATCTTATTCTTCTCAAATCAGAAACATTCAAACTAGAAGAAGCACACCTGATACATTTCATTACTTTCAACTTCGCTATATATTTCAAACAATCGTTTTCATTTTGAAATATGCTATTGAATTAATTTCAATTCATTTTTCCCTCCACACTAGTACATGCGGGGATAATTTCCAAAAAATATTATGGTTTTTTACACATTTAATAGTTTATTTGTAAATTATTAATAGTAAAATTATATAAAAAATCACTTATAATTTTAATTTTTAATATAATAAAAATATATTAAAAATATTTAAGATTTTAATTAAAAATAGCTTTTATCTCAATTTATGTGATAAAATTTAAAAATAGTACATAAAGAGATAAAAGCCATAAAATATTAGAACAAATTTTTTTACCAGAAGATGAATTTATATAAATTTCAGAATTAGCAGATTATAAATTAAGTCTACTAAATAATGAACAACCGCAAACAAATCGTGAAAGTGAATGTTTTCCCAAATGCTGTTTAATTTTATAAAAATGAAATAAAAAATAAAAAAACTTTTCTCTAATTAGAGAAAAGTTTTAATTAACATAGTGCTTTAAATTCTACTAAAATATTGATTGAGGTAATAAAGTTCCAATACTTAACATTATTAAGGCAAAGACAGTAATACCGATAGTATATGGTCAAATTGCTCGATAAAAAATTGTTAGGGGGACTTTAGCAATGGCAAGTCCTGCCATCATTACACCTGCACTTGGTGCAAATAAATTAATTCAACCACTAGCCATAACAAAAGTAGTAATCATTCCTGAAGCTAATCCTAAAGGAATTACTATTTTTGAAACAATAGGGAAAACGGCTTTTGCAAATCCTGATGTTGAAGGAATAACAAAGGCAATCAAAAGAAAAGCAAAAAAACCAATAATAACAATAGCAAATCTTGGTAATTTATCAATACTTTGCAATTGTCCAACAACAACATGTTGCATTCCTGAATGTTGTAATGATCAGCCAATTCCACCAGCAACAGCAATTATTAAAGCAACGCCTAATAATTCTGAAGAACCACTAATAAAATTACGAACATATTGTTCTTCACCTTTTCAATCAATTGCCGCAATGATAATTGAAACAAAGAAAAATAAGAAAGCTAACATTTCAATGTTTCAGTCACCAAATGCATTAATTTGACTTGTGAAATATGGAAAATATTTAATTAATGTATTGTGAGAATCATCAAAAATAGTTGTTCCTATAATTTTACCTCATGGAATAATACAAAGCACCATAATTAAAAATGTTAATCCAAATAGTGCTAAAATAATTTTACGACGTTTAGTAAATTCAGGTATTTCTTCTTTATTAATAAATTCTTCATGATGCTCACTATGTAAGTGAAAAACAACTGATTTTTCAGGATTAAGTTTAACACGGATTGCATATCACATAACAAAAGCAATAGTACCGATAGTTGCTAAAAATCAACAAATTAAACGTCAGATGATTCCATCACCAGGATTTAAACCACTAGCTTGTGAAGCTGTGGCAATAGCAAAGGGATTAAGTGTTGAAAACATAACACCAACACCAGCGCCCAATAAAATCATTAATACAGCTGTAACAACATCAAAACCAGCAGATAACATTGCTGGAATAATAATTAAATAGTAAGGAATAGTTTCTTCACACATTCCTTCAACTGTTCCACCAATCGATAGGATAGTCATAATTGAAGGAATAATTCAAATTTCTTTTCCGTTTAGACGTTTAACTAAACGACCAATTCCTGCATCTAGTGCACCTGATTTCATAACTATGCCAATATATCCACCAATTACTAAAACAAAAACAATAATATCGCTGCTACCAATGAAACCTTTAATTGGAGCCAAAAATAAGTCCATGATACCTAATGGTCCACCGTCTTGTCAAGGGTTATCAGTGCTTACAGGCTTTGATTCATCTTCTAATCATTTACCTGTTGTTCCTGGAATCCAAGAAATAATGATAATTAGAGCAATAATAAAGAATAAGACTGTAATTGCTGTTGGCATTTTAAATGGAAATAAACGAAATTTTTTCTTTTTGGTAATCACCATATATGATTAATACCTCCTTCTTTATTTTTTTAAAAGTATTATTATATAATACACTATTTATCATGTAGAATAAAAGATGTTTAAGCTTATTTTTTAAAATAACTTATTAAAAAAGTAGTATTTTAAAATAAAATTAGTTATTATAAATTACATATATTTTTTTATTTTTTTGATTTTATTGACTATTTCATTAATTAATGAAATCACTTTAAAGGTATATAATTATTATAATTGAAAGGAAAATATTATGTTAAAACTTTTTAAGAAAAAAGAAAGGACAAATCATAAATTAACCTTATCAGAATTAGTCTGGTTTGGTTTTAATTATACTGTTGGAATTACTTTTACTGCTAACTTTGCAATTTTAATTAATAAAGATAGTTTAAATTTAGGTTCTCATATGATTTGAATTTTTTTAGTAGAAGGTTTAATTGCAGGAACTTGTGCTTGAGCTTTCTCAAGACTTTCAAGAGTACATCCAGGTAATAATGGTGCTGCTTATATTTATGTTAGAAGTAGTTATGGTCGCTTTTGAGGTTGATTAATTTCTTTTTTACAGTATGTTACTTTACCTGTTATAATTAGTTCACAAATTGTATCAATGATTAGAATTAACTTTACTGATCCATCTTCTTTTTTATATAATAATTGAGGAGTATGACAACATTTAGGATTAGATTTGATTGGAATTATAATTTATGGTTTAGCTTCTTGTGTATTGTTTTTAGGGATGGCTACATTTAAAAAATTTGTGAATATTTCTAGTTATTTAAAATGAGGAACAACTTTTTTATTAATCATAGCAACTATTATATTATTTGTGATGGCAGGAACTTCAAATTGAGATATGACTACTTCTCATCAACAATTAACTGCTAATAACTTTTCACAAGCTTTTGCTATGTGTTTCTTTTTCTTTTTAGGATTTGAAACCTATTCAACAATTGGTAAAAATGTTAGAAATCCTGAAAAAAATATTAGTCGTTCATTAGTTATTGTTATGATTTTATCTACTATTTTTTATATGGCAGTAACAATTCTTATGATTGGTGCTTTTGCTGGTAATTTTTCAGATAATCCCAACTTAAGTATTTTTAAAATTTTAGGCGATAAAGATCATGCACAATGATTAGGAATAATTGGTATCCTTGTAATGTTAATTTGTACTATTTCATTAAAGTCTAATGCTGGAATGCAAAATGCTTTATATAGTGGTGCTATTTTAGAACCATTATCTGTTGAGGGGTATATTTCACCTAAATATAAAGAATTATCAAAAGATAACATTCCTTTTAAAGCTTCTAGATTAAATTTAATTATTACTTTTTTTTCAGCTTTTGTATGATTAATTTTACCTGATATTATTGGAGTAATAGTTGATACGTTACATCCTGTTTATAAGGATGGACAATTAGTTTTAAGTTCGATTGTTAATTATGGAACATTAACTGCTGAAGCTGGTATTATTATGGTTATTATTTATGTTTTTGTACTTTCCATTGCAATTAAGTTGTCTATAGAAAAGAAATTGAAAAAGAATACTTTTGAAATTATTATTTGACTTGCAGCAACACTTTTCTTAGTTTGACAATTTGAAGAATGATTAAGATCTTTAATCAATGGTTTAATTTCAGGAGCAAATCTTATTGGTAAAGGTGGAACTGATACTACAAAAGGAATATCTGATATAACTTCTAATGTTTTACAATTAGTTTATTTAATTGCTAGCATTGCATTTGCTCTAATTTGATACTTTGCTTATTATAAACCAATGCAAAGAAAAAGAACACTTACAAATCCTAAATTACAAGAAGAATTAGATAGCGAATTTAGACTGAAAGATGATTGACCTTTTGTTGCAAAAAATCTACAAAATGAAATTGAAAATTATTTAGTACGTAATGTTTTAATTAATGGTGATGATAAAAACCCTAATTATATAATTGCTAAAAATGTACGTAAAGAATTATTGATGTCAGAAGGCGAATGGCGCGAAGACGAAGAATAAAAAAAGTTTAAAAATGTATTAGTTATTATAACTAATACATTTTTAGTATTTATTATTTTTGACAAATTTTTATAGTAATATTAAAGTTAAATATTTAAGTAAATATGTAACAAAAGTTCAAGAAAATATTAAGTCTTTAAATCAAAAAGATGTTGGTATTCAAGCATATTCTTTTAGTAGAAATTGTAGAAATCCGTTTATAGTTCGTGGTAGTAAAACTTTAAGTTTACAAGAATTAGTACAAGCATGTGAAAAAGCAAAGGAATTTTATTTGTTTAAAACTAAACCCAATGAACAAGGTATTACAAATTTAATTGGTGGAAGTTATGATTATGTTGCTACTAGTGATTATTTTAAAGATTTTCAATATTATGTAAGTTTAGAAAGTTTGCGATTTAGGTTTTGATTAAAAAATAAATTTAATAAAAATGAAGTTTTAGATTTTCTTTATAAAGTTTTTGATAAAACTAAAATTGAAAAAATATTTTTAAAAAATCGTGTTTTACATTAATTTTAATTTTTTGCAAGTAATATATAGCTAACTAAAGTAATGTTTACTCATAAATAATGTAAAATAATAATATGTAATTTAAACAGTTTTTGAATTTAAAAGTACAATTCAGCAATATTTAAAATAGATTAGGGAGATTAAATTATGCCAAAACCATACAGTTAATAATTACGAAGAAAAGTAATAGAAGCCTATGAAAGTAAAAACATGAAAATTAAAGAAATTTGTAAAGTGTTCAATATTACTAGAAAGACTTTATTCTTATGAAGAAAAATAAAAAAAGAAACTGGGCATATAAAACCAATTTTGAATTATCAAAAAGGACATAGCCACAAAATAAAGGATTTAGATGAATTAAAAAATTATTTAGCGCAAAATAAAGATGTTACAGTTCAAAAAGTAATTGAAAAATTTGGTGATATGACTAAAGAAAAAGTTTATAACTATTTCAAAAAACTAAATTATACATATAAAAAAACTTTTCTATATGAACAAAGAGATAAAAATAAACAAGAAGATTTTTTAAAAGAAATAGCTAAAATAATGAATGAATATTTAGTAATGTTTAGTAATCTGTGTAACTTACAAAAATAACTATGTTTAATTAATTCTAGTAAATAAAATTAAATAAATAGAAAGAGTGAGTTACTTATGTCTAAAAAACAAAATATTAATAATAATGATCCAATATCAAAAGCAGTAGATTTATTATTAGAAAATACTGAAGATTTAACAACAGTTTTTAAAGGGGGGCTTATATAAAGAATTAACAAAAAGATTAGTTGAAAAAATGTTGAATTCTGAAATGCAAAATTATTTAGGATATGAAAAAAATCAACATAATAATAGTGATAATGCTCGCAATGGTATAAATTCAAAAAAATTAATAACCCAACAAGGTAAAATTGAGATTAATGTACCACGAGATCGTAATATTAATTTTGAGCCAGTAATAGTTGCAAAAAGACAAAGAAGATTTGATGATTTTGATCAACAAGTTCTTTCATTATATGCAAAAGGCATGACTTTATCAGATATTAGAACGCAGTTACAAGAGTTATATCATGGTCCTGATATTAGTGAAATTGTTATTAGTCAAATTACTGATGATGTTATTGATGATGTTAAAGCATGACAAAATCGGCCATTAGAAAGTGTTTATCCGATTGTTTATTTTGATTGTATAGTAGTTAAAGTACGACAAGATAAACGCATTATTAACAAATCAGTTTATATAGCACTAGGAGTTGATTTAGAAGGTAAAAAAGATATTTTAGGTTTATGAATTAGTGAAAATGAAGGTTCTAAGTTTTGATTATCTAATTTCACAGAAATGAAAAATCGAGGCTTAAATGATATTCTTATTGCTTGTAGTAACAATTTAACAGGAATGTCAGAAGCAATACAATTAGTTTATCCTAAAACCGAACATCAATTATGCATAGTTCATCAAATTAGAAATAGTTTAAAATATGTTTCATACAAACATAGAAAATCACTAAGTTACAGATTTAAAACCAATTTATAGTGCATGTAGTGAAGAACAAGCAATGCAAGATTTAGAATCTTTTGAAAGTAAATGAAATAAACAATATCCTCAAATTGCTAAATCATGATATAAAAATTTAGATAATTTAATGGTTTTTATTAGTTATCCTGCAGAAATCAAAAGAGTGATTTATACAACAAATGCTATTGAATCTGTTAATAGTCAATTACGAAAAGTTATTAGAAATAAAAAAGTTTTTCCAAATGATATGGCAGTTTTTAAAATATTTTACTTAGCAATTGAAAATATAACAAAAAAATGAACACTGCCCATTCAAAATTGAAATACAGCAATTGCTCATTTTATGATAAAATTTGAAGATAGAATTAATCTAAAACTAGTAACTTTGTAAAAAGATACACAGATTTTTAAAAAGCCTCAAAATAGGGACTTTCCTAAAAACTGTGTTTTTTAAATAAATTTTAGTTGTAAAATCACTAAGTTACACAGATTACTAAACATTACCGAAAAATATTACCAAATTATTGACCAAATATTAAAAAAGCGATTGATTTTGTTTTTCAAGATATGAGTAAACATTACTTTAGTTAGCTATACCAATTAAAAAAACTAAAAATAAAAAATTAACTAAACAAGAAAAAATCTACAATAAAATTATTTCAAAAATTAGAATTAAAGTTGAACATGTTTTTGCTTGATTAAAAAGATTCAAAATTTTAATAAATAAATGTAGAAAAAGTATATTTAGACTTATGTACTTGATATTTAACTTACTTTGTGAAATTTTTAATAAAACAAAACCATTAAAATAAAAAAATATTAACTTCTATAATTATTAACACTAAAAAATTTATAAATATTATTATTGACAATTGATTAAATTTATTTACGGAATATGTCTATTATCAAAATTATTTATGAGGCTTTTTAAAAATCTGTGTATCTTTTTACAAAGTTACTAGTTTAGATTAATTATATCTTCAAATTTTATCATAAAATGAGCAATTGCTGTATTTCAATTTTGATTTATTTACTAGAATTAATTAAACATAGTTATTTTTGTAAGTTAAACAGATTACTAAACATTACCATTTAATTCTTTATTAGTGGAGGTTTTAAATTGTTGGAGATTACAATTTGTTTTTTTAGCTACTGTATCATATAGTATTTGCATATCACAAGCTATAATTGATTTTTCTTCGATAAGCTTAGATGTTAAATTTTCTTGTACTCATTTTTTTGTTAATCTTTTAGTATTTGTTGTTTGAGCATAAATATTTTTATTTTCATCAATTGCCATTTCAATACAACAGTTTAAATCTTTAGCATTTTCTTCAATTCATTTTTTTCTTGGATCATCTGGATTTTTGAAATTTCCTTTATGAATTTCTTTAATAAAAGTTTCATCTATTTCCATTCTACCTTTTAATTTGATGAATGATTTTTGTGTTTTTGCTAATTGTGGTGATTTCATAAATTTTTGACGATTAAATCATGCTGATGTTTTTGAAATTTTAGCAAATTGAGAAATAGTATAAGCGGATTGGCCTAATAATGATAATCAAATTACTCAATCTCATTGTTCATGAGATAAATGACTTCAATGTAAAAAATGATTTCTTAAAGCATCAAAGCTACTTTTGCAATCTTTGCATAAATATTTTTGTTTATTATTCTTAAATTCATTTTTTACACATCAATAAGATTTACAATTTGGGCATTGAATTCCTTTTTCTTTAAATTTTTTATCAATTGCATCTAATTTTTCTTTTTTCTCAATTTGTTTAATTCTATTTTTAAAATGTCTAATAATTTTTATAAATTCTTCATCTTTTTTGTTTTTTAAAACATCAATTAATTCATTATTAGTCACAAAAAACCACTTCTGATATAAAAATATTACTTTTAATTTTAAATTAAAAGTAATATAAAGAGTTTTTTTAAAAATTAAAATGGAAAAATTGATAATGAAAGTGAGAAAAGCTAAATTAAATTCAGTAATTAATTTTTAATCACTATTTTTAAAAATTTTGATTTTTTACACATTTTTATCTTTAAAAATATATACTTTTTTTGTGATTATTTTAAGAGTAGAAAAAATATTCAAAAGCAATAAAGAGAGGAGATGAAAATTATGCCATCAGAATCAAATTGAAAAAAACCGATAAATCAAAGATATATAATAAAGCCATAATAATAAAAGGAAAAGTGAATTTATCATCTTTAACAAAAAAACAAGAAAAAATATTTAATACGAAATATAACGATCATATATTTGATGATAATTCAAAAAAATTATTTTCACGTAGTATATTTTTGAGAAAAATGTTTGAAAGACAAAATCAAAAAAAACTGAAAAAAAATATGCAAAAATTTACAATTTAATTAAAAAAATAAAAAATGAAACAAAATATATATCAACTGAAACTAAAGAATATTTTCAATACAATTTATCTTTATTAAATTTAAATATGCAAAAAGAAATAGATTTAATAAATAAGTCAAAAGATTCAAAAAGAAGAAAACAAGTAAAGCTTTCATTTTTAAATAAAATGAAAAATGAAATTGATTTAAAAACAATACAGAAAATAATAGAACCATTTAAAAATATAAAAGAATTAAAACAAAGATTTAATCATTATACTAATATTATTGGAATAATAGGCCTATGCATTCCTTTTGTTGAAAATTTAAAATCTATTCTAGCTTGTTGTTCATCAGCAGATTCAATTTTTGGTGATAATGATTGATAAAAAGAAAAAAAAGAACCTTTAGAAGATATATTGAAAAATCGTAATACGAATAATGTAAAATTTTCAGAAGAATCATTAAAAGTAGATGAAATTAATAAAGAGGCACAAAAATTATTTTTAAAATCAGATGATGAAAAAATTAAACCCATAATTTTAAAATAATAATATTTAAATATTTTAAAACTACTCAATTGAGTAGTTTTTTACTAATTTTTAAAAATAAAACATGTTTTATTTTTTTTTATTTTTTATAAAAATCTATTATTTAAAACTATTTTTATTTATATTTTAAAAATAAAAAAAGAGGAAAATATGGCAAAATTAAATTCATTACTTGAAAAAAATGGAATAAAAGAACTTTCAAGTTTTTCTAAAACCAAAGATTTGGAATGGCAACCTTTTTTAGGACTGTTTTTTGGTAGACATTTGTGTTTGGTGTTTTATGGGGGTTAAGTAGTTTAGAGTGCTGTGGATTCTTATGTTGTTGTATCAATTGATATAATCAAATAATTCTAATTTTAATTTGATTAATGATGTAAAATTTTTATCATTAATAAATTCTGTTTTGAAAGTTTTGAAAGTTGCTTCAGCAACAGCGTTATCATAAGGACAACCTTTTTTGCTTAAAGAGCGGGTAATATTGAAGGCTAATAAAAGTTTATCAATAGTTTTATTATTAAATTCATTACCGCGATCGCTATGAAATATTTGAATATTTTTTAAACAACGATTTGAACACATAAATGCTTGATATAATAATGATGCATCTTTTTTAGTACCTACAATATGTCCAATAATTTCGCGATTGTGCAGGTCGATTAATAAGCAAATATAGTTTCATTTACCATTAACTTGAACATAAGTTAAATCACTAACAATAACTTCATTTTTAAGCCTATTATTAAAGTCTCTATTAACAAGATTAGTAATTTGACTATCATTGACTTTATTATGATAATTTTTGTATGATAATTTAGTGTATTTTGATATTAAATTATGTTTATTCATAATTTTTTTAATTTTTCGTCTTGATAAATTAATTTTCTTTTCTTTTAGAACAACTTTTAATCTTCTTGTTCCATAAGCTTCTTTATTTTCTTTAAAAGCACTAATCACAGCTTCATCATACATATTATTTTGAATTTTATCTTCTTTTTTCTTGAAATTAAAATAATATGTTGATTTAGAGATTTTTAAAAAAAGACACATTGTGCGAATTTTATATTTAACTTTATTTTTAGTAATAATTTCTATTTTCTGCCTATTATTAGTTCTGCTTGCTTTAAAATATCATTTTCCATTCTTAATTGTTTTAATTCCTTTCTTAATTTAATTAATTCATTTTCTTCAACATAACGGTTATCTTTGGTTTTAAAACTGCCTGAATTAGTAAATTGCTTAATTCAATTATAAGTAGCTGCTCTTGTAACATTGTACTCTTTAGCAAGACAAGACACTGACTTACCAGTTTGATATAAAGCTACTATTTATTTTTTAAATTCATCTGAATATGAGTTAATATTGGCCATAATTATAATTCCTTTCTTTTAACTAATTTGTTCAATTGTCTACGTAATTAGTGTCCAATAAAGTGTAACCCATCCAGATTTTAAAAAAAGAACAAGCAAAGATATGATACCAAATACTTTTTGTAGTAGATATTTAGTGGATCAATTTAGAAAAGAAGCAAAAGAAAAAAGATGAAGTTATACAACTTTAATGACAACTATTTTAGAAGACCGATATGGAAAGGAAAATCAAGATAATGAGAATGATTAGTTTTTGTAATAAAAAAGGTGGAGTTGGAAAAACTACTCTTTGTAAAAATGTTACGTATAAATTTGCTCTTAATGAAAAAAAGTATTATTAATTGACCTTGATTCACAAGCTACATTAGACATATTCCGTAAATAAATTTAATCAATTGTCAATAATAATATTTATAAATTTTTTAGTGTTAATAATTATAGAAGTTAATATTTTTAAAAAAATACTTTAAAAATAAATTTATATTTCAAACACAAAAATTGTTAATATTATTTTTATATTAACTTGATAAAAATTTAAATTTTTAAAAAAATATTTTTAATATTTTTTTATTTTAATGGTTTTGTTTTATTAAAAATTTCACAAAGTAAGTTAAATCTTAAGTACATAAGTCTAAATATACTTTTTCTACATTTATTTATTAAAATTTTGAATCTTTTTAATCAAGCAAAAACATGTTCAACTTTAATTCTAATTTTTGAAATAATTTTATTGTAGATTTTTTCTTGTTTAGTTAATTTTTTATTTTTAGTTTTTTTAATTGGTAATATAGTATTTTTATAAATATTTTGTATTCCTTGATATCCCAAATCACCAATAATTATTGTTTTTTCTGAAAATTCAAGATTTGAATTTTTTAATATTTGAAAATCACGTACTTTTCCATTATCAGCAAAAAGATCAACATTTTTTTTATTAAAAAAGTCATATATAATTTGAAATTTTATAGAAAACATTGAACTTTTACCAGAAAAATATTCTAACTGTAGTTTTTTTAGTTGGTCTTTCAATTTCAATTTCAGTTGAATCAATTAAATAAAATTGAAATTCATTTAAATCTTCTTTTTTTTATCAATTTTTGATTTATATTTTTTTTAAAAACTGATAATCTTTGTCATCACTAAGTTTATTTTCTACTCAAGTAATATTTTGAAAACAACTTGATGCACTCATTTTATATTTAATACTCATTTGGAAAAAAGTATAATATTATTTTCAGTATACTAAAGTCATCATCAATCTTTCTTCAACTGAAAGTTTATATTTTCTACCTTTAGTTTTTTTAAATTTTCTATTTCAATTAATTTTGTTAACATTTCATCAAAATGAAAACGTTTTATACCAAAATATCTATAAAATTGTTCATTTTTTAATTTTTTTAAATTTTCAAAATTCATTTTTATCAGCACCTTATTAATTTATTAATAAAGAAATTATAAAATAAATTTTAAATTATTAATTGACTTTTAAAAAATTTATTTACGGAATATGTCTATTATCTTTTACAATTTTATACAAATAAAATTGTAAAAGATGTTACTTTATTAAAAATGTTTGGTGGATTTAATGTTGGAATTAATAATATTATTCAAAAAACAAAATATCAAAACATTGACATTATCATTGCTGGAGAAGAATTAACAAAATCATCTACAATTTTAAATAATTTATATACAAAAGAAAATGTATAGCTAACTAAAGTAATCTTTACTCATATCTTGAAAAACAAAATCAATCGCTTTTTTAATATTTGGTCAATAATTTGGTAATATTTTTCTTATATTATGTTTTATAGCAAATCAAAAATGTTCAATTGGATTTAAATTAGGAGAATATGGTGGAAGAAATAATAGTTTGCATCCAGCATTTTCAATTAATTGTTGTGTTAATTTAGGTTTATGAAACTTTGCATTATCTAAAACTATAATTTGTCCACGCTTTAATACTGGAATTAGTATATTTTTTACATATGATTCAAAAATTTTACTGTTGCAATGTCCTTCAAATGCTCATAGGGCTTTTAATTTGCCTTTATTTAGTGAACCAATTATACTAATTCTTTTTATTTTATATGCGGGTTTATTATCAAATAATCTTTTACCTTTTTCAGATCAACCATATTTATAAAATTCATTATCATCAATTCCAGATTCATCAATATATACTAAATCTTCATTCATTATTTTAGCTATTTCTTTTAAAAAATCTTCTTGTTTGTTTTTATCTCTTTGTTCATATAGAAAAGTTTTTTTATATGTATAATTTAGTTTTTTGAAATAGTTATAAACTGTTTCTTTAGTCATATCACCAAATTTTTCAATCACTTTTTGAACTGTAACATCTTTATTTTGCGCTAAATAATTTTTTAATTAATCTAAATCCTTTATTTTGTGGCTATGTCCTTTTTGATAATTCAAAATTGGTTTTATATGCCCAGTTTCTTTTTTTCTTTTTCTTCATAAGAATAAAGTCTTTCTAGTAATATTGAACACTTTACAAATTTCTTTAATTTTCATGTTTTTACTTTCATAGGCTTCTATTACTTTTCTTCGTAAGTCTTCACTGTATGGTTTTGGCATAATTTAATCTTCCTAATATATTTTAAATATTGCTGAATTGTACTTTTAAATTCAAAAACTGTTTAAATTACATATTATTATTTTACATTATTTATGAGTAAACATTACTTTAGTTAGCTATATATAAAGTTGGTAAAAATATACTTAATAGTTTTAATGATGTTTTTGAAAAATATGATTATGTATTAATTTATTATCCACCAACAGTTCTTGAATTAGCAATGAATTTTTTAATTATTTCTGATTTAATAATGATACCCATAAACAACGGAATTGGGAGTTTTAAAGTAATTTTAGATTTAAAAAATACTTTAAATTATATTTGTAGACAAGAAAATATAAATGTGCCAAATTTACGAATAATTTTTAATAACTTAAAAGAAGATGAAGATACTATTGAAATTTATAAATTATTAGAAGAAGAAAAATTAAATAGTAATTTATCACAAATTGTAATAACAAATTCAAAATCATTTATTAAGACGGAAAATAAATTAAATAGTATTTGAGAAAATAAACATTATTGACGTCAAAAAAATGCATATGAAGAACTTATTAAAGAAATAATGTAAATTTTAAAAAAGAATATGTCTTGATGAATAAATTAGAATTAGGTAAATATATTAATAATTTTGTTAATTTAAATCCTAAAAATAATAAATATTTAAAAATTAATCAAGAATTAAATAAATCATTTGTTGTTATTAAAAATATATTTAAAGAGAATAAAAAATATATTATAACTTCAAATTATGATGATGTTTTTTATAATAAAGATTCATTTTTAAAAGGAAAACAGTGAATTGATATTTTTTTATCAAGTAAAGATATTTTTGAATATCATAAAAAAAATAAGAGATGATTTTCCTTTTTGTAAACAAAAACAATTAAATAAAATATTAATTGATGATTTATTTAATTGTTTTAATAAAAATCCTCAAAATGTATTTATTGACGATAGCGAAACTCATTTTGATGAACAAATAACAAATCAATTAGAAAAAATTAGATATTTTTTAGATAAAAAAGATTGAAGTAATTATTTTTTCAATTTACAAAAATTAATGCATGAACAAATTATTAAATTTTTATCGTGAAATAAAAAAATTTTAATTATGAAATTTATAATAAAGATTTAAAAAAAACATTAAATTGTATTTTAAATTCAACACAAGTAGATAAATATTTACAATTTGTTCAAAAAAAATTTATATCGTAATACTTTTTGTAAAGTTAAGCCTATTATAAACAAAATAAATCAATCTTTATTTGAAGATTGAAATAATTATTCTGAATTAAATAAAGAAATTAAAAGTTGAGAATTATATTGTGAACTATTTAATTTCATAATTGTTATAAATTTGATTTTAAATAAAAAAAGTTTATAATTAATTTATAAAATTCAAATAATATAAAGTGTAACCGCGATACTGACAATATCCCGTTACTGACAGGTTCCGTATAGAAATCGCTTAACCCACATATAAATTATATATTTTTAAATAATTATTTGCAATTAAAGTTACGTTTTATATAAAGAACCTTGTTAGGTTCTTTATTTTATTTATTGATTTTGTAAAACTCAATAAACTGTCGTAGAAGTCAAATGGTGAGTGCTAAATGTAAATACTTCTATATCATGATAAAAGAGCTATTTAAAAATATTAATAGAATTGTTGTTACATGTATTTGTCTGTTAATTGAATTCTCATGTTGAGTTAGTAAATGATTTTTTCAAGATTATGTAATAACCACAAACCCAGTTTTATTTTCTGTTTTTAAATAGTCGCACCAAAGGAGGCTATGTATAACATAGATACCTTATCAAATATATATTATCACAAATGAAAATAAAACAAATGATGAAAGGAATGATAGATATGATGTTTTCTATATTTAATTTACTATCAAATGTTGACTCACAAACTCAACAATTATTAAACAATTTAATGGAAGTATTATTACCAATTTTGTATGCAATTGGTGGGTGTGGTTTAGCATTTAGTACTATCAAGTATGCTTTTAAAATTCATAGCGACCCTGAAAACAAAAGATAATATTTAAGACATATGGTTTGAAGTGTTTTAGGATGTTCAATGATTTTAATGTCTTCGGGTATTGCTCATATTATTTTTGCAAGAATGCTTGGTTTATTGTAATTATGAGTGTGCAATTATTGTCATAAAAAACCAAGCATTGTAATTAAAACAAAACACGAAAAAATAATTTTTGATATGTACTTATGCAACATTCATAGTCAAAGAGAAATTGTTTATTTAAATAGTAAATTACAAAGCAAAGCAGGTATTAAATAATGCTTTTAATGAGTGATTTTTTAGGAATTAAAACTGCTTTTTTTCAAATACTTTATAACATTTTTGTGAAAGGCCCTTTATACGTTGTTCATGGTTTAGGTGACGCAATAACTTATTTATCTGGTCAAAAAATTGTTGATAAAATTTTTGGAACAAATGGTCATTTTTTAAATATGCCTCCACAATTTTTGATTTGTTTAGTAATAGCAATTATGTTGATTGTGTTGTTCGCTGGTGGAGTTATATTGCATGCTATGGTTCATCAAAATATACGTAGTGAAGTTGCTGGTATTGCAAATCGTAGCATAATTGTTATTGTATTATTGCTTTTAATTCCTTTATTTTTTTGAGTAATTAATTTTACCGTTATTTCAATAATTCACATTATTATGCCTGATTTTGTTCATGGAGAAAAATTAGTTAATATGGTTGCTGCATTAGGATTTACTGATGGATTAAATCGTCAAGATTGACATTATGATGCAGGATATCCTGATATGGAAAAATACAATTTGTTTTTGGCTACACTTGGTAGCTTCTTTTGTATGATTATATTTTTCTATTTAGGTTTAAGTTTAATTCAAAGAATTTTTGATTTGTTTTTATTGTATATAAATTCACCAATTATTTTTTCAACTGCTACAAGTGGTTTTAAATGGCAAAAAAAATCTGTGAAAGGATTTAGTAATTGGTAGATTTATTTCTTCGCTTGGCATTGTTTTGAGTTTAACTTTATTTATAAATTTAGAACCTTTAATGTTAAAAGCCGGAAATGATGTAAGTAATGATTGAATAGGTCAGTCAACATTTAAATTGTTATTTATTACTGGCGGAGCTGTTGCTACATATAATTCGCAAATGTTATTTTCTTCCATGGTTGGTCAAACAGTCGGTATTATGGAAGGAATGCGTATGTTAACGACAATAGACATATTCCGTAAATAAATTTAATCAATTGTCAATAATAATATTTATAAATTTTTTAGTGTTAATAATTATAGAAGTTAATATTTTTAAAAAAATACTTTAAAAATAAATTTATATTTCAAACACAAAAATTGTTAATATTATTTTTATATTAACTTGATAAAAATTTAAATTTTTAAAAAAATATTTTTAATATTTTTTTATTTTAATGGTTTTGTTTTATTAAAAATTTCACAAAGTAAGTTAAATCTTAAGTACATAAGTCTAAATATACTTTTTCTACATTTATTTATTAAAATTTTGAATCTTTTTAATCAAGCAAAAACATGTTCAACTTTAATTCTAATTTTTGAAATAATTTTATTGTAGATTTTTTCTTGTTTAGTTAATTTTTTATTTTTAGTTTTTTTAATTGGTAATATAGTATTTTTATAAATATTTTGTATTCCTTGATATCCCAAATCACCAATAATTATTGTTTTTTCTGAAAATTCAAGATTTGAATTTTTTAATATTTGAAAATCATGTACTTTTCCATTATCAGCAAAAATATCAACAATTTTTTTATTAAAAAGTCATATATAATTTGAAATTTTATAGAAAACATTCAACTTTTACCAGAAAAATATTCTAACTGTAGTTTTTTTAGTTGGTCTTTCAATTTCAATTTCAGTTGAATCAATTAAATAAAATTGAAATTCATTTAAATCTTCTTGTTTTTTCTCAATTTTTGATTTATATTTTGTTTTTAAAAACTGATAATCTTTGTCATCACTAAGTTTATTTTCTGCTCAAGTAATATTTCGAAAACAACTTGATGCACTCATTTTATATTTAATACTCATTTGGAAAAAGTATAATATTCTTTTCAGTATACTAAAGTCATCATCAATCTTTCTTCAACTGAAAGTTTATATTTTCTACCTTTAGTTTTTTTAAATTTTCTATTTCAATTAATTTTGTTAACATTTCATCAAAATGAAAACGTTTTATACCAAAATATCTATAAAATTGTTCATTTTTTAATTTTTTTAAATTTTCAAAATTCATTTTTATCAACACCTTATTAATTTATTAATAAAGAAATTATAAAATAAATTTTAAATTATTAATTGACTTTTAAAAAATTTATTTACGGAATATGTCTAATGAAAGCTGCAAGTAGTGGTTTAAAAGCCGGAGCCATTGGCATGTTTGGTCTTGGTAAAAGTCTGCTTATAGGAAAAAGAAAAATGCTAGGTAAAAACCAAGATGGAGAAAGTAATGGGGTTTGAAATAGATTGCAAAGTGGTGGACTTGCAAAATTCGCCAATTTTAGTACCAAAGCAACTGTTGGTTCGGTCTTAGCTACAGCCGGATTTATTGGTGGTTCTCTAACTACATATAAAACATTTGGAGCAAAAGGTAGTTTAAAAAGAGTAGGGAAAAATGCAATTGTAAATCCAACTAAAAAACTAGCAAGTATTGTTAAAACAAAAAGTTCACAACAATATGCAAAAGGTATATCAAAACATGAATCACATAATTTAAATCAAAAATTGAAAAAACAATTAAAAACCAAACCTTTAAAGAAAGAAGAAGTTGATAATTCAATCATTGGTAGCGCAACTAATAAAAATGTTATTCATGGTACAAAGCAAAGATATAAAAATAAAACCAGTAATGAATTTGACAAAAAAATTGTGGATAAATATTTTGAAAATGGTCAACCAAATTGATATGAAAATCAATCTAAAAACAAATTTGAAAAATCAACAAGTGATTGATTTGCTAACAAAAACTTAGGTAAAAAACCTATGAGAAAAACAAAAAAAATTTTTTAATTGGTATGAAAAAAGAAAATAAAGGAGAAAAGTAATGGAAAAAGTAAATTTACCAAAAAGTACTAAAAAAATTCATTATCAAATTTTTCGAGGTATAAACTTGACTGATTTATTAGTATTATTGATTTTTATAAGTATGTCTATTTCAATAGCATTCTTATTAACGATCAATGTTTATTTAAAATTTTCTTTAAGTTTGATAATCATTGCGTTTGGTTTTATTTGTATTCAAAAAATAAAAAATGAAACAAGAACTTATGAATTAATTGTTCGTTCAATTAAATATTTAACAATGATTGGTAAAAGTTCAACTGTAAATTTAAATCCTAATTTTGAATTATTAAATGACAAAAACATTGTTCTGTTTAAATAATTAAAAAATAATCTTTTTATTTGTGGTGTTTAATTACAAACAGTAAATTTAACATTGTTAAATGAAAGTCAACGAGCAACAGTACTTGAAGACTTTACTGATTTATTAAGAACAATCACAATGTAATGTAAAATTATAAAAACAAATCAAAATTATGATTTGGAAGAACAAATTAATAATTTAAAAAATCAACAAGAAAAGAAAAATAATGATGAAAATAATTATTTAATTGATTTACAAATTGAACAATTAAAATCAATTCAAGAAACCAAATTATTAACCACACCAACTGTTTATATTATTTTTTGTAGTGATAAGAAAGAAAGAACATTGTCACAATTACAATCATTAATGACAAATAGTTCGTTTAGTAGTTTAAATATAAAAAAGTTATCACAAGAAAAAATCAATAATATTTGAACTGATTTTACATTTGATGAGAAAAATATAAAAACTAATTGTTCAAATTTTAAAGGCAAAAATAATAATGGTTTTGTATGAACTATTAATGATTTACCAAAACAAATAAATTATTTTTGATTAAATAACTTATTTAATTTAAGTAATATAAATATTTGTATTAATTTAAATCCTATTAATAAATTAAAAGCTAAAAAACAATTAGACAATGCTTTAAATAAAATCAAAACTAATGAACAATATGCTTTAACTACAAGTCAAAAAAGTGAATCAGAACAATTCTATAATGCTTTTTTAGAACAACAACAAGCAGTTATTGATGATGTTGATGATTTAAAAGATACTTCAATCTTTATTATTGCTTATGGCAATAAAACAACATTAAATAATACTAAAAGACAATTAATTGATTTAGCAAATACTATGTGTTGAAAATATAATAATTTATTATTTTTACAACAACAAGCTCTTATTGAAATTTTTTATTGAACAAAATTTATTTCAAAAGAAGTTGAAATTGAAATGAATTGTGATACTTTTGCAACAAGTTTTCCAATTCCTGATATGCCACTTAAAGATGAAAAAGGATTTTTACTTGCTGAAACTAATTCCGGAAAACCAGTTATTTGAGATTTATTTAAAAAGAACTCACAAAGAATAAATCATAATTTGTTAATTTTAGGAGAAAGTGGAAGTGGAAAATCATTTACTACTAAAAAAATTCTTTTAAATCAAGCATATCAAAATAATCGAAAAATATTTATTTTAGACCCTGAACGTGAATTTAGAAATTTGACTAATTACTTAAATGGACAAGTTGTTAATGGCTCAGGAGCCAAAGGTAATATTATAAATCCACTAGAAATTTACAAATTAGATGATAGTCATGATAATGCAGACACATTTAATAACCAACTATCATTACTAGAAGCATTTTTTGTTATGTTATATCCAAATTTAAATGATGATGACATAACTACAAGTCTATTAATAGAATTAATTAAAGAATTATATTTTCATAAAAATATTTTACCAAATACTAATTTTGAAAAGTTAAAAGCAACAGATTATCCAACATTTACTGATTTATATAATTTAATTTGTCAAAAAATTAAAGATGAAAAAATCGATAATGTTTAGTAATCTGTGTAACTTAGTGATTTTACAACTAAAATTTATTTAAAAAACACAGTTTTTAGGAAAGTCCCGAAAAATCATCAGCAAATATTTTAAAGTTAGATAATTTAAAATCTAAGCTAACAGCTCTAACACAAGATACATACTCTAAATATTGAAATGGTCACACTAAATTTCAATGAAGCAAAGCAAATATATTTTGTTTTGATTTAAGAGAGTTATTTGAAAATAGTAATAAAAAAATAATTAATTTACAAATGATGTTGATTTTACGAATGCTAGGAATTGAACTTTCAGCTGTTCAGTCATACAACGAAAATAAACAAGAAAAAGATTGAAAACGAATTATTATTGCTGTTGATGAAGCACACTTACTAGCTAACGAAAATAACAGCGTTGCCCTAGACTTTTTATTTCACACAATGAAAAGAATTAGAAAATGCAAAAGCTCATTAATTATTGCAACACAAAACATTGCTGATTTTACTGGCAGTGAAAATGTCAAAAAGAAATTTACTGGCATTATCAACAATGTTCAATATACGCTAGTTGGTGGCATGCAACCAAATGACTTAAATAATTTGAATGATATGTATAAACAATCGGGTGGACTTAGTGAAACAATAAAAAATTACATCGCAAAAGCAAACCAAGGTAAATTTTGATTTAAGATTTCAAAACAAGAACAATTACCAATTCAAGTTTTACAAATTGATGATGAAGAATTGTGGGACTTTCCTAAAAACTGTGTTTTTTAAATAAATTTTAGTTGTAAAATCACTAAGTTACACAGATTACTAAACATTACCGAAATTTGTTGGACATACATAAAAATATTAAGGAGAACCAATAATATGAAATTATTTGAAAAATTATTTTTAAATCCAATAAGGAAAGTAATTGAAGTTTTAATATTATTTATATTTTTACTTCCATTTTGACCATTATTGATAATAAATAGCAATTTTAAAAACAATTTTAAAAAGTTTAAAAAATAATACAAAGCATTAAAATATAAAAAATTCAAGGAGTAAATAAAATGCAAAATAATAAAATAAATTTTTGTACATTAACCGGTGATAATTGTTCATGATGCGAAAAGAGAGTTTATGATTATGAGCAAAATATAATAAAAATACATTGTCATGATGATTATGATAATATTGTTATTACAAATGAAAATAATGAAATTGAAATTTATGAAATGTTTCATCAAAAATGTTGAAATGAAAAAATAAATTTTAAACCCACTAAACCAAAGATCAAAAAATATAAAAAAATAATTTTTAAAAATGAACAAGACAAGTGAAACGAATTTAAAGAAAAACTTATTAAAGAAAAATCTTTACAATTTTTATATGATGAACTTGATTTGTCATGTAGTAATGATTATCAAGATAAAAAAAGCAAAAAAGTCTCATAACTAAAACATGATTAATGGTTACATATTCAAAATAAAAACATCGCCAAAAAAAGCAAATATGATCGATTTAAAGGCATATACCAAAAAGGATAAAAGAATGATGATAAATTGAACAAAAGACAAGTGGAAAGGAAATATTTTTCATAAATTTTGAATTTTTGCAATGATATGAATTTTGATTTTTCTTGCATTATGAATGGCTGTGGCTTTCATCGGTGCAATCTTATATGCTTGATATTATTATCCAAGTGTCAATTTCAAAAATTGATTTGCAATCATTTTTGAAATTTGAGTTACAGAAACTTCATTTGGTGTTAGTTTTTTAATTTTTATGGGGTGTCTATTTTATTATTTTTATATAAATTTTGAAAAATGAAATCCCAAAAATTCAAAACTAAAAAATGAAGCAAAATCTCAAATTAAAGAATTTAAAAAATTAGGTTCTACAAATTTAATAAATCTAAATAAAAAAGTTGGTTTAGTAAAATCTAAATTAAATCAACACACTTTACTAATTGGAGCAACTGGTTCAGGTAAAACTAAAACAGTATTATCAATAATAAATAAACTTGTTTATAAATTAAATCAAACAGTGATCATTATAGATGGAAAAGGTGACAGTGACTTAATAAACAAAGTTAAAGATATTGATAATAATGCTTTCGTTTGAACAATTAATGGTGATAATCAATATAATCCTTTATCTTCAAAAAGTCATATTGTTTTAGCAGATAAAATTATGAGTTTATTTGATTTTTCTGAACCCCATTATCAAGCAGTTGCACATCGTTATATTTTACTTTTAACAAATTCATTAATGGAAAATAATATACCAATAACACTAGAAAACATTATTAATTATTTTTCATTATCAAAAATTAGAACCATTATTGATATCAATAATCAAGAAAACTTAGAACTATTTTCAAGTTTTAAATTAAGTGATATTAAAGGTCTTTACTATCGATTAAGTATTTATAATGAACAATTAAAAAAAGCATTGTTATAGAAAATGACTTAACAGAAATTGTTAAAAATCATAAAGTTATTTTGTTTTCTTTAAATTCATTATCATACCCCGAACTTGCAAGTAATATAGGTAAATTGCTTATCCAAGATTTAAAAGAATTTGCTTCTATAAAACCAAGAAATCAACAAATTAATATTATTCTTGATGAATTTAACTTTTTTTGCAAGTGATAACATTATCAATTTAATTAATAAAACTAGAAGTTTTAATTATCAATGTTTTTTATGTTTTCAAGTAACTGATGATTTATCGACAGACAAGAAAAAAATTTTTAAATACTATTTTTGGAAATGTTGGTAATATAATCGCTAATAAAGTAAGTGATGTTGAAAGTCCTGAATATATAGCTAACTAAAGTAATTTTTACTCATAAATAATAGACATATTCCGTAAATAAATTTAATCAATTGTCAATAATAATATTTATAAATTTTTTAGTGTTAATAATTATAGAAGTTAATATTTTTAAAAAAATACTTTAAAAATAAATTTATATTTCAAACACAAAAATTGTTAATATTATTTTTATATTAACTTGATAAAAATTTAAATTTTTAAAAAAATATTAAAAATATTTTTTTATTTTAATGGTTTTGTTTTATTAAAAATTTCACAAAGTAAGTTAAATCTTAAGTACATAAGTCTAAATATACTTTTTCTACATTTATTTATTAAAATTTTGAATCTTTTTAATCAAGCAAAAACATGTTCAACTTTAATTCTAATTTTTGAAATAATTTTATTGTAGATTTTTTCTTGTTTAGTTAATTTTTTATTTTTAGTTTTTTTAATTGGTAATATAGTATTTTTATAAATATTTTGTATTCCTTGATATCCCAAATCACCAATAATTATTGTTTTTTCTGAAAATTCAAGATTTGAATTTTTTAATATTTGAAAATCATGTACTTTTCCATTATCAGCAAAAATATCAACAATTTTTTTATTAAAAAAGTCATATATAATTTGAAATTTTATAGAAAACATTCAACTTTTACCAGAAAAATATTCTAACTGTAGTTTTTTTAGTTGGTCTTTCAATTTCAATTTCAGTTGAATCAATTAAATAAAATTGAAATTCATTTAAATCTTCTTGTTTTTTCTCAATTTTTGATTTATATTTTGTTTTTAAAAACTGATAATCTTTGTCATCACTAAGTTTATTTTCTGCTCAAGTAATATTTCGAAAACAACTTGATGCACTCATTTTATATTTAATACTCATTTGGAAAAAAGTATAATATTCTTTTCAGTATACTAAAGTCATCATCAATCTTTCTTCAACTGAAAGTTTATATTTTCTACCTTTAGTTTTTTTAAATTTTATATTTCAATTAATTTTGTTAACATTTCATCAAAATGAAAACGTTTTATACCAAAATATCTATAAAATTGTTCATTTTTTAATTTTTTTAAATTTTCAAAATTCATTTTTATCAACACCTTATTAATTTATTAATAAAGAAATTATAAAATAAATTTTAAATTATTAATTGACTTTTAAAAAATTTATTTACGGAATATGTCTAATGTAAAATAATAATATGTAATTTAAACATTTTTTGAATTTAAAAGTACAATTCAGCAATATTTAAAATAGATTAGGAAGATTAAATTATGCCAAAACCATACATTAGACATATTCCGTAAATAAATTTAATCAATTGTCAATAATAATATTTATAAATTTTTTAGTGTTAATAATTATAGAAGTTAATATTTTTAAAAAAATAATTTAAAAATAAATTTATATTTCAAACACAAAAATTGTTAATATTATTTTTATATTAACTTGATAAAAATTTAAATTTTTAAAAAAATATTAAAAATATTTTTTTATTTTAATGGTTTTGTTTTATTAAAAATTTCACAAAGTAAGTTAAATCTTAAGTACATAAGTCTAAATATACTTTTTCTACATTTATTTATTAAAATTTTGAATCTTTTTAATCAAGCAAAAACATGTTCAACTTTAATTCTAATTTTTGAAATAATTTTATTGTAGATTTTTTCTTGTTTAGTTAATTTTTTATTTTTAGTTTTTTTAATTGGTAATATAGTATTTTTATAAATATTTTGTATTCCTTGATATCCCAAATCACCAATAATTATTGTTTTTTCTGAAAATTCAAGATTTGAATTTTTTAATATTTGAAAATCATGTACTTTTCCATTATCAGCAAAAATATCAACAATTTTTTTATTAAAAAAGTCATATATAATTTGAAATTTTATAGAAAACATTCAACTTTTACCAGAAAAATATTCTAACTGTAGTTTTTTTTAGTTGGTCTTTCAATTTCAATTTCAGTTGAATCAATTAAATAAAATTGAAATTCATTTAAATCTTCTTGTTTTTTATCAATTTTTGATTTATATTTTGTTTTTAAAAACTGATAATCTTTGTCATCACTAAGTTTATTTTCTGCTCAAGTAATATTTCGAAAACAACTTGATGAACTCATTTTATATTTAATACTCATTTGGAAAAAAGTATAATATTCTTTTCAGTATACTAAAGTCATCATCAATCTTTCTTCAACTGAAAGTTTATATTTTCTACCTTTAGTTTTTTTAAATTTTCTATTTCAATTAATTTTGTTAACATTTCATCAAAATGAAAACGTTTTATACCAAAATATCTATAAAATTGTTCATTTTTTAATTTTTTTAAATTTTCAAAATTCATTTTTATCAACACCTTATTAATTTATTAATAAAGAAATTATAAAATAAATTTTAAATTATTAATTGACTTTTAAAAAATTTATTTACGGAATATGTCTATTGAAGACTTACGAATAAAAGTAATAGAAGCCTATGAAAGTAAAAACATGAAAATTAAAGAAATTTGTAAAGTGTTCAATATTACTAGAAAGACTTTATTCTTATGAAGAAAAAGAAAAAAAGAAACTGGGCATATAAAACCAATTTTGAATTATCAAAAAGGACATAGCCACAAAATAAAGGATTTAGATGAATTAAAAAATTATTTAGCGCAAAATAAAGATGTTACAGTTCAAAAAGTAATTGAAAAATTTGGTGATATGACTAAAGAAACAGTTTATAACTATTTCAAAAAACTAAATTATACATATAAAAAAACTTTTCTATATGAACAAAGAGATAAAAATAAACAAGAAGATTTTTTAAAAGAAATAGCTAAAATAATGAATGAATATTTAGTATATATTGATGAATCTGGAATTGATGATAATGAATTTTATAAATATGGTTGTTCTGAAAAAGGTAAAAGATTATTTGATAATAAACCCGCATATAAAATAAAAAGAATGATTATAATTGGTTCACTAGACATATTCCGTAAATAAAATTTTTAAAAGTCAATTAATAATTTAAAATTTATTTTATAATTTCTTTATTAATAAATTAATAAGGTGTTGATAAAAATGAATTTTGAAAATTTAAAAAAACTAAAAAATGAACAATTTTATAGATATTTTGGTATAAAACGTTTTCATTTTGATGAAATGTTAACAAAATTAATTGAAATAGAAAATTTTAAAAAAAATAAAGGTAGAAAATATAAACTTTCAGTTGAAGAAAGATTGATGATGACTTTAGTATACTGAAAAGAATATTATACTTTTTTCCAAATGAGTATTAAATATAAAATGAGTGCATCAAGTTGTTTCCGAAATATTACTTGAGCAGAAAATAAAATTAGTGATGACAAAGATTATCAGTTTTTAAAAACGAAATATAAATCAAAAATTGAGAAAAAACAAGAAGATTTAAATGAATTTCAATTTTATTTAATTGATTCAACTGAAATTGAAATTGAAAGACCAACTAAAAAAAACTACAGTTAGAATATTTTTCTGGTAAAAGTTGAATGTTTTCTATAAAATTTCAAATTATATATAACTTTTTTAATAAAAAAATTGTTGATATTTTTGCTGATAATGGAAAAGTACATGATTTTCAAATATTAAAAAATTCAAATCTTGAATTTTCAGAAAAAACAATAATTATTGGTGATTTGGGATATCAAGTAATACAAAATATTTATAAAAATACTATATTACCGATTAAAAAAACTAAAAATAAAAAATTAACTAAACAAGAAAAAATCTACAATAAAATTATTTCAAAAATTAGAATTAAAATTGAACATGTTTTTGCTTGATTAAAAATATTCAAAATTTTAATAAATAAATGTAGAAAAGAGGCTTTTTAAAAATCTGTGTATCTTTTTACAAAGTTACTAGTTTAGATTAATTATATCTTCAAATTTTATCATAAAATGAGCAATTGCTGTATTTCAATTTTGAATGGGCATTGTTCATTTTTTTGTTATATTTTCAATTGCTAAGTAAAATATTTTAAAAAATGCCATATCATTTGGAAAAACTTTTTTATTTCTAATAACTTTTCGTAATTGACTATTAACAGATTCAATAGCATTTGTTGTATAAATCACTCTTTTGATTTCTGCAGGATAACTAATAAAAACCATTAAATTATCTCAATTTTTATATCATGATTTAGCAATTTGAGGATATTGTTTATTTCATTTACTTTCAAAAGATTCTAAAGCTTGCATTGCTTGTTCTTCACTACATGCACTATAAATTGGTTTTAAATCTGTAACTAGTGATTTTATATGTTTGTATGAAACATATTTTAAACTATTTCTAATTTGATGAACTATGCATAATTGATGTTCGGTTTTAGGATAAACTGATTGTATTGCTTCTGACATTCCTGTTAAATTGTCGCTACAAACAATAAGAATATCATTTAAGCCTCGATTTTTCATTTCTGTGAAATTAGATAATCAAAACTTAGAACCTTCATTTTCACTAATTAATAAACCTAAAATATCTTTTTTACCTTCTAAATCAACTCCTAGTGCTATATAAACTGATTTGTTAATAATGCGTTTATCTTGTCGTACTTTAACACTACTATACAATCAAAATAAACAATCGGATAAACACTTTCTAATGGCCGATTTTGTCATGCTTTAACATCATCAATAACATCATCAGTAATTTGACTAATAAAACTTTCGCTAATATCAGCACCATGATATAAATCTTGTAACTGCATTCTAATATCTGATAAAGTCATGCCTTTGGCATATAATGAAAGAACTTGTTGATCAAAACCATCAAATCTTCTTTGTCTTTTTGCAACTATTACTGGCTCAAAATTACTATTACGATCTCGTGGTACATTAATCTCAATTTTACCTTGTTGAGTTATTAATTTTTTTGAACTTATACCATTACGAGCATTTTGACTATTATTATGTTGATGTTTTTAATATCCTAAATAATTTTGCATTTCAGAATTCAACATTTTTTCAACTAATCTTTTTGTTAATTCTTTATATAAACATCCCTCTTTAAAAACTGTTGTTAAATCTTCATTATTTTTTAGTAATAAATCTACTACTTTTGATATTGGATCATTATTATTAATATTTTGTTTTTTAGACATAAGTACCTCACTCTTTCTAGTTATTTAATTTTATTTACTAGAATTAATTAAACATAGTTATTTTTTGTAAGTTACACAGATTACTAAACATTACCTATAAATTTATTTTTAAAGTATTTTTTTAAAAATATTAACTTCTATAATTATTAACACTAAAAAATTTATAAATATTATTATTGACAATTGATTAAATTTATTTACGGAATATGTCTATATTATTTTGAATTTTATCTTCTTTTTTCTTGAAATTAAAATAATATGTTGATTTAGAGATTTTTAAAAAACAACACATTGTACGAATTTTATATTTAACTTTATTTTTAGTAATAATTTCTATTTTCCGCCTATTATTAGTGCTGCTTGCTTTAAAATATCATTTTCCATTCTTAATTTAATTAATTCATTTTCTTCAACAGAACGGTTATCTTTGGTTTTAAAACTGCCTGAATTAGTAAATTGCTTAATTTGATTATAAGTAGCAGCTCTTGTAACGTTGTACTCTTTAGCAAGACAAGACACTGACTTACCACTTTGATATAAAGCTGCTATTTGTTTTTTAAATTCATCAGTATATGAGTTAATATTGGCCATAATTATAATTCCTTTCTTTTAACTAATTTGTTCACTTGTCTACGTAATTAGTGTCCAATAAAGTGGATCCCATCCAATTTTAAATTCAGCAATATCTGCTTTACAATTTACAGTTGGAGTTGTTAAAAATTTTAAGTTTTGTTTAACAAATAAATTTAATGAAACATCGTATTCTACTTTTTGATCTACTAGTTCAACTTTATTTGTTTCTTGTTTTAATCCTTTATATAAATTTAATTTAATTTTAATTGTAATAAAATTTTCTGAACCAATAATTAAACCTTCTTGATCTTCTGCAGAATATATTGCTACTAATTCATTTTCTTTAACTTCAATATTTTTATCTTTGGAAATTTTTTGAACCGGAACTGTATTATTAATTGGTACTATAATTGTTGCTAAATCTACTGTTAATTTTGATCAAAGAAAATCATATGTATTATTTTCTTCGTTATATTTAATACCAAAACCTTCTAAATTATTAAAGTCATCAACATTATAACTAGAAGCAAATGATTTACTTAAAATACTTTCTGATGTTTTACAAGCGACTATTGCTGTTGAATAGCTAACGAAAGTAATGTTTACTCATATCTTGAAAAATAAAATCAATCGCTTTTTTAATATTTGGTCAATAATTTGGTAATATTTTTCTTATATTATGTTTTATAGCAAATCAAAAATGTTCAATTGGATTTAAATTAGGAGAATATGGTGGAAGAAATAATAGTTTGCATCCAGCATTTTCAATTAATTGTTGTGTTAATTTAGATTTATGAAACGTTGCATTATCTAAAACTATAATTTGTCCACGCTTTAATACTGGAATTAGTATATTTTTTACATATGATTCAAAAATTTTACTGTTGCAATGTCCTTAAAATGCTCATAGGGCTTTTAATTTACCTTTATTTAGCGAACCAATTATACTCATTCTTTTTATTTTATATGCGGATTTATTATCAAATAATCTTTTACCTTTTTCAGATCAACCATATTTATAAAATTCATTATCATCAATTCCAGATTCATCAATATATACTAAATCTTCATTCATTATTTTAGCTATTTCTTTTAAAAAATCTTCTTGTTTATTTTTATCTCTTTGTTCATATAGAAAAGTTTTTTTATATGTATAATTTAGTTTTTTGAAATAGTTATAAAATATTTCTTTAATCATATCACCAAATTTTTCAATTACTTTTCGAACTGTAACATCTTTATTTTGCGCTAAATAATTTTTTAATTCATCTAAATCCTTTATTTTGTGGCTATGTCCTTTTTGATAATTCAAAATTGGTTTTATATGCCCAGTTTCTTTTTTTCTTTTTCTTCATAATAATAAAGTCTTTCTAGTAATATTGAACACTTTACAAATTTCTTTAATTTTCATGTTTTTACTTTCATAGGCTTCTATTACTTTTCTTCGTAAGTCTTCACTGTATGGTTTTGGCATAATTTAATCTTCCTAATCTATTTTAAATATTGCTGAATTGTAATTTTAAATTCAAAAACTGTTTAAATTACATATTATTATTTTACATTATTTATGAGTAAAAATTACTTTAGTTAGTTATACTTACTGTTGTAAATCCAATGGTTCCTAAAATATTTAATCATTTTTTCATTTTTATAAAAACCCTCTTTTTTATGAACTTATTATATTATTATTTTTAAAAAAAATAAAAAAATACATTTTTAAATGTCAACAATATTTTTTATTGATTAAAATGTATTTTTTATATTTAAAATTATTATTTTAACTGTATAAAAAGTATAGGCCATTAACTATTTTAAAAGTAATAACTTTAACTTTATATAAAAAAATACAAATTAAAAAACTAATTGTTTTTTAATTTGTTCATAAATTTCTTTACTTTCTAAAACTTCAATTAACTTTAAACCAAATTCAAATGCAGCACCAATTGATTTTCCAGTTATAATATTATTATCAACTACTACTTTTTCATCTAAAATAATACTTTTATTTAAACCAATATTAGTGCCTGGATAATGTGTAATTTTTTTGTTATCTATTAAATTTAATTGCCCTAAAATTTGGGGTGCTGCACAAATAGCAGCAATAAACTTATTACTATCTTTAGCAAAAATAACTAACATTGATTTTAATAATTCATTTTTGTTTAAGTTTTCTACTCCAATTTTACCACCCGGTAAAATTAGCATCTTATAACTTAACAAATCAATATCGCTGATTTTCTTTTCACATAAAATAAAAACATTATGACTTGATTTGATTTTTAAGTCATTTTCAATACTTACTAAATCAATAACAATATTAGCCCTTCTTAATAGATCAATAGTAATTATTACTTCACCCATTTCATAGCCTGTTGCTAAAAAAATAGCTACTTTAAACTTCTCATTATTACTCATTATTTCTTTTCAATTCATTATTTAATTTAAAAACATTAATAGCGTTTTCCATAGTTGCATTAATAATACTTTGTTTTGGGATCTTCTTTAATTCAGCTATTTTATTAACTGTAAATATTATATTTTCTGGATGATTAATTGTTAATCCATTTTTGGGATTTTTGCCTCTTTTTGGTTCAGGAGTTAAATATGGCGCATCTGTTTCAACTAATATTTTATTAATTGGTATATTTTTTGCCACCTCTTGTAACTTCAAAGCATTTTTATATGTCACATTACCTGCAAAAGAAATATAAAAACCTTGTTTTATAAATTTTTCAGCTATTACTTTTGTTCCTGTAAAACAATGAAGAACACCATTAGTAATATTTTCTTTTTTAATAATTTCAAAAGCATCTTCAAAAGCATTACGAATATGTAATAATACAGGTAATTTATGTTCTTTAGCTAATTTTAGTTGTTCAATAAATCATTTTTTTTGCAATTGTGGTTCTGTAAATTTATGATAATAATCTAATCCAATTTCACCAATAGCAACTACTTTACCGGTTGCTATTAATTTTTTCAATTCTGAAATAGTATTACTATCGCAAGTATTTACTTCTGTTGGATGAATGCCTACGGCTGCATAAAGATTAGGAATTTTTTCTTCACTCTCAAATTCATAAATTTGACTAACAGTTTGCTTACTAGTATTTAAGTCAAAACCAACATTACAAATACTACCAATGCTATCACCTGCTGAATAAGCATCAGTTAATAATTTTAATATTTCTGTTTCATCATAATGTTTTGACATTAAATGACAATGAGTATCAAAAATTCCATTATTAGCCATATATTTTAACTTCCTTTTTATTTTCCTAAACAAAATCTTTTAAAAATTTCATCTAATAAATTAGTTTCAAATTTTTTACCTTGCATTTCTAAAATCTTATTTCATGCAGTTTGTAAGTGAACAATAATTAAGTCTATTGAAATATTCCTTTTTAAATCTTTTAATGCTTCTGAAATACTAAGTTCAATTTCATCCAAATATGCTAATTGTCTTGTATTCGCAAAAAGTAATTCTTTATCAAAATTAATTTCAGTAGTTATAATTTTATTTTTTATTCCTAAAATTAGATTTTCAATTTCGCCCATTATTGCACTAACTTTTACCACATTAAAATTATTTTTAATGTCTAATTTTAATTTTAACCTTAAATCCGTTTTATTAATAGCGATAAGGTAATTTTTATGTTTTATTTTTCCTAATAATTGTTTATCCTCAACACTTAAATCTTTTGAACCATCAAGTACTAATATTATTAAATCTGCTTCGTTTAAAGCCTTATGCGATTTATCAATACCTGCTTTTTCGATATCATTTAAAGTATGACGTATACCTGCTGTATCAATTAATTTTAAACTAATATCACCCAAATTAATTTTGCCTTCTACCAGATCTCTTGTTGTTCCTTCTTCATTAGAAACAATAGCTTTATCTTCATTTAAAAGCACATTTAATAGGGAAGATTTTCCAACATTAGGTTTTCCAATAATAACTGTATTAATCCCCTCTTTTATAGTTTTAGTAATTTTACTATGTTCTTTAATAACTTTTATTTTATTTAAAAATTTTTCAACTAAAGGAATAACATTATTAATTGTTTTTTCCTCAACTCCATCGTATTCAGGATAATCAATATTAACTGTTATATTAGCAATTAAAGTTAGTAATTCTGAAGATAATTCATCAATTAGCAATCTTGTTTTACCACTTAAACTATTAATAGCAGTTTTTAAAATAGTATTATTTTCAGCCATAATTAAATCATTAATAGCTTCTGCTTCAATTAAATCAATTTTATCATTTAAATAAGCTCTTCTCGTAAATTCTCCTCTTGTTGCCATTCTGATACCTGTAGATAGTAATAATTGCAAAATTTTTTGTGTTATTAGCACTCCACCATGACAATTAATTTCAATTGTATCTTCACCTGTAAAAGATTTGGGAGCGCGATAACATGACAAAACAACTTGATCAATTTTATTCTTATTATGATCAATAATATATCCTGTTATTAAAGTGTGACCTTTCTGATTTAAAATATTTTTATCAAAAACCTTATTTAATAACTCATAAGTATCTTTTCCTGAAATCCTAATAATACTGATTGCTTGATTTAAAGGTGCAGTTGCAGTTGCAGTAATAGTATCATTTAACATTTTTTCCTCTTTTCATTTAAACAATCTAAGATTTTAAATCTTAGATTACTCTAATTTTCCAATCTAATTACTACATGTCGGTTATAACCTAACCTATACCTTCAGAAAAACTTGATATTCCTTCAATATTTTTAACTATTTCATGTATAATTTTTCTTTGGTTATTAGGCATTGATTCAAAATGAAACATTTCTTTACTTATTCTTATTTTTTTTATAATTTCATATATTCTAATTTTAAAATTTTGTTTTTGAATATTTAAATAATTATTAACATTTATTACTATTTGATAGTTTCTTTTAAATTTTGTTTCTAAATAAGTAATAAGTAAATTTTGTAAAGCGCTAATTGTATAACCTTTTTTGCCAATTAAAATTGAATTTTTATTCTTACAATTAATATTAATATAAAATTTATTACCATTTAATATTATTTCTTCTTGATAATTTTTTATATTAAAAAGTTTCAATAAATAATGTCATTTATCATTCAAATAATTTTTAACATCATTTTCATTAAAAATAAAAAATTTATTAATAGTTTTAAATAAACATTTTTCTATACCTAATTTTATATAAAATGTTTTGGGGCAAATTTTTGATAGTTTTTTTCTAAATCAATATTTTTTTTAAATGATTTAATTTCCATCTTTTTTTCTCCACATTATAATAAATTACTTATTTTTTTTAGGTTGAACAAATATTTCAGATTTTGTAAATATCTTTTTAATCTTACTTGAAAATGGTGTACTAATTGTACCATTTTTTTTATAACAACTACGTTTATGTTTATTATAGTAATGAAAACCAAGAGTTTGAAATATTTGTAATATTCCAGAAATAATTCAATAAATGCCTAATCCTGAAGGAGCAACACATACATAAAATAAAAACATAAAAATCATAACGCTTTGAATAATAACTTGTTTTTTTAACGCAACTTTTGCTTCTTTAGTTTTATTCTTCTGTCGTGAACGATTTAAAAACATCGGTAATAACATAGAAACTAATTGTGTTGGTATATATATAACAATAATTATTAAATACATAAATTGGCCATGAGTAACCATAGTTCATGGTTGTTCAACTAAACTAATAGCACCAACAACAGTATTTTTTAATAAATTAGTTGATTTCATAACAGTAAACATAGCTGTTAAGAAAGGAAGTGATAAAAACATTGGAATAAAAGCAGCCATTGGATTTATTCCTTCTTTTTTATAAATAGCCATTAATTCCATTTGTTGTTTTTGTTTTGCACTTGGATGACGTGAATGTTTATATTTGGCTTGAATTTCGGAAGTTTTCATTTGCACTGATTGCATTTTTTCCTGATTTTGTTGGGCTTTAAAAGTAAATACTAATGTAATAAGTTTAATAATTAACGTTGTAAAAATAATAGCAAAAATAACACTTACTGATCAGTATTTTGAATTTACATCAACTCCACCACTTAATCCGGCAGAAATACTAACTAAGATTCAAGCGATTGGATAAACAAACATTCCAAAGAACGGTGATTTAGTTTGCGTTCAAGCTTCACTTCATGTTCTAATCCCTGTAAATCCATATTCATAAATATTATTACCATTAAAATGAAAAATGTGATTTTTTGCTACATCACTGTTACCAATAAGTAATTCAAAAAAAACAGCGGCTACATTATATCTTTGAAAATCATAAGCTGAAATAACATCACTAGTTGCAACATTAGGATCACCCATAGTCTGACCACAACCTCAAAGTGTTGACATCAATAAAAAAGTACCTAAAATAATTTTAGTTCATTTTCATATTATTTTTAATCAAACGTTTTTTTTCTGTTGTTCAGGAAATAAAAACTTTTTATATTGCATTAAATTTACTCTCCTATAACGGGATTTTCATTAAAAGATGTAATAAAGAACTAAGATTTTCTTCATATGTATTAGATAAATAATTTTTTCTAATCATAATTACTATATCTACTGGTCAATCTTTTTTAATATCTACTAACATTCCTCGTACTTGACGTTTAATCTTATTACGTGCAAAAGCAAAACGAACTAGTTTTTTTCCTACTGATACGCCTACTCGTATAGTTTCAAAATCTACTCTATTCATATAATAGATAAAAAATTGACCATTTGAAATACTTTTTCCTTCATTAATTAAATATTTAAAATGATGATTTTTCAAAAGGCGGTATTTTTTTTCCATATTTTGTTCACCTTATTTTATTTTTTTAAACTATGCTGTTAATTTTTTACGTCCTCTTTGACGTCTTCTTTTAATAACATTAATCCCTGTTGCAGATTTCATTCTTGCAAAAAAACCATGAACTTTTTGATGTTTTCTCTTACTTGGTTGATATGTCGGTTTCATTTTTTTCTCCTTTTTTTTAAAAATTATAATAAAAAATCATTAAGAACATTCTAACATAATATTTATATCTTAACAAATTATTCTGTTTATTTTTAATAAAAACAATATTATTTTAACAAAAAAATAAATCATTTTTAATATTAAATAATAAATATTATTTTTTTTATTTTTTTAAAAGTATAATACAGATTATAATTATAAAAAAGTTATCAACATTAATCCACAATTTATCCACAATAATTATATTAATTAAAGAGGTTTTTAAAATGAATAACACTGATAATAAGCGAGAAAACTTTCAAAACATTTGAAATAAAGTTAGAAATTTTCTTCAATATGATGAAATGATTGATCCAAGTGTTTTTAATAACTATATTAAAAACACTTATATTTATGATATTTTTGAAAATAAATGTTTAATTATTGTTGATTCACTATTCGCAAAAGAAATTTTAACTAAAAATATAACATTTAAAGTTAAAGAAATTTTAGAAAGAATTATTCAACAAAATCTTCAAATTGAATTTTTAGAACTCAATGAAGCAAAAAAACAAAAAATATATGTAGAAAAAGATTTTGTTGAATTTAATAAATTGCAACAAATTAAAAAACAATTTCAATTTAATAACTTTGTTA